>NZ_MVBD01000004.1 GCF_002000055.1 Marinicella sediminis | reverse complement strand
ATCATGAAAATCACCGGCCAGGGTTTCGTTGTTGAAGCCGTTTTCATGGTAAATGTCCAGATGACCATCATTGTTAAAATCAGCCAGGCAGGCACCCCAGCCCCAGTAGCCCTGACGGACGCCAGCGGCATCAGTGACATCGATGAAGTTGCCACTACCGGTGTTTTCATAGAGCCGGTTGCCGGTGATGCCCCAATTGCCTTCAGGGATGCCGTCGGGATCCCAGATGCTGGTGACAAACCAATCGAGGTCGCCGTCGTTGTCATAGTCAGCAACGGCACTGCCCATACCGTTTTCATCGGTAATGAACGGCGGTTGGCTGGCCAGGAAAGAAGGTTCTCCGGCAGGAAAGCCCTGATGGTAAAAAATGCGGGTGCGGCCAAAGTCTGATGCCACCAGGACATCTGGAAAGCCATCCTCATTGATGTCGGTGATGTGTGGCGTGAAGGTGAATTTGTCCAGGTTGATGTTTTGTGTGGTGCCCAGGTAATCCACGGTGACGTCGGTGAATTGTCCGGTCCCATCATTTTCCCAAAACAGTTGTTTACTGAACGTATCGTCCGAATTCCAGTGGGTCATGAATAAGTCGAGGTCACCATCCAGGTCCAGATCACCAAATGATCCGGCATAAGAGGGCATGCCGGAGGTGAATCCTGAGCTCTGTGCATTTTCGGTGAAGCTGCCGTCACCCTGGTTGATGAACAAGCGGGGTCGGTTTTCCAGCAGGTCAGGATCACTGCCCACTGGCTGTGCCCAGGATTGCAATGAAAACACCACCAGGTCAAGGTCGGTATCACCGTCTACATCGGCAAACACCGGACCGCTGCCGAGGATATCAAATAAATCAACCCCAGCCTGTTGGGCCACGTTGCTGAAGGTGCCATCGCCATTGTTTCTGAACAGGCCGTTGTGGTTCTGGCTGCCGCCGATGAGGTAAAAATCAGGAAATCCATCAAAGTCATAATCGCCTGTGGCGCCACCGGAAGCCACAAAAGTGGATTCCCTTAATTGTGGTGGGTTATTCACATGGCTGAAAATCAATTGGCTTTCAGTGGTGACTTCAGTGAACGATTGCGACAGGAGTTGGGCTGACCACAATGTCAGCAACGCGAACAATGAGGCTTTGATGATGTGACGGTTCATATCGGGTGGTTGATTCAGTGACTTTGGTCATTGTACCAAGCCACCCTTTTATTACCAGTGTTAAGCTTCGTTGTTTGTTTCGATGGTGCATTCGATGGCTGGTTGACGCAGGTTGTATTGAGAAGCCATCACTGCTCCATAAGCGCCGGTATTGGCGATCAGCACCACATCCCCCACCTGGGTTTTGGGCATCTTGCGGTCAATCCCCAGTACATCTCCGGTTTCACACATCGGCCCCACAATGTTGGCGGTGTATTCTGTGGGTGCATCCAGCTGGCTTAAATTGACAATGTTGTGCCAGGCACCGTACAGGGCCGGACGGATCAGCGAATTCATGCCGGTTTCAATGCCGATGTAGCCCTGATTGCCTTTCCATTTGGTTTGCGTTACCCGGGCCAGCAGTACGCCGCAATGAGCCACCAGATAACGACCGGGTTCCATCCACAGGCTGATGCCCGGATGACGCTTCTTAAACGCCCGTAATGCGTCATTGAGGGCGTTCATATCCAGCCCGGCGTCACCGGGGTTTTCGCGAATGCCCAGACCACCACCAATGTTGATGATGCGGGTGTCAGGGAAATGCTCCAGGCAGGCACCCAGATAATCCGCAATCCGCGCCCAGTTGTTGTGGTCAAGGATGCCACTGCCAGAATGGGCATGCAGCCCGGCGACCGTAACCTGGTGTTGTTGGCACCAGTTGGCAACGCGTTCAATGTCGCCTACCGGGATGCCGAATTTAGAATGTTCGCCGGCGGTCCTGACGTACCTGTGGTGGCCACTGCCGTGGCCTGGATCCAATCGCAGGATAACCCGTTGTCCGCTGAACACCTCAGGGTTATCAAACAACAGGGATGGGTTATCAATGGTGACGTGCACCCCGGCATCAAGGGCTTGCTGGTATTCTGCAACCGGGGCAAAGTTCGGTGTGAACAGGATCCGTTCAGCCGGAATATCCGGACAGCTTTGGCGAACCCGTTCAATTTCTGCCGGTGAAACGGTTTCCAGATTGATGCCGGCTGCATACAGGTGGCTGATCACTGCCGGGTGTGAATTGGCTTTGCTGGCATAAAAAATCTGATCCACGGCGGTGAGTGCCTGCAATGAGTTCACCTGGTGACTGATGGTCGGCAAGTGATAGACATAGCAAGGTGATTGTTCAGCCGCCATGGTGATGAGGTCAGCTGCGTGGTTTTGCCACCAGGCCCGGGAGATCTCAGGGACTTCGCTTTGATCTGCAATCAGCTCAGTCCAGGTGGGACCAAAATCATCAATTTCTTTGTCTTCAATGATCAGCACTTCATGCAGGGCCCTGACCAGTTTATCGGCCTGGTCTTCGTCGACCACGAAGGTTTGGTTTAAATCGTTGCTTGATTGGGTGGTGATGTACACCCGTTGATCAGCAAAAGTAGACATGACCGGGGCGATTTTATCAGACAGGGCACGGATCCGGTATCCAACCAAGGTCACCGCCGAGCAATTTTCAATGATCTCAACTTCGCAATAATCAGCCAGGGCTGTCTTCAGCTGTTCCAGGATGTTGTCGGTCAGGACGTTGTCCATGTTGTCCAGTGAAATGGTGATGTTGGTTTGGGCGGTGGATACCAAATCGATGGACAATCCCAGTTTTTTATAGATCCCAAACACATCACCCATGAAGCCAGCCTGATGCCACATGTTGATCGATTCCATGGATACCAGGGTCACCTGGTGGCGACTGTTGATGGCCGACACCCGGGGTTTTTTGGCGGCGTGTTCAGTGGCCAGTACCGTACCGGCGGCATCCGGGTGATTGGTGTTCTTGATCAGCAGTGGGATGTTGTGTTGTTCGACCGGCAGGATGCACCTGGGGTGGAGCACCTTGCCGCCACTGGCGGCAATTTCCCTGGCTTCCTGATACCCCAGGGATAACAGCAATCTGGCATTGGGAATGACATGCGGATTGGCACTGAAAATGCCGTGCACATCGGTCCATATTTCTAATTGTATGGCCTGCAGAATGACCGCCATGTAGGCAGCTGTGGTGTCTGACCCGCCGCGACCCAATAATACGGTGTTACCCTGGTGATCAGCGGCGTAAAAACCTGGCATCACACAGCAGTCAGACTGCAGTGTTTGGCTTTTTTCAGGGTTTGGTCTGACCAGACATTTGGCAGACAAAATCTGTGATTCGGCACTGCGCTGGTCTTCAGTGGTGCTGATTAACCAGGCTTTGGGATCTGCGCTTTCGGCTTTTGTGTGGCGAGACAGAAAAGCCATGATCAACTGGTGGGTGCTGCGCTCTCCCAGGGCAAGCCATTCGGCCTGCTGCCAGTTGTTCAGCTCGGGGTGTTGATGGAGCTCTTCCAATAAAGCCAGTTGTTTTGCGGCCAACTGAACATCTACCGACAATTCTGTAGCCAGTTCGGTCAGGCGACTGATGAAATCACTTCTGATGTCACGGCCCTGATGGATGCGCTCTGTCAGCAGGTTGGTCAGTCCGCTGGCGGCTGAATGGACCAATAAGACCCGGTGTCCCTGTTTGTTCTTGTGTTTAACGATGCCAACAATTTTTTGCCATTTCGCCAAACTGGAAACCGATGTTCCGCCAAACTTTAAGACCACCCATGAATTCAAGGTTTCACCTTTGTGTTGTGTTAAAAACAGCAAACTTTAGGGAAAAAAAATAATTCATGCAAGTAATATCGTTTAATATGTTTCTTTCTTATAAGTAACCCGGATTGGACGAGTTTAATGAGTGAGCAGACAAAACTGAATTGGCAACAGGTCAGGTGGCAATGTAAGGCCGGTGATCTGGGATTTGAAACCACTGATGACATCGAACCAATGGATGTCATTGTAGGCCAGGAGAATGCCCTGGAAGCCCTGCAGTTTGCCATTGAATGTGATGCCTATGGTCAAAATGTATATGTCAGAGGGCTCAGTGGTACCGGCCGGATGAGCATGGTGTCGAGGATCCTCAGAGATGTCAAACCAGCGGCCAATAACCGCAAAGAACACAGTTATGTGGCTAATTTTGATCAGCCTGACCGGCCGCGATTGATCAGCTTGCCGGCTGGCCAAGGCATTAAGTTCAAAGACATGATGGAGCAATTAAGCTCATTCATTGCCGATGATTTGCAAAAGTCCATGGAGTCAGAGCAGTTACTTAAGGCCCGTGATAAGGCGCAGAAAGCCCATCAGGATAAAGCTGAAAAGCTGACCAAGCCTTTTGAAAAGGATTTGGCTTCAGCTGGATTCGCCATGTTGAATGTCAATGGTCCACAAGGCCAGCAAACCATCATTGCTCCGGTGCTTGATGAACAAGTGATTGATCCGCCTACCTGGCAACAAAAAGTACAAGCCGGTGAGTTGGATGAAGCCCGGCAAAAGGAGATCATGGATCAGCAGCAGGCTTACAGCAAAAAACTGGAAGAGTTGGGGCGGAAAATTGCTGAGATCAATGAAGCAGGTTCGCAAGCCATCAAAGCCATCTATGAGTCTCATGTGTCGTCCAAAATTGACCAGAAGCTGGCGCAATTTGGTAAACAGTTTTCAGATGAGCAGGTGGCTGATTTTCTTGTGGATGTCAAAGGTGATGTTTTGGATCAGTACTTTTATCAGAATCAAAAAGGCTACGATCCACATGAACGCTATGCAGTCAATTTATTGGTGCATCATGAAGACCACAAAGAAACACCGGTGTTGGTTGAGCGGGTGCCATCCATGCAGAACCTGCTGGGCAGTATCGAAAGCAAATGGGGCGACAACGGTCCGGTCATGGCTGACCACATGAGTATAGTCGGTGGTTCTCTGTTGCGTGCTGATGGTGGGTTTTTGGTGCTGGATGCCAGGGATTTGCTGGCCGAGCCCGGCGCCTGGAAAACCCTGATCAGAACCATTAAAAACGAATTGCTGGAAATTGTTCCTGCTGAAATGAGCTGGCCTTTTGGTCAGCCGGCACTCAAACCTGAACCCATTCCTGTGAGTATTCGGGTGATTTTATTGGGTGACTCCGGGGTGTATTACTTTCTGGATAACCAGGATCCTGATTTCCCGGAATTATTTAAAGTGCTGGCTGATTTTGATTCGGTCATAGAGCGAAACAAACGGGGTTTTGCCAATTATGCTGGCATCATTGCCAAAATCATCAAAGAGGATGGCTTGTTGCCCTTTGATGCGGCTGGTGTGGCGCGATTGATTGAACATGGTGCCCGGGTCTGTTCACAGGGCGATAAGCTCACCGCCAAGTTTTCCAGGGTGGCAGACCTGGCCAGAGAGGCCAGTTACCTGGCTCATAAGGCAGGGAAAAAACTGGCGATTGGCAGCGATGTTAAGTCAGCGGTGATGCGGACCAAAAAACGAGCCGGATTATCATCCCGGAAATTTCAGGAGCGGCTGAATGATGGTACCATCAACCTGGATACCAGCGGTCACACGGTTGGTCAGATCAATGGTTTGGCGGTGATACATGCCGGTCCGATTGTTTATGGCTTCCCATCCAGAATAACCACCACCATAGGCCCGGGTCGTGCCGGAGTCATTGACATTGAAGGCATGGCTGGAAAATCAGGTTCCATTCACACCAAAGGCTTCCAGATTTTGGGTGGCTTGCTGCGGCACATGTTACCGCTTGATCATCCATTGACCTTTTCGGCCTCCATCGCTTTTGAACAAAGCTACGGAGGCATTGATGGTGATTCAGCTTCTGGCGCAGAATTTTGTTGTCTGATTTCTGCACTGACCAATTTACCCATTAATCAGGGTTTTTCCATGACCGGCGCCATTGATCAGCATGGCAGAGTGCAGGCCATTGGCGGGGTGAATGAGAAAATCGAAGGATTTTTTGATACCTGTCATCAACGCGGTCTGACTGGAGAGCAGGGCGTGATTATTCCCCAGGCCAATGCAGCAGAGCTCATGCTTCGCGATGATGTACAACTGGCCTGCAAAGAAGGGCTGTTTTCGATCCATGCAGTCAGTCACATCACGGAAGCCATGGAAGTGCTGATGGGGCAGCCTGCCGGGGTGTTGATTGATGGGGTTTATGCGGAAAATACCATCATGGATAAGGCCATGAGAATGGCTAAAAAATACTGGAAAAACACACAAGCCAAAGTGTAGAATTGTGACCGGGTTCACACTGGTTAACAATCATTTTAAGAAAAGTTCATATCTTTATGATATTGCTTGAATATTTTAAATGCCTTTGTTATAGTGATTATGGTACGAAACTATTTATAGAACCGGTTGTCTTAGTCAGTAACTTATTTCATCAGGAGCGGTTGTGAAACACAACACTTACAACATCACAAAAATATGTGCCCTTCTGGCATTTTGTGGCTTGGTGAATGCGCAACAGGACAAGTCCTTTCAGCCCTTTGAGATTGCCGTTGGTAAAATGGCAGTGAATACCATCGACCCGATCCAGATGCCTTCATCTGACTCCCCATTGACTTACCAGGGTTCGGTGCTTAATGGCACCAGTCAATTTGATTTTTTACAGGACCGAGACCGTGGTTACCAGGTCAGTAAGAATCAGCAGGGTTTGTTTGGTGAAGAATTGGTTATGGGCATGAAGTTTGCCGATTGGCTGACATTGCGATTGAGTGTGATTGATGAAGACCAGCCATTTAATCTGTTCAATGGACAGCCAGTGAATGCCAACCCTTCATCGGATGACTTGATGGGTTATCAGTTTGGGGTGAGTTCGGTTTTGAACCTCAGTCAGAACTGGCGATTTGGGATCGATCTTGGCATGGGTAAAGTCGGCGGAGATATCCTGGGTCTTTATGAAGATCAGGTAGAGACCACCCGATTGGGATTTGGAGTCAGAAATCAAAAATTCGGTGCCACCTTCCAGTCAGATTTCATGAACAGCAAATCATCCAATCAGATTGATCAGTCAACCATCGATCTGCAAGTTGATTGGCATTTCACCAAAGATGGCACCTTGTCATTTGGCGCCAGACGTAACATCACTGATTCGGCTACCAATGGAGCCAGCATTGATGAACTGACCGGTACCGTTCCTTACATTAAATTCAAACACAACCTCTGATCAGTATCCCCCGCGGCAGTTTATTCATGACTCGCATTGGCCATTTGTATCAAATTCGTACCGGCTTAATTGGTTTGGTGTTTTTGATGTTGGTCGCTTGTGTTAACAACCCTAAAATCCATACCGGAACTAAAAACTGGCAACCCCTGGCTGCTGGCACGTCATTTGTTTTGACTGGCAAAATGGCTTTTTCAGATGGTGATCAGGGTGGCAGTGGACAATTGGAGTGGGTCCAGAAGCAGGATTCATTACAAGTCACCCTGAAAGCACCTTTAAGCAAACGCAGCTGGCAGCTGACTGAACAATCTGATTATTCAATGATTCGCCAGGATGACGGCCAGACCAGTTATGCCGACAATACCGATGAATTGGTGGATGCTCAACTGGGTTGGGATGTCCCCTGGCAGGCACTCAGGCAATGGGTCAGGGGAGAGCACACGGCAAATGGCAGCAGATCAACTGATGAGCAGGGTGATGTAATGATCAACGACCAGGGATGGCAAATCGTGTATACCCGGTTTAAAGCCACGCCGGATGGTCAGTCCTACCCGTCACGGATTACCGCACGAAATGGATCCCATTCGATCAAATTGGTGATCAAATCATGGCAATGGTAACCAGCCACTGTTTGAGTCCTGCGAAAATCAACCTGATGTTGAGGATTCTGGGTCAGCGGGAAGATGGTTATCACAATCTACAGACCTTGTTTCAGATTCTGGACTGGGGTGATGACATGACCTTCCAACAGGTCAATCAGAATGGACAATGTCAAATCCGGATTACAGGTTTTAATGATGTCCCCGAAGAGCAAAATCTGATTCATCAGGCAGCCCAATTGCTCAGGCCGATGGCCCGTAAACAGTCGGATTGGCTGATCGATGTCAACAAAAGAATCCCTCAGGGAGCTGGTCTTGGTGGTGGCAGTTCCAATGCCGCCATGACCTTATTAATGATGAATGGGTATTGGGACTGTGGTTTGTGTCAGGAACGGTTATTGCAACTGGGTAATCAATTGGGGGCTGATGTGCCGCTGTTCATTCATGGCCGTGCGGCCTTGGCTGGTGGTACGGGTAATGAGTTGATCAGCTGTCAGTTTGATACCCCCTGGGTGTTGTTGCTTTTACCCGATATTCACATCAGCACCGCTAGACTGTTTCAACACAATGACCTGAGACGCAATCAGCAATGCATTGACACTGCATTGCTGCATCATCAGGATCTATGGATCAACGACTTTTTTCCCTTGCTGTTGTCCATTGATCAGTCATTGCGACAACTTTATCAGCAACTGCACCACCTGAATCCCGTCAGGTTGTCGGGTACCGGTTCTGCGATGTTTGTTTTGTGCAAATCGAGAGCAGAAGCGGAAGCTGCGCAAAGCCAGTTACCACAGGGCTTACGCAGTGTTGTGGTGCAAGCCAAAGCGGCACACAGCACAGGAGTTGAAAAAAACCAGTAATTTTTGAAAAATGGGCTTTGCATTCAAATTTTATCTGGTTATAATATGCCGCCTTTGAGACGCATTGTTGTGTTTCACAGAAAGAGTTAAACTCGCGAATTGGGATGTCGCCAAGTGGCTAAGGCACCAGGTTTTGATCCTGGCATTCGCAGGTTCGAGTCCTGCCATCCCAGCCATATTTATGATGCCTGCGCCCAGCGCGGGCATACTTATATCTGAGGCTAGAAAATGTTCGATCGTGGAATCAGGTTGTTTTCCGGCAATGCCAATCCGGCATTGGGACAAAAGATTGCCGACAATTTAGGCGTTCCACTGGGCCGTGCCAAGGTGGGTCGTTTCAGTGACGGTGAAGTCTCAGTAGAAATCAGGGATAATGTCCGCGGACAGGATATCTTTCTGATCCAACCGACATGTCGCCCGACAGCAGATAATTTCATGGAATTGGTGGTTATGGTGGATGCTTTAAAACGCGCTTCTGCCAAAACAGTTACGGCTGTGATTCCTTATTTTGGTTATGCCAGGCAAGACCGCAGACCCAGATCCTCAAGGGTGCCGATCACCGCCAAAGTGGCTGCTAAAATGATTGCTGCAGTGGGTGTGGACCGGGTGTTAACGGTTGATTTACACGCGGATCAGATTCAAGGGTTTTTTGACATACCCGTTGATAACGTGTATGCCTCGCCATTGACTTTGGCAGACATGTGGCAGCGTTTTGACAGCAAAGACGTGACCATCGTATCTCCTGACATTGGAGGTGTGGTCAGGGCGAGGGCCATCGCCAAAAGACTGGGTTGTGAACTGGCGATCATTGATAAGCGACGCCCCAAACCCAACATGGCCAAAGTCATGAACATCATTGGTGATGTCAAAGATCAGATTTGTATTCTGGTCGATGACATGATCGATACCGCAGGAACTTTATGTGCCGCTTCCACCGCATTAAAAGAATGGGGTGCTAAAGAAGTTCATGCTTATTGTGTGCATCCGGTATTGTCCGGTGATGCCATCAACAACATCGAAGCATCCGGACTGACTGAATTGGTGGTCACTGACACCATACCCCTTCGTCAGGAAGCCCTGGATTGCAAAAAAATTCGCCAGTTGTCTGTCGCAGAAATGCTGGGAGAGACCATCAGGCGTATAGCCAACAGAGAATCTGTTAGCTCAATGTACATCGATTGATTGATCGGTGATTAAGCCCTGGTCGCAAGGGCATTATTATTTTATAGGAATTTATTATGGCTATTTTTAAAGTAGACGCAGAAGTCCGTGAAGATGTAGGGAAAGGTGCGAGCCGCCGCTTACGTCATGCAGGATTGGTTCCAGTTGTGTTGTACGGTGGTGGCAGAGATCCACGTAACCTGACCCTTAATCACAACAAGGTTTTGCGTTTAATCGAAGACGAAGCATTCTTTTCAAGCATCATTGAATTTTCTGCTGATGGTGGTAAAAAACAAAAAGTTGTTTTGAAGGACGTGCAAAGACATCCTGCCAAACCTGTGATCATGCACATGGACTTCATGCGTGTTGATGACAAACATGAAATTGTGATGAACGTGCCTTTACATTTTGAAGGTGGCGAAGATTCACCAGCCGGTAAATCTTCACGGGTAATGATTGATTATCAAATGAATGAAGTTGAAATCACTTGTTTCCCTAAAGACTTACCAGAATTTATTTCTGTGGATGTTTCTGCATTCACAGCAGGTGACAACCTGCACCTGAGTGATCTGAAACTGCCTGAAGGTGTTACCCTGGTGGCATTTACCCATGGTGAAAATGAAACTCATGATGCGGTTGTGGTCTCTACATCTGCCATTGGACAGGCTGAAACTGAAGAAACTGCTGAATCTGAAGCAGCTACTGAAGAAGATTCCAAAGAATCAGAAGACTGATTTGTCTCAGGAGGGGTGAGTAGTTCACCCCTCCACACAGATTTTATGAAAGTGATCTTTGGCCTGGGGAATCCAGGCGAAAAATATCAACATACCCGCCACAATGCCGGATTCTGGTACGCCGATTTGTTGGCAGACAAATACCACGGTGTCTTCAAAACTGAAAAAAAATTCAAAGCTGAAGTTGCCACCATTGACATCCTCAACCACAAAGTTTTCCTGGTTAAACCACAAACCTTTATGAATTGCTCGGGTCAAAGTGTGATCCCCTTTGTCAATTTTTACCGCATCAAACCAGAAAACGTATTGGTGGCCTATGACGAATTGGACATTGCAGCCGGTACAGCCAAATTAAAAAAATCTGGTGGTCATGGAGGGCACAATGGACTGCGGGATATCATTCCTGGACTGGGTCCTGATTTTCGTCGCTTGCGCATTGGTATTGGTCACCCCGGAGACAAATCCAAAGTAACTCCATGGGTATTAGGCAGACCTTCATTGGATGACATTATCATGATTGAACGTTGTCTGGATCGTTGTGTGGCCATCACAGATGATCTGGTCACTGGTGCCTGGGACCGGGCGATGAAAAGCCTTCACACAGCAGACGCTGATAAATAATCACCCACCAATTGAGAGAACGTTTGTTGGTCAACCAGGAAGGCGTCATGCCCCTGGATTGAATCAGTGACGATGAGTTCACTGTCGACACCACTGTCCAGCAATAAATGATGTAACTCCCTTTGTAAATCCACCGGGAATAACAAATCAGTTTCTGCTCCAACCACCAATGCTGAGTGTAAACTGATGTCATTCAACGGATTGGCGCCCCGTGGAGTTCCGTACTGATGTCCGTTAAACCAATCCATGGCCCGTGACAGGTACAGGTAACTGATGGGGTCAAATTTGTGAATGAATTGGTTGGCGTGGTGTTCCAGATAGCTTTCAACCGGGAATTCAATCCCAAAGGGGTGCTGTGGTACTTTTTTCAGGCTGCGGGGAAACCGATCGTTCCATTCTTTGGCTGATCGGTAGCTGAGCATACCAATTTTTCTGGCAAACTTCATGCCTTCTTCAGGCCAGTTGGTGGCTGAGTAATAACCCTGATTGAAATTTTCGTCTTTAAGAATGGCTTCTCTTTGTAATGAGCGGATGGCCGTACTGAATGGTGGTGAAGCCATGCCGGATGCAATGTGCACCAGGTGCCTGGTGTAGTTTTTGTGGTTGAGTATCAGGGCCAAAGCTGACATGCCACCCATTGATGGGCCGATCACTGCCTGTAATTGTTCAATACCCAAAGACTGGCAAAGCAGTACTGAAGTGTTGGCAATGTCTTCAAGACACAGATCAGGAAAGTCAAAACGATAGGGTTGTCCCGTTTTCGGATTTGGGGAACAAGGCCCGGTTGATCCTTTGCAGCTGCCCAGAGAGCTGGCGCAAATAACAAACCATTGATCGGTATCAATGGCTTTGCCCGGTCCAATCATATAGTCCCACCAACCAGCGGTGTCATGCTCGCCGTGTCTGGCCGCATGTGAATCAGCGGATAAGCCAGTCAGGATCAGCAATGCATTGGATTGATCCTCATTGAGGGTGCCCCAGGTTTCATAAGCCAGCAAACCCTGGCTGATCTGACCGCCACGATGAAACCGGTAATCTTCAGGTATTGGATAGAGTTTTAAATAATTGGCCATAGTGTCCCCGAAAAACAAACGGCCCGGGATTTGTACCAGGCCGTTGTGTCGTGCACTTATTGTACCAAAGAGGCTTCACAAGAAGAAGCCTCTTTTTAAACCACCCATCAAGTGGTGTTTCTGAATCTCCTGACATAAACCGCCAGGGCAATGACCACTGCGGCAAACAACAGGCCGTAATAGATATTGCTGCTGGTCAAACCATTGAGCATGGTTCTGATCAGTTCCAGATTGGTTTGTTGCGTGGGATCAAAATCTACGTTTTCGAAGTCAAAGCCCAGTCCTGAGGTAAATGGAGTGGTGGCTTTAGCCATCAGAACCCCGATGGTTTTCAAGACCCCAATCTTTAACACATTGAATTCTACGATCGCGTTGTACCAGTACCAGACAAATCCAGCCAGTAAGGGGGCAAACACGGCCAACAGAAAGGGTCTTCGTTTTGAAAATGAAGAAGCAAAAAGTAACCAGCCATAAATTGGTAAGGCCCAGGCCGCCTGTGCCAGACAACCGATCAGAAAGGCACCCCAGTTATTGATGTAATCGATATTGGCCCACAGCAAGGTGAATGGGTTGACGCCATTGAATAACAGCAACACACTCAGCACCAGATAAAACGCCAGGTGACTGATGATCAGGCAGGCCGTGAACATCAGTGGCACCACTATGATTGCTGTGACCAGCTTCGACATCACGGTTTGCAGATCAGAGACTGGCAGGGATTTCCAGAACAGGATGCTGCCGTCTTTGCGGTCATCATACAAACTACCAAGCAAAAAGAAAAAGATCACTATGAACAACACAAAATGATACAAGGATCCGGTGGACAACATAAAGATATCCAGTGCTGAGGTGATTTTTTCAGGATCAATGTTTTCCAGTTGTTTGGCACCCAGTTCAATGGCTTGTCCGCTGTTGATCTTCAGATCAAATCGTTCAGTGGTGAAGTATGCCAATAACAAGATCACAATGGTGATGGCGCCGATGATCAAGGGTGTTTTCAGAAACGCACCCCGGTGTTCCCAATACTCGCGCATCAATAAAGCTTTGAATGTATTCATGCTGACTCCTCCTGCATCAAGGCCACAAATAAGTCAGAAACAGAAGGCCTCTGAACTTCTCCCAATAACTCGATTTCTTCCCGTGAATGGGCATGAAACAGCATGATGTGTTTACCAAACACTTTGCGCATGGTCAGTGGTTTGTGTGCCAACGCTGCTTCATAATTGTCCTGATTGACCATCACTTCAAAGTATGAACTGGTCAATTCATCCATGTTGGCATCGAGGACGATTTCACCCTCGCGGATGAACACCACATCGGTGAGGATGTGTTCGATTTCTTCCACCTGGTGGGTGGTGATGATGATGGTGCGTTCATTGTCAAAATAGTCATTGAGCAGGTTGTCATAGAATTGTTTTCTGAACAGGATGTCCAGTCCCAGGGTTGGTTCATCCAGTACCAGCAATTTGGCATTGATGGACATCACAATCGCCAAATGCAATTGTGCGGTCATGCCTTTGGATAATTCCTTGACTTTGTGGGTCATCTTGATTTTTGTCTTTGCCAGAAATTGTTTGGCCTGTTCCACGGAAAAATTAGGGTGGGTTTGTTCGGTGAAATGTAATAACTGCTCCACTTTGATCCATTTGGGTAACACAGCCACATCTGCAATGAAGCAGATTTCCTTCATCAGATCAGCCCTTTTCTTGAATGGGTCAATACCCAGAACTTTGAGGTCTCCTTCACATGAGTCCAGTCCCAGGACAGATTTCAACAGCGTGGTTTTGCCTGCGCCATTGGGACCGATCAAGCCCACAATTTTACCTTTATCAATATTGAGATTGACTGACTTTAAGGCCTGAAAGCTGCCAAATTTTTTATTGACGTTTTGCGCCGATAAGATATGACTCATTGATTTCTCCCGATCTCTTTTAGCGAGTTGATTAAGTAATTGGTATCTAAGTTTAAATGTTGAATCTTGGTCAGAATTCTTGGCCAGTCTTCATTGATGAATTGTTCATTTTCATTGACTTGCAATTTGTTCATTGCCCCGTCCTGAACAAACATTCCCAGGCCGCGTTTCTTTTCGACCAGTTGTTCATCGACCAGTATCTGGTAAGATTTTGATACGGTGATGGGGTTCACTTTGTATTCAATGGCAACTTGCCTGACTGAAGGCAATGCTTCACCTTCAGTGATGTCACCTGAGAGGATCATTTCTTTGATTTTATCCTTTAACTGCAGGTAAATGGGTTCTTTGTCGTTCCACTGGAAACTCATATCAGCTTACACCTTTGGAATTAATAAATTTAAAGAATCATTAAAATGGTTGCTGGTTTTTTTTTTGCTTATTTTCAACTTGGCTTCAATCTGTACCGGCTTGTTAACTGCTGGCTCTCCTGGTGAGATGGCATAACTCAATGCCACTGAAGTGATCATCGCGCCAAATAAGATGGCTGCTGCGATTAAATTTTTAATGAATTGATACATGATCTTACCCGCTTTGTCTTAGGTGTTATACTTTACTACAACACTACTAAAATAGTCAAGTATGCCAATGGTCATGCATCACAGTCATATGTTATCTATGTGTATGATATATATGATAATAAGTGATTTTTAGCAGTTGGAAAACGGTCGCTTATCAACGATAAGTACCATTATTTCCAGGTACAGGGTACAAACTGGCCCGGGTAATGACCTGTTCTTTTCTGAAGTTGCTGGAAAACAAAAAACAATCCAGCACGTAAGGTAACTCGTTGCCATCATCGTGATCCATGTTCAATGATGACAAGGGCAGTTGTGTGGTGATGGTTTCTGTGGCATAAGTGGTCAGATCAGGCAGGGTCATCGAATTGATTTGAATGGCCTGTTGGTCTTTGATGGCCAGTTGACAGCTGAGTTGGTTATCCATTCGGGTGGCCCGATTGCGGTGGGAAACCCGCAGACGAACTTCATTCTGCCGGAAGTCCAAGCTGATGATTTGAATCAGGCTGGGTAAGTTTGAAAGGTCTTTGCGCGGAGCCCTTTGTCCGCAAGCGGCCAACACAAGTGAGGTGGTGATGATGAGGGTTAAGATTTTTTTCATGATTTTCCAATTGATTTAGGGTCCAGGGCGTCCTGTAATGCGTCGGACAACAGATTAAAGCCCATCACCAGCAAGAATAATAAACCTGAAGCGGTGATGAAATTGGCAAAATGGCCAGCCTGAATGTCCTGGGTTGATTCGGCTATCATCAATCCCCAGCTGATTCCTTCTTTGATACCTAATCCGAGGAAGCTGAGGATGACTTCAGTTTTAATGGCTGAGACGAAGATCAATGTACCTTGGACCAGTAACAGATGTGTGGTGTTAGGGATGATGTGGTTGAGGACAATTTTGAAATGAGATAAGCCAATGGCTTCACCGGCTTCAACGTACTCCATGTTCTTGATGCGTATCACTTCACTGCGAATGACCCTCGCAATACTGGTCCAGAATACGGCAATCATAGCCAGGTGCATGGCAAACAGATGTTGTTTCAGCGCATAGGCAACTGCGGCAACAAATAAATAAAATGGGATTGAATCCAGGACACCCATGACCCATAAAATCAGGCTGTCGGTTTTGCTGTTGGCTTTAAAGCCAGATAAAGTGCCGGCGATCAGGCCCAGTAACAATGAGGCCAGGGTAACCAACAGACCCACTTCAAAAGCCACTTTGGTGGCATAGATACCTCGTGCTGCGATGTCCTGTCCGATGGCATTGGTACCAAACCAGTGGGATGTTGACGGGTGGGCATTGAATTGGGCGCTGGTATCACTCCAGCCATTGCCCCATAAACCAAGCCAGACCCCTGTCGAGATGAATAAAAATAACATCACAATCACCAGACCTGCTATGCCGGCGCGGTCTTTTTTTAATTGATGCCAGGCCATCGCCCATAAGCTGTTGGTTGAAGATGAATAGGACAGCATGTTCACGTGCCTGAGCCTCCATTGATTCTTGGGTCAGCCAGTTGGTACAGTATTTCAGCCACCATCAGCACCACCACAAATAACACCGCTGTCAGCCCGACAACGGCTTTGAGTACTGGTTGATCACCAGCCATGATCGCTTCGTAGGTGATCAAACCGATTCCGGGAATGCCGAAATAACTTTCAATCAACAAAGACCCACTGATGACAATCATTGGTATGGAGAACATGACCCTGGTGATGATGGGTATCAGTGCGTTCTTGAGCATGTATTTGTACATGATGGTGACAGGCTTGTGACCATAAGCTGTGGCGGTGGTGATGTGATCTTTGTGTAACTCCTCGACCAGCACAGCACGGTAGAATCGAGTGTTGTAACCCAATGAGACAAACACAGTGGCCAGGGTAGGAACTGTGACGTGGTTCAGATAGGCCATCGTGTTGAATTGACCTTGGGCATCCTGAACCTGCCAGCCGCGAACCGGAAACCAGTTGAGTCCGTAACTGGAAGCAAAAATTACCTGAAAGGCGATGATGATCACCAGAAAAGAAATACTCATGCCCAGAACGGCACCACTCATGATGGCCCGGTCTTGCCAAGCTCCGCGGTGTCTGGCGGCTGCCATGGCAAGCATCACTGCCAACAAATTTCCCAGCACAAATCCTGGCAACATCAACGCCAGTGATACCGGTATGGCCCGGCTTAACATGTCTGCCACAGGTTGGTCTTTAACCATTGACAAACCGAAATCAAAAGTCAGCAATTCCTGCAGATAAGCCAGATACCGCCACCAGAATGGTTGGTCGTAACCCAGCATCTGCCTTACTTCAATGATGTCACTTTCAGAGGGATTTTTGCCCAGTAATTCATAGGTCAGATCAGGACCAAAATAAACCATCAAAACAAAGGAAACCAGGGTGACGCCAAGAATCAGCGGTATGCCCTCAATCAGTTTGTGCAACACAAATCTGAGATAATGATTCATTTCACATCAACATACTTCAAATGATATCCACCCACAATTTCCCGGTCCGGATAGGTGATGACATTTTTGTGCCACAGGTTGATTTTTTTGCGGGACAAGCCTGAAATTACCACACAATCATCGATCACCATTTGATTCATTTGTTGATAAAGTGCGGTTCGCTCAGGTGAGGGCAGCATCACGCTGCTGGCTTCATAGAGTTGGTCAAACTCAGGGTTTTGGTAATTGAAGTTATTGGATCCAGGGGTTTGGTTTGGTCCGTAAAACAGCTGAAGGGTGTTCTCCGCATCCGGGTAATCCAATGTCCAGGCCATGAAAAAGAAAGGAGCCTGACGGTTTTTGACGGCTTTGTTGAAGTTACCAAAGCTGGGATACGGCTGGTATTTGATTTTATTGGTTGGGTAATTGATTTTATTGAGGAAGCCGCGCATTTGCTCAAAAAATTGTTTTTGTAGGACACTGCCGGTGACGTGGTATTCAAAATCAGGCAGGTTTTGATCATTCCAGTTATGTTCGGCCAATAAATCAAGGGCACCAGGAATGTCAAGTGAGACTGATTCCATTGATAATTCTGCATTAAATTCAGGGACGCTTGGGGGTATGATGCCAGGAAATACTGAACCCAGACCAAAGTAAAAGGCCCGGTTTTTTTGATCCCAGTTGTGGGCTTTTCTGATGGCGCAACGCAAAGCCTTACTGCGGGCATCATGTTGAGGATCACCGGTTTGTCCAAACACTGGATCAAGCATGTTAAATCCATGATAAACAAAGCCGGCTTCCATGCCATAACTGCTGTGGTAATTGTCTTCAATCAAAGGGTGTAGGGTGATCGGATCGGCACTGACCAGTACGGTGTTTTGTTTATCCTTGGGCACCGTGGTGTATTGGATTTCATTTCCTTTGGTGAATGAATTCCAGCGAGAGGCATTTTCTTTGATGAAATGAACCTCCAGCTGATCAATGAACGGTGGGGTTTTACCATGCAGGGATTCCAGGCCCAGGCCGGCATGCCGTTCGGGCAGGTAACCCTCGGCGTAAATATCCAGGGTTTCCTGGCGATATCCAGGATTTTTGCTGAGATAGGCCACATCGGCGTCAAAGGAGTCAAGCACGAATGGTCCTGAGCCAATTGGGCGTGAACCAAATTCTTGACCCAAAGTTTCAACCACTTCCCTGGGGGTGATACCTGAGAAGCCCATGGCCAGGGTATACACCAATTGCGGGTAGGGCTGTGTGAGGGTTATTCTGATGGTCAGATCATCAACAGCAAGCAGGCCGGATGGCGGTTGATCATAATTGGCACCATTGGTTTTCCATTCATCAATCCCAACGATTTTTCCTTGCCATAACCAGGCGCCTGTGCCGCCATTGAGGGGGTCAAAGGACCGCAGAATAGAATAAACAAAGTCACTGGCCGTTACATTTCTGCCTATGCCATCTTTGAAAGCCGGGTGGTCGGTAAAGCTGTTACCGGGTTTGAGTTGGATCGTGTATACCAATCCATCATCACTGACTTGTGGAAAATCAGCAGCCAGGTTGGGTTTTAATTCGTAAGGACGTTGCAGGTATTTATATGCATACAGTGTATCAAAGATGTTCACCGCCATCATGTTGCTGTAAACGGTGGACGCCTTGATGGGGTCCAGACTGGTGGGTTTGCCATCTTCGGAATGGCGGTAGATTTTTCGCCCATCAATGATCGAAGAAGTGGTTTCTCCAAGGGAATTGTCCTGTTGTTGACAGCCAGCCAGCATACCCAGGAAAAGCACCGGCCACAATAATTTAGATAACATCTGACGATACTGAACTGATTGTGTGGGTCAATAATTATAACCCCTGGCTCAGGTATGGTAAACTGAAGAGATGAATGAGCCACAACAATCTTTCCAAAGTTTCCGGGAGTTTTATCCTTATTACCTGTCTGAACACCGTCATCGAACCAGCCGTCGATTGCATGTGATCGGTTCTTTTCTGGTGTTGGTGGTACTGGTGGCAAGCATCTTCTCAGGTCGATGGGTCTTGTTGTGGTCTTTACCGGTGATTGGTTATGGATTTGCCTGGGTGGGTCATTTCTTTTTTGAGAAGAACAAGCCGGCAACATTCAAATACCCTTTATACAGTCTGGCAGGCGATTGGGTGATGTTCTGGCAGGTGCTGACCGGGAAACTTAAATTCTGATTACCCGGGCCAGCGGCCCATGGTGACGCGCAGATGCCCCTGAATATCAGCTGTGGAACTGATCTCTGTAAAGCCAGCCTGTTGTAATAATCCAGCCACCTGCTGATGTTGTTGCCAGCCATGCTCAAAGAACAGCCAGCCCATTTTCTGCAAATACCTGCCCGCATGCTGACAAATGTCCCGGTAGGCGTCCAGTCCGTCTTTCCCTGCCACCAGAGCGGTGATGGGTTCATGGATCAAGTCATTCAGGTGTGGATCATCGGCAGCGATGTAGGGGGGATTACTTACAATCAGGTCAAACAGCTGATTCGGAATGGCTTCAAACCAGTTTGATTGCTGCAATTCCAGGTTGCTTACTTGCAAAATATCACGGTTTTGCGCGGCCACTTCCAGTGCATGTGCTGAAACATCAGTGGCCAACACACTGGCTTTGGTAAACAATCGGGCCAAAACGATGGCCAGCGCACCGCTGCCGGTACCCAGATCGAGTATGTTGTCTGGCATGAGGTGTTTGTCCAAAATGGCTTCAATCAGTGTTTCCGTGTCCGGACGAGGTACTAGGGTGTGTTCATTGACTTTAAGCTCCACATCCCAAAAGGCCCTGGTTCCAGTCAGGTAGTTCAGGGGCCGGCCTTCACAGAGCTGGCTGGCAAGTTCTTCAAGACGGGTCAGTTCTGTTGGCGCCAGGCTGGTGTCCTGGTGGCCCATCAACCAGGCTGTATTGACAGACAGCACATGGCACAGCAGCTGATTCAGGTCGCTGGTGTTGATCGATTCATTGAATTTGGACTGGTGTTCAATCCAGTCAGATATGCGCATTCGGCCAGTTTCAGTGTTCAGCCAAACGAATGTTGAGATACCCGGTCTTTGGAGGATCTGTCAACCGGCTCAAAACCACCTGAATTCAACTGATCAGAAACTGGTGCATCGAAATGACCGCTGTTGATCATGTCATTGGCGACATTCTGATCTGTCAGGGGCAAACTTTGTTCAACAGATTGATTGAGTTGTGGTACTGCTACCATGGCCACAAATGCGAATGCAGCAGCAGTCATTCCCCATTTCATGGCAGAGCCATTCAGCAGGCGAATTACCCAGGACTGTTGTCTGTGCTGTACATCACTGGCCACGGCCTGTGCCCAGGGTTTGGCGGCCAAAGCGGCTTTCATGGCCTGCGCGGTGGTGTGGTTATCCAGTAGTTTTTCAGCCTGTCTGAGGCGTTCTGAAGAAGCAGGGCTGGCATCCAGACAATCACTGGCCTGTACCGCCTGCTGGTTGTTTTGAGTGCTTTTCTGGCTCATCAGCTGAGCCAATTGTTGTTCAGTTAATTTCATAATCTACGCCTGACTTTTTCAGTTGATCCCGCAGTGCCTTCATTGACCTTTTGGATAAGTTTTCCGCTTTGTAATACGGCCATCCGGTTAATTCAGACATTTCTGCGATGGTATAACCCTGTAATCTCATTTTGACCGCAATTCTGCGGCTTTCCGGTAATGATTCGATGGCTGCGGAAATGGTTTTATGTAATTCCTCTCCAGCCAGCTCATCAGCCGGGTTCTGGTCATCAAGTTGCCATTCGGAATGATCTTCCGTTGCATCAACAATCCACTCATGTTCCTGGTGCTTGTTGTTCTTTCTGGCCAGATCTACAATGACATTTGCCACCGTTCTGTATATATATGACGACATGTTATCGATTTGTCGGTCACTTTTTATGACATTAAATATTCTGATGGACGTTTCCTGAATCACATCATCGGCGGTGACCCCGGATATGCGGATGTTCTTGCTATTCACCGCCTGCTCAATGAGGTGTCGGTGTTGCAAAAAAATGGCTTGTAGCTGATGACGGTTCATCGGATTACCAGGCGTCAAGGACAGACAAAATCACTCCCTTGGTGTTCAGTAATCGATGCTTTTTGGCGTATTGCAGAGCAGTGAAACCCTGGTGATTGGTGGCTTTCGGGTTGGCTCCCAGTTTCAGTGCTTCATGAACAATGTTGGCCAGGTGGCTGTCATCATCCAAGTGATAACTGGTTTTATGTGCGCCACACAAAACATGCAGGCAGGTGTTGCCTTGTTGGTTTATTTGATTGATGTCCAGTTGGTTCTGGGCCAACAATCGCATTGTGCCTTTGGCTCGTGCAGTTTGTACATAATACTCTGCGGCAATGGCCACATGATGAAACAAGGACATGCCGTGGGCATCTGTGGTGTTGATTGAGGCTCCCGACTGCAGCAGTAAGCTGAGGCAATCTTCATTCCACTGTGCGGCTGCCAAGGAGGCATATGGGTAGCCCCCGGGTCCGGTTTTGCAGGGATCTGCACCATGATTCAATAGCAAACCGACCACTGCCCGAGAGTTACTGATGATGGCACTGGACAAAGCGGTGCTGCCATTTTTAGATCGGTGTTCGGGGCTCGCCCCGTTCTGTAATAAATATGAGGCCACAGCCCGCAAGCCTTTGCCGGCTGCATGAATCAGGGCGGTACACCCTTTGTCATCGGTGACATCGATTGGTGTCCCTTTCATGCGCAGTTGATTTAATTTGCCTAGGTTACCACCTGATACCGCAGAGAACCAGGCCTCTGTGGGGAATGCGCTGGCTTTGGGGGTGTTTTTGTCCTGAGGTACTGCTTTGGTGGGGCGGGGGTTTTCATCGATGGATTGTTTTTCACCGGTGTCAAACAACGGCAATTCCAGCTGTTTATCGGCCTCCAGTTTGGTGACAAATAATTTTTGAATGTGTGGGTGTTTTCTGGCAGCCACATCAAATGCCGTGCGGCCATGCTGGTTTTTATGGCAGCAGTCCACATCTTCTTCCAGCAACCGTTTGATGACTTTGATGTTGGGTGTCGGGGTCTGAATGGCAATCATCAGGGCATTGTCCCCTTCAAGATTGGTTTCGTGAACATCAACGCCTCGGGCAATGAGGGTCTCAACAATGCTGGGAGATTGGCTGATGATGGCATCAAGGAATGCACTCATACCCATTTCATCCCTGGCCTGAATGTTGTCGGTGTCCTGTAACAGAAACTTGACTTTCTTTTCATGTCCCAGCAGACAGGCCGTCATCAATGCCGTGCGGCCGTTTTTGTCGGTTACATCCAGGTTGCCAGTGTGTCTGAAGATCAATTCAATCCCGGTGGTCATGTCTTTGGGATACTGGGTGGCCGCGATCAGCGCGGGT
Source organism: Marinicella sediminis (assembly GCF_002000055.1). Classification (GTDB taxonomy): domain Bacteria; phylum Pseudomonadota; class Gammaproteobacteria; order Xanthomonadales; family Marinicellaceae; genus Marinicella; species Marinicella sediminis. The sequence goes on along the minus strand of NZ_MVBD01000004.1, from coordinate 319,777 downwards.
TGGTCGGCATGTCCGGGTACGGCATTTTGTTGTAACAAATAACGGGCAATTTTCCAGCGGCCATGTTTCAGAGCTGTGTTCAATGGCACGAAATCGCCATGACTGACGTCATTGATGTCCACCCCGCTGTTGAGCAGTTTTTGTAACTGATCAACATCTCCCTGGCGGCAGCACTGTATGATTTTTCTGGCTGATTCAGAAAGTCTTTGGTTCACTTGATTCGTCCGTATAAGTCGTGTCTGCTGCATGCAATGGGCTAATCACCATGGCCAGGCCATACTGCCATTCAACGGAATGTGAGTTTGGCTGATAAACCAGTCGTGTTGTTGCGTTTGATTTCAATGTCCCAATTATACAGGTCGCATAACCTTTTGACGATAGCTAATCCAAGGCCCGATCCTTTGCTGTTGGACTTGCCGACCCGGTAATGCCGATCAAAAAGCTTGGGCAGCTCAGATTCATTGACCCCAATCCCCTCATCTTCCACAATGATGTGGTCTTTGTTCAAAATGATGTGCACAGTCCCTTCGGTGGTGTATTTGATGGCATTGCCGATCAGGTTGCTCAGCACAACAGAAACCACCGATTCTGGCGCCTTGACCTGTAACCAGTCATTCTCAGTGATTTTGGTTTTTACCGGTTTCAGTTTCAATGTGGGCTCAAACCCCTCCAGGATGCTACGGATGATCAGTCCCGGCTGGGTTCGTTCGTGCCCAGGATGTTCCTTGCGTTCCTCCCTGGCCAGTAGCAGCAGGGTTTCGGTCAGTTCAGATGATTGTTTGGCAGCCCGTTCAATGCGGTTGATGCGATCCAGTTCTTTGGTGGTGATTTTGGGGTTGGATTTGATCAATTCAACGGTACTGCGAATGACAGTCAGCGGGGTCCTCAGTTCATGACTGACGTCGGCATTGAATTCTTTGTCGCGAATAACGTAATCAGTGAGTTTCTGTGCATAGGCATCCAGTGCTTTGGCAATCTGACCGACTTCATCTTCATGAAAGTGGGGTGCCAATGGTTCAATGTGGATGTCATTGGACAGGTTTTCCAGTTTCGCGGCCAGTTTGCTCAAAGGTTTGAGCGCTTTTTTTGACACATAAATGGCGAGTAAATAAGCCAACAACAGAAACACCAGAAACATCAGCGCAAAAGCCATCAACAGTGGTTGGTTGTTCTGTCCCATGTGGCTGATGTCGTATTTGATGTAACCCCAGACTGGCTGGTCATCCACCTGGTGTCGTTTGTTCACCGCCACAATATAGGTTTTACTGTCTTCCTGAAGGACATGTGTCCCTTCATCCAGGTCGGCATAATGCAGTGGCAGGTCCAGGTGAAAATTATCCGGCGTGGTGATGATGCCCACCACATTGTTGGAAACCGGTTCTTCACTGATGACCTGTGGGTTGCCACTGACCCGCAGCATATATGCATCCAGGTCTTCCTGGATGGTTTGTGCAATCAGGTCAGTCTGCAAGCTTTGCCGGATGGTGATGGAACTGATGGCAAAGACCGTGGTGAGTAATGTACTGAAAGCCAGAAAACCAATGATGATCCGGCTTTTGATGCTACTCCGAAAGTTCATCCGGGTCCGATACGTGGTATCCAATGCCATGTCTGGTATGGATCAGGTTTTTGTCAAAAGGTTTGTCGATGGTGGTTCGCAAGCCGTGGATGTGTACCCGAAGTGAGTCAGAGTCAGGCATCTCTTCGCCCCAGACCTTAACCTCCAGTTCTTCACGGGGAACCACATATGGACTGGCCTCCATGAGGATTTGTAATAATTTCAATCCCGTGGGGTTCATTTTCAGCTGTTTGCCATCCCGTTTCACGGTGAGGCTGTTGAGGTTGTATTCCAGGTCTGCGACGGTGAGGATTCTGTTGAGGTTTTGTTTTTTCCTGTTGCCCAGTACGGTGACCCGAGCTTCGAGTTCCTGCAAAGCAAAGGGTTTGACCATATAATCATCGGCACCAAATTCAAAGCCTTCCAGTTTTTGTTCGAGGGTATCGCGGGCTGTCAGCATGATGATAGGGGTGTTTTTCTTGGCATCTTTGCGCAGTTTTTTGCACAAATCAAGGCCATCCATACCTGGTAACATCAGGTCCAGGATGATGACATCAAAATCATTGGTGATGGCCAGGTGCAGGCCAGTGATGCCATCACCAGCGTAATCAACGATGTGATCGCGGTCTTCAAAGTAATCAACGATGTTCGCTGCGATGTCCGTGTTGTCTTCAACTACCAGTATTTTCATAACATTTAGGTCTCATTTTTGGGTTGGGTTTTCTGTTGGGTTGGCAAAAAAAAACCCAAGGTGTTTGCTCAAACGCCTTGGGTATTCAAATGATGCCCAGATAAAGTCAAAATTATTTGGAGAACTCTGACGTTAAAAATAATTCTACTAACATTTCTGTTAAGAAGTCGTTAATTAAGGATTAATTGATTGTAAATCGCTGGCTCATATAATCTAGCCTGATGAAAGTTTTCAGGTTTTTGGTACAATGCTTTTTTTTGACCACTTTAACTGCCCATGCTGAGATTTTCATTGCTGTTCATGACCCTCATTGTCAGTCTGTTTATGCTGGAGATTTATGAGCCTGTCAGGCAGGCAGTGGTGTTACCATTTACCTCTTTGATTGCCACTTTTTGTAGTTGGCTGATTCAATTGTTTGACCCCAATGTGATTGCCGAAGGTGATGTGATCAGGGACGCAGTGACCAATCAAGGTATTCAAATTGCCCCCGGGTGTAATGGTGTTGAAGCCATGATCATCCTGTTTGCGGCTGTGGTCGCTTTCCCTTCCTCATTTTTCTACAAACTCAAAGGGTTGTTTTGGGGCTTTATTGCCATTCAGGCTTTGAATTCAGTGCGCATCATTTCATTGTTTTATCTGCTGCAATGGGATCGGGTGTGGTTTGACTGGTTTCACCTGTATTTGTGGCAGGCGCTGATCATTCTGGATGCGCTGGTGGTGTGGCTTATCTGGTTGCGTTATCTGCCCAAAAAGGATCAACCCAATCAATCCGATCCGGCTGATGACATGGAACAACAACCCGCCTGATTGCGGCTAATCAGTAGCAGGGTCGTCTGAGCGCTGGTTTGATTCATTGTTGCTTTCTGACAAGGTCTTTTGACAGCGTCCACAGGTGTGATATCAACTGTTCGTATGAGCAGTTTGTCCGGCAGTTTGTAATACCAGTCAATAAGTTGAAGCATGCATTCAGTTCAGCAAGATGCTCATCACGGGTTGTGAAAAGCATCTGCCTGGGTTGTTGAGTAACGGTATAGATGGGTTCCAATCGGATTTGATTGACTGCTGCATCAGCGGTTGATGCCTGTAACTGCTATCTGCGGAGGGTGTTCAGCCGGCGGTATCAACGTTTTTACTGCACAACTCTTTCATCATGGTAAGCAATGGTTCAAACAGTTCAACAAGCTGGTCATCATTGCAGTCATCAGACATCAACATCTCTTCGATCTGAGTGCAACGTGCTGATAAGGTTTCATAGCCATAGCTGCCACTGGAACCGGCCAATTGATGAACCTTTTGGATCAACACTTGCCGGTCATGACCGGCAAGTGCTTGTTCCATGAGTTCGATTTTGTCATTGAATGAAGCCAGGTATTTTTGTTGTAATGCTTCGTTCATTTGGTCAGTCCAGTACCTCCACAGTAACGGTGGCTGTGACCTGAACCCGGCCATCAGTGACGGTGTAAGTGAAGCTGTCCAGTCCACACCAGTCTGCTGGCGGTACATAGGTGATGGTGCCATCGGCATTGATATCAATCACTGAACCCAGAGCGCCATCGGTGTTGACTGAAACCAGTGTCAGCAGATCACCATCGGCATCAGTGTCATTGTCCAGCGGGTTGATGGTCAGTGAGATGTTCATGGGGGTGAAGTAGGCATCATCGTTGGCCACTGGTGCCGTATTGGGTGACAACACCGTAACATTGACCGTCGCCGTGGATTCACCGCCATCACCATCACTGATGGTGTAAGTGAAGCTGTCGCTGCCTTCAAAGCCAGTAGCTGAGAGGTAAGTGATGCTGCCATCATTGTTGATGGTAACCTGTCCATTGGCAGGTTGGGTAACACCCACCACACTGAGCACGCCTCCATCCTGGTCCACATCGTTGTCAAGTACGGTGATGTTCACGGCTTGACCGGATTCTGCATTGATGCTGTCATCAGCAGCGACCGGGGCAATGTTGATCACGGTGATGTTAACGGTGGCAGTGGCTGATCCACCTTCTCCGTCAACCACAGTGTAACTGAATGAGTCAGAACCAATGAAGCCATTGTTGGGCACGTATGTCAGTACGCTGCCGTTGTTAACCACGGTGCCGTTGCTGGCCTGAGTGGTAGATTCAATGGTCAGTACATCGCCTTCATCGCTGTCAGAGTCATTGGCCAGGACATCTATGATCACACCTGAGGAATTACGTTCAATGGTCAGCCCATCGTCATTGGCAACCGGGTCAGCGTTTAAAAAGATGACCTCACCAAGGGTGGTGTTGGTTTCTGTTTCCTGGTATTTATAAACATCCACAGTGCGTTTGTGTTGAGCTGGGTTACGCAATGCGCGGTTGATCCAGGCAGCAGGAGCATCAACTTTACGTTTAACCCATTTCATGGGCATGTCTTCATCAGCGATGTCAACCTCAATGTAATCGTTTTCAATGGTCAGGAAAGTGATTTCAACGCGACGGTTTTTGGGTTTATCAGGGCCATCGTTATCAAAAGCGGGTTGTGATTCGCCCATGCCGTTGGTCTGGATGATGTCAGCACTGATGCCATGTTCGACAAAAAAGTCTTTGGCGCTGTTGGCACGGCGTTTGGAAAGTTTAAGGTTGTAACTTTCTGACGCGATGTCACAGGTATGTCCAACGATGTTGATGCTGCTGGCCAGTTCGGTTTGCTTGATTTGCTCAACCAGGGACTTGAGTTCAGCGGCTGCATCACCTCGTATCACCGATTTATCCAGATCGAAAAAGGCCATGGATGATAAATCAACTTTGTTTTGTACCAGCTGACGATTGTCCAGCTGTAATTGTTTCAAGCGATCTTCATCAACCACCTGAACTTCTTCGTCCACAGTGGTCGGCAAGTAAGACTGGCCAAAATCATAGCGGTAAAGTAGGTTGGCGCGGGTATCGGATTTGTTGGTTTCAAAGTCTCCGGATTTTTCAATTTGTTCCACTGACAGTGCCAGGCTGTGTCCGGTGTTTTTGAAGTATTTTTCCAGGCTCAGGCTGCCGGTGAATTGATCTGAATCAAAGTCACCCTGTTCATAATCAAGTCCACCGGTTAAGCGAACCAGCGAGCCTTCAAAGAATTTGCCGAGCCGGCCACCCAGTCCCCAGTCATAGGGGTGCTCATAATTTCTGATGATGGTCTCAATGGTTTGTGCCTGGACAAAGTCCCGGCCGTCCAGTTGACCAAAAATATCTGTGGTCACTGAATTGCTTGATTGGTTAACCAAACGAGAACCGGTCACTGCTGAACTGAAATTGACGTTCCAAAACCGATCTTTGACTTCGGAACCAAAACCAATGGTGAATTTTTGGTCATCAAAGGTATTCTGGTCGATGGCTGCAAAGTACTTCCAGATGCGGATGTTGTCTTCATTGTTAATCAGGTCGCCTTTTTCATTGGCACCTGCGATGCGATGGTAGTCCAGCTTCAGGCCGCCGGCACCATCAGACAGCCAGATCTCTCCCATCCAGTTGCTTTGCCAGCTGGTGTTGAATGACTTGAGGAATTCACCAATGATTTCACCTTCATTGTCAATGCCAATTCCCAGACGGGTGTCGTCACCGGCATAGGCAAAATTGATCTGATCCTCTGATCCAGAAACGGTTGCTGGCTGTTGAGCGCCAGCCGAACAGGCCGCCATCATGGCAGCCACCAACAATGTGGTTTTGTGGTTTTTCATGGGTATCCCCTGTCGAAAAAAATGTACTGACAGCGATTTTAACAACGGGGGAATTCAAAGTCATGGCTTATTTGACTGATTTAACAAAAAGGCACAAAGCGTGGTTGAACCGCGGGATGGCTGAGGCGGGGATTCACAGACCGCGATGGAAACGGTCTGTGGTGGTTCAGTTGATCAATGGTTTAAGGCTATTGGTGAGACTGGCTTCAATTTGTGCAGTGTTTTCATGAGGTCTGGCAATGATGGCTGCAGACCCTTGTTCTAATGCGACAATTTTACCTTTGAAACCTGCCATCTCCATGTTGATGGCCTCTTCAACAGGAGAGTTGGGCATGTACAGCACGGTGATGGGCTGGTTCAGTTCGTTCATAACCACCATGCGGGCACCTTTTCCATTGAGGGTTGGGCACAACTTCATGAAATGGACTTCGCCGAGATCGCCATCCAGTGCTGTGTTGATGCTGGCAAACAGCGGAGCCAATTCAGCTTGGGGTATTTGTTGATCGGACATGTACACCGCAGGCTCCATCAGTAAGGCATCCTGGATAAATTGTTCCAACTCCGATGAGCGGTCATTGCTCAGATAAAACAGACTGGCGCCAAAAACCATGGTGACTGAGGCTGCCATGGCCAGCAACCGGGTTCTGAATTGGCGTTGTCTGTGTTCTGACTGGCGGAAGCGAATCTGTTCTATGTTGTGTTCTGGCACCGGAATCTTCAGTGCCTGATTGATCACTGCTTCCTGTTCCATGGCTTGCTGATAGGCTTTGCGGCATCTCAGGTCGCTGTTTTTGGCTGCCAGGAAATCCGGATTTTGTGAATATGGGTCGGCATCCAGTATTTTTTTAAATTCAAAATAATTCATCATGCTTTGTTTCCTATTTTACTCTCCCTGCTTAAATGTGCGGTCAGTTGTTTTCTGGCACGAAACAGTTGGGTCATCACTGCGCTGGAACTGATGTCCAGTTGTTCAGCGATTTCATCACAGCTGAATCCTCCGATGACTTGTAAGATCAACGGCTCGGCATATTTTGGCTCAAGGTTCATCATCGCCTGACGGGTGATGTTGATGTCCATTAATTCATCCGGTTGGGTGTGGTTTTTATCCTCCACATCAACGACCATGTCATCCAGGGAGTTGATCGGCGGAATCTTTTTTTCAAACTGACGGGCGAATTCTCTTCTGAGGATGGTAAAGATCCAGCTTTTCGCTGCTTTTTCATCTTTCAGTGAATCAATTGCCCGCCAGGCCCTCAGGTAAGCTTCCTGAACCAGGTCTCTGGCCATTTGCTCATCTTTACCGAGCCAATAAGCAAACCGATAAAGGTCCTCATAGTAAATGCCCAGCAGGGCGTCGAATTTTCGTTCTTTCGCACTCATGGCAATAAAGACCCTGGTTTTGTTTTTTCATTACAAAAAGTCATTACTTTAGTCATGTTTTTCATTCCGGCACCTGTATTCGGGGTTTAATCATTGTATGCTATGGCGATTTACCCAGAGAATAACATGAAAAAACCACTGCTTTGTCTGGCCGTTTTCAGCCTGCTGTCCTGTCAGCAGCAACCCGCCGAAGAGACCGACACGGCTGCAGAACAAGCTGCACCCACCACCAACCAGGAAACAGAAACTGTCATGAATTCACCGCAACCACCAATGGCCGAAAAAAGACCCCATGTGTTTGAAATCCATGGAGACCAACGCACAGATAATTACCACTGGCTCAGAGATGACACCCGGGAAGATCCGGATGTACTGGCCTACCTGAATGCCGAAAATGCGTATGCCGAAGGGCAGATGGCTGACTCAGAAGCGTTCACTGACCGGATATACAACGAAATTGTTAACCGCATTGTGCAGAATGATGAGTCGGTTCCTTATCAAATCGATGATTTTTGGTATTACCGTAAATACACCGAAGGTCAGGAATACCCCATCTATGCCCGTAAAAAAGGCAGCATGGATGCTGATGAGGAAATCCTCATTGATGTGAATAAATTGGCTGAAGGCCATGCTTACTATGCTTCTAACAGCCAAAGTGTCAGTCACGATCATAAAATCTATGCGTTTTCCGAAGACACCGTCAGTCGCCGGCAATATGACTTGCGGTTTAAAGATCTGGAAACCGGAGAAATGCTTGATGATGTGATCAAAAACACCACCGGATCGATCGCCTGGGCGAAAGACAACAAGACTGTGTTCTATACCCGAAAACACCCAACCACTTTGTTACCATACCAGGTGTTCCGCCATGAACTGGGCACAGCGACTGACGACGATGTGCTGGTGTATGAAGAACCAGATAACACCTTCTATATCGCTGCGTATACCTCTCGTTCCAAAGATTACATCATGATCTATGCCGGAGCGACCACCCTCACTGAAATTTTTTATCTTGCTGCAGATGATCCGCAAGGTGAATTTCAATCTGTTTTACCCAGAGAGCCAAAACATGAGTACACGGTTGAAGACTTTAATGGCCAGTGGGTCATTAAAACCAACTGGCAGGCATTGAATTCGCGGGTCATGAAAGCGCCCATTGGCGAGTCTGGTAACAAAGACCAATGGCAGGAAGTGGTGCCTCATGATGATGAGACCCTGATTTATGACCTGGAAACATTCAAGGACTGGCTGGTGGTTGAACAACGTAAAAACGGTATCAGACACCTCAAAGCGATGAATTGGGAAACCGGCGAGAGCAAACTGATTCAGTCTGAGGAGCCGGCCTATACCATGAGTGTGGCATACAACCCGCAGCAGGATCACAACACCATGCGGTACAACTATGACTCACTGACACAGCTGGGCAGTGTGCTGGAAATTGACCTCGACAGTGATGAGAAAACGTTGTTGAAGCAGGATAAAATCAATGGCGCATACGATCCCGAAGACTATCAGTCCAAACGACTGGAAATAGAAGCCCGTGATGGCGCCATGGTCCCGGTTTCCATGGTGTATAAAAAAGGCATGGGTGAACTGGATAAAAGGCCGTTGCTGGTTTATGCCTATGGCTCATACGGGTCTTCCATAGACCCACGGTTTTCACTCAGCCGCTTGTCATTGCTGGATCGTGGTTTCATCTATGCCATTCCCCACATCAGGGGTTCTCAGGCCAAAGGCCGCCAATGGTATGAAGACGGTAAGATGTTCAATAAAATGAATACCTTCACTGACTACATTGATGCCACCAAAGCACTGCTGGCACAAAACATTGGAGATGCCAAACGGGTTTATGCCTGGGGTGGCAGTGCCGGTGGCTTATTGATGGGTGTGGTGGCCAATCTGGATGGTATGTTGTATGACGGTATGATTGCTGCCGTTCCCTTTGTCGATGTGGTTACCACCATGCTGGATGAAGACATTCCTTTGACCACCGGTGAATTTGATGAATGGGGCAACCCAAAGAACAAAGATTCTTATGATTATATGTTGTCTTACTCGCCATATGATCAGGTCAAAGCACAGGATTATCCGAACATCCTGATCACCACTGGTTTACATGATTCCCAGGTACAATATTGGGAGCCGGCCAAATGGGCGGCCAAGCTCAGAGAAATGAAAACCAATGACAAGCTGGTCTTGCTCCGCACCAACATGGACACCGGTCATGGTGGTGCTTCAGGTCGATTCTCATATTTCAAAGAAACGGCCCAGGATTATACCTTTCTGCTGAAATTGGCAGGCATCAAGGAATAACTGCGGTTTCACTGTAAACCACAAACCCACCTGAATCATCTTCAGGTGGGTTTTTTTGTAGATTTATCTGGGCCGGGTGGCTGCGCTGGAGATTCTCACCAGTTCGGTCTGATCCAACAACCAGCTGCCCGGAATGGGATCAGGCCAGGTGATGTCGCTGTCCCAGTATGCCTGGTCTGATAAATCCAGCCCCATGGTTCCGGACAAGGTGATTTCAGGTGGCGTGTTGCCGGTACAGGAAGGACATAAACTGTCACTGAAGGATGTGCCCATGTTGAACACAAAAGGTTGTTTACCAGTGGCCACATCACTGATCGCCCAGCGGGGCTGACCATTGTCATCAAACACAAATGGAATGCTGACGGTTTTGTCACCATTGGTGGTCACTGCCAATCCCCAGCCAGGGGTGTCAGGGCGGCTCCACATGCCGGTCAGGTATTCCAGTTCGGGTTCCAGACTGAACTGAAACCACTCGAGGGGTTCTGAATCACTGAATGCCCCGATTTGCCAATCCACAGTGGCTTGTCGTTCATTGATAAATTCAATCTCAAGCTGGCCAACGATTTCAAATTCTGGTGTGCCATTGATCAGTTCAGACCTGAGCAATTCGGCACTGTAGTTGTGGCCGTCAAGCAGGCCTGCAGAAGTGTACCATACAGGTAAACCGTCTTCGTCAAAAGTGAACCACAGAACTTGTAAGCGGTTATTGAAAATGCCAATGTTGAAGCCACGCCCTGCAGTGGCGGGGTTGTACCAGTTGCCGGCGTTGGGTCTGAGGACTTTATCAGCGTCTTTATGAAACCGGTCCTTCAGTTGCGGAACTACCAGTAATTTATGGGGTTGGTTCAGACCAAAGCCTGCAACCAGTGTGCCGAGGAATTCACCGGTGTCCAGATCAAAAGACAAAATCGCATTTTGATCAGTGGCGGTGACCAGCACCCGACCATCGTTGGTCAGATCAATGCCTGTTGGGTTGGAATAGCCGAGGGGAACGAGGTCAGCAAAAATGCCGCCAAAACTGACATCACTGAGGTCGGTGATGACCACTTTGTTACGGCCCTGATCGGTGTGTAATAAACGATCATCATCAGTTATAACGAAGTCATAGGGGTCGACCAGCCAGGTTTTATCGGCAACGCCCAGTGAAGCGAATGTTCCACCGTTGACCTGACCCCGGTAAATTTCAGTTTCAAGACCCAGTAAATAGATGTGCTCTTGGTGTTGTTTGATGGCGATGATGTTTTCGCTGTTCACGCCATTCAAACCAGCATAAAAGAATTGGCTTGGCTTGTCGATGTTACTGTACGAGTATGCATCCAGTGAGGTGCCCCGCAACTTGGCGGTGATCAGGTTGCGGTCGTTGCTGACATGCAAAGCAGTCGGAAATCCGGTGCCCAGTTGAGCGCCTGTGTTGGCGTAGGGTGGGATCAAAACGCTGGGCGAACCATAAGGGTCTTGCAAGTCCATCAGTTGCACCGAACTGGCACTGGTGAAAAATAACTGGTTGGTGAAATCATCATAAGTCAGGTCTGACTGAAAGGTGAACAAGCCATCTTCAGGTAACACTTCAAGACCCTTTGAGAGCCCTGTTTGGGCGTCGAATCTGAGGATGCGGTTATTTCCCACACTGATCACCAGGATGTCCTGACCGACCAGGTCCAGGTCAGCCACACCATCATTGTCATCATCAATGTCATCGTTGTTACCGATGTTGTCGTTATCAGAATCAAGGTGTTCTGATGCTTCAAACACAAAGGCATCACTGATGTCTCCATAGCCGTCCTGGTCACTGTCGCTGACTTCATTGGGATTCAGCGGGAAGGCGTCATCGACATCCAGAATGCCATCGCCATCGTCGTCAAAATCACTGTTGTTGCCGATGCCATCACTGTCGGTGTCAATCTGTTCGCTTGCCAGGGCCGGGAAGACATCACTGATGTCACCCACACCGTCTCCATCGCTGTCGATGGATTCATTGGCATCAAAAGGGAATTCATCATCCCTGTCCAGCACACCATCTCCATCCTGGTCAATCAGCGCAGTGGTGAAATCTGGTGGCAGTGGTGCCGGTGAAACAGCAGCCTGATAAGCAGACACAGGTCCCTTCAGTTGATTGATGACGTTGACGTTGTTGAACTGACCTTCGATACCACAGGGGCCGCCACCACATTGTACTGCGGGATTAGAAAAGTAGTCCAGTTCCAAAAAACGATCAGGTTGGCCGGTACCAAATGAACCCATCACGGTACCGAATTGACCCAATTTGGCAAACCCTGCCGCATCTGGAATGTACCTGTTTTGTTGGCTCTCATTGTGGTGCCCGGCGCCAAGATTATGACCAATTTCATGAACCATCAACTGATCGGTGCAAACCGACCAACTGCTCATGCCATCGGCCATGATGTTGACTCCATAGCTGGGGTCAAAATTACTTTGGGCTGTTGAAACGGGAAAAAAAGCAATGCCACAATTGCCGCGGGTTTCGATGTTGTGGGTCCGCAAAAAGATCACCAGGTCGGCGCCACTGTCGGCATACAGTTGCGGCACATTTTGTAACCCATGAGATCCCACTCCCAGTGACAATGCGCTTTGCAACAGGTTTAAGAGGTTGATGTTGGCATCATCCAGGTCATAACCCACTTGTTCAAGACCAACCTGCCGAACCGCCAGGTCAAGCCCTGAATTGGCATAGGCTTGATTTGAGATGAAGAAATACTGGTCAACCCGGGCTTGCAGCAATGCGCCTGGATAACGATCAGCAATGGCCTGATCATAAAGCATCAGTACATCAATGATGGTGCCGGCGGCTTTGCTGTTGGTTGACTCAGCAGCGGCTGTCAGGTTGGTGTGCTCAGCCTGATGATCCAGACCACAGTCATTGTATTGGACACCATGATCAGGCAGTTCCACGGCCCAAATGCCAGATTGATTGGTGGTCAGGATGTAATGTGTGTTGTCCACATGCATGTCACCAAACAAGCTGTTGGTGCCTGCGGTGGCTTTGATCACACCACCTTTGATGTTTTGGATGAAGCTTTGATTCGCTGAGGTGGCCGATTTATTGAGTTGTGCTTCAGGTACTTCAATGAGGGTATTTTGCCACTGATAGCTGAGCCCACCTGTCTTATTGGCCACCAGAGTGATGGGGTGATATGCCTGTGGGTTAAGCCCGGCGTAGGCCTCAGGGTACACCACTTTGGCTGACGCCATAGGGCTGAGTACAGTCAGTAAAAACAGGGATAAAATGAATGTCAGGTTGGTTGCTTGCATGGTTCATTGGTCAGTATGAAGTCCAATTATTCTAACCAATAAAGTGGTGAGGGTTAAGTGAAATCAACAGTGATAGTGGATTGCAGGCGTATTCAATGGTACTGCAATTGGCAAAAGACTTGTCTGCAGTGGTTTGGTTTATATGCCGATGAACGCTGTCTTCAGGGGCTGCCTGGCAGCCCCTGATAACACGGTTTTATCGTGCTGTTATTTTTTCAGCGGTCGGTATTTGATCCGTTCTGGCTGCAGGGTTTTGCCATGGCGGTTTTTGTAATCCTGCTCATATTCAGTGTAATTGCCTTCAAAAAATTCCACATGTGAATTGTTCTCATAGGCCAGAATGTGGGTGGCGATGCGGTCAAGGAACCAACGGTCATGGGAAATTACCATCACCGATCCGGCATAATTCAGCAGCGCTTCTTCCAGTGCCCGCAGCGTTTCCACATCCAGGTCATTGGTTGGTTCATCCAGTAACAACACATTACCGCCCAGTTTCAACACTTTGGCCAGTTGTAACCGATTGCGTTCACCACCTGAGAGGTGTTTGACTTGTTTTTGTTGATCGGCACCGCGGAAATTGAAGCGGCTGAGCCAGGCCCTGGCGGGCAGGGTATAGTTCCCCACTTTGATCACTTCTTCGCCATCAGCGACTTCTTCCCAGAGGGGTTTGTCATGACCCAGGTCCTCCCGGCTTTGTGACACATAAGCCAATTCCACAGTCGGGCCGATGGCAATGCTGCCTTCATCCGGCTGTTCGGTTCCGGCGATCATGTTGAACAGGGTGGATTTACCTGCCCCATTGGGGCCGATGATCCCAACGATGGCACCTTGTGGCACTTTGAAAGACAAATCATCGATCAGGTATTTGTCACCAAATGCTTTGGAGACATGATCAAACTCGATCACACTTTCACCCAGTCTGGGTCCCGGCGGGATATAGATCTGTGATGTTTCGTTGCGTTTCTGGAACTCTTTGGATTGTAACTCTTCAAATTGTTTGAGTCGGGCCTTGGATTTTGTGCGGCGGCCTTTGGCATTCGAACGGACCCATTCCAGCTCATGCCTGATGGTTTTCATGTGAGCCTGTTCTTGCTTGGCTTCCTGTTCCAGGCGTTTTTCCTTCTGTTCCAGCCAGGACGAATAATTACCTTTCCAGGGGATTCCATGACCGCGGTCAAGTTCAAGAATCCATTCGGCGGCATTGTCCAGGAAATACCGATCATGCGTGACCGCCACAATGGTGCCGGTGAAGTCATGCAGGTAGCGTTCCAGCCAGGCCACGGTTTCGGCATCCAGGTGGTTGGTTGGTTCATCGAGCAGTAACATGTCTGGCGAAGATAACAACAGCTTGCACAAAGCCACGCGACGTTTTTCACCACCAGAGAGGTTTTTCACTTCGGCATCCCAGGGAGGCAGGCGCAGTGCTTCAGCAGCCATGTTCATCGTGCGGTCCATGTCCCAGCCGTTGGCGGTATCGATTTGTTCCTGAAGTTCAGCCTGCCTGGCCAACAGTTCATTCATCTCATCGTCGCTCATGGGTTCGGCAAATTTCATGTTGATCTCATCAAAATCTGCCAATAATTGTTTGACATCACCCATGCCAGCTTCGACGTTTTCACGCACTGACTGGTCATCATCCAATTGTGGTTCCTGAGGCAGGTAGCCAATTTTGATGCCTGGTTGGGGTCTGGCTTCACCACTGAATTCTTTGTCTATACCTGCCATGATTCGCAGTACGGTGGATTTACCGGCCCCGTTCAGGCCCAGCACACCGATTTTAGCGCCTGGAAAGAACGAAAGAGAAATGTCTTTGATGATTTCACGGTTGGGCGGCACGGTTTTGCTCACGCCCATCATGGTGTAGATGTATTCAGCCATATGACTCGTCTGGTAATTGAGATAACGGCATGATACTTGATGACCCCACCACTGTCTACATCAGCGTGCGGGTTCCTGCCAACTGCTATTGGCCAACCATTCGGCGTAATGATTGTCACCATGCAGCATGTCATACTGAAACAATTGAAAGTCATCGACCAGTTCCCTGAGCTGATCCGGGACATTCATTTGAAAAAGGCCAGCGTGGTTAACCACGATCGAAAATTCAGGCATTTGATTAAATAATTGGTGATTGAGCTGTTGAAATGGGCTTCTTTGTGCTGGTACAGCTTGGAGGATTCTCTGATGTAACAGGTTCATGCTGACATCAAGCTGCTCGGCATCATTGCTGAAGTTGGTCCACATCACATAAGGTACTTTGTGCAATGCGACATGAAACACTTCAGGATGGTGGGTTCTCATGTATTTATAGAAGTCCAGGTCGTTTAAATCATCAGGAACCTGTAATGGTCCATTGAGGTTTTTTTGGTGTTTCAGGTTATTGCTCAGGTATGGAATGATGTTTGGGTAATGGTCTCCAAGAATCAGCACGATGGTTTCACGATCAACCTGTGCGTAGTGGGTGATCAGCTTATGAATGGCCAGATCTGCTTTTTGCAGGGCGTTGATGTAGGTTTTGACGGCATCCCTGGCATGACCAAAATTGGGATCGATGACATCGAGATCAGATTCAAGGTATTGAGGGTAGTCCCAAAAACCGTGGGTTGAATTGGGGAATGCAAAGATGAAATGTGGTCCATTGTGTTGCTCGGTGGTGGCAATGATTCTGTTTACCAGAGAGTCCTCATCAGGAAACCTGCGAGCCACATCTAATTGACTGTCGGGATGATTTCTGATGGTTGAAATAAACTCAAAGCCAAGATTAGGATAGGCTGTCAGGTAATTAAAAAATGCCAGGCTGGCAACATGAATGGCATGTGTCTGGTAGCCCAGCCTACGAAACATTTGGGGTAAACCATCGATCGGGCGATTCAGGTGATCAATGTATGGAATTGAGAACCGATTGAGGAATCGCATACTCATGCCACTGAGTAACTCAAATTCTGAATTGGCTGAACGTCCGCCAATCACTGGTGCCAGGGTATGGCCTGATGCATGCATTGTGCTCAGGTGTCTGAAATGAGGAATTGGATCTTGGGTGGTTTTTAAGCCGGATTGAAGCGGGTCAGTGAAGGCTTCAATAAAAAATATGATCACATCAGGTTTGTTACCGTTGGTGGATTTAGAATGCCCGGAAGTGTATTTTTCGATCAGCGCATTCATGGTGCTGGCTGAATAACCGGGTGGCTCGATGGCCTTTTCGGGCAACAGCACATTCAGTACAAATACACTGAGAAAACCATTTTTCATGGCATGTCTGATCATGTGAGAATCGGTTTCCTTGAACTGATAAGAGCGCAGCTTCTTCTTGAGCTCATCGTCAAACACCCTGACTGTTACCAGCAACACACAACACATCGCCAGTAAAACCCAGCGGTGTTTGTTGCTGACTGAGAGCACAGATATTTTGGCGCAAAAATAGATCCACACAACCAGCAGCGTTGTAACGGCTGTCAATGGCAGCCAATATGACTTGAGGGCATCCCAGGCCAGAATGGCTTCAGTCATGTAAATGAAGTCAGCTGGCATGAATATGGTTTCGAAGACCATGACCTTTTCATTGTTGATCATGAGAAACAGACACAACAACAACAAACTGTATAACCAGGCTTTGAGCAAATTTCCGGTCAAAATCACCAGGCTGATAAAAACCAATGTCAGGGCCAGGGTTTCATGCACCCAGAATCTGGGAGCCAAGAAGCCCCTCGCATGGTCAAAAACATTGCCCATGAGTAACTCGTAAGATATGGCCACAAGCAAGGCCAGCGAGATCAAAGCCAGTATGCCGGTGACACTCAGTTGTCTGATTGTGAGTTTCATGATTCTTGGGTGGGTTATGTCAATAAAATCGGCTCAAGGTAATTGGTTATGGCGGTCCTTCGGAAGCCGATTCTTCAACCGCTTGTTTCGATACACCCGCGGTCATGGCAAAGCGCATGGCTTCCTCAAAAGTCATGTTGATCGGACGAACCAGATCACGCCTGATCAGAATGGTGTAGCCACCCACCATATAACTCATTGGCAGATACACCGCCACCAGGGGTGGCTCCTCACTGTTGACTGGTTTGAGGTCATTAAAAGCAGCCGGTAAATCATCGTTGGTGACCATACCCACCAAATGGCCCAGGCCGCTGTTGCTCATGTCCACCAGTACCACTTGCTGGCCTTTTTGCTGACTGTTGTCAAACATACCGGCCAGGTCCTTGACCGCAGAATAAACGGTTTTGACCAGGGGGAACTGCAGCAAAGACCCTTCAACCCGGCGGAACACCCAATTGATGAAGTTGAATTGAAACAACAGGCCCACCATCACCAGCAAAACCACCATGATCAACAGTCCACTGCCGGGAAACAACAGGTGATCCAACAGTATCGGTTCCAGGGCTTTTTTGCCCAGGCCATCAATCCATTTGACCAGGCTCCATATCACCCAAATGGTGACCAATACTGGAATGGTCACCAAGGCGCCCTTAAGCAATGGTTTTAAAAACCAGTTTTTCATTGTTCTTGCCCAGTTTGAAAACAATGATTGTGACACACATTGGCCCTTGAAACGAACCCCAGAGGTCATTTTTTTAATGGCCTGTCTCATGCTAAGATGCCTCATTCACTCACGGGCAAAGAGGTTTCGGTTATGAAGAAAATCTATTTATTGCTGATGGTATTGATTGGTCAGGCACAGGCGGACAAAGATGGACTGGTATCCCTGCATGTATTGGGCGTCGCTCAAGATGCCGGTTACCCGCAAATGAATTGCTACCAGCAACATTGCATGCCTGGCTGGCAAGAACCCAGACAACGCAAATTTGCCACTTCACTGGCGCTGGTCGATCATCAACACCGGCAAAAATTCCTGTTTGAAGCCACTCCCGATATCCGCGAACAAATGTATGCCCTGCACACCCTGGCACCTGATGGTGATTATGCGCTGACAGGGGTGTTGCTGACCCACGGTCACATGGGGCACTACACAGGCCTGATGCATTTCGGCCGTGAAGCAGCGGGTACCCGGGAAACACCTGTCTACGTCATGCCGCGCTTCAAACAATACCTGCAAAGCAATGGCCCATGGAGCCAGTTGGTCAATCTGAAAAACATCACCCTGAAAGACCTGACCGCCAATCAGCCAATTCATCTGACACCCAACATCACCGTCAGACCCCTGTTGGTCCCGCACCGGGATGAATTCACTGAGACCGTGGGGTTTGTCATCAGCGGGCCGAACCAGAAGGTGTTGTTCATCCCCGACATTGATAAATGGCATTTATGGGAACGTGAGATCACGGCTGAAATCAAGGCGGTAGATGTGGCTTTTCTGGATGCGACGTTTTATGCCAATGGTGAAATCCCTAACCGGGACATGAGTGAAATCCCACATCCGTTTGTCACCGAAAGCATGGCTTTGTTCAAAGACTTGCCTGCAGCGGAAAAAAGCAAGGTGTTCTTCATTCACTTTAATCACAGTAACCCCCTGATCAACCCACAGAGCGAGGCTGCTGAGCAGGTCAGGGCGGCAGGTTTCAAAGTGGCAGAGAAGGGGATAAAAATCCCGTTATGACGTTGTGATCATGGCATGCTAAAATGCCCGGCTTTTTCAAATCAAACAAAAGAGATCTGATTGTGGCCAACAGCAAACATGTGAACATCATTGCGGCAGAAATCAATGCCAAAACCCAGCAAATAGCCAGCGCCGTCGAGTTATTGGATGGTGGCGATACAGTCCCATTCATTGCCCGTTACCGCAAAGAAGTGACCGGTGGTCTGGATGACACCCAACTGCGACAGCTGGAAGAGCGATTGGGTTATTTGCGCGAGTTGGATGACCGTCGGGAGTCCATCATCAAAGCGATTGATGAGCAAGGTAAGCTGACCGAGGGATTGAAACAATCAATCATGGCAGCAGAGACCAAAACGCGCCTGGAGGACCTGTACCTGCCTTACAAGAAAAAACGTCAGACCAAGGCGCAAAAAGCCAGACAGGCCGGACTGGAACCTTTACTGGCTGCCATCATCGCAGACACCAAAGCCGATGAACAGCAGCTGGCCACAGATTATGTTGATGCTGAGAAAGAGGTGGCCGATGTGGCCGCTGCATTAGAAGGTGCCCGGCACATTGCCCTGGAAGATTTGGCAGAAGACGCCGATCTGATACAGGAGTTGCGGGAATGGTTATGGGAGCAGGGGGTGGTGATTGCTCAAGTGATCAAGGGGCAGGAAACAGAGAAAAAAGCCAGTCGCTTTACCGATTATTTTGACTTTTCAGAAGCGGTGAGCAAGATACCTTCGCATCGCATGCTGGCTTTGTTGCGTGGTCGCAATGAAGGCGTGCTCAGTGTCAACATTGATCATCGTGATGTATTGAACGAACACACAACCATTCATCCGGCCATCGGCCGATTGGTTAAACGCACCGGCTGGGACATTGAGTCTTCTGATTGGTTGAAGCGAACCACTGAGCTGGCCTGGAAAGCCAAATTGTTGCTCAAGTTGAATCTGCAATTGTTTAATGTGTTGCGCGAACAATCGGATGAAGCCGCCATTCAGATTTTTAACCGCAACCTCAAAGACCTGTTGTTGGCGGCTCCGGCCGGTGGGCAGGTGACTTTGGGACTGGATCCTGGATTCCGTACCGGGGTTAAAACCGTGGTGGTGGATGACAACGGCAAATTGCTGGATACCGCAGTGATTTATCCTCATGCACCTCAAAAACAATGGGAACAAGCCAAGCAAACCCTGATTAAAATGTGTGTAAAGCACGGGGTTAAACTGATCGCTATTGGCAATGGCACGGCCTCCAGAGAGACCGACCAGTTGGCTGCAGAATTGCTCAAACAAAACAGCGATATCAGGGCCCAGAAAATCATGGTTTCTGAAGCCGGTGCATCGGTGTATTCAGCCTCGGCATTGGCGGCTGCTGAGTTTCCTGATCTGGACGTATCCTATCGTGGGGCGGTGTCAATTGCCCGAAGGTTACAGGATCCTCTGGCAGAGTTGGTGAAAATTGATCCCAAGGCCATTGGAGTTGGTCAATACCAGCATGATGTTAACCAGGCCCAATTGAGCAAAGCGTTGGGAGATTGTGTCGAGGACTGTGTGAATAAAGTCGGGGTGGATGTCAACACCGCTTCCGCACCACTGTTGAAATACGTGGCTGGTGTCAGCGATTCTGTGGCTCAGGAAATCGTCAATTACCGCAATGCCAATGGCAGTTTCACCAACCGCAAACAGTTGCTGAAAGTCAGTCGCCTGGGCGAAAAAATGTTCGAGCAATGCGCGGGTTTTTTGCGCATTCGGGGTGGCGACCAACCACTGGATCAATCAGCCGTGCACCCGGAAGCCTATCCTTTGGTGAAGAGCATGCTGGAGCACATGGACAGCCAGATTGAACAAGTCATCGGGCAAATGGGGCCATTGAGTCAGCTCAATCCCCGTGATTTTGCCAATGACCAGTTTGGCGTGGCCACCATCAAAGACGTCATCGAGGAATTGAAAAAGCCGGGACGTGATCCGCGAGGTGAATTCAAAACTGCCCGGTTTGACGAACAGGTTCATGAGATCAAAGACCTGGCAGTGGGCATGCGCCTGGAAGGGGTGGTCACCAATGTCACCGCCTTTGGCGCCTTTGTGGATATTGGTGTTCACCAGGATGGTCTGGTACACATATCAGAACTGGCTGATCAGTACGTCAAAGATCCGGCAGATGTGGTCAAAGCCGGTCAGGTCATCAAGGTGCGGGTATTGGAGGTGGATGCGAACAGAAAGCGCATTTCCCTCAGTGCCAAATCAGGTGATGGTAAGGCAGCCAGGGGCGGTGACCGCAAGTCCACAGGCAAGCCTGCGAAGAATCATCGCCAACAACGGTCACCCCGGCGGCAAAGCAGTGCACCCCAGGGTGCCTTCGCAGGTGCCTTGGCCGATGCCTTTAAAAAAGCCAAAAAATGATCAGGTACAACCCAAAACAAGTGGAATGTGAACAAAATTTTAATGCGATAAATGCTATGTTATGAACTGTCACCCTGTGCAAAACATGGGTGACTTTGGTCGCAGGTCTTTGGGTCTGCTGACTTTGCATATCCATTGATTCAAACCAGTTTTGGTTTGCAGTTGACTCGATCAGTCAAGACAGGGAGTATCGTAATGAATAAAAACCTTTTAACAGTTGTTTTGTTGTTGTTGTCACTGCGGGTGATGGCTGTACATGTGAATGACCGGGGACTCGGTGAGGTCCTGATCTACCCATACTACACCGTGAACAACTACCTGAACACCATGTATACAGTGGTTAATACCACCGAACAGGCCAAAGCCATCAAAGTCAGTTTTCATGAGGGTGATGCGGGTTTGCATGTGCTGACATTTCATGTCTATCTGTCACCCTATGATGTATGGAGCGGTGCCCTCGTTCCCACTGAATCGACCATTGTCGGCCATTTGGATGAACCCACAGCTGTTCATGTCACACCGGATACTTCTTGTGCCCCATACCTGAACAAAGCTGGCCAGGAGTTTTTGCCTTATGTGATCGATGAGGATCTGAACCCGGCCAACCGCAGCCTGGCCAGGGCCACTGAAGGTTATATGCAAGTCATGGAACTGGGTGAATTGACCGGCAATGCTGTTGCTTTTGTGGATCATGGCGGCGTTGGCGTACCGGCAAACTGTACGGCCATCCAAGCTGCCTGGGACACCCTTGATTGGGCCCTGGAGGAACCAACTGAACCGCAGGGTGGCTTGCTTGGCAGTGCCTTTATCATCAATGTCGCTGAAGGGCTGTCGATGTCCTATGACGCCATTGCACTGAATGATTTCTGGGATGGTCAGGGGGTATTTACTGATCCAGGTAGTTTGTTGCCTGATTTATCCAGTGGCACCGCTGAATCAAAAGTATTATTGGCAGACGGCACCTTAGCGGTCAGCCAGTGGTCCAGCGGCATTGAGGCGGTATCGGCGGTGTTGATGAAAGCGGAGTTGTACAATGAATATGCGTACGATGCTTTCGTCAATGGTAAATCCGAATGGGTGGTGAGTTTTCCTACCAAAACGTTACACACCAACACCGAAGGTCCTGCTCTGGCACCATTCAGCCAGGCCTGGGATGGGGTGCAGTCCTGTGATGAATATACAGCAATGTTGTATGACCGGGAGACTGCAACATCACACCAATATCAATGTTGTGCTGATCCACCACCGCCACCGCCAGAGGATCCGCAACTGTGCCTGACCACTAATGTGATTGAGATGCTGCCGCCCTATACGGCAGCCAATGAAGTATCGGCCATTCTGGGATCTGATAATCTGTCTGAACCAGCCACATACTTTGATTCAAGGGTTACAGAAAATGGCTGGGGCGTGCTGAGTTTTCCGGCATCGCCAGGCATGGTGCCAGTCAATGGGACAGGCTTCAGGGGATTGCCTGCCACCGGATTTATGGTGCAACAATTCAGTAATGGAGGTGCTGGTGAGGGTTTGCTCGCTCAATATGCCAATCTGTTTATCCACAAAGGCCGGGTGGCTGTGATGGAGGCAGAGTAATGAAACAATTATTACAAGGTTCCCGTATTGGGAAAAGGCAGCACATTTACTGCCGTTCACTGATGGCTTGGATGCTGCTGTGGTCGATGGTTACTTCAGCCGTACAAATCAACCCAGAAGGTGAAGGAGAGGTATTGATTTATCCGTATTACACGGTGAACAATAACCTCAATACAGCATATTCGCTGGTCAACACCACCGCGCGTCCCAAAGTGGTGAAAGTGAGCTTCCGTGAGGGTCAGGCAGGTCTGATGATGCTGTCTTTTAATGTCTATTTGGCTGCCTATGATGTGTGGACCGGGGCCCTGGGCCCAACGGTTTCTTTCTTGCCAGGTCACAACGGTGAACCCAGTGTCATTCATGTATCGGGTGACTCCAGTTGCGTGCCGCGTGTGGATAAGACAGGAGAAAAGTTTGTGCCTTCTGCGCTCGATGGTGACCGCGTTGCCAGCAACAAAAGTCTGGAGCGGGCGCGGACTGGATATTTTGAAGCGCTCGAACTGGGCGAACTGACTGGGGAGGCCGCTGCACACATCAGCCACAATCAATCTGGTATACCCAACAATTGTAATGCCATCGGCGCGTCCTGGAATACCGGCAGCTGGCAGTTTGATGCGTTGAACCCACCCACTGGCGGGCTGATTGGTTCGGCTTTTATCGTAAACGTGGCCGAAGGGGTTTCGGTGTCATATGATGCCATCGCCCTACAGAATTTCTGGGAACAGGATGGCCAGCATACCGAGCCTGGATCTGCTTTACCGGACCTCAGTTCAGGGACCACGCAATCCCGGGTGTTATTGACAGACGGTACCCTGGCGGTTTCAGATTGGGGCACTGGCTACGAAGCGGTTTCTGCGTTGTTCATGAATACTGAAG
The DNA here is from genome assembly GCF_002000055.1 of Marinicella sediminis. GTDB lineage: Bacteria > Pseudomonadota > Gammaproteobacteria > Xanthomonadales > Marinicellaceae > Marinicella > Marinicella sediminis. Next base: position 296,473 of record NZ_MVBD01000004.1, on the reverse strand, counting down.
TCATCAATGAATATGCCCTTGATACCATTGTCAACGGTCAAACCGAATGGTTGTTGTCGTTTCCCACCAAGCACCATCATGTGGTCACAAATTCAGGGCAGCCGAAACCACCGTTTACCCATCGCTGGAATGGTTTGACGTCCTGTGACGAATATACCCTGGACATGTTTGACAGGGAAGCCCAGCAAGAAACAGTCTCTACAGGTGGCGTTGGCATTCGCCCACCAGCGCCTCCGAATCCACAATTGTGTTTGGTCACCAATGTGTTGTCTTTCATTTTACCGGGAAGCGCTGCACAAGCCGGTTCCAGTCGGTTGCTGGGGGCAGATCCTTTTTATACTCTCATCACCCCATCAATAGCTCATGCCACAGAAAATGGCTGGGCAAGGCTGGACTTTATGGAAAGCAATCTGATGATTCCTGAATCTGGCATGGGCTTCAGAGGCCTGCCGGTGACAGGTTTTGCGATGCACCAATACACCAATGGCGGAGCCGGTGAAGGTTTGCTTGCCCAATATGGCAGCTTATTCATGCACAAAGGCCGGGTTGATGCCATTGCGACCCAAAACTGAATGTGTACGGCATGACGGTTGTATCGATACAGCCGTCATAGTCGGGACTGGACCGGAGGCCGAGGTTCCCAGATGATTCCCTCATTGAAGAGGAATCTGAACAAGTTTTTAATTGGGTTGGCCATAAAGTCAGCAAATGACAATCGTTGGATGGTGGGACTGAACGTCATTCCGGATGTCCGTAAAAACAGGGCTGGCCAGAGTTGGCAGGTGTTTACTTCTGGTGGTCCTGCCATCAATTTTATGAAAAGGAGTGTTGTTAATGAATAAACGAATCCCGATAATGACTGCGCTGATGCTGGCATGGTCACACCCTTCGACTGCTGTTCAGTTGAACCCCAATGGCCTGGGAGAGGTGTTGATTTTTCCGTATTACACAGTGAACAATGGCCTGAATACCCTGTACTCTGTGGTCAACACCACAGACCAGCCCAAAGCCATCAAAATCAGTTTTCATGAAGCAGATGTGGGTCTGGATGTGCTCACTTACCAGGTGTATTTGTCATCCTATGATGTGTGGAGTGCAGCCCTGGTTCCTTATGTATCAAGCATTCCCGGTCATGTGAATGAGCCCAGTGCCATTCATGTGTCAGCCGATACTTCATGTGCGCCATTCCTGAACAAAGCGGGCCAGGAATTTTTACCTTATGTGATTGATGAAGACCTGAACCCGGCCAACCGCAGCCTGGCCAGGGCCAGAGAGGGCTATTTTCTGGCCATAGAAATGGCAACGCTCACTGGTGATGCAGCGGGCTTTGTTGACCATGGACCGATCGGCGTCCCAGCCAATTGTGCGGCCATTCAAAACACCTGGAATGTTGGTGAATGGTTATTGGACCCATGGGCTGCTCCGGGTGGCGGTTTAACCGGGTCTGCTTTTCTGGTTAATGTGGGTGAGGGTTTGTCCTTGTCATACGATGCCCTGGCATTGCAGAACTTCTGGGCGCAGGCTGGTGATTTGACAGAACCCGGCTTGTTGACGCCGGATCTGAATAGTGGCTCAACCGAATCACGGGTGTTGCTGTCCGACGGTACCCTGGCGATTTCTGAGTGGGCCAATGGTTATGAGGCAGTCTCAGCGGTGTTGATGAAAGCTGAATTGGTCAATGAGTATTCCCGTGATGCCATCATTGATGGCAAAACCGACTGGGTGGTGAGCTTTCCGACCAAGTCATTTCATGTGAATCAGGTTGGTGAAGCAGTGGCTCCTTTTGGGACCATCTGGGATGGTGCACAGTCATGTGACGTTTATCAGGCCATGCTTTACGATCGTGCGGAGATGGCTTTTGTGAACAATTCCTGTTGTTTGGATCCACCGCCACCCAGACCGGCAGTACCTGAGTTTTGTTATTCAGGTAATGTGATTGAACTTTTATTACCCGGTGAACAGCCGGGTCCCACAACTCCGGTGTTGCAATCCGATAACTTGTCACTGGTGTTGGGTTATGACGATTTTCGCAAGACTGAAAATGGCTGGGGTAAGTTATCTTTCTATGGTGAGGGGATGCTTATGACGCCCTTGTCAGGAGTCGGATTCAGGGGCTTGCCTGCCACCGGATTTGCAGTGCAACAATTCACCAATGGCAGTGCTGCACAGGGATTATTGGCTCAGTATGGTAATTTATTTAAACACCAGGGACAGGTTGTGGTCACGGAGGAATTATGATGAAGAAATATTTAATCAATTGTGATGTTGTGTTATCAACAGGTCAATCAATATTTAGTCAGTCACTGCAGAGCCGTTTGAGCTTCAGGTATCTGCCTGCATTGTTATTTCTGCTGATGCTGTCTTCCCTGGTGTCTGCTGTCCAACTGAGCACCAATGACCGGGGTCAGGTGTTGATTTTTCCGTATTACACCGTGAACAATAACCTCAATACGGCTTATACTGTGGTTAACACCACGGACCAGCCGAAGGCCATCAAGCTGACTTTCAGGGAAGGGGACGCGGGTCTTCGGGTGTTGTCATTTGATGTCTATCTGTCAGCTTTTGACGTGTGGACCGGTATCATGGGGCCAACCACATCGACATTTCAGGGACATGTGGGAGAAGACAGCGGACTTCATGCGTCAGCTGATGCCAGTTGCGCACCTTATTTGCACAAATTCAGTCAGGAGTTTCTGCCTTTTGAAATCGAACAGGATCTGGTGTTCAGTAACAAATCAATGAGCCGGGCCCGTCACGGTTATTTTGAAGTGATCGAAATGGGTGTTTTAACCGGAGAGGCAGCAGCCCATGCAACACACAACAGTACGGGAGAACCAGCCGCTTGTTTTGCCCTGCAAGCCAGTTGGGATGATGATGAATGGGATTTTGATCCGCTCAGTGAACCCACCGGAGGCTTACAGGGTACGGCCTTTATTGTCAATGTGGCTGAAGGCTTGTCCATGTCCTATGATGCGATTGCCATTGATCATTTCTGGGATCAGCAGGGCATTCACTCATCACCTGGATCTGCACTACCGGACTTGGGTTCAGGCTCAACGGAATCCAGGGTCCTTTTGGACGACGGCCGATTGGCCATTTCTGAATGGGACTCTGGTTTTCAGGCCGTTTCGGCGGTGTTGATGCACACTGAAGTCATCAATGAATATGCCCTGGACAGTATTGTCGCAGGTAAGACTGAATGGGTGGTCACTTTTCCGACCAAGCACCACCACGTGAATGTCAATAATTCACAGAATCCGACACCCTTTACCCAGCGCTGGAACGGCTTGCAGTCCTGCGATGAATTCGAGCTTGGTATCTGGGACCGAGAAGCACAAAAAGATCCGCCGTTTACTTGTGGCGGAGTCACTTGTCCACCCCGGCCTCCCGCACCTGAATTGTGTTATGCCACCAACGTCTTGACCTTCAGGTTGCCACAACCAGGTACACCCAGTAGCATCAGTGACATTCTGGGGGCGGAAAAAAACATCCTGATGGGTGGTCCGTCATTGAGTCATGCCACTGAAAACGGCTGGGCCAGATTGACCTTTGATGTTGGGCATCATGTATTGAATCCCAGTTCTGGGACCGGGTACCTGGGCTTACCGGTCACCGGGTTTTCAGCACAGCAGTTCACCAATGCAGCCGCAGGAGAGGGATTACTTGCTCAGTATGGCAACATTCACAGACACAAAGGCCGGGTGACTTTGGCGGGTCAGAACTGAATAAATGGATATGAGATGGTTTCTGTTTTCATAGCAACTTACTTTTAAGTGTTAAATAATGTCCAGTTGAGCAAATTTCACTGCCAGCACTTTGGGGCCAACGTCGTTGAACTGTACCAGCACTTGCAGGTAATCGCCTTTGCCACTCATGTCAGTGATCACGCCTTCGCCAAAACTTTTGTGACGGACATTCATACCCAGTTGATAGGGTGAGTCACTTTGGGTGGTTTGTCGCTGATATGGGGTGGTGACCGATTGGCCAGATGAGTAGGCGGTACTGGGGTGGATGTTCCCACGCAGCTGACTGATCAGTTCTTTGGGTATTTCTCTGAGAAACTGTGAAGGTTGACAGGCATTGATTTTACCGCGCATGCGCCTGGAGGTGGCATAACTGAGGAACAGTTGTTTTTCTGCCCGGGTGATGCCCACATAGGCCAGGCGCCGTTCTTCCTGAAGTTTGTTGAAATCCTCCATGGAGTTCTGATGGGGAAACAAACCTTGTTCCAGACCCACAATGAAAACCACTGGGAACTCAAGGCCTTTGGCCGCATGCAAGGTCATCAGCTGCACATGTGGTTCATTGACCTGTGTGGTGTCGCCGGCATCCAGACTGACTTGTGCCAGAAAGGCCGCCAGTGGCGTCAATCCCAGGGCCAGGTCTTCATCGCTGATTTCAAACATTTCTGCCGCATTGATCAATTCATCAAGATTTTCCAGTCGGGTCTGGGCTTTTTCCGGTGGCTCTTTGAGGTAGTGGTCTTTCAGTGCGGTGCGTTCGATGATGTCAGCAAACAACTGGGCCAGTGACTGGTCCTGGTTGTTGCTTTCCAATTCGTCGATCAGATTGACAAATGAAGCCAATGATGTGGCTGCCCGGGTACTGAGCTTGTTGTCTTTGATCAATTGTTGACCCGCTTCCCACAGACTGGTTTGTTGCATTTGTGCATAGTTGCGAATCAGGTTGACTGTTTGCAGGCCAATGCCACGGGTCGGGGTATTGATCACCCGTTCAAAGCCAATGTCATCATGGCGGTTGTTGACCAGCCTGGAATATGCCAGTACGTCTTTGATCTCCAGTCGTTCAAAAAACCGCAGCCCACCATAGATCTGATATGGGATACTGCGTTTAAGCAAGGCTTCTTCAAGTAACCTGGACTGGGCATTGGAGCGATAGAGGATGGCAATGTCATCGGCACTGGTGGTTTCAGCCAACAGGCTGTCGATTTTTTCACCAACAAAAAAGGCTTCATCGAACTCTGAATGTGCGCCATACACACCCAGGGGTTCTCCCTTTTCCTGAGCTGACCACAGGTTTTTACCCAGGCGCTTTTTGTTGTTCGCAATTACCCCATTGGCGGCATCGAGGATGTTTTGCGTTGACCGGTAGTTTTGTTCCAGCTTATACATGGCGGTGTTGGCATACAAACTTTGGAAATCAAGGATGTGATCCACTTTGGCGCCGCGCCAGGCATAAATCGACTGGTCATCATCACCCACCACCAGCACTTTGTTGTGCTGTCCGGCCAACAATTGAATGAATGCAGACTGTATGGCATTGGTGTCCTGGAACTCATCAACCAGGATGTGGGAGAAGCGTTGCCGGTATTTTTTTAAAACATCCTCGTCGTTGAGTAACAATTCATGCGCCCGTAACAGCATTTCAGAAAAGTCCACCAGACCTGCACGTTGGCAATGATCGTCGTAATGGGCAAACACTTTAATCAGCGTCTGATTGTTGTAATCGCCGTAATCTTCAACTTCATGTGCCCGCAAACCATCATTTTTCTGGTCATTGATGAATGCCTGTACCGTGCGCGGTGGCCATTGTTTTTCATCCAGCTCCAAATCGCTGAGGCAACGGCGGATCAGGCGGTATTGATCGTCAGAGTCAATAATCTGAAAGTTTTTTGGCAAGCCGGCCGCTTCGGTGTTGATCTGCAACAACTTCAGAGCGATGCCATGAAAGGTACCAATCCACATGTCCCTGATTTCACGTTTGAGCATGAAGGCGATGCGGTTGCGCATTTCGGCAGCGGCTTTGTTGGTAAATGTGACCGCGAGGATGCTGTAAGGAGAAACAAATTCAGCGGAAATCAGCCAGGCGATCCGATGCACCAGAACCCGGGTTTTGCCGCTGCCGGCACCGGCCAGCACCAACGCATGCTGAGCGTCTGTGGTGACTGCTGCTGCTTGATTTTCATTGAGGTTTTTCAGGATGTCTTCGGTATTCAGTGTCATGCTATCCAGGATGCGCTGTGGCCCCAGTCACTGTTTTCAGTGGCCATTTTCCGGGCGGTTTGATTCGATAAATGAGCTTCAATGGCCTTGATGCCCAATGGTTTGATGGGGTAATAAACCCGTACAGTTTGTGGCTCGATCTGATGACTGATGGCCACCACGCCAGCTTGTGGATGTTGGTGGTAAACCACTGCAGCAGGGTGAGTGTCTTGTGTCGGCAGATCTTCAAACCACCAACTGTCACGGATGTGGCTTTGTTCGAAAGAGCCCAGGCAGATTTTTTGTGAGCTGATCGGCCATTGGCTGGCTTTGAACGGTCTGACGTCCAGGCCGTGGCTGGAAAATGCACCGATTGAGAGGCGTTGTGCCATCAACCAATTGATGTAAGATTCAGGGTCGCTTTCAGGTTTCAGTTGGTGCCATTGAGACCAGGAAAAGCTGGGAGTGAATAACAAATGATCAATCAGATAGAAGTGATTGCCAGTATCTGTGCTCACCGCGGTTTTGGGTTCGTTGTTGACCAGACTCATCTCAATGATTTCCCACAGGTGGCTCAATCCCAGTTGTTGAAAATGATTGTGCATCATGGCCACCAAATCAAGGTAGGTCATGTAGTTGGCATGACTGATCACCACCCCCGTTTGTCCACAAAGTAATTCATAAGTGGGCGGTGAAACCATGCCTTTGTGCATCAGCTGTTGTTCGAAAGTGGTGGCCAGTTGCTCATCATCGGTATACAGACAAAATGGCAGGTGATACAACTGCTGTTCGGCTGGTATGGGTTGCAAACCAGCTGGCATGTTGTCATCACTGGCGCCAACAGATAACACCTGATCGACCTGTGACTCGCCCTGAAAAGCCGCGCTGGCATAGCGGGTGAGGTTTTGTTGAATGGGAAAGCCCGGTTGTAACAATTGTTCTGAGGTGAAGGCGGCACCCAGAAAAACCAAAGCAGTCTGTCCTTTGATGCCCAACACCGCATGCAGGTCACGGGCCACCTGATGGGTCAGTTCACTGCTGTTATGTTTATTCCAGGTTTGTTTGATCGGGCTTTGGCATTCAAGGGTCAGCATGCCGTCACAACGGTGTTGGTAATTCATGACTGTTCTGTGAACCAGGGTGTGATGATGCCGGAGAGCTCTGCGGCACCGGTTTTACGTAAGGCTGAAAAGACCTGGCAGGTGGTTGAGGCGCTGATCTTGCTGATGGCTGCAGAGACTTTCATCAGGGTTTTTTTGGTGTCATTGTTGTTGAGTTTGTCGGCTTTATTCAACAACACGTGGGAATGCAGCCCGGACTCATGAGCCCAATGCAGCATTTGTTCATCAAACTGTTTCATCGGGTGCCTGATATCCATGATGATGACCACACCAATCAGGCTTTCGCGTTTCATCAGGTATTGGTCAATTTCTTTTTCCCAGTGTTTTTTCATTTTCACCGGTACTTTGGCATATCCATACCCCGGTAAATCGACCAACCGCTTATTCGGCATGAATTCAAAGCAGTTAAACAATTGAGTACGCCCTGGCGTTTTGCTGACTTTGGCCAGTCCTTTGTGGTTGGTTAAGGCATTGATGGTGGTTGATTTGCCAGCGTTTGAACGGCCGGCAAATGCAATTTCCATGCCTTCATCTGGAGGTAATTGATCGATTTTGTAAGCACTGATTAAAAACTCACAATGTTTGAACAGGTTTGACATGCAACAGTGGCCGGATAAAAAGCCTGTATTTTAAATGAGATGAGCAAAATTTGATATGTTAGACACAGGTGATTACGCTATAATACTGCGTTTTTGAAGAAACCAAACCATTAGGGGTTTTTATGAAACGAAATATGCTCAGAGTTCTTATTCCAGCCATGTTGCTGTTATCAGTCCAGGTTATCGCTGGAGACGCTGAAAAAGGCAAGGCTTTGTCTGGTACCTGCACCGCTTGCCATGGTGCTGATGGTAACAGCGTCAATCCCATCTGGCCATCACTGGCAGGTCAGCATGAAGATTACCTCGTGCGTCAATTACAATTATTCAAAAGTGGTGCCAGAGAAAATGCCTTGATGGCACCCATGTCTGCCAACCTGTCTGAGCAGGATATGGCCGATTTGGCAGCTTATTTTGCCAGTCAACCCCTGACCATGAAAGCTGCTGATCCAGCATTGGTGGAATTGGGTAAATCAATTTATCAGGGCGGCAATCAGGATCGTGCTATTCCTGCCTGCATGTCATGTCATGGTCCCACAGGTCAGGGCAATCCGGTTTCAGGTTATCCGGTTCTGGCTAATCAACATGCGGCTTACACAGCATTGCAACTGCGGGCCTATAAGGCCGGTCGCGTACTGGAAAATAAAGACGATGTCAACGGCCAGGTGATGGCAGGTGTGGCACAATACATGACTGAAGAGGAAATCGACGCTGTTTCCAGTTACATACAGGGTCTGAAAGGCTCTCAATAAGCAGAAACTTTTGAGTTCTTAATCAGTCCAATTACCCACGTTTACGAGGAGATATTATGAATAAAGTTTTATTGATTCTGTCAGTAGTACTGTTCTGGGGTTGTTCTCAGGCCAATGACCATGCAGATGTCAAAGAAGCCGTTAAGAAAGAAGCAGCCGCAGAAGTAGAGGCGGTTGTTGAGCAAGCAAGTGAAGTTGCAGAAGCCGTTGAGTCTTCAGTAGAATCAGTGGTTGAAGAAGTTGCTGAAGCTGTGGACTTTCAGCCAGGCATACATTACTCAGTGATTAATCCTGCCTGGGACACCAAAAGTGAAGATGAAGTACTGGTGTATGAGTTTTTCAGCTACATGTGTCAACATTGTGCCTCTTTTGAGCCATATATGAAGAAGCTGGAACATGACATGCCTGAACATGGCAAAGTGGTGCGAATTCCTGTGGTATTTTATCCGCAATGGAAACCGTTCGCTCAGGCCTATTACACTTTCGAAGCCATGGATTTGGTTGACCAGGCTCATGCAGCACTGTTTGCAGCCATTCATCAGCACCGCAAACAATTGCGCAGCATTGAAGACATTGCCAACTGGGTTTCCAGTTCGTTTGGCGTTGATAAAGATGAGTTTCTTTCTACAGCCAACTCTTTCATGATTGATGGACAGATCCGTAAAGGCATGCAAATGATGCAGGCGATGGGTGTCTCATCAACCCCAACCCTGGTAACTCACGGTAAATACAAACCCAACAATAAAGTATTCCGCACCCGTGACGAAGTGCTTGATGTGACTTTGTATCTGGTTGACATGGAAGCTGAGAACATGGGCATCAGGAAGTAAATTTGGCCCCAAGCGTTATCAAAAGCCGGGAATTCCCCGGCTTTTTTTTATCTATTTGTTGGCAACTTTTATGGCCGCCACAGGTCTATGTCTTTTTTGTACGGAGGAACACACTTATGAAATCATGGTCAATGGCTTTACTTATGATCACCGCAATGGGCTCTGTCATGGCGCAAGAGAACAGCAGCGCGCCAGCCAGCAAGTATCAGGCAGGCATTCATTATCAGATCATCAACCCAGCCTGGGAAACCGATCAGGATGAACCGGTGGTGTATGAATTCTTCAGTTACATGTGTCCGGGTTGTTTTGGTTTTGAGCCGGTGATGAATGAGTTGAAATCTGCACTCAATGAAGGTCAGAAGATCGTCCGTGTTCCAGTGGCGTTCTACCCGCAATGGGAGCCTCATGTGAAAACATTTTTTGCCCTGCAGGCGATGGGCAAAAGGGAGCAGGTTCATCAGTCATTGTTCAATGCCATTCATCAGCAAAAGAAACCGCTGCGTGATCTGCAGGCCATAGGCCAATGGCTGGCAGCTGCTCACGGCATTGATCAGCAGGTATTCCTGCAACAAGCCAATTCATTTCAAGTGGATACCCAAATCAGAAAAGCCAGGCAAATGATGACAGCCATGGGTGTGAGCCGGATACCCGCATTGGTGGTTAATGGTCAATACAAACCCAACTTTCAGCAGGTGGGTGAGGCCAATGAAATCATTGATTTGACGGTTGAGTTAAGTATGAAGTGACCGTTTGGTACAACCCAAAATACCGGCTTAGGCCGGTTTTTTTTGGTTAATTCATCGTGAAGAGCGGCTCCTTACCGACTCATTATTATCGTATTATGATTTACCTTTGAAACCAGATGGTGTGCCAGAACATGTCTGACAAACCTGGCCTGTGACAAATTGTCGCAGCGATTGGGTGGCGTCAACAAACAGGTTATACTGGCAGTTTTTAAACAGCCACATCTCCGGCATCCAATGTTCCAGTTCAGACTGATCATCCAATTTGCCCAGCTCATGGTGCTGATGATTAATCAATGGCAGGCATTCTGGCCCCAGGGTCATTTTATTCTGTGGTTGGTCTGTGCCACTTATTTGTTGCTCCAGCCTGTCATTTTGCTGATCAATGCCAGCTGGCAGCGCAGCCCCTGGTTATTGGTTACCGATTTATTGGTATGGGGATTGTTTTTCGCTGTGTTGGGGGGAGTTTCTAATCCGCTTATCTGGTGCTTGTTATTGCCTTCGGTGCTTTCTGCATTGAGCCAGACGCCTGGGTTTACCTGGTGCCTGACCGTGCTTGCCAATCTGGTGTATGGTGGATTGTGGAAGCTGGCAGCTCATCATTCAGTGAATCATCATCACGATACCATGATGGCCGAACACATCACTGGTATGTGGCTTGGTTTTGTGGGTGTTTCATTGTTGATGACATGGGTGACCACCACCCTGATGAGGCGGATCCATGAGAAAAATGCCGCTTTACTTGCTCTGGAAAAGCGGCAGCAAGCGGATGAAAATTTACTGAAAATGGCCACCCTTGCCACCGGTCTGGCGCATGAATTGGGCACCCCATTATCCAGCATCAGATTATTGGTAGAAACGATCCGCCAGGAAGGCGCTGCTTCAGGATTGGACAAAGACATGGCTTTGCTGGATACTCAGGTCAAACGTTGTAAGCAGGTATTGGAGCGGCTCACCTCAGTGGCGGATAAAACCGCTTTGGTTTCTGCTGAACAGGTGGCCGTTAAACCCTGGTTGGAAGACATGCTGGCTGAACAGCCCATGTCATCCCTGGATGTGATCATTGAAGTGGACAACAATGAGCCCATGTGGATCAAGGGTGATGATTTGCTGCAACTGGCCCTGAAGAACATCATACAAAATTCGGTGGCTGCGCATGCCCGTCATTTGAGTGTTGTTGTCAAACGTGGAGTGACTGACGTGACATTGACGTTCACTGATGATGGAGATGGACAGTCCTATCACAATACCGATGGCCTGGGCATGGGCCTGAAGTTATCTTCGAGAATCATCAGCGGAGTGGGTGGTTCCCTTGATTTTCAGGCCATGGATCAGGGAGCCTGTACTGTTGTTGTACTGCCATTGAGTGATGAATAAGTCTGTATTGATCATTGATGACGATGAGGTGATGCGCTATGCGCTGAACCGCTCACTCACGGGTATGGGATACCAGGTTGCAGAGGCCGCAAATTTGGAAGAAACCCAGGATCAGTTGGCCGCAAATGCGATTGATTGGGTGGTGCTTGATCTGCGCCTGGGTCATGAATCGGGGCTTGAGGTGGCCCGTTCTATTCTGGCCCATGATCCTGGCCTGATCGTTATCATCATCACAGGTTATGCCTCGGTCAGCACGGCAGTCGAAGCCATCAGACTGGGAGTGAAGGATTATTTAATAAAACCGGTCAGCGCAGAAGAAATTGTGCAGGCATTGAAAATGGACAGAGGGCTTGAGCAGGTACCAGTCAATACCACACCCATGTCGCCAAAACGGCTTGAATGGGAACACATTCAACGGGTGCTGCTGGATCATAATGGCAACATCACCCAGGCGGCCAAAGCACTGAAAATGCACCGCAGAACATTGCAAAGGAAATTAAACAAAAAGCCTGTCAGGGAATGATCAGGATGTGATGTTGCGTTGGATGTTGTTGATGTGTTCGAGTGCTGACAGCCTGCTCATGACCTCACTGAGGTGATCAAAATCTCTGATCTGGATGGATATGTTGATGTGTACCAGTCCGGCTTCATCATCTGGTTCGGCATGCAACGCCATGATGTCTACTTTCAGGTGCGCTAACAAGGCGCTGATGTCTTTGATCACGTGCTTGCGGTTATTGGCTGTGATCAACAGCGAAGTGATGGTGTATTCATCCAGGTCATCGCTCCAGCGTACATTGACCAAGCGGTTAGGCTCTTCTGAAATCATGTGCAGGTAATTGTCGCAATTGGCCTGATGCACGCTGATTCCCCGGGTGCGGGTGATGAAACCGCCCAGGGCGTCCCCTTGCACCGGATTACAGCAACTGGCAATGGTGGTTTTGATCGAATCAACACCTTCAACAATCAACCGCGCGGTGGATGTGGGCAGTCCCTGTAACTTTTTAGGCAACGGCTTGGGTGCAAACTTTTTCACCGGATGCAATTGTGCATCGGCACGACGAAGTACCTGATTAACGGTGATGTCGCCGGTGGCTATCATGGCGTAGAGCTTATCGGTGTGTTGCAGGTTAAAAGAGTCCAGTAACTTTTGCATATCTGCATCTTGCAGGGCGAACTTGCTTAACTCACTTTCCAGTAATTCCCTGCCGATTTGCAGGTTTTTGTCGAAATCATTCTCCCGGAACCAATGTCTGACCTTGGCCCTGGCGCGGGCGGTTTGCAGGTATCCAGACTGCTCATGAAGCCAGTCCCTGGACGGTTTGGGGTATTTGGCTGTCAGGATTTCTACCTGATCCCCGGTTGACAGTGGCCGGCTTAATGGCACAATTGAACCGTTCACCTTGGCACCACGACAGCGGTGCCCGACTTCGGTGTGCACCTGATAAGCAAAATCGACCGCGGTGGAGCCATGTGGCAAATCCACCACATCACCACTGGGGGTAAAGACATAAACGCGTTCTTCCTGGGTGTCGGCTTGAAAAGCCTGTAACAAATCATCAGAGCTGGGGTGCTCGGATAACAACTGTCGCATCCAGTTGACTTTGTTGTCATAACTCTGATCCTGTTTTGAACCATCTTTATAGCGCCAGTGAGCCGCTACGCCAAGTTCCGCATGTTCGTGCATTTGATGGGTGCGAATCTGCACTTCAAGGGTTTTACCATTGACCACCACCACGGTATGCAGTGATTGATACATGTTGCCTTTGGGTTGGGCAATGTAATCATCAAATTCTTTGGGAATGTGTTTCCAGGTGGCGTGCACAATTCCAAGGGTGGCATAACAATCAGCTACGCTGTCCACCAATACGCGGATGGCACGGATGTCAAACAAGCCCTCAAATTCGAGGTTTTTCTTTTGCATCTTTTTATAAATGCTGTAAATGTGTTTGGGTCGGCCAGCGATGTTGGCGGTGATGTTATTGCTGGCCAGCGCCGCAGTCAATTCAGCCGAACAGCGGCTGATGAACTGTTCGCGGTCATTGCGCTTTTCAGCCAGTTTTTGGGCAATGGTTTTGTATTGTGCCGGCTGTAAAAACCGGAATGACAAGTCTTCCAGTTCCCATTTGATTTGCCACACACCCAGACGGTTCGCCAGGGCGGCGTGATAGGTCATGGTCGACGTCGCCAGTTGCTGTTGCATCTGTGAACTGAATTTGACAGCTGCCCGCATCAGTACCACCTGCTCGGCCAGTAGGATCAACACCAAACGGACATCATTGATCATCGCAAACAACAGTCTGCGCAGTCCTTCTGCATTGTTGGATTTGGGTTTTAACAACCAGTCAGCCTGATGAATTCTGAGCAACTCTTTCAGCAGGGTTTGTTGCTTGGCAGTGACTTCATCAGGCAGGTCGCCGAACTCAAGTGAGCCATGGCGAAGTTCATGAAACCAAGCATAAATCTGCATGATTTCTTCATCGGCATGCAGTTTGTTTAAAACATCTTTGGTTTTTGTCCGGTGTGCTTCAGAACAGTGATTGTCATCCAACCACAAGTCGTTTGCTGCTGACTGTTCTGAGTGTTTCATGGTGTCATTCATTGTAAGGTAAATGAGTTGGTCTGTAAGCCGGGTTCTGTACGTGTTAACACGTGGCAATCATTCATCTGGATCTGACATTGCTGCCAGTCTCAAGCAATCTACCCGAAAACAGTGTGGGCCACACCTATGGTTTTCCTATTTGATCTTGCTCCAGGTGGGGTTTACCATGCCGTCTTTGTTACCAAAGCCGCGGTGCGCTCTTACCGCACCATTTCACCCTTACCATCGTCAGATGGCGGTATCTTTCTGTTGCACTGGCCGTAGGCTCGCGCCCCCCGGACGTTATCCGGCACCTTGCCCTGTGGAGCCCGGACTTTCCTCGAACTGCAAATGCATTCCGCGATTGCCCGACCAACTCAAGGGCGTATTATTGGGTGAGCTGCGGTGAAATTCAACTTGAAAGTGTGAATTAGGTGTTAATTACAACAATTTAATCCTGATATAATCAGATTACCTGAAGACTTGCAGCCAGAAGAGTGCTGTACCGACTTTAATAAACCGTAACATTTGATTGCCGCTGAATTGAATATTGACCCACAGAGACAAGACCCATGAATCCATCAAAAATCGCAGTCTGTAGCCTGCTTCTCATTTTCTCCTTCTCACTTCAGGCCACAGAGTCCTGGCTGAGAATCACCAATCCTGGTCCACAATTACGTGATTCACTGCCACCACAAGGCATTGAATACGAGCACTTCTTATGGGTGCCGGCTGAACAGAATGCTGAGTGGTCAGCCTTGTTAACGGCAGCTCAAACCACCACCATTGACCGACCATTTCATTTCCGGATTGACCAGCAGTGGCTGGACTTGAAAACGGCCCAATTGCCCGGCGATGCATGGTTTGCATCATCCCTGACCGAAGAGGCTGATTTTCATTTGTTGCAATTTGCCGGTCCGGTGAGGTCCGAATGGCTGGCGGCAGCCACAGCCGAAGGCATCGAATTGGTCAGGCCATTGGCACCATTTTCCTGGATAGTCTGGGCCCGACCTCAACAATTGAATGTCATTGAACAACAGTCATTTGTCAGGCAAACAGCGCATTTGCTTCCTGTATTCAGGGTACAGGCTGACAACAGAAACCTCAATGGCACGGCCTTGTACAGCATGGGTCTGGTTTATCAGGAGCGGCAAAATGCGGTGATGACGCAACTTGAAGCACAAGGTGCATCTGTACTGAGCGTCTTACCGTTCAATGATCATCTGGTGGTACTGAACTTCAGACTTGATGGCGACCAATACCTGAATGCCGCCAACATCCCCGGATTATTGACCATACAAAGGATTGATCCTTCAGCTGGCCCCCGGGGCGAAATGAGTCAGCAAACCATCGTCAACAATTACACTGGACAAAATCCGGCGACTCCCGGTTGGAGTAGCTGGTTATCCGCCACCGGACTTGATGGCAATGGTGTGACTGTGAGTGTGGTTGATGGTGGTATTTATCAGAATCATCCGGATCTGACCAATGTGATCCCATGTTCGGGTACCGGTGCCAGTTGTAATGACAGCTCGGATTCTCACGGCACCCACGTAGCAGGAGCGATTGGTGGCACTGGAATCAATGGCACCACCGATGGCAATGGCTTCAACCGGGGTCTTGGTGTGGCACCAGGAGTGCAAATCGTGGAGCAGCTTTATTCGCCGTTACTCGGTGGTGGTCCTGGTGGTATGGTGGCTGGTGGTATGTTGTCAATTTACAAGGATGCCCAAACCAGCGGTGCCTTGCTCAGTAATAATTCCTGGGGGCCAACCGGTAGCCCACAAGGTTATGACATTCCAACCATGGAAATTGACATGATCAGTCGAGATGCCAATCCTGACTTGCCAGGCAATCAGCCGGTATTGGCTGTGTGGTCTATCATGAATGGTGGTGGTGATGGTTTTGGCAGCTGTTCGCCCTCTTCATTGGGCTCACCTGATGAGGCCAAAAACCTGTTTGCGGTCGGTTCTACCAGTTTACAGTCCGGTAACCTGAACCAAGTGGCCAATGTCTTTAATGTTTCCTCCAACAGTGCCCATGGTCCGGCCTGTGACGGCAGGCAAGTCCCACATATTGTGGCCCCTGGATGTAACACCGACGCCCCTGACAGTCCATCCGGTTATGGTTTGAAGTGTGGGACTTCTATGGCATCACCGGTTATTTCTGGTGCGGTGTCATTGTTTTGGGAACAATATCGCAATAATAACGAGGGTGCAGACCCCAGTCCGGCACTGGTCAAATCAGTCTTCACCGCGGTGGCAGATGATTTGGAAGGTAACAATGATGCCGACGGTCAGACCATGGGGCATGCCCCGGACAGAAAGCAGGGTTGGGGCAGAGTTAATCTTGAAAAGGTGATTAATCCGGTCAACGATGTCTACCTGTTTGATCAGGCACATGTGTTTGATCAGACCGGACAACAATGGCAATTACAGCTGCGGCCGGATGATCCGCAACAACCCATGCGGCTGATGCTGGTATGGACCGATGCTCCGGGCTCCGGTCTGGGTGGAACCAACCCTGCCTGGGTCAATGATTTGGATTTGTCAGTCACTGCGGACCAGTTATACCTGGGTAACCAATTTGGTGCCGATGCTTTTTCGTCACCTGGTGGCAGTCCGGATGGTATCAACAACATGGAAGCGGTGTTTTTACGCGCTGACCAACACAATGGAAATCCAATCACAGTAAGCGTGCTGGCTGCCAACATCGTTGGGGATGCATTGAACCCTTATGTCAGCGGAACCCCGCAGCAGGATTTTGCGTTGGCCTGTTACAACTGTCGCGAGCAGGCTTTGCCTGATTTGATTTTTGCAGATGACTTTGGCCCCTTGCCAGGAGATCTGATCTTTTATAACGGATTTAATAACCCCTGATCTGCGGGTGTAGATTGAAAATAAAACGGCCCAAAGTGGGCCGTTTTTTGTTTTTATGATTCTGGTTTATTTGTTTTTGACGTATTTTTCCAGCCATTCATGTTGTTCCCAAATCACATGAAGGATGGATTCTTTGGCGCGGTAACCATGACTTTCTTTGGGTAACATCACCATTCTGGCAGTCGCACCAAGGCCTTTGAGTGCATTGAAATAACGTTCAGTCTGTAAGGGGTAGGTACCAGAATTGTTATCGGCTTCGCCATGAATCAGCAGCAGCGGATGCTTCATGCTGTCAGCATGCATGAACGGTGACATGCTGTAATAGATTTCCGGGGCTTCCCAGTATGTTCTTTCTTCGGCCTGAAAACCAAAGGGTGTCAGGGTCCGGTTGTAGGCGCCACTGCGGGCAATACCCGCCGCATAATCATCCGAATGGCTGAGTAGGTTGGCGGTCATGAAAGCGCCATAGGAATGCCCGGCGACTGCGACCCGCTGACGATCGATGTAACCCATGTCGTCCAGGGCGTCTATGGCTGCCCGTCCATTGGCCACCAGTTGTTTGATGAAGCTGTCGTTGGGTTCTTCGTCTCCTTCTCCGACAATCGGAAAAGAGGCGTCATCCAGAACAGCATACCCCTGAGTGACCCAGTAAATCATTGACCCATAATAAGGATAGGTGAATTCATTGGGATTGTTGGTGTTCTGAGAGGCGCTGTTTTTGTCTTTGAACTCAGTTGGGTATGCCCACATGATCATTGGCAATCTGGGCTTGGTGTCAAAATCATAATCGGCTGGCAAGTACAAAGTGCCGGACAATTCAAGGCCGTCTTCCCTGGGGTATTTAATGACCTCCTTATGGATGTCGGCGATGCTGGCAAAAGGGTTGGTAAAGTCAGTGATTTGTGTCAGGGTACCATTTTTGATGTCGCGGATGTAATAGTTGGGATATTCAGTTGGTGACTCAATCCTGACCAGTACTTGTCCATTTTGCAGGTCAATGGCGTCATTCAGATCTTCAATTCGGTCGGTGTATGCTGACTGGTATAAACGACTGGTTTCACCGCTGGATAAGTGATATTGGTCAATGAATGGAAACTGGCCTTCAGCGGTGTAACCATCGCCCATCAGATAAACTTGATTGTCATCTATCAGTAAGATGTCCTCCCCCCATTTATTTTGGGTGGTCACGTAGTTGCCAGGATCATTGTAGACATCCTGGTAATTGCGCTCATTGAGCACCTTGGGCGGTTGATCAAGATTTGATGGATCGAATAAACTGGTTCTTACCTGGCGGGTGTTCCACCAGTAATCATAAAAAATGGCATGTGATTCATCACCCCAGGTTACCTGAATAAACCGATCCACGGTTTTAAACAGTGATTCAGGTTGGCCATCAAATGGCGCCGGCAGTTGAAATACCTCATCACGATGTGACACCTGGTTCTCCGGATCTCCACCATCCAGTGCTTCAGCCCAGATCATGGTCGCTGGCTGGTCAGCCCGCCATTGCAAGTTGCGTTTGCCGGTTCTGACAGCCATAAAGCCTTTGGGGATTTCTTCAGTCAATGGCACTTGGTTGATGGTTGATACACGTTGACCATTGGCTTTGAACAAGTCGGTCTGTTGTGGGAAACGACGGTATGGCACCAGGTATGAAAAAGGCCTTTTGACTTGGGTAACCGCCACAAATTTACCATTCGGTGAGAAATCAATGCTGCTGTACATGGCTGTGGGTTGCCAGTCTTTGATTTTACCTTTCAGGCTGACTTCTTTCAGTTCTGAATGCGCCAGCTGTTCGAAATTAAATTCATCATTGGGGTTTTTGAGGAGGTCCTGATACGTCCGGTTCTGAGCTTTGGAACCATCGCTGTTGGAGACTGTGGGGCCAACCGGAACCGCATTGTCGGCATCAATCAGGGGTTTGCGGTTATCTGGCAGGAATTTAACCAGCAATGATTTGTCATTTTTGAACCAGCGGGCAACAGAGCCCATATTGGCATTGAGTACCGGATCAGTTAATCGGTGTGCCATCAATGAATCCAGGTTTGCATACCACAGTTCAACACCGCTGGATGTGGTGTGGGTGAAGGCCACTTTGCGTTCATCATTAGACCAGCGGAGGTTTGCAATTCTGGGGTTTTCGGGCAATCCTTTGATGTCAGACACCTGTTGGTCGGCAATGGTCAGCAGTCGGATGTTGTTGTAATAAGTGGTGCGGCTGCCGATGTTGGTTTTTGGGTTGATTCGCAATCCTGCCAGGCGCAATTCCTGCTCACTCAGTTCGGCGATTGATTTGTACTGATCCCGGTAGATCAGCAGCATATTTTGTTTTTTTGAGTCGGCAATCACCGATGGTGCCCGCTCGATATCAATCAATTCAAGGATCTCCTGAGGTGGCTTTTGGTAAGTGATCGGCTCCTGAGCCATTAACAGTTGGCTGAAAAACAGCCCGATGAGCATTGATTTTATGACATGCATGTGCATTCTCCCGATTCAAAAACAGAACATTCTATCAACTCAGCTGTGAAAAAGAATTGGGTCATCAGTCATTATTACTGGTGGTTTGTGGGCAAATTTGAAAATGTTCAGTTGACTGACGGTGAATCTGCAGAAAGTTCAGGGTTTGTTTCCTGTAGGGCTGGTGACTTGATTGAAGCGTGCTGGCGAATCAGTGCGTCGAGCACTTGATCACTCGACATGACCGTCGGGGCCGCTTTGACTTTTGTCAGCAACAAAAGTGAATGAAGTCCCAACATCATTCCTATATAATGCAGGGTTTTGCTACATCAACGAAACGTGCTATGCAAACGAATAACAATGGATGCCTGACTTTTCAGGAATTGATTCTGAAATTACAGTCATTTTGGGCAGCACATGGCTGTGTGATCATTCAGCCACTGGATCTGGAAGTGGGTGCGGGCACCTTTCATCCGGCAACGTTCCTCAGATCCATCGGCCCTGAGCCATGGAACAGTGCTTATGTACAACCTTGTCGCCGGCCAACCGACGGTCGTTATGGCGAGAATCCCAATCGTCTGCAGCATTATTACCAGTTTCAGGTGGTGCTTAAGCCTTCGCCAAAAAACATCCAGGAGCTGTATCTGAAATCGCTGGAAGCGATTGGCATTGATACCCTGGAGCATGACGTCAGATTCATTGAAGACAACTGGGAATCACCCACCTTGGGAGCTTGGGGTCTGGGCTGGGAAGTTTGGCTCAATGGCATGGAAGTAACACAATTTACTTATTTTCAACAAGTGGGTGGTCTGGAGTGCAAGCCGGTCATGGGTGAAATCACATATGGACTTGAGCGATTGGCCATGTACTTGCAAAACAAAGACAGCATCTTTGATCTGGTGTGGGCTGAAACCCCAAATGGGACCGTCACTTATGGTGATGTTTATCATCAAAATGAAGTCGAACAGTCGGCTTACAACTTTGAATGTGCCGATGTATCTGAGTTGTTCAGGTCGTTTACAGAGGCGGAAAAGGCTTGCCTCGAGTTGATTGAACGGGCATTGCCGTTGCCGGCTTATGAAAAGGCCCTGAAGGCCTCACACTTATTCAATTTGCTGGATGCCAGAAAGGCCATCAGTGTCACTGAGCGCCAGCAGTTTATTCTGAAGGTCAGAAACATGTCCAAAAAAGTGGCCGAAATGTATTATCAATCACGCGAAGCGCTGGGTTTCCCAGGTTGCAAAACCAGTAACCAACAGGAGGGACACTGATCATGGCAGATATATTATTTGAATTGGGTTGTGAAGAATTACCACCCAAAGCCTTGTATGGTTTGGCAGAAGCCCTGTATCAGGGAGTATGTCGGCAGATGGATGAAGCAGGCTTCAGCTATGCAGGTGATTCGAGGTGGTTTGCCTCGCCCCGTAGATTGGCTTTTCTGCTCAAAGGCGTGACTGAACAATTGGCTGACCAGCACATCGAAAAAAGGGGACCTGCGGTGGCTGCTGCTTTTGATGAAGACGGCAACCCCAAGCCCGCAGCCATGGGTTTTGCCCGTTCGCTGGGTGTGGATATTGCCGATCTGAGCCGGGTGGAAACCGAGAAAGGTGACTACTTGACTTACCAGGTAACCGAAGCTGGTCAGCACATCGCTGCAGTGATGCCGCAATACATCGCCAAAGCGATCAAACAATTACCGATACCCAAACCGATGCGTTGGGGTGACCATGAGTACAGTTTCATCAGGCCAGTTCACTGGATGGTGTTACTTAAAGATCAGGACGTCATACCAATGGAATTGTTTGGCGTCACCACTGGTCAGCAAAGCCTTGGACATCGTTTCCACCACAATGAATTTGTCAGTATAGATAAACCTGCTGATTATGTTTCGGTGATGCAACAAGCCGGAATCATGGTAGACCAGCAGCAGCGTGAACAATTAATTGCTGAGCAGGTGAAGGCTGCAGCGCACAGTGTAAATGGGGTGGCCCGTATTGAAGCCGGATTATTGTCCGAGGTGGCGAGCATCACAGAGAAACCATCGGCGGTACTTGGCGAGTTCAACAAAGATTTCCTTTCAGTGCCCAAGGAAGCACTGATATCTTCCATGGAAAAGCACCAGAAATATTTTCCGGTTGAAGATCAACAAGGTCAGTTGATGCCTTATTTTGTGGCCTTGGCCAACATCGATTCAAGTAACCCTGAAGCGGTGAAAAAAGGCTTTGAGAAAGTCATCACCCCCAGACTGGCGGATGCCCGTTTTTTCTGGGAAAAAGACAAGGCCCGTCCACTGGAAGACAACATCCCCTTGTTGGAGAAAATGGTTTTCGAACAATCGCTGGGCACCCTGGCTGATAAAACCAACCGCATCAGTCAATTATTGGTTTGGATGTCACCACAGCTTGGCTTTGAAGAAACCGATGCCAAACAGGTTGCCCGGTTAATGAAATGTGACCTGATGTCCGATATGGTTGATGAGTTTCCTGATTTACAAGGCCTGATGGGTGGATATTACGCTGCAGAACAACAAGAGTCTGAGGCTGTGTCAATGGCCATCAGGGATCAGTATTTACCACGATTTGTGGGTGATGACTTACCGGCGACCCGATTGGGACAGGCTGTTTCAATGGCCGATAAAATGGATACATTGTGTGGTATTTTTGCAGTAGGTAAAAAGCCCACTGGTTCAAAAGATCCATTTGCCCTCAGAAGAGCGACGTTGAGCATCATAAACATCCTGATCGAGCAACAGCTTACCATCAATCCAAGGGAATTGATGTGGACGGCTTTCGCCGCTTTACCGGTTACAGTTGATGAGGCCGTCAAACAGGAAGTGCTGGACTTTTTCAATGAGCGATTGCGCCATCAGTACCAGGGGCAAGGCATCAGTCATGATGTGGTTAATGCGGTACTGGCCAAACACCCGGATAATCTGGTGGACTTTGATCAGCGGGTAAGGGCAACGGAATTGTTTAAACAACAACCTTTTGCCAAATCCCTGATTGAGGCCAATAAACGAGCTTTGAATATCACCAAAAAATCCAATGTTGATTTGCCGGTTGATATCCATGCCCATCGAGTAGACGCCACATTATTTACCCAGGAGCAAGAACAACAGGTTTATGAACAGTTGGCAGCGATTGAGCCTCAGTTGGGTGAACTGGTCACCCGTTTTGCTTATGATCAGGCTTTTGAGGTGCTCAGTTCGCTGGCACAACCATTGGATGACTATTTTGAGCATGTCATGGTCAATGCCGATGATCAGCAAGTGAAGATCAACCGCCTGACTCAACTGGTTCAGGTCAGCCGGTTGACTGGTTCCATTGCTGACCTGTCTAAATTGGTAAAGAGCTGAATACCGTATTCAGCTGGAGCATACAACGGTGCTCTGGCGCCGTTTTTTTTTCTGAATGTGACTCAATGAACCAGTTGCCCAGCCACGATCTGAGTGGACTCCGTTGAGCAAAGATTGATAAATGCCGGTTAATCGGCTTACAATGCGCTGATGAGTTTTTTCCAGGAATTAAAACGACGAAATGTGTTTCGGGTCACTGCCGCTTATGTGGTGATTGGCTGGTTGTTGTTACAAGTTGGTGATGTGGTGTTTGAAGCCCTGGAACTGGAAGCCAGTGCCAATCGCTTACTGATGGCTTTGGTGTTGCTTGGATTAATTCCCACCATTCTGTTTGCCTGGGCCTTTGAAATGACCCCCGATGGCATCAAACGCGACCGGGATGTCATCAAAGATGAAGCCCATGAACAACGGACGGCGAAAAAACTCGATTATGTGACGCTTGGGGTGTTGGTCGTGGTTGGGGTGATGAGCCTTTGGCAGCATTGGAGTGATGACCCTCAAGATCAGGAAGTTGTGATTGATGAGCCGGTGACCGAAGAACCGTTGTCATTCATCGCCAATACCGACATCGATGAAAAATCCCTCGCTGTATTACCCTTTACCAATGTGGCCAACACCGCAGACAATGAACCATTCACGGTTGGCATTCATGATGACCTGATCACCTCATTGTCGAAAATATCTGCGTTGAAAGTGATTTCCAGAACTTCGGTGTTGAATTACCACAGCACAGACATGCCAATCGTTGACATAGCCGGGAGGCTTGGTGTGGCCCACATTGTTGAAGGCGGGGTCCAGCGGGTTGGCAATCAAGTGCGACTGAATGTCAAACTGGTTGATGCAATGACTGAAGAACCGTTGTGGGCTGAAACCTACAACCGGGAGCTGACCGCAAGTAATATTTTTCAGATTCAAACCGAAGTCTCACAGGAAATCGCAAATGCCCTCAAAGCTCGTCTGACAGACGCAGAAGTGCAGTCGTTGGGTAAGCAACAAACTGACAATCTCGATGCGTACAATGCCTATTTGGCAGGTCGGCAACGATTGCTGACCCGCAACAGTCAATCACTATATCAGGCATTGAGCCTGTTTCAAAAAGCCACAGAACTGGATGCTGAATATGCCCTGGCGTATGTGGGACAGGCAGACGCCTGGAGTTTGTTGAATGACTACAGTGATGTCACTCGGGCCGAAATGTTGGCCAATGCAGAACCTTTGATTGATCAGGCCCTGCAGCTTGATCCATCATTGGCTGAGGCACACACCAGTCGAGCCAATTACCTGGCTGAGCAAGGTGATCTTGAAGGAGCACAAAATGCCTTCCAACATGCCCTGGAACTCAATCCGAATTATCCAACTGCCTATCATTGGTATGGCAACTTGCTCAGTCGTCTTGGGAACAAAGAACAAGCCCTGGATATGTATCGTCAAGCGGTTAATCTGGACCCCATTTCGCCGGTGATACAATCAAACATTGCATCGATTCTGTCCGAACAGGGGCGGCATAAAGATGCCCTTGCACAGTATGACCGGATCATTGAGCTGGTGCCTGACTACCCCGGAGCTGCTGGCGGCAAAGCCGCGGTTTATTCCAATCAGGGGGAGTTGGATGAAGCCATCAGGTGGCAAAGAATCGCCATCAAAAAGGACCCCGGTAATGTTTCCAGGAAAGCCGAACTGGCTTCGATGTATGTGGACCTGGGGCTGACCGAACAGGCGCAATCCACCATCGATGAGATCAGGTTGCAATCACCAGGTTATGAGAAATTGATTTATGTTCAGGCCTCTCTTGATATGTACCAGGGACAATATCAAAACGCGGTGGATCGCTTTGCTGCGGCCTGGCAGCGAAACCCGGATAACAAAAACTACCTGGGGAACCTGGCTTTTAACCAGATGCTTCTGGGCCATAATGAGCAGGCCATCGAAAATTACCTGAAACTGTTTGCTGCCGGAGACCCAGACGACTTTCAGGTGAACAGGGATAATTTTGACAGCGCCATCAACATGGTTTGGTTGTGGCAGGTCACCGAGCAAGCTGAGGTGGCAGCCCGGGTATTGAATGAACTCAAAGCCATGATGGCTGAATTTCCCGATTTGAACAGCAACTTCAATCGCGCCATGGTAGCAGCAGCGGAAGGTCAATACATCGAATCTGCTCAGTTATTCTATAATGAATACAAGAAAGGAGGCAGTCGTGGGTATTGGCAGGGCAGTCATTTGCCGATGCTTAAAGAAGTCATCAATACCCCCTTTACTCAGGAGTTTGTGGGTCTTTATGAATATGAGCTGCAACAACAACGCCAGCGGGTGCTGGCGTTTAATTAATGACAGCTGATCAATCAGGATAACAGGTATTATCTGAACGCCTGAACAGCACTGATGTGGGCTTCTTTGACAGACTCAGGCAGGAAGCTGGCTCTGAAAGAGTTCTCCACCAGGGTAATGATTTCATCATTGTCTAACCCAACCGCAGCAGCCAGTTGCTGAAAATTGTCATTCACATAGCCGCCAAAGTAAGCCGGATCATCTGAATTCAGGGTGGCGATCAGGCCTTTGGCGAGCATGTCTTTGATGGGATGTTCTTGCAGGTCGCTGACCACTTTAAGCTTCAGATTTGATAATGGACAGACCGTTAATGCCAGTCCGCTTTCAGCAATCTGTCTGGTCAGCTCTCCGTCATCAAGACAACGGTTGCCATGGTCAATGCGGTCAACTTTCAGCAACTCAATGGCTTGTCTGACATAATCTGCAGGGCCCTCTTCACCGGCATGAGCCACCACTTTGAAACCATCTTTCTTTGCCTGAGAAAAGACCTGTTGGTATTTTTCGGGTGGGTGTCCCAGTTCTGAAGAATCCAGTCCTATGCCGATGATTTTATCTCGGTGTTTGACTATCTCAGGATACAGATCAAGCGCATCCTGCTCAGGCAGATGGCGCAGGAAACAGGCAATGACATGAAAACTGATTCCCAGCTCCTGCTGAGCGTCACTGAATGCCTGATGCAAACCATTGATCACCACATCAAAAGCAATGCCACGGTCGGTGTGTGACTGGGGGTCAAAGAAAATTTCGGTGTGCACCACATGATCGGCTTTGGCCCTTTCCAGATAGGCCCAGGCCAGGTCATAAAAATCCTGTTCGGTTTGCAACACACTGACACCAGCATAATAAATGTCGAGAAATTCCTGCAGGTTGTTAAAGTCGTATAAGGCTTTGAGGGCATCCACTGATTCATAGGGCAGGGTGATGCCATTGCGTTCGGCCAGGGCAAACATCAACTCAGGTTCGAGACTGCCTTCAATGTGCATGTGCAATTCGGCTTTGGGTAATTGATTGATCAAGGTTGTTTTCATGGTGGTTTCTGTACTCAATGAAGGGTATCAATGAAAAAAGGCACCCGAAGGTGCCTTTTGTATTCAGTTGTTATGGACTGAATCAGTTGTTTTTCAGGAATCTGCGGCCAAAGAAGCCCATTCCCAATAACAACAGTGCCATACCGTACCAATTGGCTGCAGGTACAGGCAATGCTGGTGTAGGAGCCAGGACCGATCCTGATACAGAGAACAGGAAGTCAGTGGTGCCACCGCCGCCTACGCCACAAACACTACCAGCTGGTTGGAATGTGGTACAACCTGAACCAAAACCGTCACCTGGGTTGATCCAATGGCCTTCAGCACCGGTTACAGTTTGGGTGTTTGAAAAGAAATGTTGTCCACCGGCACCGCCAGCAAAGTCCAAATCAGTTTGTTGTGCCATCCAGAAAGTACCTGCAGGCAGGTCGCAACCAGCTCCGAGATCAATCACAAAAGAACCTGTGGTGTCAGTTGTGGGAACCACACTTGGAAAACTACAACCTGCAACCGGAGTTGGGTCAGGTGAACCGCCAAGATCAGCATGGAAAGAAATACTCACGCCTGCGGCAGGACCAGCTACTGAATAAGTTCCCACAGAAGAAACCTGAGTAATGTTCCAGCCGTTGGGGTCAGTGACTACAAAATCATCTGCAACAATGGCGTCATAGGCGTCAAAGGCCGCTTCGAAATTTTGATCAGGGGCACCATTTCCAGATGGTGGTTGACCGGTTTGATCATAAAGTACGACAGGCCCGCCAAATGGTACATCAGCTGGGCTACCGCTAACGCCGGCCTGATCAACAAGCTGAGCTCCAGCCACTGCAGAAGCAGTTAACAGGAAAGGCGCCATGGCTTTTCTTAATTGATTGATTTTCATTTTTCCTCCAAACAGGGTTTTTATAATTTAAGGGTAGTATGACTACTCATTAAAGCATTGTATTTATCTAAACTGTGACATCAAGCATAATTTAACAATTTTTCAAGTTCTTTCATTGATTTTCCGTATTTTTTGTATCTTTGTACGCCCTCACGGTTGATTTTTTGTTTAACCTGAGTAGCACTGGCCGTTTTGATCATGCGTTCAGTTTGATGGAATTGCAAACAGGCATCCTCCCAATCAAGCCCCAGATAGCTCAGTAAAATTTCTATTTGTTTACGGGTATCTGCGACCACTTCTTCGTATCTGACCGTCAGAATTTGTGAAGGGTACAATTTTTTCCAATGCGCCATGATCTGCTCGTGATGACGGTGATAGGCGGCCAGTTCAGTCAGGTCATAACTGTATTCCTGTCCTGATGCAAACAACTGCTTGTAACAACTGAGGCAAACGTCCATGGGGTGTCTGACGCAATGGATGATTTTGCTCTTTGGCAGTACTTCAAGGATGCTGCCAACGTAATTAAAATTAATCAGGCTTTTATCTGTGACATAGGCATGCTCCAAACCGTAAGCATTGATTTTTTGTTGGTATGCCATGGCCACTTTATTCATGTCATCAGCACTGCATTGTTTCCATACCGCCGGATAATCGGTTTGGTGTTGTTGTTCCAGGCGTTTGATAAGGTCAGGAAAAGTGGTCAGTTCCGAGGCACCAAAAACCCGTGAGTGAGAAGCGAGGATTTGTTCTATCAGGGTTGACCCGGATCGTGGCAGTGAAACCACAAATAAAGGATTGGGTTCTGTGGCCGGACGAGTTGTGTCCTGTGCATGTGCAGATGGCGTGGAGAACGTACTGATGACCTGTTGAGTATAGCCTGGCCAGTCGAATGGGACCCTGTTCAGTGATTGGTATTTGGCTTGATTGGCTCTTTGCAACATGGCAAATGCCTCTTCGTAACGGCGTTGGTGTTCCAGGTTTTGTGCCTGTGCAAACAACAATTCTATGACCTCCGAATCCTGGTGTTGATCAATGATCTGGCTGATCATCCCGGCTTCGTTTGCTGAAAACTGATATTTTTTCAGGTTGGCCAGTGCCAGGTAAGACTGTTGATGGAAAGGATCAATGTTCAGTGCACGGTGCAGGTAATCAATGGACTGCTCAATATGCCCCAGGTTTTTGCTCATCACGCCCAGGGAATAGAGTGCATTGAGGTGATTGGGTTGACGATCAATGACCTGCTGATATGCAGAGGCGGCTTGATCCCATTGTTCAGATTCCCGGTAAACATTGGCCAGGTTGAACCAGGCTGAAACGTGATTGGGACTGATGTTGAGGGCCTCTTGCAGGCAGGATTCTGCCTGGGCAAACTGTTTGTTTAATTTATACAAACTGCCCAGGTTGATCCATACCGCCGCATTGCCTGGTGCCAACCGACGGGCTTTCAATAAATGCTTTTCCGCCAACGCCATATGGTTCAGCTGGATGTGCACCACACCCTGCAGGCGTTCCAGTTCTGCATTGGCTGGCATTTTACGAACCAGTGACTTGAGTTTTTTCAGCGCAACCGCTGGCTTGCCCTGGTTGATCAGGTCGGTGATTTTTTGGTGACTGTTTTGCATGCTGTGATCAGATCAGTGCGCTATTCAGATCATCGCACTGGCGAATGCCCAGACATTGGCAATGGCCAGAACAAGCAAACACAACCAGGTCAGTGCAGTGCCATAAAAACGACCAAAGCTGACGCCTTTTTTATTGACAAAGCCCGATGGATGCATCAATCGGGCAATCACCATGGCAATGCCAATGCCGTGTAACAGATAACTGTTGCCCTGGTTCATTTCGTAGGTAGCCATGAGTAACACCACGATGGGAATGTATTCAACGGCATTTTGTTGGGCGCGGATGTGGCGGATGCCTTTATCGTCACCGCCATCGCCGATCTCTATTTTCTTGACTCTTCTGAATACCACCACCCGGTAACATAACCACAGGATGATCAGGGCAAGCAGGGCGGCGTAAAAGCCGGTAATCAGTAACATATTTATAACTCCTCAGACAATTGTCTGGCTGGATGGGTGATTGAGTATCGGCCATCAGTACATTGCACCCCGGCCACCGGGAATTCTGGATCATGGGTAAAAAACAATCGTTGATCATGCTTCACTGCATTGCTCAGGAATATGGCTTTTTCATCGATCAATTGTTCTGGAAAACGGTCATAACCCATGGAAATGGGTACATGCACCCAGGCAGCACCAGGAATCAGGTCAGCGGCAAACACCAAATCTGCCACCTGGGCATGCATCAGCCCCGGCGTATGACCTTCGGTGAACGTGAACTTCACTGCTGTGCCCAGCGATTCATGATGTGGGCCGTGGACGAGCTGCAATCTGCCTGATGCTTGCAGCAGTTCATGCAACTCTGGTATGAATGAGGCGCGGTCTCTTGGGTGTGGTTTGAGCGCGCGCTGCCAATGTTCAGCGCCCACCAGGTATTCTGCCTGATCAAAAACCAGCTGGTAAGGCTGGTCTTCCTGCCACTCACTTAACATGCCACCGGCATGATCAAAGTGCAGATGGCTCAGTACCACGACATCGATGTCAGCAGGTTGTAAGCCCAAAGCAGCCAGTGATTTCAGCAAGACATGACCGGATTCATAAACCCCGAAACGGGCTTTCATTTTTGGGGGAAAAAAATTGCCAATGCCGGTTTCAAACAGCACATTCTTGCCATTGAGGCCGATGGCCAGCAATCCGCGACAAGCCAGTTCCATGCGGTTGTGTTCATCCACTTCAACCCAGCGGGACCACAGGGCTTTCGGAGCATTTCCAAACATCGCCCCGGCATCCAGTTTCTGACGGTTGCCTTCTACAGAATATAGTTTCATGCTGAGATTTTAACTCAATCAATATCAATGTGTTTAAATGAATCCACTGTACAAGCAAGTGAACACAATTGAGTGATCATGATGCATGAATGGCGGCACATCAGCGCGATGGGCATAACCGAATGCGGGTATGACGGTCTTGGCATTCAACCGGCTGGTGATTCAGTCATCAATTCTTTCAGAGCAAACCTGTTCAGTGGTTTTATTTCACCACAGCCGAGCCGGTGGTGGTCCTGGGGTCACTGGATGCAGTCACTTCACCGGTTTGTCTATTCCAGTAAGCGGCATGCATGTTGCCCCAGGTGCCTTTGGATGCCCGCACCTCGTGACCCTTGGCTTCCAACTGGCTGATCAGTTCAGGACTGAAGGCGTCTTTTTCTGTGTACAACCGATCTGGCAGGTATTGATGATGATACCTGGGTTTGCTGACCCATGAATCCACCGGATGGCCGTCGAAGAAATCCAGCAGGCCAAGCAGCACCATGGTGATGATGCGGCTGCCACCCGGGGTGCCCAGTACGGCCACCTGGTCATCAGAAAACACGAAAGTCGGTGACATGCTCGACAGCGGGCGTTTTTTGGGTTCAATTTTGTTCGCCTGATCACCGATCAGGCCAAAGGCATTGGGTTCGCCAGGCTTGGCTGAAAAGTCATCCATTTCATTGTTCAGCAGCACCCCGGTACCCGCTGCAATGAAGCCTGAGGCGAGGCCAGTGTTGACCGTCAATGTGGCAGACACCAGATTGCCCTCGGTGTCAATGATGGAAAAATGTGTGGTGTCTTCCCCCTTGGGGACATCACCGATACCTGGTAATAAGTCTGATGGTGTGGCTTTGTCCGGATTGATGCCGGCCCTCAGTCCTTCGGCATAATAAGGATGGGTCAACAATTGTGTGGGAATCTCCACAAAATCAGGGTCACCCAGATAGATGCTGCGGTCCCGGTAGGCACGACGCATGGCTTCAGTGACCAGGTGTATGCGCTGGGCACGGTCCATGTCTGTCAGGTCCCAGGCGGACAAGATGTTCAAGATGGTGGCGATGGCTATGCCTCCAGATGAGGGAGGGGCCGCAGTAATCAGTGTGTGGCCATGGTAGGTGGTGGTGATCGGCTGACGTTCTTTAACGGTATAGGATTTGAGGTCATCCAGAGTCCAGATGCCACCACTTTGTTGTACCGCATCAACCATCAGGCGGGCGATTTCTCCATCATAGAATCCGGCCTTGCCATGTTCGGCCACCGCACGAAGGGTTTTGGCCAGATCAGGCTGTACGATCAGGTCGCCAACTTCAGGGACTGTTCCCTGAGGTAGGTATACGGCCATGGAAGCCGGATAACGGCGCAGGATGTTTTGCTTGCGTTCGATGTGCCGAATCAGTCTGGGATAGGCTTTGAAACCTTGTTCAGCGGCTTCAATGGCTGGCTGCAAAGAAGCAGACAATGGCAACCGTCCGTAGTGGATGGCCAGGTGCTCGAAGCCGGCTATTTCGCCCGGTATGCCAGCTGCCAGTGGACCATTCAGAGCCAGATCCCGGTTGACTTCACCTGCTTCATTCAGGTACATGTCGGCATGGGCTTTGGCCGGGGCTTCCTCGCGACCATCGATCATCACGTTTTTACCGTCTTTGGCACGGTGCAGCAGCCAAAAGGCTCCTCCGCCGATGCCTGAGCTTTGTTGTTCAACCACCGCCAGGGTGGCGCTGACAGCGATCGCTGCGTCAAAGGCGTTGCCGCCCTGAGCCAGAATCCGGTGCCCGGCCTCAGTGGCCAATGGGTGGGCGCTGGCAATGGCAGCTTGTTCAGGGGTTTTGGCAAAACTGATCTGAGTGATCAGCAGAAGCAGGATGATGTGTTTCATAGTTGTTCCGTCAGTTTTTTGTATTTGAGCATCAGCTCATCGTGGGTTTCTTCGTTGTCGGGATCTTTCGGTATACATTCAACCGGACAAATTTCTGCACATTGCGGTTCATCAAAATGGCCCACACACTCGGTGCACAAGTCTGGATTGATTTCGAAAATTTCCGGTCCCATGTAGATCGCCTCATTGGGGCACACCGGTTCACACACATCACAATTGATGCATTCTTCAGTGATGATCAATGACATGGTCAGCTGCGCTCCGCAAACTTCTGGTTCAGGGCTTCCTGAACCAACGGGTGAGCAAACTTGGACACATCGCCTTCAAGCATGGCAATTTCTTTGATCAGTGACGAAGAAATGAAGCTGTACTGTTCGGTGGGTGTGAGGAACATGGTTTCGATCTTGGGTATCAGGTGGCGATTCATGCTGGCCAGCTGAAACTCATATTCAAAGTCAGATACCGCGCGCAGTCCACGGAGGATCACATTGGCACCGATTTCAGTGGCAAAGTCTGCCAGCAAGGTATCAAAACCCACCACCCTGACATTGGGAATGTGGGCCAGGATTTCAGATGACATGGCGATGCGTTCTTCCAGGCTGAATAGGGGGCCTTTGCGCCGGGAGTCGGCGATGGCCACCACCAGTTCATCAAATATGTTGGCGCCACGTTTTACCAGGTCAGCGTGGCCATTGGTGATGGGATCAAAGGTGCCCGGGTAAATGGCGATGTTGTGTTGGTGATTTGTGGTGTGTTGTGTCATTTTCTTTGCCAAAGTTCTGTTTTTACCTGACCCAACTGTTTCGACTTGATCAGGTTCCAGTGTGTCTCATCCATCGCTTCGGGATTCTGCGTGGTACCAAACTCGCGGTAGAGTAAAGTTCCTGCTTGAGTCAGCGGGTCAATTATAACACTGATTTGGCTCATTTCATCGCTGTCAAAAGGTGGATCAAGAAAGATCAGGTTGTATGTTTTGCCACTGTTGCGGACAAAGTTTCCTGCCGTGGTCTGATGAATGTCCACAGCGTCGAGGTTTAACAAAGCCACATGGTCAGTCAGGCGGCCGATGACCTGCCGGTTGTTGTCAACCAGAGTCACAGTAGCTGCGCCACGGGAAGCAGCCTCAAAACCCAGGATGCCTGATCCGGCATACAGGTCGAGCACCTGCCAGCCGGTCAGGTCATGTCCCAACCAATTGAACAGGACTTCACGCAAACGATCAGATGTGGGGCGCAGCCCGGGTTGATCGTCTACGGCTATTTTTCTCGAACGGTGAATGCCACCAGTGATGCGTACATGTCCCATGGTCAGATATGATTTATCAGTGTGCCTTGTATTTGGTAGAATATGCGCCATATTTTAACGGAATTCCTCATCAGATAACCCATGATTAAGTTTTTTAAGAAAAAAAACCAGCCCGAAAAACAACCTGCAGACACCGCATCGGTTGATTCAACGGCAGCAGAACAAGCCCATGACCAGTCAGCCGAAACAATGGCTGGGAGCCAGCCAGCACAGGACACAGAACAATTGAACGAAAAACTGGGTAAAACCCAGGCCAATTTTGGTCAGAAAATGAAACAGTTGTTTGCGTTGAAGAAGAAAATTGATGAAGACTTGTTTGAGGAACTGGAAACCACCTTGCTGATGGCTGACGTGGGCGCTGCTGCCACCATGGATGTGCTGGAAAAAGTCCGCAAATCGCTCAAGCGGCGCAACCTTTCAGACTCTGATGCAGTCCTGGCAGCGTTGCGTGAACAGCTCACCAATCTGGCACAGGTGGTTGAACAACCGTTGGTGATTGATGAGGCCAAAAAACCGTTTGTGATTCTGGTGGTTGGAGTCAATGGAGTGGGTAAGACCACCACCATTGCGAAACTGGCCAGGCAGTTTAAGTCACAAGGCAAGAAAGTCATGCTGGCCGCCGGAGACACTTTCCGGGCAGCGGCTGTTGAGCAATTGAAAACCTGGGGTGAGCGTGAAGGCATTCCAGTGATGGCACAAAACACCGGTGCTGATGCCGCTTCGGTGATATTCGATGCCATGAATTCAGCCACTGCCAGACAGATGGATGTACTGATTGCTGATACCGCTGGTCGTTTGCATACCCAGGCCAATCTGATGCAGGAATTGGAAAAGATTTCCCGCGTCATTCGTAAAAGTGATGAATCAGCGCCGCACGAAACCCTGATTGTGATTGATGGAGGAACCGGGCAAAATGCCATATCCCAGGTTCGTGAATTCAACAACGCCAATCAACTCACTGGTGTGGTGATCACCAAATTGGACGGAACCCCCAAAGGCGGGGTTTTGTTTAACCTGGCTCAGGAATTTGGTATTCCGGTTCGTTACATCGGCGTGGGGGAGAAATCCTCTGACCTGAAACCCTATCGTGCTGCAGAGTTTGTTGATGCGATCATTGAATAAGTCGTGTCATTGAAGGTTCACCTTTGAGCTCGTCATTCAGCCAGTCTGTGGTCAGCTGGTATGATCTGCACGGCCGCAAAAACCTGCCCTGGCAAGGTGGCAACCCATATCATGTTTGGTTGTCTGAAATCATGTTGCAACAAACCCAGGTGGTCAAAGTGCTGGATTATTTTCAGCGTTTTATCAAGTCCATCCCAAACCTGAAGGAGCTGGCCGCAGCGGATGAACAACAGGTGATGGCCTTGTGGTCAGGGCTGGGCTATTACAACCGGGCCCGGAACCTGCACCGCACTGCACAGATATGTGTCGAACAGCATCAGGGAGAATTACCTGCTGACCTGACAGCCTTGATGGCATTACCCGGGATTGGTCGATCTACCGCAGCAGCCATTCTCTCACTGGCCTATGAACAAGCTGAGCCAATCATGGATGGCAATGTCAAAAGGGTCTTCGCCAGACATTTTTTGGTGGCTGGTGAACCCAATAAAAGTGCCACCCTGAAACGGTTTTGGCAACTGGCCGAACAACACCGTGAAACCGCACGACCTGCTGCTTACACACAAGGTTTGATGGACCTGGGTGCCACGTTGTGTACCAAACACAAACCACAATGTGACCGTTGCCCGGTCAGCAATTCCTGTCAGGCACTGGCCAGTGATGTGGTGGCGGCCTATCCGCAAAAGAAAAAACCGGTCAGGGCCAGGGAGGTTGAGTTGCATTGTTTATTGTTTGAGCGAGGTGGACAATTGGCTTTGCTGCAAAGAACAAGCAAAGGGATCTGGGCCAGCATGTGGTTTTTACCAACTTTTGACTCACAACAGGCATTGAGTGAAGTAACCACTTCGGCTCGTAAAATATTCACCCTGACCCATCGGTTGACGCACCGGTTATTGCAAATCCACGTTTATTTGGCCAATGACTGGGAAGTTGATGAACCGGTTGATTGGGTTTCTCGTCAACAATTGGTAAAATGGCCTCACCCCAAAGCACTCAATCACATACTGGAACAACATGACAACCATTAATTGCCTGAAATATGGCGCAGATCAGGAACCCATTCCCTACACTCCGTATCCCGGAGAACTGGGACAACGCATCCAGCAACAGGTCAGTCTGAAGTTCTGGCAGGAATGGCTGGCATTGCAAACCATGATCATCAATGAAAATCACTTTTCGCCAATTGACCCTGATCATCGGAGCATCATTGAGGAGAAAATGGTGGCCTTCCTGTTTGATAATCAGGATGTCAGACCGCAAGGCTATGCACCCGAAGATGATGACTGAAGATTGGAAATTTAATAATCTTTGAATAAAGGTTTGACACATACAGAACGCGTTATTATAATTCGCGTTCTTTCTGAGACGACCCGTCTCAATCTGGTAAGCCCGGATAGCTCAGTCGGTAGAGCAGGGGATTGAAAATCCCCGTGTCGGTGGTTCGATTCCGCCTCCGGGCACCATTTTAAAGCCTTTAATATCAATCTCATCTGTCTTGATGACTCTGGCTTAATGTTGTCATTTTGTTGATTTGAGACTGTGATTAGCAACAGTCAACACCCCTTTCATATATCAATCCCGTTTCCTCACCGACAAACATCAGCCAAATTTTTTCGAACTGACCTCGCTCAAATCCGCCTTGGTCCAATAACTCATGTTTTGCGCCTGAAAAATTTAGATAAGATAATTGATCGGAGTATACAAGTAACTCGATTGGTAAATCAGGTGTATAAGTTTTACTCAGTTTTTGGGCAACAATTCTTTTTATATTGCCTGTCCCGCCGCCGGAAGGTATATCCTCACTGGAATAGGAATGCTTTTCAAGGTCATGCCTTGCGTTTTGATCCATACATTCTGTCAGCTCAAATCCTCTTATGGAACCGTCAGCAAATTCGCAGATAATATCTAGTTCGGATTTTAATGCTTCACCATTCTTAATGGATTTACATTGGGTACTTTGGCCCAGTTCTTTTAAAAATAACTTAAAGTATTTTTTTTCATTAAATTTCTTAATTTCTTCATTGTTCATGGCTGTTTATTCGAGTGGTTTTTGTGTCATTTTGAACATGCGATCTTCAGGGTATAAAGCAAA
This sequence comes from Marinicella sediminis, assembly GCF_002000055.1. Taxonomy (GTDB): domain Bacteria; phylum Pseudomonadota; class Gammaproteobacteria; order Xanthomonadales; family Marinicellaceae; genus Marinicella; species Marinicella sediminis. Next base: position 260,343 of record NZ_MVBD01000004.1, on the reverse strand, counting down.
AAATAATGATTAACTGGTAAGGCCTGAGTTTCCTGGACACTCTTTTGGTTTTCAAAAAAATCTGTTCATAAACCGTTGTTGCAACTCGATCATTATTGGTGTGAAGGCGTTTTGGGTTATAGAACATTTCTATGTAGTTAAACACATCTGCCCGTGCCTGAGCACGGCTTTTGTACTTCTTTCTTCAGGTTGCTGAAGAAACTCTCAGCCACTGCATTGTCATGACAGTTACCTCGGCGTGACATGCTGGGCTCAATGTTCAAAATGTCAGTGCACATTCTGCTGCTGTATTGTGAGCCCTGGTCAGAATGGAGCATCACTTTGTCTTCCGGTTTCAGCTCTAATACGCCATGGTTAAAGCATCATGAACCAAGTCTGAAGTCATCCATGGAGCCCATGGCCCAGCCAACGAAGTTCCTGGCAAACAAATCCTTCATCAAAGCCAAAAAATAAAAAGTTTTCACGGGTGAATGTTTGTCATGTTACTGACCCACCATTGGTTTGGTTGGTCGACTGAGAACCGTCAATCCAGGTTGTTCAGCTCGTTTGAGTTCTCGCTTGAGTGTGGCAACTTGGGCCTTAAAATCTGCTTCTTGCTCCCTACTTTCTTGGGTTTACTTGAATTTCATGATCCAATCATAAAGACTCTTGGTTGAAATGCCAAGACGGCCACTGACATCGATCTCACTGTAGCCGTAGTTGGCCACTTGGTTGACTGCTTCTTGTTTGAATTCATCGGTATATCGGATACCTCTGATCATTGATTAAACTCGTATGGTTAAGTTACTATTTTTACCATAAAAAGTGTCTACAATTCTCAGGCCTTACCAGACATCATCAACCAATCAGCGGATCAGGTCGGTGGGTATGACTACAATCACGATCCAGGTTCGCCTGGACGGTCACTTGAATTGGGCTACGGCAGGATCAATGCGCCGGCTGCCTTGCAGTTGGCTGAGTCAGTCAGTCCGATTGCAGGGGTCATCTTCGAGAACGGTTTTGAATCAGATGTGATTTTTGCCCACGGGTTTGAATAATTCAGCTCAATGAGGAAGAAAAAAAGCGCCAGGAGGCGCTTTTTTTTGGTTCAATTTTATGGAGTGCTTACTGTCGCAGTTTCTTCCTGGACATGAAGACCACCAGTAACAACAAGGCCAGTAAACCAAAGATGCCCAATGTTGGTACAGGGATACTTGGTTGCGGAGGGCTGCCTGCAGCAATGACGTCGATGTCATCGATGAAAAAGTTCACATTGGCATCACCCTGGGTGATGGAATGAAACTCCAGATCTACGGTTTGCCCCTGGTAGGCTGTGAGGTCAACATTGATGGTTTGATAACCCAAAACACCGCAGGAAGGATCGGTCTGGTCAATGAAAAACACCTGGTCTGATGAGTTGATCAGTACTTCCATGAAACCTGTGCCGTCACAACTGGCAGATTCAAAAGCAAAACTCAGGGTCACTGTTCCGGCAGGGGGTATGGTGATGGATTGCGAAACGCTGCCTTCCTCAACCGCACCAGTGAGGCCCCCAAACCAGGTCCAGAAAGTTCCTGTGTTGGCTCCGGTACCGCCGCCAACGCCGCAACCGCCGGCATCACAAATAGGGGTGCCAAAATTTGAAGAAAACTCATTCCAAAAAGCGTTTGGCGTGCCAGCTTCGAAACTTGGGTCAGCCACAAGTCCGCCGCCACGGACACTCGGTCCCTGACCAACTTGTCCACCCGCTTTTTCGTTTTGTGCGCTGACAATGAATGAGCATGTAATAAGTAATATCAAAAAGAATGATTTGTTCATTTATATTTCACCGTATAAAGTTAAAGTTAACATTTCCCCATTACACAGTAATTAAAAACAACTGCGTTGGCAAGCTATACTTTAGTGGTGTCTGATGTTTTGACAGGTTAAAGCAGTTTTTTCTTCTCTGAAACCGGCTAAGGTAGCCCATTTATGGGTATTGTGGCCAAACTTGTCGCAGGTTTGGTTGTTTTAGTGCAGGTCGAGAGTGACTTGCTTCGGGCGAGGGCTTATGTCCGTTGGCTAATTGGTCTGGATTCGGGTTGCTCATTTGCTTGTTACTGCATTCTTACAGTCAGAGGCAGTTGTATTTCATTCAGAAGCTGTTGATTCATCCCCAATTGTTGGATGGTTAACACCGAGGATGGCCAGTCTACAAAAAGCACGCTGTAGGATTCGTCGGTGATCAACCTGCCCACTCGGTGGCTATTTTCTTCCCAGTTTCCGGAAAAAGAATGGGTTAACCCGCTTGAAGTGACATCGGTGATCAATTGGCCCTGCCATTTGATCTGAGATACCTCGGACAGGTGGCGATCACCACTGAGGATCAGGGGGGTATTGGCCTGGCTGCTCACCAATAAGTTGAGCAATCGTTTGCGTTCATTGGGAAAATTAGCCCACATTTCATACTTATGGTCTTCTGCAACGACTTGCAGGCTGGAAGCAACCACATTGATTTGTGCGCTTGATTGACGCAGTTCTTTTTCAAGCCATTGCCATTGTTCGTCACCCAATAAAGAACCGGAATGATTGGTCACATAGTTTCGCTGACTGCCTTTAGGCGTTTTGGCCAGCGGATCCTGGAATGTTCTGGTGTCCAGCAGAATGACTTTGATTTGATGGGGAGGCTGACCATACAAGCGACTGTGGTAAATACCGTCCCTGGCTGCCATGGGGTGATTGGAGGGGATGTTCATGAAATCCATGAAATGGGCTTTGGCAGCTGTTTTTTTCGCATAATCACGGTTGCCATCATTCATTCCGTAATCATGGTCATCCCAGGTGCCGATCACCGGTACTTCAGAAACGAATTGCTGGTAGTCAGGGTTGTTGCGCTGTTGTTGATATTTGTCTTGCATGACCTGCATGTCATGGGTGTCAGCATAAATGTTGTCACCCAACCAGATCCACAGGTCTGGATGGTGTGATTGAATGTGTTGCCAGTAGGTTTGTGCATGGTCTTGTTTGTTGCAGGAACCAAAGGCGATCACATCAAGTGGCTCACTGACAGGTTTGGTTTGGTAGCCACAACTGGCGAGCGTGCTCAACAAAAAGCCGCTGAAAAGAAGGGTTTTGTTCATGGGTTCAATGGATCATAATATGCCTCATATCCTACCATGCGATGGCGTCAAATTGATGACAATCGGTTACAATCATTGGGTCATAGCAAGCGAATAAAGAACGGAGAGACGCCATGAAATTACCCAACTCAGCCAGATTGACTTATGAATTGATGGGGCCGCAGGATGCTGAACTGTTGTATGAACTGGACCAGGACAAGGAGGTGATGCGCTACATCAATGGCGGCCACATGACCAGTCGGGAAGATGTAGAAGCCATTTTTTTACCACGCATGGCTCAATACACCAATGCCAGTAAAGGTTGGGGGTTGTGGAAAGTCACCAGGCAGGACAATCAGGTTTTCATCGGTTGGATACTGGTCAGGCCAATGGGTTTTTTCAGTGACAACCCTCAATGGCAGAATCTGGAACTTGGCTGGCGCTTCAAGCGGGAAGCCTGGGGGCTGGGTTTTGGCACCGAAGCTGCCAGGGCTGTGATGAACGCCCTGGCTGAAAGCGGCCACGCCGACTGTTTTTCAGCCCTGGCCATGCCAGATAACAATGCCTCAATTGCCATCATGAAAAAATTGGGCATGCAATACTTGAAAACAGATTTGTACAAAGATCCCCTGGGTGATGAGGTGGTGGTCTACTACGGTTGTCAGGCCAATCAGGCCTGATCATTCAACTCAATCTGGCTTGTGGTATGTTGAATGAAAATTGAGTGCCTTTTTCCAACTGGCTGATGACTTTGATTTTTAACTGGTGAAGGTCCATGATTTTTTTCACAATGGCCAGCCCCAGGCCGGTTGATGAATCAGCACGGCTGGCGGTGTTTTGGCCCTGATACAGGCGGTCAAAAATATAAGGCAGTTCGGCATTGCTGATGCCTCTTCCGGTGTCTTTGATGATGACTTTAAACTGTTGATCTGTGGTTACCAGGCGAAGCCAGATCTGTCCATCCTCAGGGGTATGACGGATGGCGTTACTGATCAGATTTTCCAATACCCGTTGCATCAGACCAATGTCGGCCCTGACCACACAGGGCCCGGCAAACAAGTCAACTTTGAGGGCGATGTTTTTTTGTCGCGCCAGCCATTTGAATTCAAGGCTGACATCCTGCATCAATTCTGACAGGGAAAATGCTTCAATCTGAGGTGTCACTGCCAGGGCATCCAGCTTTGACAATTCGAACAAATCATGGATCAGGGAGTTCAACCGCTGACAGTGTTTGCTGGCAGTGCTCAGGTGGCGGGCACGCTGCTCTTCATCAAATTCCCGGTCCTTAACCAGTAAAGTGTCAATGTATCCCTGAATGGCTGCCAATGGCGTGCGCAGGTCGTGTGAAACGTGGGTGATCAGATCGCGACGGTTTTGATCTGCAGCCTGGATACTTTTGACCTGTGACTGTATTTTATCCTGCATGTGGCCAAAAGCTGCATCCAGTGCCTGTATTTCATCCCCAATGTGTAGCTGGCTGACGGGTTTGCCGGTCATTTGTTGTTCAAATTGACGGACTTTGCGGGTCAATGCAGTCAATGGATTGGTCAGCTTGTTGACCACCAGCAATGCCACCAGATAACCCAGAATCCAAACGGCCAGCATACTGGCCAGGGCGACACTGAGGACAAAGTTTTTGCTGAGGTCATTGGCCAGTGTTTCATAGGCCTGGCCACCGAGAATGGCATACACATAGCCCTGATGTTGCCCGTTGTGGGTCACTTTTGCAGCAGAGAATGCTTTGGCAGTGGCAGGGCTGCGGGGATCCAGGTTCACCAGTGGCCGGTGGGATTCTGGTTGGAGGAACTCATTGATCTGTGCCAGAGGTATGTGCCCGGCCAAGGGTACATCAGCTGGCAGGTTATGGCTCAGTATGCGACCGGCTGTGTCCAGCAGGTAGACCTCAACGGTGGGGTTGATTACCATGGCCCGTTCAGCCAACCGCTGGATGGCTGCCTGATTTACCTGGCCATTGGCAATCAGTTGCTCTTCAGCAGCCACATACATGGCGATGGAGCCATTCAACCGTTGGGTCATCTCCAGGTTGAATTGCACCGACGCATGGCGGGTGATGTATGCAAGGATCAGGCCAATGACCAGAAACAATGACATCAGGGTCAGCGACAAACGCTGTTTCAGGGACTTCATGGTTGAGATCCGGCTGATTGACTGGCAATGAACTGATAGCCAACACCCCAAATGGTTTTGATATACCTGGGGTGAGCACTGTCACGCTCAATTTTGGTACGCAACCGGTTCATGTGTGAATTGACCGTGTGTTCGTAACCATCGTGGCCATATCCCCAAACCTGGTCCAACAGTTGATTGCGGTTGAATACTTTGTCAGGATGGCTGGCAAAAAACCACAATAAATCAAATTCTTTGGCGGTCAGACGCACTTCTTTGCCATGCACATGAACCTGGCGACGATCGGCATCAATGTCAAGTCCGGAAAAACTCAATGGTCGGTTTGCTGATGGTTGTTGATTACCCTGGCTGGCAGCGAAACGCCGCAACAGGGCTTTCACCCTGGCAGTGAGCTCAATCACACTGAAGGGTTTGGTCAGGTAATCATCAGCACCCAGTTCCAGGCCCAGCACCCGGTCCAGTTCAGTGGATTTGGCAGTCAGCATCAAGATGGGAACATATTGATTCTGATTGCGGATTTGCCGGCAAATTTCCAGTCCATCGATTTTGGGTAATCGCAGATCCAGAATGATCACATCCCAGTGTTTCTGTAATGCCATCTTCAGGCCTTGTTCGCCATCATGGACCAATTGCACCTGTTGGCAAACTTCAGATAAATGTATGTGAATCAATTGCGCGATGTCGACTTCGTCTTCAATCACCAAGATGTGTTTGGCTGGCACTTGACTGTCCTCCCCGGAACGATTGTTATCAGATGGCTGGTGTTGATGTATATGAAAGGAAAAAGTCATGATTGATCACAAAAAGATGGGGTGGCAGTTAAAAAAAACCGGCACCAGGACAACGGGGTCCTGATGCCAGTGGGTCAAATCAGAGTTGACAGGCGCCGGTGAAATCGGCCGGGCCGGCAGTCAGCCTGACCAGATCCTCATTGCCGGATCCATACCCCGGCAGTACTGAATCGTAAGACAATTCTGCGCTGGTACAAGAAGTGAAGCGGATGCGCACCTGACCCCAACGGGTTCGTTGCACATCAGCGGCATCAAAGGCATCGCCAAATTGAGCACCTTCAGTGACCATCAGTTCCACCACTGCGGTGTCATCAATCACTGGCCCAACACCTACCAGCCACAGCTGCTCACCTGATCCATCCGCCGTGTAGTGGTACCAGGAAACCATGGCCCGGATACCTGTGCCATCGGTGTCGGCGGTGATGTCCAGTACCAGCCCCTGACCATCTCGTGCAGGGTTGTACCATGAACCACTGTGACCGCCATCGACTGCTCTGGACACACGGATGCTTGCCACCTGGCTACCCGGAATGGAAAAATCGGCAGCGGTTTCATCAAACTCAATTCCTGGGCCATTGGTGCCACCAAGAAAGACCTGTGGGGTGCCAGTCGGATGGCCAAAAGAGCCATTGAATCCAGGGTGAGCTGTGATCAGCTCGACAGTCGCTTCGCCGGTATCAGGTGCGCTTTGGTCAAAAAAGGCTGCCTGACTTTCGGTATTGGCTTCGGTTCCGGCATCCCAGACATCATTGCCACTGATGTTGATGCTGACTGGTCCGGCGAATTCGCCCTGTTCATCAAACAAGGCATAGGCATCGGGGCGGTCATTGGCGATGAAAGCATCGTTTGAAGGCAACAACATGGCGGCATAAGAGAGGTATCGTTGCTGACTGGTGTCCAGGTACAGCATGGTCGTGGTACTAAAACCAGGGTCAAATAATGGTGCCCCGGGAAATCCTTCTGGATTGAAAATCACTTCGCCGATGCCTGCATTGGCAGCTGCAAAATCATTGGCAAGCTCAGAAAAATCGCCATCTTCAGCCATGCGTTCTATGCCTGAGGATGCTGTTTCGCCGACATCAAAACTGTCGAAGGAACCGTCATGAAACCCCAGCCAAACTGGTGTCAGATAAACCCCGCCGGCTGGTGCCTGGTTCTTGATGGAGACCCTCACTGGTGTCAGGCTGTTTTGAATAGTGACACGCATGATGGGAACCACACCACGGGTGAAATCACCCAATTCTTGGTCGATGGTGGTGCCTGGAGGAACCATCGCTCCGAGGATATTCACTGGTGTGCCCGATGGGTTTCCTACAGACCCATTGAATCCCGGGTGTAATTGAACCACATCAGTTGTGCTGACTCCCGTATCAGGTGCTGATTGATTCAAAAAAGCCGCATCAGTTTCGGTGTTGTCTTCTGTTCCGGCATCAAGCACATCGCTGCCATAGACCACAAAAGACACCGGCCCGGTGAAGTTGCCCTCATCATCGAACAAGCGATGAGCCATTGGATCACCATTGGCAACAAAGGCATCATTGGAGGGCAGGATCATGGCGCCATAGCTGAAGAACTGATGGCTTCCCGGATCCAGGTCAAAAGTTTCATAGCTGGCTTGGCCGGGATCAAAAACCGGAGCTCCGGCAAAGCCTTCAGGGTTCAGGATAACTGCATCCAAACCGCCGGTACCGGCAAACTCGGTCATCAGTGCGCCAAAATCACCATCTTCAGCAAACCGCTCAACACCTCCAGAAGCGGCGGCACCACGGTCATAAAGATCAAAAGAACCGTCGTGGAAACCAACCCACAATGGCGTAAAATACAAGCCGCCTTCAGGGCTGAGGTTTTCCACTTTGACCTGGACTTCCAGGGCCTGGGACTGAGCTGACAAGAACAGCGCTGCTGGCATCAGCAACGCCCGGATAGAACGAATGGGTTTCATGGTTGACTCCTCTGTTATTAATCATTGAGGCTCCATTGTGCTGATCAATTCTCACAAAAGTATCACGATTTCAAAACGGTTTATTCAATTCCGGTAACGTGTTCAATCAATCCCTTGCCTTTTGTCAGACCATTGTCAGGTGATGGTGTCTGTGGGTTGAATCATTTACAATACAAATACTTGATCCGGCCTTTCAGTCATGCAACGAACCACACGTGATTATCTGCGACACATATCCACAGCTGAAGCATCCGTCACCGCCATGAGTTTTCCAGCTGCCGCTTATCAGTCTGGTGTCGGTGATGCGGTGGATCAGACGGCGGTGTTTCACCGCAGTTGGCAATTGGTGGCTCACTTGAGTCAACTGCAACGGACCGGTGACCATGTGGTGCATGAAGTGGCCGGTCAGCCAGTCATTGTGGTCAATACGGGTGAAGGAATCAGGGCTTTTCACAATGTGTGCCGGCACCGCGCAGGACCACTGGCCTTTGAAAACGGCCATGCCAAAACCCTGATGTGCAAATACCATGGTTGGAATTATCACCTCAATGGCCAACTGAAAAGTGCTCCTGAAATGCACACCACTGCTGGTTTTGATGTGTGTGATCACCGCTTGCCGGAAGTCAGGCTGGACAGTTGGCAAGGCTTGGTATTCATTGCATTACAAGCCGATGTGCCGCCGATTTCTGAGCTGTTTACAGGCATCGAAGATCGCATTCAACCAATAGAGCTGAGCAACATGACGTTTCAACGCCGGGATGAATTCATCATCAATTGTAACTGGAAGGTGTATGTGGAAAATTACCTGGAAGGCTATCATTTGCCCCATGTACATCCCGGTCTGAACCAATTGCTGGACTACAAAAGCTACCAGACAGAACTCAGTCAATGGCATTCATACCAGTTCAGCCCATTGGATCAGGGTGGTGATTTTTATGGCGAAGGCCAGGCCCACTATTATTTCATTTACCCAAACACCATGCTCAACATCTTGCCCAATCGGTTGCAAACCAATCAGGTGTTGCCCATGAAAAACAACCAGACACGGGTCATCTTTGATTATTTCTATCCGGAATTTGATGGCCGAGAGGACTTCATCAAACAAGACCTGGCGTTCAGTGACGAGGTACAGGATGAGGACATCATGATCTGTGAAGCGGTACAAAAAGGCCTGGACTCAGGCAGTTACCACCAGGGCCAGTTGTGTTATAAAAGGGAACAGGCGGTGTGGCATTTTCAGGAATTGGTGCGCACGGCCTACCGGCAACTGCTCAATTCAAAGTGAACAGTCAAATCATGACCCGGCAACCCCCATTCAGTCATCAACACGCCACACACCATGAAACCTTGTGGAAGTTCATCGGTTTACTATCCTTGTTGATAGGCTATTTTTTCTACCTGAGTCATCAATATGGGGCGGCCGATGGACTTTGGGTGGCGCTGCTGACCTGGAGTTTTTTTGTGCTGTGTACCCCAGTGGCGGATGGCGGTTTTATTCTGGCATTCCCGGTGAGGTTGTTGTTTAAAGTCAAAATGCTGACCACGCAGATCATCACCTGGTTGTTGGCCATGGCATTGAATGTGCTGGCCCTTCATTACCTGCCAGAACACTATGAAAAGACCGCAGCGACGCACATTTTGAAAACCATATTACTGCACCCTTATCCCTATTGGGGACTGCTGGTGATCAGTGCAATGGGCACTTTTTTATCCATTTACTTTGGTGATGAAATGCTTGATGTAACTCACCACAAAGATCGTCACAAACACCATAAACATGGGCTTAAATATCGCCTGCTGCTGTTGATTGGTCTGGGCGCACTGACTGTGTTGCTCTACCAGCAGTTGTTAAGTGAGTTGCATCTGAACATCCCTGATTAATGAGGATGCTGTTGCTGTTGCTGGTATAATGGTCAATGATTCAAACGCGCGCACTTCAATGAACCGAACACCATTCTGTTTTGCCAAATTGCATGGAGACATGGGTCTGACAAAGACCTACTTTGGCTGCAAAATCATCATCAATACCCGCAATATTCATACCTATAACCTGATTGACAATGGGATCATTGAAGCTGCCATTTGTGCACTGTTTGAGGCACACATCAAACCGGGAGATGTGGTGGTTGATGCTGGTGCCAACATTGGCTTCCTGTCATTGTTGGCAGGTCATCTGACAGGCCCTCAGGGGAAAGTCATTGCCATAGAGGCCAATCCGGATGTTCATCGCACGCTGGAAGAAAACATTGTCATCAATGGTTTTGCCGGCCGTTTTGATACCCATCAAATGGCAGCTCACGATGAGGCCGCTGAATTGACCTTTACCTGGAACAGTCACCGCGATGGATCCGGGAGAATTGTCACAGCAGTGCAGTCAGGGCTGGCACAGAATCATTGTCAGGTGCAAGCCAATACCCTCGACCACTTGTGTGCTGGTCAGCGGGTGGATTTCATCAAAATTGACACCGAAGGAGCAGAGCCCTACGTGCTCAGAGGTGCTGAGCAATTGATTCGGCAAAACCCCGGGATTAAAGTCATCTTTGAATGGAATGGCCGGCACATCAGGCAGCGGGCTCAGGATCCACAGGTCTTTGCCGACTGGGTATTCACTCACTTTAAGCAGGTTGATCGCATCCTGAATAAGGAAACCCTGGTGCCTCTGACGGCTGCGGATTTAATGGCCCTGCCTCATTCCAACATTTTTTGCCGCAATCCATCGTCCGGCAAATGAAAGTCATTCACTTCATCAGGCATGCCAAATCCAGCTGGGATGATCCCCGGCTCAGTGACCTCAAGCGGCCTTTAAAAGGCAGGGGTCGAAGGGATTGTGCCTTGATGGCAGAGCCATTGTGGGATTTGGGTTGGCGGGGGCAACAGGTGTATTGCAGTGCGGCTACCCGGGCACAACAAACCATTGCTGGCATCAGTGAGGCCCTCAGTGGCCGCAGCATTGACTGGGTGATTGAACCAGAACTCTACACCTTCAGTTCATCTGCTGTTCTGAGTTTTCTGGAATCATTGGATGACTCATTGACTGCAGTCACCCTGGTAGGACACAACCCGGCTTTCACTGATGTGATTGATCACCTCACTGATGATTCGTTTGAGCACTTGCCCACCTGTGCCTATGCCCGTGTGGAAGCAGCCGTGCCCGAGTGGTCGTCACTGTCTGCCAATGGTGCCACCCTGAAACATTTTCTCAAACCCAAGATGCTGAAGTAACCGGCAGGTCTGCAGCATGCCATTGGGCTTGTTGTTGCATCAGCTCAGCAGTATACTGATGTTTTTTCTTGCAGAGGACGTCATGGCCCAGATTAACTTCAAAGGTAACCCCATCGATACAACCGGTCAATTCCCCACCGTTGGACAGGCCGCCCCTGATTTCAAACTGGTCAAAGCAGACTTGTCTGAAGTCAGTCTGTCAGACCTGGCAGGCAAGCAGGTGGTGTTCAATATTTTTCCCAGCATCGACACCGCAGTGTGTGCTTTACAACTGAAAACCTTCAGTCAGAAAGCCGCAGGCCGGGATGATGTGGTGATGCTATATGCTTCCATGGACCTGCCATTTGCCCTGAATCGTTTTTGTGCGGCAGAAGGGGTGGACAATGCCGTGACCGGTTCAGATTTCAGGCACCGCAGCCTGGCTGAACACTACGGAGTGCAAATGAACTCAGGGCCGCTGGCCGGTTTGTATGCCCGGGCAACACTGGTGCTGGACGCCAACCATCAGGTGGTCTACAGTGAGTTGGTGAGCGATGTGGTTAATGAACCGGATTATGATGCCGCCATGGCCGCATTGGCAGATTAACCGGTCAGACAAACCATTTATCCGGTAGCTGTGGTGGCTGATAGTTGAGCAAATAAGTCACCACATCTTCCGGCGTCTCACTGATGTGATACAGCTGGCGGTACTCCGCTTTGGCAAAGTTTTCGGCATAGATGTGTTCAAACATCTCAAACAAACGATCATAATAACCATCGGTATTGAGGAATACGATTGGCTTTTCATGATAGCCCAATTGTTTCAGGGTCATCACTTCCAGCATTTCTTCCAGGGTACCAAAGCCGCCTGCCAGACCGATAAAGCCATCGGCCAGGTCAATCATTTTTGCTTTGCGGGTGTGCATGTCCGGGGTGATGATGAGTTCATCATCGATGGTATTGACTACCCCATCGATGCGCAGTGCTTCGGGTACCACGCCAATGGTTCTGCCACTGTGGTGTTTGATTGATTTGGCCACCTGACCCATCAAGCCTACCATGCCTCCTCCATAAACCAGACCCCAGTCATGTCGGGCCATTAAGGCTCCCAGGCCATCGGCATGATCAAAAAATAATTTTTTAATCTGGTCAGAGGATGAGCAGTAGACGGCCAGTTGATCAAGCTTCATGAGGATTGATCCTGAATGTTTTGATGGTGATGGGCCAGTTGACTGTCAGGGTGTCGTCCTCACCCCAGGCAGCTTGCAGCTGATCCAGTATCTGAGTCCGGGGATCTTCATTGTGTTCTGCCATGTATTTTTGTGTGGCTGACCAGGTGCCCAGGTAACCATACAAATGTTTGAAGGTCCATTGTTTGCTCATGGTACATTTGGGTGCTTTGATGGGTTCAAACGGAAAGTCAATGTCGGCATAAGCCTGTTCTATATGCCGACGTTCCGCTGGCCAGTACTCACCAATGATGTTCTGGTAATAATGTTTAACCACCTCATCAACTGCAGGGGTGATCTGGTGCAGTTCATAGCACCACACGGCCAGCACTGCATTGTTCTTTGCCACCCTGTTGACTTCGGCAAAAAACAAATCGAAATCAAACCAATGCAGGGCCTGTGCCACAGTGATGAGATCCACGCTGTGATCTGCCAGTGGGCTTTCATGTGCCAGCGCCACTTCATATTCGACCCGCGGATAAATCATGGCACGGTAAATCTGTGATTCACTGGCATCGGTGCCGATGACGTATGAGAACTGGTTGGTCATGGCCACGGCAGCCTGACCATTGCCGGTGGCACAGTCCCAGACCAGTTTGGTTTCCGGACACAATGAGGCCAGCCATTCATACAATTCTGTCGGGTATTCCGGACGATACATGCTGTAGGCTTCTGCCTGAGTTGAAAAGTGGTCTTTAAAGGAAGCGGATGTGGTCATGATGGTTTTTTGAGTTGTCGATGGTTGAATCGGTTGGGGTGGATTATCTTACACAAATCAGCCTCAAGAGGCAAAGGTTGTCCGCTGATCATGGCATGCAGATAATCAGCCAGCAAGGGCGCTGAAGTGTAGCCCCTGGATCCCAGGCCAGTGAGCACATACAGGCCCGGTAAAGGTTGGGCAGGAGGATACACCTGCCAGTGTCTGCCATGATGCAGGTCGGCATAATCACGGGTAAAGCGCAGATGATCAATCAAGGGCCCACACACTGGCAGATGATCTGGTGTGGTGGCACGGATGGCAGTGTGGTCGGCCAGGCTGCTGGCTTGTGCCAGTTTGGCAAATTCAGGGTGTTCTTGCCAATGGGCCAGGTTGCGTTGTTGGTGGCTATTGCAGACTGGTTGATGATGGTATTGGCTTTCAGAATCCACGTGATCAAAAGTGGCACCCAATAAATAATGGTGACCTGCTGGCTCGCCGGGTAACGGAATCAGGTAACCCTGGTTGAGTAAGACCTGATCTATGGAGGTGGCCTGAGGGGTGATGAGGTGGTTGGTCTGACCCAGTCGGGCCATCAGTGGTAATGGTTGTGGACTGAGTTTTCTGCTGTTCATGCCGCCAGCAATGATCAGGGTTGTACAGTGGTGGACCTGACGACCGTTTGCCAGTAAATACCACTGCCCGTCGGCACCTTCTATGTCAGTGATTTCATGGCATTGCCAGTCATCCACACAGGTCAGCCAACGCTGTCGCAGGGCATTGGTGTCCACCCAGCCGGCAGTCGGATAATGCAGTTGATTTTTGGAACAGCGAAGCAGCTCATCTGGCAGCCCGGATTCGGCCAGTTGTTCCAGTCGACGTTGGCCGGCCCGGTCACTACCGGCATATTCCGTGATGCCAGAGTTGATGAAACATGCACCATAAATCCGGCGTGCATACTCAAAGGCACGCAAATAAAACAGAGCTTCTGGTGAAGTCCTGGCGGTCAATACCGGCATCATCATTGCTGCGGGGTTACCGGAAGCGGCCTGCAGTGGTTTGTTGAAAGCATCAATGATCGTGGTGTGATGGCCAGTCCGATGAAATGTACGGGCCAGGTTGAGACCGGCTATACCACCACCCAAAATGGTTACAGATGCCTCTTTGGCCGGTGATTTGGGGTATGGGTGCCAGGGTTGTTTGTTGCTGATCCTGACCTGTTTGGCGGCGTCATACCGGGCACAGATCATCTCCCGCTTTTGGCCAAAACCTGGTTTTTTGGTGACTGCAAAGCCAGCGGCCTGTAAACCGCGGCGAACCTTTCCGGCTGCGGTGTATGTGGCCAGAGTGGTTTGGTCCGTTGATAAGCCAGCGATCACCTCAAATAAATCGGCTGACCACAAATCAGGGTTATTACCAGGTGAGAATCCATCGAGGAACCAGGCGTTAACCTGGCCATTCAGTTGTTGCAGGCAAGCGGTGGCATCTCCGATCAGTAACAACAAACTGATGTCCGGGGTTATCTGCAATTGATGAAAACCAGCCCGGGCCGACGGGTATTGTTGTAACAGCAACTGGCTCAGTTCCTGAAGTTCGGGGAACAGCTGGTGAGTTTGACGCAGGTCTTCGGTGGACATGGGGTGCAGTTCTGTGCTGATAAAACACAAGCTGGCCGGTTTGAATTGGGCTTGCTGCCAGGCCAGGCAGGTGGCGAGGAAATTAAGGCCACTGCCAAAACCGGTTTCAGCCACACAAAAGGTTTTACCGGGATGTGACTGCCAACGTGATTCCAGTTGGTTGCCGCCAATGAACACGTAGCGGGTTTCCGCTAAACCATCTTCCGGGTTGAAATAGATGTCATCGAATTGAGCCGAGTACGGCCGGCCATTTTGGCGATCAATTTTCGCTGTTGATTGGTAGGCCAGGGTCAGTGGATGCATGCCGGGGTCAAGGCGTTGTTCATGAGGATTCAGGAATCCGGATTAACCATGTTTTGCATCAATCCCTGATTGCATTCGGTGCAGATAATGCGATTGGGTTCGAAGGGAGAATCATTGGCTTCGGCATTTTCAACCCGCAGGTAAATCACATTGAGGTGACACTTGTGACAAGTGACCTCTACGATGTTGTTATTTGGTGGCGAATTTTTGTTCATAACTTCATGATCCGCCTGTCATTATGCCCGAAATTAATCATCACTTCGAGTGATGATCAAAAATAGCCATTATTTCACCTTTTTAGGGGGCCATTTTAAAAAAGCATCAGTTAGAATAGTCACACCATGACAGAAATCAGCCACAAAGTATCCATACCTGGTTACCGCATCATCAGAAAAATTGGTGAGGGTGGCATGAGTGTGGTTTACCTGGCATACCAGGAATCGCTGAAAAGGGAAGTGGCTTTGAAGGTCATGCGGCCAATCATTACAGATGAAGAAAATGTGGTTAAACGATTTGAGCAAGAGGCTGAAATCATTGCCCGCCTCTACCATCCCAATATTGTCAGTATCTATGAAGTGGGACACATCGATGATGATGTGCTTTATTATTCAATGCCATACTTGCAACATGGTGACCTGACCACTTATGTGCATGACAATGATGAGGACCTCAAGCAGGTCATGACTGAGATTTGTGATGGTTTGTCCTATGCCCACAGTCAGGGGGTAATCCATCGTGACATCAAACCGGAAAACATCCTTTTTGATCAGTTCGGCCATGTGCAGATTGCAGATTTTGGCATCGCATTGAGCGCCGGCCGGAGAAGGTTCACCCGGGAAAACCGCATCATTGGCAGCATCCATTACATCAGTCCCGAACAGGCCCAGTCAAAAGATGCGGGAGCACAGTCAGATGTATACGGCCTGGGGGCCATTCTGTTTGAAATGTTGACCGGAGAACCGGTATTCAATGAAGAGGATGACTTGTCATTGATGATGGCACATGTGGAAAAACCAGTGCCCAGGCTGCCTGCTGAAGTGAGTCACTGGCAACCGGTCATTGACCGCTGTCTGGCAAAAGATCCGGCTGACCGATATGCTGATATGGAAGCCCTGAAACAAGCGGTGGCAAATGTTAATTCTGTACCGAAGTCCAACACATCATCCAGTGCCCGCTGGCTTTTGATGTCATTGTTGGTGCTGACAGGAGTTGCCACCTGGTGGTATTGGCCGTTGATCATTGGCGGCTCACCGATTGCTGAAGAGCGCCCGTCATTTGTCAGCGCAGAGCCCGACGATGACGCTGTTGAAACGGATTTGAATGAAGAGTTGTTGGTTGATGAATTGTTGGTTGATGATCCATTGGCAAATGAACCACAAACGGCAGCTCCTGTGGCAGATTCAGATGCTGATGAAACAGCAGTTGAAAAGGTGCCGGCAGTGCTCAATCTGTTGAGTGAGGAAGAGGTCAATCAGTTACTCAACCAGGCCAGAAAAAACATCCGGATTAAACAGCTGACAACGCCCAAGAGTGACAATGCAGTGGACCAGTTATTGAAGATTCTGGGCAACATTCCAGATCACCAGGAAGCCAGGAATATGTTGTCTGAAGTCATGGCGGCATACTATGAACTGTTGTATCTGGCGGTTCAGAAAAATGATTGGCAGCAGGCAGGGACTTTTGCTGCATCAGTGGCTGAAGTCAGACACCGAACCATCCTGGCTGAGGAACATCAGATGGTGCTGCTTGAACAAAACACCCAACTGGAAAGCAGTTTGTTGCTGGGTGCCATTGCAGAGAAAGTCAAATGGGCCAAATCCAAAGCCGATCATCAACTGGCCTCAGATCTGATCACCCTGATTGACGAGGTGATGCCGGGTCATGAGATCATTACGGAATTGAATCAGGAGATCAAAGGGATGTACCGGTCAGGTCAGCTACTGACGGACTCCATGGGTCTGACGGCTGTGGTGGTGATGCCCAATCAATCTGATCAGCAGGGCTTGGTCAACTATGCCCTGGCGGTAAGCCGTGAGGAAGTCAGCTACTTATTGTACGACCGTTTTGTCAGCGATACCGGGCATGAGGTGACCCGATGCAAGACGGCAGTTGGTTCAAACATGATATTCAGTCAGCGAAGTTACCTCAAGCCGGGGTTTGCCATGCATGATGACATGCCAGTGGTGTGTGTCACATGGCAGGATGCCAACCTGTTCATTGAATGGTATAACCGACAGACTGGTTTGAATTACCGGTTACCCAGCGAACGCGAGTGGCGGCATCTGCAAAAACTCAGCACCACCAAAAAGCCCCGTTGTGGCCAGGCCAATCTGGCTGGTCAGGAATTTCCTGAGGACAATGAAGATTTTTTAAAGTATACCTGTGATGATGGCTATTCATATGTATCGCCATATTCAGCCTTCAAGCGCAATAACCTGGGCTTGCGGGGCTTGCATGGCAATGTTTCTGAATGGCTGGCCGGATGTGTGGAGCTGGGCAAAATCAAAGCCATCTTCAATGCTGACGACCCTTGTGAAAGTAACCCAAGTGCGGGTTTATCCTGGGTTTCGGGCAGCGCAGATAAAGCCGTCATCGAACAAATAAAATTTGACCAGGCCTGGTCGCACATTGGCTTCAGGCTGGTCAGAAACATCAATTAACTCGCCATAAATCATGACTGAAAACCAATCAAACGCCATTTTAGATCCATTGGAAGCCAGGGTGCTGGCCTGCCTGATGGAGAAACAACTGACCACCCCCAACAACTATCCATTGAGCATGAATTCATTGTTGCTGGCCTGTAATCAGAAAACCAACCGTGTGCCAGTAATGAACCTCACCGAAGGCCAGCTGGGCCACACTGTGAATCAGCTGGAAGACCGCAAACTGGTAGGTGTTGATTACGGTGGCCGGGCCAACCACGTGACCCACCGGGTGTTGACCGATTGGCACATCGATCGCAAGCAGCAGGCCATTCTTGCGGTCTTGATGGTGCGAGAGCCAGTGACCCTCAATGACATCAAAACCAAAACCGGAAGAATGGAGGACTTTGATGGTATTGATGAGGTGCGCACTGTCCTGGAATCCTTGATTGACCGTGATGAACCTTTGGTGGTTCGCTTACCCAAAGCACCAGGCTCCAGGGAAGAGCGATACACCCACTTGTTGTGTGGAGAAGTGGATGCAGAGGAAGTGTTAACCCAGGTTAAAGCCGTCAGTACAGCCAAGGCAGATCGCATCGATGCCCTTGAACAACGGGTGGAACAGCTTGAGGAACAAGTGAAGCAATTGCTGACTTTGCTCGACTGATGATGCAGTCTCAGGCCCAACCAGTCACCAGGTGGGCCGTATTGACCATGTTGTTTGCCGCCCTGGTAATCAGTTCATCCAGTGTCTGGGTGAAGCTGGCCAATATGGGACCAACGGTCATCGGCTTTTATCGAATGCTCATTGGCGGCCTGATCCTGGTGGTTTGGTGCCTGATCCGGACACAACCTTTATGGCGCAATGCCCGTTATGCACTTTGGTTGTTGTTGGGTGCAGTGTTTTTTGCCGCAGATCTGTGGTTCTGGCATCGGGCCATTGAATTTGTGGGTCCCGGACTGGCCACTGTGCTGGGTAATGTGCAGGTGTTTTTCATGACCTTATTTGGTTACCTGTTTCTCAGTGAACGCATCAGCTGGCGATTTTTCCTCGGTTTGGTACTCACCTTTACCGGCTTGTTTTTGTTGGTCGGCTTACAATGGGGAACCCTGTCAAATGATTACCGGATGGGGGTCTTTTATGGGGTTTCAACGGCCCTGGCATACACCGGTTTCATGCTTTCATTGCGCCATGCCCAGTCACAAGCCAACACCTTGTCACCGATGGCCAATTTGGGTGTTTTATCCATGATTTGTGCCTTTATTCTGGCATTGGTGGTATGGCAGGAAGGCCAGTCCTTTGATATTCCTGATATTCAATCCTGGATTTCGGTGATTGCATTGGGGTTGTTTTGTCAGGTGGTGGGTTGGGTGCTGATCACCAAAACCATGCCCTCATTGCCTGCCTCCATTGTTGGCTTGTTGCTGTTGTTACAGCCAGCCATGTCGATGGTTTGGGATGTGCTGTTTTTTGACCGCCCCACCTCATTGGTGGATGTACTGGGACTGGCCTGCGTGTTATTGGGTATCTATCTGGCCACGCTGAAAAACAAATGAAAAAGCATGAAGGGCTGGTAATCTGGATCTGGCGGGGTTATCTGGTGGGTCTGTCGGTGGTGCTGGTAATGCTCTGGGTGGATGATTGGCGCACCACCAATCCCTATCTGGCCAATTTGAATTTGACATATATTGCCCTTATTATCGGCTGTTGCTGTGTCTCGGTGGCACGTCAAGCGGCAACAGCTCCGGTGATTAACCAGGTGATCCGGTGGTGCTGTGTGCTGATGTTGCACACGATGTTGCTCATCCAAATGTGGCCATGACTGCCAGGTTCATAGAGCCGTGTTAAACTATCGCCTTTTTCTGACTTTAATTAACCGTTGAATCATGTACGGAGTTGATATGAATAAAGTATCTGTAGTTGTGATGTTATCGATCATGGTTTTGATGATTAAGCCTGACCAGGTGCAGGCCGGTGAGTCATCTGAATACCTGTTGTACTCAAGCTTGTCCAGTCAATTTTTTGCCCTGACCAAAGAGCACAATGACCGTTGGCAGAAAGCGGTTGACAACCTGGAAGAGCAGCGCATCCTTCAGCTGTCTGAACTGAATTCTGCTGCTGCTTTTGATCGTCATGCAAAAGCATTGGCTGACTATGAACAGGCCACCCGAACGTACCATACATTTCTCAAAGAATTGCGGCAGCGAACCACTGCGCACCTCAGATCTGATGAGCTGACCGATGAGCAGTTAGAACCGGTTGTGGAAAGCCTGATGAAAAACCACCTGGCACTTAAATCAGCGCAAATGAAGGTGTTGGCAGCTCATCTGAGAAGGGTTAAAACCATGAATAACTACCTGACTTTTCTGGATGCCAACCAAGCAAACTGGGTCCTCCAAAATGGACAGGTTGAATTTGAGAACCTCGAGTTGAAAGAGCAAAACATTCAATTTGAAAGCCAATTGAGTTACCAGCAAAACAGCATAGAAAGTTTGCTCAAACGATTGCCTCCAGACTCAGTTTGAATCCATGCAGCGGCGATTAATTGTTTGCAATGATGAAGATCTGAGGCAGGTTTTCAAGTGGTTTACTGATGCCGGAGAAGTGCTCAAATGGGGCGGGCCTGATCTGACGTTTCCACTGGAATTGGACCGCTTTAAAAAAGAATCCAAGCACCACAAAAGTCAGTCATTCGTATTGTCTTCGGGCAGTGAATTGCTGGCATTCGGGCAGTTTTACAACCGCCTTGAACGCATTCATCTGGGCCGTTTGGTGGTGGCACCTGTTTTCCGGGGGCAGCGGCTGGGCGAACACTTGATCGAAGCCCTGATCGACAAGGGCAAGGTCACTTTGGGGTTGTCCGACGCTGCTTTGTTTGTGCTCAGTGATAACCTGCCGGCGATGAGGCTGTACCGGCGTCTGGGTTTTACTGAACAGCCTTACCCCAAACCCATTCCGCTGGCCAACTGTATATACATGATCAGGCCGCAAAAGCCGCAATAACGGTGGTCAGGATCGACTCAATTGATTAAACTGTTTGTCCCGCAATTCCCGGATGCTCATCAATGAGTCAATCAGCCAATAGCCAAATGTTCAAAGCCATCGCACTGATGCTGATGGCTGCATTGGGCTTCAGCTTCATGAACGTGCTGATTCGCTGGACCTCTGAAGAGTTGCATGCCTTTCAAATTGCTTTTTTCCGCAACCTGTTCGGATTGGTGTTTATGCTGCCCTGGCTGATCCGAAATGGATACCGTTCATTCAAAACCGAGCGGCTCAAATTGTTCATGGTGCGGGCCATTTTAGGCATCAGTGCGATGTATTGTTATTTCTGGGGCATCACTGTGTTGCCTTTGGCCAAAGCAGTGGCCTTGAGTTTCACGGTGCCATTGTTCGTTACCATTGGTGCCGCCGTGGTGCTCAAAGAAGAAGTTCACGCTCGACGCTGGATGGCTGTGCTGGTTGGATTCGCTGGGACCCTGATCATTCTCCGACCCAGTCTGGATGGTGATTTGTTTGCTTCAATGGTGGTGGTTGCCTCTTCCATGTTCATGGCGGCCTCGGTGCTGATCATCAAAAGCTTGTCGAGAACCGAAGATGCCAATGTGATTGTTATGTACATGGTGTTGCTGATGACTCCCATGTCATTGCCCGTTGCCATTTATGTCTGGGAATGGCCCTCACCAGGGATATGGCTGGGTGTCATTGTAATGGGTTTTCTCGGCAGCTTTGCCCACCTGATGTTTACTTCATCCCTGAAGAGATCAGACGTTTCCATCGTTATGCCGTTTGACTTTGCGCGATTGCCCTTTATCATTGTCATGGCCTGGGTGTTCTTTGATCAGACAGCTGATCAATGGACAGTGGTTGGCGCAGCCATCGTATTTGCCTCAGGTATCTACATCGCCCGTCGGGAAGCTGCGTTGAACAAGCGCCGGGCCAAAGAACACAAACTCAATGAACAACCATGAATGATTGGCAACAACAGGCACACATTAAAATCAGCTGTCGCGAATTGGCCACAGAAGCCACCTTCCTACAGGAACTTGGCTTTCGCACTGAACAGGTTTTTCCGGCCGACAACCCGCGTTACATGATTCTCACTGGTTGGGGCTTGGTGCTCAGGTTGGAACGTGGATTACCGGTCAATGACCTGACCCTGCTGCTACCCGAAAACGCGCCACAAACAGATGAATTTTGTGTCTCACCCAGCGGTGTGACTGTGGTCCGGCAATCCAAAGTGCAGCAACTTTCATCAAGCTGGTCAGAACCGGAATTTGTCGTGAATCGCCTCAGTGAAGAGGCCAGTTGGGTCACAGGCCGTGCTGGTATGCGCTACCGGGATCTGCTTCCCGGACGGCTCAATGGGTTGATGATTGCTTCCAATATCTGCATTCCTGATGGCGGACTGGTTGCCGACCAGGTGCATTTTCACGAAGTCGGATTTCAGTTAATTGCCTGTACCAAAGGTTGGGTAACAGTGGTTTATGAAGACCAGGGTGAACCTTTCAGGTTAACCGCTGGCGATTGTGTCACCCAGCCGCCAGGTATCAGACATCGGGTAATTGAATCCAGTGACGCAATGGAAGTCATCGAAATTGGTTTGCCAGCCGAACACCTGACGAGTATGGACCACCAAATGAAGCTACCCAATGAGCAGCTGTTTCGTGACCGCTTATACCATGGTCAGCGGTTTTCCCACCATAAACACCGTGAAGCTCAATGGGAAGACTGGCAGGGCGCACAGTGGCAACGCTGTGCCAGCGAAGTGGCGACTGACAGTGGTGGCTTGTTTGCGGTGAATTATTTTCGCACTGGTTCAGCTCAGACCCCAGCACTCAGCTGGTCACATCAGAATCCATTGCGTTGGTATTACCTGATCAGTGGTTGTTGTGAGTTGCAACAACATGATGGCCGTGTTTTGCCGTTGTCGGCTGGTGACAGCTTTTTACTGCCAGCCAATCAATCAGTCAGCTTCAGCCAGGCTGATGATGAATTCCAATGCCTTGAATTGGTGATGATGAAACAGCCAGATGAATTTCTCTGACAGCGACAAACAGGCTTTCCTCAAGGCCCTGGTGCAGGTCATGCCTTATGGGAAATACAAAGGCCGTCAACTGATGGATTTGCCTGCTCACTACCTGGGCTGGTTCAATACCCAGGGTTTTCCAGACAATGCGCTTGGACGCCAGCTGGCTTTGGTCTTCGAACTGGATCACAATGGCTTGTTGCCTGAATTACGCCGCCTGCTCAAAAAATCATCGTGAAACAACTGCTCAGTGACATCAGCCGGTGTGCCCTTTGCCGTCACGAATTGCCGCTGGGTCCCAGGCCGGTGGTACAGGCCAGTACCCACAGCAGGATCCTGATTATCGGCCAGGCCCCGGGCAGCAAAGTGCATGCAACCGGTGTGCCCTGGAATGACCCCAGCGGTGACCAGTTGAGGGAATGGCTGGGGGTGGATAAAGCCTGTTTTTATGATCCAAACTGGTTTGCTTTTATGCCGATGGGGTTTTGTTATCCGGGTAAAGGCCGCTCCGGCGATTTACCACCCATGAAGCGCTGTGCACCCACCTGGCATGAAACTTTGCGATCGGCTATGCCAGACATTCAGTTGACCTTGTTGGTGGGCCAATATGCCCAAAAACATTACCTCAAAGATCGCCTGAGCCTGACCGAACGGGTCAAAAACCGCCAGGATTACTTGCCTGAGTACATGCCTTTGCCTCACCCATCACCCCGGAATCGACTCTGGCAGCGCCGCAATCCGTGGTTCAGTGATCATGTAGTACCCCAGTTGCTGGATCAGGTGCAATCAATCCTGCAGGCCTGAAAACACCCGGGTCAATGATTTGTTTGACTGGTGCCATAACAGAGCGAATGCAACCGCCACCAAACCATAACAGATAGAACCTGTGACATATACGATGGTGGTGTTGAGGGGATTCAGTTGGGTGATCAGGTTGGTGGCCAAAATCATGCCATAGATCAATACCAGGATCGCAGCGACCGCACACAGCAATGCTTTGAGCAGTTGTTGTGTGCGTTCTTTGGCGCTCAGTTTGTTGTTCTTGGCTGATTGTTCCATGTCATTTCACCTTGCTGCTGTTCAGGGTGGTGTTGTGGGCTGCGAACCGGTTGCGCCGGTTCCTTCTTCTCATCAACCTGGCCAGTTTAAACTTTGCCGGTGTGGGCTTGAGCTTACGCTCTGCCACCATTTCTCTGGCAATCTGCCGATCCTTGACCATGAACAGGGATTTAATAAATAACCACATACGCCACTCCAATGTTGCTTATCAATTAAAATAGCACAGCGGACGCTGGTTTTTGAGTGCCGGAAGTTAGGTTTGCGTTGCTGGTGATGGCTTCATGAGACCAAATCACATGATCAACGACTGACCTGGGAAAGCGGCAAATTTGTCTTTTATACGGCCAGGTTGCAAGGGTGAACATTGTGGAGTGTTGGAACCCTAAGCTGCATTATCCACCACCGTCGTCCCGGCCTGAGCGGCGTGGTCCTGCGTCTTTATCAGTAAAATGTCATGAGCAGGGCTGGAGCCATCGAGATCGTTCCAGCCAGGCTGGCCATGATCAGTTCTTTACTTTGGTTGTCAGGTTGCAGTCCGGATTTCTCTTCAACGTCAGGCACCAGTTCCCGATTGAACACTGGCATCACCGCCTGATAACTGACCGCTGATTCAATCGGCCAGTAACCCGGCGGTCTGGGACTGGCCTGCTTAATCGATTCAGTTTGAACGACCCAGGTGAATAACTGCATAAATAATATCTTTTTCATGCAGTTTAAATGGGACTGGCCTGCCTGACTTCAAGATATTTATCCTTTGCAGTGAAGCGGATTGTCGATATAGTAGGCGGTTGTGATGAACACCCTGAAATTACAAGGCGATCTGGCCACCGATGTCGATACCGCTGCCCGGCTGTTACAGCAGGGTGAATTGGTGGCTGTACCCACGGAAACCGTTTATGGACTGGCTGCCAACGCTGCTGACCCCGAAGCTGTGAATGGTATTTTTGTCGCCAAAGGCCGGCCGGCTGATCATCCGCTGATTGTCCACCTGCCATCTGTTGATCAATTGCCACAGTGGGCCATTGACATTCCAGAAACCGCCAGACAACTGGCCCAAGCCTTTTGGCCCGGACCATTGACTTTGTTATTGCACAAGCATCCCGATGTCAGCCCGGTGATCACTGGTGGTTTGGACACCATTGGCCTGCGGGTACCGGCCCATCCCGTGTTGCTGGATTTGCTGCACACCGCCGGTATTGGTGTTGCTGCACCCTCGGCCAACCCGTATAAAAAACTCAGTCCCACGACCGCCATTCAGGTCTTTGAAACCCTGCAGGGTAAAATCGCTGCGGTGCTCGATGGCGGCCCCTGCGAGGTGGGTATCGAATCCACCATTGTTGACCTGACCGGTGTTCAGGTGCAGGTGCTGCGACCAGGTCCCATCTCTGCCCGGCAAATCGCCGACGTGCTGCAACAAACGGTCGCCACCCCTGAACAACACCAGGTGGTGGTGCCTGGTAACGTCGAAGAACATTACCAACCCGGCAAGCCGCTACAACTGTTCAGCAGTGTACACATGGAGCAGGCCCTGCAGCTCAGGCCAGACGGCATCGCCTGCGTGGTTCACAGCCCTGAGTACAGCGACTCACTGCGACCCGGAGACATCATGTTGTCTGCCGATCCCGAGGGTTATGCACAAGCCTTGTATCAAACCCTCTACCAACTGGATCAGGGACCGGCTGAGGAAATCTGGCTGGAATTGCCACCAATGACTGATGCCTGGCAGGCCGTGAATGACCGTTTGTTGCGGGCGGGGAAGGTGGTTGGTGACCGAGGATGAATCAGTAGGGTTTATTCGCTGTCCTTAAGATTTGATTATTTTAATCCTGATACCATGCCGGAGCCTTGCCTTTGATGCCAGCGAACAGAAACACCCAGCCGATATACCCACTGAAGCCGTTGAGTGGCAGCAATATAAAGTTGTATTCAGTGATGGCCACATAGCCAGAAAGCATAAACAAACACACAGCAAGTAGCCCAAACAGAAACAGGACTGATCTCGCTGGATAGGAATAGGTTCTGTTTAGGTTTTCCGCGCTCATGAGTGGTTATTTCACCACCTTCATGGCCACGGCCGGAGACTTATCTGGTGGTGTAAGGTCAGGATTGTCAGGTAAATGTTCACTCCATATGACAAACCTGTTGATGGAGATTCGTTCATTCAAGGTTTCGATTTGCTGATTCAATGCATCTAACACAGTGAAGGCTTCGTCAGTGATCAGGTGTTGCTCCAGCAATTCTCTGACATCACCAGGCTGTTGATGGGCCAGGTGCATGCACACTGACCTGGTGAAAGCAAGGAAATCTGAACTGCGTTCAGGTATGGAGGTTTCAACCGCAAATTCGGCCATGACGCCAATCTGGTGGCGGTGATTATACGTTTGGATGAAGCGTTTGGTTTCCATACCGATGTAAGTAAATTTGTATCACATGTCTTTGATCTTAACACAGCCTGGATAATAACTGCCCTTGGTCAAGGCAGATTGGCCATTTGTTGGCGACTACTTATCATCTCCAAAAACATTTCTGTCATTGAACCAGGATGGTGCCTGACCTTTATATGCGGTGTACAGCAGCAGATAGGACAAAAATCCAGAGCCTACCAAGGCCATCGAGAAAGACCCATCACCCATAAGCCAGTGGTGGCCTTCTGTGATGAAACCCCATAAAAACACAAAGCCAAACAGGGCAAAAAATAAGCAGGTAAACCAATGGTATTGATGCTTTTCTTTGGGTTGTTTTTTCATCGTTGTTCCTTTTTCCTGGTTATAGAATCATCTGATGACCTCGGTTCGTGAAGTCAAAAGTTAACTGTTTTTGTGCTTTGTCTTATCTGACTCAAAGGCTTCAGCATCTTGCAAAAAGTCACAACCACATTCCCGACAGGCGTCGTCAACGGTTCTGTATGTCAGATCCAGGTTCAACCAGCCCGGTTTGTGCTTACGCGCTGACTTTACAATCGATGCCTTGCATCGTGGGCAAGTGATCAGCATTTCCTGATACAACAAGGAAGCGAAAAAAACGAGCACACACAGCATGATCTCTGAGGAATATCCGGATGGGTTGATGTGCAGTAAGGCAAACATCACCATCCAGGCAATGAAGCCCACCAGTTTTCCGATCCTGATGTCTGCTTTGAGTTCTTGCTGTATGGTCATAATACCTCAATCCTTTTCAAATCACCATGTAATTACAGTAGCAAATACCTGTGTTGAATTGAAGTGACAAGAGTCATGGCTGCTGAGTATCTTCGAAGTGTTGTATGAAAAAAAGCCCTGAGCAATTCATGCTTCAGGGCCCTTCCAGTTTCACTGTTTCAATGCTCAATCAGAACACATAAATGAAGCCAATGCCCACCTCAGCTTCATAGTCACTGCGGGCAATCGGGCTGTCTTTGATGTCACTGCCGTAATGCTCATACACCGCTTCAGCATAGATCTGCCAGTGTTCATTCACATAGTGTCTGTAGTTGTAGTTGATGCCGATGGACCGGTAACCACCATCCAGTTCTGTCTCCGCCAGGCCAGAAGCCAATGCCTGTTCGGCAGTGATGCCGAATTCGCGGTTGGCATAATCGTCATCATGGAAGGTGATGCCCATCCCGAGTTCTGAGCCGCTGCCATCGTTCTGAGCGCCAAATCGCATACCACCACCAAGCAGCAGGAAGTTGCCTTCATCGCCAGCCAACAACCGGCCATCAAACCAATAGCGCCAATCATCAGTCAGTGACTTGCGAACTTCGAACACCAGTTCCGTGCTTTCATCGGTGTCGCCCAGGCCATCCAAGCGCCCGTCGTCTGAGTCGTTTTCTTCACGGCCCTCTTCAAATGCCAAAGTGGCCTGCAGCAACCAGGTGTCATTCCTCAGGCCACGCCAACCAATGGCTTCGCCGGCAAAGAAAAACAGGTTGTCCCCGGTTCGGTACTGAATGCCACCTGCCAGATCAGGTTCGACCTCGAATTCATCAGAGCCTTCATATGCGGTTTCATATTCAACGCCCAAACCCAAGCCAAAACCCCAACCATCACCATCGGTGAAATCATTGAGTGAAGGTAAAGGCACCAAGACGTCTCTGTCTGATTGTGCCAATGCACATTGACAGAAGCAGGCGATTAACAACACAGCCCATAGATGTTTAATTCTGTTCATCAGAAAATCTCCTAAAATATTTTGATCATTATTGGCTTCAACAAGTGAAAATCCTGTTCATTTTATGAACATGAATGTTCACACAATGATCATCTCATGAAGATTTGTGGACGCATTAAAGATCTGTTTTATTTGCGTTGGGTAGAGCTAGCTGTGCACTGTCAGTGTTGTAGGTTGGGCTGAAACTGGTGAAGCCCAACTTGATGGTGTTGGGGTGAGTGATGAGGTTTGTTTAGAATGGTGCCCGGGGCCGGACTCGAACCGGCACAGTGTTTCCACCGGGGGATTTTAAGTCCCCTGCGTCTACCAATTTCGCCACCCGGGCCCTTTTGATGCCTTATACTTCGATAGGCTCTCAAATGCTGCGTCAGTTGTCATTCGAGCACAGGTGTGCACTCATGACGCCTTCCTTGCCTTTGATAACCTCTCTGTGTATAAGGCTATCAAAAGATCCTTTATTGCTGTTGGTAGTCAGCAATTTATTTTACTCAAGCACAGGTGTGCATTCGTAAGTTGTCTCCTTGCTTTTGACAACCTCACTGTGAAAGAGGCTATCAAAAATCCTTTTTTCAGGTTGCTAAACTTACTTTGAAATAGCCTAGCAAAAAATACCTTTTTAGATGATCTTCTGTTTGATAACCTCTCTGTGTATAAGGCCATCAAAAGATCCTTTTTTGCTGCTGGTAGTCAGCAATTTATGATGAGGTTGCAAATGAAGGCAATCACATCAATCACCCATCAAATTTTTCAGCTCATAACTGGCAAGATAAGCTGAAACTCAGGTTGTGTTTGTTCAACACAACAGGCCTGATAACCTGGGGTGGGGAAGGTGATCAGGGTTGAAAATGGAGGCTGAACCCGGAATCGAACCGGGGTACACGGATTTGCAATCCGCTGCATCACCACTCTGCCATCCAGCCATTTTCAAGGCGAACCATTTTCGCTGTATACAGATTTTAAATCAAGTGCAAACTTTATCAATTTGCACAAAAAAGGGCTGATAAATCAGCCCTTCAGAATCTGGAGCGGGAAACGAGGTTCGAACTCGCGACCCCAACCTTGGCAAGGTTGTGCTCTACCACTGAGCTATTCCCGCTTAGAGGTGGCACATTTTATCGTTAATGCGCCTGTTGTCAAATAATTTTTAAGCAAAAAGTGAAATTTATTCCTTCATCATTGGCCAGGCGGCCCGCAGATAGACATACATGGAATACAGCGTGAGGCCGGCGGCCACATACAACAGCACCAATCCGATCTGATAGACCGGGATGAACCATAAATCAGCTTCATACAGCAAAAAGCCAATGGCCATCATCTGGAACACGGTTTTGACCTTACCCACCATGGCTACATTGACCGCGCTGCGTTCACCCAATTCTGCCATCCATTCACGCAACGCCGATATGGTGATCTCGCGGCCAATGATCACCGCTGTGGCGATCATCATCAGGATGGTTGGGTGGTCTTGCAGCAAGATGACCAATGCGGTGGTTACGGTGAGCTTGTCAGCTACCGGGTCCAGAAAAGCACCAAATTTGGAGAATGTCTTGTGCTTGCGGGCAAAATAGCCATCAAGAAAGTCTGTGATGCTGGCGGCTACAAACACCCAACAAGCCATGAATCTGGACCATTCGAATGGCAGGTAGAAGAACAATATCATCACAGGGATGAGGGCCACCCGGATCAGGGTCAGGATGTTCGGTAAATGTTTGGTCATGTGCATCAACGCTGAATTTTGTCTTATTTTAGCAACCCTGCGTGCTGGTGTTGTAACATTTTATGAATAATGTGATCAGCCGCTGGAAATCGATGTCAGGTATTTTGACGTATTTTCAACCATCTGTGATTTTCAAGACGTCTAAACCCCATGAATAAGCAAAACATCTACATTGAATGGCTGGTGCTCAAGGCTCAGACAGATGAGCCACAAGTCATCAACGAGTTGCTGGAACTGATCAGGCATAAGCTGTTGGCTTATGCCAGGCGGTTGTTACCCGAACGGGCAGATGCTGATGATTGTGTGCAGGATGCTTTGTGGGTGATCGCTAATAAGATCCACCAGCTGAAGGAGCCGAAGGCTTTTCATGGCTGGATATACCGCATCGTTCATTCCCGCTGTCAGGATTTGTGGCGTAAACAGCGTCCCACTGATCCCTTGCCAGATGAGACCATCGATCAGGGTGAATCAGCCAGCCGCACAGAAATGGCAATGGACCTCAGTCAGGCCATCAGCTGTTTATCGGTCAAAGAAGCGTCGGTGGTGCACTTATTCTATTTTGAGGGATTCACAGTGGTTGAAATTGGCCACATCCTTGAGACGCCCGCGGGCACCGTGAAATCTTTATTGTTTCAGGCCCGCGGTCACATTAAATCATGGTTAACCCAGGAGTCAGATTCATGAACATCGATCAACAAATCAAACAGGCTTTACAGGAAGAGTACCAGGAAATTGTCGAACAAAACCGACAAACCGATGCCAATCCATTCAAGCAAATGCGCGCCGGCTTCAAAACCGGCATGAAATGGGTGTATGCACAGGTGATTTTTTACAGTGTGTTGTTTTTTGGCATCAGTATGTACGGCATCTACCGTTTCTATCATGAACAGGACCCCAAGTCATTGCTGGGTTGGGGCATTGTCATCATTGTGTTCACTTTACTGACGCAGTTCGCCAAGTCATGGTATTGGTCTGAATTGGGCCGTAACAGGGTGATCAGGGAAGTGAAGCTGCTGGAGTTACAGGTGGCTCACCTGACCGAAAAGCTGGATCAGCGCAATTAAACAATCAGTGGTCCTGACAAGATGAAACAAACCCCGTCAGGATCACTGGTGTTATGCACACTGATGTCAGCCTGGTGGAAGTCGGCGATCAGTTTGACCAGAAACAGTCCCAATCCCAGGTGTGGCTGATCTGTTTTCTGGTCCCTGAATGAAGTCAGGGAATCAAACAACACTGGCAGGCGTTCTGCAGCGATGGTGGCACCACTGTTGGTGACACTTAACCGGAAGGTCTGCTGGTCTTCACGGATCCTAACTGCCAGCTTGATGAAGCCGTCCGGGGGGGTGAAGTCGATGGCATTCTGCACCAGTTTGTCTACCAACTGAGCAATCAATTCCGCAGAACCCTGCATCATCACAGGCTGATCAGCCAGTTGTGCCTCCAGGTGTTTGGTGTTCAGTTGATAACCAGCGGCCAGTTCCTGAATCAGTCCGTTCAGATCAAAACGTTCCACTTCGCTGTCGGCGATGGTTTGTTTCATTTTGCTCATGACACTGAGCTGATTGAGGATGAATTTCAGCCGGTGATTGGCCCCCAGTGCACGGTTGACATACTCGTTGTCAGGCTGCTCCATTTGCAGCAGTTCAAGAGAGGTGTGCACGATGCTGATAGGGGTTTTCATTTCATGCGACAGGCGTGATCCAAGTTGTTTCAGGTAAGCGGTGTATTCATCCAATTGAGCCAGCATGGCTGACATACCCCGGGACAGGTCGCCAATTTCATCCCTGGCTTTCGCCGACGGCAATGATTGATGAATCCTGCCTTTGTCATCAAGAACAAACTGCAGTGTTTTATTGAGTCTTCGTATTCGCCAGGCCAGGATCAGAGCATAAACAAAATAACCCAGTAACAAGATCAGGGCGATCAGAAAAATCCAGGTGATGGAGCGAATGAAGGTATTGATTAAGGCCATTTGTGCTTCGTTATGCCGCACCGTCAGTTCGATTGTTCCACCACTGAAAGAGGTGAACACCCGTTGTCCGAAAAAATGACTGCCATCATCCATGTCGGTGTCAAAAGCCAGCTCATAAATGACTTCTGTCAACCAGCTGGATGCAGGGGGACTGGCCACGGTGTTGGTGGTCTGGTAGAAAATCCGCCCCTGGGCATCGGTCAGTGTCAGCTGTCCATCCTCCGGGGTGATCTGCCCTAAAAACGATTGCCAGACGGGTTGTTGTTGAAACAGCGGAGTCAGTTGGATTTGCTCATTGACCAGGTGGCCGAAAGAGACCGATGAATCAGCCGTGGCATGATTAACTGCGGCCAGTCCCAGGCGATCTGCAGGCGGACCTGAGAATCGCATCTCCACC
The DNA here is from genome assembly GCF_002000055.1 of Marinicella sediminis. Lineage (GTDB taxonomy): Bacteria > Pseudomonadota > Gammaproteobacteria > Xanthomonadales > Marinicellaceae > Marinicella > Marinicella sediminis. The sequence continues at coordinate 228,349 of NZ_MVBD01000004.1, read as the reverse complement.
TGGTATCCCACTGCCACCTCATGCCACCAGGCAGTGAATTCCGCGCCGGCCAACTGATTGAAAACCGGCCCTTCTGCTTGTCTGTTCAGGGTGTGTTTCTGGATGCCGCGATCATCCCCCAGGGCAATGATCAGCCGGTCAGAAGGGTTATTGAGATCGATGTACCGACTGTTGTCCAGCACCTCAATCAGCACATGCAATTGTTGTTGATGTTGTCCGGTTTTGAAGCGCATGCGGTGGTTGATGCGATACCAGGGCAAAGCTTCCCATTCATTGCTGCTCCCATCAATCACCACCGGAGCAGTGAGTGGCTCAGCCACCCAGCCCTGTAAGTCTGTCGGCCGGTCACGGTGAAATTGTTCAACGCTGTTAACAATGACTCGGGCTTGTTTGTCGGCGGCAGCCAGCATGTTGGACTGAAAGGTCTGGTTGAGGGCGACAAAGGCCAGCCATACCACCAGGGGGAAACTCAGTGAGAGGAAGGCAATGATGCTGATTTGCCATTTCAGTTTCATGGCTTCCAGCGATAGCCCATACCGTGTACGGTGTCAATCTGATCGAATTCAGGATCGATTTTTTGGAATTTTTTACGGATGCGTTTGATGTGAGAGGTGATGGTGCTGTCATCGACATAAACATTGGCATCTTTCATCAGCTGTTCCCGGGTTTTGACCTGGCCGGGGTACCGTGCCAATGCCTGTACCATCCAGAATTCAGTCACAGTCAGGTCCAGTAACTGTTGCTGCCAGTATAATTGCAGGTTATCCACCAGAATTTTCAGATCACCTTGTTCTATGGGCTGGTCTGCCGGGCTGGATTGTACCGCGGACTGACGTCTGAACAGCCCGGCAACCCTGGCCAGCAGGTGGGGCATGGAAATGTCCTTGCTGAGGTAATCATCCGCGCCAAGACGCAATCCGGAGACCACATCAATTTCGTCATCACGGGCTGTGAGCATCAGAATGGGCAAAGTGGCTGAGCGTGCTCTGAGCAGTTGGCACAGGGCAAAACCGGCATCAGCATCATGTCCCAATCCGACGTCGAGGATCACCAGGTCGGCCATTTGGGCAGAGAAAAACTGTTCGGCTTGTTGTCTTGACCCAAGCCCGGTTACCCGGTAGCCGTGTTTTTCCAGAGTGGCCCGGTAATTGGCCAGCAGATCGGCCTCATCTTCAACGATGATGATGTGTTTTTGCGAATGTGTCATATAAAAGTAAATTAATTTTAACTTTGTTGGTCAAATGAGGGTTCTGACTGCTTTCATTGTATAATGTTCAGTCTTTAATTGAAATCAAAGCGCGTTGGATATTTGACATGAGGAAGTTCCTGAAATTTATGTGGTTCATGACCAAACTGGGTCTGTTTTTTGCGGTCCTTGGGGTGGTGTTGATTTATGCTTTGTACAAGCATTATGAACCAGAACTACCCTCTGTGGAATCAATCAAAGAGTACCGTCTGCAAGTACCTTTGCGGGTTTTTTCAGCTGATGGCAAGTTGATTTCAGTGTTCGGTACCAAACGTCGTATACCGGTGGCCATTGATGACATTCCTTTGCGGGTCAAGCAGGCATATATTGCCGCTGAGGATGCCAGTTTCTATTCACATCCCGGATTTGATATCAAAGGTATATTGCGTGCCGTCTGGCAAATAGTTACCACCGGCGAAAAACAGGGTGGTGGATCCACCATTACCCAGCAGTTGACCCGCAATGTGTTTTTGACCCTCGATCAGACCTGGACCCGCAAAATCAAGGAACTGTTTTTGGCCGTTAAACTGGAACGGACCATCAGTAAAGATGAAATTCTCGAGTTGTACCTGAACAAGATTGCCCTGGGTCACCGTTCTTATGGTGTGGCTGCCGCTGCAGAAGTTTATTACGGCAAAACCCTGGATGAACTGACGCTGGCTGAATCTGCCATGTTGGCCGCTCCACCCAAAGCGCCATCCAGAATCAACCCGGTTACCAACCCGGAGCGGGCCTTACAAAGAAGGAATTATGTATTGGGCCGTATGTTGGACCTGGATTTCATCAACCAGCAGGAGCATGATCAGGCGGTGGCGGAAGAAGATCAGGCTTATGTGCATCAGCCGGTGGTTGAATTGAATGCACCCTGGGTGGCGGAGATGGTACGTACCCGCATGATTGAGCAGTTTGGGGATGATGCCTACACCGATGGGTATGATGTGGTCACCACGGTACACTCAGATAAACAAAGGGCGGCGGAAGCGGCGCTGCAAAAGGGCTTACATGCCTATGACCGACGCCACGGTTACCGGGGTGCTATTCAGCAATATGACCTCAATGGCGATTTTGATCTGGAAAAAATCACTGAAGAACTCAGCGGTTTTCCTCAACCCGGAGGGTTGCAGGCGGCGTTGATCCTTGAAGTCGATGAAGCCGCATCACTGGCCAGATTGGGGGATGGTCAGGACATCGCCCTGAGTTTTGAAACCAGTCAGTGGGCAGTGCCGTATGTGGACAACCACCGGGTGGGTGACAAACCCAAAGACCTCACCGAAATCCTGGAAGTGGGCGATGTGGTGATGGTCAAACGTGGTGACAGTGGGGAATTTGAACTCAGCCAGATTCCTCAGGTTCAAGGGGCATTAACCAGCATGAATCCGGACACCGGTGGTTTGTATGCACTGGTTGGTGGATTTGATTATTACCTGAGCAAATTCAACCGGGCCACCCAAGCGAAAAGACAACCTGGTTCAGGGTTTAAACCCATCGTTTATTCAGGTGCTTTGGAGCATGGACTGAATGCCGCAAGCATCATCAATGATGCCCCAATCGTATTTGAAGATGATCAGTTGGAGCGCACCTGGCGCCCGGAAAACTACAGCGAAAAATTCTTTGGTCCCACTCGTCTGAGGGAGGGCATTGTCAGTTCCCGAAACCTGGTGTCCATACGGGTTTTGCGCCAAATTGGTATTCGCAATGGCCGCAACCACATCCTTAAATTTGGCTTTAATCCAGATGACGTACCCGCTGATTTATCGATTGCGCTGGGCAGTCCCAATGTACCAATCATTGACATGAGCCAGGCATTTTCTGTGTTTGCCAATGGTGGTTATTTGGTTAAACCCTATCTGATTGAAAGCATCACCAATCAAACTGGTGATCCGGTCTATGTTCACCAGGGTGAAGTGGTGTGCCCGGAATGTGATCCGGTGATGTCAGCCACCGGTGATGAGTCAGGTTCCGATGTTGGTCAGTTGGCCGGCGATTTGTCCTGGCAATCGGCTGATGTATTGGCTGAACCAGCGCCTGTGAAACCGGCACCAAGGGTGATTCCTGCTGAAAATCAATTCATCATTGAATCATTCATGCAAGACGTCATCAAACGCGGTACCGGTACCAAAGCGCAGGTGCTTAACCGCAATGACCTGGCCGGTAAGACCGGCACCACCAATGACCAGATGGATGCCTGGTTCAACGGTTATCAGCGGAATGTGGTCACCAATGTTTGGGTGGGTTTCGACACCCCGCAACCCATGGGTAGGGGTGAAGTCGGTGGCCGGGCAGCATTGCCAATCTGGATTGACTACATGGCTGTGGCGCTCAGTGATGAAGCTGAATATTCACGCCCGGTTCCCGCAGGAATTGTCAGTGCACGGGTGGATCGCGAAACCGGCAAATTATTGAAACCCGGACAACCCAATGGCATTCAGGAGTACTTCAAAGTGGGCGAGTTGCCGGAGGAGCAGGCTGGTGAAGACAGTGCCGATTACGATGATTTGTTCTGACCCATGATTCATGAACCCCAGTGTGACACTTCACTCAACAGGCTTTGAATGGTCATTTCTGACTGAATACCTGCTGATCACAGGTGGCTAACTGTGACACAAGTGGTGATTTTAAGCTTCGATGTTACCTATTACGGGGGGCTTTGCTAAAATGAAGTTTCAATTTATTGGCGGTGGCTCATCATGGGAATCAATGAAATCACGGTTTTACTCAATCAGGTCACGTTGGGGGACAAAGAAGTCCTCAATGAGGTGTTCGCCCGTTTGTATGGCGAAATCAGGGCCATAGCCGGATATCAGCTCAAGCAACTCAACCCAGGACAAACCATCACCCCCACAGTGCTGGCCAATGAGTGTTACCTGAAACTCTATCAGGCACAGCACATACCCATAGAAAGCAAACGGCATTTCCTCAATTGTTTGTCCAAAAGCATGCGTTTGTACCTGATTGATGTGTTACGGGCCAAGTCCAGCCAAAAACGCCAGGAATTGGGTATCAGCCATCAGCTCACTGACCTGGTTGGTGCCGAGGATGTGTCACTGAAATTGATTGAGTTGGATAAATGGTTGAATCAGATTGAACAAGTGGATGCGGTTTTGGCTGAAGTGCTGCACCATAAACTGATATTCAATCTCACATTCAGCGAAATGGCCTCGGCCATGGATAAATCCGAGCGTCAGGTGATGCGTCTTTGGAAGCAGGCCAAAGCCTTGTTACTGGCAATGAGCGAAGAAACCAGTGGAGCATAATTATGAATGACATCAACGTGACTCAGTGGAAACAAGCCAACGCGGTTTATCAGCAACTGATGGACCTGACAGTTTCCGCAGCACTGGATAAGCTCAATGGCATGACCGGTCTGGATGACGGCATCAAGAGCATGGTGCTGGCGCTGATCAGTTCAGGAAATCAGTCCAGTCAATACCTGCAACAATGGGCAACACCTGAGCTGACAGCCGGTTCAGATCAGGCTGACTACCAGGCTGACGATCAACTGGGGGACTACCGGCTTGAGGTGGCCCTGGGCGAAGGGGGGATGTCCAGGGTATTTCGCGCGGTTCGGTTGGATGGTGAAAGACAGAAACCAGTGGCCATCAAGGTTTTCAAAAAATCAGTGATGACGCCGGCGCTGATCAGTCGGTTTGCGGTTGAGCAGGACATCCTGGCGGAACTGACACACCCTAACATCATCAATATGCACCACGGGGGCACCAGTGAATCAGGTTCTCCTTACATTGTAATGGACCTGATCGAAGAAGCCAGGGACATTGATGTATATGCTGCTGAACACCAATTGAGCAGGCGACGGAAGTTGGCATTTATCATCACCGCCGGTCAGGCGATTGCCTTTGCTCATCATAATCTGATTGTGCACCGCGATATCAAACCGTCGAATCTGCTGGTCGATCAGCAAGGTCAGTTAAAAGTGGTGGATTTTGGGATTGCCAAACTGATGACCCGCGCTGAAGCGCCGCAAAAAACCACCATCATGGCTCTGACACCGACATTCGCAGCGCCTGAACAAATCAATTCCGGGCAGATTTCAGTGACCACCGATGTGTTCTCACTGGCGGTGGTGGCCTTGCAATTGCTGATTGGTGAATCGCCATTGCCTGCAGACCGGTTGCTGAAATCCTGCGCCGAGGATGAAGAACACGTCAGACAACTGCTTAAATCACGAATTGATGATGCGGACTTACGCAACATCCTGAATCAGGCTTTGCAGCAAGACCCCGAAAAGCGCTACCGCAACATGGATTCATTTGTTCAGGACCTGCAGGCCTGGATGGATAATAAACCAGTCATGGCCAGTCCTGATTCATGGTGGTACCGCAGTAAAAAGTTTGCGCAAAGACGCAGTGCCCTGTTTGCGACGTTGGTTACCCTGGTGGTGATGTCGTTGTTGGGCGTGACATTGCTGGCGCACCAGGTTGAAAAAACCAGGGGTGAAGCGTTGAAGGCCCTTGAGGTGAAAGATTTCATGCTGGGGGTGTTCAGTGTGGTTAATCCGGATCAGTCTCAGGGAGACCGCATCCTGGCCAGGGATTTGCTGGCCCAGGCTGTGGCTGAACTTAAGCAACAGGATTTTTCAGATCAGGCCACCCAGGTTGAATTGCTTTCTTCATTGGGTACAGCCCAGTCGCAATTGGGTTTGTACCCCGCGGCCAAAGACACTTTTGCCGCGGCTTTGAAACTCGATGCCCGGGCCATGAATGCCCGCTTGGGTGAAATTGATGTGCTGCTCACTGAGAATGAATTTGCAGCTGCAGAGAGCCGATTGGCTGAAGTTCGGCCATTGCTTGAGCAACCAGCTCATCAGGCTGAATGGTTGTTGTTACATGCCAAAATGCTGAGTTTCAATGGCGATTATGCTGCAGCACTTGATGAAGCACGGCAGGCCGTCAGTCAGTTTGCTGCTTTGCAATTGCACAAACAAAAATTGCAGGCCAGTCGTCAGGTAGCCAATGTGCTGTTTTTGCAGTCTGAATCCCCCCGCGCCGCAGAATTGTTGCAGCAGGAACTGACCTCCCTGACTCCCTTATTGGGGCCCACCAACACCATGGTGCTGGCTGCACAAAATGATTTGGTGGAATTGTTCAATGATGTGGGTGATTATGACCAGGCCATCAAATACAGTGAATCGCTGATCGATAACATCACAACGGTTTTGGGTGAAGAACACCCCTTTTTGGTGCAGGCTTACATCACCAGAGCGGGCACCAGCCGGGCCACCGGGGCCATTGAAGAAGCGGGTGAATTTGCCAAACGGGCGTTGAACTTATCCCAGACGGTCAACGGTGAAACCCATCAGGCCACGGCACGTGCAATGAATCTGATGGCTGTGATTTCCTATGTCCGTGGCGATCTTGAAAACGCCCTTGAGCGCATGCGGGAAGCCTCCCGCCTGTTTGATCAGGCGATGGGAGCAGACCACCCGGAATCATGGGATGTGAAAACCAACCTGGTCGCGCTGCTGAACATGAACGGACAGTATGATGAGGCCATCAGCACAGTTAAACCATTGTATGAGACCCAGCGGGAAGAATTGGGTGCTTCGCACCGATCAACCATCTATTCGCAAACCATTTTGGCGCGCTTGTATGGTGATGTGGGGCGTCTTGATGAAGCCCGTTTGCTGGGTGAAGATTTGCTGGTCAATGCCATGGCAGATCTGGGGCAAGGGCACCCGTTGACCATAGGAGGACATTTCACCCTGGCCAGGATTTATCAAAAGCAAGGTGAACTGGCTGCCGCCATCCAGTTAATGGAACGGGTGATCAACCATGAATCCTGGCAGGATGACAATGAACGGGTGATCACCGCATACAATTCATTGGCAGACCTGTATCTGGAAGATGCTCAATCAGAGCAGGCCCGTTTATACAAAGACAAAAGCTTGCAGGCAGCCAGAAACTTATTGGGTGAAGAGGCACCCAGAACGGTCGCACAGATGCTGAAATCGATCGCCTTTTATCAGCATGTTGATCAACCAGATCAGGCTGTTCAGTTGATTGACAGGGTTAAGCAATTACTGCTTGAAAATCAACAGTTGCCGGCCTCATTTGCTGAACAATTACAGGCGCTGGAAAAACCACAAGGATGAAGTGATGACATTGATTCTTGCTTCGGGGTCTCGATACCGGCAACAACAATTGACACAGCTGGGTTTGGAATTCATGGCCATTTCGCCAGATGTCGATGAACGGGTTCTGTGTGGTGAAAGTCCAGAGCAATTGGCCACCCGTCTGGCACGCAGCAAGGCCAATGCCATCAAAACCAAACATCCTGAAGCTTTGGTGATAGGTTCAGATCAGGTTTGTGCCTGTGATGGAGAAATCTTTGGCAAGCCGCACACAGTTGAACGGGCTTGTCAGATGTTATTGGGGTTTTCAAACAAAAAGGTGACTTTTTATACCGCCATGTGTGTGGCGACAGCAGATAATCAGTGGCTCGAATACCTGGATCAGACCCGGGTTGATTTTCGACAACTGACGCATGCAGAAGTTGAGCGATATGTGGTCGCTGATCAGCCTTTGGACTGTGCCGGAGGCTTCAAAGTGGAGTGCAAAGGCCTGACCTTGTTCAAGGCAGTACACACCACTGATCCCAGTGCTTTGATGGGCCTGCCGTTGATTCAATTGTGTGAATGGCTGCGACAGGCCGGATTAAACATACCCTGATCAATCTAAGCCATTGGCAAATATCAGGTCAGTACACTCAGCGATCTGAGCCGGATTCACATTGATATAGAAGGCACTGTTTTCAGGCATGTCAGAAATGTCCTGGTTATAGATGGTCCAGCTGTTGCCGGCAAACCACACACCGATGGGGGCATCGTTAAATACGCCCTCGGCCCCACTTTGGGTGACCTGGAGTTCTGCGCAAGCCACGCCATTTATCAATGGGTTGTTGAGGTAGGTAATGTGTCCTGATTTATTGGCTGCTGAGACCCGGTGAATCCAGGCACTTTTACTCGGCGGCTGACTGTGTATGTTGAAATTGGCACCCACCGGAATATTGACCAGGTCAAAATTATTGATCACCCAGCGAGTGCCAAAATAAAACGCACCTATGGGGTGGGGGTTGTAGGTGCCGGTCCAATGCTGGGTGACCTGGACGATGCGGTCTGGCTGATTGTTCAGGCTTGAGTGATCCAGGAGGGTGCTGCTTGAAGCGGCGTCAGTGGCGGTGTGTTCAATGGTGTTTGTGATGTTGCCGAATTGATGCACATTGAATGAAGCGCCTGCAGCGATGTCAGTGATTCCCTGATTGAAAATTCTCCACAATCCGCTGCTGTAATAGATGCCTTCATGGTCATTGTTATAAACCCCTGTTTCGCCGGGTGGGCTGTAATTTGATGTGATGTGTATGTCATCGAGGCTGCTGTTGCCGTTGATGTTGGGATGGTCTAAGTTGCTGATGTGGCTGGAACCGCTGCTGGCTTCATGTGAGAAATACACATCGCCAAACTCATAGGCACCAATGTCGATCAATTGAGCGCCGGGTGAGTCATTCCCTTTTTTAAACCGGTTGGTGCCATCGGCATCCACCAGCGGGGTGCCTCCTAAAGTCAACAAGGCCAGACCTTCGCCAGTTTCAATGGCAGGTGAGTCGGACCGAAGTCTGCCATTGTACAAACCCATGATCAATGGATTGCTGGTGATGTGTGCTGGCCCGGGTACAAAATCAGGATCGACAAAGCTGTTTGCGTGGAACAGGTTGTGGTCATTGGTCATTTGGGTTCCTGCATTCATGTTTACTGGAGTGCCACCGCGGGTGATGAGGTTGTTGTAAAAGTACACCCCGACTGTGGCGCCGGCAGATTCTCTGGCATACAAACCGTCATATACCCCGATCATAGAATTATTCACCACATCGGCATCAATTTCGCCACTTAATCCATTCAGGCGAACTCCTTTGTTCAGTGAGTGATCTGGTAATTGGTAAAATGCATTGTTACCGATGTTCACCGAGCTCGTGCCATTACCGGTGGGGCGTTCAATCAAAATTCCGCCATCAGCGCCACCGGTGATCTCATTCCCGGCGATGTTCAGGTTTGCTGTGGTGTCCGTGTAATTGAATATGCCGATTCCAACGGAGGCGGCACCTTTGGCTGACAGGGTGTTGCCATAGATCCGCCCATCGGTGGTGCCCAACGTGGTGCTGCTGGCAGAACCTGTTCTGATGTTGATGGCCCCCCTGGGTTCACTGGAACTGGTGGACCGTTCATAAGTGATGTGATTATAGTCAATGGTCAGGCTTACATGGTTGTTACTGCTGTTGATCACCCTGATGGCTTCACTTTCAAAATTGTTGTTAAGGATTTGGTTGTGCCGGATAACCAGGTTGACATCGGCCACTGAACCAGAGAAGTGGTGATAAGAGATGCGCCCACTGTTGAAAGTAAGGCCTTCTATTCTGATGGTTCGTTCGGTGTTGGCGGCGGCTGAAATTTCAATGCCATGTCCAATACCAAACTGGGGTTGGTAGCCATTACCGGCCACCAAAGAAACCTGATTAAATACCGTGATGGTTTCAAAAATGAGGTTGTTGGTATTGAGCCGGATGACTTCGCCCTCACTGACGCCATCCACACAGGCCTGTAATGTACCGTTGCAGGGTGCCGGTCCGGCAGGCCAGTCCGTCAATGCCTGGGATGAAATTGCCCAGCAGATAGTGATTAACAAAATTAAGTATTTCATGATGAGCCCGGAAATTTTAAAATGAAGTTATTCACATGATTCGTAACCTTTTCACAAAACATGACATGACGGCCGGTAAATACACAACTGAGAGCAGCGCTTCACAAGCAGTCATCCACTGGGTGATGGCCACCATGGTGTTTGTTGTTATGTGGTGCTTTTCCCAGGAGTATGTGGCAGGCAAACTGAATGAGCGGACCCTTAATGTGCAACAACAAATGGATCGCATCAATCATCACTTCAACTGGCCATTGAGCGGTACCAAAGATTTGGTCGGTGACATTGACAATGACTGGCAACAGGTGACATCGGGTTTTGTCAGTTTACACAGTGAGCCTGTTATGTCACTGGCGTTTGATTCCCGTGATTTTGATCCCACGTTATACCAACAGCTGAGTGTTGATGTGCAGCTCAATGGAGCTGGCGCCAAAGAAGCGACAGTCAGGCTGGAATTTTCGAATCAGGACCAGGGGAAATTCTATTATGCCCCACCGATGAATCTCAGCCAGCTGAAAAACCCATTGCAACTGACCGATTGGCAATGGTTTTTGCTGGATGAGCAGGGTAAAGCCATTGGTAAGCCGTTGCAATGGACTGGTCTTGGGGGGCTCAATGGCTTGGTGTTGCGGTTTTACCTGTCTGCAGAGTCAACGGTAGAAGTTCGCGGGGTGTCCTTACCGCAATACCAGCCACGCCAATGGCTGATGCCCAAAGTGATCAATTGTCAGGATGCATATAAAGACTGGCTCAGTTGCGCAGTGACCAATCGAATGAATCATCTGGATGAACAACACAACAATGGAATCAGTCATCAGTTCATGACTTTTTCTGTGTTCAACACGGTGTCTCCCATGCTGTGGCTGGCTGTCGGTTGGTTAGTGATGTTGTTTCTGATATGGCAGGTCAATCCACAGGCTCCCCTGGTGGTCTGGGTTCTGGTCAGTTCGGTGTTTGTGCTGATTTTTGTGTTACACCAGGTGATCACACTCACATTGGCCGCCCACTTACGCACGGCCGTGATGGGGTTGTCATTGGTGCTGTTGCTGGTTTATGCCGGACGTATCTGGCGTGTCGAAAAGGCCGGTTGGCCCCTTTGGTTGATGATAATTTTGGTGTTTTTGGCTGTCGTCTATGGCTTGTCCTTGCCGCTGTCTTTTGTGCAACAGTTGCCAGCTTACTTTTTATGGGCATTGATACAACAAACGCTGCTGGGTCCGGTATTCAGCGATGAATTGAAAACCCATTTAAAAACCTCTGACCTGACCACAGCCTGGTTGGTGGCGGTTTTGTTTGCCATCATTCACGCACCCAATCATTCCCTGATGCTGGCCACATTGCTCGGTGGCTTTATTTGGTCATGGAGCTGGCTGGTATACCGAAATATATATTTGAATGCCTTTTCTCATGCGCTTTTGGCTTTGTTGTTCTATGAGGTCAGCCCTGAAGCCTGGCTGGGTTCAGCCCGCATAGGATTATTCTTTTAACTGCTGAGCCATTTGTGCAATGCGCTTGCCCTGGGCGAGGCAAAGTTGTTTTTCATTCTGGTCTAAGCTTCGGTTCGATTCAAAATCAGCCCAATGGGTCGCACCGTATGGAGAGCCGCCTGACTGGGTATACAACAAGGATTTTTCTGAATAGGGCAGACCAACAATCACCATCCCAAAATGCAACAGCGGGATCATCATGTTGATCAATGTTGTTTCCTGGCCGCCGTGTAATGAGGATGCGGTGCAAAACACCCCGGCAGGTTTACCTTCCATGTCACCTGAAAACCACAGGTTGCCTGTGGTATCAATGAATTTCTTCAGTGGGGAGGCCATGTTGCCAAAGTAACTTGGACTGCCAATAATCAGTGCATCTGCGTCTTTCATGTCTTGTTCTGTGACCAGTGCTTCAGTTGGTTTTTCCGCACCTGGAAGGTCAGACTCGACTGTCCTCAGCATGGCTTCACAGCCCTCAACTGAGCCCACACCTCTGGCCATCAGTCGGGCCATTTTTTGGGTGTTGCCCCGTTTTGAATAATACAATACCAGAACTTTTGTCATGACAGCAAGGCCAGCACGTTTTCTGGAGGGCGGCCAATAACTGCCTGATTGCCGTTGGAGACAATCGGGCGTTCGAGTACCCTGGGGTGCTGGTGCATCAGCTCAAGCAGTTCTGAATCACTCAGTTTCAGGTCAGCCAATCCAGCTTCACGGTATTCTGCTTCTCCGGTGCGCAGAATTGACCGCAAAGGTAAATCAAGGGCCTGTACCAGTTCAGCAAGGGTGGTGACTGATGGTGGGTTTTCGAGGTATTTGATGATTTGCATATCGGCACCGTGATCGTTCAGTAGTTGCAATGTGGCTCTTGACTTGGAGCACCTTGGGTTGTGATATATGGTGTATTGAGGCATGTTCTGGTGGGTTTTTTTAAATCAAAGTTGGCTATTGTACGTTATAATGCGGGGCTTGTCATGCCAGTGTGAAACATGGAAAAACATCGTCAAACAGTCATTCAGATTGAACAAATATTGCAACAATGGGGGGCTGTGCATGTCGAAGTCACAGACAACAGTCATTTGCATGTGGGACATGCCGGCGCCAAGTCCGGGGGTGGCCACTTCGCGGTCAAAGTCGCAGCCAGTGAATTCAAAGACAAAACCCGTATTCAACGGCACCGGATGGTGTATCAGGCCCTGACAGCGTTGTTTGAAAATGGGGCCATTCATGCCCTGGAAGTAGAGGCAGTAACAGAAGAGGAATTATGAAAAACACATTGATACTTATGGTTGTGCTGTTAACCACAGCCTGTCAGCAAAACAACTTAATCACTGACGAATCGACTGTGCTGGCTCAGGTCGGTGAAGTCAATATCACCGAGCAAATGGTGCAGGCCTATCTGCTCAATAATGCAGTCAGAAGTCCCACCGAAGAGCAGCAGACCGAGGCGCTTGATGCATTGATCAAACAACAGGCTCTGGTAAACCTGGCCAACAAAGCTGGATTGCAGTTAGCCCCGGTGCAGCAACAGTCAATTGACTTGCTCAAAGACCAGGCCCTGGCTCAGTTAATGGTTCAGGACCACCTGAAAAATAACCCGGTGAGTGATGCCGATGTCAAAGCTGAATATGATCGGGTTACCAGTGAATTAAAAGGTGTGGAATATCATGTCCGTCACCTGTTGTTTCAGGATGAGTCGCAGGCCATTGCTGCACTGGATGAAATCAAAGCGGGCACCAGTTACCTGATCGCAGAGCAACAGTATTTGCAACAGGTGGGCCAGGCCAGGAATGTCGGAGACATTGGTTGGGTAAACATCAAGCAGGTACCAGAAGCCTTTCATCAGCCACTGGAAACTTTGTCAGCAGGACAGTTGTATGAACAGGTGATCATCAGCCGATATGGTGCACATGTGTTGTATTTGCAGGACAAGAGACAGGCGCAACCGCCTGCATATGATACCGTCAAAGCTGGCATCAGAAAAAGTCTGGAACAAAAAGTGGTAGAACGCTTTAAGCAACTGTCTCAGGTCAAAGCCAAAGCAGTGATTATCAAAGACAAAAACTAACTGCGTATCGGGTTCGGACATAAAAAAGGCCTCAATTGAGGCCTTTTTTATGTCTCACAATATGGTTGGCTGATCAATTCAGGTCCATAAAACTGCGTAACTGTTCTGAGCGACTTGGGTGGCGCAGTTTACGCAAGGCTTTTGCTTCAATCTGTCTGATTCGTTCCCGCGTCACATCAAATTGTTTGCCGACCTCTTCCAGGGTGTGATCGGTATTCATGTCAATTCCAAACCGCATACGTAAAACCTTGGCTTCTCTGGGAGTCAACCCGGAAAGCAGGTTGGTAACGGTGTTGGTCAGACCATTTGCAGTGGTTGATTCCAGTGGTGACAGGATGTTGCCATCTTCAATGAAATCACCCAGGCTTGAATCTTCATCATCACCAATCGGGGTTTCCATGGAAATTGGTTGTTTGGCGATCTTGATGACTTTCCTGACTTTACCAACAGGCATTTCCATGATTTCGGCAATTTCTTCCGGGGTAGCTTCACGGCCTTTTTCTTGCAGTAATTGTCTGGAAACCCGGTTGAGCTTATTGATGGTTTCGATCATGTGCACCGGAATCCGAATGGTTCTGGCCTGATCTGCGATGCTGCGGGTGATCGCTTGTCTGATCCACCAGGTGGCATAAGTTGAGAACTTATAACCCCGACGGTATTCAAATTTTTCTACGGCTTTCATTAAGCCGATGTTGCCTTCCTGAATGAGGTCCAAGAACTGCAGACCCCGATTGGTGTATTTTTTAGCGATCGAAATAACCAGTCTGAGGTTTGCCTCAATCATTTCTTTCTTGGCACGCCTCGATTTGGCTTCATTAACGGTGATGTTACGGTTGATGGCTTTGATTTCAGGAATCAGTAACGAATATGCTTTCTCAATGCGGGTCAGTTTGTTCTGCAGCCCAATGATTTCATCTTTGTAAATTTCCAGCATGGTCACGGAATCGCCGCCTTCTTTGATGCGGTCATCAACCCAGTTGAGATCAGTTTCCTTGTTCATGAAAGAGCGGATGAATTTTTGTCGGGACAATTTACATTGGCTGACCGCAATATCGAGAATTTTGCGTTCTATTTTGCGAATGGAATCCTGCACTTGCTTCACATCAAAAATGATGTCCTGCATGGTGATGGGAGAGAATTTGAATTCCACCAAAATGTCAGCAATTTGGCGCATGAAGTTTTTCTGATTGGTTTCACCCAGGCCATTTTTCTCAACAGAGGCGCTGAATTTTGCAAACAGTTTTTCCACCGCTTTGATGCGTTTGGTGACTTCGTCAAAGTCAAGTCCCTGTTCAACAACTTCTTCTTCCTCGTCTTCATCTTCGTCTACCGGATCGGTGGGTTTTTTGACTTTTGGTATGACCGCTTCGGTATGCGGGTCATAAATATCAGTGATGAACTGTTCAATCTTCAGGTCTTCATTCAATACATCCTGAAAATACTCCAGGATGGTTTTGATGGTTTGTGGAAACATGAAGGAGGACTCCATGATCAGATGATCACAGCGTTCGATGCGTTGGGCAATGGCAATTTCATCTTTGCGTTCTAGCAGTTCTACAGAACCCATCTCACGCATGTACATACGCACCGGATCTGTGGTCCGGCCGATACTGGGATCCACAGCGGAAAGCACAGCAACGGCTTCTTCTGTAGCGGTGTCATCATCTTCTTTGGCTGTTGAGTCATTCAGAATGATGCTGTCTTCATCTGGTGCCTCTTCCAGGACCTGGATGCCCATGTCGTTGATCATCTGAATGATGTCTTCCACTGAATCTGTTTCAATGATGTCATCAGGCAGGTGGTCGTTCACTTCTGCATAGGTCAGGTATCCTTGCTCTTTTCCCTTCAGGATCAAGAGTTTAATTTGAGATGTTTGTTTTTCTGTTGCCATAGGTTCAAGTTCTATTCATTTCTTTGGTGCAGCAATTGCACCAGTGCTTGTTTTTCTTCGCTACTGAGACCTTCCTGTAGCTGTTTTTCCCGCAAACGGGCTATTTTAACCTGATTGATTTGCTTGTTGAGGAAATTCATCAGGTCTTCAAATTCCAGGTTTTGCTGTTCGGCATTCAGATGGTCATACATGTTCATCAAAAATCCCAAAAACTGATTGTAATCAGTGTGTCTGAAGTGTTCCAACATTGCCGCTGATTTGATGTGGGGGTTAGCGCGGTGAATTTCAACGATTCTATCAATTATTTCAACACCTTTAAACGATAAAATGTGTAAGTTGAGGTCATCTGGTATTTTTTCGCACAGTGCCGGGTTATTCAACAGCAGGCTGATCATTTTTCGATTGGGGTTGTCATTCAGAAATTGTTGTTTCTGTGGACTGACCGCCGGCGGTTTTTTGCCCCTCAATGGCACGCCCGATTGTTCGGCAATGCGTTGTTCCATCATGCTTTTAAAGGTGCCTTTGGGCAGTTGGTCAATCACGGGTCTGGCTTTGTCGTATAACTGAGCTTTGCCATCCAAACTGCGGGTGTTGATGCCTTTGCTGATCACTTGCAGTAAGAATTCAGACAATGGTGTGGCCTGAGTGACCAGGTTTTTGAACGATTCAGCTCCCTGGTTCATGACATATGTATCCGGATCCTCACCACTGGGCAGGAACAGAAATTCAATGATGGTGTGATCCAGATACAGTGGTAGTGCGGTCATCAGGGCTTTTTCTGCAGCCTGGCGTCCGGCATTGTCACCATCAAAACAAAACACAATACGGTCCCATATTTTAAACAACTGAGCGATGTGGTGGCTGGATGTGGCGGTTCCCAGGGTGGCCACCGCATTGGCGATACCGTGTTGATGTAAGGCGATCACATCCATGTATCCTTCCACCACCAGAATGTGGTCATCCTGACTGTGTTTGCGGGCCAGGTGGAGGCCGTACAGTTCGTGGCTTTTATGGAACAGGTCAGTTTCCGGAGAATTCAGGTATTTGGGTTTTTGATCGGCCTCAATGGCCCGTCCGCCAAAGGCGATGACCCGCCCGCGTTTATCGTGGATGGGAAACATCAGGCGGTTTCTGAATTTGTCGTAAATCCGCCCCCGGTCATTGGCGGTGGTCAGGCCGGTTTTTTTCAACAGTTCGTGTTCATTCTGTGGAAAGCGTTTCATCAGGCCGTCCCACTCATTGCGCGCATATCCCAACTGAAAACGCTGACAAATGTCACCGGAAATGCCGCGGTTTTTGAGGTATTCGATGACGTTTTCTGCGGCTTTGAGCTGGTGCTGAAAAACCCGGGTGGCTTTTTCGGTGACCGCATAGAGATTTTGTC
Organism: Marinicella sediminis; assembly: GCF_002000055.1. Lineage (GTDB taxonomy): Bacteria > Pseudomonadota > Gammaproteobacteria > Xanthomonadales > Marinicellaceae > Marinicella > Marinicella sediminis. The sequence continues at coordinate 211,571 of NZ_MVBD01000004.1, read as the reverse complement.
TCGCCTTCTGTGGTGCTGAGCCGGCCACCTGTGGCACGTCCACGCCGGCAAGTGATGCCAGATCTTTCACCGCATCCACAAAATCAAGGCCTTCAAATTCCATCAAAAAGCCAATGGCGCTGCCATTCTTGCCACAGCCAAAACAATGGTAGAACTGCTTTTGTTGACTGACGGTGAATGAAGGGGTGTTTTCAGAATGAAAGGGGCACAGCCCCGAATAGTCTTTGCCGGCTTTTTTCAGTGACACACGGGCGCCAACCACATCAACAATGTCGATGCGATCCAGCAAATTGTCAATGAAATCATTGGGAATGGATGCCACAGTCAGCCGGAAGACTCAAACTGTACAAGTTTACAACAGGGGCAGGTTAAGATAAAGCGGCCTTAACCAATTGGCTGACTTGACCCATGTCAGCCTGTCCGGCCACTTTGGTTTTGACACCGGCCATCACCTGACCCATGTCTTTCATGCCCGCTGCACCGGTTTCAGCAATCACAGCGGCGATCACTGCATTGACTTCATCAGCAGACAATTGCTCGGGCAGGTATTGCTCGAGCACAGTGATTTCAGTCAGTTCTTTTTCCTGCAGGTCCTGACGATCAGCCTGGGCGTATTGATCAGCCGCGTCTTTGCGTTGCTTGATCATTTTACTGACCACTGCCAGTATATCGGCATCATCCAATTCACGGCGTTCATCGACTTCCACTTGTTTAATGGCGGCCGTCAGCATGCGAGTGGTGCCAAGGGTTTCTTTGTCTTTGGCCTTCATCGCAGTTTTGATGTCATTCAATATCTGAGCTTTGAGCGTCATGATAAGATCCTTGCTGAATGTGTTTTGAATATGTCAGGTCGACAGAAAGAAATGTATCAATACATTCTTCTTGGAATACCTTCCTTGGCGACGCGTCTTTGCAGGCGCTTAACCGCAGCAGCTTTCTTGCGCTTTCTTTCCTGGGTTGGTTTCTCGTAGTATTGACGTTTACGTGATTCGGCTAAGATACCCGCTTTTTCGCAGGCGCGTTTGAAACGTCGCAATGCGAAATCAAACGGTTCGTTGTCTCTGACTTTTACACTTGGCATCAGTATGTGCTCTCCAATATGTACGCCACATGGCGTTGTTTTGTGTTTTTAGACAGCCAATAAGCTGCCCTGAAAAAGACCGCGTATTTTAATGGTTTTACCAGTAATTGCAAAGATAAAATGAACTTTTTTTGGGCTGTTGTACACCGTTGATGTGTGGGTCTTCGGTAAAACCGCTGAAAGCGTGAATGAATGGCCTGACCCTTGCTCATAGGCTTTATGTGTTGTTAAAAACCAGCTTCTCTTGTTCTGCCCTGCTGACAAGCTCTGTTTACAGGCTGGATTCACTCGCTTTCAGTGGTTGCAAATAGTCGATGAAGTCCTGTGGTCATTAAGATAAAATGGCCCCACTATACTTTGATAATAACAGCGCCGCAAATGAAGACTGACTTGAGTGGGTCGTTGCAGACCGTAATTGCCCGAATTGAACAGGCCGTACAGCAGGCCGCTGCGGCAACCACCCCGCGGTTGCTGGCGGTCAGCAAAAAACAACCGGTTGAGCGTTTGCAGTCCTTGTACGGGCTGGGGCAAAGGCATTTCGGCGAAAGTTATGTGCAGGAAGCATTGGCTAAAATGGCTCAGTTTGGCTCAGCAGAAATTGTCTGGCACTTCATTGGTCCGGTGCAATCCAATAAAACCAAACAGTTGGCGGCTCATTTTGATTGGGTGCAATCTGTCGACCGAATGAAAATACTGCGCCGGTTGAATGATCAGCGGCCGGCAGACTTACCGCCTTTGAATGTGTTGCTGCAATTAAAAGTCGGTGATGAAGACAGTAAGTCAGGTGCACAGGTTGCCGATGTGTTATCCATGGCCGACGCAGCGAAGGGCATGTCACGGATCAAACTGCGGGGGTTGATGTGCATTCCACCACCCAGTGACCAGTTGGCCACACAACGGGCCTATTTTAACCAGGCGCATCAATTGTTTGATTCAATGCGTCAAAAATATCCCGATATGGATACTTTATCTATGGGCATGAGTGGTGACCTGGAGGCTGCCATTATGGAAGGGTCGACCATGGTCAGGATTGGTACCGACTTAATGGGTCGGCGGGATTGAGTTCAGAATACCGTCCAGTTCATTTTCCACCAGTCCAGAAATTCATCAAAATCAATCTGCTCATTGTGATCGACATCAATGGTTTCAAAACCTCGTTTGGCGTTGTCTTCGCTGGCTTCGGGGGCCAGTACTTTCAATAATTGGCAAAACTCATCGAGGTCGATCAGTCCGCTGTTGTCCTTATCAAAAAAGTCAAAATGATCTTTGATTTCTGCAATCTCTTCTTGGCTCAGTTGTGTCATGGTGATCCTGTGTTTATTCGCAAACCTGCTACCCATTGGTCAATCTAAGTTATGGTCGGGCGATCAGTATTTGTTGAAGGTCAGCACCTGATGATCGATTGTCAGATATCTGGTGCCATGCGCTATAAGGCGCTATTATAGGGCTTTCGTTTATTCAAATAAACATTTTTTCAGGCTTGTGGTAAAATCCCGCCACTTTTTTACGAGAACTCATCATGGGCTTTAAATGTGGTATTGTCGGCTTACCAAATGTCGGTAAATCAACCTTATTCAATGCACTCACCAAAGCAGAAATTGCTGCCGAGAACTACCCTTTTTGTACCATCGATCCCAATGTGGGTATTGTGGAAGTGCCTGATCCGCGGTTGCAGGAGTTGGCCGCCATCGTACAACCCCAAAAAACAATTCCCACCACCATGGAGTTTGTTGACATTGCAGGGTTGGTGGCAGGGGCATCTAAAGGTGAGGGGCTTGGCAACCAGTTTTTGTCTCACATCAGGGAGACGGATGCCATTGCCCATGTGGCCAGGTGTTTTGAAAATGAAGACGTGATTCACGTTGACGGCCAGATCAACCCGTTGTCAGACATTGAAACAATCAACACCGAACTGGCGCTGGCTGATCTGGAGTCAGCAGAAAAGTCTTTACTCAGAACACAGAAAAAGACCCGTTCAGGTGATAAAGAGGCCGTCAAAAGGGCAGCCATTTTGCAGCAAGTGGTGGACCATCTGTCAGATGGCAATGCCCTGCGTACCCTGGAATTGGAAAAAGAAGACTGGCAGGTCATCAAAGAATTTAATTTCATCACAGCCAAACCCATGATGTACATTGCCAATGTCGATGAACAAGGCTTTGAAAACAACCCGCTGTTGGATCAATTGACAGGGTTTGCCGAACAAGAAGGAGCTCTTGTGGTGCCTGTGTGTGCTGCCATTGAAGCTGAAATTGCCTTATTGGATGAGGCTGATAAAGCCGATTTTTTGTCAGAAATGGGCCTGAGCGAAGCCGGTTTGAACCGGGTTATCAGGGCCGGTTATGAATTATTGGGCCTGCAAACTTACTTCACCGCCGGAGAAAAAGAAGTGCGTGCCTGGACAGTGGTCAAGGGTGCTTCAGCGCCTCAGGCCGCAGGGGTCATTCACACTGATTTTGAGAAAGGCTTCATTCGTGCCGAAACCATGGCATTCGATGATTTCATTGCCCATCAGGGTGAGTCAGGTTGTAAAGAAGCCGGTAAACTGCGCCTGGAAGGCAAGGAGTACATCGTGAAAGAAGGTGACGTTTTGCATTTCAGGTTCAACGTCTGAAAACACCGCGGCCAACCTGCTTTCAACAGAGAATGCCGCGGTATCGCTAAGCTGTTTAATGGTTTATCATTAATCGTCAAATGAAGTGATCAAGATGACGTCGTCGCTGATCTTAACCACAGAGCTGAAGCTGGTATAGTAGACATTGCCGGCTTCATCTTCACCAAATCCAGTGATGTTGGTGGGCAAGTCATCCAGTACTTCAAAGCCACTCCAGTTGCCGCCACCGGCGTCCACGCTCCAGAAAATTTCACCGGTACAAAAGTCACCATACAGATAGGTGCCCTGCCAACTGGCGTCAGGGCCTCGGTAAACATACCCGCCGATGACAGAACATCGCCCCGAACTGATGTAATCAATCACCGGATCAACCACTGCGGTGCCGATGGGGCAATCGTGATTGGTGGTGCCGGCTCCTGGTGTGGCAATGAACCCTTCACGGCACACCCAGCCATAATTTTCTCCACCGGTGGAATTGCCCGGTTGGTAATTGACTTCCTCACGGGCGCCCTGACCAACATCACCGGACAGCAAGTCTCCAGTGTCCCGGTCAAAACTCCAGCGGTAAGGGTTGCGTAAACCCCAGGCCCAAATTTCACCACAATCATTGTTTGCATCGCTGAATGGGTTGCTGGCCGGGATGCCGTAATTGGCACCTTCTCCGCAAGCATCTGAAACATTAACCCCAGGGTTGTCTATGTCAATCCTGAGCATGGCGCCGAGCAAAGCACGGGAGTCCGGGTTACCTCCCTGATTGAGGAATGCCTGATCGACTGCGCAGCTGGATGGGTTGGTACTGGCGATGTCGTCAGGGTCAATGGTCTGGCCCCGGTTGCATGGATCGTCGCCACTGCCGCCATCACCCAGTCCGATGTATAAAAAGCCATCAGCGGGGCCAAAGTGGATGTCTCCACCATTGTGGTTGCTGAAATCCTGATCGACGCTGATGATTTTTGACGCGCTGTTTTGATCAGCCACATCTGGATCAGAACTGACGTTGTACCTGGCCACAATCGAATCACCACTGGTGTTCGTATAGTAAACATAGAACAGTCCATTGAGGCTGTAATTTGGATGAAAGGCCAGGCCCAAAAGCCCCTGTTCATTACCGCCACTGACCAGGCTGCTGATGTTGAGAAACGGGGTAGGCAGTGTGCTGCCATCCTTGATGATTCTGATGAAGCCGTTTTGTTCCACCACAAACAGCCGGCCGGATCCATCACCAGCATGGCGAACTGCGACGGCGGCAGAAAATCCTGATTGGGTGGTTTCATAAACCACTTCAAGGGGTGGTAAGGGGTTCCCGGCCATTGCCGGATGATGCGTAAAGCTGCCAATCAGCAGCACGGTTGTTGTCAGAATTTTTGAGACAGCCTTCATAGGGTTACCTGTTTATTTGATGCGTTTTACTTTAACACTCCGGTTTCCGTCCCCCTTCAGTTGCCATGAGCCAAACATGGCAGGTTCAATGGTAATCACCTGCGGTCCGTCAGATTGTAAAAAGATCGACCCTGTAGACTGCCGCTTCCAAATCTGTCCGTTGTCTAATTCATAAAAAGTGTTGCCTAATTTGTCCTCATACATTTTTTCAAGCCGGGCTCTGATGGTTTTGCGATCACCTTCAGCCCGCCTGGCTTCAAACCCTGCGTTGCGCTGTCTGATTTCCCGGTCAATGGTGGTTTGTTGATTGTCGAACCATTGTTGCAGGGCTTCCAACTCAGAGGCCGAAAGCTTGTTGATACCAGTGACTTCTTTTTCTTCATCAGTCATGTCTTTCATGTTTGGTGACTTGGCCTGAACCATAAATACCAGTAACAACATCATCAATACAGACAGCTTTTTCATCATTGTTTTTCCGAAATTAGTAAAGCTGACAAATATACAACAATCTTGCCTGAAAAATGAGCCAAAATTGGTGTTCTTGTCACAAAAAAAAGCATTTTTTATTTAATTATTACCCCTCATAACAAAGTTTTAACACGACTAATTAAAAAACAAGTAAAATTCCATCAAAAGCCCCAAAACCCAAAAAAAACGTAACTCAATATCAGCTTAGGTACAACAGAAATGAATCAAATTTACCATAATGCAGGCAAAGCACTTTTATTCAGTGGTTTGTTAATGCTGACGCCACCGGTGTTTGCCGTCAGTCTATCCATGAATAATTCGGACCCTGTAGGGCTCTCAGATGACGTCAACCTGGATACCATAGGTGACACTTTTGAGCTCAAGATAGAGGAGCCGATCTTGTGTCATACCACCCTGTCTTCGTTGCCAACCAATGAAATCATTGCCAATGTGGTGAATCCCAACAACGGCGGTAAACAGGTCCCTTTGTTGAGTAATGTCAGATATGGCATCCTTTCGCAGTTACTCAGTGTGGAAATCAATAACCCCAAAAGCGCTTGTGTGACAGAATCAAAAATCAGCTACGGTGATGTGATCTGGCGTGATGATTTCACCAGTTTTGATTTATCCTACACCAACCTGCCCAGCCAAATAGTTCGCGGTCAGGATGTTGATTATTCAATCCATTATGAAAACAAATATGATTTCCCTGTCAAAGTAGAGCTGATTGAGTATGCTTCTGAAATTTCGCTGCAAAATGCGGCATTTTTTGAAGCCCCCAGTATCTGGGAGTGTGTGAATCACAATGGTTCAACGGTCATTTGTGATGAGGACAATGTGCCTAATGTGGTGTCCAATATGAATCTGGCGCAAGGTACCAGCGCGCAGATTGATGTGACCAGAACAGTGGATTCCCGTTCGGATTTTGGTGAAAATGTACAGCTGATGGCTGTGGCATTTGTGATCGATGAGTCCGATGACATCATTGATACCTATGTGGTGAATCACACGGCACAAGTTGTTGAAAATTCAGCGCCAAGCATCAATTGGCTGAATCAGCCATCGGTTAGTTTTACAGAAGATGAAACCCAACCACTTAGCCTGACCTTCATCATTGATGATCAGACCGGTGCAAGGGTTGATGTGCCTTATCTGCAACAGGCGATTTCTGCCGCCAATAACAAAGTACAGATCAGCAACATCGTGGTCTTTGAAAATCAATTTGATAATTATGAAGTGACTTTTGATGTGTTACCAGCACCAGATGCTTTCACCACTCAAGGTAACACTGAGCAAATCAATATCATCATCGAAGACCAGTTTGGTGAATTCTCAAATCCATTGTCAACTGATGTTGACATTACTCCGGTCAATGATGCACCCTCATTTTCAGTGACCTGTGATCACATTGTCCTTAACCCAACGCCAAGACAAGGTGAACAGGCCGTGAGCTGTGCTTCACAAATCAATTCAGGCAGAGCCAACTGGGAATACTCAGATTGGTTACAGAATCCAACGGCCGGACCTGGTGAAGATGATCAGTCAATGTTTTATTCATTTTTGAACGTCAGTGATCCAAATCAGATCCTTGACCAGCAATTCATTGTCAATATTTCACCCAATATGCTGTTGGATGATTTACTTATCCTGACCAACCCAGGTGCCTCAGGCCTGGCCACATTTGAGCTGCAAGCCATGGATAACGGCGGACTGCAGGGCAATGGTTGCAATGACACGCAAGTGGGTGATGGTTGTGATACGTTCCTCTACGGCCAAACACTGACCGTTGAATTACTGCCATCGACTTATCTGATCAGTGGTATGGTCAATGATTTGAACCCTCAGGATGCGATATTTGTACGCCTGTATGATAATTCCGGAGCCAGTCCGGTGTTCTTAAGAAATCTGCCTGTTAATGGCAATGCGCAGGGTGGCCCGGAGGGCTTCACTTTTGATCAGGACCCATTGTTGGACGGCTTTGAGTATCACCTGGAAACCCTCGGTGGAGATTGTGAGTTTGATGATGGTCAGGGTGTGAGAACGCTTGATTTTCAAGGCACGATCAATGGTGCTGATGTCAGTGACATACTGATTTTCTGTAATGTGCCGTAACTGACATTGAGCAATGCATGAAAAAAGCAGTCAATTTGGCTGCTTTTTTTTTCAGTTGAATATGCGTTTAAAGGCTGGGTGATTGAGTACCTGATCAATGGAATCGGGTGGTGATGGGATAAATAAGCAATCAGTCAGGGAATTGAAAAAGGGCTGAACATGGCTGATGAACCTTTGATGACGTTTTGAGTGGCTGTGTCCAACGGCTAATAAGCTCTTGGGTTGTGCACACGCCAGGCATTCATTCATCATGTTGATGCTGTCTGTTGTGACAAACAGTTTTTTTGCGGAACGAAGTAAATCAGTGTAAGGGTTTGTACCATCAGCCGGACTGAACCAGGCGGCATCACTGTTCTGCATTTGTCGCTTGATTGAGTCAACGTATTCAGCGGGCAGTCTGGGGGAGGCACAAAAGAACATGGGGGCATTGGGGTAGGCGTGCCTGATGTGTTGAATCTCGCTGGCAAATCCAGTATGCCAGTATGTCACACCCGGATCACCCAACAAGATGGCCAGGTACCGATTGAATTGATCGTCAGCAGCTGATTCTTTCTGATGCCAGCTTTGTGTGTAAGGGTGTATACTGCCTCTGAAAGAGATGACATTGTCGCCACTGTATTCATCGTGCTCAGGAACCAGCAGTAAGTCATACTGATCCGACTTGTCTTTGGGGTTAAGTATTTGGATGTGTTGGCAATGGTGGCCCCTGGAGCGCAACAGACGACTCATCCATTTTCCCACAGCCGCAGCCCTTCTGCCGGTGGTGATGATCAGCTCAGGTAGAGTGCTCTTGGTGTCAGGTGGCCGTTGGGACCACTGAATGCCATGCTCGAAGAATGGCAATACCCGTGGTGTCAGGGCCAGCCACGGTTGGTTGAGCTTGAAAGCATGGCAAACCACCTGGTGACTGACTGCTTGAGCCAGGGTCATGCTTTGAATTTCATGGCCCGTTCTGCCATCAGACAAGACCCAGCATAGATTTACTTTATTCAACAGGTTTCACGGTTTATAATATCTCCCCCATTATAGAGACCTGATGATGGTCTGCATAGGCCTGGTCACAGTGTGCTGGCGATTGCACCATACCGGAGATGGGTTCGAACGATCTGTCAGTCTATTTTATTGAACTAAGCATACAGGATTTAACATGAATGAAAAAGCGGCCAACACACAAAAAGTGTATCATGTGAAACAAAGTGACCTGCCCATCTCATGCCCAACCAAAGAGATGGCCATCTGGAACTCACACCCCAAGGTTTATTTGCCCATAGAGAAAACCGGTGAAGCGGTTTGTGAATACTGTGGTGCCAAATTCATTTTAGATACACCATAAACCACAACCTGCCAGATGAATGACCATGGTGTCTTCGCTGGTCATGTTGCATGAATCCTGCCAACCCTGATAGCAAGCCTCCCGTTGCCGGACTCACTGTGGTTCAGGTGGTGCCTCGCTTACATGTGGGTGGGGTCGAACGAGGCACGATTGAATTTGCCAACCATTTATTGCAAAACGGACATCGTCCGGTGGTCATTTCCGCTGGTGGTCAAATGGTTGAGCAATTGAACCTGGCTGGGATCGAACACATTCAAATGGATGTTGCCAGCAAATCTGTAATGATGTTCTTCAAATCAGCGAAGCTGCGTCAAATCCTGGAACAGTTAAAGCCCGATGTGGTACATGCCCGTTCCAGGGTGCCGGCATGGATGTGTCATCTGGCGATCAGGAAAATGACTCATAAACCCTTGTTCATAACCACCTTACATGGTCTGCACTCTGTCAACCGGTATTCGGCCATCATGGCTTCCAGTGATCAGGTCATCGCAGTGTCCGAAACAGCCCGCAGTTATTTACAGGAAAACTATCAGCGCCACCTCAAAGCAGATCCGGTGGTCATCTATCGGGGCATCAGCGAGGCCTTTAACCCAAACCATAAAATCCCTGCAGAATGGTTACGGCAATGGCAGCGCAAGCATCCGCACATTCAATCCTGCAGGAAAGTTCTCCTTCCAGGCCGGTTAACCAGGTTGAAAGGACTGGAAAACCTGTTGCCGTGGTTGCAGCAAGCGCCAGCTGATGTGGTTCTGTTGCTGACTGCTGAACCTGAAGATTCTGGTTATGCCGGTGAAATGATCAGGCGATTGGAACAATTGCAGTTAACTGAGCGGGTGTGTTGGCTGGGGGTGGAACGTGATATGCCCAGTCTTTATCAATGCGTTGATCTGGTGGTTTCGGTGAATAACAAGCCGGAAAGCTTTGGTCGCACCGTACTTGAAGCCCTCAGCATGGGTGTGCCGGTGGTTGGCTTTGCCATGGGCGGGGTGCAGGAAGTGATGGCTCAGTTGTTCCCTGAAGGATTGGTGCCGGCCGGTAACATCAGTGCCCTGACCGACAGCATCAATCAATTGCTTGATCAGCCTTCTGAGGTCAAGTCACACAGTCCATTTTCCAATCAACGCATGTTCACAGAAACCGTCAGTCTGTACCATCAGTTACTGGAACAAAGGTGTGAATAGAGCCACAGCAAACCAATGGCAGGAGCGTTGTTTGGTCACGCTTTATGTGTCCATTATTGCCTTGCTGCCGTTTGGCAGATTGGCTGAGTTGCCGCTGTTGGTCCTCGCCGGTTGGGGGCTGGTGATATTGGTCAGACAGGGCAGTGACATTTTCAAACCCCGGCACATCCGCTTATTCACCCAGGTGTTTGCCGGTATGATGTTGATGACCACGGTGGCATCGCTGGATTCACTGTGGCCCGAAAAAAGCTGGCTGATCACCCTGGGACAGGTGCGGTTTTATTTGGCAGGTTTGGTGTTGTTATCTCACCCCCGTTGTGTCGATTTATGCCGCCAAATCCTGAAGGTGATGGCTGTATTGATGTTGTGTTGGTGTGTGGATGCCGCAGTACAGGCCATCTGGGGGCGTAATCTATTGGGCCTGACATCTTATCCGGGTCGTTTGAGCGGGTTGTTTGGTCACAATGTCAAACTGGGGCCGGTACTGGCCTTGTTTTTGCCTCTGGTTTTGGTATGGGTAAAACCCAGGAATGCCTGGTTGAGATGGCTGGTGATTATTTGGTTACTCATCATTGTGGTGCTCAGTGGTACCCGCTCAGCCTGGTTGATGGCGGCATTTGTGATGTTGATATTCTGGTGGCATCATGTCAGGGGCAGGCGCTTGCTGCTATTGGGTAAGTCTTTGTTGTTGCTGGTTATTGGTGGCGTGTTATTGTGGCAGTTTTCCGCTGATTTTCAACAACGCATTGAACGCTCAATGCAACTCATGACCGGCGAGCGGCAGGCCATTGATTTTGCCCTTGCAGATCGCCTTCCCATCTGGCAAACAGCTGTGAATATGTACCTTGAACATCCACTCAACGGTGTTGGACCGCGGGCTTTCAGACAAGCCTATGAACGTCATGCGAGCGCAGATGACGTGTGGGTGGCTCAGCACGGCAAAGCCTTGCATGCCCATCATTGGGTGCTTGAAATCATGGCTGAAACAGGTACCATAGGGTTGTTGGTTATGGCCTGGATGGTGTGGTTATTGTTCAATGCCTGCCGGCAGCGGTTCCGGGACCCCTTGATCTGGCCATTTGGGGTGGCTTTGATGGCGGCATTACTGCCGGTGGTGTCACTGTACTCTTTGTTTTCTTCTTTTTGGTCAATTTGTTTGTGGTGGATGTTGATGATGCTGTGCGGCGGTTTAAAAAATGAATAAAGTCAGTGCGGTGGTGACGTGTTTTAATTCGGCGAAAACCATTGTTAAATGTCTGGAAAGTTTACAATGGGCTGAAGAAATCGTGGTACTGGATTCGTTCAGCGAAGATGATACCGTGGCATTGGTAAAACAGCATCCCAAGGTTAAATTCCACCAACAATCCTTCAAAGGTTTTTCTGAGCAAAAACAAGATGCCATCAACCTGGCAACGCATGATTGGGTGATGTTATTGGATGCTGATGAATGCCTGACTCCTGCTTCAGTTAAAAAAATGCAACGATGGAAAACCCGGGAACCAAAAGCCGATGGCTATAATTTGCCACGGATTGAATGGGTTTTCTGGCACTGGGCACATCCGTGGGTGAAGCGAAATGAGTTCATTCGCTTGTTTAACCGAACAAAAGCCCACATGAGCCGGGATTTGGTGCATGAATCCATTCAGGTTGATGGAGTGGTGCGCAAACTATATGCCCCATTCAAACATTACGGTGAAACTTCTATTCAGGTGAAACTGGAGAAAATCAATCGCTATTCTGCATTGGCAGCTCAGCAAAAATTTGATCGGGGAAAACGCTGCAGTCCGTTTCGACTGTTTCTCTATCCGGTGTTCTATTTTTTTCGTCAATACATCATCAAAAGACAAGTTTTTAATGGTGTGGCCGGGGTGATCAATGCCACCTTAAACAGCTATTATGCTTATCTGAAATATGCCAGGTTGTATGAGCTACAGCAGAAGAAAGACTGATTTACAGGTGGCCTTGGCGCGCTTTCTGGCCAAGCGGTCGACGGCTTTCAGGTGGCGCCTCGGAAAACTGATTGGTTGGTTGTTTTTTGTTCTGCCCAACAGCCGTAAACGCATTGCCAGGATTAATATCAAACTGTGTTTTCCACAACTAAGTGCCACTGAAAGGAAACAGTTGTTGAAGCGCAACCTGCAAAGCACGGGTCTTGGGGTGATGGAAATGGTTTCTGCCTTGTGGGCAGATCATAAAGCGGTGGAGAAAAGCTTCACAATCAGTGGTTTGGAGCAACTGGAAGCGACTTTGAACAAAGGCAGGGGCTGCTTGCTGCTCAGTTGTCACACCACCTCCATTGAGTGGGGGATCCGTGGGTTAAACGCTGTGTTGCACAACCAGGCTTTGCCGGTAGGACATATGCTGGCCCGGCAACACAATAACAAATTACTGGAAGCTCATCTGGAACAGGCCAGGTTGGCTTTTGTGGATAAACTGATCGATAAAAAGAACATCCGCAGTCTGTTGGCCTCAGTTCAATCCGGTCATCCAGTGTATTATGCCCCAGACCAGAATTTTTCCTACCAGGTGCGTTTCAGTGACTTTTTTGGAGTCCCTGCGGCCACCACCACAGGTACCCATAAACTGGCATCCAGGGGCGTGCCGGTGATTCCCTGGTTTTGTTTTAGAACAAGTGTTGGTCAATGGCACATTGAGGTGTTGCCCGAATGGGTCGAGCTGGGCCAGATGGATGAGCAAGTTGCGGCACAGGCAATCAACCAATTATTTGAACAACAAATCAACCGTTACCCAGATCAATACCTGTGGGTGCACCGCAGATTCAAAAATCAACCCAAGGGCCAGCATAGTCCCTATTGAATGGTCTGATTATTTCCAACTACAGGCGGCGATGACTCCGATCAATGCACAGTGAATCTTGGTGCCGTATTTGGTGGTGAAGGTTTTACTGATGGTGATTTTATCAAAAAACTTTTCAATGTGCCCTTCAATGCCATCTGGGTAAAAACGCATTTGGATGGTGGGTTGGTCAACGGATTCATCAAGGAAAGGGATGTCATTCAGCCAGTTTTCAATTTCTTGTTGAGGGATGTAAAAATTTTTAGCAGGGCCGCTGCGGGCCTGAAAATCAGCTGATATGGCCACTGATGTACGTTTGCTGGCCATCAGCAGGATGTCGCCACTGGTGAGTTTGTTGTGGGTGTTTGGTTCAGCAGCTTCAGGTTGTTTGGCTTCGGCCCGTTCAGCTGAGGGATTAGATGGCAGTGATGCTGAGGTGATCTGCGACTGAGGCTGAGGCTTTTGACGATTGGCTGGTGCAACTGATTGAGTTGGAGGTGGTTTGCTTGCAGTTTTGGGGGTGATTGATGGCTCAACAGGTTTAGGTTTTGGCTGTTCTGTGTCCTGAACCGGATTGCTGGTTTGTGGAGTGATTGTCAGTTCCAAAACAGGAAGCAGTGGCTCCTGGTATGCGATCCACGGCTTAGGTAAGGCAAGCAGTGACACCAGGATGACAACAGGTATCACCGCATGTTTTAACCAGTGAGTCAGGAATGGCTGGTGTTGCCAGAGGGTATTGGCAGGATTATGCTCCAATGAAGTGTCGGTCAAAGTCTGAGATAGCCCATTATATAAGTGGCTTGTTAAGGCAAAGTAAAGACGATGTTAGCAGGTCATGATTCAACATCATTTGTTGGCTGCCGAACCAGCCCAAAACACCAGTGGGTGTCGCCGCTTACAAACGGATGTTAAAAAATTTAAATACCACCCAGGCAGGTCCGATCAGCAAAAATTGCAAATCCTGGAAAAAAGATGGTTTTTTGCCTTCGATGTGGTGGCCGATGAATTGTCCAATCCAGGCCAAAACAAACACCACAACAGCTATCCAAAGCAAGGGTAAACCCATTGATTCCAACCCGTAATTGATGGCCAGGCAGGCAAGGGTAAACAGCAACATGGTGGCAAACACTTTGATGCTTTTGAGTAAGTAATACAACATCAGTAAACTGGTCATGACGATTGCAGCATTGATGACCAGTGGGAGTTTCAGGGTCCACAAGGCAGCCGAAATAGACCAGAAAATCAAAGGTACGCAGACATAGTGGATGAGCTGATTGGTGCGGTTGAGGTGAGATTTGTGGTACTCAGTCATCAACTGCTTCATGCTGTCAGAATGTCTGTCCGGTGATGCGTTTGTAGGCTTCATGGTATTTCTCCGCAGTTTTGGCGATCAACTCAGCCGGCACCTTGGGTCCCGGTGGTTGTTTATTCCAGTCCAGTGTTTCCAGGTAGTCGCGGATGAATTGTTTGTCATAACTTTCCGGACTGGTGCCTGTCTGATAAGTGGACGCATTCCAAAATCTGGAAGAATCGGGGGTTAATACCTCGTCCATCAGCACCAGTTGGTCATCTTCATCCAGACCAAACTCAAACTTGGTGTCAGCAATGATGATACCATTTTCCCGGGCATGCCGGCTGGCTTTTTCGTAGATCTCAATGGAAACTGCTTGCAATTGATCAGCCCGTTCGAGGCCAATGAGGTCGACCAGCTGGCTGAATGAAATGTTTTCATCATGATCACCAACCGCTGCCTTTGACGAAGGAGTGAAGATTGGTTTTTCCAGTTGATCGGCTTGTTTCAGGTTGGGCGGCAAGGCAATGCCGCAAACTGAACCGGTGGCCTGGTAATCTTTCCAGCCAGAGCCAATGATGTAGCCGCGAACGATGGCCTCGCAAGGCAGTGCTTTGAGTTTCTTGACCACCACTGCACGCCTTTGCAGATCCAGGTCTGCATCAGGAATGACTTGTGTCACTGGAATTTCAGTGAGGTGATTCTTTATAATGGGCGCCATCATATCAAACCAGAAATTTGAAATCTGCGTCAGCAATGCGCCTTTTTCAGGAATGCTGTCAGGTAACACCACATCGAATGCGCTGAGCCGGTCGCTGGCAACCATCAGCAAGTGTTTTTCATCGACCTCGTAGACATCCCTGACTTTGCCTTGATGAATTTTTGGTAATTGAATCTGCATGAGGTGCCCGCATATAGAAAACGGGTATTTTAACGATGGTCAGGAAGCGAAGCAATCATTAGTATGGGCATAATTATAGGAAGCATCATTGGATTTAAACTGGGTGGTTGGCTTGGCATGTTGGTTTGCGCCTGGTTGGGTCATTCCATTGAACAGCGAATCACTGGTAACAGCCCGGGTGAAAACAAGCGCATCACTCAACAGCGTTTTTTCAATGCCTTGTTCCTGAGCATGGGTAAACTGGCCAAAGTGGATGGCCGGGTTTCACCGGTTGAAATTGAACGCACCGAAGGCATCATGCAGCACATGCAACTGACCGCAGAAATGCGACAGCAGGCGATTAATCTCTTCAATAAAGGCAAACAGTCAGGGTACCGCATTGAGCAGGCGTTGAGCCAGTTCGGTAAGGCCGCCCGGCGTTCATTGTCACTGAAGCAGATATTTTTGGAAATGTTGATTGATGTGGCAGAAGCCGATGGTCAGATTTCTCAGCCTGAATATGATTTACTGGCGGAAGTTTGTCAGCAGATTGGTTATCCATTGCCCTTGTTACAGGCCATGTTGAAAATGCGCAGTGCCAGAACCACCGGCGGATATCAACACAACCCAAATAACAAACAAAACCAACAACAACGCCACTCCAGGAACCAACAGGCTCCTTATAACCCTTTTCAGGTGTTGGGGGTCTCCCAGGAAGACAATAAGACGACCATCAGACGGGCTTACAAACGACTCATGAGTCAACATCACCCAGATAAGCTGGTTTCCAAAGGGTTGCCACCTGAAATGATGAAAGTGGCGGAAGAAAAAGCCAAACAAGTTCAGCTAGCCTGGGAGCGGGTGAAGGAATTAAAAGGCTGGTGATGTTGACATCCTGAACACTCAATGACAAACTTTACTGCTTTAGATAACCCCCATTCACCCATGTCTCAGTTCATCATTGCACCATCCATTCTGTCTGCTGATTTCGCCCGCCTGGGTGAGGAAACCCTCAATGTTCTAAAGGCTGGTGCCGACTGGGTACACTTTGATGTGATGGATAACCACTACGTGCCCAATCTGACGATTGGTCCGTTGGTTCTGGAAGCTTTGAGGAATCATGGAATCACTGCCCCCATTGACGTCCATCTGATGGTCAAGCCGGTGGATCGGATCATAGGTGATTTCGTCAAAGCCGGGGCCAGTATCATCACTTTTCACCCGGAAGCTACTGAACACGTTGACCGTTCGCTTGCACTGATCAAAGAGTCAGGATGTCAGGCTGGACTGGTGCTGAATCCGGCGACTCCAGTGCATTGGCTTGAACATGTGATGGATAAACTTGATGTGGTATTGCTGATGAGTGTTAATCCAGGATTTGGGGGGCAAAAGTTCATACCTCAGACCCTGGAGAAAATCAAACAAGTCCGACAATTGATTGATCAATCAGGTCGTGATATCAGGTTGGAAGTGGATGGCGGAGTTAAAGTCAGCAACATCGCAGAAATTGCCAGGGCCGGTGCCGATACATTCGTGGCAGGCTCAGCGATCTTCAATACCGATGATTATCAGCATACCATCACAGAAATGCGGCAAATGATTCAGCAGGAATTCAGCGAAATGGTCTAAAATGGTGTAATGAGAACACTTTTAATCCTGATTGTAATGTTTGGAATGACCACCACTGCACTGGCCAAGGGCGAGGTCAGTCTCAATGATGCGGTGAATCAGGCCAAAGCTGATGGTCAGGTACTCACTGCCAAAACAATCAATGGACGTCATGAAATCAAAGTTTTGACACCATCCGGTAAAGTCAGGACCATCACCCGGGATGCCCTGCAGAACAGCAAAAATGATCGTCAAAGGACTGCGCGGTTATTGCCTGATTCACAACAAAACAACAGTGCCAGTGAACGCATGCGTCAATCGCGTTCTTCCCATGAGCGACGAATCAATCAACGCAGCAGTCAACGTACAGCTTCACGTCAGGTTGACCGGACGAATAGCAGCAGTGCCGGCAGAAACAAACAATCCAAATCAAAAAAAGATAAATAAAACATGCGCGTATTGTTAATCGAGGACGATGAGAACCTCAGAAACACCCTGATTAAAAGGTTTGAAGAAACAGGTTATGTGGTTGATGCAGCCGATAATGGAGAAGATGGTCTGTATAAGGGGCGTGAGTACCCGGCAGATGTGGCTGTCATCGATTTGGGTTTGCCACGAATATCTGGTATGGAAGTCATCCAGACCCTGCGTCAGGATGGTGTGGAATTTCCGATCATTGTTTTGACCGCCAGGGGGTCCTGGCAGGATAAAGTCATGGGTTTGGATGCCGGCGCCGATGACTACCTGGTTAAGCCATTTCATTTTCCTGAATTGCTTGCCAGGGTCAATGCATTGGTCAGGCGGGCCAGCGGTAACACCACGCCAGAAATTGCCTGTGGGGCCCTGAGTATGAACATGAGCACCCAGGAAGTCAGGTTAGATGGTCATGATCTTGATCTGACATCCTATGAATACAAAGTGCTCGAATACCTGTTGCATCATCAGAATGAAGTGATCTCTAAAACCACCCTGACTGAACACATCTATCATCAGGACTACGATCGGGACAGTAACGTCATTGAAGTTTTTGTCGGTCGTCTGAGAAAGAAACTGGCCACCATAGATCCTGACACCAAATACATCGAAACATTGCGGGGCAGAGGATACCGCATGAAGTCAAAAGACTGATTGATGACCACCGTGACCCAAAAAGTCTCACTGACTAAGCGGGTCATGATAACGTCAAGTGTGGCTTTATTGGTCGCATTGGCGGTCATAGGGCTGGTCATGGATCAGGCCTTTAAGGAAAAAACCCTGCATTTGGTCAAAGAGCGGCTGGAAAGTTATGTCATTGCCATTGTGTCAAACACCAGTATTGAGCAGGGTGAACTGGTATTTCCTGATAATTACCCAACCCCGCGAATGAACCAGCCCGGTTCAGGCATGTACGCCCAAATCACCACTGCAGAGCAACAATGGAACTCACCTTCGGTACTGGGCCAGGATCTGCCTGAAGTCATTCCTGTTGCCCTCAATGAACGCTTGTTCGATGCTCCCCTGGAATTTCAGGGAGAACGTTTGTTTCGCATGCGGCAAGGTTTTGAATTTGTGGGCGACAATGGCTCAACCAGACTGACCATCACCATCACTGAACACGCCGGTAACTTTTACAGAGAACTGGCTGAGTTTGAAGAAACCTTGCTGACCTGGTTGATTGCCATCAGTGCCGTTTTGGTCAGTATTCAATGGGTCATCATGTATTGGTCAACCAAGCCACTGAAAAGATTGATGGCTGATTTACTGAGATTAGAAAAAGGCGATGAGTTGATCTTTTCGGAGAACTACCCCTCAGAGCTTCGCGGCTTGACCACCAGTCTCAATCGGTTGATTGAAAATGAACGCAGTAATTTATCCAGACAACGCAGAACACTGGGAGATTTGGCCCATTCTCTGAAAACGCCCCTGGCGGTGATTCATGCCGAATTGGATAATTCACCAGTGGATCGTGAGATCATTCAACAACAAGTAATGAACATGAATGAAATTGTGGCTTATCAACTGAAAAGAGCAGCTGTGGCAGGTCATCGGACCTTTGTCACCGGAGTGCCTGTCATTGATGTGTTGGATAAGATTCTCAAATCCCTGGAAAAAGTACATCATCAGCGCCACATTCAGGTCACCACACAAATAGCTCCAGGAGCCGAATTCTATGGTGAACAAGGGGATTTGTTTGAAGTGTTGGGTAACCTGTTGGAAAATGCATTTAAATGGTGTGATCAACACATTGATGTGTTGATCAAGACCCTTTACATGGAAGGCAGAAAAAGGACCGGAATCACCATAGAAATAGGTGATGATGGACCTGGTATTCCAGCCGATAAGCGTGATGACCTGCTTAAACGGGGTGTCAGGGGGGATGAACAAGTCAAAGGACATGGCATCGGCCTGTCAATTGTGACAGACATCGTAGAATCTTATCAGGGTCAACTCGAGATCAGTCAACACCCTACATTGCAGGGTGCGTGTTTTAAAATCATTTTACCGCCTTAATTAACATGAAAAAATTATTGGATGTCATGCGTCAGCTGCGTGATCCTGAAACCGGTTGTCCCTGGGATATCAAGCAAACCTTTTCAACCATTGCACCATACACCATAGAAGAGGCCTATGAGGTCGCGGATGCCATCGATAACAATGACATGCATGACTTGCGTTCAGAATTGGGCGATTTGCTGTTCCAGGTGGTTTTTCATGCTCAGCTGGCTGATGAGGGCGGACATTTTAACTTTGCAGATGTGGCAGAGGCTGTTGCAGACAAAATGATAAACCGGCATCCTCATGTATTCAGCCCGAATGCGAAGAAGCTGACAGCCGAGCAACAAACCCAGGCCTGGGAAGCTGCAAAAAGCAAAGACAAGGACAGTGTACTGGATGGTATTGCAGGGAACCTGCCTGAATTGCTTAAAGCGGTTAAGTTAACCCGTTATGCGGCAGTGACCGGATTTGACTGGCCTGACATCAATCCGGTTTTTGAGAAGTTAAATGAAGAAACCAATGAATTACAGGAAGCCATTGAATTAGGAGATGAAGGTCACATCGAAGAGGAATTGGGAGATCTTTTGTTCGTCTGTGCTAACCTGGCCAGACACCTGAATGTCGATCCCTCGGCGGCGTTACGAAAAGCCAATAAGAAGTTTGAAAAAAGATTCAGATGGGTGGAACAAAGAGCCAAACAAACAGAACCGCAAAAAAAAACCTTTGACCTGAAAGTTCTGGACGAACTATGGAATCAGGCCAAAGGCGAACTAAAAAATCACGACGGTTAGTCACTCACCTAAAGTGTGTGCGTGTGTGTGTAAGGTAAGTTACCAACACAAAGTGATGTTCTTATAATGAGCTTACGTAAAATATCGTCGCTCTGTTTCGTTATTATTTACTCCCTCTTCACTGAACCGTCACAAGTTCATGACCTGTGACGTATTCATTAAAGCCAATAGTCAGGTGGCCGACGTTTTTAGTAAGTGTGTGTAGTGTGTGTCGTAAAAACATCAGCCAACTTGACATTCAGTTGTACCGCTTCATTGTGGTGTTTGTCCACAGTTCAGCACTTGTCCATTGAGGTAGACTTGTACAGTGTTAATGTCGATGGATTGCTGTCCATCATTTACTGTGCCTGAAGCCAGATTGCTGGAACAATCGAGGTTCAGAATCAGTTGCGTTGTTTGGTTGTCGCCCTGGTCAAACAATGTGTAACCACCGGTACCTTCGTCAGATGCCGGACGTCCACCGGTACCTTCGTCAGATGCCGGGCTACCGCCAGTGCCTTCGTCGGATGCCGGACGTCCGCCAGTACCCTCATCAGATGCCGGACTACCGCCGGTTCCTTCATCAGAAGCCAGCTTGCCTCCAGTGCCTTCATCAGAAGCTTCTTTGCCGCCGGTACCTTCATCAGAGGCTTCCGTTGAATCAATCAGTGAGCTCTGAGCAATCAGTTGAAGTTGATTACCAACAATCAAGCCTTCAACAAAAACCGCCTGAGTGCCTTCACTGTAAATACCTTTGACATATTCCTGGTCATGACTGAATAAGCGAAGCTCACCTGCCATCGCCATGGGCGCCATCAGCATCAGCATGAAGCCCATTGTCATCAGTCGTGTCAATGATCTGCTGATGCCAGTACCTTCCGTTTCTGCCCGTTGAGTGATGCCGGTGCCTTCAGTTTCTGCAAAATTCATGCGTGTGCTCCAAATATGTTTTTATAGTTGTTCGTCAAAATAGAAAAAGCCAAAGCCAATGCGGGTGGTGTTTTTGGGAACTGTGATTGACTCATAATTCCGTTCGATGGCTTCAAATTCAGGAATGAATGTATTGTGATAGTGATGTCGCATCATTTCGGTAATCTCAGCCCTGAACTGTGCTTTGTTTTCATTGGGGATCTTGATGGAAAACAGATTGCGTTGAAAGTTGGCATCTTCTTGATGTTCAAAATTATGCGCTATGGTGGTGGTCAGTCGTTTGATGGAATTGGCTGCCACTTCAATTTTGGTGGGGTTGGCTGCACTTTGTGGAGTGAATGATCGATTGATTAAATGCACTTTACCATCCATGATTTCAACACAGTTAGATTCCAGCAATGCTTCCAGTATGGGTCCATGACTGATGTTTTTACCAAACTTTTGGGTCAATGTTTCAAATGACAGGCCCTTGCCACTTCTTTTCAGCGGAACAGGTTTTCCTTTGGTGGTACAAAAAGGTGGGTGTGAATACCAGTGATCCAATATGTTTGACTCTCTGGAACGATTTTGTTCAACCCATTCAATTTCACTCGCCTGGCCTTTTAAAATGCGGGATACTTCCCGTCGGTCCAGACCTGTTTGATAAGCAATGGAAGAAATTTTCCCGCGGCTGTTCTCACTGGTTTCAAGAATGTATTTCTCGGCCTCTTCAACAAATAAACCACGCACCAGATTTTGAAATGAATTGAATTCCACTTTTTGTTTAATCAATATGCGTATCAGTGGTCGCAGACAGGTCTTGATAAAGCCCAGCCAGTAAACATCAAATGACAAGCTGGTAGATTTTGTTACTTCATTGCTCATATGGATTCCTCATTTACCTGAACAGCCATCCCTGGAAGTTTTGAAAACCCTGGGCTCTGCCGCATTGAAAGTCGGCAAATGTTTCCACGCCTTCCAGAACTGATTGGATGTTCATCGATTCTGCAAAGCGGGATAGCCCATAGGTAAACTGATTCACACCCTGGTGTTGCAAATTTTGATTGGCAACTTTAATGACGTCAATCAGCCCCATCTGTAACAATTCCCAGTGGGCAAAGCCAGAGCCAAAATCATCCAGTGCAATCCAGCCGCCCAGGGATCTGAATTTTTGCAGCAAATCAATGGCGCCAGAGCACAAAGGGGGCATGGAGTGGGTTTCTACAATTTCGATACAAATCCGTGAAGCGTCAATGATGTCATTTTCAAGTAAATGCCAAAACTGAGACCTGAATTGCGGGCTCAAGAGGCTGATGGGCATCAGGTTAACACTGAGTTTATGGGGATTTTGGGTTTGTAAGACGTGCTCAATTTCCTGAAATATTTTGATGTCCAGGTCTACTTTTTGTTGGGTGTTCAGGGCTTTGAAGTAATGTTCAACATCGGGGTGCCCCATCATATGAACTGGGCGGTACAGCATTTCAATCCAGTTCTGTGTTTGTTTATCAGCATTCACGATCTCCTGAAACTGAAAACTCAGTTTTTGGTCGATGGTCGTTTTGAAAGCTGCTAAATTCATAAACATGGTCAATAATGAACAGGTTTATTATAGGCTGATTAATTGGCCCATGTAAACAGAAATATGAAAATAATCTGAAATAATTTTGCACAAGGAAGAACAACTTGGGTTTGGATTCCCTTTGGCCGAAATATCCATGCGTTTATGGGCTGGATTTCAAGCTGTCAAATTAGCTGAAACAGGTGGTTTGATCCCTGGCTATCCGGCTGGTTTTTACTGGTGTATGATGATTGTTAAAGAAGTCACTATGGCCTTTCGATCGGCAGTATGTTCTTCAATCATGTCGGAACACATCGGGTAATGGGTCATGCTGTCTGTAGTCATGAATAAGTGCAATTGGGCCTCACCTTCATTCTTCAGATGCGGCCAGGTATTCCAGAACAGGTAAATTGGCAGGTGGGAGCTGGGTGTTGTGTAACTCTTTAAGGCTGACCCAGCGCATGGCTTGTTGTTCATTGGCGATCACTTTGGCAGAGGGGTCAAGTTGATGGTAAAAGTATAAGCTGACATGTTGTTCAGGATAGCTGTGATCGAGGTGCAGCAATAAACTTGGGTCATGGGGCTGATAGGCCAGTTCCTCCTGGCTTTCACGACGCAGTGCAGTGAGGAATGATTCGCCGGGTTCAACTTTTCCACCGGGAAATTCCCAGTATCCACCCAGGTGGGCGGTTTTCTTGCGTTGGGTGATCAGGTAGTTGCCTGACTGGTTTTCCAGAATCAGCACAACCACCTGAATGTGTTTGCTGTGGCTCAGGTCAGTTTGCCGTGGCACTGTTTATACTTCTTCCCGGAACCACAGGGACAAGGGTCATTGCGTCCCACTTTTTCGCCTTCTCTGACGAAAGTTTCCGGTTTGTCAGTTTGTGGATTGCTGGTTGAACTGCCCGGAGACTGGTGCTGAAAGGTGACGTTTTGCTCTTCTTTGGCTTCCATTGCCGCCACATCTTCTTCCTGGCGCAGATTAACCCTGGCGATGATGCGTGTGGTTTCATACTTGATTTTATCCAGCAGGTCTTTGAACATTTCAAAGGACTCGCGCTTGTATTCCTGTATCGGTTGTTTCTGGGCATGCGAACGCAGTCCAACGCCTTGTCTGAGGTGGTCCATTTGTGCCAGGTGTTCTTTCCACAACTGGTCAAGGGTATTCAGGTAGGCGGCTTTTTCAAAGTGACGCATCACTTCGGAGCCAGTCAAAGCTTCTTTTTCTTTGAAGTATCGCTCAATGTGGTCATGGATTTTGTCGGTCAGTCCATCGTCATCAAGGTCTTCATCGCGTTCCAGTATGCGGTTGATGTTGATGTCTATTCCAAATTCATGGGACAGCACACGTTCCAGCTGAGGGATTTGCCATTGCTCTTCAACGCTTTCCAGTGGAATGTGTTGTCTGATGATGTTATCAAACACTTCTTCACGGGTATCGGCAATGTACTCACCAATTTCTTCAGCTTCCAGTAAGTCAGCGCGTTGTTGGTAAACGACCATTCGCTGATCATTGGCCACATCATCGTATTCCAGCAAATGTTTACGGATGTCAAAGTTGTGAGACTCTACTTTACGTTGGGCATTTTCAATGATCCGGCTGATCCATTTGTGCTCAATGTATTCATCTTCTTTCATACCGAAGCGTTTCATGTTGTCCATCATGCGGCTTTGGCCGAAGACGCGCATCAGATTGTCTTCCAGAGAAATGTAGAAACGGGATGAACCCGGATCGCCCTGACGACCGGCACGGCCCCGTAATTGATTATCGATTCTTCTGGATTCATGTCGCTCGGTACCGATGATGCGTAATCCGCCATTATCCAGCACTTGCTGATGGCGTTTTTTCCAGTCAGCGATGAGTTGTTCTTTTTGGGTGTCTGTGATGTTTTCTTTCTCAGCGATCT
Organism: Marinicella sediminis; assembly: GCF_002000055.1. GTDB lineage: Bacteria > Pseudomonadota > Gammaproteobacteria > Xanthomonadales > Marinicellaceae > Marinicella > Marinicella sediminis. Next base: position 187,211 of record NZ_MVBD01000004.1, on the reverse strand, counting down.
CAACGTCAACGTTGCCACCCAGTACAATGTCGGTACCCCGGCCGGCCATGTTGGTGGCAATGGTCACCGCCCCTGGCAAGCCTGCTTCTGCGACGATCAGGGCTTCGCGTTCATGCTGTTTGGCATTCAGTACATTGTGTTTGATTTTCTTTTTCTTCAGTTCAGCGGACAACAATTCCGAGACTTCAATGGATGCAGTACCCACCAGGACCGGTTGTTTTCGTTCGCAACAGTCAATGATGTCTTCGATGATGGCTGCAAATTTGGCTTGTTGATTGAAATACACCAAATCACCCTGATCATCACGAATCATCGGTTTATGGGTTGGGATCACAATCACCTCAAGGCCATAAATGGTCTGAAATTCATAGGCTTCGGTATCAGCCGTGCCCGTCATGCCTGATAATTTGGGATACAGGCGGAAATAGTTCTGGAAGGTGATGGATGCCAGGGTTTGGTTTTCTTTCTGGATAGGTACATTTTCTTTGGCTTCTACCGCCTGATGCAGGCCATCTGACCATCGCCTGCCTTCCATGGTGCGCCCAGTGAATTCATCCACAATAACAATTTCACCTTGCTTGACGATGTAGTCGACGTCTTTTTCAAACAAATGATGGGCACGCAATGCGGCATTGACGTGATGCATCAGTGAGATGTGTTGTGTGTCATACAGTGAATCATCGGCATTCATCAATCCATTCTTTTTGAGCAGATCTTCGGTGTTTTGCATACCCTGTTCAGTAAGGAATATCTGTTTGGATTTTTCATCCACAGAAAAATCACCATCGGGTTCGGGCAGGGATTGTTTGTTAAGGATCGCTTTGCTGATCTCTTTCGGGTCAGGCTCCTCAGTGGCGCGCTCCAGTAGTGGTACAATTTTATTAACCCGGTTGTATACATCAGGTGATTCATCAACCTGTCCGGATATAATCAGTGGGGTTCTGGCTTCATCAATCAGAATGGAATCCACTTCGTCGACCACCGCGAAAAAGGGTTCGCGCTGTACTTTGGCATCCAGGCTGAAAGCCATGTTGTCACGCAGAAAATCGAATCCCAGTTCATTGTTGGTGGCATAAGTGATGTCACAAGCATAGGCGGCCCGCTTGGCTTCATGGGTGAGGTTGGGAACGACCACGCCTACGGTCATACCAAGGAAATTGTAAAGTGGCTCCATCCACTTGGCGTCCCGGCTTGCCAGGTAGTCATTGACGGTCACCACGTGTACGCCTTCACCGGCCAGTGCGTTCAGGTAGGCAGGTAAGGTACACATCAGGGTTTTACCTTCACCGGTTCTCATTTCGGCAATTTTGCCGCGGTGTATCACAATACCGCCAATCAGCTGGACATGGTAGTGTCGCATCCCAAGGGTTCTGACTGAAGCCTCTCTGACCAGCGCAAATGCTTCTGGCAGGATGTCGTCAAGGGATTCGCCAGCAGCCACCCGGTCTTTGAACTCCTGGGTTTTGTGGGTAAAATCCTCATCCTTGAGCGATTGAAATTCTGGTTCGAGTGCTTCAACGCGATCTGCGATTTTGTCCAGTTGTCTGATGTATCTTTGGTTTCTGCTGCCAAAGACTTTGGTGAAAAGTGAATTGAGTGCCATAGTTAACTAATTATTTGCCCACGCTTAATGGAACCTTAAGTGGAATCGTTCCATACATTATTCAAGTAAAAGGGGCAAATAAATCTGATTTATTTGCCCCCGTCCGGTTTTATTGATAGGTCAGGAATTCACAAACGGCAAGGGATTGACTTTGTGACCATTTTTGATGATTTCAAAGTGCAGATGCTCTGAAGTGGCCCGACCGGTTTTGCCCATGATGGCGATGAGTTCCCCAGCGGTGACTTTCTGCCCCAGCTCAACATGTATTTTGTCGGCATGGGCATAGCGGGTTACAAACCCGTTACCATGATCGATTTCGACCATGTTTCCATAGGTGCTGCGCTTACCCGCCCAGACCACCACGCCATCAGCGGCAGCAACAATTTCAGAATCATAACTGCCTGAATAGTCCATGCCTGGGTGGTTGGCCTGCTGGCCAGTGAATGGGTCAATGCGTTTGCCGTAGTAAGATGAAATCCAACCCTGTTTCAATGGCATCACATGTGGTGTGGCATTCTGCTCAAGAGATTGCTCGTTGAGCAGCTGCGCCAGTATGTTGAGGTTTTCCTGTTGCTGAGTGAAGGTGTCTTCCAGATTGAACAAATGCTCATAGAGACTTTGAGGGGTGTTGACTTCGCCTGTCAGCTCCGGCTCGGTGCCACCAATGCCTGGCTCTTCAGTCAGATTGAATTCTTCCTGGCTGATGTCAGCCACCACCGTGAGTCGATCACCAAGCGCGTTAAGCCGGGTCGAATGGGCCATCAGCTTACCGATTTGCAGGGACATCGAGTCGATGTCATTTTGTACGGACTTTTTATGTTGGATGAGTTCCTGTTGACGCAATTCCACCAGTGCCTGCAGGTCTTTGATTTTTTGTTGTTCGGCATTGGAATCATTCAGGACAAAAGCGCCAAACAGGGCGCCGGCGGCAAATAACAACAGGAACAAGCCCACGGCCACAACCAGTAATTTTTGACGTACTTTTTGATCGCTTAAATGGTATTGAACAATACCTGTTTTTTCGTGCTTTATCAGTGTTAAATTATTCATAAAAAAACTTGCCAATCACATTCATTAAGATTCAAATATCCCCATGCGAAAATCCCGCGGGTTCCACTCTATACAAGATTCATTGGCACAGGATCAATCTCTTTCCGGATTGATTCAGCGCGCCGGGCAACTGAAAAAGCTCAATGATGCCTTGCAGCTGTCAATGCCCGCTCAGGTCAGGGGCATGTGTCAACTGGCAAATCTCAAAGGTGAGACGGCGGTGTTCCTGTGTCGGACTCAGATGGAAGCCAGCAAAATCCGCATGTACAGCCGGAGCATTTTACAGACATTACAAACAGAATTCAAAATATCTGTCAAGAAACTACAGGTAAAAGTTGAATTAAATTCCTGACAAGCCGATTCATCAGCCTTGATTCCGGCAGACAATCCAACAGACCGGGGCTGACTTGCCCCTCAGGGCAGTTTATAATGCCGGGCTGTTAGCCATTGACTTAGACTTACCAACATGAATACAGAACAAATCATTGAACAAGCCTGGACAGACAGGCAAACGTTGAGCAGTGAAGAACTGTTTGCCACATACGCGGATGCCGTAGAGCATGCCCTGCATGGTCTGGAAACAGGCGCATTGCGTGTGGCCGAACCCAGCGGGGATGACTGGCAGGTCAATGAATGGCTGAAAAAAGCCGTCTTGCTGTACTTTGCCATGCATGACAATGCAGTGATGCCGGGTACCACCCACCAGTACTGGGATAAAGTGCCGTGTCGGTTTGCTGATGCCACGGCCGAAGATTTTCGCGCTGTGGGTGCGCGAATTGTGCCTCCTGCCACGGTGCGCAAGGGTGCTTTTCTGGGGCGGGGTGTGGTTTGTATGCCTTCCTATGTGAACATTGGAGCCTATGTGGATGCCGGCACCATGGTGGACACCTGGGCTACGGTTGGTAGTTGTGCACAGATTGGTAAAAATGTTCACCTGTCAGGTGGTGTGGGTATTGGCGGTGTGCTTGAACCTTTACAGGCAGCACCAACCATCATCGAAGACAATTGTTTTATTGGCGCCCGGAGTGAAGTGGTTGAAGGCTTTCGGGTAGGCCGGGGCAGCGTCATTTCCATGGGGGTTTATCTGGGACAAAGCACCAAGGTTTATGACCGTGAAACCGGTCAGGTGAGTTATGGTCATGTGCCGCCAGGATCGGTGGTGGTGCCTGGAAGCCTGCCTTCCGCAGATGGCTCATATGCCTTGAATTGTGCAGTGATCGTGAAAAAAGTGGATGATAAAACCCGCGCCAAAACATCCATCAATGAATTGCTCCGCTCATGATTATCTACGGCATTAAAAATTGTGACAAAGTCAGGGCGGCACTGAAGCGTTGTGCCAGTGAAGGCATGGATGCTCAGTTGCATGACTTCCGGGTCGATGGCATTGATCTGCCACTGGTTGAACGCATGTTGGCCGACATTGCGCTTGAGCAACTGGTCAATAAACGCAGCACCTCCTGGAGACAACTGGACCAGGCAGCCCGTGAAACCCTCTCCGCCAGCACCCTGGTTGCGCACCCCACATTGATTAAACGCCCGGTGGTGTATGCTGACGGGCATTTTAAAACAGGCTTGTAATCATGGAACCAGAAGTCATCACACTGGCCAGGCAGCTGATTGAAAAACCCTCCTATACCCCCGATGATGCGGGTTGTCAGCCGTTATTAATGAATCGCCTGGGTGGTCAGGGTTTTCAGGGCGAACACCAAAGGATTGGTGAGGTCGATAATGTGTTGATGTGGCATGGTGAACAACCTGGCCCTGCCTTGATGTTCCTGGGGCACACCGATGTGGTGCCGCCCGGTGAGTTGTCTGCCTGGAAACATCACCCCTTATCAGCCCATGTGGAAAGCGGGGTGTTGTACGGACGTGGCGTGGCCGACATGAAAGGTTCAGTCGCTGCCATGGTTCTGGCGATGGAAAAATTCGTTGCCCAAAACCCCAATCATCCCGGGAAAGTTGCCCTCATGTTGACCAGTGATGAAGAAGGCGAGGCGATCAACGGGGTACGGCAGTTCATGCCCGAAATGGCTCACAAGCATCATTTCGATTATTGTTTGGTGGGTGAGCCATCAAGCGGTCAAAAACTGGGTGATACGGTGCGGGTGGGTCGTCGCGGCTCATTGCATGTACACATCACTATCCAAGGCAAACAAGGGCACGTGGCATATCCACAGCTGGCTGCCAATCCGGTTTTTCTGGCAGCCTCAGCGTTGGACGAACTGGGTCGTTTTGCCTGGGATCAGGGTAACGCTGATTTTCCGCCCACCAGTTTTCAGGTTTCTGCTGTAGAGGCCGGAGCGGGGGCTCCGAACATCATCCCCGGAGAATTGAAAATCACTGCTAACTTTCGCTATGCGCCCACGTCATCACAGGATTCCCTGGCTGCACAGTTACAACAGATTCTTGATCGCCACCAGCTGAACTATGAGCTGAGCTGGCAATTGTCTGGCGAACCCTTTCATTGTCAGGATGAGGCTTATAAACAGGCCCTGGCAGCTTCGATTCGTCAAATCACCGGAACCGAACCTGAATTCAATACAGGCGGGGGCACATCTGATGGGCGGTTTGTCGCGCCACATGGCATCGCCACCATGGAATTGGGGCCGATTAACAAGACCATTCATCAGGTCAATGAGTGTGAAAAAATCAGTCATTTGGTACAGCTGGAAAACATTTACCTGGACTTGATACACCGTTTATTGTTGCAGCCATGAATGTTATTGATCGTCGCTTATCAGTGGCCCCCATGCTGGACTGGACTGACCGGCACTGTCGTTATTTTCATCGATTGATATCTGATCGGGTGTTGCTGTACACGGAAATGATCACCACCGGAGCGATTCTTTACGGACAAAAAGAACAATTGTTGGCATTCTCCGCGGCTGAATCGCCGGTTGCCATACAGCTTGGTGGCAGTGATCCTGCTGACTTGGCTCAATGTGCCCGACTGGCAGAAGACCTGGGTTATGCTGAAGTAAATTTGAATGTGGGTTGTCCCAGCGATCGCGTGCAGAAAGGCCGTTTTGGCGCCTGTCTGATGAGAGAGCCGGACACCGTGGCAGCCTGTTTCACTGCCATGCAGGAAGCGGTGGACATCCCGGTAACCATCAAGTCTCGAATTGGTGTGGATGATGAAGATTCTTATGAGGCCTTTGAGCGGTTCATCGAAACCGTGGCAGCGGCCGGCTGTGAGACTTTTATTGTGCATGCCAGGAAAGCGTTGCTCAAAGGCCTGAGCCCAAAGCAGAACCGGTCAGTGCCACCACTGAAATACCACTATGCCCATGACTTAAAAGCCGCCCATCCGGAACTGACTGTGGTGCTTAATGGCGGCATTGAAACCGTTGAACAATCCACCGAACAGTTGATTCATGTGGATGGGGTGATGGTCGGTCGGGCGTTCTGGAACGCGCCCTGGCTGATTCGTGACATGCACATTGCCATGGGCATGGGTGAATTGCAGCGCACCCGTGACGAGGTGTTGGAAGCCTACACCCGATACTGTGCACAAATGATTGAACAAGGTGTCAGTTTGCATTGGTTGATCAGACCCATCCTGGGGCTGTATCATGGTATGTCTGGCAACAAGAAGTGGAAGTCATATCTGGTGACTGAAGCGCCCCGCAGAAAAACCGATGTTTCGGTGATTTCAGAAGCAAGAGAAAAGGTGAAATATGCTCATTAAAACCGTTGAGGGCTTCATCGAAGCCACACAAAAACAGTCTTATCCCATCAAGCAGGCAGCCAGCATGAAAGCGGCTTTTATGGTCAGTCCGGTTGGTTTTCGCCTGGACCAGCAGACCGCGCAGGACAATGAGTACATGCTCATGGATCAACAGGTGGATGTCAAACTGGCCATGTATCAACATCAGCAACTGGCCAGAGCCATTACCGAAGTCGGGGTGCCAGTGGTGACCTTCCCGGGATCTCCGGAAACACCCGATGCGGTGTTTCCCAATAATGCCTTTGCGACCACACATCACCACCGCTATGTGATTGGTTCTATGAAGTATGAAAATCGACAAAAAGAAACTCAGCGAGCAGATATTCGCAAATTTTTTGGTGACATCCTGGGCTATGAAAAATACGAAATAGACCATGATACAGCCGTTGCTGAATTGACTGGTGTGTTGGTGCCTGACCGGGCGCGCAACATCGGATTTGTTGGCATGACCGAGCGGGTTGATGATGCCGGTGCCCGGGCCTTGGATGAGGCTTTTGGGACCGATTTGATGTTTCAGTTTGATCTGGCAGCAGGTGAATACCACACCAATGTGGTGATGGCTTGTCTGGCTGGTGAAGCCTGTGTGATGCACAAGGATTCATTTGCCGATCCGGCTGTGGTTGATGCCATCGCAAACTTTTACAAGGACCGTACTTTGTTCATCAGTGATGAAGAGAAATTGGCTTTCGCCGGCAATTGCATTTCCATTACGGCCAAAGATGTGTTTTTCAGTCAAACGGCTTATGATGCGTTGTCAGCCGAATCCCGCAGCACGCTGGAATCCTGGGGGTTTGTTTTGCACGGGGTTGAGGTTTCTGAGCTGGAAAAAGCAGGAGGATCACTGCGCTGCATGATCGGTGAAATCTTCTGAAGACAATTTTGGGCAGAACCTCTGTGTTGGACCTGGGTTTTAAGACGTTTACGCGCACGCATGTGCGATGGCCCGCATGGATGTAGGTCTGCCGCGAGAGCATGATGCGGTAGCGAAAGAGACTTTAAAACACGTCCGCCTTGATCTTTCCGTCCGAAATCGCCCTCAGGGCTTTACATGCTGTCATTGCGAGGCTGCTTTGCAGCCGTGGCAATCTTCCTAATCTGCCGCAATCTTTGTTTCGCTGTAGACCACCACCTGATTGCGGCCGGTGGTTTTGGCTTCATACAATGCTTTATCTGCCTGGTCAATGAGGGCGAAAATGTCTTTGGCGGACCTGATGGGTTGATTACCATCAGCGAAAGCCACTCCAATGGAAACGGTGGTTTTTTCGGGTTGATTTTCGGTGTGGCTGCGGATGTTTTCTGCCGCCATTAAAGTATGTTGTTGATCAGTTTGGGGAAGGATTATGAGGAATTCTTCGCCACCATACCGGGCTGCCAGGTCCTGTTTGCGTTTGATCCGGGTCAACAAAGACTGGCCAAATTTTTCCAGCAGTTGATCGCCGGCCAGGTGGCCTTTGTTGTCGTTATAGCGCTTGAAGTGATCCATATCCATCATGATCACTGAGAACCGGGAAATCTGGTTTTCAATCAGTTCATTGATGTACTGATCCAGAAACAATCGATTGGACAGACCAGTCAGGGGATCTTTGTGAGCTAAATCCTGCAAAGCTTCGTTGGCCAGTTTCAAGGCATGGGTTTTTTCATTGATGATGGCTTTCAAGGCTTTTTTCTGTTCCTCATGCTTGCGTTCGCGCCACATCAGAAACAATTTAAATACCGAGAATAACAGGGCCAGACCACACATCAACCAGGCCACTTTTGCCAGCGGTGTCAGATACCAAGGGGGTTCTATATTAAAAGTCAGCTGCGGACTGTTATGGGTGCTGCCATTGACGTCTTTGGCGGTCACTTCAAAGGCATAATTTCCAGCAGGCAGTTCCAGAAAATTGGCTTGGGTGTTTTGACTGAAAGGAGACCATTGGTCATTGTGTCCCAGCAGCCGGTATTTGTATTCTGTGGCACCGAGGTTTTTGATGTCGGTAAAAGTCCACTCAATGGTCAAACCACCCACGTCTGCACCCATGGTAAAAGGGGAGGTGTTCACCACCGGAAAGCCCACAGGATTGGAGCCATCTTTGGGCATCAACGATGCCGCGGTGATCATCATTTTGCCACTGACTTCCCCGGTGACTTGACGCTGGTTAAACAAGTAACTGAGAATGACACTGTTGGATGATATTTTGACCTGGTCAGCTAAAAATTCAACGTCGTAAATACCGCCTTGTAGGTAATCGGTCGCATCAATGACCTCCCACTGTTGTTTTTCATTCAATAAATACAGTTGGGTACTGCTGTGAGCCCAAACCTGACCATCAGGGCTGGTGCCCATGCCTGAGATGTCTTTGGGAGCCACCAGTTGTTGCAGGCCATTCAGGTCGTTGGGCTGCAGTTCGTTGTGAGCGAATTGGTAATACTTTTCCTGGGTTATGCCGATGACAGAATCATTGGGGCCGGGGTAGAGTTGCAGTTGACTGATTTCTTTAGCCGACATGCCTGCCTGGTGGTGCATCTCAACCGTGGCTTCCACAGCGTTAAGCTCGTCATTCAATACCACCTTGAAAAAACGTCCCTCTATCGTGGTGATTAACAAGGTATCAGGGCTCAATTCGATGACACTGTTTGGTTTGCCAGGTGCCACCACCCAGTCACGCCATTGCCCGCCTTCGCGCAACAGCAGACGTGTGTCCAGTTCGGTGAGCATATAAATATGATCGGGGTGGTATTTGGAAGCCAGAAAATCACGTGGGTAGATGATGTCAGTAAGCTGAGTGCGTTTGCCATCACGGGTCACCAGATAAGCATAGTGCGATTCCGCAAAAAGCATTTCCTCATCATTCAGCGGGTATACTTTCCAGGCTTCCTGGTTGGTCCAATCCAGGGTTGTGAAGTTTTTATCGGCACCTGCTTGTTGTTGGGGCAATTCCAGAAACACCCCAGCTCTGGAGGTGGCGTACAACTGGTCATTCCAGACAGCCAGATCAAAAATGTCGCTGCTTAATCCTGAATTCGGGCCTTGAATGCGCCATGGGCTGGGCCAAGTGAGGTGGTAAATGGTGAAGTTGGATAAGATCAACAATCCACCGTCATTGGCTTTGATGATGGATGAAATCCAGTCGTTTGAGAGCTGAAAAGATTGGGCCGTGAAGGTGTTGAAATCCAGGAAAGTCAAGCCACCGTTTTTGCTACCCATGATGATTTGGTTGTTTGCCAATGCCAGAGAGTTTGAAAAACTACCCAAAGGTGGCATATGGGCATCAAAATGGATGGCTTTTACTTCATGCCCATCAATCAGACGCCAGTTATCAGATTGTGAATGGATGAATATGTTTTGGTTGTCCAAAACCTGGAAATCATAAACCAGGCTGTTGTCTTCCAACTCGATGGGACTGTCGACCCACAGGCCATCGGCCAGGTATTTCAGACCTACGGAGCGGTCCTGTAAGAGCACCTGATCCTGATGGCATATCACATCACCCAGCTTTCCTTTGAAAGACCATGAAGAGATGTTACCGGTTTTGGGGTCGTACTGGTAGATGTGATTCAATGCCTTGAAATAAATCAGGTTCTGGCAGCTGGCGATGCTCCAAATACTGGCAAAATTGGTGGGATTTTGGGTTGGGGTTAAATCGATGAATTCATATGCACCCAGCTCATTGCGGTTGACATAACCGAAAAAATTAAAGCCACCCACATAGACCTTTCCTTGTTCATCAACAAATAATTTTCGGGTCAAAATGGTATTGGGGATAACCACGGTATCCCAGCGGTTGCCATCAAATATTTTCAGTCCTTTGTCATAAGTCAGGTAGATGACGTTGTTGTGGTCTTGAGCCATATCAAAGAAGGTGATGTAAGGCTCAGAGGGGATGTTGATTTTGGTCAGTGGTGGTGTACCAACGATGGTGGCATGGGCAGGTGACTGAATCAAATACAGACCCAGCAGTGCCCAAATGAATGGTTTGATCAACGCGTAATTCAGCACGATTCCCCTAAACTGTGAAATGAAATGACTTGCCGCCACCCCAATGTTTCAATACAGGATAACAGAATTTGAATTACCGTTGACCAATTTTTTATGGGTTGAAAAAATCAAAGTGCCTTGAGAGTCAGGCATGAGACTGCTGTAATCTCCCCAATTCCATCGCAGTCTTTGTTTTATTAACCGGATTGAAAAACTTTTTGAATTTGTATGATCATCAGGTTGTCACGGTGATTTTTCTCAAAATCAGAAATCAATGTCTTACAATAAACCGACTATAAAGTATGGGTGCGTCAATATCCACTTGTATGAGGAAAGGTGGCATTGATGTCCTCTGCATATACGATTGTGTCTAAGTACCCCACAGAAAGAGGTAAGTCATGAATGTAGATAAGTACATAGAGGAGTTGGATTCACCGATGAAAGAGATCGTGATGAAGCTGCGAAGAATTGTGACTGAATTTTCTAAAGGGTTAAAAGAAGAGTTAAAATGGAGGGTGCCAACCTATTCGCACAATAAGAACATTTGCTCCATCATGGCACATAGGTAGCATGTAAACTTTCAGTTAATGCAAGGAGCGCATATGGACGATGCCAAAGAGTTGGAAGGTACAGGGCGAGACATGAGACACATGAAGTTTTTTACACCCGAAGAAATAGACACGGTGAAAATTGAATATTACCTCCAAAGGGCAATGGATTTAGATAATGAATTGACATGATGAGCATGAGCTCAGTCAATTCATTCAATCACTGTTTCCTGCCAGGCTACATTCAATTGCTCAGCAAGTTGTACAGGTAACGGAATGGCCTATTGGTTCTTGTCATAATGATGAATTCTTTCGTGTTGATAACTTGATGGCGTCATGCCCATTTTCTGTTTGAAGAGGCGACGGAATACATTATCGTCAGAATAGCCTAATGAGTAAGCAATTTCTTTCACCGGTTTTTGGGTGGTGACCAATAAAGTACATGCATGGCTTATGCGTATACTGTCAATGAACGATTTAGGTGTTTCACCGGTTAACGCTTTCAGTTTACGATTCAATGTCCGTTCTGATATAGCCATCACTGCAGCTAAATCTTTGGTACTCATGGATTGGTAGTGCGCCTTGCGAATGGCATATTCAGCTTTTTCAAGGAATGGATGTTTAGCTGTTTGATAACCTTTGGGAACATATAAATTTTGGGACTTTGGTATGGCATCAACGACTGAAAAATCAGCCACTACTTGCGCGGTTTCGATACCAGCAAGTTTTTTAATGATGTGCAGTGTGATGGTTACCCAAGAAAGTGGCCCACCAGCTGTAATCAGGCCATTATCGTCAATCAGTTCGCTCGCCCATTGAGCGTTTGCATTGGGAAAACGGGTTTTTAGTTCATCATGTAACCACCAGGTTGTTGTGCATTGCCTGTTATTCAGAATACCTGCCTCCCCAAGTGCAAACACACCACTACAAGAGCCGCAAATCAGAGTGCCTTGTTGATGGCAATCTTGCAACCAAGACCTTGTGTTTAAATTGGTAACAGGATTGGGTGGACAACCGTGCCCATCTGGAACAAAACCAGGCACTAACAGGGCATCACAGTGACTGATGGCACTCAGATCTGAATCAACCTCGAAAGTCCGGCCATGTCCATCTGTAATTGGTTTTCCATCATGGTTAGCCAGGATGACGTTTGGGCTCCATTCAATTTCGTCAGGTGCTTCGTTTCCAGATTTCTGAACAAAGTGTAAGCCGCTTAATGACAGCACATCATGGATGCCCATTAAAGCTGAAGGCAGCACGTTGTTCATGGAAAGAATCACTATGGTCGGCATAAATCAGGTTTTTTCTCTGATTGGCAAATATTGCATGCATGTTGTCTTTTCTGCCACTAACTGTCAAGTGTTTTCCAAACTTAGAATAGCCATTCACTTATCTGAAGAGGTCTAAAAATGAAAACATCAAACGCAATCACTGACATCAGCCTATATCTAACCACAACGTTACTCGTTCTTATGAGCGCATCGGTATCCCACGCTCAAATCCAACCCAAACAGGAGACTATGATGAAAGAAGCCACTTACATTCCATTTACAGCGCAAACTGGCCAAAACAATAAGCTTGCAGATTTTCTGACTGAAGGGGCCAGGCTCGTCAGCGAAACTGAGCCCAATACCCTGTACTGGTATGCCCTCAAAAAAGCAGACGGTAGTTTTGGTATCTTTGATTTTTTTTCAAATGAAGCAGGCAGAGCCGAACACTTTGCTGGTCAGGTAGCGGCTGCTTTAAACGCCAATGCAGATACCCTGGTTGCGCAAGGGTGGGATGATGGGGTTGTTGCCAACATCACCAACGCCAGCGTGTTGTCCTACAAAGCGCCTGAAAAAAATTCAGCCAGTGCAACACAAGCGACCTATATTGTACTTAATGCACAGCCAGGAAAAGCACAGCCATTAGAGCAATTGTTGATAGGTGCAGCCACTGTAGTTAAACAAACTGAACCCAAAACCTTGCTGTGGACATCGCTTAAATTAAATGACCATAGCTACGCCATCTTTGATACCTTTACTGATGAAAGTGGCAGGGATGCTCATTTTTCCGGAAAAGTAGCGGCAGCACTTAAGCTGCATGCTGACGATCTTATTGTAGGGGGTTGGGAAAATGGTGTGCTAAAAAACGTTCATCATTTTGAGGTTATCGCAAAATCAGTGCCTGATTTATTCTACCAGCCCTGACCAACTGATCGTGGTTTTTGCGAACCCTGTGCCCGCATTGAGGTGTTGCTTTATAGCCCAAAAGGGGAATACCCTTTTGGGTTATCAGCAGAAAAAACCAGCAAGACAAGAATCAGGAATGATCTTGGGACTTCATTCAAAACTTTGGTCTTTCAGGTCGGTTGTCTGAGCAGTTGCTTCGCACTGCATATGTGTTCCTGACAAAAGTGAAAGCCGACTCTACGGATGGAGGAGTTAGGGTCTCGTCTGGAACAGAGACCGAGGCCTCGGCGATCATGTCGTGTGATCAAGCACGAACGACGTCATTCACACACGCTTTCTTTCGCAGAGCGAAAACCAGCAATCGTTCATTACCCATCCCATCACTCACGGCTTATCGATCATTCCATTATGGCTTCTTGACTTCGTCAAACCGCCATATCTGCATGATCTGCCTAACCAGGTCGGCGGGTCGAGCTGATCATCAGCTCTCCCAAGTACAAAAAAACGGGCCCATCAGGCCCGTTTTTTAACTCATCTCAATCAAAATCCTCAGGCTTCGCGGCTGGCGCGTTTACGTTCGTGTTCCAGTAAATGTCTTTTGCGAATACGGATCTCATCAGGAGTGACTTCCACCAACTCATCGTCTTCAATGAACTCCATGGATTGTTCCAGAGTCATTCGAATGGGGGGTACCAGATTCAGTGCATCGTCCTTACCGGAGGCACGGACGTTGGTCAGCTGTTTGCCTTTCAATGGATTGACCGTCAGGTCATTATCACGTGAATGAATGCCGATGACTTGCCCTTCATACACTTCAACATTGGCATCGATCAGCAGGCGACCACGATCCTGCAGGTTAAACAGGGCATAACCCAATGCTTTACCGGTACCATTGGCAATCAATACACCATTTTTTCGGCTTCTTTCAATGGTGTTCAGTTTGCGTCCATAGTGATCAAACACGTGGGTCAGGATACCGGAACCTGAGGTGGTGGTTTTGAATTCTGACTGATAGCCAATCAGGCCGCGGGCCGGAATGATGAAAGTCAGGCGAACACGACCTGTGTCATCCGGTACGATGTCTTTTACTTCTGCACGGCGACCCAGTAATTGCTCCATCACAGAGCCCTGATGTTCCTGCTCAATATCCACCACCAGGTCCTCATACGGCTCACACAATTCTCCGTCGATTTCACGGTAAATCACCTGTGGCCGTGAAATGGCCAGTTCAAAACCTTCACGACGCATGGTTTCAATCAGCACCGACAAATGCAGTTCGCCACGGCCTGATACTTTGAACTGATCAGAGTTTTCGGTTTCTTCAACCCGCAGGGCCACGTTATAGGTGGTTTCCCTTTCCAGACGGTCTTTGATTTGTCTGGAAGTCAGGAATTTTCCACTCTTACCGGCGAAAGGCGAATCATTGACACAGAACAACATCGAAATGGTTGGCTCATCCACAGTTAATGGAGGCAGAGCCTCCACATGATCTCGGTCACACATGGTGTCAGAAATGCCGATGTTGTCGATACCTGAGACGGCCACGATGTCACCCGCTGAGGCTTCTGAAACTTCAACGCGTTCCAGTCCTTTAAAGCCAAAAATTTTCAAGATCCGGCCATTGCGGGTTTTGCCATCTGAATCAATGACGGTCACTGGAGTATTGGTTTTGACAGTTCCTTTTTTGATGCGACCGATACCGATCAAGCCCAGAAAACTGTTGTAATCAAGGGTAGAAACCTGCATCTGGAACGGCGCTTCAATGTCCACATCCGGTGGACTCACTTTTTGTGTGATGGTTTCAAACAAGGGACGCATATCACCTTCACGGTTCTCATCGTCTTCTGAGGCATAACCATTGATGGCTGAGGCATAAATGATCGGAAAATCCAATTGTTCATCGGTAGCACCCAGTGAATCAAACAAATCAAAAGTCTGATCGATCACCCATTGAATTCGGGCGCCGTCACGATCAACCTTGTTGACCACAACCACAGGAGTGAAGCCCATTTCGAATGCTTTTTGGGTCACAAAGCGAGTTTGTGGCATGGGGCCATCGACGGCATCGACCAGTAACAAAACTGAATCAACCATACTCAATACTCGCTCCACCTCGCCACCAAAGTCGGCATGGCCCGGGGTGTCCACAATGTTGATTTTGTAACCTTCCCATTCAATCGATGTGTTTTTGGACAGGATGGTGATACCACGTTCTTTTTCCAGGTCGTTGGAATCCATCAGACGGTTTGGATCATCGGCCCGATCACCCAATGTGCCTGATTGTTTGAGGAGTTCATCAACCAGGGTGGTTTTGCCATGATCAACGTGGGCAATGATGGCGATGTTTCTGATTTTTTCTGTGGACATGTGAACGACCGGAGTTATAAAAGCCGCGCATTATAGCGTAATCATCTGAAATTATTGCTGTCTTTTGCCGTTTGCCGGGCTTTTTAACAGCAAATATCATCAATAATGACCAGTGGCAGGCTTGAGGTTGGTAAAATTGAACCTATTTTATCCGCTGGTATCTAATCTTACTGGTTGGATTTTTAAGTGAATTAACAGGTATATCAATGAAAAGAGTGCTTTTATTTATGGCCACCAACATCGCCATTCTGGCAGTGATCTCGGTGGTGATGCGGGTCTTCGGCTTTGACCATTACATGACTCAAAACGGTCTGGATTACCGTGCTTTGGCGGTGTTCTCGATTCTCTGGGGTTCGGTGGGGTCTTTCATCTCTCTGGCCATGTCCAAATGGATTGCCAAAAAATCGATGGGTGTTGAAATCATCGAACAACCCCGCAATGCCGATGAGCAGTGGTTGGTTGATACCGTCAGGCGACAGGCTGAAGCGGCCGGTATTGGAATGCCTGATGTTGGGGTGTTTCAGTCACCCAGTCCCAATGCCTTTGCCACCGGGATGAAAAAAAATGACGCCTTGGTGGCAGTCAGTACAGGTTTGTTACAAACCATGAAGCGCAATGAAGTAGAAGCCGTATTGGGTCATGAAGTGGCTCACGTAGCCAATGGTGACATGGTGACCATGGCTTTGTTGCAAGGTGTGTTGAACGCCTTTGTGATTTTCTTCTCGCGCATCATTGGTTATGCCATCGCTGCAGCCAGCCGTGATGAAAGGGGCGGTGGTTACACCATGGGCTCATTCATTGGAACCATCATCGCCCAAATTGTGCTTGGCTTTCTGGCGGCCATCATCATCAATTCATTCTCCAGGTGGCGTGAGTTTCATGCCGATGAAGGCGGCTCGCGTTTGGCTGGGAATCAGAACATGATTGATGCCCTCAAAGCTTTACAGCGCAGCACCCGCACTGAAAAACTGGAAGGCGAGTTTGCAGCCTTTGGAATTTCCGGTGGCAAAGCCACCCTGGCCAAACTGTTTTCTACCCATCCGCCTTTGGAAGACCGCATTGCGGCCCTGGAAAAGGCTCAATACAGCAGCAACCAGGTGATCAGCTGATCCACCATGTCATTGTTGTTGACTGGCCACACCAGTGAGCGCTTGAGGTTCAGAACAGTCAGGCAATCAGATTTTCCAATCTGGTTGCCTTTTTTTACTGATCCGGAAACCTCACGGCATTGGCAGATGCCGATCCAATCGCCGGATGAACAGTGTGCTCAATGGTATCGCTCGCAATTCCATCGCTACGACAACGGGCTTGGTGGCATGAATGCACTGCTGGAAAAAACAACCGGCCATATGGTTGGTCACTGTGGTTTGTTGGTGCAAAGGGTTGATGGACAAGATGAACTTGAAATCGGGTATTCCCTGTTGCCTCAATATTGGGGTCATGGATACGCCACTGAGGCTGCCAGGTGCTGTCGTGATTATGCGTTTTCTCAGCAATTGAGTGGGCATTTGATTGCCATCATTTCCACCACCAACCTGGCATCAGAACGGGTGGCCAGGGCCATTGGCATGCAGCCAGTCAGACAGACCATTTATCACGACAATCAGGTCAACATATTCCGCATCGACCGGGATACCTGGTGCTCGATACAGTCATGCACATGAGGGCAAAAAAATCTGATCTGGTTTCGTGATTGGGGGGTTGATCAGACAACAAGCCGGCCTCAGACCGGCTTGATTATTGTGCCCGCACACTTCAATTGCTGCCAGCTGATCCATCAAAGTTGTCAGCAAAAATGACATCCGGTATGGTGCGGTTAATGGTCACCATTTCACTGGGTGAAATGTTGGATCCGCCATTGTCGGTGTCGCCATTGTCTTGTAAATAAATCAGCAAACTGACCGAACCCGTTGCATCATCAGCCACCTCAAAATTCAGGTCTCCGGTTTGTACATCCACAGTCGGCGGGCTGATAAAAAAGCTGGCGTCACCAACGGTGTAGGTCACTCCGAAAGTCAGTTGTTGATTACTTTCATTGGCCGCACCGGGACTGATGTTGATGGCCCAGTTTTCATCGGTGATGGGTGGTGGGTCATTGCTGGAGATGTTGAACAATGTGGAGCCGTCAACTTCAAATGATGGCGGGTCATTGACCGGAACCACAGTGATGCCAAAGCTGACCTGGTCGCGATTCATGCGATCGGAAATGTGGTAAACCGAGAAGGCCTGACCATTTTCATCTGCCGGCGGAGTGTAGCTGAATGTGCCGTCCGCTTGCAGGTTGATCTGACCGGCATCATCCATGTCCAGGGTGTTGAGGTTTTGCAATCCGGCTGAGGTCACCCACAGCACGTCGTCGTCCAGGTCATTGGCCAGTAAACCGTCATCGGTACTGTCTGCCGGTGTTTGCTGACCATTCGCATCCAATGCATTCAGGGTATGGTCTTCCAACACTGAATAGAGGTCATTCACGGCCATCGGTTCAGGATCTATGCTGAGGGCATTCCGTTCGAAGGCACCTATGTCGCAGCTGCCTGCAAAATCGGTCACTGCAGGATCGTCCACTGCACGGGTCATTAACAGGTCTTCGTGATGACCTCTTTGATCACTGAGTTTGTTACCGCACTTGCCCTGATCAATCAATGGGGAATCAAATTCGATCGCCCGGGTCAGGGTTGGGCCTCCATTGTCTGCCAGTGGTTCCAGCCCCGGTGTGCCAACACCAGGTACCACAAAGTCATCATTGACATTGGGAGAGCCCATTGGAAAAGCCCCGGAAATACCCTGGTTGCCATTGATGAAATTATGACCAATGGAGTTGAATGACCCCGACAGGTTTGGTCGACTGGTGGTGGAATGATCGGTATTGCGGGCAATCACATTGTTAAAAATACCAATGGGTACCGATGAAGATGAATAGATGCCCCCTCCGGCATGACCGGTGTCAGAAAAATTGGCATCGGCCGTATTTCTGGTGAAAGTACTGTGTTTAATCGCCACTTCTGATACATCGGTTGGAAAACCCGGTCCGCCAATTGATATGGCTCCTCCGACACCATTCGCCGAATTGTCATCAAAGGTGCTTGAGTCTACCGCCAGGGTAGAGGTTGCTGTGGGCGAAGAAGACAGCATCCAAATGGCTCCGCCATAGGCATCACCACTGGGTAATGGAACGGCCTGGTTCAGGGCCCGGTTGGCAGTGAAGGTTGAGTTGATGACCTCGACCGTTTGAAAAGCACCAATGAATATGGCACCACCCCCGCCAGTGTTACCATTGGGCTGCAACACCGTTCCAATGGAGCTGTTGTCATCAAACGTACAGTGACTGATGGTGATGACATTGTTTACTGTACCGCCATAGCCAATCGCCAGCGCTCCACCGGCATATTCTGCGTAGTTGTTTTTGAACGTAACGCGTTCCAGTAACAGGTCGGAACTGGCCAATGAGACCAGCATGCCGCCACCCATGTTGTCAGGTGATGTACCGATACCAGCAAAACCGCCATTGATGGTCAGGTCGGAAACACTGAAGCTGGCAACCGCCAGGTTGTCAATGACCATCACCCGATCCAGGCCAATGCCTTGTAATGTCAGTAAGTCCTGATGAGGCCCCACAACAGCAACAGACTCTGTCAGTTCAAGTGCTGTTGGGACGATCACTGATGCGGGTAATATGTCTATGCTGAAATGAATTTCATCAATCACCGGAAAAGGTTCACCAGCCGCACATTCACCGCTGCTGACTCCGGATGCGAGGTTGCTGTTAGTGGCCTCGACGGCTTCCTGCAAAGTACAAAAGCCGTCTTCGGCCACCGGATTATTTGACTCAACACTGTTGACAGTGATGACTGCAGCCTGCAGGTCATCGCCAGGTTGTAAGCCCATCATAATACACAATAAGAACAACAAACGTTGCATGATAATCACCCTAGATAATGAACAGGGTTTCACTGTACCGGGGATTGGCAATCCAATCCTTTTCAGATCCTGATAACAACCTGATTTTGATGGATTCAGGATTAAATCAGCATTCAGAAAGCGGTTAATGGGTGTTTTTCTGCTTCAATGACGGTTGATGTCATTGAAACAATACAGGAGACAATCGAAATCATGAAGCTGATCGTAACTGCCTGTTCACCCGAACTGCTGCTGAATAAAACAGTTCGATTGTGGTGGCTGGTTCTGAGTGTCCTTGTCCTGTGTGTTGGGTGGTTCTGGACACGGATCGAGGATCGCCGATGGATACCTGTGATGGCACAAATCAGAGACCTGCGGGTCATTCATGCCGATCTGCGCAATGCGGATGTGGCTTCACAGGAGCTGCTTGTACAGTATGAGTTGAATTATGTGGTTGCAAGGAAAATCATCACCAGTCACCTGATAGTCAAACTGTCGCATTCACCGGTGGCAGGTATCATGACCAGCCTGGAAGCTGAATATTGGCTGATGCAAAAGGAAGCTGCAGTGATGTCTCCGGTCAGGGTATGGGTCAATGCCATCAATCCTCATCAGATACGTTGAATAACTGGTCTTTCAGGCCAGCTTTCAGGTTTCGGTTTCGGCCATTGAGGTATTGGCCTGGTTGGTAAGTTCATCGAGCAACCGACTGTCTTCTGTGGTCCACAGATCAGCTGCCTGCTGACGACACAGGTTCATGGTTTCCAGTGCTTTGATGGGTTCTCCCAGGCTCTGATAGGCCAGTGCGCGGAGCCGCAAATAGGGCAGCGCGAAGGGTTTGAATGCCGCTGCGTTGTCCAATTTTTGCAGAGCCAGTTCGGGCTGATTTTGTTGTAAGTGGATTTCAGCCAGGGTGTTGTTGATGTTGATGATTGATTCGCCATCTTCTGACTGTCTGGCCAGGGTCAGCGCCTGTTCTAGCGCTTGTCTGGCCTGTTCCAACCCTCCGGTCTGTAAGAGGACCCTCGCCTTAAGCCAATCCAGTCGTGGCTGCATGCGGGTTTCCTGTTGTTCATCAATGTGCTGCTGCAGGGCTGTGATTAACTCCGCTGTTCGTTGAATTTGTCCGGCATCGACCCATAAACTCAGCGCCAGCATCTGGTTTTTAATCAGTGCACGCTGATGACCGGTGGTTTCAGCCAGTTGGCGATGTTGTTCAAGGTGTCGCTCAGCAGCAGACCAATCACGCTGTTCTCTGGCCATGTCAAAAAACAATTGTCTGGCGGCCATCTGCATGGCCGGGTAATCAATTTCGGTGGCAATGGTCATCAACTGCTGGACTTGTTTGTGGGCGCGCTGGTGTTGTCCCTGAACCATCAGTACATAAGCCAGTTCATTCAGCGTGGCCCCTTCGCCCAGTTTGAAGCCCACTTCACGGGTTATGGCCAGTGACTCCTGCAAATGACTTTCTGCCAGTGCGTAGTTTGCCTGATGGCTGGCAATCCGGGCCAGTGAAGAGTGGGTTTTTGCTGCGCCCAGTGAATCCCGGTTGCGCTCAAACATGTCCAGAGCAAGTTGTAATTGTTCGCTGGCACCTTTCATTTCACCCTGTCTTTGTAATAATGAGCCTTTGAGGGCATGGACATCAGCCTGTAGCGCCGGTTGGGTGCGTTCATTCAGGTGTGATAGCACCCAATCAAGCTGTTGTTCGGCGGCGCTTGCCTGATTGCGATTCATCAGGGTGTAGGCGTATTCATACCTGGCTTTCAGCAAGGGCACAGAAACCTGATTTTGGTGGCGCTTAAATAAGTCTTCATATATTTGTTCGGCTTGCTCATATTCACCCATGGTATCCAGTATGTAGGCTGTGAGTGAGGTCACGGCAATACTCAATTCATTGTTCACCGGTAGCTGACTGAGGGTCTGCAGCGTGGCCAATGATCGATCCAACTTGTTTTGCAATTGCAGGACATGAGCCAGTTGAAAACGACCCAGTAAAAACCCAGGTGCTTCTTCAGTCACCAGTTCCAGTTGTTTCAACGCTTTGTCAAAGTCATTTTGACTGACGCTGTTCAGGGCCCGCAGATACAGTTCAGTGACATGTCCCTCAGACGGAATCAATGCAAGATGGTCATTGGCCAGCTTCATTCCGCCAATGTTTTCACTCAGCCATAGTGTGGCCTGATCCATCACCTTACTCAGGTTTGCCCCGGTAAAGCTTTTTTGTGCATTGATTTGTGGTCCATGCAAATCCAACTGCAATGTGTATGCTCCCTGTTGCTGAGAAATTGCCGTATTGGCTGTGATCAGCTGAGGATTGAATGACTGCTGACTGGTAATGTAACTCTGCTGATCAATAAACCGCGGGCGATCTGTTGCCGGCCTGACTGTGGCAGCCCCGCTGTAACTAAGCAGTTGTGAGATCATCTGTTCAGCACCGGATTGGGCCCAGTCGGCGTTGCTGGTGTCACTGATGATCATCACCTGAGGCCGTTCGGTTGGCTGAGTAGGACCTGACCTCTCAGAGAACTGCCAAAGCATGAGTCCCAGACATGTGATCACAATCACCAGCAATATGGGTTTTTGTTTGCCGGGCTGGGTGGTTTTTTCTGTGCAGGTGACTTCAGGAATGAATCTGATGCCTTGACCGTAAACCGTCTCAATATAGTCGCCTGATTGATATCCGTGCAACAATTTACGCAGTTTTGAAATGCTCTGATCTATGGTGTTGTCACTGACGATTCGACCTTTCCAGACATGCGCTATCAAATCGTCCTTGCTGTGAATTTGATCTGCGTGAGACAGCAGGTACACCAACAGGTGATAACCTTGCCTGGTCAGGGGTATCGGTTGAGAGCCGTGGTGTAATTCATTGGTTTTCAGATCCAGCTCAAAGCCTGCGAATCGATACTTCATGGGTCAAAGGCGCGTTTAAATATCACTATGATAACACCGACGATCGCTGATCAGACAGCCTTTAAAAAAAGTTGATCATCATGCAGCATCATTGCACAGACTGACGCTTTGCTATGACGCGTCTTAAGATCAGCTTTCAACACATTCTGTCAGCAGGCCTGGCATCGTTGCTGACGCAGCTGTCTGGCAACAAAAATACTGGGGATGAAGTCATCATGTGATGATGAACAAGGAGGGGATTTTGCCTGCACAACATATCGCAATCTGTCGGGTCTTACTGAAAATATTCAGACCTGGAGAAGCTCATTCATCATCGGTGTTCCATCGGCTGGATGCGAACCTTACGGGAAGCGGTTACACAATGAACTGGTTGAGGTGTTCAATCTCCGGTAAAGACTGGGGTTCTCTGACAGGTAAGGAACGGGCCTCCAGCTTTAGTTTTTCGGCTTCCTGGAGGAATTGTTGATACAAAGACTGACGAAGCATCGGTGACAAGGCTTGTTGGTTGTCCCGGTCCTGCTTGAACGCTTCATCCAGAGACAATTCGGGACACTTGCCATCATCATGGATGTGCTGCCAGCAGGCTTGTTTCAGGCAGAATTTATACCAGGGTAAAAATTCTGCGCCATTGTCGGCTATGAAGTTAACGCAATCGATGATGTACTGCACTTCAGGTTGATCCATGATGTAGTGGAAACCTATCCGGCACCAACCTGGCTTGATGCCATGGTAGCCTTTTTGGATCAACGCCCGGTATTGTTCCGAGGTGTCCTCATCAATGCCCAGCAATTGGTGGCCATATGGTCCGGCACAAGAACAGCCAGCCCTTGATTGAATGCCGAACAGGTCATTGAGCAGCACGGTGACAAATTTTGGGTGCAGGTATTTCCCTGAGGCTGTTTTGATGTTAAAGGACACAATGCCCACGCGGTTGGCAGGATTTTGATCTCCCAGGATTTCAATCCTTGGGTGTTTTTGCCAGGCGTCAAATGCCTGACGCAACCAGCCTTGTTCAATGTTGTGGATTTGTTCAACGCCAAATTTTTCTTTTACTTCGAAGCACAAAGCCGCCCGCATGATTTGCAGCACCCCCGGCGTTCCTGCCTTTTCCCGCTCCTCAATGTCATCAATAAAGTCATGGTCGTGCCGGGCCACATAACTGACTGTGCCCCCGCCGGAAACGGTGGGTTGAAGCGCTGATTGATAGAGTTTTTTGTTGAACACCAGAACTCCAGTTGAGCCTGGGCCACCAAGGAACTTATGGGGTGATATGAACACCGCATCATAAGATCCTTCCGGGTCATCAGCCGGGTGCATGTCGATGTCTACATAAGGTGCACTGGCAGCATAGTCAAAAAAGGCCAGGGCGCCATGTTGATGTAATAAGCGGGCAATGGTTCGGGTTTGAGAAACCAATCCGGTGACATTGGAAGCCGCAGAGAATGAACCAATTTTCAGGCGATCCTGGTATTCCGGCTTTTGCAATAATCCGCTCAATTGTGCCAGGTCAGCATGACCGTTGGCATCCAGGTCCAGTTCCACCACTTCACACAGGCCGTCCCGCCAGGAAATTTCATTGCTGTGATGCTCATAAGGGCCGACAAAAATGACCGGTGACTTGGCTTTGATTTTATCCAGGTCACAATCTGCTGAACGTTCAATCTGTGCCCGGGTTGCCGGTGGCAAATAAGTGCCCAGGATTTGCTGTATTTTGTTGATTGCACCAGTGGCACCTGTACCTGTACAGATGATGCGGTCATGTTCATTGGCGCCAACCGAATCTTTGATGCGTTGCTCCGCATCATGTAACAAGCGGGTCATAGATCGCCCTGTCATGTCATCTTCGGTGTGGGTGTTGGCATAGTGCCGCTGCAGTTTCATCAGATAATGTTCAATGAAATTCAGTGTGCGACCCGATGCGGTGTAGTCACAATAGGTCATCAAACGCTGGCCAAATGGCGTACAAAAAGGTGCGTCAACACCAATGATGGCTTGTCTTAAACAGTCAGGGCGCAGGTTGTTGTCAGTAACACTCATGTCAATTTGATGATGAAACAGCCCAGCATTTTAGGTCACTTTGCCCCTGATTGACAGTTGAATCACTAAATATTAGCAAGTTCTTATTCACTGGCAATCCACCTGACATGTAAATCAGAAAAAAACAGAGGATTGATCATAAACATCTGCAACCAACTGACTTATGATAGAGTCATGGATGTCAGAATTGCACACGTCATAGATCACATCAATGAGCACCTTGCTGAGCCCATGAACAACCGTGAACTGGCGCAGATCGCTTGTTTGTCAGAGGCGCAGTTTTATCCGTTGTTCAAACGGGAGGCAGGAATGCCTCCCGGTCAACTGATCACCCACCTCAGATTATCCAAAGCCCATGAGCAATTGTTGCTGGGGTCAGTGAACATACAACAATTATCTGAACAATGTGGATACCGCAATTATGAAACCTTCTCCAGGGCCTTTAAAGCCAAATTTGCCCTTGCTCCAGATGACCTGGCCAAGATTGTTGATCACATCAAAGAACTTCAGTCAGATCCGGATGGGGTATTTGTGCTGGCCGTCGATGCTGATGACCAGCCTCATATGGAATCGATGTTAAAAACCATAATTGAGCAGCACTGTATCAGTGATGAACAGCTAAAGGATGCGGTTTTTTTTAAAGTACAGGATCAACCTGCTGACCGCCATAACCATCAGGTCAGGATAAAAAATAAATTCACCGTTTCAGCCGCCACTGACTTGTCCGGGCTATTGGAGCATACATGACTTTGTTGTGGCTCTACCAAATGATGTTGCTGGTGGTCATTGGGGTTTTGTTGCCAGTCATGGCGGTGCGGAACAGCGCTGACACCCGGCACATATTGCAGCAGCGTCCTGGATTAAGGGCCACTTTTTATCAGCAAGGCGCCATCATGCAATGGTTTCTGGTGGCGCTGATTCTGGTGGCCCAATGGTGGCAGGGAGGTGGTTTGAGTGCCATTGGCTGGAGCACCGCCTTGTCATGGCATTTTTGGCTGTCCATGAGCGGTTTGGTCATGGTATCCATCCTGACATGGAAGCTATATTGTCCGGGACCAATGGTCGGTGCTTGGTTGGTGCGACTGTATTCGCATGTGGCGCATTATCTGCCTGTTGATACTCGATCATACAGCTGGGGTGTGGTTATGGCAGTTACTGCCGGCATATGTGAAGAGCTGATTTATCGCGGTCTGCTTTATCATCTGTTAATCCAGTGGATACCGGATTGGTCAGGCATGATATTGGCAAATGTGGTGTTCGCTGTGACACATTACAGCACTGGATGGGTCAATGCAGCAGGTGCTTTTGTCTTGGGCCTGCTGTTTTCCTGGTTGTACTGGTTGACTGGTGACCTGTGGTTATCCATGTGGCTGCATGCAGCGATTGATTTACTGGCCGTGACCCTGTACCCACTGGCGGTGAGAAACAAACCTTCATGAGGAATAATCCGGGAGCGTGATTCATGGGCAGCTCCGACTGCTTGCTGAGGGCATGATCAAATCACCTTGATTGTTCGTGATCTGAGCCATTGCTGCTCCTTGTTTTCCAGGAGAAGTTACATGTGCCCTCGTCAATCATATTCGCAGTGGAGCGCTGATGATCAGCTCGACCCGCCGACTTGGTTAGGCAGATCATGCAGGTATGGCGGTTTGACGAAGTCAAGAAGCCATCATGGAATGATCGATAAGCCGTGAGCGATAGCGAATCAGAGCGTCGGGCACTTGATCACACGACATGATCGCCGAGGCCTCGGTCTCTGTTCCAGACGAGACCCTAACTCCTCCATCCGTAGAGTCGGCTTTCACTTTTGTCAGGAACAATCGTGAATGAAGTCCCAAGGTCATTCCTATCAAACGTCCAAATGGCTGATTTGCTTTCGCACTCCAGTGTGCAGATGAATGAATCAAGACCAGGGCAACCTGACTCGATTGCCCTGACGGTTAAAACAGTCCTTTCAGGACAAAGCCTTGACCACATCTAATGTGGCTTTGGCGCGGTTCAGGGTGTAAAAGTGAATGCCCGGGACACCCTGTTCCAGTAACTGCTCACACAGGCGGATGGTGAAATCTGTGCCAAACTGTTGTATGGATTTGCGGTCATCGCCGAAACTCTGTAATTTGTATTGCAGCCAGCGGGGCATGTCGGTGCCACAAAATCCACAAAACCGTTTGATGTTGGCAAAATTGGTGATGGGCATGATGCCCGGTGTGATGGGGGTGTCGATCCCGGCTTTTTCACAGTGGTCAAGGAAGTTAAAATAAGCTTCCGGGTTGAAGAAAAACTGTGTAATGGCACGGTCCACGCCTGCATCCACCTTTTGTTTAAAATATTTGATTTCTGACTCAAAGGATTCCGTTTCCGGGTGTACTTCTGGGTAACAGCCCACCGTGACGTGGAAGGTGTCAGGATATTTTTCATGAATGAATTCAATCAATTCATTGGCATATCGGAAGTACCCCACCGAGCCCATTCCAGAAGGTACATCCCCACGCAAGGCCAGGATGTCAGTGATGCCATGATCCAGATATTGTTGCAGAAGGGTCTGTATTTCGTCGGGAGTACCTCCCATGCAAGACAGGTGTGGGATGACTTTCGGTGTGTCATGGGTTTTCAGTTCAAGGACGGTTTCAGCCGTGGCAGTGATGGTTGAGCCGCCGGCCCCAAAGGTCACTGAAAAGAAATCCGGGTTCAGTTTTCTTAATCGGGCCTGGGTGTCCAGCAGGATGACTTTTTGTTCATTGGTTTTGGGTGGAAAAAACTCAAAACTCAGACCGAAATTGTGCTTATTCATATTGGTTATACCCCAAGAAAAAAGCCAGACGTGAGCCTGGCTTTGTTTCTGATTCAACGATTGGAATGAATCCGTGCATCAGTATCTGTAGTGTTCAGGTTTGTAAGGACCTTCGACTTCTACACCGATGTATTTGGCTTGCTTGTCTGTCAGTGTGGTGAGTTTGGCACCAACACGCTCCAGATGCAATTTGGCCACTTTTTCATCGAGGTGCTTGGGCAATACATACACGTCGTTGTTGTAGTTATCGCCATTCTTGAATAACTCGATTTGCGCCAGAACCTGGTTGGTAAAGGAGTTAGACATCACAAAGCTTGGGTGACCGGTGCCACAGCCCAGATTCACCAGGCGACCTTTGGCAAGCAGGATGATGCGTTTGCCATCTTCAAAGATCACATGATCAACCTGGTCTTTGATGCCGTCCCATTCACAGTTTTTCTCCAGTGAGGCGACATCAATTTCGTTGTCGAAATGACCAATGTTACAGACGATGGCCTGATCTTTCATGGCTTTCATGTGCTCATAACTGATGATCTGATAGTTACCAGTGGCAGTCACGAAAATATCGGCATCTTTAACTGCGTCTTCGAGGGTTACCACCGGGTAGCCTTCCATCGAAGCCTGCAGTGCACAAATGGGATCGATTTCGGTGACCGAAACAATGGCACCCAATGCGCGGAGTGAAGCAGCGGAACCTTTGCCCACGTCTCCGAAACCACAAACCACGGCTTTTTTACCAGCAACCATTACGTCAGTGGCACGTTTAATGGCATCAACCAGCGATTCACGACAACCATACAAGTTGTCGAACTTGGATTTGGTTACTGAGTCATTGACGTTAATTGCCGGAAATGGCAGGTCACCGGATTTAGCCATGTCATACAGGCGTTTCACACCAGTGGTGGTCTCTTCAGTCACACCTTGAATTTCAGCCAGGGTTTTGCTGTACCAGCCTGGTTTGGTGGTCAGGCGTTTTTTGATCGATGCAAACAGGAAGGTTTCTTCTTCAGAACCAGGATTGTCAAGGATGCTGGCATCTTTCTCTGCTTTGCTGCCGAGAATCAGTAACATGGTGGCATCACCACCATCATCCAAAATCATATTGGGTGCACCACCGTCATGCCATTCCATGATGCGGTGAGTGTATTCCCAGTACTCTTCCAGGGTTTCGCCTTTAACCGCAAAAACAGGAATGTCCTGGTCAGCCATGGCTGCAGCAGCATGGTCCTGAGTGGAATATATGTTACAGGAAGCCCAGCGGACTTCAGCGCCCAAAGCACGCAGTGACTCAATCAATACGGCGGTCTGAATGGTCATGTGCAGGGAACCGGCAATGCGGGCCCCTTTCAAAGGCTGAGCCTCTTTGTATTCTTCACGGATCTGTACCAGACCAGGCATTTCGGTTTCCGCGATGCGAATTTCTTTGTGACCAAATTCTGCCAGGCCTATGTCGGCAATGACGTAATCAGGTTTGATGTTTTTAACAGTTTCGGTTGTCATAATGTTCTCTGTTTAATGTTTGTTTCAAAGGGTGGGTTAAGGTCACAGTCCGGCTTCTGAACGAAGGAGTTCAGCTTTGTCAGTCCGCTCCCAGGTAAAGTCAGCATCTTCACGGCCCATGTGGCCGTATGCTGCAGTCTTCTGATAAATGGGGCGAATCAGATCCAGGCTGGTGATGATGCCATATGGCCTCAGGTCAAAATGCGTTCTTACGAGTTTCTCAATGGTGGCTTCAGGCACTTTATTGGTGCCAAAAGTGGTCACACTGATTGAAGTGGGTTCGGCCACACCAATGGCATATGAAACCTGAATTTCGCAGCGCTCAGCCAAGCCGGCTGCAACAATGTTTTTAGCCACATAACGACAGGCATAGGCCGCAGAACGGTCTACTTTGGAAGGGTCTTTACCGGAAAATGCACCGCCGCCATGACGGGCCATGCCGCCATAGGTATCGACAATGATTTTACGACCAGTCAGTCCACAGTCGCCTACCGGACCGCCAATGACAAAATTACCGGTTGGGTTGATGTGGTACTGGGTGTTTTTATCCAGCCAGTTGGCAGGCAGCACCGGTTTAATGATTTCTTCCATCACGGCTTCGCGCAGATCAGTCAACGAAATGTCTGGATCATGTTGAGTGGACAGAACCACTGCGTCAATGGCCACTGGTTTATCGTTTTCATAACGGAAGGTCAGTTGGGATTTGGCATCCGGACGCAGCCATGGCAGCGTACCGGCTTTGCGAACTTCGGCCTGTTTTTTAACCAGCAGGTGAGAATAGGTGATGGGTGCAGGCATCAACACATCGGTTTCATTCGATGCATAACCGAACATCAGTCCCTGGTCTCCGGCACCTTGTTCTTCAGGGCTTTGGCGATCGACACCCATGTTGATGTCATGAGATTGTTTGCCGATCAGTGACATCACCGCACAGCTGTTGCCGTCAAAACCGACGTCTGAACTGTCATAGCCGATGTCAACGATGACTTTTCTGACCAGCTCATCCAGGTCAATCCACGTATTGGTGGTGATTTCACCTGACACAATGGCTGTTCCGGTTTTAACCATGGTCTCACAGGCCACCCGTGCTTTTGGGTCATCTTTAATGATCGCATCCAGTACCGCGTCAGAAATCTGATCGGCGACTTTATCCGGATGCCCTTCGGACACTGATTCCGAGGTGAATAAGTAGTTGCTCATGATGATATATATCTCTTAATTCGGATAAAGAGATATATTATCTATTTTTTTGTGAAAATGTCTACTTAAAAGCGAGAATATTCTGTGATAAAGCTTGTAATTTTGCGCTTCATTTCTTATCTTGCACCTGAAATCAAACTTTTGCCTGTTATGTTGCATACTTTAAAAGGAATACTGGCTGCACTGGTGTTTATCCTGAATACCGTCTTTATGGTGACTTTGCTGTTGATACTGGCATTGTTCAAATTCTTAATACCCATACCTGGCTTCAGGGTCTGGGTATCGCGATGGTTGGTGGGTGTGGCTGAATCCTGGGTTACCATAAACAGCCAGGGTCATCGGTTGTTGCATGGTGAAAAAATCATGATCGAACAGATGCCTGAATTGAACCGCGATGAGTGGTATCTGGTGGTGGCCAATCATCGGAGCATGGTCGATATCCCGGTGCTGCAGGCGGTGTTTAATAAGCAGATACCATTTTTGAAATTTTTTCTCAAACAACAACTGATCTGGGTGCCATTTTTAGGGCTGGCCTGGTGGGCACTGGATTTTCCCTTTATGAAACGATACAGCCGGGCGTTTGTCAAAAAACACCCTCATCTGAAAGGTAAGGACATGGAGCAAACCCAGAAGTCATGTGAAAAGTTCAAGCACTTTCCTACCACTGTGATCAATTTTGTGGAGGGTACCCGCTTCACTGTTGAGAAACATCAGGCTCAGCAATCACCTTATGAATATCTGCTGAAACCCAAAGCCGGGGGCATTGGTTTCGTACTTGGCAGTATGGGTGAGCAGATGAAACAACTGTTACTGGTTACGGTGGCTTACCCAGGTGGAGCTCCTTCTTTCTGGCAATACCTCAGTGGCCGTTTTGCGCCAGCGATGCTCAGTTGTGAAAAAATTGTTATCCCTGATACATTGTTGAACAAAAACTACCAGACCGACGAAAATTTCAAAAGGGAATTGTTTAAATGGAGTGAAAATTTATGGTATAAACAGGATAACAAACTTCAGGCAATTTATGAGCGAACAGACATTTAAAGTGGTTTTCAAGGGAAAAGCAGCCCGTGGAGTTGAGCTGGCCAAAGCCAAAGCCAACTTCGCCAAGTTGTTTAAACTTCCTGAGGCCAAAGTGGAAGTGATGTTTGATGGCAAGCAAAGGACTCTCAAAAAGGCCATGCCTATGGATAAAGCCAGCCACTTCAGAGAAGTGTTGAAAAAAGCCGGTATCCGGGTGAGCTTGGTGAAAAATGTCGTGGAAGAAGTACCCAAGGGGGCAGAAGAGTGGGAATTGAATGATCCGGGTACGGTAATTCTCAGGCCAGTAACAGCACCTGAAAGGCACATCGAAACCGCTCACATCAAAGTCGATGTTGATTTTGACAAACTGGAAGACAAGCCACAGGCCGATCCACCCGAAGTGGACATCGATCACATTGTGATTGATGACTCTGAAGAACCCATCATTCAAACCAAAGAGGTCGAAATTCCTGATTTTGACACCACTGGGTTGGATGTTGAAGAGGCCGGTGCCATCATTGTTAAACAAAAGAAAATTGAAACCCCACAGATTCCAATTGATGACCTGGATCTGGACGATTCGGGTGATGCTTTGGTGGAAAAGAAAAAAGTACCCGAGCCGGAAATCGATATTTCCAATATTTCACTCAATGTAGAATAAAAGTTTTTTTCACATCAAATCAGCCGGCCCTGAAATCTCAGTGCAAATCTTTATCACATGAGATTTTGTGACAGGTTCCAGAGTGTAGCCGGTGTCATTGCCCCAGGTAATCAAAAATCAGCTTGGTGATTCACAGTCGCCACCTCCAATAATAAGACAGTATCAATCATCAGCTGTGCAACTAAATACCCAGTGATCCGTTCAATATTCGACCAGGTTATGAAGTACCGGTATCTGGCAACACACAGCATTTTGCGCCTGAAAGTCAATCAACAAAAAAACCTCAGAACGATTGGTTATATAGACGTCTAAACGTCTTGACATCTGAAATGATCCAGGTAAGATATGGGCATTTAGACGGCCAAATAAACATGACTTTTCACCGCGACATCAGCTGTACCGTACCTTCCTTCTCCCTGGAAATGGGTGGAGACAGTGGTGTGGTGGAGGTCGGTTGTTGTCTCTGGGGTTCCCTGTCGAAGCCTTTACATGTGGTGATGGGAGGTATCTCTGCCGATCGCTGGGCCTTTGATGTGCCGGGTGAACGTCAAGGCTGGTGGCGAGTGGTGGCCCATGACCAGGCCGTGCTCAATACCCGGGATAGTGCATTCCTCACCTTTGATTATTTCTGTTTTCCTGAGCGGGTGACCAACCCGCCGGTGTTAACCCCTGCAGACCAGGCGCAACTGTTGCGCGGCATCCAGCACACTTTGCAATTACCTCAGTTTCATGCCGTCATTGGATCATCCTTTGGCGGCATGGTTTCTTTGGCTTTTGCGGCACGTTATCCGGATGCTTTACAACAGCTGATTTGTCTGGCGGCTGCTGATCAGAACAGCGTCAAAAGTCAGGCCATCCGTTACCTGCAAAGACAACTGGTTCAGCTGGGTGAGGCGTCATCAAGCCAGGGTGAACACCTGAAACTGGCCCGTGCCCTGGCCATGATAGGTTACCGGGGAGAACAGGAGTTCGAACACCGTTTTCAAAGCCAGCAACCAGGTGAGGCGCTGCAACAGGTGTCGGCTTACCTCAATCACCATGGTGAGCAGTTTGCCAGTCGGTTCCCGGCACACCGTTACCAGCAATTATCACGTGCCATTGATCATCATCAGGTCGATGTCAGTTACATATGTGTTCCCACCTTGCTGATTGGTTTTGACAGTGACCAAATGGTGCCTGTCAACTTTATCGAACAGCTGCACAGCAAACTGAACGCTCCGGCAGAGCTCCACATACTGGAGTCGCTGTACGGTCATGATGGGTTTTTGCTGGAAGCAGACACCATCAATTCAATCTTTCATTCCTTTTTATCAGAGTATCGCTATGACCTTATTGAACGAAACAGCCGCTGTGCGGGCGGGTATTGATTGTGACCGCCAACACGGCGCCGTGACCCCGCCGCTGTACTTGTCCAGCAACTACAGTTTTGCTGACCTGAATCAACCCCGTACTTATGACTACAGCCGCTCAGGCAACCCCACCCGTGACATCCTCGCTGATGCGCTGGCTGAATTGGAACAAGCTGCCGGTGGGGTGGTGACTTCAACCGGGATGTCGGCGGTATTACTGGTCTTACAGTTGCTGCCCAAGGGCGGTCGGGTGGTGGCACCGCATGACTGCTATGGTGGTACCTTTCGCTTATTGACCACCTGGCACGAGAAAGGCTTGATAGAAGTTGAATTCGTTGATCAGTCCGACACTGCCAGGATCAGGCAAACATTGGCCACCCCAACAAATTTGTTGTGGATTGAGACCCCAAGTAATCCGCTGTTGCGGGTGGTTGATGTACATGCCTTGTGTGAGTTGGCCGGACCTGAGGTGTTGAAAGTGGTGGACAACACCTTCCTGTCACCAGCGCTGCAGCAACCCATCACCCTGGGGGCTGATCTGGTGGTGCATTCAACCACCAAATACATCAACGGCCACAGCGATGTGGTCGGCGGTGCGGTGCTGGGTAAAACCGAAGAGCTGGCAGAGCAACTCAAATGGTGGGCTAACTGCATCGGGATCACAGCAGCACCGTTTGATTGCTTGCTGACCACCCGGGGATTGCGCACCCTGAATGTACGCATGAAACAGCACCTGGAAAACACCGAACAGATACTGGCATTTTTACAACAGCACCCGGCCATTGAGAACATTCATTATCCGGGGCTCAGCAACCACCCTGGGCATGAGATCGCCAAACGCCAACAGCATCATTTTGGCGCCATGTTGTCTTTCGAACTCAAAGGGGGACTCAGCGAGGTGAAAACCCTGGTCAACAACCTGCGCTACTTCACCCTGGCCGAATCATTGGGAGGGGTGGAGTCCTTAATCTGTCACCCGGCCACCATGACCCACGCGGCCATGGCGCCCCAGGCCCAACGGGCTGCCGGTATCACTGACAACCTGATCCGCTTATCGGTGGGCATTGAGCAGGCCGATGACCTGATTGCCGATCTGGAACAAGCGCTCAACCGGTGTTTATTAAAACCGCTGAAGGAACAGGTCAATGGCTGAAATTTATGGGCAACCAGTGGCCAGGGAAACGCCAGCAGTACATAAGTTTGGCGGCAGCAGTCTGAAAGATGTCACCGCCATCAGTTCGGTGATTCGAACCATCCGCAGCCATGTCAGGACTGAAGACGTGGTGGTGGTTTCTGCCAATGGCGGGGTCACCGATCAATTGATCCAGGTGTTCAATGACGGTACCCATCGACTGCCTGCACTGAGGGAGTCGGTACAACAGTTGGTCACCACGGTGTTGGATCAGCCTGATGCACTGCTTGTCTCTCTGCTGGAAGATCTGGAGCTGCTGTCCTCTGGTCTGAGCCAAACAACGCTCAGCGTGCATGATGTGCTGGCCTATGGTGAACTGTGGTCCGCTCAGTTGTTATCAGCCAGATTGCATGAGTTGGGCATACCCAATCATTGGCGGGATGCCAGAGACATCCTCACTGTGGATGCGCAAAACAATCCGGTGAATCCGGCCAAAGCGGTGCAAATACTGCTGGACAGCAAGGGTGAAGGCATTCAGATTCTCACCGGTTTTCTGGCTCGTAATGAAGCAGGTCAGGGCATTACCCTGGGACGCAATGGCAGTGATTACAGTGCCACCCTGGTGGCCTCATTGTTGCGTTCATCAGCGGTCTATCTGTGGACCGACGTGGATGGCGTGTACACCGCTGATCCACATGTGATCCCCGAAGCCAGGCGCATTCCCACCTTAACCCTGGGCGAGGCTCAGGCGCTGTCAGAACTGGGTTCTCATGTGCTGCACCACAAAACCATCAATCCCTTGTTGCAACATCCGGCCAGAATCATCATCAACACCTGCGACTCCGATACCCTCGGTACCGATGTGGTGGAGCAAAGCCGTGCCGGTGAGGGTCAGGTCAAGACCCTGGCCCACAAAAGCCAGTTGGTACAGCTGACCCTGGCGGGCATTCATGAATTGCGCACCCGTCAATTCCAGGCCGAATTGACCGCCGGACAAATCAATCAATACGCCTGTCATTACGACAAAACCCGACAGGTGCTGCAATTGTGTGTCGAGCAGGTGGACTTTTTCCGCACCAGTCAGCTGATCCGCCAGGCCGGACTGACCTTGGTGCAACAATTGTCCGGGGTCAGTCTGATCAGCGCCGTGGGGCACAACATCAGACA
This sequence comes from Marinicella sediminis, assembly GCF_002000055.1. Taxonomy (GTDB): domain Bacteria; phylum Pseudomonadota; class Gammaproteobacteria; order Xanthomonadales; family Marinicellaceae; genus Marinicella; species Marinicella sediminis. The sequence goes on along the minus strand of NZ_MVBD01000004.1, from coordinate 152,114 downwards.
AAACCATCGGGTCATCAGTCAGTTACTGGGTCGCACCGCGCGTTTTGATGTGCTGAACATCCATTATCCGGGCAATGACCACACCCTGTGCGTGCTGCTGGCCGATGAACAGGCAGAGGCCTTGTTAGCTGATCTGCATGCGGCTTGTTTTGATCTGGCGCCCTCCATACCCATTGTGGTACTGGGTTATGGCAACATCGGTCAACAATTCATCCGCATCCTCAAAGACAACAAAGCCAGCATTGAACAGCGGGTCAAACAGTCACTTTCGCTGGTGGCGGTGGCCAACAGCCGTCATTACCAGTATGCCGGTGAGTGTTTGCTGGACGAGGTCATCGTTCCTGATCAGGACAACACGTCCGGAGAAATTTATCAGCGTTTAAGTGATTACATCAATAAGCCGCTGGTGCTGATTGACCTCACCGCCAGTGAAGCGGTGGCTGCCCGATATCCTGAGTTTGTGGCCAATGGCTGGCACCTGATTTCGGCCAATAAGCTGGTGGCAGCCGATGACATCCGCGCCAGCCATCTGGAAGCTGAATTGGAAAAACAACACCGCAGGTGGCTGACCAACACCACGGTGGGTGCCGCCTTGCCGATCCAAAGCAGTCTGAGGAAACTCATCGAAAGCGGTGATCAGGTGCAGGCGGTCAATGGGGTGTTTTCCGGTTCACTGTCGTGGATTTTTGGTCAATACGACGGTCAGCGACCCTTCATGGAGTGGGTGCGCCAAGCCCATGCCAATGCCTACACAGAACCCGATCCACGGGATGACCTGTCAGGCCAGGACGTCTACCGCAAAGCCCTGATCCTCGCCCGGCAGTTGGGCTTCAATGAGGCCCGTGTGGTATTCACGCCGGCCATACCTGATGAGTTGATGGCCGGTACCCTGGAACAGTTCTGGGCCAGATCAGCGGCGATTGATGAGCATGTGGCCGGTTTATGGAAAGCAGCGAACGAACAGGGTAAAAGCCTGTGTTACCTGGCCAGCATCAGCTCGCAAGAGATCAACGTCTCACTGCAGTTGATTGATCAGCAGCACCCGGCAGCCGGTTTACGGCCCGGTGACAACATCTTTGTCATCGACAGTGCCTGGTATGCCGGTAATCCGCTGGTCATCCAGGGCCCGGGTGCAGGCCGTGAAGTGACCGCTGCCGGGGTGCTCAATGACTTGATTGAGGTGCTTCAGTCGGCCTGATCAGGTGATTCAGCACGGTTGATGTTCAGCAATGCCTGACTGATCCAATGACTTTTGTTCATCAGTACCAGGCCCAGCACCAGTTGCCAGGCAGTACTGAGGTAGCTGGCTTTCATTTGATCCAGGTTGACAATTTCAATGGAAGGATCGGTCAGCATCCAGCTGAACAGGTAATTGCTTGCAGCCAGCAGGGCATGCAGAAAACAGACCAAACCAATGAAAATCACCAGCACCCTAAGCAGTGACATTGGGTTGAAAGGTTGAACCTGCTTATCCCAGGCTGGTTTCACAATCAATCTGGCTGTGCTCATCGGTAAAAACCAACAGCCCAGGCCGACGACCAGCAAGATGAGTATGCCAGCGACCCCGTACATGAATTGTTGCAGGGTTTGTGGGTCATTGCTGTAGACCATGACACTGATCCAAATCAGATGCCGGACTACGTGGAACAGGGTAATGATGGCCAGCAGGCGCAGCCCGATGGCGGTGATGTGTTGAATGCTCATAGTGTTCTCCTTGGCGTCGATGGCCATGTTCCTGTTAAGCGGCTGTTGCGTGTTCTGCCAATACTTCATAATAGGGCAAACAGGCATCGGCAATGGCCTGTTCTTCAAGGCTCAGCTGATTGGGTTTGGGGCGGTATTCGGCAAAGCCGGTGGATTCAATCACCCGGTTGTACCAGTGTTCGGCCCAGATGCCATCCGATTCCCGGTAGCCGGTCGGCCAGCTGAGCATGGCCTCATCAAAGGGCACGCCCAAGGCTTCACACAAGCTGGTGAGCATGGCTTTGGGGTTGAGCAGAATGTCCTTGGATGCCATCACCGGTGGTATTTGTCCGGTTTGTTCACGGATGCGATTGAACAGCGCCACCTGTTGCGGGTAACCAAGGTCCGCCGGGGTGGCGCGCGGGTGCTTGCGCAGGTAGGAGGCCAGCACATCATTCGGGTGACGGATCAGAAAGGCATTGCGCAATTGATCAGTGAATGACAGGTCCACGTCATCGGTGAGGTGATGACTCATGTGTTTCTGGTAATATATCGACACCGGCGCTGGTTCATCATGCAACAAACCATCAACGATCGGCCGCCAGTCGGCACCCTGATGGGCGATGATTTGCTGGTGCATGGCGTGTTTTTTGCCGGTGGTTGCCAGGTAAGGCCCATACAACGGCTCATCCACCACCACGGTGTCATTGCGGTTCTCCCAGGCGCGCATCATGGCGGTGGAAATGTTGCGTGGTCCTGACCACATGGCGATTCTGATCATGCCTTGACCTCTTGTTGAATCAAGTCCAGATAAGCGTCCTGCAGTCGCCGGATCATGTCGCGGGTCTGACCATTGCCGATCAGCCGGCCATCCACTTCATTGACCGGGGTGATGCCGGCAAAGGTACCTGTGACAAAGGCTTCATCAGCGCCGTACACATCAAACAGCGAAAAATTCTTTTGTCGGATGGGGATGCCCAGCTGTTCACACAACAGAATGATTTTCGAGCGGGTGATGCCGCCCAGACAATAATCCCCGGTAGAGGTCCACACTTCACCCTGGGTGACGATGAAAAAATGGGTTGAATTGCAGGTCGCCACAAAGCCATGTGGATCCAGCATCAGCGCTTCATCGGCACCGGCTTTGGCCGCCTGAATGCAACCCTGGATGCAGTTGATTTTGGAGTGCGAATTCATTTTCTGATCCTGCACGTCGGGATAACCCCGGCGCACATGGGTGGTGAACAGGCGAATGCCGCCTTCAATTTTTCTCGGTGACGGGGTTTTGTATTCAGCAATGATGACAATGGTGCTGCCGGGTATGGTGCAGCGCGGGTCCTGATATGGAGTGATTTTCACCCCGCGGGTGACCATCAGCCGGATGTGCACCCCATCGTGCATGTTATTGGCCTCAAGGGTGTCGATCAGGCGCTGGGTCAGTTCAGTGGGTGTCAGTCCAATGTCCAGGTCCAGGGCTTTGGCGCCCTGGTATAACCTGCGCAAGTGGTCTTTGAGGAACACCACAACGCCTTGATGCAAGCGCAGACCTTCCCAAACACCGTCGCCGAGGATAAAACCACTGTCAAACACCGAAACAGTGGCCTCTTCGCGGGGCAGTAGCTGACCATTGATGTTGATCAGGATGTCACGGTTGCGCTCATCTTCAATGTATTCATGTGTGCCTTTGCCCATGTGCTTATCTGTGTCTGTTTAATTGGCTTCAAATAGTAACAGAATTAATTCAATGAGTGATTGAAAAAAGACGCAGTTGATTACAAACTGGAAAAGCGCGCTGCACATAAAAGTAATGATCTTGGGACGTCATTCAAATTTGTTCCTGACAAAATTGAAAGTGGTCAACTGAGTTTAACCTAACGGGTCGAGCTGTTCGTCAGCTCTCCGGTGCATCAGGCGAATCATTGAGTTTTTTATAATCTGGGGGAAGACATATGGTAGATATCAACGAAGTGGCAGAAGCTTTCATAACTCCATTGCTGGAACAAGATCAGCTGAGCTTGTTCAGGCTTGATTTGCCAGCAGGCCACACTTTGGCAGATCATGAAACCACGCCCAGAATCATCATTTTATTGACGCCCCTGTCAGGACGCCGGGTTGCAGATGGCAGTCAGGTTAAGGCTGCAGCCGGGCAGGTCATGTACCTGGAAAACCGGTTTTCCGGAGCACTGACCAACACCGGTGAAGACCTGGCTTATCTGGTTTTGACTCTGCCAGGCCAGACCGTTACTGAGCGTTCTCCAGATCCCGTCTGGCATCCATCGCTGAGCTGCTTGTTTCAGGCAGCCGAACTGGTCATTTGGCAATTCAGGAAAAGCGCGCAGCTGTCGGTGCCATCAAACATGCTGCATTATGCCATTTCAAGCCAATCATTAACGGTACGAAAAACCCATGAATCAGCTGGGTTTAGTGAAGGTGATTTGTTGTTGGGTGGATTGATCTGAATTGAGCTGAAGTTCAGTCAACTCAGCGATGATTCATTTGTGTTATCATGAAGGATACACTTGGAATTAACCTGGAAAATGATTAATAATCCCTGGACTTCATTCAATTTTGTTCCTGACAAAAATTGAATGCGGCCAACTGAGTATAAGCAACCGGGTTTGGCTGATCATCAGCTCTCTGTTGCGTGGTGAAGGAGTATGAAGTGAAACTGGCTTGATTGATGGTTGGTGGGTTCTTTGATCAATCATCCGGATGTCCACATCAATGCACATGGTGCACATGAGCCAGGCATCGACATCGCGGAGAAAGCCATGGAAGAGGTGAACACAGTCTTTATGTATGCAACGTTGGGTCAACTCAAGCCGTGCTCATGGGCTGAGGATTTCCGGCAGCAAAAACCTGCAGTCAGTGGGACGAGCACCTCTGAGGATCAGGTGTTGTTCTGGTGGAGGACCTGCGAGAAAAACCGCAGTCATTGAGGCCAATTGTGAACTGAATAATGACCTGTTTGAGGAATCCTGTAGATGAACATATACGTCTTGCTTTGGGCGCTGATTTTTTTGTTGGTTGGTGTGGCTTCAGCCATTGAGCCACATGATTATTTCACCTGGTTTCTGGAATCCTTGCCGGCTTTGATTGGGGCGGGCATTTTGTGGTATTTCAGAAGGTCCTGGCCTTTGACCCCAATGCTGTATGTGCTGATATTATTGCATTGTGTGGTATTGTTGGTGGGAGCACACTATACCTATGCATTGGTGCCGTACTTCGATCAATTCATGACCTTTGTTTGGGATGGGCGCAATAATTACGATAAGTTGGGGCACTTTTTCCAGGGTTTCGTCCCGGCCATGATCTGTCGAGAAATCGTGGTACGGCATGGCATCATCGACAGTGTCGGCTGGCGACGGTTTTTTATCATCAGTTTTTGCCTCGGATTTTCGGCCTTTTATGAGCTCATTGAATGGTGGGTGGCGTTGCTCAGTGATGAGGCTGCTGAATCATTCTTGGGTACCCAGGGGTATGTCTGGGACACCCAATCAGACATGTTTCTGGCGCTCATTGGTTCAGTGGTGGCGTTGTTCACCCTGAGTCATTGGCATGACCGTCAAATACAACAACTTAATAACAGGAGTCACCTATGATAGAACTCATTCTTCCGGTATTTTTCCAGGTCATGCTGACCTTTGGTATTTTATTTACCCTGGGTATATTGCGTTACCGCAGCGTGTCGCAGCGCACGGTTCACCCCAAAGACTATGTGTTGATGACCGGACAGGATCAATGGCCGGTAATGATCCAGCGTATGGGCAGGTCTTTTCACAACCAGCTGGAAGTGCCTGTCTTGTTTTACCTGTTAGTGGTGTTGATGCTGATTACAGAAGTTCAGGATGCGTTGTTGTTGAATATGGCCTGGTTGTATGTTGGTTTGCGCTACCTCCATGCATTGGTACATATTTTGTATAACAAAGTCATTCATCGGTTCAGTATTTTCATTCTTTCATGTGGCGTTTTGCTGGCCATGTGGGTGTTGTTCTTGTTTGAAATCAACTCAAGGCTTTGATGTCAGGCTGTCAGGCATTGGTCACCGCCAGCCAGCTGTTGTGTTGAGGCATTCAGGACAGTAGCTGGTGTATCAGTGCCTGGCGAATCAATACGCCATTGGTGACCTGATTGAGGATCACTGATTGTGGACCATCGGCCACTGCATCGGTGATTTCCACACCACGGTTCATGGGACCGGGGTGCATCACGATGGCCTCTTTTTTGGCCCATTTAAGTCGTTCGCTATTTAAACCGTAATGGGCCGCCCAGGCCTCCACATCCAGGTTGCTTTGATCGCTCAATCGTTCCCGCTGAATGCGCAACATGACCACCACATCTGCTTCGCTGATGGCGCTTTGCAGGCTGTCTGCGAGGAAAGTTTTCTGATGGTCTGCTACAAATGTGTCTGGGGCAAACAGGCGGATGTCTTTTGTGCCCATAATTTGCAAACCGTCCAGCAGTGAATTGGCCACCCTGGAGTGTTTGGTGTCACCTATGATGGCCACCGACAATGGTTCGAACTGACCTTGGTGTTGGCGAATGGTGTAAAGATCCAGCAATCCTTGAGTGGGGTGTTGGTTGGTGCCGTCACCGGCATTGATGACACTGGCCCGATGATTGATCCACTCGGCCATATCCCGTTGCATATGATTGTCCTGATGTCTGACAATAAAAGCATCGGTCTGCATGGCATCCAGGGTCAGAATGGTGTCTCTCAGGGTTTCACCTTTTTGGGTGGATGAATGAGCGATGTTCAACGCAGTGAGGTCCACGCCTAAACGTTGGCAGGCGAGCTGAAAAGAGGTCAGCGTGCGGGTTGAGTTTTCAAAAAACAAAGCAATGGCAGAGCGGCCGGCCAGTGGTTTTTGTTCGCGCGGTTGGTGGTTTAAGCGGTCAGCCAGGTCAAACAAGAGTTCGATCTGATGTCTGTTGAGTTCTTTGATGTCCAGAAGGTGTTTCATGTGTTGTGTTGCTGGTCAAACCAGGATTGAAGAATGATTTGGGCCGCCATGGCATCCAGTTGACTTTTTTGCTTGGCTTTTGTCAAGCCAGCAGCACGACTTTGCTGGAATGTGCGTTCGGCTTCATATGAAGTGTAACGTTCGTCAACAAAGGTCACTGAAAGGGCGGTATTCTGACTGGCTTTGCGGGCAAAGTTTTTCACCCTGCGGGTTATTTCCTGTTCTTGACCACTGGCGTCCAGCGGCAAGCCGAACACCAGGGATGAAATGTGCCATTCATTGATGATGTTTTGTAGCTGTTGCCAAAAGCTGCCATCGTTGATCAGTGTGGTCAAAGCCTGGGCCTGACAGGTCATGGTCTGTCCGACCGCCAGGCCGATGCGTTTTTCGCCAAAATCAATGCCCAGCACATATTCAGGCATGGCCGATATCGCTGCTCAGTTGGTGGGCTTTGATGCCAATGATGTCCAGTGCGGTTTGCCACTTATCCTGTTCATCAGAGAAAATCAGATTTTTGTCAGATGGGCAAGTCAACCAGCTGTTGTCGGCGATCTCCTGTTCAAGTTGGCCGGCATCCCAGGTGGCGCAGCCAAGGGCCATCATCCACTTTGCGGTCAGTTGGTGGGCAGCAATCGCCTCAATGATGTCTTTGGAAGTGGTCAGCGATAACCCGGGGGTGATACGTACTGAGCTGGCGAAATCTTCTGGTGAGTCATGCAGGATGAAGCCGCATTGCGTGTTAACCGGGCCACCTTCGAAGATCAGTGCATCGTCGTTTACCTGAGTTTGCTCGATCGAAAGGCTTTCCAGAATTTCAGCAAATGTGACATCGCTGGGCATATTGATGTTGATGCCCAGTGCACCGTGTTCATTGTGTTCGCAAATCAGGATCACTGCCTTGAAAAAACGCTCATCTTGCATGTCTGGAGTGGCGATCAATAACTGGTTGGTCAAATTCATTATTTCTGTCTGAGTAGGTGCCCGGGTAAAAATTGCCAGGTACGTGTGATGTATAGGATATCAACTCGCTCCTCAGATTCAGGCAGCGGATCAAATGGTTGGGCTAATTTTACAATGTGTTTGGCTGCTTCATCCAGAAATTTGTGATCAGATGGTTTGATGATTTTGATCTCATGCAGGGTACCATCGCGTTTGATGCCGACGGTCAGCATCACATTACCAATGAAGTTTTTGTTCTTGGCCTGTTCAGGATAATTGAGATCGCCGGTGCGCTCAATTTTTTTGACCCAGTTATTAATGTAAGGGGCAAATTCATATGCCTTGGTGCTGCTGGAAACATATTTGCTGCGTGGTTTTTTGGCATAGCGCTCAATTTTTCTGGCAATCTCATCCTGCATTTTAGCCAGCCTTTGCTCACGGGTCAGCGTGGTGTCATTGGCTTGTTGGTCCCGCCGGTCTTTGGTGGGCTGGGTTTCCTGTGTTTGCTGTTCTGCCCGGGTGGTGGTGAGTAATTGGGTTTTATTCTGTCGGGTTTGCGCTCTGGTACGCTGTTGCGACTCTTGCTGGTCAACACCTTCATTGACCGGAGCAGTGGCGCTGAAAGGATTGGTGGGCCTGGCCTTTTTGTCCTGGTCACCACCACCCAGTTGGTTATTCTGAGCGAGGAACTCAGCATCATCTGGTGCTGTGAGATTGGCTTTTTTTGAAAGGATGACATCCATGCTGTGAATGACTTCTTCGGGTGGTCGTGTTGCGGTGAATGAGATGCCCAGAATGATCACAGATAAGGTCAGTGAAGCCAGGGTGAAGGTCATCACGTTTTTGTCTTTGACTGTGATTTTGGGTTTCATATAATGTCTTTTTCAATGCAGTCGAACAACTCGCCAGCGATGTTAAGATCAAAAATCTCATCCAGTTCGCGGATGCAGGTTGGGCTGGTGACATTGACTTCGGTCAGATAGTCACCAATCACATCAATGCCGGCGAACACAATACCCATTGATTTCAGTTTAGGTCCGACCAGGTCACAAATCTTTCTGTCAGCATCAGACAACTTCAGTCCTTTGCCGGTTCCCCCTTTGGCCAGGTTCCCACGAAAATCAGTGGCTGAGGGAATGCGGGCCAATGCATAAGGTACGGGTTGACCATTGATCAGCAAAATCCGTTTGTCCCCCGCACTGATGGCAGGGATGAATTTCTGAATCATGGTGGTTTTTGTGCCGTTTTGTGTCACTGTTTCCAGAATGACGTTCAGGTTCTTGTCATTTTTACTGGTTTTGAAAATCGATTGACCTCCCATGCCATCCATGGGTTTGATGATCACTTCGCCCAGTTCATTGACTGCAGATTTCAGCAGGTCAACATCCCTGCTGATGATGTTTTCCGGGGTGCACTCTGGAAAGGCTTCAGTGAAAAATTTTTCATTGGCGTCTCGCAATGCCTGTGGGGCATTGATGACGTGGGTGCTGGCCGAACCAATCTGATCAAGCATATAGGTGTCCATGATGTATTCCATGTCAAATGGCGGGTCTTTGCGCATCAGTACCACATCACAATCACTCAGTGGATGATCTTCAGGTGCTTCAGCGCTGAACCAGTCTTGAGGCCTGTCAAACACCTTGATGCGTTGGCTGACTGCGCGGGTCTGACTGTGTTTGCAGTACATGTTGTTGGCGGTCATGTAATACACTTCATGGCCCCTGCGTTGAGCTTCCAGCATCATCGCAAAACTGGAGTCTTTGTGTGGTTTAATGTGTTCAATGGGGTCCATGATAACGGCAATTTTCAACATGAGGTCACGCGTAAAGTTTGTTAATTAGGATGAATTATAATAAGCTAAAAGGAAGTGTGAAACCGTGTGTTGTAAAATAAAATCAAAATTATCCTGTTAAAGGGTGTGTACAACTGGTTGGCAACAGGTGCAAAAACCTGATTGGACAAGACTGATGAGGGGTGTTGTAGTCAGCCCGCCAATCGTTGAAGAAATCAAATTAATTGGTGTTTATTCCAAAATTGTTTTGTATTCAGTTGTAAAATGAGTTATTTTCTTGTTAATGACATACTTACGGGTATAACTTCATGAATGTTGTCAATTATAAAAAGAACAACACCAGTCAATAAAGTTTGGAGAGATTATGAATTTAGAAGGTTTAAAGGTAATGGTTATCGATGACAGTAAAACCATCCGCCGAACCGCTGAAACTTTACTCAAGAAAGAGGGTTGCGAAGTGATTACAGTAGACAATGGATATGAAGCCTTGTCTCAGATCTCTGATCTCGAACCCAATATCATTTTTGTGGACATCATGATGCCACGCCTTGATGGTTATAAAACCTGTGCGCTGATCAAGATGAACAGCGAACACAAAACAACACCGGTTATTATGCTGTCCAGCAAAGACGGTTTGTTCGACAAGGCCAAGGGCCGTGTGGTGGGTGCTGAAGAGTATCTGACCAAACCGTTTACCAAAGAGGAATTGATTGAAGCCATTGAGAAACATGTGAAACGGGACTGATCATGAGTAAACAAATCATCAAACCATTTGAGTTGCTTCTTGAATACGAGAAAAGAAGTGTGTCCCATGCCCTTGGCTCAGCTGTTGAAGAAAGTGAACTGGGTGACTGGTCAGGCATCGGGTTTAAAATCGGCGAGATGCACCTGGTGACTGAGGTGGATGATGTGAATGAAGTGGTCATCCTGCCTGAACTGGTGAAAATACCGGGCATTGATCAATGGGTTCTCGGTCTGGTCAACATCAGAAGTAATTTGATTCCGGCAATTGACCTCAGGTCGTACTTAACGGGGGAATCTTCCAAATTAACCAAGCACACACGGATGCTGGTCATCAACCAACCTGGCGGGCAGGCTGGACTGGTGGTCGATGAGGTGTTTGGTCAACGCCATTTCAGTAAAAGTGATTGGCACGACGTTGAAGGTGATGACGATTCAAGGGTGTATCGTTATTGCGATAAATTTTTCAGCCAAGACGATGTCAGGTGGGATGTGTTTGAAATGGACCAATTGGTTCAGGACACCAATTTCCAGAATGCATCGATTAAATAAAAGACAGAGGTAGAAATAGTATGAGCAGTTCAGCTGTAGATATGGATCAACGGACACGAACGTTGCCCTTGTGGCAATTGATGGTATTGGTTATTCTGGTATTGTCATTCTTTGGTCACTCCTATTGGTTAGCGACCATTGAAGCCAACCGGACAGCGCACTTGTCTGAAACTGATAAAGTCCAGATTAAAGCACAGCAGTTGGCTCAGTACGCCAGACAGGCTTCTTCGGGTGATATTGATGCCTTTGATGACCTGATCACCGATCGTCGGATTATTGATGACACCATGAATTCATTGACCAGCGGAAACTCAGATTACCCGGCATTACCGGCTGATCTCAGGCCGCGCCTGCAGTCAATGTCAGATGTATGGAATACCATGAATGACAATGCGTTGACCATCATTAATCAGCGTGATCGTATTGAAGAACTGAGTGATATCTCAGACAAATTTGCTTCAGAAATCCCCATTTTACAAGCCAGTTCAGATGCTGTGGTTAAGCGTTTGGTGGCGATCAATGAAGACCGGGGTCTGATTTACCTGGCTTCACAACAACTGGTATTGGCTGACCGGATGTTGCGTCGCATGAGTGAAATCCTGAAAGGTGGTGCAGCTTCGATTCAAGCCAGTGACAGTCTGGATCGTGACGCTCGTAAGTTCAATGAGGTCATGACCGGCATGTTCAATGGCAATGACACCATCAAAGCAGTGACAGATGATCAGGCCATCGAATCATTGGGCAGGGTGTTTTCCGCCTTTGACAGTGTGCAGGCTGACATCGCCACCGTAAGGGGCGCGATGGAATTGTTTGATGCCCAGATTGCAGCGGCAGACATTGAGGTCGATATCGACACATTCGTGAGCGATGCCGAACAATTACGTGAACAAATTGCCTCCAGAACCCAAACAGTACCATCCGATCAGATTGGCTGGGCAATTGCGGGTCTGTCATTTCTGTGGTTGTTGTGGATCTTCCGGACGCTGTCCAAAAACGATCGGATCCGGGCTGCAGTGGCACAAGATCAAAACGAACGAAACCAACAGGCGATTCTGCGACTGCTGGATGAGATGGGCTCATTGGCAGATGGTGACCTGACGGTGAATGCGACGGTTTCTGAAGACATCACGGGTGCAATTGCTGACTCGGTCAACTTTGCGATTGAAGCCTTGAGGTCGTTGGTGAAAACGATTAATGACGCCTCGGTGGGCGTGGCCTCTGCGGCCCAGGAAGCCCAGGCCACGGCGATGCACCTAGCTGAAGCTTCTGAGCATCAGGCCACACAGATCACCAATGCCTCAGCTGCCATTAATGAAATTGCGGTGTCGATTGATGAGGTATCTAAGAATTCCCTGGAGTCGGCCGACGTGGCACAAAGATCGGTACTCATTGCGCACAATGGTGCCGAAGTGGTGCGGGATACCATTAAAGGTATGAACAACATTCGAACCCAGATTCAGGATACTTCGAAAAGGATTAAACGATTGGGTGAAAGTTCACAGGAAATTGGAAACATCGTAGAACTGATTAATGACATTGCCGAACAAACAAACATTTTGGCTCTCAACGCAGCGATTCAGGCGGCTTCTTCCGGAGAATCCGGACGTGGTTTCGCAGTGGTTGCGGATGAGGTACAGCAGTTGGCGGAACGGGCTTCCAGTGCGACCCGGCAAATTGAGGGCATTGTGAAAACCATTCAAACCGATACCAACGAAGCGGTGCGATCAATGGAGCAAACCACTTCAGAGGTGGTGGGCGGAGCCCGAAAAGCCGAGGATGCCGGTGAAGCGTTGACCGAAATTGAAACGGTATCTAACGACTTGGCAGAATTGATTCAGAATATTTCTGAAGCAGCCCGTCAACAGTCGGTTGCAGCAACCAATATTTCCGGAACGATGAACGTGATTCAGGAAATTACCACCCAAACGTCAGCCGGTACGCAACAAACGGCTGAATCGATTGGTAACCTGGTGGAACTGGCCACCGAGTTGCGTAAATCTGTAGAGGACTTCAAGTTACCTGATGATGAGTTCATTTGATAACAGCTGAACCAGCTTAATAATGTACAAAATGTATAGTAACAAGCCTTTTCTTAAAATATCTCCGCTCACGGAAGATGAATACCTGCGCTGGTCAGGATTGTTGGCCGAACGCCTGGGCATCATTGTTCCAAAGGAACGGAAGATGTTCCTGCAATCGAAAATCTGGTCAAGGATGCGTGAAATTGGGTATCAGGAGTACGACAAATACTGGGATTACATCAATTCCGGCATAGAGGGGAACCTGGAATGGTCGCAGTTGGTTGATCGTTTGACTGTCCATGAAACCTCTTTTTTTCGCCATGGGCCGTCTTTTGACCTTGTTTACGAAGACATGCTGCGAAAGGTGCAGCTCAGCGATGATACTTTGCGATACAAAATCTGGAGTGTCAGTTGTGCCACTGGAGAAGAAGCATACTCATTGGGTTTGTTGGCTCACCAGGTCTGTCAGGAGTCAAGTGAAACAGGTATCAAAACATACTTTGGTGTCACTGCTACAGACGTCAGCAGCCCGGCAGTTTCCCTGGCAAAACAGGCCATATACTCGGTAGACAAGCTCAAAAACATCGATGAGATTTATCATAAAAATCTGGTTTTTTTGAATGATGAAATGTTTACCATCAAAGATAACATCAAAAAACGCATGGCGTTTGGTGTGTTCAATTTACTGGATGTGAACCGTCCCTCAAACATCAAATACGATGTGATTTATTGTCAAAACGTATTGATGTATTTTGAAAAGAAAGTCCGCGAACAGATTCTCAATGGCCTGGTGGCCTATCTGAATCACAACGGCTTGTTGGTTCTGGGTCAGACAGAGATCAATGCCTGGTCCCACCCGAAAATGAAGCGCGTTAATAAAAACAGAACTTTGGCATTCAGACTGAAATAACATGAGCAATATAGAACAAATAGATTTTTCAACTTTAACTTGGGTGAAGACCGAGCTTGATGAAACATTGAATCGGGCCAAAGATGCTTTGCGGACCTATGTCGAAGATTCCGATGACACCAATCAACTTCAGTTTTGCATCACATATCTGCATCAGATACAAGGCACCCTGAAAATGGTTGAACTGTACGGTGCCTCAATGGTGGCTGAAGAAATGGAGGCGGTGGCCAAAGACCTTTTGAATGGCAAAGTCAAAGACGAGGACTCTGCCTATGACGTGCTCATGCAAAGCATATTACAATTACCGGATTACCTCGAGCGAATCGAACTTGGACACAAAGACGTGCCGATTGTACTGCTGCCACTGGTCAACGACCTCAGGGCTGTGCGAAGCCAGAAACTGTTGTCTGAAAGTGCGTTGTTTAACCCCAATCTTGATTTGGGTGTGCCCGATTCAGTGGTGGCCAACGATGTATCACTGAAAGGCAATCAACTGAGAACGGCGTTGATGAAAATCCGTTCTGTTTATCAGATTTCCCTGTTGAATTGGATCAAGCAAAATGATCCGGCCAAAGCGTTGAATAACATCAAGCTGGTGGTTTCGAAACTACAGATGATTCTGTCACCGATGTATCTTAAGCAGTTGTTCTGGACGTTTTCAGGAGTGCTTGAAGGATTGGAAGAAGGGGACATTGAGGACAATGTATCGCTCAAACAAATTGCCGGTAAAATTGATTTGTTGATTAAAGACATGGTCGAGGCCAGCGCCCACATCAAGTCCAACAGCCGGTCAATCACCAGAAACTTACTGTATTACATTGCCATCAGTGAAGCCAGCGGCAGCAAAGCCAATGAAATCAAAGAATTCTTTAGCCTCAGTCAATTCATTCCTGACGAAGATGACATCAAACATGCAGAGGGCAGCCTCTCTGGTAAAAACAAAGAATTGCTGCAAACTGTTTCAGATGCGATCAAAGATGATGTGTTGGTTGTGCAGGAGTCCCTTGACTTGTTCATCCGAAACAAAACCGCCAAAGTTGATCAGTTGTCACCATTGTTAGATAACCTGCATAATATTTCTGATACCCTGGGGATATTGGGCCTGGGTGTGGCCAGAGATTCGGTCAGCGAACATCATGAAAGTCTGAAAGGCTTGATTGAAGCCAATGAGCGACCTTCAGATGAGCACCTGTTGGACGTGGCACAAACACTCTTAAAAATTGAGTCTCAATTGGGAGATCACATTCAATCACTGGGTATCTCAGATGAGTTGGGTGGAGAGGAAGAAGGAAATATTCCAAAATCAGAAAAAAGAGCCATTCTGCAACAACTGGCCAAAGAGTCGATCATTAATCTGCAGCAAGTCAAAGCTAATTTTGTTGCTTTCATTGAGTCCCCCTGGGACAAGCTTCAGGTTGAAGACAACCCCCGTTTATTGAAAGACATATCAGGTGCTTTAAAAATATTGAATTTGTCAGATGCAGGTAACCACCTGGATGCCATCATCCATTATGTGAACAAAGACATTTTGGCTTCTGATTCAAAACCCTCCGCAAAAGAGCTGGAACAACTGGCCACGGTGATTTCATCTTTGGAATACTATCTTGAAAATCTGGATCAGGGACAAAGAATCAGAGAGAGCCTGTTGTCAGAAGTTGAAAAACAAATTCAGGCATTACAACAGCATGATGATCGTGAACCTGTTGCAGCGCCCGCTGAACCAGTCACAGATGAAGCCAGTGATGCAAAACTGGAAGACATTGAAGGCTCAGCTGCGGAAGCAGATGAAAGCGGATCAGATCAAACTGGTGATGCAGCCGAAGCCGATGACGCTGATGATGAAAGTGCTGACGCCGATGCTGAAGCAGAGCAAGAACCGGAAACTGCTACAGAGACCAAGTCACAACCGGCAATCGCTGAACAAATTGTGGTTGAATTTGGTGATGATGTTGACGATGAAATCAAAGAGGTATTCCAGGAGGAGTTCGAAGAAGAACTGGCTAACATGCAACAGCGTCATGTCGAATGGGTTAAAGATCCTGAAGCCAGCACCGATGCATTAACCGAAATCAGACGTATTTTCCATACCCTCAAGGGCAGTGGACGTCTGGTAGGTGCAGAAGCAATTGGCGAATTTGGTTGGCAGCTGGAAAACATGTGTAACCGTAAGCTGGAAAGTGCCATCAAAGATGATGAAGCATTTGACATGGTACTTGGTCAGGGTGTGGAAATGGCGGCCGGCTTATATCAGGCATTGCAGGATGAAAGCACGGTGCCTCACGGCTACAGTCTGTTGCTGAGTAATGCGGAAAATGTATCCAATGGCCGTGACCTGGAGGCCCCTGCATTGGATGATGACCTGGCAGGAACCGGTGAATTGGAGATCGAAGAAGCCACGGATGAAGCGGTAGAAGTGGCCGTTGAAGAAACTGCTGAAGATTCAGTTGAAGACTCAGCTGAAGACTCAATTGAAGTCACCCCAATGGAAGCTGAGGTACCTGAATTAACCCTCGAAGATCTTGATTTGGGTGAAGCAGAAGAAGTCAATATTGAAGCAGTCACAGACGAAAGTGATCAGGCAGTTGAGTTTGAAGAAGACCTTGAACTCGATTTTGATATGCCAGATGATTCTGACGATGAAGCCAGTGAAGAACTGGACACCCAGGAAACCGAGCCTGTCTCAGAACTGACCATGGATGATTTGTCAGATGATGATGCCCTGGACCTGGAAAGTGAATTGGAAGATATGGATCTCAGCGATTTTGAAGAAGAGGCTGGGTCCGTTGAAGCGGAGACTGAAGAAGCCAGTGAAATCCTGGATCTGGAAGACGAATTAGAAGTTGTTGAACTGGCAGATTTTGAAGAGGATGTGCCAGCTGAATCTGCTGAAGCAGGTATTGATCTGAGTGTAGATGAAGACCTTGATTTATCAGATTTTGCCGGCGACCTGGCGGAAGATGAGGCCGCAGAGGACAGTGATGATGTACAAGCCGAACTGTCTTCTGATGATGAGTTGTCTCTGGAAGATGAGTTGTCTCTGGAAGATGAGTTGTCTCTGGAAGATGAGTTGTCTCTGGAAGATGAGTTATCTCTGGAAGATGAGTTGTCTATTGAGGATGAAACATCAGATGAAAGCCTGGAAGCAGAGATTGATGACGCGACTGAAGAATCACTGACAGCATCAGACATGCCTCACTCCGAAGAGCACGCCTTGACCACAGAACCGGTCGATGAAAAGGACAGTGATGGTTTGGATATTGATCCGGTATTCATCGAGATCTTGCAAAAAGAAGTGGGTGGACACTTATCAGAGATGGATCGGTTCATTGCAGACAATATGGACGCGGATAAACCAAGTGTCAATGATGACTTTATCAGGGTGGTTCATACCCTCAATGGTGCAGCCAGCATGGCTTCTGTTGATGGCATCACCAAAATGACCACGCCACTGGAAAAAATGTCGATCCTGATGATGGATAAAAAACAGAGTTTATCTGGTCAGGATATTGAATACATTGAGCAGGTGATTCACCATGCCAAAAGCCAATTGAACCTGTTAGGCACAGGAACCATGCCTGTTGATGAGAGCATTGGCGAGTATTTCAATACCCGTATTACTGAGCTCAAGCAAATGGAAGCGCCAGGCATGAGCAGTGTTGATGCGGATGAGTCACTGGAAGACAGTGTGATTTCTGCAGAGTTGGAGTCCATCGCTGAAGTTGACCAGGCTGATGATGGCTTGCTGTTGGATGAAGCCGAAGCAGCTGAAGCCGAAGAAGCTGAAGCTGAAGCCGAAGCAGCTGAAGCTGAAGCCGAAGCAGCTGAAGCCGAAGCAGCTGAAGCCGAAGCAGCTGAAGCCGAAGAAGCCGAAGCCGAAGCAGCTGAAGCCGAAGCCGAAGCTGAAGCCGGAGCTGAAGCCGAAGCTGAAGCCGAAGCCGAAGCCGAAGCCGAAGCCGAAGCCGAAGCCGAAGCCGAAGCCGAAGCCGAAGCCGAAGCCGAAGCCGAAGCCGAAGCAGCTGAAGCAGTTGAAGCCGAAGAAGTAGAACAAGTCAATGCCTTGGCTGATATTCCTCAGGAGGAGCCTACCGCTGAGGAAGAAGCATCATACGAAGCTGATCTGGATGAAGAGTTGCTGGAAATATTCAGTGAGGAAGCCACTGAAATTTTTGACCGGGCAGATCATATGCTAGCTGAATTGGAGGAAAAACCAGACAGCGCAGAGATTATTCAAGCCTTACAAAGGGATCTGCATACCCTGAAAGGGGGAGCCAGAATGGCGGGATTGAATCAGATTGGCGATCTGTCACATCAACTGGAATCACTGTTTGAGTCGATCGCTGAAAACAAATCCAAGGTCACGCCAAATCAGCAGGAGTTAATGTCACAAGTCATGCATAAATTACATGGCATGGTGAACTCTGATGACTATGGGCAATTATCCAGTATTGAAACAGAAACCGGTCAGCTGGAAAGCATTCTTTCTGACGAGGGTGGCGAGATCAAAGAAAAATCCAAGCTGGATGAAGAGTTTTTTGACCCCCTCGCACAACGTGATGATGCCACTGAAGATGTGCCAACAGAACAAGCCGAACAATTTGTTGCCAAGAAGAAAGCCAACGTGCTGTCTGGTGGCCAGATTAAAGTAAATTCAGAATTGCTCGACAAACTGGTGAACTTTGCTGGTGAGGTGAGTATTTACCGGTCACGAATGGAGCAGCAATCGGCAGAATTGAAGCTGAACATTGATGAGCTTGAAAATACGGTTGAAAGGGTGCGTCGACAGCTGCGCGAGCTTGAGCATGAAACAGAAGCACAGATTATTTCCAACTATCAGGCAGAAGGTGATGAGTTGGAAGAAGATTTCGATCCACTTGAGCTTGATCAATTCTCAACCATACAACAATTGTCCAGATCTTTGTCAGAGTCGGTATCGGATTTAACCAATATTCAAACCTATTTACAGGAGTCGGCGCGATCATCAGAGACTTTATTGATCCAACAATCAAGGGTAAACACAGAATTGCAGGAAGGGTTGATGGAGACCCGATTGGTTACCTTCAATTCGCTGGTCCCACGATTAAGAAGGGTTTTGAGAACAGCCTCACAAGAATTGGATAAAAATGCCAAGCTGGTGGTCAAAGGTGCGGAAGGAGAAATGGATAAAACCGTTCTTGAAGGTATTCAGGCACCGCTGGAACACATGATCAGGAATGCCATGGTGCATGGTTTGGAAGCAGACCGCAAAAAAGCCGGAAAACCTGATCAGGGACAGGTTGTGATTGAACTGAGCCGGGAAGCCACTGAGGTGGTTGTAACGGTTAAAGACGATGGTGCAGGTATCAATGCCGATGTGCTGCGGAGAAAAGCAATTGAGCGCGGTATCATCAGCGAAGCTGATAATTTATCGGATAAAGACGTTACACAACTGATCACCCATTCAGGGCTTTCTGCTGCTGACCAGGTCACAAAACTGGCCGGTAGGGGGGTTGGTATGGATGTGGTCAACAACGAGATTAAACGGTTGGGTGGTAGCATTGAAATCATCTCAGAACCTGGCGTAGGATCTACTTTTGTGATTCGTCTGCCATATACCCTGGCATTGACCCAAGCCATCATTGTTCAGGTTGCTGATCACCGGTATGCCATTCCGGCATCTGGTGTGGAAGGCCTGATCAGGATGAACATTGATGAATTCAGAAGACGTATGCTTGAAGGTGATACCAGTTATGATTACGCCGGAGAAGAATACCATGTTCAGGAATTGAACAAATTACTGAATGTGGACTCAGAAGCGTTGGTCGAAGGTAATCAGGTACCGTTGGTGATGATTAAGTCAGGTGATCAGGGTGTGGCTCTGCGGGTAGACCAAACGTATGGAGGCCGCGAGATCGTGGTCAAGTCCGTAGGTACGCAGGTGGCCTCTGTACCCGGTATTTTCGGCGCCACCATCCTTGGTGATGGTGCTGTGGTTTTGATTCTGGACATCATTCCGATGCACCGGGCCTACGTACAGCGTCTGGCTAAGATGGAATCTGAAGGTATCGAAACTGAAGTGGTTGTTGAGGAAGACACAGCTCCAGTGATTATGGTGGTGGATGATTCGATCACCATGAGACGTGCTGGTGAGCGGATGTTGAGCAGAAATGAATTTGAAGTGATGACCGCTAAAGATGGATTGGATGCCCTGAATAAACTACAGGAACAGGTTCCTGATTTGATGTTGCTGGATATTGAGATGCCCAGAATGGATGGTTTCGAGTTGGCCACCAACATGAAGCAGTCTGATAAATTCAAGGATATTCCAATCATTATGATTACGTCACGTACCGGTCAGAAGCACAAAGACCGGGCTAAAGAGATTGGTGTCGATCGGTATTTAGGTAAACCTTATCAGGAATTGGAACTGTTGGAAAACATCAACGAGTTGTTGCAACTAGAAGATGCCTGATCAGCCAGTGATAGGGCTGATTCACATTGGTGAATCTCAGCCCTCAGCACAATTTCTGATCAATCAGTTGACGCACTCCGGGTATCAGGTAAAGCAATACCACCAGGATGAGTGCGATCAACTGGATGTTGAAATCAATGCATTCATACTGAACTTGTATGACAACGATGTAAACATCGATGATCTGATACATCGGCTTTCAGATCAAAATGTAAAGATTATTTTCAATGATGCACGCATTTCCAATGAATTGGTTGGCTGGAACAAAAACCGCTGGCTCCGACACGTGCTGCACAAGATAGATCAGGCCCATGACATATTGCCTCAACAGGTGGCTCAAAACTCATCCAGTTCCGGTGTTGATCTGACTGAGTTAGGAAT
Source organism: Marinicella sediminis (assembly GCF_002000055.1). Taxonomy (GTDB): domain Bacteria; phylum Pseudomonadota; class Gammaproteobacteria; order Xanthomonadales; family Marinicellaceae; genus Marinicella; species Marinicella sediminis. The sequence continues at coordinate 131,683 of NZ_MVBD01000004.1, read as the reverse complement.
TGAATCGGTGTGGATTTTGGCGGCATCGATAGGCGGTCCGGAATCCCTGATTCGGTTTTTTAAAACCTTATCAGGTGATGAGCCGATACTGTTCCTTGTGGTGCAACACATGGACAGTGAATTCAGTCACATGATGGAAAAGCAGTTAAATAAAAATGGGGTAATACCCGTGAAACTCGCTGAAAGCGGGATGCAGGTTGCTCCCAGTCAAGCCATTTTGATTCCGGTGGATGAAGCCATCATCATACATGAAGATGGAAACCTGGGTGTTAAAGACGTCAATCCCGACCGCATGTCAACCCCCTGCATTGATGATGTGTGCTTTGACATGTTGGAAAACCTGAGTCAGGTTAATATGGCTATTTTCAGCGGCATGGCCAAAGACGGAGTGAAAGGTGCCACCAATGTGTTTGAAAACGGTGGAAAAGTGATCACTCAATCTGCTGATAGTTGCGTGGTCTCAGCCATTGCTGAGGAAGTAAGGCGCTTAAACATGTCATTGTTTGACGGTGATCCGGAAAGCATGGCACAATATATAACAGAATCAACAAGTAAATAATAGGTGAGCCAAAATGTCCAATGAAATCCGAGCAGTACTGATTCCCATAGAGGAAGATCGAAAATTGTTGCTTCCCAATGCCATGGTAGCCGAAGTATTGGGTATGAGGACCATTGAAGAGCTGGACACCAATGAGCCCTGGGTGCTGGGTACAGTTTCCTGGCGTGGTTGGGACATTCCGCTGATTGACTTTGCGCAGTTGACCAATTCAGAAGCCAAAACACAGGTAGACAGTTCTAATAACCTGGCCGTACTGAAAAGCATCAACCGACCTGAAGACATGCCTTATTTTGCTGTGTTGTCACGAGGCATTCCAAAATTACAACTGGTATCAAGGGGTGATATGCAACTTCATGAAGAAAAGCAAATCAACCACAATGCCATTGCTTCTCTGGTATCAATTCATGATGAAATGGCTGATATTCCCAACATGAACTTTTTGGAATCAAACCTGATTGCACTGACTCAGCCGGCAGCCTGATCATTAACTGAAATCGCCATATAATGTGTGCAAGGCGCTCAATATGACAGGCGCCACCGTTTCTGTTCTTAATACCCTTTGGCCCAAAACCACACCGGTATAGCCAGCATCTCTGAAACGGTCAAGTTCAGTCGGTGAAAACCCGCCTTCCGGGCCAACAAATATCACCATGTTTTGTCGCAGCGTGGCTGGTAATTGATTGATTTTTGTTGTTGCAGTCGGCTCCAGGTATATGGCCTCACGGTTGTTTTGTGTGATTGCTTCCAAAGTAGTTACCGGTTGTATATGAAGCAGATCACTTCGCCCGGTTTGTTCACATGCGCTGATTGCCACTGCTTGCCAATGTTGTTGTTTCTTTTCATATTTGTGCGGTGGAATTTTCTGTGAGCAAAATTCACTGAGTACCGGAATCAATTGCTGGCACCCAAGTTCCGCTGCTTTTTGTACGGTGTAATCCATTCGGTCTGAACTGCTGATTCCTTGTACCAACGTGACTTGAAGTGATGAAGGTTGTGGTTGGTTACTGGTTGTTTGAATGCCTGATAGGGTCACATGATGTTTGCCAAGATCTGAGATGGTCCCCTGGTATTGCTGACCGTCCGGAGTAAAAAATTCAATGATGTGATTGATTTTGAGGCGTAAAACATTACGTATGTAATGGGCTTTAACGCCATCAATGGTGATCTCTTGTTCAGCATTGATGGTGGTTTCAGGTAAATATATTCTGGAAATTCTCATTGGCGATAGGATTCAAGGCCTGCATCTATTAAAATCGAATATAATCTTAACCGAAATTTGCTGAGACTGAGTGATGAAAACAACAAGCCCATCAAAAGCCACCCTGCCAGGTCTGCAATCTGGTTTCACCCTGATGGAAGTGCTGATCGTGGTAGTGATCATCAGTATTCTGGCCATCACTGTGGTGCCCCAATTCCTCGATGCACCCGATCAGGCCAGGGTATCTGCCACCAAAGCGGATATCAAAAACATTGAGACCGCGTTGAACATGTATAAACTGGATAATTACCAATATCCATCCACTGCACAGGGTTTACAAGCCCTTGTGCAAAAACCATCAGGTACCCCGGAAGCCAAAAACTGGAAGCCTGGGGGTTACTTGCAAAAGCTCAGCAATGACCAGTGGGGTAACCCATATCAATACCTCAATCCGGGCAATCACGGTGCCATTGACGTGTATTCATTAGGTGCAGATGGTCAACCCGGAGGTGAAGGTGTGAATGCGGACATTGGAAACTGGTAAAACCCGGCACAACGAATCAGGCTTTACCCTGATAGAAATGCTGCTGGTGGTGGTGATCATTGGCATCACTGCCTACATGGGTGTCAATCTGATTAACAGTCAGTCTGCCGAGCGAAACATCATGTCTGCTGCCGCTCGATTTCAGGCAGGTATTGAATATGTATGTGACCAGGCCATTTTAGAAAACCGGGCCTACGGCATTGAATTTACCCATGATGGTCAGTTTGTCATGCAACATCAGCACAATCAATGGGCCTGGCTTGAGGGGCAACAGCTGTTAACTGATTTAGCACAATTTCCGCACGCCATTTATATCAACGGTAGACCCATCAGCCTTAAACCTGATGTGGAACAACAACCACACCTGATTTGTCAGAGCGATGGCAGCCTCAGTCCTTTTGAATTAAGGGTTTGGATACCTGCTGAAAACCCCAGTGAAAACCAAACTGGAAACAGTTATTACAAGCTAAAAAATGATTCACCGTGGATCATTACCGGGGCCTGGCATGAAGCGTGAGGTGGCAGGTTTTACTTTACTTGAAGTGATGATGGCTTTGGTGATTGTCAGCATTGCGCTGGTGGCATTGGTGCAATCCAGTCAGGGTGGTGCCAACACCCTGGCACAGGCCAAAGAGAAAACTGCGGCATTGTTTATCGCCAATCAGGTGCTGATGAACGCTTACCGACAACCTTCACCTGCTACCGGCCAGATGCAGGGTGAACGGGCCTATCAGGATCGGCTTTATTTTTGGAAAATTGAGTGGCAGTCAACTGACAACGCCCGCATTCAACGACTTGAAGTTGAAGTTTCATTGCAGCGTGATTTTGACTATTTACAGGCACAACTCACTGGTTTTAAATCATCATGAGGATTCAGCATCAATCCGGCATGACATTGATAGAGCTGTTGATCGCCACAGGTATTTTGGCAGTGCTCGCCGGATTGGCATTCATCAGTCTGGATAACCTCATCCGGTCCAAACAAACCATTGATCAGCACAGCAAGCAGCTCAATCAATACAGACGGGTACTGTACATGTTGCAAGATGACCTGCAATTGGCTGTAACCAGTCAGCAATCAGCTACTTCACAAGCAGAATTTTTGGGTGAGCCCCAGCGCATCACACTGAATAAATACCAGGTGCCTCAGGCCACATCAATCCATGCTGAGCAGGCCCTGGGGCAGTTTCGTCAGCAATTGAGAACCATCAACTGGCAATTCATCAATGGAGCGCTATACCGCACTGATTCGCCAGCCCACAGTGCCGCACAAGTCAATGCCTTCGACGGGCAGAAAATGCTTGAATTAAACCGCTTTTATTGCGAATACAATAATGACGTAGGGCTTGGTGTATCTCGTTGGCCTGCCAGTCCTGCGCAGAACAGCCGGTTACCCGGCACTGTAATCTGTCAACTTGAGTTCAAAGACGGTACTTCCACCGAGTTGCTCGTCACACCATGGCAAAGCATATGGTAAGGCCAGGCAAATCAAAAGGAGTGGCCATGATGATGGCATTGGTGATGCTGGCCATTGCCAGTGGCCTGGCTGTGATGATGTGGTATGACAATCAGTTAAACGGAGCTCGGGTCAACAACTTGCAACAAGCCTATCAGGCCAGACATTATGCCCAGGGAATGATGCTTTGGGCCAGTGACTTACTGCGTGAAGACTATGCCCAGGATCAAACACCGCATGATCATAATGAGGATTTATGGCATCAGGGTATCAGGGGAATGGTGGTTGAGCATGCCATTCTCAGTGGTGAATTAACCGGACTCAATGATCGCTTTAACATCAATAACGTGTTCATCAATGGCCAGGTTTCAGAACCTCATGTGGCATATTTGCAAAGACTGTTACTGATCCTTGAGCTTGACATCACCCTGGCGGATAAGATTGTTGATTGGATTGATCCTGATCAGATACCCCGGCCAGGAGGTGCTGAGGATTTTATTTACCTGGCCAAATCACCGGGTTACCGGACTACCGGCAGGTATTTTCAGCACACCAGTGAATTGGGCTTGCTTGAAGGGGTCAGCGAGAGCGATTATCAGCTGTTGAGCAGACACCTGGTGGCACTGCCGCTGAACGGCAGTGTCAGCAGTAAAATGAATGTTAACACCATGAAGCCTCCATTGCTCAAAGCATTGAGTCCACTCATTACCAATGAGGTGGCTGTGCGTCTTTATCAAAACGGGACTGCCCGATTCACTGACATGAATGCTTTTTTTCAACATGAAGCGGTTCGCTTTGTGTTCTTCAAGACCGACAGCCAGCAGCCAATCCGTTTGCTGGCAGATGTCAAAACCACTGAATTAGAAGGTCAGTCTACGATACGGATGGGCAACAGTGTTTACCAAATGTATGCTTTACTCAGGCGCAATAACAGTGGTGCTGCGCGGGTGATTTCGCGGGCTGTGTCACCTTTTGATCCATTAAATTTGCTAGAATGATGTCCATGAAATTAGCCTTTTTAGCCAGCCAGACCAGTAAATCACAAAACTCATTGAAAGAGCTGGTCAGTTTGTATGGCCAACATAAGCCGGAAAACGCCGATGTGATTGTGGTTTTGGGTGGTGATGGTTTCATGCTGCAGTGCTTGCATCAATACATGCATCAATCTACACCGGTGTTTGGCTTGCGTCGGGGAACAGTGGGCTTTTTGATGAATGATTACTGCGTGGCAGACTTGCCAGAGCGAATTGGTCAGGCTCAGGACACCGTACTGCACCCTTTGTCCATGCAGGCTCACAAGGAAAATGGTGAGGTGATTGATTCGCTGGCCATCAATGAAGTGTCCCTGTTAAGACAAACCAAACAGTCTGCACACATAGCCATTAAAATCAACGGGCAGACCAAAATTGAAAACCTGGTAGGTGATGGAGTGATGGTGGCAACACCAGCAGGCAGTACTGCTTATAATCTGTCCGCCCATGGTCCGGTGATTCCGTTGGGCAGTGAAATTCTGGCCCTCACCCCAATCAGTCCCTTCAGACCGCGGCGCTGGCGTGGGGCGATCATTCCGTCACACGCGGAAGTAAGCTTTGACATCAGCAGCCCGGTTAAGAGACCAGTTTCTGCCACTGCCGATAACACCGAGGTCAGAAATGTGTTAAAAGTGGTGGTCAAAGAAGCTCGGCATATCAACATCCATGCGCTATATGATGCCAAGCATAACCTTGAAGATCGCATCATCAATGAGCAATTTTCGTGAGTAGACAACTGCCATGCTGACCATTGCCATTTCTTCCAGAACATTGTTTGACCTCCATGAGTCCCATCAGATCTACCTCAATCAGGGCCTGGAGGCCTATCGTCAGTACCAACTGAATCATGAGGAAGAACCATTGGGACCTGGCGTGGCATTTGCTTTGGTAAAAAAACTGCTCGACATCACCCATCCCAAAACGGCTGAACCTTTGGTCGAGGTGGTGTTGGTCTCCCGTAACAATGGCGACACCGGGTTGCGGATATTCAATTCAATTGAACACCATAACCTGAATATATCCAGAGCGGTATTCAGCAATGGTGGTTCGCCATATGATTACTTGCCTGCATTGGGTGTTGAGCTTTTTCTTTCTGCCCATCATGCCGATGTCATTGGAGCCATAGATGCAGGCCATGCAGCGGCTCATTTGATGACCCGCCCTTCGACTGGTTTACTGGATGGTCAGGTGCGCATAGCTTTTGATGGCGATGCGGTGCTGTTTTCAGATGAGTCTGAACAGATTTATCAGGCAGCCGGACTGGAAGCTTTTCGGAAAAATGAACACAGCAAGCGAAATGAACCCCTCAATCCGGGACCATTCAGCGCTTTTCTGAAGAAATTGCACGACCTGCAAAGTGTTTACCCTGCCGGAGAGGCGCCCATACGCACCGCTTTGGTAACCGCCAGATCAGCCCCTTCACATAAACGGGTTATCCTGACTTTAAGGGAGTGGGGCATCCGCATTGATGAAGCGCTGTTTCTTGGTGGACAGGACAAAGCCGAGTTTTTGAAATCATTCAAAGCAGATATCTTTTTCGAAGATCAGCTGACTTATGTACAATCTGCCTCTGAGCACACAGCCACTGGGCATGTGCCATATGGTATAACCAATAAAAAATAATCAAACGGAGTAAAGACCATGAAAAAATCAACCCTCGCACTTTGGCTGTTGCTGTTTGCGTTTAACAGTCTGGCCACCACTGTTAGATTCGAAACCAATGTAGGTGTCATTGACATTGAATTATACGATGCCGATGCCCCCATTACGGTGCAGAATTTTCTCAACTATGTAAACAGCGGTCGTTATGATGGTACTGCCATACACCGATCAGAACCTGGATTTGTGATTCAGGGTGGCGGATACATTTATGACGGCGGTTCGCAATTCACCACCGTTACCACCGATGCGCCAATCACCAACGAATCGGGTATCAGCAATACACTGGGTACCATTGCCATGGCCAGAACGTCGGACCCCAATAGCGCCACCAACCAGTGGTTCATCAATCTGAGCAATAACCCGGAACTGAATCCTTCTGGCAGCGATGAGGGTTATGCGGTGTTTGGTGAAGTCGTTCGGGGACTGGATGTGGTGAAAAACATTGAGTCATACCTTCGCATTAATTTTTCATCAAGCAACCTCGGTCAGGCAGTTAATGCGTTTCCGGTCTATGGACCATTCTCCGGATCTGCGGTGACGTTAAATAATGTGGTTCAAGTCAACCGGGCTTATGAGCTATCAGATGTGTTTCAGATCAATGCCGGTTTGTCGGGAGCCTGGTTTAATCCTGATACCAATGGGCAGGGTTTTTACCTTGAAGTATTGCCTTCGCTTGATACCATCATCATGGCCTGGTTTACCTTTGACACCGAGCAACCAGACGGGGCCGTGCCATCAACCATTGGTGCATCAGGTAACCGCTGGCTGACCGTGGCCGGTCAATTTGACGGCAATCAGTTTGCCGGAGACATCATCAAAACCAGTGGGGGCCTGTTTGATGACCCCACTTCTGTGATGCTTGAATTGGCGGGCAGCATTGCTGTCAGATTCGATGACTGTGGTCATGCGCTCATGTCATATTCATTGAATGAATCCGGACTGGTTAATGAATTTCCTTTACAAAGGATTTCCGGGTCAAACATTGAGTTTTGTGAGGAATTGGCCATCATCAATGCCCCCGGAGCAACCGTGACTGAATAGATCAGCGCAATGCTTCAATTCCACGGAGCCGGTCAGCCCGCCAGTTTTTACTGGCAAATTCAAGTAAGGCTGACTGGCTTTTTTGTGCCAGCTGCGGAATGGGTTGCTGCAACAGCCTGAGGGCGTGGCATGTGGTTTGAAAGGGGTCTTCCAAGGCCACTGGGCGGGCGTGATTCTGTTTGCTCAACTTGCGGCCATCATGATCCATCAGCACCGGGATGTGGGTGTAAACCGGGTGATTGAAGCCTAACAATTGTTGTATATACATCTGTCTGCCAGTGGAATCCAGGATGTCAATGCCCCGCACCACCTCAGTGATGCCCTGGTCAGCATCATCGACCACCACTGCCAGTTGGTAGGCAAATAACCGATCTTTTCGGCGCACCACAAAGTCGCCACTTTGTTTGGCCGGATGCTGTAATTGCGGGCCTTGTATCAGGTCATTGAACGCTTGATTATGATCCACGGTTTTCAGGCGCAGTGAGTGTGGTAAGCTCTTTGAGGGTGGGTGATTGAGACAGGTTCCTGGATACCGGCTTAATCCTTTGAGTTGTTTGCGGGTGCAAACACAAGGGTAGATCAAGTCTTGTTCACGCAGTTGTTTGAGGGCCTGTTGATAGGCGAATTGACGAGCCGGATCTGATTGGCGGATGATGGGTAGATCTGAATGCATACCAAAGCGGGCAAGGGCGTCAATGATGGCTTGTTCAGCACCATCAACGGTACGGGTTTCGTCAACGTCCTCTATCCTGATCAGCCATTCACCCTGCTGGCTCCTGGCCTGGCAGTAACTGGCAATGGCTGCCAGTAATGAACCCAGGTGCAATTCGCCACTGGGTGATGGGGCAAATCGACCGCGACAGGCGACACCCATGTTCAACGGCTTTGCTTATTCAACCTGAGCCATCTGGTCGCTGGGTTCAGCGATGAAGTTACCCTGGACAAAATTGACAGACATTTTCCACATGATGCTCATGGTGGCGGCATCTTCAATGAATTCACAAATGACCTGTTTACCCAGGTTGTGGGCTTTATCGACAATGTCTTTGACTTTGGTCTGATTCTCTTCGTTGTTTCCCAGGTCCTTCATGAATCCAGAATCCACTTTAAGCATATCAGCAGGAAAATGTTTGAGTATGCTGAATGAATTAAGGCCAGAGCCAAATTTTTCCACCACAATGTTGCAGTGAGTGGCTTTGATGGATTTGATGATGGGTTTCATTTGTGACGCGTAGGTCACCAGTTCGCTCTCTCTGACTTCAAAAGCCAGTTTATCACCAGATACACCTGAGCTTTTCAGTAATTTAGCCAGGTGACTTGGGAACGCAGGATCTGTCAGTGTTTGATGGGACATTTTCACAAACAGCATCACCGGATTGGCACTGGATTTGATGGCCTGTACGGCTTTATTCAATACCCAATGATCGATGTCGGTGATGAAACCATATTTGGAAGCCACCGGAATGAACTGCTGTGGAAAGATCAGGTTGTCATCTTCAGCTTTGAGCCTGATCAGCACTTCATAATGCTCTTTCTCTTCACCGTTGATGTTGACCACAGGTTGATAGTGCAATACAAAACGGTCTTTTTCCAGGCCATCAGTGATGCGGTCTATCCAGGCTTTACTGGCGGCCCGGGCTTGTTTTTCTTCTTCAGCTGGATCAAATACTTTGATCTGATTGCCGCCGGATTCCATGGCCTGGCTCAGTTGTTCAGTCAGGGTCTTGACGACCTCACTGACAGAGCCTGATTGTGGTGTGATCTGGGTGACAGAGATACTGATTGAACAGTTCACTGAGGTATCACCGGCGCTGAAAATTTGCTCACCGCACAATGATTTGAGCTTTTCTGCCACTTGTTCGGCTTTTTCAATGGAGGTTTTGATCTTAAGGATAAATGTGGTGTCTGAATATCGACAGTAATCCACATCGGGGCCAAGTTTCTTCTCCAGAAATTCAGCCATGCTGACGATGAATAAATCCAGATTGCCAATGCCGAGCTCTTTTTCGTGACGACTGGCTTCATCTATCCCCAGCATCATCAGGCTGTCCCCAGGCTTTTTGCTGGCTTCATCCAGCGCGCCGGATAACAACTCGCTGAAATAACTGCGGTTGTAAAACTTGGTCAACAGATCTTTGTTTTTGATTTCAAACAATTCTTTTTCAACTTCCGGATCTACAGAAGGGATGTTGATGATGAACTGTACACACTGTTCACCATTGATGGTGGCTTTTGAAACATTGATGATGCCATCAAATTTGCTGCCATCTGAAGTGATCAGTTTAAACTCAAGGTCCTTTTCAGGGAGGATGTTTTTGTTAATGTCCCTAAGGGTTTTTTTGGCTTTGTCCAGGTCTTCCTTGGCGATCATGTTCAAAAATGGAGTCACTTCGAGCTCTTCAAAATCGTCGTATTTGAACAGTTCCTGATAAGACTGATTGGAATAGACATGCATGCCATCATGAATGTAGGCAATGGCCTGCTTTGATGAATCTAACAACAGGTTGCAGCGTTTTTCAGTGCTTTTCAACTCTACGGCTAATTGGGCATTGAGTCGGCGGTCATGCAAGGCCCGCATTTCCCGTTGAATGACATGTTTCATGTGATCAGGTAATAACGGGGTGGCATAAGAGCTGGCCCCAGCTTCAATGGCTTCCTGAATCAGGTCCGGGTCAAAGCTTTCTAACAGGGCAATCAGCGGCAGGCTCAATCCCATGCGCTTCAGGTGATCTACCACCACCTGGCAGGGCAGGTCATTTTGCAACTGCTGGCACAACACCATGTCTATGGGTTTTCTTTCCAGAATACCAGTCAGCTCATCTTCTTCAAGACAGCGGGTTGGCCGCACCGCAATCTGGTAATTTCTCAGCAATGACAGGATGCGTTCAGCTTCTTCTTCAGATTGGTGAATGATCAGTAAATTGATGGAATTTTCAGATGCCAATGGCTTGCTCCTTGTTTTCTTCAAATCTGAACTGAGCCCCGGCTCAGCTCTTTACACACTCAAATGTTCGGTGACACACGGGGTTATTATAATGGCTATTTCAGGCGGTGAACAGGATAACATGCCATTGGCCCTTATATTGGGTTGCCGGTCACACTTATCTGCCAGAGAATTCGCCCCCAAAAGCCTTGGTGTCTGGGTTTGTTTAGCGGTGATTGATGTGTTAACAATTGTGATCATTAACCACTCAGCGGGGTTTTGGCCAATTCTCCGGGGATCTCCTGAACCCATTTGGGTAACAAATAGCCGGGCAGCAGCTGCCTGAGTTGTTGATAAATGTCATGGGCCTGATTTTGTGGTACTTCAAAGTGGCCGGCATTACTGACCCGGTCAAACTGATGCAGGTAGTACGGCATGATGCGATGTCTGAACAGTGCATGTGACAGTTCAGCAAGGGCTTGGGCTGAATCATTGACGCCTTTAAGCAACACACTTTGATTCAACAGGGTAAAACCAGCTTGACGCAACTGAGCGATGGCGTGGCCGGCAGCAGGGCTCAGCTCACCGGCATGATTGATGTGCAGCACCATGACCTTATTGAGTGACAGTTTACGGGTCCATTGTTGCCATGACTGATCAATGCGCTCAGGCATGACCACCGGTATGCGGCTATGAAACCGCAGGGTTTTGATGTGATGAATGTCTTCCAGTTGTGTGGTCAGCCCCTGAAGTGTGTCGTCTTGCAGGGTCAGCGGATCACCGCCGCTGAGGATCACTTCATGAATGCTGTTGTCTCCAGCAAGGTAGTTGATTGCCGCCTGCCAATTATGGCGGGGCGCGTATTGCTGCCCATATGCAAAGTGTCTGCGAAAACAATAACGGCAATTGACTGCGCAGCTGCCACTGGCAATCAGCAGCACCCTGCCATGGTATTTGTGAATCACACCTGTGGCCTGAGTGGCTGCCACATCACCCACCGGGTCATGGCTCAGCGAAGTTGCATCGATGAGTTCGTCTTTTGCCGGGATGAATTGTCTGAGTAAAGGGTCGTTGTCATCTGTCCAGTCAATCTGCTGATCCATCTGGGGACTGATGACCGGAGCAAACAGCCGGGCGGCGTCAGGGTTGTACTGTGGGTGTTTGTCAAGTCGTTCGCTGCCCTTGCCGGAAAGTGCCGTTTTCAGGGATTGTTGCCAGGAGTTGCTTGCCATGTGATGCGGGTTATACAAAGCGCCGGATTTTACCACAGTCCGGGTTCGGGTCCGGGATCAGGGCGATTTAACCGCCCTAGCTGAGGTATTCATTATTGCCGGGAGGTGCTGAAATGCAGTGTGGCTGTGCTATAATTGCCGCTTTTTTCTGTCAGGAGACATCATGTCAACATACAGCACCAATCAGTTCAAAAACGGATTAAAAATTTTAATTGATGGCGACCCATTCAGCATCGTTGATAACCAAGTGGTCAAACCAGGTAAGGGGCAGGCTTTTAACCGCGTAAAAATGCGTAATCTGAAGACCGGTCGGGTGATAGACAAGACATTCAAATCCACTGAGAAAGTGGATGCGGCAGATGTGATGGAAAAAGAAATGCAGTACCTGTATTCTGATGGTGAATTCTATCACTTCATGGATCAGGAAACCTTTGAGCAGTTTGCTGCCAGTCAGGCCGCTGTCGGCGACAATGCCAAATGGCTGAAGGAAGAAGATGTGTGTATGATTACGTTGTGGAACAATGATCCGCTGCTGGTTGATCCACCCAATTTTGTCGAGCTGAAAATCACCGAAACTGATCCGGGTGTGCGCGGTGACACATCGGGTGGTGGCAGTAAACCGGCGACCCTTGAGACGGGTGCAGTGGTCAATGTACCCCTGTTTGTCCCAGAAGGAGAGGTGATCAAGGTGGACACCCGTTCCGGTGAATACGTGGGTCGTGTAAAACAATAATGAGCGACGCCTCTGGCTGGCGTTGTCTTGGCCCGTTGCAGCGATTGCGGCAACGGGCTTTTTTGTGCGCACAAATCCGTTCCTTTTTTGCCGCACGGTCAGTGACTGAAGTGGTCACCCCGGTGCTATCTGCAGCTGGTAATACCGATGTGCAGATTGAAGTGTTCAGCAGTGATGGCCTCCATGCAGAGCAATCAGGATCATACCTCAGAACCTCGCCTGAATTTTTTCATAAACGTCTGCTGGCCAGTGGCAGTGGCGATATTTTTGAAATTGCCCAGGTCTTTCGCAAGGCTGAACTGTCGCCATTGCACAATCCGGAATTCACCATGCTTGAGTGGTATCGTTTGGGTTTTCAGTGGTCTTCACTGGCGGCTGAAGTGACAGAACTGATCAACGTCCTGAGGGCCGCTTTTGAATTGCCTGTGATGCAAGTCTGCTCCCTCAGTTATCAGCAATTGTTTGTGAATCTGATTGGGCTGGACCCATTTGCCATTGATGAGGATGGGCTGAATGAGGTGGCCATTGCTCATGGTTATCATGGGGCAGCGATGGAACGGGTCACCGCTCTGGATTTTTTATTCGCCATTGCTGTAGAGCCCAGGCTGGAGCATGATCAGGGCTATCTGATTCATGATTTTCCGATTGAGCAGGCCGCACTGGCAGCCCCGCATCCTGAATACCCGGATCGCTGTTTGCGCTTTGAATTTCTTTGGGGTGGGGTGGAGCTGGCCAATGGCTATCAGGAACTGACAGATGCCACAGAACAGCGCCGGCGGTTCGAACGGGACAACCAATCCAGGCTGCAATCAGGCAAACCAACCTTGCCCGTGGATGAACATTTGCTGGCTGCCATCGATGCTGGATTGCCGGCTTGTTCAGGGGTGGCCCTGGGGGTGGATCGTTTGCTGATGTGTTTGCTTGACTGTGATTCCATCCACCAGGTCATGCCATTTAACGCAGGCAACAGCTGATCCTTTACAGCCACCAGGCAGAGACGCTGGCAATGATCACAGCGCCAGTCAGATTCAGGGTAAATCCCTGCTTGATCATGGCTTTGATTGGGACTTGTTCTGAACCATACACAATGGCATTAGGTGCAGTGGCAACGGGCAGCATGAATGCACAGCTGGCACTGATGGCCGCCGGAATCATGATCTTCATTGGGTCAATTTCCATGGCCTGAGCTGCGGAAAATAAAATGGGCATGATGATTGCCGTGGTGGCGGTGTTGCTGGTGATTTCGGTGAGAAAGGTGATGCTGAAACAGATCACCAGGATAACCCAAAAAATATGTGCTTGCTGCAAAAACATCAGTTGATCAGCCAGCAGGGCACTTAAACCAGTCGCCTTAAACCCCGCGGCAATGACCATACCACCTGAAAATAACAGCAAAACGCCCCAGGGTATGGTATTGGCGGTTTTCCAGGTCAGCAATTTGCCACCTTTACCATCAGGCACCATGAACATCAGTACCACGCCCAGCAACGCCACCGAGGCGTCGTTGGCATTGGGTAATTCCAGCCAGCTTTTCCAGCCGCCAAATGGTGCAGTCCGGGTTACCCACAATATGGCGGTGATCAAAAACACCAGCAGGGTGCGTTGTTGTGCTGTGGTGATCCGCTTTGCTGTCAAATCGAGGTCATGTGAAAACGGGGTGTTGGAACGGATTTGCCTGCTGAGTATCCATACCATCAGCGGGAAAAACAGCAGCACTGCCGGAGCCACCTGACTCATCCACTCAACAAATCCAATTTCTGTGCCGGTTCCAGCCTGATAGTTTTGAATCATGATCAGGTTGGGCGGGGTGCCGATGGGAGTCATGGTGCCACCGATGCTGGCTGAATAAGCGATACCTATCAGTAACATAATGGCAAATTGCCGATCCTGATTGAAACTGATCACCGCCATGGCGATGGGTAACAGCATCAGGGTGGTTGCGGTGTTGGAAATCCACATGCTGAGTAGAAAAGCGGTAACCATGAAGCCCAAAATGATCTTGGTCGGACTGTCGGTGCCAATGGCGGACAACACTTTATGGGCAAGCAACTGGTGGGTGTGGCTGTGAGCCATGGCAGTTGAGAGCAAGAAGCCACCCATCAGTAAAATGATCAGCGGACTGCCGTAAGCCTGAGCGACTTCAGTGGGGGTGATGATGCCCAGCAATGGAAACAGTGCGATGGGTAGCAAAGAGGCCACTGGTATGGGCAGCCATTCGGTGACCCAAAGTATGGCTGTGGTGCTGGTGATTAACAAGGTAATGTACTGTGGATAGTCAATCAGATCAAACAGATAAAGCAGGGTCAGCGAAGCCCACGCGGTGAAAAAAGTAACAATTTTTTTGGCAATCATTGATTCGATACTGTGGCGTATGTTTTTGGGGAAAATATTAATGTTTTTTTAATAATTCAGCTTGTAATTTTACCCGAATAAAATTTATGATGTTAGGGATTATTAATTTGGGGACACAAATGAAACTAAAACCAATCCTTCTCACTTTAACGTCCATTGTTTTGTTGCAGGCATGTAGCAGCAGCAGCAATTCACCACGTGCGGTTGATGCCGGTCCGGCAACCAATCCAGGCGGTGGTGTGGTTACAGGCGTTATAGAGGCCATTTTTAACCCGGCCTCAGGCGATCCGACCCAGGTGCCTGTGCCAACCAATCTGTTCCTTTCGGGAACCACTGATCTGACCATGAATATCCCGGTGGCTGACCCCACAGATTTCTCTGATCCGTTGGTGGCCATTAACGCCCTGGATGGATTCAGTACAGTGGCTCCCTGGTCGACCAATTTTTCAGTGCCAGTGGCTGCCGGTTCAGTTCAGGGCAGCGTCAAAGTTTATCAGGTGACCCTCAGTGGTCCTGGCGGTGGCGTGGTTGCTGTCAACAATGAATTGGTATTTGGCGTGGATTTTGTTGCTGCTGCGAATGGCAGCAGTGTGGCCATTGTCCCCATTAAACCGTTGCAGCAATTGACCTCTTACATGGCGGTCATCACCAATGGCATCACCGATGCCGACGGTAATGCGGCGACCCCATCCCAAACTTACTTTCTGTCAAAACGGACGTCGCCATTGGTTGATGCCGCCGGCAACAGTACTGACCCACTGGTTGATGATGCCACTGCACGAGCCCTTGAGCCTTTGCGCCAGTTGACCAACTCACAGGAAGCAGCAGCTGCTTCACAAGGCATCGATCCTGCCAACATTGTGTTGTCCTGGACCGTGACCACACAGTCCATTACTCCGGTACTCTCAGCCGTCAAAGCCATCTCAGGACCGGGTGCAACCACCCTGGCTCCATCTGGATTGACCACCGCTGCAGTGGGTGGATTCGGTTTGGCTGATATCTACATCGGCGTGATGGAATCACCTTATTACCTGTCAGCCCCCAGCGCAGCCAACCCAGTGGCTCCGTTGAATCAATTCTGGAAAGCGGCTCCTGGCGCCTACCAGCCGCCATTTGATGCACTGGGACTGGATCCTACTTCCACCAACCTGACCTTTGCTAATCCGATTCCTGTGCCAACACAGATGTTGAACCTGCCGGTTTTGATGACCGTCCCCAATGCAGCATCTGGCGTAAGCAAGCCTCCTGAAGGCTGGCCAATCATGATTTTCCAGCATGGCATCACACGAAACCGTTCAGACATGTTGGCGGTGGCTGATACCATGGCATCCATTGGCTTTGCAGTTGTGGCGATTGATTTGGCCATGCATGGCATCACAGATACCAGCAATCCGTTGTACATTGAGAATACGCCGTTCGCACCATTGGCCAGTGAGCGTACATTTGACGTTGATTACGTCAACAACGCCACCGGAGCCCCTGGCCCAGACGGTGTGATTGATGATTCAGCGGCACATTTCATCAACCTGGCTAACTTGTTGGTTTCCAGAGACAACACCAGACAAGGTATTGCAGATTTGTTCACCCTGACAGAATCCATTCCGTTTATGGACATTGATGGTGATTCAGCTGGTGACTTCAACGAAGCCAACATCACTTTTGCTGGCCAGTCACTGGGTGCCATCACTGGTACTGGTTTCCTGGCTTTTGGACCAAACGTACAAAGTGCTGTTTTATCAGCGCCAGGTGGCGGAATCGCCAACCTGCTGATTGGCTCACCCACCTTTGGTCCCCGCATTATTGGCGGTCTGGCCGCAGCAGGTGTTGAGCAAGGTACCACCGCATTCAACTTGTTTGTGCTGGCTACCCAGACGGCTGTAGATGCTGCTGATCCAATAAATCTCGCGGCCAATGCCACACTACTGAATAATGTACTGGTACATGAAATCCTGGGTGATCAGGTGGTTACCAACACCGTGCCAGGCGCACCTTTATCAGGAACAGAGCCATTGATGGCCGCCATGGGACTGACCTTTTATTCAGAATCAGCCTTCAATCCGGAAGGTCTCGATGCGGGTGTTCGGTTCACTGCCGGAGACCACGGCAGTTTGTTGAGTCCGGCTGCTTCTCCTGAAGCCACAGCTGAAATGCAGTCTCAGATGGCTGCCTTCCAGGCCACCGGTGGTACGACCTTGAATATCACCAACACCGATGTGGTTCAATAAGGAGATGACAATGAAAAAGTTAAATAAAAAGCGTGGAGTACAACAGATGTCTCAAAAAAGCACCGCATTGAAACACAACCGACTGAAAGCCGCGATCTTGGCCGTCACACTCGGTGTGTCCGGCTCTGGCATGGCTGCTGAGTTGTTCAACAATGGAGATTATTCATTCAGTATCGACACCACTGTGTCTTACGGTGCTGCCTGGCGGGTGGCTGACCGGGATGATCGACTGGTTGGTAAAGCCAACCTCAATCCATTTGTGGGTGTTGACTTGTCAACTGGTGGTGCATCAACCCTGGCACAGCGAATTGCTGCACCGGGTCGATGGTCGATCAATTCAGATGATGGTAATTTAAACTATGATCAGGGAGACCTGATATCCAACCCGTTGAAATTCACTTCGGACATTTCATTCAGTGCGCCTTCATGGGGTGCCTTTATGCGGGTCACTGGCTTTTACGATTTTGAAAATGCCGATAATGACAACCTGAGCCGAACCGCCAGAGAGTTTGTTGGTGAAGACTATCGTTTGCTGGATGCCTATGTATATAAAGATTTTGACATCGGTAACCAGTTTGCTTCGGTCCGTCTGGGTCGTCAAGTGGTCAGCTGGGGTGAATCAACCTTCATTCAACAAGGCATCAATATCATCAATCCGGTTGATGTTTCAAAAATCCGGGTGGCGGGTGCTGAGTTGAAAGAGGCCTTTCTGCCGATTGACATGATTTCATTCTCTACCAGCATCACCGATAACCTGTCAATGGAAGCGGTGTACATGTTTGAATTTGAACAAATAGACCCAGATCCGGCTGGTACCTATTTTTCAAACAACGATTTCGCCACACCAGGTGGTGAGTATGTGGCCCTGGGTTTTGGTATTGTTCCTGAGCTGTCGGATTTTGGTGCCATTGGTCAATTGCCATTGCCACCTTCATTGATTGCTGCTACACAGGGAAATATTTTGAACTTTTCAATTTCCCGTAAACCAACACCAGCCACTGATGACGATGGCCAGTATGGTATTGCATTCAGGTATTATGCTGAACAATTGAACAGCACTGAATTTGGCTTGTATTACCTGAATTACCATTCCAGACTGCCATTAATCAGTGGCTATGCTCTGGGACAACCAGGTGTAGGTCTTGGTGTGTCTTCACCCAGTTCAGGTTCATACTTCACAGAATATGCTGAAGACATTAATTTGTATGGTTTGAGCTTTAATACCACCATCAACTCGCTGGGCATGTCATTGCAGGGTGAATTGTCATACCGTGACAATGTGCCTTTGCAGATTGATGACGTTGAAGTGTTGTTTGCCGCCTTGTCTCCATTGAACCCCCTGATTGAAGCACCTTACAACCGTTTTGTGTCTCAACTGGGTAACTTTGGTCCGGGTGAATACATCAGAGGTTGGGAGCGACATGAAGTGTCACAATTGCAGTTTACTGCAACCAAATTATTCGGTCCCAACGAATTCTTTGGTACCGATCAGATCGTGTTATTGGGTGAAGTGGGTTTCACCAATGTCTGGGATTTGCCTGACCAAAGCGTGCTGCGCTACAACGGTCCAGGCACCGACACCGGTGGCGGACCCAGTTTGCAAACCGGCGGTACCAGTCGTAATCCAGTCACTGAAAGCTCTGATTTCTTTGCCACATCATTTTCATGGGGTTACCGGATCGTTACCCGATTTGATTACAATTCGGTGTTTGGTTCATCGTGGAATATTTCACCAAGACTGGCGTTTAATCATGACGTGAATGGTACCACGCCGGGACCAGGTGGAAACTTTATTGAAGGAAGGAAGTCATTTACTGTAGGGGTGAATGGTATCTACCTGGAAAAATGGAGTGCTGATGTCAGCTACACCGCTTTCTCCGGGGCAGGCATTCACAACCAGATTTTTGACCGCGATTTCGCTTCTATCAACATCAAATACTCGTTTTAAGAACGAGGGGGACACAAAACATGAAGTTATTTAAAAAAACCATGATTTCAACACTCATCGGTCTCACCGTGGTAGCAGGTTCAGCTCAGGCTGGACCTAAACCCAACGAGATCAACCGGTTGTCCACTGATCTGACCCCTGTGGGTGCTGTCAGGGCCGGAAACGATGAGGGTACCATCCCGCCATGGACCGGTGGCATCACAGAATCACCAGCTGGTTATCAGATCGGTGACCATCACCCTGATCCATTTGCTGCTGATCAGATTTCATTCACCATTGATTCCAGTAATTACCAGGAATATGCGAGTAAGTTATCTGCAGGTCAGATGGCGATGTTTGAACGCTATCCGGAAACATTCAAAATGAATGTCTACCCAACCCGCCGTTCAGCCTCATTCCCACAAAGAATCTATGAGAAGACTCGCGAAAACGGTCGCACCGGCACCCTGGTGGCAGATGGTGAAGGCGTGGCCAACGTGGCTGAGGGCTTTCCATTTCCTTTTCCGGAAAATGCGTATGAGTTGATTCTGAACCATAAATTGAAATTCAAAGGTTCAGGCGGCGTACGCTACAACAATCAGGTGGCACCCAATACCAGTGGAAAATACACCCTGGTTCGTTTGCGCGAAGAGCTCTATGGTAAATATTATGTACCAGGCAATACCATCGACGATATTGACAACATCCTGCTGTACTTTTATCAGGTGGTGGAATCTCCAGCCCGACTGGCCGGACGTGTGTTGTTGGTTCATGAAACCATGAATCAAAAGGAAACCCCCCGACAAGCATGGATTTACAACCCCGGTCAACGTCGTGTGCGCAGAGCGCCAAATGTGGCCTATGATAATCCAGGTACCGCATCAGATGGTTTGAGAACCAATGACATGACCGATATGTTTAATGGTGCCATGGATCGTTTCACCTGGGAGTGGACCGGTACCCGTGAAATGTATGTGCCTTACAACTCATACAAAGCGCACAGCTATGATTCGAAAGTTGAAGACATGGTTCAGCCAGGACATTTAGCTCCTGAATACATGCGTTATGAAATTCACCGGGTACATGTGATTGAAGCCCGGCTCAGAGATGGTTTCCGTCACATCAACAGTCGCCGGACTTTTTATCTGGATGAAGACAGTTACCAAATTCTGTTGACTGACCATTATGATCGTCGGGGTGAGTTGTGGCGTTTCTCCGAAGCTCACAGCATCAATTATTATGAAGTGCCGACTTTCTGGTCAACCATCGAAACCCATCACGACCTGCAATCAGGACGTTATGTGGCTGTGGGTCTGGATAACCAGGATCAGGTCAATACATTTAACACGCCTTTGAGTGAGAATAATTACACGCCAAGTGCGCTGCGTAAACGTGGCAGACGCTGATCAGTGATTATCAATTGATGTTTTAAAATTTAATGGCTGTGGACAAGTTGTTCATGGCCATTTTTTTTCCGGTGTAAATTTATGAAAACAGTGAACTTTAAAGTTATTATCAGTGCATTTGCCATGTGGTTTTCACAGCAATGCCTGGCTCAGCAGCCAGCCGAAGTGATGCCTTTGGCAGACCAAGCCCTGGTCTTGTCCATTGCCAAAGTCGGTACATCCCTGGTGATGGTGGGAGAGCGCGGCCATGTAATGAAAAGCAAAGATGAAGGGAAAACCTGGGTACAAATTCCCAATATTCCTGTCAACATCACCCTGACCAAAGTGATTGCCTATAACAACCATGTTTGGGCCATGGGACATGATGCGGCCATTATTCACAGTGATGATGGTGGTGAAACATGGGAGTTGCAGTTTTATGATGCAGATCGGGAAGTACCATTGTTGTCCGGGTATTTTGAAAATGAAGACAAGGGATTCATCATCGGTGCGTATGGAACACTGTTATCCACGGAAGATGGTGGGGAAACCTGGGACGATGGTTTGATTCACGATGAATTGGACTATCACCTCAATGACATCACCCGTGGTGATGATGGTAATTATTACATCGCCGGTGAAGCAGGTTATGGTTTCAAGAGCATGGATGGTGGCATGACCTGGACTGAATTTGAACTGCCTTATATGGGATCCATGTTTGGCGTTGTGACATTGGATGACGAAATCATCATGTATGGTTTGCGGGGTAATTTACTGCACTCCATGGATCAGGGTGAAACCTGGGATGAGGTATACACTGACATTGAAAACAATTTGTTTGGCTCAACCCGGCTCAGTGGTGATCAATTATTGCTGGTGGGTGCCAATGGTACACGGTTGGTCTACAACAAAGGCGGTGATGTCACCATCATGGATGGAGAGGATACCGGTGATGATTACGCTGATGCACTGGCCATCAGTGGTCAGGTGATACTGGTTGGAGAAACCGGTTTTAAAGCACAGACCATTAAGTAAACACGGGAGCAATGATGACAACTCAAAATAACAAAAGTAAGTTCGCTGCCATATGTGAAGGCATCCTGTTTTCCAACAAGAAATTGATTTTGTTGGTGTTGCTGGTGATCACCGGTGGCATGGCTTATTACGCCAGTCAGCTCAAGGTTGATGCAGGTTTTGAAAAACAGCTGCCATTGGATCATGAGTACATGAAAACCTTCATGGAACATGAGAAATTCAGAGGAGCCAACCGCATACTGGTTTCCGTGATGGATGACAGTGGCAACATGTTCAATGACCAGTTTTTTGAAAAGCTGGAAAAAGTGACTGATGCGGTGATCTTTATTCCTGGTGTTAACCGCGCCAGTGTTAAGTCCTTGTTTACCCCAAATGTTCGGTTTGTGGAAGTCGTGGAAGATGGTTTCGCCGGGGGCAATGTCATTCCGGCTGATTTCAGCCCCTCTCCTGAAGAATACGAAACCGTACGGGCTAATATTGTCAAAGCAGGAATTCTGGGCAGGTTGGTTGCTGAGGATTTCAATGGCGCCATGGTCTGGGCTGATCTGCAGGAAATAAATCCGCAAACCGGAGAAAAAATAGATTATCAAATAATTGCCAAGCAACTGGAAGCCATTCGAACAAACTTTGAAGGCGATGGACAAACCGTGCACATCATTGGTTTCGCCAAGATCGTAGGAGACATTGCTGAAGGAGCCAAGTCGGTACTGTATTTCTTTGCTTTGGCCATCCTCATTACGGCCATATTGCTGTTTTGGTATTCCAAGAACTGGAAACTCACTGTTTACCCCATCATTTGTTCGCTGGTGGCTGTTATCTGGCAAATGGGTTTGCTGAAACTGATGGGTATGGGTATAGACCCGATGAACATCCTGACCCCATTCCTGGTCTTTGCCATTGGTGTGAGTCATGGGGTACAGATGATTTCAGGGTGGACTGATCAGTTGATAAAACAACCAGCGGGGCAACGCAGTTCAGATCTGGCAGCCAGAGGGGCTTTTTGCGCATTGCTGGCCCCCGGAGTGATTGCCTTGTTGTCAGACACCATTGGTTTTGCCACCATCTATTTCATTAACATTGAAATCATTCAGGAGTTGGCCATCACAGCCACTGTTGGTGTGGCATTGATCATCATCACCAACCTGATCTTGTTGCCACTGTTGTTGTCAGGCATCAAGCTGAAAGACAGTGATAAATTCTGTGCCAAGTTTAAACAGGATCAACCTCATGGCGGTATCTGGAAGCTGATTGCCGGCTTTGCCAAAACTCCATTGGCCTCGGTGGCATTGTTGGTTACCATTGGTTTGTTTGCTTTTGGTTATATCAAAAGCCAGGATATGCAGATTGGCGATTCACAGGCCGGTGTTCCAGAATTGCGACCTGATTCCAGATACAATCAGGATGCGATGACCATCAGTACGGAATTTTCTCTGGGCGTGGATATGATCAATGTGATCGCTGAGACCACCCCCAATGCCTGTACCGAGAGTTACCGCGCCATGCACAACATTGACCGTTTTGCCTGGCACATGTCGAATGTAGAGGGAGTACAGCAAGTCATTACCTTGCCACAGTTTGCCAAGATCATCACCGCCGGTTGGAATGAAGGTAACATCAAGTGGCGGGAATTATCACGCAATAACTATGTGATGCGACAATCGTTATCGGGAATTGAAACTGACACCGGCTTGTTGAATCAGGATTGCAGTGTGATGCCAATTACCATTTTTACAGAGGACCACAAAGCATCTACCATCAATACAGTCATCGCAGCAGTGAAAGCCTACCAGAAACAAGTGCCACCTGCGCTGGATGACACAGGTGGATTGATCGAAGGTGAAGTCAGGTTCAGACTCGCCACCGGCAATGCTGGGGTTATGGCGTCAACCAATGATGTGGTGAAAGGCGCACAAATGCCCATGTTGATCATGGTTTATGGTGCGATCATTCTGCTTTGTCTGATCACGTTCAGATCTATCATGGGTACCATCAGTATCGTCTTGCCATTGGCTTTGGTTTCATTGTTGGCATATGCCTTGATGGCATTTTTGGGTATTGGTCTGAAAGTCAACACCCTGCCAGTGGTGGCATTGGGTGTCGGAATTGGTGTGGACTACGGTATCTATATCTTCAGCCGGTTACAATCGCTGATGAAATCCGGTGTTGCGCTGTATGATGCTTATAAAGAAACGTTGCGTCTGACCGGTAAAGCCGTGTTGTTCACTGCATTGACATTGGGCATTGGTGTGGGTACCTGGATATTCAGTGATCTGCAATTCCAGGCTGATATGGGTATCTTGCTGGCATTTATGTTTATTCTGAATATGGTTGGCGCATTGCTGTTGTTACCAGCACTGGCATACTGGTTGATGCCTAAGTTCAGAAAAGGTATATAATACGGAGTTTCAGACAACACCGACACATGGCAAAAAACCACATATTGCGCGTCAATGCGGAAGGACAGCCTGTAGGCTTATATCACTATGATGCACAATCCAACTCATGCCAGTCAACGCAGGTATCTCAATGGTCAGACCAGGTTTTAAAAAAGCCTGGTTTGACCGTTTTGGTGCCTGCTCAATGGGTTTACCAAACCCAGACGCAAGTGGCTTCAAAAAATGAGGAAATACTGAAAAAGTCAATTCCTTTCGCAGTTGAAGAAGAACTGAGCAATGAATTGGAGGATAATTTCTTTGCGTTCCGTCAGAATCAGGATGGCACCCAACAGGTGGTAGCCATTCACAAATCCCCACTGAAACAACTTCATCAGGACATCACTGATCAACAACTGGATATCAGACACATTTACAGTGAGCATGCGTGGATACCAGGGACTGAAGATACCACTCATGTTTGGCAGGAGGGTGATTCAAGCCTGGTTCGGTTCGGTTTAAATCAGGCCATGGTGGTGCCAACTGAACAGTTGGAGCAGTTGATCCCGGTGTTTGCCACTGAACACAAAAAAGTGATCACCAACCAGGCGATTGTGTTGCCTGGATACCAGGTTGAAGAATCACTGACGGAGACCATTTGTGCCCGTCATGTGGTTGATGTTGATCACCTGGGGTTATGGGTCGATGAATTGCAAAAGGAAAATACTGAAAACAAACAGTTTTCCTGGCGCCTGGTGGGGTGGCTTACATTGGCACTGTTGAGCAGTTGGTTGGGCATTCGCCTATATCAGCTTAATCAATTGCGAAACCAAATTGAAACCATCAAACAACAGCAACAGCGCATTTTAATTCAGGCATTTCCCGATGCGGCAGCTGTTGAACTCAATGATCCCTATGCGGCGCTCAATTCGAGGCTACAGCTGGCATCAGGTCAAAATAATCAATCATCAACCATCTTGCTGGATGCGGTGCATGGTATTGGCCAGGTTGTTCAGCAACAACAACAAATTCAACTCAAAGGCTTGCGCTTGAGCAATGGTGTTTTGGAAATACAAATAGCCGCACCCACGATGTCATCCATCAATCAGTTTCATCAGGCTCTACAGGCCACCACGCCTGCATACCGGGTCTTGATAGGGGTCAATGAGTTGGGTGATGACAATGTGTTTAAGTCCATTCTTACCATGGAGGCGCGATGAAAAACTGGTATCAGCAATTATCATCCAGTGAGCAACGACTGTTGTTGATTGGTGCCTTATTGATCCTGGCTGCGATTTCGTGGCGTCTGGTGATGGTGCCCATACAAAACCGCTTGGATGCGGCTGTTACCATGAAAGCAGGACTGTCCGGGCAACTTGACGAAATGCAACGCATTGACCTTCGGAGCGCCCAGGGCAAAGGGGTACAGCCATTACCGGTTGAAATGACATTTTCTTCATGGGTTGACCAACAGCTCAGTCAACAGGGGCTACAGGAAACAGTTAACCGGACCGAACCCCTGGACGAATCTACCATGACGGTTTGGTTGGTGAATGCTTCATTTGATCGGGTGATTGACTGGTTGCAGCGCATCAGCCAACAGCATGGTATCCAGGTGGATCAGTTTGACGTCACAGTAACGGACAATGCGCTGGGTTTAACGAACATCAGAATGAGGATAAATAAGTAATGGTTGGAGCAGGAGATCGGTTTTTCAAGTTAATCAAATGGTTGCTGGTGTTGGTCATCATTGGCGTGATAGCCCTGGCAGTTGCGCCCCTCAATTTGTATTATGACCAGGTCAGTAAGCACATAAGACCTGTCAGTCTGAATGACATCAGTGGCAGTATGGTCAAGGGGAGTGCCGGAGAACTCAAATACATGTCTTTGCCCATGGGTGAGGCTGAATGGCTGTTGTACCCTTCGTCTTATGATGCGGTTGGGGGTAAAGTCAAACTCAAAGATAACCATTATGACATGACATTTCAGCTGGGTCAGGTACGCGCTGCTTCAGCACTGATTAAACAAGTCAGGGGTTATCTCGATTGGCAGGTATTTGCGCCATTTGTACAAATTCGCTATGGTGAGCTGAGTGGCTATGCCAGTATTGATTTGCAAGATGTGGTTTTTGAACAAGACAGTGGGCTCCAGCGGATGTCTGGTGAAATCACCCTGAAGGACTTTAAGATGCTCAAGCCGGCCCCCAAGGACCTTGGTGAAATCAAACTCACATTCAATACTGAAAAGCAAGGTGTGATAGTGGGTCAGTTCAGCAGTGATTCCAATGTGCTGGCTGTCAGTGGAACACTCTATGTCCAGCCGCGCCGTTGGCAATTGAATGTAGATCTGGTGCCCAAGGCCGGACATTTTGAGTTAGATGCTGTCCTCAGCTCAGTGGGACAAGCCCGCCGAGGTGGTGGTCGCCGCTTAAACCTTGCTGGGTTTTACTGATCGGGATTGACTCAGCAGAATGTACATGCCAAAGGCCAGCAGTGGGATAGTCAGGATGTGACCCATGGTCATCCAGTCAAACAAGACATACCCTCTGTTGGCATCGGGTTCCCGGAAGAACTCAACGACAAAACGACTGACGCCGTAGCTCAATAAAAAAACCGCAGATACAGTGCCTTGCCGGGTGGCCCTGTTTGCCACCATCCAGACCACAATGAAAGTCACCAAACCTTCACCAAAGGCTTCATAGAGGGTTGAAGGGTGACGGGCAAAGACATCGAGTTCACCTTGTTGGTACAGTGATTGCCAGGCCTCTGAAGACATGTTGGCTGGTTGCAGATGGTGTGGCAATGAATCTGGAAAAATCATGCCCCAGGGTTGATCTGTGAGCCGGCCCCACAATTCTCCATTCATGAAATTCCCCAGTCTGACTGAGAGGATACCGGTGGGTATCAGTGGGGCAATAAAATCACTGACTTGAAAAAATGTTTTTTGGGTTTTGTTTTTGAAATACAGCATGGATAACAAGACCCCGGCCAGGCCGCCATGAAAGGACATGCCACCTTCCCAAACCCTGAATAACAGTGTCGGGTCTGCCATGATCGAGGTGTCATTGTAGAACAGGTACCAGCCTAGCCGGCCTCCGGCGATGACACCAATGGCACCATAAAACAAAAAATCTGATAACTGTTCTTTGTTCCAGCTGCCTGGGTTTTGTTTAAGACGGTAGCTTCCCAGCAAGTAGTAAAAGGCAAAACCAATGATGTAGGTGATGCCATACCAGTGTATGGCCAATGGGCCCACCTCACCAATCAGGGGCCAGTCAAATGGGCCAAAAGATAAAAATACCGGATCGAAATCGATCACCGGATGTTGTGTGAACATAGCAGTCAAATATGTAAGGGTGGCGATTCTGGCTGTGCGCTGTTTTGAATGACAGACAATGGCCAGGATAATGGATCATAATCCTGATTGCTTGTTGCACATCAGTCATGCCCAGGCAATCAAGGCCATTATAAGCAAAAGCAGGGGGGAAGTGGCGGCTTATTGTTGATCTGTTTATCTGTAACCAAATTCGATGAATTCGAAATCGCGACAGGCTGCGGTTGTGTTAAGATAAAAAGAGGGTGCCTGAGGGCATGTCTGACATAATAATCAAACAAAAAAAAGAGGAAATTATATGAATCAAGAGTTGATCCCATTGATCGTGGGAGGGTTGGGTTTGCTTATGGCATTCATCATCTTCATGATGGTGAACAGAATGCCGGCAGGCGAAGGAAAAGTCAAACACATCGCTGAGCAAATTCATGATGGAGCGATGGTGTTCATGCGTCGTGAATACAGTTTGTTGTTGGTATTTGTGGTGGTCATTGTCATCGGTTTGTATCTGGGTTTTGGTGATTGGCACACGCCATTTGCTTTTATCCTGGGGGCATTCTGTTCTGGTGTGGCTGGCTATTTTGGCATGTTTTCTGCCACCAAAGCCAACGTCAGAACCACTGTTGCTGCGAACGAACACGGTGCTGCCAAGGCGTTATCAGTGGCCTTTTATGGCGGGTCGATCATGGGTTTGACTGTGGCTGCAATGGGTCTGCTGGGTCTGGGCGTGCTGTACCTGATGTTTGGTGGTGATCCACACACCGTAGAAAGCATTCATGGCTTTGGTATGGGTGGCTCAGTGGTGGCTTTATTCTCTCGTGTTGGTGGAGGAATATTCACCAAATCAGCCGATGTGGGTGCTGACCTGGTTGGCAAAGTGGAAGCTGGTATACCAGAAGATGACCCACGAAACCCCGGAGTGATTGCTGACAATGTGGGCGACAACGTTGGCGATGTGGCAGGCATGGGTTCAGACATCTTTGAATCATACTGTGGTTCAATGATAGCCTGTATTGCCATCGCTTCTACCATGGCCGTTGGCCTGGTGAGTCAACTCGCCAATGAAGCCAGAGACCTGATGTTTTTGCCATTGGGCCTGGCATCAACCGGCTTGATCTGTTCAGTCATCGGAATTTTTCTGGTGAATGTTTTTTCTGGTAAGAAACCAGATGTGGCACTGCGCTTTGGTACCATAGGCGCGACCATTTTGTTCATTGCGGCGGCCTATTTTGTGATCCAGGCATTGGGTATCAGTGCCAAAGTCTGGCAATGTGTGTTGCTCGGTGCAGTGGGTGGTATGATCATTGGTCTGGTCACTGAATACTATACCGGTGGTAAACCGGTCAGGGAGATCGCCAAAGGCGGTGAAACCGGACCAGCCACTGTGATGATTTCCGGACTGGCTGTGGGCATGGAGTCAGTGGTGATTCCCGTTCTAACTTTGGCTGCAATTATATACGGTACTTCAGTGATTCTGCCTGAAGGTGCAGGAGTATATGGCGTTGGTATCGGTGCTGTTGGCATGTTGGCTACCGTGGGTATTACCATGGCCATTGATGCATACGGTCCGGTGGCAGACAATGCCGGTGGGATAGCCGAAATGGCTGAGCTGGGTCCTGAGACCCGGGCCATCACTGATGGCCTGGATGAAGTGGGTAATACCACAGCAGCCATTGGTAAAGGTTTTGCCATTGGTGCAGCCGGACTGGCCGCACTGGCCATCATTGCGGCATTCATTCAGGTGATATCTGCTCAGGTTCCCGGATTTGCGCTGGATATTGGTAATCCCAAAGTATTGATGGGGATGTTCCTGGGTGGAATTTTCCCGTTTCTGGTTTCTGCCATGACCATGCGTGCGGTGGGTGATGCGGCCTTTGACATGATCAAAGAAATACGCCGTCAATTCAAAGAAATCCCCGGGCTCATGGAGGGCAATGCAGAACCTGACAGTAAAAAATGTGTAGACATTGCCACCAAAGCGGCTTTGAAACGCATGATGGGGCCCGGAGCCCTTGCAGTGATTGCGCCTGTGGTGGTTGGTTTTGGATTAGGTGCCGCGGCACTGGGTGGCATGCTTGGTGGCGCATTGATTTCATGTGTGTTGCTGGCCCTGACCATGGCCAATGCCGGTGGTGCCTGGGACAATGCCAAGAAATACGTCGAAAAAGGCAACCTGGGTGGCAAAGGATCCGATGTACACAAAGCCGCTGTGGTTGGTGATACGGTGGGTGATCCATTCAAGGATACTTCTGGTCCGGCGATGAACATTTTGATCAATGTCATGGCCATTGTTTCCCTGGTGATAGCGCCCTTGCTGGCACAAATGCCGAATGGTTATTTCGGCTGATCACTGCGAAAACAGAACCTGCAAAAGCCCCGTTTCGGGGCTTTTGTTGTTTAGGGCAGTCAGTCAGTGCCTCTACAAAAGTGAGTCGTCAAGCCACTGATTCGGTGGATTTTTATATCGCCAAGAAAAAAAACATCGGTTATGATGATGGAGTGAGGAGGCGGTGATCTATGAGTTATCACATCAAACAATACAACAAAGGGGATATCATTTTTCATGGCGGTGACCGTTCTGACTGTGCTTACATCATAGAAAGTGGGCAGGTGGAAATCTTTGTTGAGTCCACCGGAGCGATCATTGATATCCTGAGTGAAGGTGAGTTATTTGGTGAGATGGGGGTGCTGGACCAGTCGCCCAGATCAACATCTGCCAAGGCCATCACGGCATTGACTTTATTGGAGGTCCGAACCGCCCAGATCACCAACCGCCTGGCGGAAAGTGATCCAATTGTCAAAGCCCTGGTTGGGGTATTGCTGAAACGGTTCCGCTCCATGTTGCCCAGTTCAAACACCAGCAACAACCTGTTGCTGGATCAGGTTGCTTCAGTCATCGAACAAGCCGGTTTGTCAAAGTTCAAACTGGAAAGTGAACTCCGTACAGCTATCAATCAGGGAGATGTGCAAACTGTGTTTCAGCCAATTCATGATATCCAGGATGATCGGATTGCAGGTTTTGAAGCCCTCAGTCGCTGGAGTCATCCTACCCGCGGGTTTATCTCGCCGGTTGAATTCATTGCATTGGCAGAAGAAACCGATTTAATCATTGAAGTTGGCGATCTGGTGTTTTCCCGGGCCATTGAGTTGTTGGCCAGATTGCCTGATCATGTGTTTATCAATATCAATGTATCTTCCAAGCAATTGGACGATGACCAATTCCTCAATCGCGTGTTACAAAAGATCAAATCGCATGGCATCAGCCCTAACCGGCTGAAGCTGGAAATCACTGAAACCATGGTGGTTGATTTTAACCTCGCGAGGAAGTGGTTGAAAAAGTGTCAGGACATTGGTTTTCCGGTTTGTGCTGATGATTTCGGTACTGGTCATTCGGGGATGGAACAGTTGGTGGAATTGTGTTTTGATGTGTTGAAAGTGGATCAGGTATTCATCCGCAACATGAACAAAAGTAAACGCCATCAAACCATCTTGCAAACCATTGCTATGATGGCCAAACAGTTACAGACACAACTCGTGGCAGAAGGGGTTGAGGTTGCAGAACAGCTGAAAACCCTGAAGGACCTGGGCTTTGATTATGGTCAGGGTTACCTGTTTGGTAAGCCAATGCTCGAAGCAGATGTGCTGCAACTGCAGTTTTAATCCCGTATTACTCATAAAAGAACTTCTCATTTTAAATTTTTTTGCTTACAATATTCACGTGGGTAAGAAGTCGCTACTTCTATAGGATATGGTCAAAGTCCTGGTAGCGACCATGGTTGATGCCGTTTTTATTAGAACGACATCACCTTTGTTGGCCGGGTTCTTACCCGGCCAACCTTTTACGCTTTCAATCCTTTCGTTGTTTACCTGAATCCAGAATTAACACATTTTTCTTATTCAGCCAAAATTCATTTCGTTCCTCCTATGATGGTCACAAATGACCCTGGAGAAGAACATGAATAAATTATTAACCTTTAGCAGTTTACTGTTGTTGCCCTTGATTGCTGTTGCAGGCAGGTACAACGAACAGGTGGTATATGCACCGGTGCTCGATGTACGTCCGGTGTATCGCACTGTTTCAGTCCCTGACCGTCGTGAAGTGTGTGATCATCGGGGATACCGTCACCATCGTTCTGAAGAACGCAGTCGATCGGGAGCCGTCATTGGTGGTTTACTCGGTGGGGCCATTGGCAACCGTTTTGGTAAAGGCAGCGGGCGTGATGTGTCTACAGCTGTGGGTATCATGATTGGGGCTTCGGTAGGGGCCAGGAAAAACAAGCACAGGCACACACCGGTACGCTGTCGCACCGAAACCCGCTATCATCAAGAAGAGCAACTGTCAGGTTATGATGTCACTTATGAATACCTGGGTGTCAGCCATCAGACCTGGATGAATAACTACCCAGGCGAGCATATCCGCATCAGAGTGGACCATCAGGTACTCGATTAATTGGCATGTTAATCAAAAAAATGGCGCTCAGGCGCCATTTTTTTTGGGATAGATTGATGCATGTCAAATCTGGCGAATAAATCTGCAATTAATTGACAGCAAGGACATGAACTGACGTTAGAATAAATGCAGGGACAAGGTGTTCTCTGTAACTCATATCAATGTATTTCAGTGGGTCGTAACCGCTGTCGGAGTGGTTTACTCTGCTGAAATCGCTAAAATCAAGTATCACATGAATGAAAAAACCACTATGAATTCTGAAGAAGCCAAAAGATTATTGGCTAAATACACTGATCACCGGTTCGTGATGAACCAGAAAAAAAACATCAAAAGTGCTGAGTTGATGAGTTTGTCACACCTCGCCGGTGAATATCCCTACGAAAAGAAAATAGAATTGCTGGATTATGAAACGGAAAAGCACTTGTTGCAGACGGAACTGCTGAAAGTGCAGAGTTGGGTCAAGGAGACTGGTCAGCGAATCGTTTGCTTGTTTGAGGGGCGTGATGCAGCTGGAAAAGGGGGAACCATTAAGCGCTTCATGGAACACCTAAACCCCCGTGCTGCCCATGTGGTGGCATTGGAAAAGCCCACTGAACGGGAGCGTGGCCAATGGTATTTTCAAAGATACATTGCACAATTGCCAACCAAAGGAGAAATGGTGTTTTTCGATCGTTCCTGGTATAACCGGGCAGGTGTTGAGCGAGTGATGGGTTTTTGTGAAGAGCAAGAGTATCTGGAGTTTATGCGGCAAGTGTTTCCATTCGAACAAATGCTGGTTAACTCTGGCATCATCCTGTTTAAATTCTGGTTTTCTGTGACCCGTCAGGAACAATTACGTCGATTTCACAGTCGCAAGAATGACCCGTTGAAACACTGGAAGCTCAGTCCGGTTGATGTGGAGTCTTTGGACAAGTGGGATGACTACACCAAGGCCAAGAAAGACATGTTCTTTCATACTGATAATCCCTTAACGCCCTGGACTGTGATCAAATCTGATGACAAAAAGAGGGCCAGGATCAATTGTATGCGGTTTTTCCTGAATCAGTTGGACTATCCTGGAAAAGACGACTCTATTGTTGGCGAGTATGATGAAAACATCGTGGGATCTGTCAATAAAATGTATCCATATGCATCACTCAAGGTAGCCAGCAATGACTGATGCCAAACGGTTAAAGGCCATTGAAAAACGCTGTGAAGAAGTCCTCGCTGAGGTGAAAAAACACGCTGAGCACATTGAGGGGCTGTACCAGAAAATGGAAAAACTGGCACGTCAGATGGAGCATCAGGCAGATGAAATCATCGGTGATAACCGGCGAGAGATAAAGAAAGAAATGCTCAAACTGGCCAAAAAGGCGGCAAAAAAAGCGGCCAAGAAAAGCCTGGCTATTTCACAAATTAAACAAAAAATGGGTTCAGAGGACTGAACCCATTTTATCATGAGCCATGCCGGCTATCCGAGCAGTTCTTCGGCCTGGTTGACAATGGCATCTGTGGTGAAGCCAAAATGCGCAAACAGTTGGTTGCCGGGGGCAGATTCGCCAAACGTGTTTTGTCCAATGACCCGGCCCTGTAAACCAACATATTTATACCAGTAGTCACCTTGTGCAGCCTCAATGGCGATCCGCTTGACACATGATGGCGGTAACACCTGATGGCGGTATTCTTCATCCTGGGCATCAAACAATTCAGCACAAGGCATTGAAACCAGGCGTACCTGATGGCCAGCTGATTGCAGTCTTCTGGTGGCCTCGGCAGCAATGCCTACTTCAGAGCCGGTACCAATGAGGATCAGTTCAGGGGTTTTAGCTGAGTCAATCAGGACATAACCACCGCGGTGAATGTTGTCAATTTGTTGGTCTGAACGTTCCTGGTGCTGAACATTTTGTCGGGTGAATAGCAAGCTGGTGGGGCCATTGGCGTTCTCAATGGCGTGTTGCCAGGCCACCACTGATTCTACGGCATCACAGGGTCGCCATACTGACATGTTTGGAATCATCCGCAATGTGGGGGTTTGTTCCACAGGCTGATGAGTTGGCCCGTCTTCGCCCACGCCGATGGAATCATGGGTGAACACAAAAATACTGCGGATTTTCATCAGCGCTGCCATCCTTAATGCGTTTCTGGCATAATCAGAAAACATCAGGAAAGTGGCTCCGTATGGCAACAAACCACCATGTAAAGTCATGCCATTCATGATGGCGCACATGGCAAATTCACGAACCCCATAAGACATGTAATTGCCTGAAAAATCACCGTCATTGATGGACTTGGAACCAGACCAGAACGTGTTGTTGGACGGTGTGAGATCGGCTGATCCACCAAAAAACTCGGGTAACATCGGACCAAGCCCTTCCAGTGCCAGTTTTGAAGCTTTTCTGGTGGCCATTTGTGGAGCATCTTCAGCCACCTGTTTGACATAAGCCGAGACTTTTTCTGACCAATTAGCTGGTAACTCGCCATTCATGCGACGTAAAAGCTCTGCAGCTTTGTCAGGGTATTGTTGTTGATAACGATCAAATAAAGACTGCCAGCTGGCTTCTTTTTGCTGGCCACTGTCTTTGGCGTCCCAGGCATCATAAACGGACTGAGGAATGTCAAAAGCATCCCATTGCCAATCAAGAGCCTCCCGGGTGGCTTGAATTTCTTCAACGCCCAATGGAGCACCGTGACAATCATGTGAGCCGGCTTTGTTGGGTGCGCCACTGCCGATCACGGTTTTGGCGCAAATGATGGAAGGGCGATCAGTTACTGAACGGGCTTCATTCAACGCGGCTTGAATGGCTTCCGGGTCGTGGCCATCAACATCAGCCACCACGTGCCAGCCGTATGCTGTAAAACGGCCAGGTGTGTCGTCAGTAAACCAGCCGTCAACTTCACCATCAATGGATATGTTGTTGTCGTCGTATACAGCGATCAGTTTGCCCAGCTTCAGGGTGCCAGCCAATGAGCAGGCTTCGTGTGAAATGCCTTCCATCAGGCAGCCATCTCCCAAGAACACGTATGTATGATGATCAATGACCGACAAGTCCTGTTCATTGAATTGGGTGGCGAGTAATTTTTCACTCAGGGCCATGCCTACGGCATTGGCGATGCCTTGTCCCAGTGGACCCGTGGTGGTTTCGATGCCAGGCGTATAACCGTACTCAGGATGTCCCGGAGTTTTGGCATGGAGCTGGCGAAAATTTTTCAGGTCGTCGATACTCAGGTCATAACCGGACAGGTGCAGTGCTGCATAAGGCAGCATGGACCCGTGTCCATTGGACATCACAAATCGGTCCCGGTTGATCCATTGAGGGTTGTTCGGGTTGTGGCTGAGGAAATCATTGAACAAGACCTCTGCAATATCGGCCATGCCCATGGGTGCCCCCGGGTGACCTGAGTTGGCTTGTTGTACGGCGTCCATGGCAAGGACTCTGATGGCATCGGCATTTAATTTTCTATCGGTCATGACTACACATTGATGTTGGGGGTTAAAATGAATGGAAAAAGTACATCCTCATGGGGCTGCTATTTTAGGGACTTAGCAGGTCAGGCACAATGAGTAATGGAACTAAAACCACAATTGTTGTCAGGTGCTGTGATCTATGGGCTGAATCGGTGTCTTTGGCATTCCTTGTTTAGTGTGTTTGCTCTATAATAATGAACATAATTATGAGCATTGAAACTTTGTGAGGACAATATGGCAAAAAAGAAAACATTGAAGAAATCGGCATCCACTGATAAGAAGTCAGGAAATCTGGCGGAATCCCTGGTGGGCTCGGCCAATGAAATCTGGTTGGCTGGCTTGGGTGCTTTTGCCAAAGCACAATCAGAAGGTAAAAAAATCTATGACAAATTGATTGATGAAGGTAAAGATTTTGAAAAGTTATTCAAATCTGTACCGCAAAAAGCCGTCAGTGATGTCAAAACAACAGTGACTTCAACAGTGAGTTCAGCTAAGAAGCGGGCTTCCGAGAGTTGGGATAAACTGGAAGATGTGTTTGAAAAACGCGTAGAAAAATCACTGAAAAGCCTGGGTGTGCCCACTGGTGATGAGTTGGGTGATTTGGTTGAGCGCATCGAAAGCCTGACCAAAGAAGTGTCCAAGTTGGTCAAGGACTCAGGTAAGTCAGCCGCTGCAGACATCAAAAAAGCAGGTTCTTCCATCAAACAGAATGCGGTAAAAACGGCCAAAGATGTGAAAAAAGCGGCCAGTAAAGCGTCCAAGCCTGCTGCAGCTCAAAAGAAAACGGCCAGTAAAACCACCAAAAAGAAAGTAACCAAAAAGAAAGTGGCGAAAAAACCAGTGGCGAAAAAGACTGCCAAGAAAGTCGCTAAGAAAACCACCAAAAAATAACTTGGCTGGTTACAGTTAGAAAAAACCACCCGTTGAGGGTGGTTTTTTTTTGCTCAGGAATTAGCAGCCCGGATGTTTCGCTCCAGGGCATCGAGGGACTGATTGAGGTTTTCGGTCCATTGAGCATGTTTGGTTTTTTGATCGAGGAAGGCATGAATGGTTCTGCCTTTCTCGTGCAGGTTTTTGTGATTCAGATAGATGCCATGGCGCTCCAGTACCGGGATAATCTGATCCTGCTGCGCGCGCAGGTGGTTACGGGTCAGCTGATAGGCATAATCACACAGTTGGTCACGTTTTGAATAACTGAATAAATTGGAGTTAAACAAAGTTTCATCATCGGCATCGGGCTCTGCCAAAATAATGTCAGCCTGCGGATAGAGGCTTTCATATTTATCCAGACCCGATTTCAATCGTGACTGTACAATGGAACGAAAGGTTTGTGACAGCACCAATGGCAGGCCGCCTTCGGTCAGGCCTTTTTCATTGATTTTGATGTCCCGCTCAAAAGGCACAATTGGATTAACAGCAAACAACAGTTGGGTGTCCTGTTTAAGTGCTGCTGAGGCATTCATGGTTCTGCGCAGGGCACCATCCACATAGTACTTGCCCTCAATTTTTACCGGAGAATATAAGCCGGGTAATGCAGATGAAGCCTGAACGGCTTTGGAAATGGGTATGTGGTTGTTGCTGTTGTTGCCAAAAGCGGCAATGCGCCCGCTGTTCAATTCGCAGGCCACCACATACAAATGCTTCTTCAGTTGTCGGAAATCATTGGTTTGACCATGGTCCTCTATGATGGTGCGCAGAAAGTTTTCCAGCTTTTCATTGTTGAACACGCCAGCGGGAAGGGCTTTGCCAGCCATTTCAAGCATATCGACCACACTGGTTTTAAGGGGGTGTTTAAGCCATTTAAGAATGGTTTTTGAAATCAGGTGAGGGGTTTTGGCCAGATTCAGCAAATAGTCTTTATATGCCGGTTGCAGAAAATGATCTGGATTAAATGGTGTTTCAGTGCGGTGACTGAAGACAAAAATCTTCGCCATGGTTCGCAGGTCAATGCCGTTGGCCAGCCCTGCAGCAATGAATGCACCGGCACTGACGCCCACATAAATGTCCATTTCTGTCATGTCCAGTGGCTCCAGACAATCCTCCAGTGCACACAAGGCGCCCAATTCGTAAAACCCGCCAAGTGGTCCACCCCCGGCCAGAGCCAGACCGAATTTCTGGTTGCTTTTGGTTGGGGTCTTTGCTGCTTTAACTGTTATCATGT
This sequence comes from Marinicella sediminis, assembly GCF_002000055.1. Taxonomy (GTDB): domain Bacteria; phylum Pseudomonadota; class Gammaproteobacteria; order Xanthomonadales; family Marinicellaceae; genus Marinicella; species Marinicella sediminis. The sequence goes on along the minus strand of NZ_MVBD01000004.1, from coordinate 94,622 downwards.
GGCTATTATAGTCATCTGCATTGATTTCGCCATGACAGATTATTTTCTGTTCCTTGGTGCATATATTCAAACACAGGCTGTGGTTCAGTGATATGGGCTACACAACACCCAATCAGGTGACTGGTGTGTGCATCCAACCCTGCGATTTTGTGTGCGGATTATTTTGTTTGGTGTTGTATTTCTGACTTTGGTAGGAAAAAGTGACGGGTTCTGTCATCATATATTACTTGGTATTCAACGCGCCAAAGTCTTAGAATAAACGCTCACAAGGAACTGCAGGAGAGTCAGATGATAAAAGTTTTACTGGTTGATGATCATGACATTGTCAGAACAGGTATCAGGATGGTATTAGAGCAAATGTCTGGTATCAGCATAGTGGGTGAATGTCAGGATGGTTATGATGCCCTCGAGCAGGTTAAATCAAGCAAGCCTGATGTGGTGTTGTTGGACGTCAATATGCCCCGCATGAGTGGACTGGAGGCGACCCGGAAAATCACTGATTTAGATCCTTATGTGAGGATCATCATTCTCACCATTCATGCCGATAACCCATATCCCCGACAGCTGCTGGATGCCGGTGCTCAGGGTTACCTGACCAAAGGCTGTGCAGCTGAAGAACTGGAAGCCGCGATCAGGAAAGTGTATGCCGGTCAGAAATACGTGGGTGCTGACATTGCCCAGCAAATGGCATTGTCCATGTTGCCCGGAGGGGCCAAAGATTCTCCGTTTGATGCATTGACCAATCGCGAAATGGAAGTCATGATGCTGTTGGTAAGGGGTAAAAAGGCCAAGGAAATCGGTCATATGTTGGGGCTTAATGACAAGACGGTGGCCACTTACAAATACCGTATTCTGGAAAAATTGGATATACAGAATGAGGTAAAATTAACCCACATGGCCATCAGGCATGGCATTTTGGAAGGCGATGAAATTGGCCTGATGAAGTCCTGATGACCCGTTTAACAGTCTGATTGGTACCCTGCGGTGTCTTTCTGCCGATCCTGGGCGAAAAAACAGTAAAAAAGCCGAATTATTACTGTTATCTGAAGGTGTTTTCCTATAAAATTGCCCGTCTTTTTTAGCGCCCTGAGTTTTTAGAGGTAAATTATGGTTAAAGTTAAATTAGTCAGGCATGGCGCGAAGCGTTCGCCTTTCTATAAAGTTGTGGCGACTGATTCGCGCAATGCCGGTGATGGTAAAGCACTGGAAAGGTTGGGATTCTTCAACCCAATGGCACGAGGCCAGGAAGTCAGATTGAATTTGAACGTTGAGCGAATCAATCATTGGGTCAGCCAAGGTGCACAGTTGTCTGAGCGCGTTGGTAGTTTGATGAAGGAAGCTCAGAAAACAGCCTGAATCCAGTGACTGACGAATTGATCGCTGTTGGCAAGGTCACCGGTCATTTTGGTGTAAGGGGTTGGCTTAAGGTGTATTCTTTCACCCAGCCCATGGAAAACATTGCCAACTACCCGCAATGGTATGTGGGTGGGGAAGTCATCAAAGGAATTAAAGCCAAAAGACATGGTAAAACCATGGTTGCTTACTTCAAAGGGTGTGATAACCGGGCGAAGTCGCAGCCTTATATCGGTCAGGAAATCTGTATTTCTGCTGCTGATCTTGATCAGTTGCCTGATGGTGAATACTACTGGATGCAACTGATTGGTTTGCAAGTGATTGATCAACATGGTCAGCAACTGGGGACTGTACAGTCTTTGTTTGAAACCGGTGCCAACGATGTGTTGGTGGTGAAAGATGAAGCAGGTCAGGAACACTTACTGCCATATGAAATGGAAAATACGGTCAAAGAGATCAATCTTGAAGCCGGAACCATGATCGTCGACTGGCAGGCGGACAGTGCTTAATGCACTTCAATGTCATTACATTGTTTCCGCAAATGGTACAGCAAGCCCTCAGTTACGGGGTGATAGGGAAAGCCATTGAGGCTGGACTGCTGACATTGAGTTGTTATAATCCGCGCGATTATGCTGAGAACAAGCACAATCGGGTGGATGATAAGCCATTTGGTGGTGGCTCAGGAATGGTCATGATGTATGACCCTTTGTTGAGGGCCCTGGATTCAGTGAAACAAAGTGGCGAAGTGGGTCCGGTGGTTTTTATGTCACCACAGGGGCAGCCAATGAAGCAAGCCGATTGCAACCGCTGGGCTTCGAAGGGCACGTTGACGCTGTTGTGTGGCCGCTATGAGGGCGTAGATCAGCGTTTTATCGAGCGGCATGTTGACGAAGAAATGTCCATTGGTGATTATGTCATCAGTGGAGGAGAAATGGCCGCTTGTGTGGCCATCGACGCTGTTGGGCGTCAAGTTGAAGGAGTATTGGGTTCTGATGAATCTGCAACAACAGACTCTTTCATGGGAGGAGTGCTCGGATATCCGCAGTACACCCGCTCAGAAATTTTGGGACAAACAGGTGTCCCGGATGTTTTGTTAAGTGGTCATCATAAGGCCATACAACAGTGGCGTGAAGAACAGTCATTGTCTCTGACGAAGCGACGAAGACCTGATTTATTGGAAGGCACCTCTGAGGGCTGAAACAGCCACTCATGTACCCGGAAAGAATGAATGATTACAGAGAATAAATCATGAGTGACATTATTAAACAAATAGAAGCTGCTCAATTGCGCAGTGATTTGCCTGCTTTCAGCCCCGGTGATACCGTGGTTGTTGGTGTTAAAGTGATCGACGGAAGCCGTGAACGTGTACAGAATTTTGAAGGTGTGGTTATCGCCATCAAAAACCGCGGTCTGAATTCTGCCTTTACCGTACGTAAGATTTCTTATGGTGAAGGTGTTGAGCGTGTGTTTCAGACACACAGCCCAATGATCGACAGTGTGACAGTGAAGCGACGTGGTAAAGTCCGTCGTGCCAAGCTTTATTACCTGCGTGGCAGAGAAGGTAAAGCAGCACGTATCACTGAAAAACTGGATACCAAGAAATAATCACTGAATAAGAGAGAATAATTATGTCTAGAGTTTGCCAGGTAACTGGAAAGAAAACAGTGTTTGGGAATAATGTTTCACACGCTATGAACAAAACACGCAGAAGGTATTTGCCCAACTTGCAGTCTCACCGTTTTTGGGTTGAGAGCGAAAACAAATGGGTTAAATTAAGGGTCTCAGCCAAAGGCATGAGAATCATTGATAAAAAAGGCATTGATGCGGTATTGGCAGAAATGCGTCATCGTGGTGAGAAGGTGTAATCATGAGTAACAGCAAAAGAGATAAGATCAAGTTGGTTTCAAGTGCTGGCACCGGCCATTACTACACCACTGATAAAAACAAGAAAAACACGCCAGACAAAATGGAAATGAAAAAATACGATCCGGTTGTCAGAAAACACGTGATTTATAACGAGAAAAAGATCAAGTAAATTGGTCAATGTGGCATGACTGGCAATTGCTGGTTATGTAAATGTCAGTCAGGAACAGAGTTTACAACTGGGTGCTCGCCTCAAATCGGTGGGTTGTTGTGATTGTTTCTGGCTTTGAAATAACCCTAAATACAGGAAAATATAATGGCAAAAGTCAATATCAAACAGCTGCTGGAAGCTGGTGCTCACTTCGGGCACAATACCAGATACTGGAACCCCAAAATGGCCCCTTACATCTTTGGTGCCAAAAACAAGATCCACATCATCGACCTGCGTAAAACCGAAGAGTTGATGAATGATGCAATGAACTTCATGGGTAAAATCGCCTCTCGTCGTGGCAAAGTAATGTTTGTTGGTACCAAGCGTGCAGCTTCCAAAACTGTTAAGGAAGAAGCGCAACGTTGTGGCATGCCTTTTGTCTCACACCGTTGGTTGGGTGGCATGTTGACCAACTTCAAAACAGTTCGTGCATCCATCAGTCGTCTGAAGGACATCGAAGCGATGCAGGAAGACGGTCGCATTGAGCGCTTTGTTAAAAAAGAACAGTTGGAAATGGAACGTGAGCGTGTCAAATTGGAAAAAACCCTTGGCGGTATCAAGGACATGAAGGGTTTGCCGGATGCTTTGTTCATTCTCGACACCCGGTATGAGTCAATTGCCATTAATGAAGCCAAAAAATTGGGTATTCCGGTGGTTGCTGTGGTCGATACCAACAACAACTTCAATGACGTGGATTACGTGATCCCTGCCAACGATGATGCGATGAAAGCATTGCGTTTGTACACTGCCACTGCGGCTGACTCGATTCTGGAAGGTAAAGCTGCCATGCAAATCGAAGTCAAAGAAGAAAAGCCTGCCAAGGCCAAAAAAGCGGCACCTCCAAAAGAGGAAGTGACTGAAGAGCCTGTGGTTGAAGAAAAGGTGGCTGAAGAGAAAGTTGAAGCAGTGGTTGAGGAGCCTAAAGCTGAAGAGCAAGACGACGAGAAAAAGACCACCAAGAAAACCACCAAAAAGAAAACCACCAAAAAGAAAACCACCAAGAAAAAAACAACGAAGAAAAAAGTAGTTAAGAAAACCGAAGAATAAAATTTCGGTACATGTCAAAAACCAAAGTCCGGTCCTTGTAAAGGGGCCGGACTATTTTCACATATTGAACGAGGAAAAAACGATGAGCATTACAGCTTCTATGGTTAAAGAATTACGGGAAATCACCGGCGCCGGAATGATGGAATGTAAAAAAGCATTGGTTGAAACCGATGGCAATTTGGAAGTAGCAATTGAAAATCTGAGAAAATCAGGTGCTGCTAAAGCGGCCAAAAAATCAGGTCGAGTGGCTGCCGATGGCATCATCAAAATTGCAGTTTCAGATGACAACACAACTGCCGTAATGGTGGAAGTCAACTGTGAGACTGACTTTGTGGCCAAAGATGAAAACTTCCTGGCTTTTGCGGATCTGGTGCTGGCCACCACATTGCAACACAAAGCCTCTGATGTTGAGTCTGTCATGAATGCCGAAGTGGATGGTAAAACCCTCGAGCAATCAAGAACTGATCTGGTGGCCAAAATTGGTGAAAATGTTCAATTGCGACGTGTTCAGCTGATCACTGCTGCTGATGGTGGTCAAGTGGGTGCCTATTCTCATGGTAAAAACATTGGTGTGGTTGTGTCTGTTACCGGTGGTGATGATGAGTTGGTTAAAGACCTGGCTATGCATGTGGCTGCTGCCAATCCTGAATATGTTGCTGAAGAGCAGGTTCCTGCAGAGCAACTGGAAAAAGAAAAAGAAATCCTCATTGCCCAGGCGCAGGATTCTGGTAAACCAGCTGAAATCATTGAAAAAATGGTTGGTGGACGAATCAGAAAATACCTGGCTGAGATCACTTTGAAAGGTCAGCAGTTTGTCAAAGACCCTGACATGAGCGTAGAGAAATTATTAAGTGCCAAAAACGCAGATGTGGTAGAATTTGTGCGTTTTGAAGTTGGCGAAGGTATCGAAAAGAAAGAAGATAACTTTGTCGAGGAAGTAATGGCACAAGCTCGTGGAAATTGATTCACTGAAATATAAAAGAATACTGCTGAAACTCAGCGGTGAAGCATTGATGGGCTCTGAGGACTATGGAATAGATCCTCAGGTCATCAATCGCATATCACAAGAAATCGCCCAGGTTCATGCCCTGGGCGTTCAAATTGGCATCGTGATCGGAGGTGGTAACATTTTCCGCGGTGCCGGTTTGAGTAAATCCGGTATCGATCGGGTCACTGGCGATCATATGGGTATGCTGGCTACGGTGATGAACTCACTGGCATTACAAAACGCCCTGGAAAAACAAGGCATCAAAGTCAGGGTCATGTCAGCCATTGGCATCCACGAGGTTTGTGAAGATTACATCCGCAGACGTGCCATACGTCATTTACAAAAAGGCAACATCACCGTCTTTGCTGCTGGCATCGGCAATCCATTTTTCACCACCGATTCAGCCGCCAGCCTCCGGGCCATCGAAATCAATGCAGACATTGTTTTGAAGGCGACCAAAGTTGATGGCATTTATTCTGCTGATCCGGTGACTGATCCCAACGCTTTCAAATACGATCACCTCACATACGATGAAGTGATTGAAAAGAAACTAGCGGTGATGGATACCTCAGCTGTGGTGTTGTGCCGAGATCGGAAAATGCCGATTCAGATATTTAACATGAACCAGGAAGGCGCCCTGATGGACATCGTCAAGGGTAGCAACATTGGAACCATTGTCACTGCTTAATCAGGAGATACATGATGATAGAAGACATTATCAAAGAAGCCAATCAACGCATGAGTAAAACCATTGAAGCATTGCACAATGAGTTGAAAGGTGTCAGAACCGGTCGTGCCAACACCAGTCTGCTGGATGGCATTATGGTTGATTACTATGGTTCGCCTTCGGCATTGAACCAGGTGGCCAATGTGGCTGTACAGGATTCAAGGACATTGACTGTAACCCCATGGGAAAAAACCATGATTGCACCGATTGAAAAGGCCATCATGTCATCAAACCTTGGCCTGAATCCAGTCAGTGCTGGCATGGTGATCAGAATACCTCTGCCACCATTGACCGAAGAGCGCAGAAAAGATCTGGTGAAACTGGTTGGACAAATTGCAGAAAACAGCAAAATTGCCATCCGAAACATCAGGCGTGATGCCAATACACAATTGAAAAGCCTGCTCAATGACAAAGAAATCACTGAAGACGATTTGCATGGGTCAGAAAAGCGGGTGCAGGATGTCACCGATAAATTTGTCAATCAGGTCGATGACGTGATCGCTGACAAAGAAAAAGAACTGATGGAAATCTGAAAGCCGGCGCTCACTGATAATGACTTTAAAGCACATCGCCATAATCATGGATGGAAACGGGCGATGGGCAACCCGGCGTAAACGGCCGCGCACCTTTGGTCATCAGGCTGGGGTCAAGTCTGTCAGGGCAGTGATTGAAACCTGTGTTGAACAACAGGTACCTCACCTGACTTTGTTTGCCTTCAGCAGTGAAAACTGGTCAAGACCACCCAAAGAAGTACAGCGCCTGATGGAGTTGTTCATGCGTTCCCTGAAAAAGGAGACGCCCGAATTGCTGGCTCAGGGTGTGCAACAACAATTCATTGGCGATCTGTCAAAATTCTCCGATTCCTTACAAAATAAAATGCACGAGGTTGCTGCATTACAGCCTGCTGAGCAAAAGCTGACCCTCAACATTGCTGTCAATTACGGGGGCAAATGGGACATTTGCCAGGCCGCCAGGCAAATGTGTCTTGAAGTAGCCAATGGGGATATTCATCCGCATGACATCAGTGAAGTGCAATTCAATCATTACTTGAGCCTGGGTGATCAACCTGCTGTAGACTTGCTCATCAGAACCGGAGGTGAGCAGCGGATTTCCAATTTCCTGCTGTGGCAAATTGCCTATGCGGAATTGTTTTTCGTTGACACCCTGTGGCCCGATTTCAAACACGATGAATTGCGCAATCTGATCAGTCAATACAAATTAAGAGAACGCCGTTTCGGCCAAACCAGTGAACAAATCAATGCTTAAACAACGCATCATTACAGCCCTTTTATTGGCGCCGGTTTTATTGGCCATTGTGATTTATGGAACAGCCTTGTGGATGGCTGTATTGGTAGCCGTTATTCAGGTGGCTGCAACCTGGGAATGGCTGAAGATCAATCAACTGAAATCGCCACTGGCTTTTCTCAATGCAGTGATGATAACGATCCTGACATTATGGCTTTATCACCAGAATTTACTGGCTTTGCAACCCCTGATCATCACTTATGTGGTGATCTGGTTATTGGCTTTATTGTGGTTGCTTAATTACCGTTGGGGACAGGCCAACTCCACCGCGGATGTCTTGATTAAAGGCATTCTTGGAGTGATTGCCATCATGATCTTTGCCATCAGTTTACTGGCCTTGCATGCCCGTGAATCCGGTCAGTGGTGGACCCTGTCAGTTTTCATTCTTATTTGGGTTGCTGACATTGGAGCTTACGTCAGTGGTAAGACCCTGGGTAAACATAAGCTGGCGATCAACATCAGCCCGGGGAAAACCTGGGAAGGAGTCATCGGGGCTCAACTGTTTGTGGCCATCTATGCGTTGGTCTTGAGTCAACTGATGAATCTGCCCTGGTGGTCAACCATGCTGGCAATGATGGTGATTGCCCTGTTCTCAGTGGTAGGAGACCTCACTGCCAGTCTGGGTAAACGCCAGGCCGGGGTCAAAGACAGTTCAGGTTTATTGCCCGGTCATGGCGGATTCATTGATCGCTTTGACAGCCTGATAGCGGCTGCGCCTTTGTTTCATTATGCCCTGAGCTGGTTATGAAACAACTGGCGGTATTGGGTGCCACCGGTTCCATCGGTGATTCCACCCTGGCAATCATCAGAAAACACCCTGAAAAATTCAAGGTATTTGCCTTATCCGGGCACAACAATGCAACCAAATTGATCCGCCTGGCTTTGGAGTTCCGGCCAGCTGTGGTCTGTGTCACCAGTGAATCGGCGTACCCAGAAGTTCAGCAGGGGCTAACAGCCAGCGGAATTGAGGTCACGATGGGTCATGAGGCGCTGAACCAACTGGTTAATGAATCCGTGGTTGACATGGTGGTGGCCGGTATTGTCGGCAACGCTGGCATGTCCTCTGTCATGGCAGCTGTGGATGCAGGAAAAACCCTGTTGCTGGCAAACAAGGAGTCGATTGTCTCGGCAGGTGAACTGGTGATGCCAAGAGCCCGCGAAAAAGGCGCACGTATCATACCGCTTGACAGCGAACACAATGCCATATATCAGTGTCTTGGTACATCTTATCAGGTGGGCGAACGCCCTGTTGGTGTGGCCAGCATCACACTGACTGCCTCAGGTGGTCCATTCTGGGAAAAACCGTTAGCTGAATTTGCCAGCATCACTCCAGAACAGGCAGTGGCGCATCCACGTTGGGACATGGGCGCGAAAATTTCTGTTGATTCGGCCACATTGATGAATAAAGGGTTGGAAGTGATTGAGGCCCATTGGTTATTCAACATGCCGGAAACAGAGATCGGTGTTATGGTGCACCCACAAAGCATCATTCATTCGATGGTCAACTATCTGGATGGGTCGGTGTTGGCACAGTTGGGCGATCCGGACATGCAAATACCCATTTCATTTGGTCTGGGGCTTGGTCAGCGCATCACCAACAATGCCAGTTTTCTCGACTTACTCAGTGTTGGTCAGCTGCAGTTCACTGCTGCTGATGACCACAAGTTTCCATGCCTTGATCTGGCCAGACAAGCGATTCGTCATGGCGGCACTGCCGCTGCCATCCTGAATGCCGCCAATGAAGTGACGGTAAAAGCATTCTTGAATCACCAGATTGGCTTTCTGCAAATTCCTGAAATGAATGATAAAATACTGAATTCTTTACCCATAGAAGCGGTCGAATCCATGGCTCAGCTGAGTGAACTGGACCGCCGGGTCAGGGTACTGACACAACAACTCATTAAACAAGCGAATTAATTTCAATGGAAACCTTATTTGGCAGTATTTTCTGGCTCATCATCACCCTTGGGGTATTGGTCACTTTTCATGAACTGGGGCATTTCTGGATGGCCCGGCTGTTCAAAGTCAGGGTGTTGCGGTTCTGCGTCGGTTTTGGCAAACCCATTTGGTCACGTTATGATAAGCAAGGCACCGAAATTGCGGTGGCCCCCATCCCATTGGGTGGCTATGTCAAAATGCTTGATGTGCGTGATTGTGATGTGCCAGCTGAAGAGCTGGACCAAACTTTCAATCATAAGCCAATCTGGCAAAGATTCCTGATCATGGTTGCCGGGCCGGCATTTAATTTTATCCTGGCCTTTGCATTGTACTGGCTGATGTTTGTGGTTGGAAAAAATGAAATCCACCCGACCATAGATGAACCCACAGCTTTGATGGCTGAAGCTGGATTTGCCGGCAAAGACCAGTTGTTGAGTATTGATGGAGAAGACATCAGAACCTGGTCTGATGTGTCGTTACAGTTGATCACTGCTGGCATTGACCGGCGAGATGTAACGGTTGAAGTCAGGACTGCAACAGGTACTCAGTTGAACAGAACACTTTACTTGTCCAGAGTCCCTGAATGGGTTCCCGAAGAAAAGTTGATCGATCACATTGGATTGAAAGCTTACACCATTCCGGTTCCGGCCATCATGGATGAACTGGAAGCAGGGTTGCCGGCAGCCAAAGCGGGTTTACAACAGGGAGACGAGATCACCGCCATCAATGGACAAGCGGTGACCGACTGGTATGATGTGACAGACATCATAGGGGCCATCAAAACAGGGCCGATCAATGTGGAGTTTCTGAGAAACGGACTACCTCAGCAAGTGCAGGTGCCGGCATTGATGACCGACCCGGATGACAGCAGTCGTAAGATTCTGGGTGTCCGGTCGCAACCTCCGGCCGAAGCTGATCTGAATTACTACCGTGGTTTATTTTTTAACTTGTCCTATGGTCCGCTTGAGTCGGTGACACAGGCTTTTGGGCAGGTGGGGAAAATCACCAGCAAATCACTTGAAATGATGTGGAAGCTGGTAACCGGCAAGGCCTCATTGAAAAACCTGTCAGGCCCGATTACCATCGCTCAGGTGGCCAATGATTCGGCTTCACGGGGGTTTTCCTGGTACTTGTCATTTTTGGCTTTGGTTAGCTTGAGTCTGGGAATCATTAACCTGTTACCAATACCGATGCTGGATGGTGGTCAAATGTTGTTTCTGCTGTTTGAGAAAATCAAGGGTTCACCCCTCAGCGAACAATTCGAGATGAAGGCCCAATTCATTGGAATGTTTCTGCTATTTTCTTTGATGTCTTTAGCTTTTTATAACGACATTTTAAGGTCAGTGACTTAAAATACAAAAAAATATTAAAATCAAAACCTATGCGAAATATCATTTTACTTTTGCTGTTTTTATCGTTTCAGGTAAAGGCATTGGATCCATTTGCGGTCAGCGACATCAGAATTCTGGGTGCGGACAGAATTTCTCATGGCACCATATTTTCTTACCTGCCGATTGAACGCGGTGACACGGTTGATGCGGCCAGTATCCGCTCGGCGATTGAAAGTGTGTTTTCGACCGGCTATTTTCATGATGTAAAAATGTTGCGAGAAGGTGATGTGTTGATTGTCCAGGTCGATGAGCGGCCGGCCATTGCCACCATTCGCATTGATGGTAATAAAAGCATTAAAACCGAAGAGTTGATGCAGGGTTTGAACAGCATCGGATTGTCTGAAGGTGAAGTGTTTGATCAGTTGGAACTGGAGCGGGTTAAAAATGAGCTGGTTAATCAGTTTTTTTCGCGGGGCAAATACAACGTTGAAATTGATACCAATGTTCAGGAGCTGGACCGAAACAGGGTTTTGGTTAACATCAACATTGATGAGGGCAAGTCAGCCAAAATCAAACACATTAAAATCGTAGGCAACACGGTTTTTACTGACGAAGAATTGATAGAAGCATTTGAATCTGATACCACCAACTGGCTTTCATGGTATTCGCAGGATGATCAATATTCCAAAGAAAAACTCAATGGAGATCTGGAAAAACTGAAATCCTATTACATGGACCGTGGGTATGTGAACGCCGAAGTTGAGTCGGTCCAAGTCACCATCAGTAACGACAAGAAAGACATCTACATCACCGCCAACATTCAGGAGGGTGATCAGTTTAAATTTGGTAAACAGGAACTGACCGGGAACCTGATTTATGACAAATCGATCATGCAACAATACCTGCTGACCACCGAAGGTCAGGTGTTTGCTCAAAACTACATTGAAATGACCAACAACACCCTGAAGGCGGTGCTGGCCAATCGGGGTTATGCTTTTGCTGAAATTCAACCGGTGACACAGATCAATGAAGAAGAAAAAACAGTTGATGTGACTTTCTTTGTGTTACCAGGTAAAAAAGTGTATGTTCGCAGGATCAACTTCATAGGAAACACCAAAACCAAAGACGAAGTCCTGCGCAGGGAAATGCGCCAGTTTGAAGGCGCCTGGTTCTCGCAGGCATTGATCGACCGCTCCAAACTGCGGTTGCAACAAAAGCCATATTTTGAAGAAGTTGAAATCGAAACTGAACAGGTCCCCGGTACAGAGGATCAAATCGATGTCAACGTGACAGTCAAGGAACGAAATTCAGGACAGTTTACATTTGGTCTGGGTTATTCACAGCTCAGTGGTTTGAATTTCTCGACCAGTGTGTCACTGCAAAACCTGTTGGGCAGTGGTAACACCTTATCCGTGGCGGTGAATACATCGGACTTCTACAAACGATTGAATTTGTTGTATGAAAACCCTTACTTCACTGATGACGGGATTTCATTGGGTTACAGCATGAATTTCACCAACATTGATCAGGGAGATGCCAACATTGCGCAGTACAACTCAACCAATGGCGCACTGGGTGTACAGGCGAGCTTCCCGATCACAGAGTTTGACCGGATTTATACCAACTTTTCATATGAGCGCATTTCATTGCGTGCCAATGAAGGCTTCACAGCCGATGCCATTGTTGATGATCTGATTGCCCTGGGCGGTTATGCCTATTCGTGTCAGGCGATTGTCCGTCCCGAAGATGACACCACCTTACCAGACCTGACCGGACAATGTTATCCGGATGGCAGCATCCCACCAGCCACCGGGGTGGAAGGTGAACTGATCAACATTCCGTTCCAGTACCGCCGGGCGTTCACCCTGTACAAAGCCGAGGCCAGATGGGCAAGAGACAGTCGGAACCGCTATTTTAATCCAACCCGGGGTGCTTATCACTCGATTGGTTTTGAAGCCTCTTTACCCAGCAGTACAGCTGAGTTTTACAAGATTAACCTGAAAGAAAATATCCTCTTCCCTCTGACCGATAAACTGACTTTATCATTGCGTGGTGAAATTGGTTACGGCGATGGTTATGGCGACTCCTCCGGTTTACCGTTTTTTGAAAACTTCTTTGCCGGTGGGGTGAATTCAGTGCGTGGGTATGATGACAATACCCTGGGGCCCAAGTCACTGGTTGGTGGTGTTCGTGAGGAAGAAATTGATTTTCCAACCACGTCCCGCTCAGGTGATCCAATTGGTGGTTCACTGAAAGTGGTGGGCTCGGCTGAAGTCATCTTTCCTACGCCATTTGCCAAAGACAGCAGCAACGCTGCCAGGTTGGCCTGGTTTGTTGATGTGGGCAACGTGTTTGATGACATTGATTCTTTCGAAGCCAGAGAACTCAGGATGTCTACCGGTTTTGCCCTTAAATGGCAGGCTCCGGTTGGTCCCATTGTGATCTCTTATGCATTACCATTTAATAACGATCGCCTTGATCGCACAGAGCGGTTACAATTTACCTTTGGTAACACTTTTTAATCACTCATGATTGTGTTCAAAACACTGATCCGGTTTATGTTGGTGGCCTCACTTGGGGTTACCATGGCCCATGCACAGGGCAAAATCGGCTATGTGGATATGAACACCCTGATCAACAGTTCTCCGCAGATACTGGATGCCAACCGCACCATCACTGCAGAGTTTGAGGAACAGAATAACAAAATTGCCCAACAGGCATCGGACCTCAAGTTACTGGAGGACAGCATCAGCAAAGAGGGTAATTTCATGACCCCGGACAAGCTGGCTGAATTGCAGGAGCGTGCCAGAATCCTGGACCGTCAGGTAAGGCGGGCCAAAGAAGACCTGAAAGATGCCATCACCATCCGCAATTCCCAGTTGGTTGATGAGGTGCAAAATCAAATCAAAACAGTGGTGGCCAGGTATGCTGAGGACAATGGTTATGATGCGATATTGATCAATGCCATTTTGTATGCCAATGATGACATCGACATCACTGATGAGATTCTGCAGCAGCTCAGGTCTGATTATTCTTCCGGACAATGAGGGGTGGCCATGAAAACCCTCGCCGAACTCGCACAGTTATTGCAACTTAAATACCAGGGAGATGGTCAGGTCCGGTTACGGCGGGTGGGTACGCTGCATGGCGCAAAAGCCGATGAAATCAGCTTTCTGGCGAATTCAAATTACACCAAATACCTGGCCAGCACCCAAGCCGGAGCAGTGATCATCTCACCAGGTATGATTGATCAGTTTTCCGGCAACGCCTTGCTGGCGGATAACCCTTATGTGGTGTTTGCCAAAGTAGCCAATCTGTTCGCAGTAAATAATCAGCAGCCACATTGCCAACACCCCACAGCGGTGGTGGCAGCAACAGCACAAGTGTCCGAAGATGTCAGTCTTGGCCCATTGTCAGTGGTTGGTGAGCGTTCACAGATTGGTTCAGGTAGCCGATTGGCCGCACATGTGTCAATCGCAGAAGACGTGGTGATTGGAGCCGATTGTGAGATCAGGACCGGTGTTAAAATTGAAGCTGGCAGCCGGATCGGTGATCGCGTAATCATTCATCCTGGAGCAGTGATTGGAGCCGATGGCTTCGGCCTGGCCCGTGATAAAGATGGCTGGTTGAAAATTCCCCAGACCGGGGTGGTTGAAATTGGTGATGATTGTGAAATTGGCGCCAATACTACGATTGATTGCGGTGCCATAGAAAACACCATATTGGGTCAGGATGTGCGGCTGGATAATCAGATTCAAATTGGACACAATGTGGTCATAGGTGACCACACGGTGATTGCAGGCTGTACCGCCATAGCGGGCTCAGCTGTGATCGGAAAAAATTGTATGATCGGTGGTGGTGTTGGTGTTGTGGGACACATTAACATCTGTGACGGAGTTACCATTCAGGCCATGGCCCTGGTAACCCACTCAATCAAAGAACCCGGCTCATACAGTTCAGTATCGCCCTTACAAAAAACCAGTCAGTGGCGAAAAAATGCGGTTCGGACCAGGCAACTGGACAAACTGGCCCGCAAAATCAATCAACTGGAGAAAAAAATCAATGACTGAGCAAGCTCAAACCATCGGTGTGGAACAAATCATGGAATTGATACCTCACCGTTATCCGTTTTTACTGGTCGACAGGGTGGTGGCATATGAACCCGGTCAATGGATCAGGGCGATCAAAAATGTGACATTCAATGAGCCTCAGTTTCAGGGCCATTTCCCGGATCATCCAGTGATGCCTGGCGTGATGGTGATAGAAGCCATGGCGCAGGCAGCCGGGGTATTGACTCAACTGTCCCGGGAAGGGCTGGCCAATGATGCGTTGTTCTACCTGGTTAAAGTAGACAATGCCAAGTTCAGTCAGATTGTGGTGCCCGGTGACCAGGTTGAGTTTGAGTGTCACATCAAAAAAGTCATCAAAAATATGACCATGTATCAATGCAAAGCCAGGGTTGCCGGTAAAGTGGTGGCCAAAGCTGATTTATTGTGTGCAGAGAAGAGTAAATGATCCATCCAACAGCCATCATAGACCCCAGTGCCCGTATTGGCGAAAACGTCAGCATTGGCCCTTACTGTATCATTGAAGCAGATACCGTGATCGGTGATGACACGGTGTTGAAGTCTCATGTGGTGGTGGCCAACCACACCGAAATAGGCCGGGGCAATAAGATTTATCCGTTCGCCTCAATCGGTGAGGACCCTCAAGACAAGAAGTTTGCAAATGAGCCAACCCGACTGGTGATCGGTGACCACAACACCATCCGTGAATACGTGACCATTAACCGGGGAACGGTGGATGATGATGGCATCACCACAGTGGGCAGTCATAACTGGATTATGGCTTATGTTCACATTGCTCATGACTGCATTTTGGGTGATCACACCATTCTGGCCAATTGCAGTTCACTGGCCGGACATGTGCATGTCGGTGATCATGTGATCCTTGGCGGGTTCACAAAATTGCATCAGTTTTGCCGGGTGGGTGCCCATGCCTTCACAGCCATGGATTCTGGTTTTCAAAAAGACGTGCCACCGTTTGTCATGGCTCAGGGTAATCCGGCTAAGCCCAGGGCAATTAATTTTGAAGGATTGAAACGACGTGGCTTTGATGCCACCCGGATTGCGGCCATTAAAAAAGCCTATCGCATTATCTATAAATCAGATCTGAAACTGGAACAAGCCATGGATGAACTGACGGCTCTGGCCAGTGAGTCAGCAGATGTCCAGATGATGGTCGATTTCATCAAAGCATCCAGCCGCAGCATCATTCGTTGATGTCAACAGGTCCGGTCACAATTGCCGTGGTTGCCGGGGAAGCATCCAGCGATTTGATTGGCGCCGATCTGATCAGGGATTTACAACGCCTCAACCCAGGATGTCAATTTGTCGCTGTTGGGGGCCGGCACATCAAAGCCACTGGCGCTGAATTGATTCAGGATAATGAAGTATTTTCGGTGATGGGTCTGGCAGAAGTGTTGAAAGACCTGCCACGCCTGCTCAAAACCAAAAAACAAGTGGTTCGCACCATCCTGTCATCGAAGCCAGATCTGTTTATCGGGGTGGACTCACCAGATCTGAACTTTTCCATTGCCAAAGCCATGAAAAAACATGGCGTTCCGGTGATCCATTATGTCAGCCCATCCGTTTGGGCCTGGCGACCGGGCAGGGTACACAAAATGGCCCGCTTCATCGACGGTTTACTGACGCTGTTCCCTTTTGAAGTCGAATGTTATTCAGGGACGGGTATCGATGCCCGGTTTGTTGGTCACCCATTGGCCAAACAAATTCCGCTGCAGGTAGATAAACAACGGAGCAGAGCACAGTTGGGGTTGTCAGATAAAAAAATTCTGGCTCTGTTGCCTGGCAGCAGAAACCGTGAAATCAAAGAGCTCACCCCGGTGTTTGCTGAAACCGTCAGGAAACTGAACACCAGTGACGAGTGGCAAGTGGTTTCCAGCAATGTCAGTGAAGCCAAGCAAAAGCAGGTGGCGAAATTAGCAGCAGAACAGCAGTTGGAGCTGAACTTTGTTGATGACACCAGTGCCTTGCTGCAAGCCGCAGATTTTGCCTTACTTGGCTCTGGAACGGTGGCTCTGGAGGCTTTGCTGAGCAAAACCCCCATGGTGGTTGCCTATCGCATTTCACCAATCACCTGGTGGCTGGTCAAAACTTTTCGCATGATGCAATTACCATATTATTCATTGCCCAATGTACTTGCCGGTGACTTTTTGGTGCCAGAAGTGATGCAAAATGATCTGACCACTGATAACCTGCTGACTGCCTGTAGGGAAGTCATCAATGACCCGCAGGCTGAACAACGCATGATGCAGTTTCATCACATTCATCAATCGCTGCTGACTGCACAACCCGATCAGGCTGCCAGGGCCGTACTGAATCTGGCGGAGTCATTGTGTTAATTGCCGGTGTCGATGAGGCAGGCCGTGGGCCATTGGCTGGCCCGGTGACGGTGGCTGCGGTGATTTTGCGGGATGAAATTCCCGGTCTGGATGATTCCAAAAAACTCAGTGAAGCCAAACGGCTGACATTGGCACCACAGATCATGGAGCAGGCCTTGGCCTGGTCGGTGATTCATGTTGATGTGGCGGTCATTGACCAAATCAATATTTTGCAGGCCACCATGCAGGGCATGCAGCAAGCAGTGAAGGCGCTGAGTACGCAGCCGGATGAAGTGTTGGTCGATGGCAATAAATGCCCTGATTTTCAACTCCCCGCACAAGCCATTATCGGTGGTGATGGTAAGGTGGCGGCGATCAGTGCGGCGTCGATCCTGGCTAAAAGTGCGCGTGATGCTTTGATGACAGAACTGCATCAGGAATACCCTGCTTACGGCTTTGACCGTCACAAAGGTTATGGCACACAACAACACCTGGCTGTACTCAAAGCCCAGGGCCCTTCTCCCCATCACCGGAAAAGTTTCGCTCCGGTGAGAAACCTGTTACAAGCGGAGTGGTTGCGATGAACCAGGCTCAACCTTTTGTTCATCTGAATGTGCATACGGAATACGCCATTGTGGATTCCACCATTCGGATACCTCAGCTGATTCAAAAGATCAAGGAACTGGGTATGCCAGCGGTGGCGATCACCGACATGAACAATGTGTTTGCCACGGTTAAATTTTTCAATGCCGCCCTGAAAGCCGGCATCAAACCGATCATCGGAGCCGATATCTGGGTAGAAGACCCGGATGATCCGGAGTTGGTTTATGAGTTGACCTTGTTATGTCAGGATCGCACCGGGTTCCTGAACCTCAGTCAAATCATTTCTCACGCTCAATACAATCGCAATGCAGCTCATCAACCGCGGGTTAACCAGGAATTCATTTTTCAGCACCATGAAGGGCTGATCGTCTTGGCTGACAGCCTGCACAGTGATATAGGGCACCACATAGCCAATGATAAACTGGAAATGGCACTGGACGCCATGTTGGGCTGGAAAGCCGTGTTTGGTGATCGTTATTATGTGGCCATTGCCCGGATCGGCCGGGAACACGAAGAGGGCATTCATTCGGCCGCCATTTACATGGCTGCACATCAACAGGTCCCATTGGTGGCCACGGGGCGTTGCCGGTTTCTTGAAGCGGAAGATTTCAACGCCCATGAGGCGCGGATTTGTATCAATCGGGGTTACGTACTGGCCGACCCAAAACGGCCCAAAGAATACACCCAGCAACAATATGTTCAGTCGACTGCTGAGATGGCCGCTGAATTTGCTCAGTTTCCTCAGATGGTGGAAAACAGCCACCTGATTGCACAGCGTTGCAGCCTGGACTTTAATTTCAAAGATTATTACCTCCCGGATTTCCCGATACCGGAAGGTTTGACCATTGACAGTTATTTTGCTCAACTGTGTAAAGACAACCTCAATGAGTTTCTCGAGAAGCATGGCCCGGATCCTGATTACAGCGAACAGGATTACCATGATCGACTGGCACATGAAGTCAAAGTGATCCTCGATATGGGATTTCCGGGATACTTTTTGATTGTTTCTGACTTCATCCGCTGGTCGAAAAAAAATCAGATTCCTGTGGGTCCGGGACGTGGTTCAGGTGCGGGCTCGCTGGTGGCTTTTGTGCTGCGCATCACCAACCTTGATCCGCTGAAATATGAATTGCTGTTTGAGCGTTTTTTGAATCCAGAGCGGATTTCAATGCCGGATTTTGACGTCGATTTCTGCATGGATCGCCGTGATGAAGTGATTGGCTACGTGGCCGATAAATACGGCAAGGAAAAGGTCAGCCAGATCATCACTTATGGGTCGATGAATGCCAAAGCGGTGATCCGTGATGCTGGTCGGGTTTTGGGTTATCCTTACCCAGTGGTAGACGGTATTGCCAAACTGATTCCCAACGACCTGGGGATCACCCTCACCGAATCACTGAAAAAAGCACCGGAACTGGCACAACTGTATGATGAGGATGATGAAGCCCAGGAAGTGATTGATCTGTCGCTCAAGTTAGAGGGGCTTAAGCGCAACGTGGGTAAACATGCCGGTGGGGTGGTGATTGCACCCAGTGCCATCAGTGATTTTTGCCCGGTGTATGTGGAGGAAAGTTCGCAATCCGTGGTTTCTCAGTTTGACAAGGATGATGTGGAATCCATCGGTCTGGTTAAATTTGATTTCCTGGGGCTCCGAACACTGACCATCATAGATTGGGCTTTGCAATCCATCGAGCAGGAAACCGGTGACAAACCTGATATTGATCTGATCCCGCTGGATGATAAAAAAACCTTCAGGTTGCTCAGGTCTGCCAAAACCACCTCTGTGTTTCAGCTGGAATCAGCGGGCATGCAGGGACTCATCGGGCGCTTAAAGCCAGACAGTTTCGAAGACATCATTGCGTTGGTGGCGCTTTACCGGCCAGGCCCGCTGGATTCAGGCATGGTCGACACCTATGTCAAATGTAAACATGGCATGGAGACTCCGGATTACCTGCACGAATCACTGACCGACATCCTGAAACCGACTTACGGGGTGATTTTGTATCAGGAGCAGGTGATGCAGATCGCCCAGGTGTTGTCAGGTTTTACCCTGGGTGGGGCCGACATCCTGCGTAAAGCCATGGGTAAGAAAATTCATGAAGTGATGGCTCAACAGAAGCAAATCTTCATTGATGGGGCAGTGGAACGTGGGGTCAATGGTGATCTGGCAGCTGATATTTTTTCCAACATCGAAACATTTGCCGGATACGGTTTCAACAAGTCTCATTCGGCTGCTTATGCCCTGGTGTCCTATCAGACCGCGTTCCTGAAAGCGCACTATCCTGTGCACTTCATGGCTGCGGTGTTATCTGCGGATATGGATAACACCGAAAAAGTGGTCAATCAGCTGTATGACATACGCAGTTTTAAAATTCTGGTCAGGCCACCAGATGTGAACCAATCGGTGTATCGTTTTAAAGCCAGGGAAGGTGCCATCATTTATGGCATGGGAGCCATCAAAGGTGTTGGAGAGGGTGCCATTGAAGAAATCGTTGAGGCCCGGGAAAAGAATGGTCCTTTTGAATCTTTTCAAGACTTGTGTACCCGGGTAAATCTGCGCAAAGTCAATAAGCGAACCCTGGAGGCACTGATCAGATCAGGTGCATTTGATCAATTACATGACAACCGCAAACAATTATTGGTGGGTATGGAACAGGTGGTCAAAGCCGCTGATCAAATGTCCAAAGATCGTGATTCCGGCCAGTTTGATTTATTTGGGAATGCCACCGGCAACAGTTCTTATCAATCCATCCAATTACCTGAAGTGGCTGACGACCCCAGCCTGGAACGCTTGTTGGCCGAGAAAACCGTCACCGGAACCTTCCTCAGTGATCATCCTTTGCGACTGGCCAGTTCATGTCTGTCTCATGTGATGACTTTTGAATTGGCTCAATTCACAGAAATGAACATCAAAAACGCCAAGCCCAGGGATTTTCGGGTTCTGGGCTTGGTGGTCGGTGTGCGCCCGGGCTTCAAGGGTAAGATGAAAGTCAGGATCACTGATCAGTCGGGTGCATTTGAGTTCAGCCTGAGTGAGCAAGTCTATTATGAATACCAGGAGTTGCTGGAACCCAATGCCATGTTGTGGGTAGAAGGCACAGCCGGTATGAAAACATTCAAAGGTAAAGACGGCAAACCAGACAATGAGATTTTTGTGACTTCTGTCAGCCAGTTGTATGATGTTGAATCTGCAGTTGCTTTGTACTGTGAACGCATCTGCTTCGTCAGCAAAGCACACAGTGAGCGGTTGGCCAATGACATAGATGACTTGTTACAGCAACACGGCAAGGGTAAGGCGCAACTGTACGTACATTACAAAAAGGCCGGTCAAAAAGTTAACCTTAAACTCTCAGAGGATCACAAAATCAGGCCTTCTTATAGCTTATTTCTCGATGCATTGCGCCGCCCCTCGATACAGGGCATTCTCACCAAAGGCAATTGACGCATTGACACCTCATTGACGGATCAGACTATGTCCGTCATCGGTGATGATCAACCGGTAGGAGACATTCCGCCCCATTTTTTTGACTGTTTTGAGTAATCGCAGATTGGCCTGGTGCATGCCTGCTTGGTCATTGTGCCAGGTGATCACCGGATCCTGAGTCACCACCCCCAGTTGAACCCGAACAGGGGGGGACGCAGCGATCAACTGATGATTGTGTAATTGTGATTTGTTGATTTGGATTTGTAGTTCTGTGGACCTGGCTTTTCCTACATACTGGCACAATAACGAGACTTTGGGTTGGCTGTACTCATAGGCATGCTTGCCCAGCCATATCAGCAAGGAACCCTGAGGCAACAGCCGGCTGGCCAAGTCCAGTCCCCAATAGCGAATGACCAGCATCAGCAAAGCAAAACCAAAGGCCGTGAAAGAACACAACAGCAATATTCCGCGCAGCATGTCACTGAAGGAAAACTGGTCAGGCGTGCGGTCAGGAATGTATACCCAAAGCACCACCCAAAACAAAGCCACCAGGATGAAAAATGAAACTGATTTTCTGAACACAATGAAACTCTGGTACAAAAGCCGGCATTGTACCAGAGTTATTCATCAGATCAGGTGAAGCTTATTGATCACCGCCAACTGGTTCAAGCCCGGCTTCAAACTCCGAGAAGAATAAGCCAAAAACTGCATCACACTGTCCAGGTCCCAGGCATTGGGTCTGCCCGGGAGCTGGTTGAATCGTGCTGTCGGGACAACTCAGGCAATTGGGTTGACCGGCAAGGTCCTGAAAACTACCCGACGGGCACTGACTGCATTGGGCAGCGCCGCTGAATTCTGCAAAGGTCCCGGGCTGGCAATCAAAACAGGTGTTTTGCCCAACCCCGTCCTGATACTTCCCGGTTGCACACAAGGTGCAGGCACTGCTGCCGGTGTTTTCTGCAAAAGTACCCGGCCCACAGGCCTTACAGGACACCTGTCCGGCAATGTTTTGATAGGTTCCTTCATTACACGCGGTACAGCTCAGTTCGCCTGAAGTATTGGTGTAGGTGCCTGGCAGACAGGCCGGGCATGAATCAGCTCCTGTGACGTTGCTCGCAGTGCCTGGTTCACAAGCCTTGCAAAAAGCTTGTCCGGTGCTGTCTTGGAAAGTGCCCTGTGGGCATGCACTGCAACTGGCCAGGCCTTCAGTGGGGGCAAAAGTGCCTGCCGAACAGGAGTTGCAATTGATGGCTCCGGTGATGTCACTGAAAGTGCCGGCCGAACAGGCCTGACAACTGCTTTGACCTGGCTGATCCTGAAAGGTACCTACCGGACAATCTGTACAGGC
This sequence comes from Marinicella sediminis, assembly GCF_002000055.1. Taxonomy (GTDB): domain Bacteria; phylum Pseudomonadota; class Gammaproteobacteria; order Xanthomonadales; family Marinicellaceae; genus Marinicella; species Marinicella sediminis. The sequence goes on along the minus strand of NZ_MVBD01000004.1, from coordinate 72,081 downwards.
ATTCAATCCTTCGCTGCCGGCAAAACGGCCCACGGAACAGGCGCTGCAACTGGTGGCGCCGATCTGATCATTGAAAGTACCTAATGCGCAGTCGTTGCATTGTGCCTGGCCAGAGAGGTCCTGAAACCGGCCCTGCGGACAGGCATTGCATTGGGCTGAACCAGCCATGCTGGCAAATGATCCGGGCGCACAGGCAGTGCATTGAGTGGCCCCGGTAACTGCGCTGAAGGTGCCTGGTTCACAGATTTTACAGCTGTTTTGATCTGCCTGGTCCTGGAAGCGGCCCACGGCACAAGGCAGACATTGGCCATTGTTATTGAACGAGCCGGGGGCACAGGGTTGGTATGAAACGGCATTGGGCAGGCTGCCTGATTTTCCATTGGCCTGAATCACGGTGATGGGTTTATCTGGCCCGCGTCCGGGAGGAACAAGGCAGTCTATTGAGTTCTGTGTGAAGGCCAGAATTTGGCACGCAATGCCACCCACCAAAACCTGGCCAGCCGTGGTGCCAAAATTGGCCCCACCAATGCTGACCACAACCCCACCGGTTTGTGGGACTGAGATTGGATTGACTTGCGAAATCAACGGCGCATTGTAGGCAAAAATGTGTGAGTCACCATTGAAAATCTGAGTGGCATCACTGAACACCAGCACAGGTTGGTCACCGGTTCCGGCAGGCACGTTACAGATGACATCCACCGCAGAGATCTGCAAATTACCACATGATTGATCACCGACCAGCACTTGGGTAACTGATAATGGATTGGGTATGCCACTGATGACCAGCGGGTAGTTGCCAATGGTCTCTCCGCCTGATGGATTGATGTTGATGCTGAAATCGTTACCTGCCTGTACCGCAGCGCTCAGCAATAAACAGAACCAGAATGTCCACACACTTTTCATGATATCCCCGTTTTTGATGATTGATTCAAATGATTTTAGCACAGCAGATCAGTGTTGATTAATGACTAATTGACCATGGCCGGACTGGTTTTTATTGATAGAATCAATGACACCATAAATCTGGAATGAAATGATGACAATCAAGCGGATAATGATGTTTCTGTTGTTGGCGGTAAGCGTCAATGCTCAGGCGGCGACTTTTTATGTGCTGCGGCATGCTGAAAAGGCCAGTGATGGCAGCAAGGACCCGGCGTTGACTGAGCAAGGTTACCAGCGAGCGGCCAATCTGGCTGGCATGCTTGCCAATGCCGGGATTAAAAAGGTTTATGCCAGCGATTATCAGCGCACCCAATTAACTGCCGGACCATTGGCTGCACAGCTTGGTATTGAAGTCACCAGTTATGACCCCCGTGACTTGCCGGGTTTGAAAGAACAGTTGCTCAAAGAGGATGTGAATGCCATGATTGTTGGTCACTCCAACACCACACCGATGCTGGTTCATTTGTTGTCCGGGCAATCAGTGACCAATCTGGACGAAGCCAATTTCGATTTTTTGTTTCAGGTGGTACGTCAGGGTGAACACGTGGTGGTCAATACTTTGCGTTCAGCACCTACCCGTGCCCATGCAGGCCTGACCGACTGGCAGCCACTCAATGACCACTGGTTTTCTGGTTCACTGACGTTCAACATGCAACTCAATGGTGATGTGGTGGGCCAGTCGGTTCATGCGTTCAGTCAAACGGATGAGTACTATCAATTGCATGAAAAGACGACCATCGAAGCTTACAAGATTGAGGCTGACATCCGTGCCGAGGTCAGCCGGTCTAAGCTGGCGCCACTGAGTTTAACCATGACCGGAGCCATGGGGCAGCCGGTGAATATTGACCTGCATTGGCAAGGGCAAAAGGTTACCGGTCACAGTCAAATGGCACGTGAACCGTTCAAGCCACAGGGGACGGTCGATATTGATGCAACCCTGAAGCCAGGAACCACTGAACGGACCAGCCTGATCATGCTGGCTCACCTGTTGCCAGTGAGCGCTGAACAGCCGTTGCTGGTTAACTGGTTCAATGGCTATGATGCCGATCAGCGGCTGATTGATATCACCTACGAAGGCGAAGAACAGATTACCGTCCCGGCCGGCACCTTTGATACCTATAAAGTTCAGTACTCGGGAGGCGCGCCGTCACAATATTTCTGGATCGATAAGAAACAGCCCAAAGTGGTGAAAATCGAAGTGATCAAATCACCGTGGTCGTATGAACTGGTGGAAGCGATTCAGGAGTAAAATGACGCAAAGGCGTGGAGCCTTGAGGTCGCTCAGCTTATAATGGGATCATGTGCGGCGCGTATAATGTCATCAATGATCCATTCACCCACGCGGTGACTGAAGCTTTGGGGGTTTCACAAGTGGAAACCCGGGGTATCCGGGTGCCGGCTTCAACCATTCAAATTGTCACCGAAGACACCAATGACCGTTACCTGGAAGATGCCAAGTGGTGGTTGTTGCTGGGCAAGGATGGGAAACCCAACTACCAGTACGCCACCTTCAACAGCCGCTGGGACAAGCTGTACACTTCGCCGCTGACGAAAACCCTGTTCCGTACCTCGCGCTGTATCATGCCAGCCTCCGGGGTGATCGAAGGCCAGAACAAGCAGTATCACCACATCACCTCAGAGCGTGGCGCGCTGGCACTGGGGGGGATTTATAAACAATACCAGATCAATGACGAAACCCTGACCACCGCTTCGGTGATCACCTGTCCCGGTAACCCCAAATGGGAAGACATCCACCGCAAGTCAGTACCGCTGATGCTGGATTGGGAAGATGACAGTCTGATCGATATGTGGCTGGATCCGACGCTGACCGACAGTGAAGCGTTGCGTCATTTACTGACCCCCAAAATCAACATGAACCTGATCGCCACCCCGATAACCGGGGCCAGAGATCTGACCCCAAGGGCCGAACAGATAGAGGTAACCGCCGATGAGTAAAGTGACCCTGATCAAACCCCGCACCTCGCGGGTGGAAATACCGTTTTATGAACCCAAAGTGCCGGCCGGTTTTCCTTCGCCTGCCACCGAATACCTGGGCGACACGCTGGACTTGAATGAATACCTGATCCACAACAAAACCGCCACCTTTTTTGCCAAAGTGGAAGGTGATTCAATGACTGGTGCGGGGATCTTTGAAGGCGATCTTTTGGTCATCGATCGTTCCCGCAACCCCAGGCACAACAGCATCGTGGTGGCAGTGATTGACAACGAATTCACCGTTAAACGTCTGTGTACCCGTGACGGTATCGAGCTGCGTCCGGAAAACCCTGCTTACCAGCCCATCCGCATCAGTGGTGAGACGGAAATGCAAATCTGGGGGGTGGTTACCAGCATTGTGCGCAAACTGTGAAATCACTGCTGGTGTTCACCTCAGGCATCCTGTTATCAGGCTGTGTGTTGTTTGCTTCAACCCAAAGCATTAAGCATTCTGATGTGCAGACCGTGGCTGTGCGGCAGACAGCTTATGGCTGGCAGCTGATTCATCAGCGCATGGCCCTGGCTCATTCAGCCGAAGAAGCCACAGTCAGGCCCATACTGGAGCGATCAATGGACAAACGCATTGAAAAGCTGTGTGATGGTGATGTGCTCTTCACTGACCGGGTGTTCGAACGCCTGTATGTATTGGACCATGCCGATGGTGGCAGGCATCATTCATATAACCTGCTGGCCAGGGTGGTGTGTAAAGATGCGATGGAGCAGGACCCCAAAGTGTTTCTGGAGACGTTGAAGAACAACACCCATGTGTTCCAGGTCATTGGCACTGCTTATCACATTGAAGCCCCCGAGACAGCAGTGCTCACGGCACAGATCAAGGCGCAACTGGCAGAACCTGCCAACCAGGTGTGTCCGGGTTTGTTGTCTGTGCAGTCGGTTCAATACAAATCAACTCAGACAACAGAGCGGTTGTTTGATGGCGTATGGTGGCCGGTGGAAAAACTCAAGGTGGTGGTGACCGTCACCTGTCATTGATCTGGCTGGCTCAGACCGCCAATCAACCACACACCGGTCAAACTGAGTCAAATTTTCGTGAACCATTTCAACCCCCGGAAATCAAGTGGCTGTGAGCCAGGGAGTTGAGTGAGGGTGATTTGAAATGAGCACCGCAGAATCAATGACTTTGAACCCATTGGGTGTGATCATTGAATGCCAATCCGATTATTCATAAATCGCTTCTCAGAAAACGAGAACCGGGGTTAAGATAATGGCCCCATGATTGCGCTGTGTGATGTCAATAATTTCTATGTGTCCTGTGAACGGGTGTTCCACCCGCAGTTGCAGGGCAGGCCGGTGATTGTGCTGTCCAACAACGACGGCTGTGCGGTGGCCCGCTCCAATGAAGTGAAAAACCTGGGCATCAAGATGGGCGCCCCGCTGCATCAGATCCAGGACCTGGTCAGGCGGCACAACATTGCGGTGTTTTCTTCCAACTATGTGTTGTATGGTGACATGTCCAACCGGGTGGACGACATCATTGGGCTGTACAGTGATCAGGTGGAAAATTACAGCATCGATGAATCCTTCATTCGCTTTGATGGTTTTGAACACCTCAATCTGACCCGGCACTGCCAGCAGATGGTGCAACAAATCGACCAATGGCTCGGCTTGCCGGTGTGTGTTGGTCTGGCGCCATCGAAAACCCTGGCCAAGATCGCCAATCACTACGCGAAGAAACTCAAAGTTGATGGCAACGTACTGAATCTGTCCCATGAATACCACATCAAACAGGCATTGGAACATTTGCCGGTGGGGGAAATTTGGGGTGTGGGCCGGCGGCTGTCCGAACGGCTTAATCAGATGGGCATTGAAACCGCTTTGCAATTACGTGATGCCGACCGCAAAACCCTGCGTAAACGTTTCTCGGTCAACATGGAACGCACCATCATGGAACTGCGTGGGGTGGCCTGTGTTGAATTTGATGCCGATCCGGAGAAGAAAAAGGAAATCGTCTGTACCCGCTCCTTTGGTAACAAGTCTGATGATTATCAGTTGCTCAAAGAAGCGGTGGCCTACCACGTCAGTCGTGGCTGTGTGACCTTGCGTGAACAGGGTTCGGTGGCAGCCTGTCTGACGGTGGGGATCAAAACCAACCCGTTTTCCAAAAATGACCGCCAGTACAGCAATTCCATCACCTTGCAGCTGCCCCAGCCCAGTGACTACACAGGTCATTTCCTGGCAGCGGCCTCACATGGCCTCAGACGGATTTTTAAACGTGGCTTTCAGTATAAAAAAGTGGGTATCATGCTGGCTAACCTCAGTGACAAAGGTTCGGTACAGCAGGACCTGTTTAATCCGGAGCCGGTCAGTCGTAAAAACGATCAACTGATGCAGGTGATGGACCAGATCAATGACCGCTACGGCAAAGGCAAACTGCGCAGCGGCACCGAAGGCTTCAGCAAACAGTGGGTGATGCGCTCAGAGAAAAAATCCGCGGCTTTCACCACCCGCTGGGAAGACCTGATCAAAATCAAATCCTAGGAGGGTTGTTCAATTAAACCCGTCCTCGAAAATGATGTCATTGACCAGGCTTTCATCGGCTCCCAGATCAAATGGCCCCTGATTGTTGTTAAAGCCCGGGTCATCCCAGCCTCGGGATTCAAAATTGATGTCCGGATGCTGGATGTTCGCCTGGCTGTCATCACAGAAATCAATGGCCGGTGATGTCATTGGATTCAGGGAAAAATCGCCCATCGCCGGATTGACAAACTCCGGGTCATCCACTGCCACCTGGGTGCCGGAGAATGACAGGTCTTCATGGGCCATCAGGCAGTGAATGGTGGTGATGCCTGCTGCGGCATTCAGCACGTCACCGGAGCTGGCATCATCGACAATTGATGACTGCAGGTTCAGAGATGAATTCAGTGCCGGATCGACATTGAATACCGCCACTTCAGCGCGGTTATCAGTGAAGGTGTTGTGTACCAGTTCAGCGGTGGCACCGAGGCTGACACTGAGCACATGGTTGTCAGACCAGCCACCAGCACCGTCCTCACCATTTTCATTGAGGATGCTGCCTTCGATGCGGGTCACCGATTGTTCACCGGTGCCATAGACCACGGTACCAAAATCGGCCCGGTTTTCTGAGATGAAGGCGTTACTGATGTCGACCTGTGCATTGCGGTTGTACAACAAGCCACCAAGGCCCACAGCGGTGCCGGATTCGTTGCCGAACAAGGCATTGCAAAACACATCGCTCCAGCAGGATCTGTGGTCCCGGTAAACCACCAGTGAGGCCCCGTCATCGACCAGAAAAGCTCCTCCAGGGCCGCCGGAGTTATTGTTTTCAATGCGTGTCCCGTTGATGATGGCTTCATTGTCTGGATGCAACAGACTGATGGCTCCACCACCTTCGGCACCCATGGCGTCGGCATCGGCGGAATTGTTGATGACCAGCAAGGGCGTGGCATCATCACCCAGGCACTGGCCATCGGCACACATTTGCTGGCCGAACAGGAAAACTTTGGAATCATTGATGGAGTGAATGGCGCCACCCATGCGGTTGGCGCTGTTGTTGAACAGTGCTGCACCGCCCAAACCGGCCAGCTGTTCTGTTGTGTTTTCCAGCTGAACATCGGCAGGAGCGCCGCCTGAGTACATGGAAAAAGTACAGCCCTGAGCCAGAAAAACCCCGCCACCTGTGCCGGATGCGCTGCTGCCGGTGCCGGTGCCGATGGCCTGATTGTTATGGATGTTGCTGATACCTGTGAGGGTCACGGAGGCCTGGAACCCCTGGCAGCCAATGCCACCGCCAAACAGTGCGGTGTTGGAACTGATGAATAAATTATGGGCATACAGGTCGGTGTTGCCGGCGAATATCGAAATACCTCCGCCTTGATTGTTATTGCTGTTGTTGATGATATTGACCTGGAATAACTCGATCAGGGCGTCTGTTAAATTGGTTTCAATACCACCGGACTGACCATTTTCCAGGGTTAACCCGATCAGTCGCACGTTGTTGCGGGTGTTGTTGCCAGTGATGCTGATCACGGGTTCTGCGGACAAACTGCCATCAATGATGGCACTGCCACCGGAGATCAATCCGTTATCTGCGGCAGTGCAATTGGCATAACCGCCGCGGATGATGATGTTGGTGTCATCGATGACCAGGTTTTCAAAATAGCTGTCTTCTGTGCTTAATAGAATTTGCTGTGCCCCGGAGTCGATGGCATCCTGAATGCGGTTAGGGCCCATGTTGAAATCACAATCGGCGTCGCCGGCAGCACCGACACTCACCGTACCACCCGTACTGCGGTGATGGTTGTTGGTGAATGATTGTGCAGCGTTTATTTTTTTGAGGTCAGCACGCACTTGCTGCAACACGTTGTCCTGTCGGCTGTTGGCGTGCAGGGTGGTCAGATTGAGCATCAGACAGATGCCTGCGGTGAAGATTATGTTCATGGTTACTCCGGAGTTTCAATTGAGTCATCTGCCACTTACATGGCAGGGTACTTATCCGGAGTATCGATATATCCTGAAATTTATTTATCGCTTTGGTTGTATTCGTGCTGCAGGTAACGTTGTTCTGTCAATGCCTTATCGGGTTCAGTTTGTTCCAGCCAGGTTTGACTGTGTGCCATGATCAATTGACTGAGAAAGGCAACGTGATCCTCATCGGCATTCAGCGCCGGGATGTAACTGAATTGTTCTCCACCGGCCCCGGTGAAATAGCCTTTGTTCTCCACGGCGATTTCCTCCAGGGTTTCCAGACAGTCAGCGGCAAAGCCGGGACATATCACTTGTACATGTTTATGACCCTGGGCCGGCAATGATTTAAGTACTTCCATGGTATAGGGTTTGAGCCATTCCTCACGGCCAAAAATAGACTGAAAAGTGACCTGATACTGGTTTTTGTTCAGCCCCAGTTTTTCTGCCAGCAGGCGACCGGATTTGTGACATTCACAGTGATATGGGTCACCATTGTGCAGGTAGCGCTGGGGAACGCCGTGAAATGACATCACCAATTGATCAGGCTGACCATGTTGTTGCCAATGTTGTTGTACAGAACGGGCCAGGGCATTTATGTATCCACTGTGGTCATGGTAGTGGTTGATGAAGCGCACTTCCGGAATCAGTCGCCAGCTTTGCAGTTCCCTGGTTACGGCATCAAAAATCGAAGCGGTGGTGGAGGCTGAATACTGTGGATACAGGGGGAGTACCAGCAGGCGGTCAACGCGCTGTGATTTGAGTTCAGACAACCCATGGGCAATCGATGGATTGCCATAGCGCATGGCCAGAACCGGTATGATGTCCACCTGGTGTTCCTGGAAATAGGCCTGAACAGCCTGGTGCTGTTGTTTACTGATGGCCATCAATGGAGATCCTTCCCCCACTTCATTCCAAATGCTGGCATAGGCCTCGGCAGATCGTTTGGGCCTGATGTTCAGGATCACGCCATTGAGGATCAGCCACCAGATCCAGCGGGGAAAATTGGGTTCCACCACCCTGGGGTCCGATAGAAATTCTTTGAGGTAAATTTTCAAGGCTTTTTTGGTGGGCGCATCGGGGGTGCCCAGGTTGACCAGTAACACACCAATTCTGCTGCGTTTGCCGTGACGATCATTTGTGCTGTTGAGGTATTTCAATGCAATGTTCCCATTTGATTCAGTTGGCTATTTTAGCCTCAGTGGGTGATGATTGGGTGAAAGATGTGGTTGGAGTCAGCGATTCAGGATCAATCGGGGTTCACAGTAAATTGATTGTTGTTTACCTATACTTCGTGACTTATTATCTATTGTTCCGGATGAACACACACATACATTGAGTCAAATGAGCGTAATCAAACAACACAATCCTGCCAGCGCCTGGTGGGGACTGGCGATGATGGTACTGCTGGCTGGCTGTGACAGTCAGCAACAGGTAGCACATAACAACCAGGTCCAGGCGGCTGCACAGGATCAGGCGGCTGAACAACAGTCAGACACATTCACCATTCTGGCCCTCGGTGACTCCCTGACCGAAGGATTGGGCGTGGTTGCTGATGGCAATTACCCGGCGCTGCTTGAGCAGGCTTTGCACGATGCCGGCTATCCGTCTGTCAAGGTGGTCAATTCGGGGCTCAGTGGGGAAACCAGTTCTGGATTGAAAAGCCGCGTGGACTGGGTATTACAGTTGAAGCCACAACTGACCATTCTGACCATTGGCGCCAACGATGCCATGCGTGGTTTGCCTTTGGATCTGACCCGCAACAACATCAGCGAAATCATCAATCGGATTGAGGCCACTGGCTCTCAGGTGATCCTGGGTGGCATGGAAATCTATGACAACCTTGGCCGTGAATACGTCAAAGGCTTTAAAAACCTGTATCCTGAGCTGGCGAGCCGCCATGATGTGCCATTGATTCCATTCTTTCTTGCACACGTGGCCGGCGATCCACAATTGAACCAGGCCGACCTGATACACCCCACACGAGCAGGCTACGAGGTCATCGTTGAACGCAATATAATGCCAACGGTGTTGCCTGTCCTGCAGCAATTAATCAATAACACACCATAGAAGACAATGATGACTGAACACGTATTGACCGCCACCAATATCGACAAATCTTTTGCTCTGGATGACAGCAGCATCGACGTACTTAGAGACATCTCTTTACACGTCAACCCAGGCGAATTTGTCGCCATCATGGGGAAATCCGGCTCCGGAAAATCAACCCTGTTGAGTTTATTGGCAGGCCTGGATCAGCCAACCACCGGATCGGTAGTGCTCAATGGTGAAGACCTCACAGCAATGACAGAAGAAGACCTGGCCCTGAAGCGTCAATCAGACATTGGTTTTGTGTTTCAGTCCTTTCATTTGATTCCAACTTTGACGGTGCAGGAAAACGTTGAATTCCCGCTGAGCATAGCCCGTGAGCGACATCCTGAAAGGGTAGACCGGCTGATCAATGCAGTGGAGTTGGGTCACCGGCGCAACAGTTTTCCACATCAGTTGTCAGGTGGCGAAAAACAGCGCACCGCCATCGCCCGGGCATTGGTGGCGCAGCCAAAAATTTTGTTCGCAGATGAGCCCACCGGCAACCTGGATGAAAAGAATGCCAGTCAGGTCATGGACTTGCTGCTGGATTTGCAAAAGGTCTTCAATACCGCGCTGGTCATTGTTACCCACGATCCGGGATTGGCTAAAATGGCTGACCGCACCATCACCATAGTTGATGGCCGGTTGGTCTGAGGTGAGCATGGCACAAGTAAAGGCAGAGAAAGCCCCCCTGATGAATGGATTGATTGTGCGCCGGGAGTGGTTTGGTCACTGGGTTTATCCGGTTTTGTTTTGTTTCAGCCTGCTGGTTTCATTGGGTGCATACCTTACCCTGGACTCCTTGCAAACCGCGGTTGATGACTACATCAATGACAATCAAAAAGCCATGGTCGGTGGTGACATCGTAGCCAGCTCAAGATTACCATTCCCTCAGGCAGTGACTGATTGGATAGACACATTGCCTGATGAACAGGTGGTGTATGACCGTCAGTTCAACGCCATGACTTATGCCGGTGAAGCGTCCCTGCTGGTCAGGGTCAAGGCCGTGGATCCTGCATATCCACTGTATGGTGAGTTGCAGCTTGCAGCCGGTGGTTCACTGCGAAATCTGCAACCTGGTGAAGTGCTGGTAGAACGCCAGGTGTTAACCGGGTTGAATCTGCAGGTGGGTGATGAAATCACCCTGGGTGAAGCACGAATGACCATAGCCGATGAAATCATCGCTGAACCTGACCGGCCATTGACGGCCTTTGGCTTTGGTGCCCGGGTATTGATGCTCAATGCAGATCTGGAAAAAACCCAGCTCATGGGACAGCGCAGCCGAGTCAATCATCGTCTGGAAATCAAAGCGATCGGTGAGGCAAAAGCAAACCAAATCAGTACCTTAAAGGAACTCACTGCAAACAGCAAAATCAGAGTCACTCCAGTTGAGCAGGCACAGACCAGTATTTCAGCTTTGTCCGCCAATTTCCTGCAGTTCCTGAAACTGCTGGTGGTGGCAGTGATTGTGTTATCCGGTGTGGGCTTAATGAGTGTGGTCAAAGCTTTTGTCAACCGGCAACAGTCGACCAACGCCATTCGTCGAGCCATTGGTGAGCCGGTCAGCCACCTCAAGTCTGCTTATTACCGGTTATTTTTAGGCATGACCCTGATCGCAGTGTTGTTGGCTTATGGCATCAGTTTATTGGTGATGTATCTGGGCCATGATGCATTTGCTGCGATCATTCCGGCCAATGTGGAATTGGCGATCAGTCAGGTCAGTGTTCTCAAGGTGTTGTTGATCGCAGGTGCGCTGACTTTATTGATGACCCACAGCACCATCCAGGGGTTGTCTGGCATTAAACCCGTGGCCGTGCTGCAACAACAGGCACAGTCTGCACCACAATGGTATTTCTCACGTTATTGGTGGCTGTTGTCACTGTTGTGTTTGTATTTGTTGATGTCTTTGGAGCTCAAATCCTGGTGGCTGGGATTACAAGTGGCCGTTGGTTTATTGGTGATCAGTCTGGTGTTCTGGCTGTTGGCGCAATTGATTTTGCGCACCCTCAGGCGGAGCATTTCTGGTGGTTGGATAAAAAACTGGTTGTTCAGATTATCGATTCAGAATATTTTTCGCAAAGGTAACCAGTCGATGCTGTTCTTCACCACCATGTCGATGGCTGTGATGGTGATGTGGACAATTACCGCATTGAACCACACCATTGACCAGCAGCTGATCAGCACCTACCCCGAAGGTTCGCCCAACATGTTCATGCTGGATGTACAAAGTGAACAACACGAACAGTTGAATGCCATGGTTGCTGCCCCGGTCACTTATTACCCAGTGATCCGTGCACGAATTGAAACAGTCAATGGTATCAAGGCAGAGGTGTTGCGCGATCAATTGGGTAATTATGACAACATCACCCGTATTTTTAACCTCAGTTACGGTACTGAAGTGTTACCGACTGAGCAATTGATCAGCAGCCTCAAAGGAGCGCAGTTATTTGTTGAGAATCCGGCATTACAAGGGGTGCCCATTTCGATCCTGGATACCATTGCTGAGTTTTTACAGGTTTCGTTGAACGACCAAATCGTGTTTGATGTACAAGGTGTGCCGGTGACCACATACGTGTCGAGTATCAGAAGCCGGTTTCAACGTGGGCCAAGCCCGTTTTTCTATTTTATGTTTGAGCCTGCAGCGATGGATAAAGCACCGCAGATTCAGTTTGCCACCACCCGGGTTGAGGCCAAACGCATACCTCAGTTGCAAACTGACATCGCCAGGGCTTTTCCCGGAATCACCACCCTGGACGGGGCAAGCATCGCCAAACAGCTCAAGGGCTTTGTTGATCAATTGACTCAACTGGTGCAGATATTCACTGGCTTAAGCGTGGTGGCAGGGTTGATGATTTTATTGACTTCACTGGTTTCCACATCTCAGGACCGCCTGCAGGAAAGCGCTTATTTCAGGCTGATGGGTATGCTCACCAAAGATTTGTATGCGATTAACATCATTGAACTGACGGTGTTGGGGCTGTTGGCTTTTGTCGCCGGTGGTTTGTTGGGACTGGTCACCGCCTATGTGATTACGGTGTATTGGTTTGCCCTCCCATTCAGCTTTCCCTGGGGAGTGAGTTTATGGTCATTGGGCGCCTTGTTGTCCACCTTGTGGCTGGTTGGTTTGATTTACGGGCGGTTTGTGATCAAATCTAATGTCATGAATTTGGTCAGGCAATTGGTTTGATCAGGCGCAGGTCTTATCAATTGGTCTGAATCTGTGTCAATGAGCAAGATTACTGGTTGTTATTTGGGCAAAAAAAAAATAGGATATATATGTACCTACACGCATGATTATAAACAGGAAAACCGGTCCGAATGAACGATTTGTCGAATGATGACACTGCCAACGCAGGAAAAATGGCCTCAGGAAAAATGCACAGTGATGCACAATTCACCAGGCATTTGCATGAGGTTCATCGATTGTTTGTGCAATTCCTCAACCCCCGCCTGAAAAAATTTTATGATGGGTTGAACGATTTTTTCTTTGACCTGGCTGAAGCAGCCCGGAACAACGACCAACAAAATCAGTATTTTGCGGCCATTGGTGACACCCGCAAGAACAATGCTGAACTGATGCGCGTGTTTGCCAAAAACATCAACATCATCTTTCAGAAATTCAAAAATCACGATCATAAATATTTTGTTGAGCTGGCAGAACAGACGGATCATGACCGCAAAACCCTGACCCTGGTGAAAGAGGACGATCTTGACCAGAAACTGGCGATCAATAACGTCACCGGTAAAATCAGTCAGATATACCATGAAGAATTGTATCTTCTGAATCAGCGATTTGCTGAGCTGGCACAGATTGATGAGATCAATGACAGCAGCAATCCCATCGGTCCTGAGGCCATTGTCAATGCATTTGCCCTCTCACTCAGTGTGTTGAAATCAGAGAATAACATCAAGCTGATCATCATCAAGCTGTTTGAGAAAAACATGGTCGAGTCGTTGGGCCCGGCTTATAAGCTGGTGAATAAATACCTGAAGAAAAAAGGCATCCTGCCGGACATCAGGTTCGAAGTGAAACACCGAAGCACACCATCGAATCAGGTCAATAACTCCATCAATTATCTGGCACAGGCTTTGTCGGAAACCGATGAAAACTACAAGAAAATCGCTGACATCCTGCACACGGACCGGGAAGAGGTTCGCGAACAGCCGGGCGGTGAATACACACCTGCCAAAATCATTGAGTTTTCGCAGTTATCCAGTGCTCTGGATCAAATCAAAGTGGAATTGCTGAGTGATCAGGAACTGGAGAGTAAACAATCGATCAGTCCTTTGGAGCTCAAAGATGAGCTGCTGAAGAAGCTTAAATCACTCAAGGCCTTGTCTGGCAAAACCAAAATCAATCAAGCCGATGAACGCACCATAGATTTGATTGGAGAGTTGTTTCAATTCCTGGTTGAAGATCGCAACCTACCGGAAACCATCCAATTGGTTTTGTCGAAACTTCAACTGCCATACCTGCAAATTGCCCTCAAGGATGAAACTTTCTTTTCAGACAAAAAGAACAATGCGCGGCAACTGTTGAACATCATGGCACAGGCATCAATAGGGTGGACTCCAGAAACCGATGACAAGGGTTTGTTCCTGGGGAAAATCAAGGAAATTGTCGGTTTCATACTGAAGAATCACGAAAAAAGCATCAACTATGAAAAGCTGATCACTCGTTTCATTCAGTTTGATCAACAGGTCAAAAAGAAAACCATGATCGTTGAGCGTCGGCATTCTGAAAAAATGTCAGGTCGTGAGCGACTCAATAAGGCCAAGGTAGAAGCCGCCAAGGTCCTCAAAATGCAACTCAAAGAACGCAAAGTTCCGGACGGCATCAGGGCTTTGCTACTCAAGCCCTGGGCCAACGTACTGGTGTTATCTCAACTGCGTGCCAAAGAGTCTCCCAAGCTGCTGAAAAAGTATCAGAAGTTTGTTGCTGATCTGGTTAAAGCAGCCAATCCGGACAAAGAAAAAAAGACCAGTAAACTGGTGATTGAAAAAATGTGTGAGGTGATGAAGGAAGGTTTGAAATTGGTGGCTTTTCAGGAACAAGAACTGGAAGAAAAAAATCAAGAGATCAAACAGTTGTTACTGCAAATCAATGGATTGAGTAAAACCAATAAACACCTGGCTTACATTGATCCGCAGGAAGTACTGAAGTTATCCAAAGAATTCAATAAGCAATCCAGTGTGGCTGCATACATGACCACCGATGAAGACCCAACGGAAGCACCGGCAGAATTGGATGTGGTTGAGGATGAATTTCATCAGGCAGCCATGGATGTGAAGGTAGACGACTGGATAGAAGTGTATGGTAAAGACCGCATTCAACGCCTGAAAGTATCCTGGATCAGCCCGATCAGTGGTAAATTGTTGTTTGTGAACGGTAAAGGAGGCCGGGTAATGGACTTGTTCAGAGAACAATTGGCTGAAAAATTCCGCAATCAGGAATGCCGCTCATTACAACAGTTGCCATTGATGGATCGGGCCCTGAAGAGCATTGCCAAAAAAATGGAAGACGCAGTCTCTGACAGTTCTCAGGACGAAGAACAGGCGTCATCATAACCTGCTCTTCACCTGGCAACTGGTGTCAGTCAGCTGACTTCGGACGGGCTGTGGAAAACAAATCATCACTCACAGTTACATTGGCCTGGATTTCATCATACTCCAGCAACAGTTTGCCCATCATTGGGTTGGTGATGGTGGACTTGAATGGCATCCTCAATCCATGAACCTCACGATGGTCGCTGTATTCAATGGTCACCGGAACGCTCCCGGTTACCATATTCAATACACGGGTTCTGTAGCGCAGCAAGTCTCCGGTGTTGGCATCCAACATCACGGTGACAGAAGGCAAGTCCTGATCTTTCAGGCGCAGCACATGAACGTCACGACCATCCCGAACACGTTTGCCTACCACCTGTATGTGGTCGAAATGGTCTTGCACATTGAAGGCCACTGCCGGGTGTTCATTGTGCATCTGACGCAAGTATTTTCCATGCAGCTCGGTGTATGGGTTGATGCCCCAGGTGGCACCAGAATCACCATCAACCACCACAATAACGTCGCCAAAAGGCGCCAGATTGATGTGTTGCCTGAATTTGTTTCCGGCATCAAAAGTGGTGCTTACTGTACCAGTCACTCCTGAATTCAGCACCTTGATTGTACCCTTGAGGGTAAAGACTTTACCTGCTTCAAGGGCCGCTTTTCGCTGTTCAGGTTTACCAATGGCCAGTACATCGGCCACAGACAGTTTGGTCTGATCAGGTTCGTTGCCTGCAATTTTCGATGCCGTATCCAGCTTGCGTGTCCGGTCCCGGTACAGCTCCAGTGCGGTGATTTTTCCTGAATCATCCTCAATGAAACGGGCGCTCATGTCGTCTTTGATGCGAAATTGTCTGAGTCCTTCATCATCAGGTTGATGCAGTTCAAAAGCCATTTCATTGGGCACATCCAAGGTCAGTCGATGGTTTTGAATTTTGACCTCAATGGCACCGTTGAAAATGGTTGACTGATATTGGCCCAGATAGGGCTGTAACAATTGTGGATCAATCTCCGGCTTGATCAGCACGTCTTTTCTGGGCAATTCAAAATTCATCCTGTTCTGATGCATCCGCAGAGCCATGACTTGACCATTGTCGTCATGATCAAATGACACGGCTACGGTGTCGGTCAGGGTGAAATACCTTCGACCATCCACATCCGGAGCCTTCAGTTCATAAATCATTTGGCCAGGCACATCCACAGCCAGTGTGCCTTGTTCAGTGATCAGCACCTCAAAGACATCATCTTTGAAGGAAGCAAAATTGGCCAGATATTCACCCACAAACGGCTTGAAATCCTCAGTTGAGGTGGTTTTGCTGACTCCTTGTGCGGTAGAAGCCAGGTGTTCCCAGACGAGGTTCATGGAGCTTTGCTGCAGCGGTGTGGCGGTGACATTGGTCAGCAGTACAAATCCGAGATTGGATTCGGGTAACAATGCCACCTGAGCTGCATAGCCATCAATGCTGCCACCATGCTCAATCACCGATTGTCCCTGCCAACTTTGCAGGAACCACCCGAAGCCATAGTCCACACCTGCACCCACCCTGACCTGTGGTGACCAGGTGTTGTCCAGCTGTTCTTTTGATATGATTTGTTGACCATTGTATTGTCCCTGGTTCAGCAACATCCTGACCCATTGAGCCATGTCATTCACGTCCGCCCAGACACCTCCGGCAGGAGTCACATTGTTGAGGTTACGACGTGGCAGAGTGAGGTGTTGCTCAGTGGCATCATTCCACACATATCCGGTGGCGATGACTGGTCTGTTCATGGCCTGTTCAAAAACTGAAGTGGCTTGTTTCATACCCAGTGGTTTAAACAGTTCATTAGACAACCACTCATCCCAGTTCACACCTTTGGCATGGGCCGCTGCCTGCCCGGCGGCCAGATACATCACGTTGTTGTAGTGGAAAGATTCTCTGAACTTATCCCAGGGTTCAGCACCTGGAGCAGTGCGCAGTATCTGTTCGCGTGTTGCCTGTCCATTGGCCCACAGCAAGTCATTACGGCTGTATCCAGTGCGGTGTGACAGGCTGTCACGGAATGTAATTGGTACAGATTGATCCTCTTGACTAAATCGATATTCGGGCAGGTATTGGCTCAATTCATCATCCCAGCTGATGGTGCCTTCATCGACCAAGGTGCCAATCAGTGTGGCAGTCAGGGCTTTGCTGGTTGAACCTATGGCAAACAGTGTATCGGTGGTGACCGGCAGCTGTTGAGCGAGGTCACGATGGCCAAAGCCCCTGGCCATGATCAATTGTCCGTCTTGGATCACCGCAATGGCCATGCCGGGAATGTGGAGTTCCTGGCGTTTGGCCTCCAGAGCATCGGCCAACAGTTCAAGTTGAACTGCGGTTGACTCTGGGGTTTCTTTGGCTATCGCCCAGGCTGGCAGCATGAGCACGACCAATAAACAGGCATGCAACAGCATGCCTTGTATGGCAAGTTTTAATTTCATAGTGGTTTCCTGAAGTGGTAAAAAAGGGGAGGAAGAAGCCTCAGTGGGCTTCCTCCGCTTGGGTCTGGTAGACTGAAAAGTCAGTGGGTTGATAAGTGCTGGTCAGACTCATCAACAGGGTAATCAGGGTAAAGTACAGTGACTGAATCACGACATTCAAATCCCGCATGTCAAGTTTAGCCAACCACATGTTACTGGTCATGAACAGATTGGCCATCACCCAGCCAATGGCCAGTATTTGGCAAATCAGTCTTTGTTGCTGAATGCGATCGTGGTGGGTTTGATAAGGATCTGACTTTTTACCTTGAATCTGTGCCCGTATCATGAACACAAAGAACAAATTCAATAAAGACACATAAAGGATATTCCAGTATCCGGCAAAGCCTTCAAACGGGTCCTGAGCCACATAAATGACCGTTCCTATGTAAGCCAGATACAGCAAGGCAGCAGCTACCAACCAGGAAGCTGGCACATAGTCGCCCATATGCCTGGGTTGTAGCTTCGCACTGCGGTGTCTGCTGGTGTCCAGTTGGCGCATCAATTGATGATACCGAAATCCCTGGGTGCCTAAATACATGAATGGCATGTATTGCAACAGAAAGTAAACGATTAAAGCGCCCTGGTTATCCCAACCCAACAATTCTACCTGGGCACTGAAGAGGACATGGCCGAGGATGGCCAGGCCCATCAGTACCACCAGTGCGTTGAGCCAGCTGAAAGTGGTCAGTGTGGCTTCGATGCGATCCGCTGAAACCGGATACAATTTGGGGTAATCAACAGCCGGATGTTCGTTAAGCATGTTTTTCAGCCGCTTTTGAATCAACATTGGAATGACGACTGATATGATCAGGATCTGCAGCATATATGCGGTATAAAACATTGTTTTGTGTTCCATGATGAACTCCTTACAGGTTGTTGGAATGGGCTCGGTACACATCAAAGTTGATGTCTTCCAGGCGCAGATTATTAAGCATGTATCCCATTGAAATGAATACCAGAAATTGCAAAAACACACTCATCAGAATGGGCATGATGGCCTTCATACCATTGCTTTCAAAAGTCAGGGTCAGCGCCATAAAAATGGTGCAGGCGATCAGGGTGAAGCAGAAGGTGCGGATCACCAGGCCAACACTGCGTAGGCGGTCTTCATTGGCCTGATACGGATCGGCTTTCTTGCCATAGATCAGCCAGGCTGACAAAGCAAAGAACAAGCCAAAGCCGAGTAACAAAATCACACTCATCAAAAAACCGGCACTGTCGGTGGAGACGGTGAAGTCATCCAGATAAAATGCCAGGCTGACAAAGCCCAGGTAACTCAGGATCACCAAACCCATCAATCCGGGCGAAACATAATCCTGCCAACGCCGCGGTGTGAGTTGCGCTGTGCGGGTGGTGCGCTGATCCTGCTGTTTCATCAGTTTGGATAATTTGAAGCCATAAAACTCCAGGAACTGCGAGGGGATCATTTGGAGCATGAAATATCCCCAGGGCAACAAAGGATTAACCCGACCTTCATCGAGCAACTGACCGGTGTAGACCAAATAGAGGATCACCCAGCCAAGCACAAAATTCAGGCCATTGATGAGCTGATAAATGCGCATTGACCGATTAAAAAAACCAGCACCTTTGGGATACAGCTTGGGGTATTCCTCCGGTGTGTAGTTGGTCAGCAGATGGCTGGCGCGATTCAATACTCGTGAAGGGTAATAGGCCGACAGTAAAATGATCTGAGCCATAAAGACCAGCATAAATACCTCAAGTTCAGTCATGAGAACCTCCTGTGGATTGGTTAAGCACATCAGCAAAAGCGATGCGGATTTCTGAGTCAGTCACCCCGGCTTTGCGGAATGCTGAGATTGTTTCGTTCAGTTGTTTTTTTACCCAGGCATTCAGATCAACCGTACAGTTGGCCCGGGCATCTGGGTGGATGAATGTGCCCCGGTACCCCTTGGTCTCAATCACTGAGTCACGTTCCAGCAAGCGATAGGCCTTGGCGACTGTCTTATTGTTCATATCCAGGTCATTGGCCAGTTGTCGGATCGAGGGCAAAGGATCACCCGGCTGAATCAGCCCGCGCTCCACTGCTTGTTTGATCTGCATCACCAGCTGTGAAAACAGGGGGGTGGCGCTGTCTATGTCTATTGTTATTTGCATCGTATTAGATGTCCCATATGTACCGTGTGTACTAATGGTACAACTGGAACAATATAAAAGTCAAATATATTTTCACCCTGAGAGACCCCTTGGGACACCAACTAAACCTTTTTACATTTCGCCAACTAAACCCTTTGCATCCCAACTAAACCCTTTGTTTAGATTCCGCTCTAAATAAGTGTGGTACATTGAAATTATCAACAATGAAAAAGGTTTACATAAAAAATGAGTAATCTGAGGGACTTGGTTTTGGAATTAATATTTGTATGTTGTTTAGAATCTTGAAAAACGAGATGAGATGAACAAAAAGACAGATTAAAAATATTTTCAAATGATTTATGAATTGACAATTCTGTAATAACTACACTTAGTTCTGGTACAAACTATCAATGTAACAATGCCAATACGTTCAGGATATCAATTACAATGATGAGGATATAGGTTAGGTCAAACCGGTGCTGAAATAGGTGTATCGGCATTTGTATATGATTTAAAGCCAAAGTGATTATCTAGATTTAGAGATCTCATAAAACTTAATCAGATGAATATAAAATCAGTAAGTCAAGCGTATATAGCTTAATAAAGGAATCAACAAATGAAAACGCATAATAGGACATACTTCATTTTTCTCTCAACAGTCACATTTAGTGAACACGCACTGGCATCAAACATGGGAAATGGTCCAGGCATGATTATCACATGGATTATTGGAGGCATTATTTCATTGTTTATAGCGATGTGCGCAGCTGACATCGATTATGAGTCTGGTGACAAGATCGAGAGCAAATTCAGCTTTAAAAAGGTTTGAAAGTGTTTTTTATCTGCATGATTGTTGTATTCATCCTTGGATTTATCGTGGCCTTTTGGGGTATGTTTTGATTCTAAAATCAAATGTCGGTTTACACAGTTATGAAGTAACTGTGCCAATTAATTGAAATCTAGCAGGTGGCTGTAACTCCATTTTTAAAAATAGCCATTTAATAACATTAAGATAGGTTCTCATTTGGAAGATTTGTCAGGAATGATAGCCGACCCTCTATTTCAATGTCTGAAATTTAGTTTTGAAATTCAAAAGGCTTTCATCCACTCTTTCACAAATTTCATCAAAATACCTGCTTTTACTCTTTAAATCATCAAACGATATATTTGAATCAAATTCTTTCGCGTTTTTATCTGATGTCAAAAAATAAATTAACTCAGTAAGACTATCGACTAATTTACTACCATTTGCAACCAAGCATTTACCATCCAAGTAATCTCGTTCAATATCATTCAATTTAGAAGCCGTCATGATCAATTTAACGCCTTCAGAGTTAATCACAAAACAATTTGAGAATTCTCGCAACTCAAAAGGATATTTCCTGACAGTATCATATATGCCCTCAAGTTCGCTCAAAGACCACTCTAATTCGCTTATATAGGCCTTTTTTTTGTTGATTACTGATGGTCCATATAAACTTGTGAACATATCAAGAAGCCAGAAAACAGCAATAACCAGTAATATTGTTTCAAATATTGTCATCGTTTAATTATAGGGGTTTGAAGTCTAAAAAGCAGAACATCCACGCTAAGAGTATTTTCGAGAAAATTCAATATTCAGCCCATTATAAATTGTGACTTTTCTTGGAGTTTTTCGTTTTTTTGTTTTTCTTTTTTTCTAATATGGTCGCAATCAAAAGTGAAATAACAAATAAACCAAGCAGGCCCACAACAAAAACCATCAGCATTACTTGCATGAACCCATTTCCTGAGCCTGATGCAAGAACATTGGTCGAAAAGGACAGTATCAATAGGAAGAGAAGTGTTTTCAAAATAGAAACCTTGTCGTTGAGATTGCCAAACCATTATTTCCCAGGAAATTTGACCTACAAGAAAAAAATCTATCCATTCAGATCTAAATTTGATTCGGTGTCTTTATGATACCAATCATACACAGGCAAGCCGGTTTTTTTTATTCTTTTACAGTTAAATAAGAAATATTCAGGGTCTGGATTATTGTTCCTGTAAAAGAACCCTTTTCCATCTAAAAGATCAAAAGAAGCATAGCCATCATTTCCAAATCGACCGCTTCTTACTTCAATCTCTGTTGCAGATTCATCCCAACTATTAAACACATCCCCATTCCATACACCATTCTCTAAATTTCCAATAGGCTTAAAAACAATTAAGTCGTCACCGTTTTTAGTCACAACCACAAAGCCACTTGCCTTAAAAGATGTTTCACCCATTTTTGTGACTGCTCTTGCCCTTAATTCAAGCTTTAAACCAGGGACAGGGTTGTTTGAATACCAACCTTCTTTTTCCTCAATTTCTATTGCTTCGCCCATATCGCAAATCATACTGAATGAGTCCTTGAATTCACCAGTCTGTTTGTATGTTGATTTAATACCATCCAGAAGCGATTGTTTATACTCTTTTTTTATTGGTTCATGGATTTGTGCATACTCGCCTGAATATGAGTTGTTTGAAATCAACAAAAAAAGTGAAATCAATAAGTGATTTAATGTTCTCGAACGTTCATTCATTGTTCATGCTCTTTAGATTGTGCTGAGTTAAACTTCAAATTTGGCTAATCCATTGTATACATATCTGTTCAAAGTTATAAATCTTACCACACAAGACCCACAAGCTATTCGCTTCACTACGCAATGTGTGTTAATTGCTTCGCTTGATCATTTAATGTCATTTGAATTCAGAGATTCCTTCAATATTTTATATACTGTTGATCTACCAATCTGTAGTTTAGATGCTATTTCTGAAGCTTTAATTCCAGAGTTAAAAAGGTCAATAACTTTGGATCTATCTACGGATCGTTTTCGTCCAAATTTCACACCTCGTCTTTTTGCAGCTTCTCTTCCTTCATTAGTTCTTTCTAGAATCCTGGTTCTTTCAGCTTCTGCAATTGCAGATAAAATAGTTATTAAAAGCTTACCTGTCGCTCCTTCTGTCGATAGTCCGTCATCTAAGAAGCGAATGTGAACTCCCAGTTTCAGAAATTGGTTGACCAATTTAATCATGTCTAGGGTGTCTCTACCCAGTCGATCGAGTTTGGTAATTAAAATGAGGTCGCCTTTCTCTACTTTGACCAGGAGAGTATTCAAACCATCTCTATCAAACTGCTTCCCAGAGAGCTTATCAGTGAATATCCTGAAATCCTCAACACCTTCAGATTTCAGGCGACTCACCTGAATGTCGAGTGATTGCTGAGATGTTGATACCCTGGCATATCCAAACTTTCTCATTGTCTATTAAATCGATTTATAGAATAAATGTCTATTATATGCTTGTTTTAGGAAATAATAGACAAGATTGGATGGGTAAATCAAATGTCTATTAATTTATGAATAAATAGAATTCTATTTTTAATGTTACACGTTTAGTTTTAGATAATTTATAGTATCTAGAATAATGCTTAGCCTACCAGTTGACCCATAAAAGTCAGTTGGTCTGAATTCCCTATCAATTATGTCTTCAACTAAATCAGTTTCAGGGTTGATATCTGATGGAGATTTACTTTGCGAATCCACAAGAATTACGATTGAAACAATATCTATTCTAGTTGTAGTAGTGATTGATGCATTATTGGGTAATGTGTACTCATCAGCATTAATACCAATTAAATCTAATATTTCTTGAGGATCAAATTTCTCAAGTTCTATATGACTTGTTAACTTGGGTTTGAAGCAAAAAATGAAAGTGCCAAGTAAAGTCAACAATAAATCGCCAAGTCTCATGTTACCCAGATAGTGTGAAACTGTTTGGTGTATTTCTAAATGCCGAACTAAGGTTTCCACTTCTCTAAAGCTTAGATTGTTTTCTTCAAAGAGCCTTTGTATAAAATTATCGTATTTAGTTCTTAAGAGTTCTGAATTAGATAATATTGGGCTTTCACGTAACAGCTTAAAATAATGGTCAACTGCATAATGACCAATTTTTTCACCATTACTCACATTGGAAACTGGTAATGAAATACTATATTTTAAAAACTTATCTAGATATTGGTGTGAATTCACACTTAATCCATATGCGTGATTTATTGAATTTCTTAGTTGATTTTTGTTAGCTATAAGAACAAACTGAATTTTAGGAAGGTCAAATATATGTTTAATGTTTTCAAGTAATTTGATAGCAAAATCGGGCTTACATCTATCAAGCTCATCAATGAATATTATCAAAGGATTTTCTTTAGTCAGTTCCTTTAGAGTGTTGGTTAATAGCTCTATACTTTTTTTAGCTTCTTGATGATCTTTTATGAGTTTGTCAATTGCATCATTTCCAACTTCTTCAACAGTTTTTTCGAAATCTTGAACAACATCCGCGAAATCTTGCCTAAGAGTCCAGCCTAAAGCCGCTTTCATCAGTACTTTTGAACCATATTTGACTGCTGGTATAATGTTTTTTCTAACAGAGCCATCTTGGTCAGGAAATAAATTGAGTATTGAAGCAATGATTGTAAGGATAGGCTCATCACTATAGTCTGCTTTATATGCATCTATATAAATGACTTTGTGATTTCCTGGAGCCTTATTCAGGTGATTTATCAGTTTAATTGAAAACTCTGTTTTACCTGAGCCCCAGCCACCATCAATCACCATTGGAGAAATGTCTGTTTCTGACTTCAATAGCTTAATAATATTATTTGCTATTGGCAATCTTTTGAATTCATCTCTTTTTTCGAAAGTCAAACTTTCATCAAAATCGGTTAAAAATGACTCCATGACTATGATGCTCACAAATAAATTCTAGATAGTGTATACAGAGAATAATTTAATTGTGAAGCAAAATCTGTGCAAAAAAATATAAAAACATTAGTGGTTGCAATATTGTTATATTTGACGTTGAGCAACTGAAAGTCAAATTTAACTATGCCTTATAGGAATTTCACGGTTATTTTTGGGGTGAAAATCAACGATTTGAGCAATAAGTATTAATATAAACAATGTTATCCTTCTTAACTATATTGTCTAAAGCATCAAGGATTAGTTTTCTCGCAACTCTAAACTTAACACAATGAATCCAATTGTCCTCAAGGTCAATTTCAGATTCATTTTTTGCAATATACAAGCTTTTTGTATAAGCGTCATAAACCAGAGCACTATTGAGTAAAATTTGATTGGAAGACTTATGGCAGAAGTTAAACACCTCGGCCCAGTTGTGACCTTTCAAGTCTCGAACTTGAACTTGTTCAGCTCGAATCATTAAATTGAATACTGAATACATTAATATATCTCTACCAGTAAAAATATGTTTATCTTGTCGTGGGTCGAGATGATTTCTCCAATATCTTAACGTCTGATCACTGATTTTAAGTAATTCAATTAGAGCTCCAGGCTTTAAACAAGCCGCATCGCAATTTGTTTCTAAGTTTTTTTTCACCGAGACGGTAATTTAATAATTGCTTATATTGCAAATATGAGTTTGCGAATACCATGAGTTAGTAAACTAAGTTTATTAAAAGCATTGTTATGTAAACTTTATTTCTCAATATCCCAAATTAGTAAATTATATAAATATATCAATAATTTACATTGTACAACAGTTCTATCAGTTGTACGCAACCTATTCTGAAAATCTGGTGTAAATTAATGGAAAAGCAATTTTTTCAGATGGCTAAACAAGAAAGACAATTCGCTCAAAATTTTTTCAGTGATGTAAGGATTGAATCTGAATCACTAACTCCAATACAACAACATTCATCAGCCAAGAAACTGAATAGAGCTACAGATTATTATCTCCAGAGATTCATAAAATTTCCCCAGATAGCCATATTTCACTCTTACCCTGAGTATTTGCATGCTGCTTTGCTAGAAGGAAACCCATTGATTACTTCATTTGTTCCACAACCATTTCGTTTGCTGGTTCAAAACAGAAGATATGTTCCTGATTGTTTCTATGTATTCAGAACTAAAAGATATGTTATTGAGCTGAAGCCAGAAGGTAAGTTTGATACCAAGTTGAAGAAACCTCTAAAGGGCTACTTCAAGCAACAAGGATTTAACTTCAAAGTCCTGACTAATGAATCAATTTTGAAAAAAGAAACACTTGCACTGAATTGGCACCACATTGTTAAAACTCTTCTCAGTGCTGAAATGATCAATACTGATACAGAAGAGTTAAAGATCATGGACCAATTGTCAGTGGAAGGTGAAACTGAATTTGGACTTTTAATAAAGATTGGTGATCGCCTGGCTAATCAGAAATTAGAAATTGCTGTTTTTAGATTGGCGCATAGAGGACAGATTGCATTGGATTTGAAAGACAGGAAGATCAATTATTCAACTATGGTGGCACTATGTTCATGAGTTGGAAGAAAAGGTTGATGCAAAATCCTTCACTAAAAGACATCAATACATGGCCAGGTATTAACATCATTGATTTACCGCGTGATAAGAATAAGAAATTTATCAGAAATAAAATCATTGTTTCAAGAGTGATGTTGGGAGAAAAAATCAGCGATGTCAGCCGAGACGTCAATGTAACGCGCCAGTTTATTTCATATTTACTCAATAGGTGTTTAGCTGGCCTACCCTATGAGGAGCCGAGTCTAACCTCAGGATTGATTCCTCAACTCAAAATCTTGGGTGGAGAGAGGAAAACTCGACTGAGTGTAAACAATGATTCAGGAGCAAGAGGCGCTTTTCAATATATTCTGAAGAATCATGCTGATATAAAAGTACGATTAGATGCCATGATCAAAGCATTTGTATCAGATTCAGTTCATGGTCAAAACCTTTCGCCTGCAGTTGTTCATAAAAAGTTTCTAGAGCTGCTAATAGAAAAACATTGGCCTTCCAACCAATACCCATTTGATCAGCAAAACTTAGCAGTGGAAAGTTGTAGAAAATACTTCCATAAACAATCACAGTGCTACTTGTTAGCGAAAGCAAGAAAAAGAGCCATCATACCCCTAAACAAACCACAGCAAAGGTACTGCTTTGAAGAGGTGGAGATTGATTCACAGCTTATGGATATTAATTGTAACGTGGTTGTGGATGTTGACGGGGTTCAATCTACACTGAGGGTAGCACGACTTGCTCTGTTACTGGCCATAGATGTTGAGTCCAATTGTATATTGGCATATCACGTATGTCTCTCAAAAGAGCCCAATCAATATGATTTACTGTCATTGTTGGTGAAGATTCATTCAGAATGGAAACCAAGAGATATCTGTTTACCCAATACTCAGTATGAACCTGGGGCATGTCTGCCTGGAGCCATTTCAAATGAGATGAGAAGATTGGGTATTGGCAAGCTAAAACTTGATAATGCCATGGCTCATCACGCATATTCAATCATTGATTATGTGTGTGGTGAATTGGATTCAACTCTAAATTATGGACTGCCGGCAAATCCAAAGACGAGAAACTCAGTCGAGTATGCTTTCAACCGATTGAACAAATACTTGCACCGATTCAAATCAACTACTGGATCAAATCCCAAGGATCCAAAAAAAGAGTCACTTCGACATCATAAGAAACCACCAATGTTGAATATTAAAGAGCTTGAAGACTTTTTGAGCATTATTTTTACAGGACACAATATTCAACCTCAAAACGTCCTTGGTGGCAAAAATCCTCTTGAAGTACTACATGAACACTACCAACAATATCCGTTGCAGCTCAATTACAAGGCAGAGAGTCATTGTAGAAGCCCATTTGAGAGAATTGAAAAGGTCAAGGTGTATGGATACAAGCATGAGCGAAGAACACCCGTGGTGCAATTCTCAGGAATGAGGTACAGAGGCCCTGGAATCAATGATGTCCAACTTTATGGTGAAAAAGTAATCATCCTTGTTAACGTTAAAGACATAAGAACAGTCAAAGCATCTACTGAAAGTGGCAAATATCTGGGTGAATTATTTGCTTCAAAAAGCTGGCAAAAATATCCACTCAGTTTAAAGACATATCAAAAGATCAAAAGGGTTGTTAAAAGACAAAGGTTACTTACCAGGGACTATCAATCTGGATATTTTGAGAGTTTGCTCAATGAAAAACATGTTCCTAACAAAGCATTGGAAATCATCAGAGTAGCCAGAGAATTTCAGAGTGAAGCAGTAGGATTAAAGAACCAGAATCTTTACGTCAAACCATTAAGGAATAAGCCCTCAAAACTTACTCGTGACATCATTATTAAGCCCTGGGACGTCAGTATGTTCAACAACACTTCGGACCGTACTGATGAGCAGTGATATTTTTAATTCAAGTGGTTTCTTTATTGAGACACCAATGGTCAGCCAACTAAAGTCTAAGGTACAGAGCTGGTTATGGAATGGTTATTTGGGTGGGTACATTCTTGGAAATTCACGGGTAGGTAAATCTGCTGCCATGCGGGTCATCAAGAATGATTTGAAAAATAGATTGGGTGAAGTTGTTCCTGTTCACCTTTTCTCAGTTCCTGAAAGAGATGTCACAACCGTGGCTGGGATTTTAAAGAAGCTTTGTTATTCCCTTAGGATGAAAATCAAAACGCATGCAACAGCAGATGTCATGTCCAATGACCTGGTTCATTACTTTGCCGATCTGGCATGTACCAACAGTACAAAGCAGGTAGTGATCTTGGTAGATGAAATGCAACGGTTGAGCACTCATCAGATTGAAGTATTTAATGAGCTGCATGATGCCCTTGCTTACTTTCAATTAAATCTGAGTGTCATCTTCATTGGTAACCTTAAAACCTCTGAGCCTCTCTTGAGGAAGATAAAAACACCTGAATGTGATCATATTTGGGGAAGGTTTTTTAAAAATGAATATTTATTTCATGGTATTAGGAACCACGATGAATTATTCAAAGTTTTAGCTGAGATTGATAAATCCCAAACCGAAATATTCTTACCTGAACTTTTTAAAGATGGCTGGAGAATTCAATCCATCAGTCATTTGATTTGGGATGTTTACACCTCTGATTTCAAGTCAGACTTGAAAATCCACTCATGGGGTATGCAGTATTTTATTGCCATGATACGAATTCTATTGGCTGATTATTTACCCAGATATGGTGTACAAAGCGATGATGAAATTTGCATGATGATAAAAAACAGCATTGAAGCTTCGGGTTTGGTTGAAGAATTGGTCAGAGTTTAAAAATGATAATCACCGGCTTGGTATTTGCACTGCCAGGAGAAAGTTTTTACTCAAGACTTAAGCGAGTGTATGAGTCAAATCTGAGTCAAAAGAGTTTTGGTATGGATCAACTTTTTGAAAACTTCAATTGGGTAAATCTTGAGAATGGAAGAATCAAGAAAATGAGCCCTGCTGAGAAGGTTCACAGGTTGATTGTGGAATCTGAAAAACTGAGGGTTAAAAACACTGTATCTGGGTTTAGACAATTCGAAGTACTTAAGCACAGTTCAAAGTTCGTTAAAAGATACAGGCCTGTCAAACACTGTAAGTCCTGTGCATTTGAAGGATATCATTCATCTGTCTTTGACTTTTACTGGATCAAAGCATGTCCTATTCATAGGGAAAAATTGACCAGTGAGTGTCCATCTTGCGGTAAGTCATGGCCTACAGTTGGCCAGTTATCAAAAAGGAATTGTGGCCTATGTGGGTTAGCCCCTCATAGAACAAAGCTGAATAAAAACTATCCCAATGGTTTGAAGATATATAAACCGTTTCTACGACTGGAGTATTACTTAAATAAATTGATTCCGAAGAAAATTCCAAATGTCAAAATACATCGATTTTCTCCAAATCAAGATATTTCTGAAGATCGTATTAACAACTCAGCAGTTTTGGCTTTGTACTCGTTGGCTCATGAAGGCATCAAGTGTGATGAAACCCTAGAGCTTCTGTCCATGTTTTCTGTATCTGAAACAAGAATTGTAAAAAAAAATTCTGTTTAAAGCACTTTGATTACAGAGAGAGAAACAAAATAGACCGAGACTTCAGTAGAAGAAAATTCATGGTTCTTAATAGGTTGTGCGAGCAAATCAATGACCACACAAAACAGCCAGGACATAATCTTTTTTCTTGTGTCAATTCCAAAGGAGCATGCAGTTTGTGTTCTATGAAGATACTGATGAGCCTTATTTGTAGGGAGTCATACGATATCAATCAAAATGGTTATGATTCACTGAAATTAAACTCATCGAAAATTCTCAATAAATCATTCTTTAATAGAATGAAGAACAAGCCGATCGAGATCTATTTCAAATGCTTGACTCATCAAGTGGATGATCGCCACTACTTCATCTCTGACGAGTTTAGAATGTTTCTTTTCGAGATTGATTGTAGAAGGTTGCTTCAAGGATTGGTCAATCAATTTGAGGCCAGGAATACTGCAGATTTAATGATTCTCAGTTGGCAAGACATGTTTGAAATTCTTCAGGCAGGTTTAATTTATTTAAATACAAATTGTGATGAGTTGGTCATTACTCGAAAGTACAAAAAAGTAAGTGTTTTTTTCAGGAGTGATGAGACGGATGCAGTATGACACAGATTAATTGGTCACTGTTTTCTCATGCTTTGCTTTAGCCTCTAATAACTTTTGATTAGGCTCAGGGGGACAGTTAATGCTTTTAAGCATAGTGGTGGCCATTTCATCAGTGAGTATCAATGGCTGTGTATCACTATATTGATTAACTAGTTGCTTAGTCGAGTCCACAGATCTGTATTTAGATTTGTCACTCATGATGCTGTCCAAAAAAACTGAGTATTTTCCTTCATAGCTTTTACAACCCTGGGATGATTGAGGATCAGGTTTTTTTTATCTTCAGGAATAGATAGGGAGTTGATTATGTTTATAAAAGCCTCTGTTGAAATCTGATCTTGTTCCAGATACTTAATTAATCGAAGAGGAGATTTAAAACCAACAGGCCTGGTTGAACGCCTCATTATTTTACTTGATTCGGGTACGATTACAGACATGAGCTTACTCAATAAATATTAAGTGTATGAAACTTTTATCATTGAAGAATATGTATACCAATTGAGTTTGCCACAATTTGGCCAGGTTAAAAAGCAATTCATCATTTCTTTACCCTCCCTGGAAACGGGATCTAGCCCTTTAATGTAATAGTTAAATCAACTGCCCCAAAACATTATGTACATAATTGAAAAATAACTTGATGCATGGTAAGGCATGATATATGTTGTTAGTTGTGAGGGTGTTATTTGTATTTATTTGTTTTTCCATTTGTTTTACTGCTCAAAGCCATGGTGGTAGAACAAATTCTGATGGGTGCCACAACAATCGGAAAACAGGTGAGTATCACTGTCACAACTCTGGTAAAAAAACTAAAGCAAGACAGTCACAAGCTCGATCTTCGGTAAGAAGTCTATTAAATCCCAATAAAAACAACTTTACTTGCAGTGGAAAAACTGTTTGCAGAGAAATGAAAAGTTGTGATGAAGCTAAGTTTTATTTAGATGAATGTAAAGTGCACAGTCTTGATGGCGACAACGATGGGGTTCCTTGTGAGAGTATTTGTGGTGGATGACTAAGTCTAATCTCAACAACCTAAAAAGTGGGGAAAGGAATGATTGAATGGATTAAATTTATAGCTTTATTATCAATTCCAGTATTAATCTGGGTGTTTTCTTGTTTAATTATCCGATACCACAATTTTCAGCCTGACGGATCAAGGAAAAGGAGTAAACACCATGCTGAGAAAGATGATGACAGAACGATATTCATACAGGCTCATAACAGCTCAATTTATAGGTTGTTTGAGTTTTACATAAAGATTTCATTGGCTATATTTGGTGGTTTTATTTATGTAATAACCAGGGAAGTAAAAACAATTGATATTGAACAGATCAACAAGACTGTAGCCAATTCTATTGGGTGGTTACTTATTTTGATTGCGTCAATTTTTACTTTGATGATTATTTTTCATCAGAAATCAAAAATTGAAAGATGGAGAATAAGATTCTCATGGTGGGAGCCTATATTCTGGATTGAGTTTCCATTAATTCTGTTAATTAACACCGTTTCTATAGCTTTTAAAGTTATTGTGATCCCGTCAATTTTTTAATGAATTCTACTTGTAGCCCAACCATTGTGACAATCTAATGAATGAAGCTTTATCCTATTGCTGTATTACATGATATGAAAAAGAAAAAAAGGGAAAAAAAGCTACGGTTTTTAATATATGAAATATGGAATGGATTTTGGGTGGCTGGTGTTGCTACCTTAGTTTTTTCAATATATTTATCATACTTCACAAGCATTAACATAGCTAAGCTGTTCACTCTTGAATTATATCTTTTATTGCTTTGTTTATACCTCGTAGGTTATCAGTTAATTTTAGAGTATTTGAAAAGCTCTAAACCCACTCAAATAATTCTGGCATTTATGATTTTGGTTATTCATTTTCTGGCTTTTTCATTCATGAGTAACCTGGTAAAAACCGAACTATTCTATTCAGTAGGGCCATTGTATGAACCAAGTTTGGAGCTGGTGAATAGTTTGGTATTAATCAAGTATGTGACAATAAATTTATTGCTAATATCTGTAGCGGGAGTTGCCGTTACGATTAAGCATTATACTAAAAATCTAAAGGATTCTGTTAAAACATTTTCACTGTATCATTTAATATTCATTGGTCTAGCTGGAGGAGTAATCATGAAGTACAGCCTAGAATTATATAAGTTTGAGAGAGACGCTTATTTAGGCCGTAATCAATTTATTTCAAATTTTGATTTTCGTAATCAATATGTATGTTTGTCCAAAATAAAACTGAAGATAAATCCAGTAAATGAGGATAGCTTTTACTTTAATCAATTAACAACTAATGGTTCGAATAAAGTTGGTTTCCATGAATATTCATGCTCACAATTTATTGCCGCAACCAATGATTTTAGAAACTTGGCAGAAAACCTTTTGAGGTGGAAAAAAGAATGAAATTATTCACGGTGCTGCAGATTATTTCTTTACTATCCGAATTGGGGAGGTGCATTAACAAATGAACAATATTGATGAACTTGATTTGACCGTAGTTATGATTTCGCTGATGGCTTTGTTTGTCTCATGGCAATCATTGATCAGTAGAAAGCGAAGTTCTGAAGCTTCTTTGGTTGTAGAATTTTTAAAAGAGTATTCTTCCCCCGAGATGTCAAGATCTTTACGATTGTTGAGAGAGTACAGGGACTCCAATATAAATAATTTTGCTTCGAAGTGGCTCAAAGACCTAAGAGTTGGAAACGAAGAAGCAAAAGAAGTTGATCTTGCCAGAAGGAAAGTAAGTCATTATTTTTATAGAGGTTATAAATTGTACAAGTCAGGATATGTTAGTAAAAAATTTATTCGATCCGTAATGTTGGTTGATGGTATTGCTATATATCTAGAAATAAACAAGCAGTTAGAAATGGCTTTAGGAGCCCTCCCAACACAAGATGAATTTTCATTTTATGATGCAGAGAATCATAAAAATTACTATGTTCGTAGAGTTTTTAGATATTTAGATTAGAAAAATCTTCTCTAAATGGTCCGTGGAATCGAAGTAATACCTGAAATCGTCTCTGGAAACGAACTAAAACCCAATGGTGTGTGAGAATCAGTAGAGTGTTTAACAAACTCGATCTTTATCACAAAGATTTAGAATGGAGTACTGTCAAAACAACGAGCATTGATATTATGCAAATATCTTGTTAGATGGTATTCATGTAAAAAAATGTTAAGAATAGAGAGGAAACAAAATGCCTTCACAAGATTTTGAAACTGCAAATAGAAACTTCCGAGAGTGGTATGCTCAAAACTATCCACTCCTAAGGGCGGCTGAAAAAACATACAAAAATTTAATCCACCTATTACTTTCAGGTATAGAAGGTGTTCCTTTACCAAAAGTTCTCTCTCGCCTGAAAGACAGAAATGAATGCGTGAAGAAATTTCAACGAAAATATCAAACAGATCTAGAGCAAAAATCAACTGAATATGAAATAAAAAATTATTTAACTGATATCATCGGCATCAGGGTGGTATGTCTTTATGAGTCTAATATAGAAACTGTAGTAGGTAAGTTAAAATCCAACTTTTGTTTGATAGATGAAACAAATAAAACAAAAGAATTACATTCAGAAGATGATAAGTTTGGATATAAGGGGCAGCATCTTGATTTAAAACTGAATAATAAAAGGATTAACCTTCCTGAATATAAAAGCTTAAAGGATTTTCCTTTTGAAGTTCAAGTCAGAACTATTGCCCAGGATGCTTGGAGTGAAATTGATCATAAACTCAAGTACAAAAAAGATTTACCTAGTCCACTGAAGAGGCGTGTTTACAATCTTGCCGGATTATTTGAATTAGCCGATAGGGAATTCGATTCTTTGCGAGAGGAAACAGCGAAATTAGTAACTGCAGAGATTGAAAAAGACGAATATGGAAATCCAATAGAGCAGCCACTTAATCCTTTTAATTTTTTAAAGTTAGTACACGCTTACTATCCCAAATACAATTTTCATGAGGATAAAATTGAAGGTTTTGTAGATGATATCAGAGAAGTAAAACATGATGTCACAATTATTGAGGTAGAGGAAGCCATGAAAAATCATTATGAAAGAATTGAGGAATATAGAGAGTGGTGCATAAATCAAATAGGTAGAAACCTTAACCCATATACTCAAATAAGGCATATATTGTATCGCTCGAATAATGTGAACTTCGATGCTCTTATGTTTGATAGGGCAAAAACAAATTTAAATCGTTGGGATGTTGATGGAACGATTTTTAAAAATGATTAATCTTTGCAGAAGAAAATAGGTATCAGTTTATCTAAGCTCGAAGTTTTCTCTGATTTTTCGGATACATGTGAAAAATTTATTGTTATTCCTTACAAACGAAGTTTTTTTGAAGCTAGAGAGTGTCTAGGAAACTCAGGCCTTACCAGACAAAATAAATGTACATAAATGCGGTTATTGATATGAATTAAAGCAATTATTGGCTAATATAAATAGTTCAAATGTATCTGTAAAATTTTGTGTAGTCTTTATTAAGCCAAAATAATCATGAAGTCATTAATTAAAATAATTTTTATGTTTAGCCTGGCAGCTTGTTCTAATGTCAAACAATCTCCAATAAACAATAATTTTACTAATACTATTTCGCACAGATTAATTGATATTGAAGAAAAATGTTCTAGAAGAAACCCTATTGATTTTGAAAAAGCCCATGTAGGTATAAATGTGTTTTTACAAACAGTTGTAGACCGTATAAACAAGCTTGAAATTCCAAATTTGAAAAATGCAAATAAAAACGAAGCTATCCTAGTTCTTTCTGAGATTGATAGAACGTTAAGTGATTTGGGATATGTCTTTTGCATCAAAACAAACAGACTATCAGACACTTACTTAAACACTATCGTGACTTCTTCACCAGAATCAAGGCATTCAGTAGTCAATGAAAAAATTTGCTTAATAATTGATGAGCCAGAATATCGTTCTATAAATATTTCTAAATTCTGGAATGTTGGAATGAAGCCAATAGATTGTGATCTATCATCATTTTTATACTATTCTGTTGGGGAAATACTGGACTTGCCATTAACAATTGTTCAGGTCCCAAAACATAGTTTTATTCGATGGAATTTTGAAAATAGCTATCTAAATTGGGACACTAATGATGCTAGAGAGTACTCTGATAATGACTATAGATTAGCATATGGAATTAATACAAAGAGTGAGGAAACTAACAAGTATTTAGAAAATAGGACGACATTAGAAACACAAGTTTATTACCATAGCATAGTCATTGATGATGGTGCTTCTCATGAATGTTTTGATGAATTTAAAGCTTACTTGGATATAGATGATTTATATGTATCTGCGTTGGCATATAACAATTTTGCTTGGGAATTATCAACTCAAGAAAACGCTAGAGGAATTAACTACGTTAAAGATGCAGTTAGCTATTCTTTAAAATCTCTAGAAATGGAAAATGTCTGTATCTATCAAGATACTTTACCATGTGCGTTTGCAGCTAATGGATTATTTGAAGAAGCAATCCAAACAGAAATTAAATATTTTGGCCTAAATTCACCGAGAATAAAATTTTTTGAGAATAAGTTAAGTTGTTATGAGAAAGAGGTCGCAGACGTAGAAAGATGTTAACAAATATCTTTTTCCTACAATCATAGCAAATTGACAAGGATAATCATTCCATCCAAAAGTGTCTGCAATTCTCAGGACGCATCTAACTCCATGTTTTGAATTACTCGCAGTATTAATTGGTGATGTTTGCCAGTAGGATTACGCTCTTTGAAAAAATACGTAATTGATTTCAAGCAATGACCTTTCCCCCAATTTCAGCACCATGACAAGGATGAAATTTACTGATTAAATGCGTCTACAATTCACAGGTCTTACTATTCATATTTCTCACCATTGTAGTTGGTTAAATTGAATAATTCTGAGAAAAAAAAGCAAATGGTTTAGTTGCCATTGTGGCATGTTCAATCATGCTGTGGATTGAACAGAAAAAGCAAATGGTTTAGTTGGTGGTTGAGGTGAGGAAAGGTCTTTAGTTCAGTGATATAGGAAATTAGCCAAGCAAAGGGTTTACTTGGAGGCCCACCCCTTACATCCCTGTCAAAAGTCATGTAATTTGTGAAAAATAACAATAAATACAATGACATAAGATGCGCATGTAAGGATGGGTTTTTTTTCGATGATTTTTGATATTTACTGATGGAATGGATGGTTCAATCGAAGGAAAGGGGTACATGTACCCCACCTTGTACCCCTTGTTGTCCCCCTCTAAGGACACATCTTTGATGGACTTAATAACGGCTGAACACCAGAGCCAAATTGGTGTGATTCTGAATCCAGAACGGCAGATAAAACCGCTGATGTTTCACTGATCCCAATTGAATCAAAGTCCTGCCTTGGGTGTCGGCACCACCATGCCGGCCAGCGCGCCAATCGCGGTTGCCAGGGTGGTTTGTAGGAAGTTGGGTGTTTGTTCTGCCAGATAGATGCCGCCCAGTACGGTCATCACGGCCACCGCAGCGATCGAGCCGATGGCCAGTTTATAGACGAAGGTGTTGGGCACTTCGGCCGTCACCACAGTGGTATCATCGATGGCTTTTTGTACCGCCTTCTTCTGCTCAGCCGACAAATCAGGAATGGAATCTACCGATTGTTTGATGGCTTTGGAAGCCTGGTTCAGTGAGGCGGTGACCAGTTTGGATTTTGAGTTGATGTGCATGATGGGCTCCTAAAAATAATGCTGCTGATGATTGGTGACATCAGCAACAGTTTTCTCTCACTGATGCTTTGAAGTTTCTGTTTTCCACAGAAGCTGTTGATAAGTCTGTTGATAGTTGCACAGAAGTACCCGGAGATTTTGGCCAGACCAGATATTGGTTAATGGTTAACCAAATGGGGTTGAGGTTTTACTTGGATTGTCTGAAAATCAATCATACTGACAGGCAATGCCTCAGCGTTTGGGGACTTTTGTCATTCGGCCAGTGTTATCAACAGCCACACAAATGGAGTATAAGTTTTAGATTTAAACCAAAAGAACAGCCAGCTGTCCAATGAGTTTTAGCCGAAGACACAAGATGCGTTTATTGAATTGGTCACCATTCATGATTTTGGTGTTGAGCGGAGGTGCCATTGCTTGCGGCAATGTCGAAGAGCACTCCATGAAATTGTACTTTCAGCGGGAAGGTATCAAGTGGCAACCACCAGCACTGAAAGAAAAATGCCGGGAACTACCGCCGATTCCTGTGGTGGCATATTTTTTGCCCTCGGAATTGTTCGATGATAAGGTGCGTTATGCCATGGATGGTCTGGGCATTCCTGCAGATGCCATCATAATCCCAGAGGGCAAGGGGTACACGCTAACCACCCATTTTGGTTGTGGCAGGCAATCTGATACCAGTATGCGAATAAAGCCTGACAAGTCTGATGAAAGTCAAAGTGCATCGCAACCGCACCATGAGGACAACAAAGCTCGGGGCATCAAGTCTGCATTGTAGGAATAAACAGTGGAGCTCAATGTTCCATGCCATTGCTGGAGTAACTGAAGTATTCATTGACCAGTTTCAGTTTACTTTTGGCTATGACGATCTCATCACCGGTGGTCAGCTTGATGGAGCCTGAACCACCTGAGGTGTATTCTTCGACGGCATTCATGTTAACAATGGCGCTGCGGTGAACCCGCATAAAGTCCCCGGGTAAGACCTGCTCAAGCGCTTTCAGGCTGGTGCGCATGGTATACACGAAGCGGTTATTCCTGACATGCACATTGACGCAGTAATCATCGGCTTCAATCCAGTCAATGTCGTTGATGTTGATGATTTTGTGGCTGTTGCCGACTTTGATTTTCAGAACCGAAACCTGTTGGTCCACTGACTGATTGTTGTGTTCGCTGTAATAACTGGCTTTGTCTTTGGCTTCCAATTGGTTGAATTCGAGTATCTGAAAGGCCAGCAGGCGATTGAGCTGAAACAGATAGAATACCACTGCCAGAATGAGGTAACCCAACATGTAAATCGGGGTTTTCTGAAACACATAAAACCTGAAATAGGACCCATAGACAGCGGCACTGAACCGATCAGCGTTGAGCAGCACTTCAACCAGTGACATGACCAGTAAGACCAACAACAGGCATCCAGAGATCATCACAAACACCCGCAGCACATCCTTTACCCTGATGGTTTCCTGCCCGGCCAATCGTGACATGTAACGATACACCAGGGTCAGGCTGAGCAGCCAGATAAACCACTTTCTGCTCTGTGTGATGAACAGATCAAGAAAGGTCGCTTCCGCACTGAGGTCATAGGTTTTGACGTAAAAATACTGTTGGGCGGTTTCAAAAAACACCACCATCACACACAGCGAGATAACCCCTAACACAGTGGCGCGGTTGCTGATCTCAATACGGCTATTCATCATGGTAGGTTGTGATACATGTCAGGCTGTTTGGTCAGTTTAACCTGAATGCAGGTTGATTGTTCAGTCATCATCAGTTTTCTCCGTTCAGATCAATCACTGCGGTGATGTCTGAACCGGTGTGGTGCACGCCGGCCAGACTGGCAATGGTGCCGACTGCGGTTTGCACCACCCGGGTGGCGAAGGTGGTGTCCAGGGTATGCAGCCGGTCAGAAGTTTGGTGATAATGCGGAGTTCTGAAATTGGCACCATCGGTGAGGAACAAGGCATCCACCCCCAGGTCCCAGAACGGGGCATGATCACTGCGCCGGAAATTGGCATCACCGTCATCGGTGACGCTGGTGATTTTCAGACCAGGTACATGGTTTTGACCAATCTGTTGAAAGGTGTTGCCCATGCGGCTGGCAAAAGCACTCATGATGTTGTAGATCGAAGTATCTGCATTCGGGAAGTTGACACATTCAGGCTGAGCACTGCAGGTGTAGCCAATCATTTCAAAATTGATCAATCCGGTTATCTGTTCATCGGCTGGTTTAATCCTCGCGTAATGGCGGCTGCCCACCAAACCCAGTTCTTCTTTATCAAAGGCAATGAACCTGATGTTGGCCCTGGTGTTGAACTGGGAGAGCACCCGCATGGCTTCCAGCATGCCGGCGGTGCCTGAGGCGTTGTCATCCGCACCCGGGGTCCGTGACACGGTGTCGTAATGACCGTCAATGATAAAGGTGTCCTCAACCGGCAGGTCAGCAGCGAGAATGCCGATGATGTTCACCCCTTCGGAGCCCTGATGCATGAATGTTTGTTCCTCAAGTGTCAATGGATGGTTACTCATCTGCCCGATGATGTATTGCCGGGCTTGAGCCAGGCCCAGTGGGTTGGTCTGGTGATGGCGAATGCCCTCCAGGGCCTGGATATCACTGATGATGCGGGCTTCACTGACTGAATCAACAATTGATTGGGTGGTACTTGAATAGTGGTCATCGGCTATGATTTCGACCTGTAAAGCCGTCCAGCCCAGTTCCTGAAGTTGCAGGTCCCGGGAATAGGCCCAACTGACCCGTTGTTGTTGGCCACTGACCACTGGATGGCCTACATGGCCAATCAGATAGGGCAGGGCGATGTCGTGGGTTTGTCCATCAGGTCCATGCACCCTGAAGCGCAGTTCCAGTTGATCACGCTCGGGGTCGGTGGCATCAAACACCAAATGAATGTGTGTTTCATCCACCGTGGTGTTGGTCAGAGTAACCGTGGGTGGATAATTGAAAGGGCTGGTTTCAACTGGGTCATCCAGCTGCTCAGCGCAGTGAACATCTGGGGTGGCACGGGTCAGGTTAATGCTGCCGGATTTGCCCCCAGCAGACAACACATATTCATACAGCAGTTCGGTGCAACTCAGGGCCGTCAGGCTGGCATAACCCTGATCGGTGAAGCTGGTTTCGCTTGGGGTCACAAACACCCCTTGAGTTGTTTCAAGCAAAATGACTTGCGCCAGTGAACCACTGTAATGCCCGTGCAAACTCAGCCAGTGGGGTTGGTCGACAGGTTCACCAAATGGATTAAAGGTAAACCAGCCAGCAAACAGCTGTTGGTTGCGGGGGATGATTTCAATGATCAGACCTTGTCCGGGGACCAGTTCATCATGCCAGGTGCCGGTCAGGCCGCTGTTGAAACTGATCTCAGCCTCAGCGTTGAAGATCAGGTGCATGACAAGCCAGCTAATAATGAAGGTTTTTGTGTTCATGTGTTGTGTTCGATGATGCTGTATGATTGGATACCGGTCAGGCAACAGGCGGAGAACTATGGAACTTCAAAACACCGCTTGCCGTGCCTGACCGGGTGACATTATCAGCATACCGCAGGTCAGGGTGGGGGCCGCATTGTTGCAGTGGAATGGCATAATCATGCAGCCAACTCACTCAGGAGGGTCTGAATTTTGCCTCGGTTCGCACATCAAAAAGCCCGCTGAGGTTGACACGCCAGCGGGCTGAAGGCTTGTTTCAGTCTTGTGTCTTAGAACGACTGTCCGGTGTTTACCTGTCCATAGGTTTCAGCTTGTGGGGCATTCCAGACGAAGTCTGAGGAGGCCACACCCTGACCGGATTTTTGCAGCGAAAAACCCACTGGTGTGCTGGTGGTTTCTGCCACGCCGATGTTCACCGAAGTCATGTCCGCTGCCGGGCCATCGATGGCGCTCAAGGAGCCCTCATAAGACAAAAACTCCAGCACTTCACCGAGGTCATTGACCAGTGCCAATCCATCAGGGGCACCGTTCTGGATACCGGACACATCAAATGGCATGGTGCCAAAGTTGTTCTGCTGGTTGGGCAGGGTACCGGACAGGTTAACGGTTTTGTACACCGTGCCGTTGCTGCCATTGTAAAACACCAGCTGCCAGCCACTGAGGTTGGTACCGGCGGTACCGGCGATCTCGACAAATTCACCGGTGTCGGTGGACGCGTTGTCATAGTGCAGCTCGTTGATCCACACCTCGTCCATCAGGGCCGCCTGTGGGGTGGCACTGACCATTGCTGAAGGCGCTGACTCATTGCCCACAGCGTCTTCGGCGGTGATGCGGTATTGATAGGTCACCCCATTGCTGGCGGTGGTGTCGATATACATGATGTCATTCACCAGGCTGGCATTGAGGGTGCTCCAGGCACCGCCGGTGCTGCGCTGTACGTTGTAACCGGCCAGGTCTGATTCGCTGTTGGCGTTCCAGGACAACATCACCTGAGATTCACCGGCGATGGCATCCAGACCACTGGGCACTGCTGGTGGGGTGGTGTCGCTGCCACAGCCATCAAATGTCTGATTGCGGTTGACATTGTTTTTGGTGTGTCGCTGGGCATTTTGCCAGCTGAAATCAGCGGCAACTTGTCCTGTGCCACCCAATTGCAGTGAGCGATTTTTGCGGGTTGAGCTGGTTTCACTGACGCCCACATCTGTGGAAGTCATGCCGGCCGCTGAACCACTGGTGGCGGTCAGACTGCCTTCGTAACTGATGAAATCCAGTACCTGGCCAGTGCCTGTTACCAGGGCCAGACCATCTGGAGAGCCATTTTGCAGGCCCGGGAAGTTGACCGCCAGTACACCCATACAACCTTCGTCATCAGCGATGATCCCGGACAGTGGTTCGATGGCATACAAGGCACCATTGGAGCCGTTGTAGGCTTCGACCATCCAGCCTGACACATCGGTGCCGGCCGGGGCGGCGATTTCCACAAATTCATTGCTGTCGGTGCCGCTGTTGTCATAATGGAATTCATTGATGAAGGCGTCTAACGAACCGCCACCGCCGCCAGAAACTGTGGCATTGACCTGAGCGCTGTTGCCTGACTCATTGCCGGAGCTGTCACTGGCCGTCACCACATAGTAATAGGTGTTGCCTGCGCTCACCGAGGAATCCTGATAGTCGGAATTGATCAGCAACGCACCGTTCAGCGCGCTGTAGGGGCCGCCTGACTGGGTGCTGCGGTACACTGTGTAGCCAGCCAGGTCAGGCTCATTGTTGTTGGTCCAGTCCAGATCAACGGTGGTGCCATTAACGCTGGCAATCAAACCTGTAACTGGCACTGGTGCTGTGGTGTCGCCGCCGCCACCGCCGTTACAGACCAGTTCGAACACACATTCAACCCACTCCGGGTGATCGACGAAGGGGTTGCGGTTGCCCTGGAAACTGGCCACTGCCTCATTGTGCTGTCGTTCAATGTCATCCACCGGGTCTTGCTGGTGCCACAGAATCAATACTGACATCAGACCCATATAGGCAACCGATTCATTGTTACCGGTGTTG
This sequence comes from Marinicella sediminis, assembly GCF_002000055.1. Taxonomy (GTDB): domain Bacteria; phylum Pseudomonadota; class Gammaproteobacteria; order Xanthomonadales; family Marinicellaceae; genus Marinicella; species Marinicella sediminis. The sequence continues at coordinate 29,825 of NZ_MVBD01000004.1, read as the reverse complement.
GAGTTTTCAATCAGGGTGCGGTTTTCGGTGAGGATCAGGTCAGGTTCGGCATGGCCGGTGATGCCATGGGTGCCCCCTTCATAACGCACATCCATGTAAAACATGGCCCGGGCAATGTCGCCCCGGCGGGAATCCCACACTTCCCAGGCACCCTGGGTGAAGGAACCGGCGGTCCAGTTGGAATGGCCGGGGCCACCGCGGCTGTTGTTGACCAGAGTGACTTTTTCAGCACAACCAGAGGTACAGACATCAAATGGTTTGTTGCTGCGTGATGAGTTGTAACCACTGTCGGCGATGAACAGGTGGTGCATATCGGTGTACGGGTAGTTGCTGCTGCCGTCATTGGGGAAGCCGTATGATTTGGGCCAGGAATGTTCGCGGTTGTAAAAGGTGTTGCCGCCGCCTTGTTTACCGTTGCTGTCGTTTTCGTAAACGGTGATCACCTGTGCGGCGTTGTCCATGTTCTCATCAGCGATTTCCAGCACGTCCCAGGTGTCCACTGCTGATGAGGTGTATGGATAGCGGGTGTGGTCATCAATCACCTGATGCAGGGTGTTGCGCAGGGTCGATGGGGATGAGGTATTCACTGAATCATAATAACCAGCCGGTGCCTGAGCCAGTGCCAGGGGGGTGATCATAATCAGCAACAGGTAGGACGGAATCCGTGCTTTTAGGCCGCACGAAGGCCTTGTGATGTGTTTGTTCACGCTTTTCTCCACTCTCTTTTTTATTTATTGTTATGACAGCCATAACAGTGGACAAGCATGAGCGACAATCATTGCAATTCAATGACATCAATCCTTGTAATGATTGTGTTTCCTGCCTTCCCCATCAGGCATGGTTAATTTTTAACCTGAATGGCGGACAAACTCAAGCATTCTGAGCTTTTCGGTGGGTTTTTTGTGGATATTCGGGTGTTTTTGTGAACTGCAGCGGATTTCAGCAGGTCAGGCAGCGTGATCAATGGGCATCTGCCTGCCGGTGGGTGTTGACAAAGCGCATCACCGTGATGGCCACCATGATGATCAGAAAAGGGATGCAGGTGTACAAAATACCCTGCCACTGAAAATTGAACAACACCCAGCCCGCCATCAGTGACGACAGTCCCTGGAAGGTGAAGATGCTGAAATCATTGATCGCCTGAACTTTGTGCCGTTCGTGGTTGTGGTAACTCAAAGGCAACAGCGTGGTGCCGGAGTAAAACAGGAAGTTCCAGCCGATGCCCAGCAGAATCAGTGCCCACCAGTAATGCAGTAATTCATGGCCTTGCGAAGCTATGATGACCACACCGATGAACATCAGTGTGCCGGTCAATAGAAAATATTTGGTTTTGATTTTTTTGCCCAGCCAGATGGTGATCAGTGAAGGCAGGTACATAGCAGCCACATGAGACTGGATCACCCACTTGGTGTGTTCCAATGAATGGGCATGCAGCTGATGCATGCTCAATGGTGTGGCAGTCATCACGAAACTCATCAGTCCAAATCCCAATGCGGCTGCCACGATGGCAACAATGAAAACCGGTTGTCGCACGATGTGTGTCAGCGGTCTGCCGGGCAGGTCTGATTCCAATGCGGTGAGTGGCGGGGCTTTGAACCGGGACACCACGGTGATGGCCAGAACTGACAACAAGCCAATACCCAGAAAAGTACCGGCATATCCATGTGGTGAATCCAGCCAGTCTTTGCTGACGAATGCCAGTTCGGGACCAATCATGGCGGCAAAAATGCCCGTAAGCATCAGCAGTGAGATGGCTTTAGGAATGTCAGCAGGATCGGCCAGGCTTTCAATCGCAGCAAAGCGCAGTTGTTGGGCAAAAGCACCGCTGAAGCCCATGATAAAGGCGGCCAGCACAAATCCACTGAACCAGCTGTTTTTAACGGCAAATATGCCCAGCAGACCGCCAGCAATGCCAGAACAAAATCCCAGCATTGTGGCCCGGCGACGGCCGAAACGCCGGGCCAGCATGGCTGCCGGCACAGTGGCTACTGCAGTACCGGCAATCATGAATGTCAGCGGCAGTGTGACCCAAGCCGGATCCGGTGCCAGGGAAGTGGAAATAATGCCACCAATAAAGACCATCATTGGTGCTGCTGCGGTCATCAATGGGACAGCAAGGAATAACAAACTGATGTTGCGGTGCAGTCCGGCAAAACGATCAATCAGCCAGGTCACAAGCAGTAAGGCAGAGATGATGAGCATTAAATTCAGCATGATGTCAGGCAGTCTATCAGGCTCTTATAATCAATGCCAGCGATACAGTTTTCATGGGTTAAAATAAGGGCCATGAAACCCACTGAACAAAAAAGCAAAGACCGTAAAGTCCAGCAAATCATCCTCATTGAGGGCTTGTATAACATCATTGTGTTGTTGATTAAACTGGTGGTCGGCCTGGCCACCAACTCCCTGGCCATCATCGGTGATGCCATCCATTCACTCACAGATGTGTTGAACAATGTAGTGATTTGGTTGGTGATGCGGGTGGCTGGCAAACCAGCGGATAAAGATCACCCCTATGGGCACCGGAAGTTTGAAACCATGGCGGTGTTCGGCCTGGCATCCTTGCTGGTGGTGCTGGCGGTGCAATTGATCCTGCATGCCTTTCAAAGTGAACCCGAGCCCATCGTCAGCGAACCCTGGGGCCTGGGCCTGATGGTGTTGGTGTTGTTGCTGAACCTGATGATTTCGCTGTGGGAACGACATTGGGGTAAAAAACTGGGTTCAGACATCTTGCTGGCAGATGCCCAACACACCTTGGTGGATGCCATCACCACCGTCCTGGTAATTGTCAGCTGGCAATTATCGGCGCTGGGTTATGTCTGGCTGGATCAGCTGTGCGCGATCGGAGTGGCCGGTCTGGTGTTGTATTTTGCCTATGGCTTGTTTCATCAGGTGGTGCCCATTCTGGTGGATGGTTTTGCCATTGACCCTGATGTGTTGAACAAAGCCGTGGCCCAGGTCGCTGGTGTCAGACAGGTCAGGCAAGTGCGGTCTCGTTGGATTGGTGATAACAAGGCGGTTGATTTGATCATTGCAGTGGATGATGATTTGAGTGTCATTGAATCACATGACATCGCTCATGCAGTGGAGGACATGCTGGTGGATCGGTTTTCAGTGGCTGATGCATCCATTCATGTGGAGCCTTGTTCAGTTGATTAATCCCCATAAGGGCATCAGCTGTAACATAAACAATGTGACCAGACTGATGGTGGCCATCATCATGGCCTGCAGAAAACGTCGCCTTTTGAGGTCCCTGAGGTACGAAACCTTCAGCAATTCATAAGACAGTTCTTGTTGGATGTCCATGTCTCTGATGCGGACCACATAATCGGTTACGGTTTCCTGATGGTTCATATAAAACAGCCCATGCACATCGGCCTTGTTTTTCAACACTTCCGGAGCCACCCGGCGGGTAGGATACAGTACAGAACCGAAAAACACCGCGGGAATGATGATCAGAATCCAGGTAGCCACTGTGGCCATGTGCTGCCAGTCTTGCGAGATGTTGGTCCAGGTGTTGAATTTAATGACCATACCGATGGTAAAAATGAAACCAATGCCCACAATCTGAGCTTTGGTGTCATATGTACGGATGTTATCTTGTGACTCTTTCAGTGCGGCGTACAAAAAAAGATGTGTCTGATCACTGGTGGGTTTTTGATGCTCGGTGTTCTGGGTGTTCATGACAGCAGGAAAGCAGGCTGTAAAAAGGCTGGATTGTAAACCCCATCATGATGATTGACCATTAATAAATGATGCCTGATAAGCATTATTTAATATGTCAGTATGCCGGCCTGTACTGATGGGGGAGAGGTCCAACGGGCTGGCATTGGTCAGCCCGTTGTTTGCAGCTCAGATTTTTTCAAACACCAGGATGAAACGATCAGTCTTGCCACGACTTTCAGGAGCAAAAACTGACGTTGTTTTGTCGTCTTCGGGATTGGCCAGCACAGCAGACTCAGCCACCAGTCTGAAGCCAATGGCTTCGATCCTTTGTACAGCAAAATCTTTCTCAATGCGGTGCAAAGATTGGGTGTCCATAGCCCCGCGACCCGGATTGGCCTGGTGATCAACAATCAGAAACCGACCTCCTTTTTTCAGCCCGCGGTGAATTTGGCGCATAAAATCCCCGTGATCAATTTGTGGCCAGCCATTGGCCGGATCATCATAAAAAAGATCGTGATAGGACATGATGATCATTGCGGCATCAACAGATTCTGGTGGCATATCAAGGTCTTCAACTTCACGGTCATGTTGAACCAGTTGTGGCATGCTGATGCCGGTCATGCGATCAGTCAGTTGTTGATTGACAAAATTCAGGTAGGCCTGGTTATTGTGCAAATATACTTTACCGTCTTCACCCACCACCCGGGCAATCAGTTCAGAATAGTATCCACCACCGCCAAATACATCAAATACCACATCACCAGGGCCAATGTCCAGCATGGCCAGGGTCACATCCGGCCGACTTCTGACATCCCGCTGTTTATCGGTTGAGCTGCGGTCATTGGCCGTCATGGCCTGCTCCAGGATGGCATCAGCTTGATTGGATTTGTTTTCAGCTGCACAGCCAGTCAATAGGATGAAGGACATTAATATCCACGTTTTATTCATTGTTCACCTCTTATCGGGCTTCTTAACTCTCTGTGATTATAACATCATGAAAGGCTTGTATTTTGACCTGCGTCAACTTCAGGATTGATAGCGGTCATGCAGATTTTTCATTGAACACAAACGCTGTCATATTTGTCAGGATAATTGCTTCTGGTTAAGCTGAAGCCGACGACACAGAACATCTTCGATATGTGTTACCCAAATGAATGGCTACTGGAAGGCCGGCATTGGAATGCGTGTTACTTCCTGTGACGGGCCTTTCTGACCACTAAGAACCAGAGGAAATGGCGTAATGGCTCATTACCTGCAGACCATGCATGATCAGTTGATGAAAAGGAATGGTTTTGTGACTTCGGCTTTTGACCCGGTCTCTGTTCTAACTCCTGTATCCTTACAGACGTCATTCAATTTTGTTACTGACAAAATTGACAGCGGCCACGGCGATCATGTCATTCAATCAAGCGCGAACGACGTTATCCGCACAAGCTTTCTTTTGCGCTGCAAAAACCAGCATGTGCTCCAAGACTGTTCCACCCCTCTGATTGATCACCATGCATAGTGGTCTGCCGCGCTGGTATGGAGCGGAAGCGGTCAACTGAGTTTAACGGCTGATCGATCACTTCATCATGGCTTCTTGGCGCACAACGACATTCAAGGCACGCTGCTTTATCTTCGATAAAACCGCATACCATTGTTTGCCTGTGCCAGGTCAAACCGCCATGACTGCTTAATCTGCCGAGCCGGGTCGGCGGGTCGAGCTGACCATCAGTCCTCCTATATGCCAAGTTGTCGCATCAATCAGGGGGCAGTCTGTAATTGCTTAAAAAATAAGCCGCTCAGTTGAGGTGGCATCAGGTAAAATCTGAAACTGCGATGAACTGGCTGGCACACACATTACTGTCCAAACAACACATTGATTACCAATTGGGTAATGTGCTGGCTGATCCGTTGAAAGGCAAAGCATGGCGCGGCGCCAGTCAATACCTGAAAGATGGCATGCGGATGCACAAAGCCATTGATCGGTTCACCGATGGTCATGAATTGCTCACGGTCAGTAAATCCAGACTGGGTGATGATGGCTTGCTTAAAGGGGTGGTTCTTGATTTATTGTATGATCACTTTTTATCCGCAGACTGGACAGGCTATGCAGTGATGCCACTGAGCGAATACCTGAAACGGTTCAATCAACAGGCCATGGCGGTGAAAAATTATTTTCCCGATCGGCCACAGACCATCGTTGGCCGGATAGCCGCCACCAATCTGTTGGGACAATATCGAGACATGGCTGGGTTTGAAGCAGCACTACAGCGTATTGATGGTCGACTGTCAGACCGATTGCGGGCCCGGGAAACTGCCAGCCAGTATTTGCCGCTGGTGGAAAAAAATTATGCTCAGCTACAGAATGATTTTGCTGAATTTTTCCCTCAACTCTCGGTGTTTTTTAAATCTCATCCATTGGGCAGTGCGGTTGATCATTTGCTGATCAGGTGACATCATGAATGTGTTTCATGAGCAATATATTCTGTGGTAATATTCACTCATGATTAAAGACCTCATAGTGATTTCAATATTGATCAGCGGTGGATATTTTGGCTACCAAAAGTTCAAAGCCATTCAGGCTGAAGAAGCTGTTGCCGAAGCCAATCAACCAGCGGTTCAGGGTTATTCCAGAGAACAGCAGATACAACAACACATAGACGCCTTTGAAAACATGAAAGTCAAAACACAGGATGCATCTTCAGTCTATGACCAACTTGAACAGAAAAATCAAAAGCCTGACCGCTTTGCTGATCAAGATCCTGTGTTCTGCAAAAAAGCAGAACGTGAAATGGAAAACTTAAACACAACCCTGGACTTCAATGATAAGCGGGCGGTAAACCGGTATTACGATAAGAAACAAAAAATTCAGCAAAGAATCAACAAATACTGTGGCTGTGCCATCCCAGGCTGCTGAACACAGCCAAACCTTTTAAATAAACGCCAATAGCCGTTGCCTTGGTCTGCAAAGCATTATTCAATGGCAAAACGGTCAGTCGCTTTCACCAGTTCGCTGGCAATGGCCGGTTCAAAGGCCGAATGGCCGGCATCTGGAACCACAATGAGTTCGGCTTCCGGGAACACTGCCTTCAAATCATAAGCCGTTTGCATCGGGCACACCACATCATAGCGGCCCTGGATGATGACTGTCGGAATGTGACGGATGCAGTCAATTTCGTCAAGCAACTGATTTTCATGAGTAAAAAAGCCACGATTCATGAAATAGTGATTTTCGATGCGGGCGAAGGCCAAGGCGAACTCAGGATCCGCGGTGTCTTCGATGTGCTTTAAGTCGGGATACAAGTGGCAGGTTGAGCCCTCCCAGACCGACCAGCGTTCAGCCGCTGCCAGTCTGACCTGTTCATTGTCGGACAGTAATCTTTTCTGGTAAGCACTCATCAGGTCATGTCGCTCATCTTCAGGGATGTGTTGCAAATAAGCTTGCCAGGCGTCCGGAAAAATCCGGCTGGCTCCTTCCTGATAAAACCACTGCAATTCCTGTTGGCGGAGTAGGAAAATGCCCCTGAGCACCAGTTCGGAGACCCGTTCAGGGTGTTTCTCGGCATAAGCCAGTGCCAGGGTGCTGCCCCAGGAACCACCAAACACCTGCCACTGTTCAATGTTCAGCAGCTCACGGATGGCTTCCATGTCGGCGATCAGGTCCCAGGTGGTGTTGTTCTCCAGATTGGCATGCGGGGTGGATTGTCCACAACCGCGTTGATCAAACTGGATGATGTGGTATTGATCGGGGTTGAAGAACTGTCGGGTTTGAGCAGAGGTACCGCCACCGGGGCCACCATGCACAAAAACCACAGGTTTGCCATTTGGGTTACCACAGCTTTCCCAGTACACCCGGTGAACGCTGTTGGTGCTGAGGAAACCGGAGTTCAGGACCTCCGCGGCCGGATACAATGATTTCAGTGCGTTTTTCATCAGTCATTAAAACCATCAGCAAAAATTAAATCAGGAATGATGTACTCAATGGTCAGCAGTGGTTGATTGCTGCTGGCATCTGCGCTGGCCACACTTCTGGCGTTACCGTTATTTTGTTCATCACCAAGTAAAACCCAGCCATGGTTGGCGGTGGCGTCCTGTATCCATAGATTGACATCTGTCAGCATGTCTGCAGATCCGGCATTGGCATCGTTGAAACTGATGGTTTCACCGTTCACATCGGTGAATCCGGCGGTGGCCGAAGCAGACGAGTCAAAATCACCACCGGCGGTGGTCCAGGTGGCGGTGTCATAAAACGTGTGTAACCAGGTGGCATCACCGGTCAATGCAACTCCACCGGCTCCTCCGGCACCAGGTGCCACTGAACCGGCTGCTCCCCACTCAGCCAAAGCCAGGTGTAAGGAGGCATTGGCGGCTTGGGCGGTAGGCGGAATGTTGCCCACCACCAGATCTAAATTGGCCGATATTGCCATGGCGTAAGGCGGAATGGCGCTGAAGTCAAATTCCATCAGTCCTCTTCTGATTTCACCGTTTTGTATCAATCCCATGAACAGCTTGTCTCCGGCACCGTTGCTCAATGAACCAGTGAGGTCCTGATACAAGGTGTTGTCTTTGGCCGGTGTGAGTTGTACCGATTCAATCACGCTGTAATCGATGATCAGTCTTGGGGGAGTAACCGCATTTTCCCGGCTGTTGAAGCGCACCGCGGCGTTGTCATCCACTTCATTTCCTCTGATGAACCAGCCGAAGTTAGCCGCTGGGTTGTCATGCCAGAACCGGACATCGTCAATCAATGCCGTGCTTTCAATGAACAGGGTTTCATTGGCGCTGTAGGGGGCGCTAAAAGTGGCCGCAGGTAAGAAATCTCCACCCACGCTGTTCCAGGGAATGCCAGCAGTGTTGTCGTCACCATGAAAGGCGTTGATCCAGGTGGCATCACCAAAAGTGGCGATGGCACCACCACCTTCCTGTCCGGGTGCATCGGAAGTGCCTTCTCCCCAGTCCGAGGTGGCACGGTGTATGGCGATGGAACCAGGCATCAATTGTCTAGACACAGTCAATTCCAGGGTCACGCTGTTGATCAGCACATTGGCTGGCAGGGCCGTCACATCAAAAGCCATCACAGTTCGTCGCAATGTGTAATCAGCGTTTTGTCCGGTTCTTCCGGCAAACAGATAGTCTCCGGCGCCGTTGCTCAATGGGTCGGCCTGCGATTCATACAGGGTGTTGTCCTGTGTGGGTGAGAGGATCAATTGTTCAGCAGAGGCCTGCATACCAGCACAGGTCAGGCCAATCAACAGCAATTTTTTCATGGGTGGGCTCCGGTCAGAAAGTAAAAGATTATAGCGTTCGGTGTCTTTGGATGACAAGTGTGACTCAGTCTGCACCGGCATTTTGTGAGCTGTTTAACAGCTGCCTGATGATTTCGCTATTTCTGTTCAAATCAGCTAGAATCATTGGCAACACATAATCAACGGGAATCCTCATGGCAAAACGTCAATTCTCACTGGGCCCGGCTACCCTGGTCGCAGCGGCCTTCATAGGCCCGGGCACCGTGACCACCTGCACCCTGGCAGGTGCCAACTTTGGTTATGCCCTGGTTTGGGCATTGGTGTTTTCGGTGGTGGCCTGTATTCTGTTACAGGAAATGTCCGCCAGACTCGGGGTGATCACCAGACAGGGACTTGGGGAGGTGCTCAGTCAGCAATTCCAGCAACCATTGGTCAGGATATTGGTGTTTGGCTTGGTCACGCTGGCTATTTTTATTGGCAATGCCGCTTACGAAGGTGGCAACATTGCCGGTGCGGCATTGGGCTTGAATGCCATCCTGCCGGAGGTTTCACTGCCCTGGCCCTGGATCATAGTAGCGGTGGCATTTGTGGTGTTGGTGCAAGGCAGTTACCGACGGCTGGAACGCGCATTGATGGCCTTGGTTCTGTTGATGAGCCTGGCCTTTCTCACCACGTTCTTCATTACCCGACCTGACTGGCTGGCCATGTTTTCAGGCATGGTGCCTCATGTGCCACAGGTGCCTGAAGGCGCCTGGTTGACCGTCATGGCCCTGGTAGGTACCACTGTGGTGCCTTACAATTTGTTTTTACATGCTTCGGCGGTGAGCAAAAAATGGTCTGGGGAGCACGATTTGCCACAAGCCAGAAAAGACACCCTGATTTCCATCGGCTTGGGTGGGCTGATTTCCCTGGCCATCATTTCTACCGCAGCTGCGGCTTTTTTTGGCCAGCAGATCAGCATCCAGTCGGCTGCTGATATGTCGGTACAATTAGAGCCTTTGCTGGGTTCCTGGGCTTCCATCAGCATGGGTGTGGGCTTGTTTGCAGCTGGCATCACGTCTTCAATCACAGCGCCTCTGGCCGCAGCTTATGCGGTCTGTGGCATGTTGGGTTGGTCTACCGATGGCAGCCACATTAAATTCAGGTTGGTCTGGATGATCATCCTTGGCTGTGGTCTGGCATTGTCGGTGTCGGGATACAAACCCATCACCATCATTTGGTTTGCACAGATTGCCAATGGTATTTTATTGCCAATGATGGCAATGTTCCTGTTGTACGTGATGAATCAAAGTCAATTGCTTGGCCGGTTCAAAAACACCTTGTGGCATAACCTGTTGGGTTTGCTGGTGATTGCCGTGGCTGTGTTGCTGGGCGGCAAGTCTCTTTATTTTGCTTTGTCATGATTGAGCCCACGCAGTTATCCGTTGATTTAAATTGTGACCTGGGTGAGTATGAAAACCTCAGAGATGACTTGAAAGATGCCGCCATAATGCCCTTCATCAGTTCCTGCAACATCGCCTGTGGCGGGCACGCTGGCAACCGCACAGTGATTGCACATACGGTACAGTTGGCAATGCAGTACGGGGTTAACATGGGAGCTCACCCAGGATTTCCGGACCGGGCCAATTTTGGCCGCTCCGTGATCGATATTTCCCGTGAGGAGCTGAAAAAAAGCCTGAACGAACAAATCCAACGAGTCAAACAGGCCATTGAATCGGTTGGGTCTCAGCTGCAGCATGTGAAACCTCATGGTGCCCTGTACAACCTGGCTGCAGATGACTATGGACTGGCCACATTACTGGTTGAAATGGTCAGGTCGATCGGACCAGAGATCAGGTTTTATGGGCTGGCAAACTCGGCCATGGCGATGGCCTGTGAACAATTGGATGTGCGGTTTGTGGCAGAAGCTTTCACCGACCGGGCTTATCAGGCTGATGGCAGATTACTGTCAAGGTCTGAAGTTGGTGCAGTGATAGAGGGAACCGGGCATATCACCCGGCGGGCTATTGCCCTTGTCAGGGAACAATGCGTGGTGGCCAGCACCGGTGAGCGCGTTGAATTACAGGCTGAAACCCTTTGTTTACATGGCGACCACCCCAATTCTGCCGGGCAGGCGCGGGCATTACATGAAGCCTTGTGTGAAGCCGGAATTGAGGTCAAAGCGCCCGCATGAAAGCTTTGAGAATTCAAAGCATCAGCCCCAATGGAGATTGCGGCCTGATTGTTAGTTTCTTTCCTGATGAAGACACCCTGAAAGGCATTCATGCGCTGGCCGAAGAGTGGCTGCGGTCACCCATGCCGCATATGATCAATGTGATACCAGCGACCGAAACCCTGGTGCTGGTATTTGACCGGCCCATTCAATACGAAGAAACCTGGCTGAGTCGCTTACGGGACATCATCATACAACCGCGAACATGGCATCGAGAAGCCACCATTCATGAAGTGCCGGTGTGTTATGAACCATCACTGGCGGCAGATCTTGACGTTGTGCTTGATACCCTTTCCTTGTCTCAAGAAGACTTAATAGAGCGGCACAGCAAGCCACTTTATGAGGTCATGCAGTTGGGTTTTTTGCCAGGCTTTGTCTATCTGGATGGTAACCTGCCTGATTTGGAGGTGCCCAGAAAAAGCACCCCTGTTTTGCAGGTGCCCAAAGGCAGTGTGGCGGTGGCAAACCGGATGACTGGTATTTATTCACTGGCAACGCCTGGTGGTTGGCACGTGATTGGTCGCACCCCCTGTACACTGTTGAATCTTGCATCTTTTTCACCCCAGCAGATCAGGCCATTGGACCAGGTTCGGTTTGTGCCCATTTCCCTCGATGATTTTTTTGCCATGGAGCAAACCGGATGCAATTGACCATCCTGCATGCCGGATTCATGACCACCATTCAGGATGCCGGCAGGTGGCATCAGGCCCATTTGGGTTTCCCGGTGTCTGGTTTCATGGATGGCCCAGCTGCTGAACTGGCCAACTGCATGGTGGGCAACTCACCAGGATCTGCTTTATTTGAAGTGACCTGGACGGGGATGACATTTACCGTTGATGAACCATGTTGTCTGGCCATTGCCGGGGCTGAATTCAATTGCACCCGAAATGGCCAACCGGTTGATACCGGCCAGGTGATTCAGTTGGCTGCAGGTGACACCTTTAAAATGGCACAGTTATTATCAGGGGTGCGGGCCTATGTGGCCATCGCAGGACTTCTTGAAGTGCCTGATGTGTTGGGGTCGAAAAGCACATTGACCCTGGCGGCCATCGGTGGCTTTCATGGTCGTCAGTTGACCGATGGTGACGTGATCCGGGTGACTTTGAACAAGGCTCCTGTGACGCGAATCAAACCAGACTGGAAAAAATGCCGGGCACAAACCATACATGTTCTGCGGGTGATGCCGGGGCCGGAGTTCACCGAGTTCTCGGATACGGCCATCCGACAGGCCTTTGCTCAACCTTATGGTTTGACCCATCAGGCCAGCCGACAGGGTTTTCGGCTGTCAGCCAGGCCGGTTGAAATGCCCGGTGGTGGCCGCATGCGTAGCAGTGGGCTGGTACCAGGTAGTTTGCAAGTGACTCCTGATGGGCAGACCATTTTGGCCATGCATGACGCGCAAACCACAGGTGGCTATCCGCGTATTTTGGTGGTCAATCAGGCTGAACTACATAAGCTGGCGCAAATCAGGCCTGGAGAACAAATTTACTTTTTTAGGTGAATGGCTCGATTAAAGCGTGATTTCATTTAAATTTCAGGTTTATTTCAAGTCTAAATCCACACCTTTCACTACCATCTGCCGCGACGATCATGGGTTGTCATTCTGGTAATCGAAAAGGAGCGAACGATGTTTAAGCAGTCATTGTTATTAACTGTATTGATGACCCTGATTGGGTCAATGATGGTTTTTCAGGTTGGTGCACAAACCACCATCATAGTGGATTGGGCATTGGATGAAGAGCCCGGTCACAACAACCACACCTGTGGTTACACTCAGGGTGGTTTATTTTTTCCGGATACCACTGGTTCTGGAGCAGGGAAATGTACTTTAAGGCGGGCTTTGAGAGAAGCCGGAGCAATTTCAGATGATGCGTTTTGTACCGGCTGTACGCCGGTCACCATTGTCTTTACTGGATTGAACGGCACCAATGGAGATGCAGACGATGGTCAGTTTTCTGGTGGACAATGGATCATTCCGATTGATGATGCTCCGAGCAACAGTGCGTTTGGTTTATATCCGCAAAGTGTCACGGATGTTGATGGGCCAGTGATCCTGAGTGGTCCTGCTGTTCAGGTTCAGCAAAACCAGGAGATGCCCCGGGTAATGATCGACGGAGGAACGACACTCGAAATTGAACTCAGTGATGTATTGGTCCAGAATCTGGGGTTTTTGGGAGGAATGAGCATTCATGCCAAAGAAGAATCCATTACGTTTACCAACAACACCTGGGGATTGACCCCGGATGGTCAAAACATGGCTTTCAGCGATCTGGCAAATGATGCCAATGACCTGGCTGGTAACCATGGCGTGTTGTCCACCAGCAAAGCCGATAATCTGACGGTGTCAGAAAACATCATCACCGGTGCCGGAACTTTTGCCGTGGAAGTGAATTCTTCAACCTCTGGGGTTGTGATCCGGGATAATTGGATCGGTACCAACATCAATGGGACGGTTCCTGTTGTGCCGCAAGCTCTTCAATGCCGCACATTTACTTCTCCATTTAATCCCGTTGTACCACCATTGGATGATGATGAATGGTTTGGTGGAGCTGGCATTTCTGCAGCTGGAACCGGATTGCTGGTCACCGGGAATGTGTTCGCAGGTCTGCAAAACATCCGCAGCACCAATGATACACCACCTGAGGCGCTGACTGTTTTTGGTGCTTTACATACCCTGGAACTGAATGTGATTGGTCAGGATATAAACGGCCAGTCAATTGGCGTGTGTGGACAAGGCATTAAGTTTTCTACACAGACCAATGTCACATCTCCACAGAACAATGGTCACCTGATCATCGAAAACATCATTGACTCATCACGCAATGGTTTTGAAAACACCAAAGGAGCCATGTTGTGGAGTGACACCAGTAATCAGGCCTTCAGAGATGGGGGTAATACGGTGCGTGGCAACATAGTCGTTGATGGCCCGGAAAAATATTTTGAATTGGGTCCCATGCTGGCGACTGACATCAGAACCTTTGAGCCGGCTGTGGTCACTCAGGTTGATGGGGTCAATGTGTCAGGTGGTTCGCACCTGAGCAATGTGTTTGGCGATCCGAGCCCATGTCCTGGCTGCCTGATTGATCTTTATCTGGATGATGGTGATGAGCATGAAGAGGCCTTACAGTACCTTGGTTCTGCGGTGGCCGATGGTGCTGGCGATTTTACTTTTGTTTTGGATGCGCCATTGCCTGAAGAGTTTGGTATCAGGACCACCAGCACGGCCATGTCGGATGACATCATACCCAACACCTGGGCTGGACAAACCAGTAAAATGTCGCAGGAGGTTTATGGGTTGATCTCTGATGTGACATTCGCCAGTGACTTTGATTAACCATCAGCTCTGATTGGCCATGAAGCCATCAGGCCAGTAACAATTCAGCCAATCTTGATGCGGCACGCTGGAATTCAAAAGCCAATTTGTTGCCCTGGTAAATCATTTTATAATGACAAGCCGCCTGAGCCACGACTTTGACGTTTTGTTCATACAACACATCAATCAACGTGATGAAACGACGGGCCTCGCTGTCATTATCAGCACTCATGGCTGGGATGTTCTGAAGCACCAGATTTTCAATGCGTTCAGCGATGGCGATGTAATCGGCAGCATTTCTCGGTTGTTCGCATAAGGCAGTGAAGTCACACCAAAGGGTGTTTTGTGAAAAACGGATGATGTCGAGTTTACGGTCATTGATCAGCCAGGGTACATCTGAAGCCGGTTCCCTGGCACTGAGTTCCAGGTAACGCTCACGGATGTGCAGGTTGCTGGATTCATTCACCGGATAATACCAGTCTTCATGGGATTGTTCCTGCTGCTGTCGATAGTCATGAGCGCCATCCAGATGCATGACTTTCATGTGTTGATTGATCCAGGCAATGGCAGGTAAAAACTTGGCCCGTTGCAAACCATCCTGATACAGGTCATCGGGTTTGACGTTGGAAGTGGTTACCAGGGCAATGCCATGCAGGCTGAACGCTTCCAGCATGCCGGCCAGCAACATGGCATTGGCGATGTCATTGACCAGGAATTCATCCAGGCACAGCACCCGGGTGGTTTTTGCCAGTTGTCTGCAGATATGCACCAAAGGGTTTTTGGTGTCGCCATGTTCCCTTAACTGCTGGTGAAGCCACAGCATGAATTCATGGTAATGTTGGCGTTGTTTGCCAACATGCTCAGGCAAACTGTCATAAAACAGATCCATCAAATGGGTTTTGCCTCGTCCCACTGAACCAAAAATATAGATGCCTTGTGGTGCAGGATCTGGTTTTTGAAAAAACCATTTATTGGTTTTGCTTTGTTGCAGTGCATCATGCAGGCGCTGAAATTCATCAACCACACCTTCCTGCAAGGCATCATGCCAGATAACACCGGCATCCAGCTCAGACTGATAGGTGGCTTTGGGCCCGGTCGTCATTTCAATCGGTATTGACTTGTCTGAGGATGCCATTTTTCACCGCACCTTTGAGGTCCAGCAAACGTCGGTGAAAGAAGTGTCCGGCTTTCATGGTGACCAACTGAGGTTTGGGGTTTTGTTGTTCAACATATTCATAAACGGCTCTGGGGCTGACCACATCATCTTCATCACCCTGAATCACCAACCACGGGCATTCTGGTGCGTCCAGTTCTGTGTAGTCATAACGCTCAACTGGCGGCGCTACTGTAATGAATTGCTCTGGATTGATGTCATGTACAGCGCGCAAGGCTACATAAGAGCCAAAAGAAAAACCGGCCAGCCAGAATTTACAGTGTGGCATGGTTTTTTTGGCCCATTGGTAGACCGCCATCAGGTCATCGGCTTCGCCCACACCATCATCAAAGACACCATCTGATTCACCCACGCCCCTGAAGTTGAAGCGTACGGTGTGTGCACCCATGTCCCGAAACGCTTTTTCCAGCATGTGGGTCACTTTGTTGCGCATGGTACCGCCATACAGTGGGTGAGGGTGGCAGATCAATGCCACACGGTTTTTGTCTACCGCATCGACTTCAGGTGGTGCGGTCAGGCATTCGATCTGGCCAGCAGGGCCGGGGATCATGATGACTTTGGATTCCTTGGGAAATTCGGTGATTTCTTCGCTCATGTTATTCAC
Organism: Marinicella sediminis; assembly: GCF_002000055.1. GTDB lineage: Bacteria > Pseudomonadota > Gammaproteobacteria > Xanthomonadales > Marinicellaceae > Marinicella > Marinicella sediminis. The sequence goes on along the minus strand of NZ_MVBD01000004.1, from coordinate 13,625 downwards.
TCAATTGAATGCTGTTTTCTAATTGGTTAATGGCTTTCTTCATGGTTGTGACGTACTGATTATAGGACTCAGGAGACCCCTGATACCATTTATTTTCAGTCACAAAGAAAAGTTTGCCCTGTTGTTGGCTGATTGCCCATTCAGTTGCCTGGTGATCAGATGCATTGACCTCTGCCGGAGACAGCTGAATCCTGAAATCAGGAGACACTGATGTTGTGCTTTTGAACACAAATGGGGACCGGGTTTGATACCCTTCACTGCGGCCAGGGTTGTGGTTCATGTCGAGGTAATTTTTTTCCATGAAGAAAGGCAAATGCTTCAAACCCTGATCAGCGCTCAGCCGGGTTTTTAATTCCAGTATCAACGGTTCCTGATTGTTACCCAGGCCAAAATATTCGAATGAAACCAATTCCAGGTCTGAATAAGATTCTGCAATCCAGGACTGGACGTTTTGTTGTAATTCATTGCTGGCGTTGTTCTTCAGGGTGTAACGCATGCCGGATGCTTTGTAACCGGTCATCATGATGGTGTCGGTGATTTCAATGTGTTCAAGAGATCTTTTCAGCTCACGATCAACCACAATGGTGTTGTTTTGAGCCTGGCCTTTAGGGATTTCAGTCAGATAAGGTTTTTCGGGGTCCAGTACCAGAGCCGTGCTGCCTTGTAAGTTTTCAGGTGGGTAGGCAGGACCAATGGTTAACTCCTTGTCGGTGGTGTCAATGAACATCCCATTCTGGTAATCCGGCAGGTAAACCACGGCATGATTAAACTGATCGAGGGCAGGCATTTCCGGGTTAACCGTTCTGCGGGTTTCCACCAGTGCCAGATGAGCCGGGATTCCGGCTGAGTTAAGCAGATCAGCCAGTAAAACGGCATGATCCTTACAATCGCCGTAACCGTTTTGCAGTGTTTGGTCTGAAGTGTTTGGGATCATTGCCCTGGTACCAAACTCCAGAGCTTGGTAATTAATATTTTGTTGGATATACCGGGCGGCTTTAACAACTTTATCTCCGGTGGTTCTGGCATCACCAAAAATAGCCATGGTTCTGGCTTTGGACAGCGTTGTGTTGAGTTTTTTGTCAATCATCTGCAAGTAATCTATACCAATCGCTTCCCAGGATTTTTGCGCCGGGTTGATAATCAGCCAATTACTCATGTCCTCAAGCTGTGGCATCAGGTTTTGATAGACCAGCTCTTTGACTTGTGTTGTGCTCCACACCAGCAGGTTGGTTGACTGATGTTCAGACAAAGGCTGGCGGCTGATGTGGTTGATGCCTGTTGTTTCACCATGGATGAATACGGCTTTGAAAGACATTGGATATGTCGACACAAAAAAGTGTTTACTGTAAGGAATCTCGTCTGGCTTCGATTTGGAAACAGTGGTGATGCGGTATTCGATCTCAACACCGGGACGAATATTGGGCACTGGGATGTTGACCACCATGTCATCATCAGCAGTGATGCCATCTGGGTTGTTGGTAAGGAATATTGATTTTCGGTCTATTTCCTGTATGACCTTGCCTTGTTCGTCGAGGACTTTGAATTCGTTGAGGTAAACATGTTCATAACTTTGGTCAAAATCAAAAGTAATGGTCTTGAACTGTTCTACTCCGTTGGGGTTATTGATTTTTATTTTTCGTGCATAACTGGTCGTAAGTGGCTCACCTGGCTGGAAGCCATATCCCACTGTGTAATAAAGGTACTCCACGTCACTGTCCGGGTGTTGGTAGGTCTGCTGCTTGATTTTGTCAAGCAGTACTTTGGGTGGCTCAACTGCTTCAAGTGGTTGATTGACCAGCTGGTAATTGCCCAGTCCCATGTTCAGCTGAATGTTTTTCAGATAACTGCTGATCCGGTCATTATCAGGTGACAGCACGCTGGCTTTTTCCATGGCAGCCAAGGCCTGATCATATTCGCCATTGACAAAATGGATGTCGCCTTTATAAAACGTCAACCCAACATGATCCGGATACAGTATCAATTGATCATCCAAAACGGACATCAGGGTATCCATGAGTTTAACTTCGTACAACCCATCCAGGACGTCATAAATGTTGTCCAGGTCGATGCGCTGTTCTTCCTGCAACAGATTCAGTGTTTGTTTCACGGCTTCTGGTTGCTGGTTGTAACCGGCGTATTTGATCAATCGTCCAAGCCCTGTAGAGCGGCGGGTCATGTTGCCAATGTGCTGGTCAACTAACTGATGGGCGGCTTGCCAACGTTGTTTGTTCTCCAGCAGGTCCAGGTAGGTCAGCAAGTCTTCATCGGATTGATGATCTGTGGCAAACAGTGCCGCATACGTTTCGATGGCCGCTTCATAGGCTTCGGTTTTTTGTAAGAACCAGGCATGCCAGCTGAGGATAACCGGTTGCTGTCTGACATTTTGATCTGATTGCCTGATGATACTCAGGCCCCTGAGGTAATCTCCGGCGGAATTGATTTGGTTGAGCAACAAATTAAGGTGTTCGATGGAAGGGTCAAACTGATACGCTGCTGCATAAAACTCTGTGGCATCATAACCTTCCTCAGCCAGACGCTCTCCTATGGAGTAATAGTAACCGGCGTAACCCTGATCATACTGCCCATCCATCAATGAAACAGACTTTTGGCTTGCTGCTAATGGCTTTAAATGCGCATAGACCAAATTAAGGTTTTGGGCACTTTCCAAGGTATCGCTGGTGGCAATCATAATGGCATGATTACAGTCCCCGATTTGTTTGAAAGTTGCCTGCAGGCTGAGTTGTTTAATGTCTTCACTGATCCCATGTGCCTCGATATATGGTACTTGCACACCACCTGAATCGAACTGGCCATGCTCATAGGCGGCATCCAACCAGAATGAGGCGACGGTTTTCAGAGTGGCTTGCATGGTGGCTTGATCCATGGGGAAGCAATGTGGAATACTGAGGATAAAATCTCCATTTTTTTGATTAATCAGCATGAAGGTGTAGAAATGTTCATTGCTGCTTAACTCTAATTCCTTGTTATCTACCAGGATGTAACCTTCAAACTGACTGAGTTGTAAATTAAATTGCTGGTTAATCAGCGGTGATTTGCTGGGATCAAGCTGAACCAAACTGCTGACCAGAAAAGGGTTGGCCTGCTCATCGGTGAGAGAGATTTTTTTCGCCAGTTTGGTAAAATCAGCTTCTTCCCGATTCAGAAATCCAGGTGATACGTAATTGATTGCATATGCACCATTGCCTTGCCAGGCCATCCACATGTAAAACTTCATGGGCATTTGATTGATCTTGCCGACCATTGTAATCAGTGGGCCTTGCATGTCATTGATGCTCACATTGGCTTTCACTTTTGTCTCATCATTGAGCATGCCCGAAAGTAAGTTCATCTGCGATTGCAGGTAGTTTTCTTTGATATAGGTTTTGAATTCGGTGAGGTTCTGTGGCAGTTGATCTGCCTGATTGAAGGTAGACAGTGGCACCTTATGGATGACTATTGCTTCTGCAGTGGTGTTATTCATTAATGCCAGGTCAGCAACCGGATGTTCTTTGATCACCCAGTTGTCATCGAGTTGGATGGTCAGATTGAGGTGATTTATGCGCGTTTCTTTGGCAGCAACCGTGGGGATGTGCATCCAGCAGATCAACATGGTCAGTAAAACAGATTTGTACAACATGATTATTCCCTTAATTGTGATGGTTTATTCATTGAAAATAATTTTTATCTTCATTGATCCTGAGGTGCCAGTCAATGCTGCAAAGTCACGCCATGAGTTGACGGCATTGGATCAATAAAAAAGGCCGCATTATAACACCCAGTTTGGTGTCTGATGTATCAATGGGGACTTGTTTTCTGATCTGACTGCTGGTCAAATTCAAACACCTGGTTTTTACGCGCGTACAACAGCATCAGCACCACCGGGATGCCGATGACTGCAGTCATCAGATAAAAATTCGCGTAGCCCATCTGTTCAACCATGCCGCCGGAATAACCGCCAAGGATTTTGGGAAACAGTGTCATTACAGAGCTGAACATGGCATATTGCACTGCGGTGAACTGGCGGTTGACCAACAGAGACAGAAAGCCCACAAACGCTGTGAGCGCCATGCCCTGAGACAGGTTGTCAGCTGAAATCATGAAGGTCAGAAATACCAGGCTTTTCTCCATGTTGACCATCATCATGAACAACAAGTTGGTGGCGGCAGAAAGCACGGCGGCAATGATCATGATGCGCATGATGCCATAACGAACCACGAGAAATCCGCCCAGAATACCGCCACCGATGGTCATGAATAAGCCAAAGGTTTTAACGATGCTGGCAATCTCATCCAGATCAAAGCCTTTGAACTGATAAAATAAATTGGCCGTTACGCCCATCACGATGTCGGAAATCCGGTACAGGCAAATGATGCCAACCAAAAGCCAGATGTGTTGTCTGTGTCGCAGGAAGAGGTCCTTCACCGGCGACCAGTAAACGTCTTTGATCATGTCTGTATTGACCCAACGTGTGGTGGCAACCAACCTGGCGGTGATGGTGGCCAGGCACAATGCCAGCAACAATTGACTGGCAGTGGTCAGGGTTGCTGACAGAGGCCGGTTCTGACTCCACGCAAATAACTGGTTCCTGAATGACTGGAAAAAATCAGCAGTCAACTGATAACTCAGGATCAATACCGTTACACAAATGATAAACACCCCCACCACAGCCAGGTAATCACTGGTTTGGTGGACCAGGGCTGCTGCCTTTTTCGGTTCTTTGATCCACAAAGTGGTGCCGATACCAATCAGCATGGTGGCTGCCATGCTCAGGTAACTGATTTTCCAGGCAAAGTAATTGTATTGGTCCATGCTGGTGCCCAGGTAAGCGGCGATGTACAGGGCACCGGCTCCAGACGTCAGCATACCAAGACGATAGCCGACGGTATAGACAGATGACAACATGGCGATGTCCTTGTCAGTGGAAGCTTCGATTCGCCAGGCATCGATGAGGATGTCCTGAGTGGCGGCAGAAAAGCCCAGCAAGGTCACGGCCAGGGCCATTTGTGTCAGGGCGCTGACACTGCTGGCCGGATCAGTCATTGCCATCAGTGAAATGGCCACCATGATCAGCAATTGGATACATAAGAGCCAGGCGCGTCTTTGCCCCATTTTCCTGGTCAGGTAGGGAATGGGTAAGCGGTCAACCAGCGGAGACCAGAGGTATTTAAATGAATAACCCAGCGCAGCCCAACTGAAATAAGTAATGGCTGATTTTTCCACACCCACCTGATCCAGCCAGAGCGATAAGGATGAAAATATCAGGAAGTAGGGTATCCCGGCTGAAAAGCCAAACAACGTCATGTGTAAGAATTTGGGGTGCAACAGGTGTTTGAGCGTATCTGACATGGCTGAGACGGGCAAAAGGGGCAGTTTATCATGATTGGACAGCCATACCTGTTCAGAAACAAGGCGATGTGAGTTGTTCTGTCAGGGCAGGGCTTTATTTTTGTGTTATTTTTTTAAATCGGTTATGATTTATTCAAAAAGAGGATTATGGAAGGGTTGAATGATCAGAGCCGAAGATTTACAGCAATATTATCCGTTCAATAAAATCGATTTGAAGTTTTATCCTTTGTTGTTGAAGGAGCTGGAATTTTTTGACAAACAAAAAGGAGAAAAGCTCTATGCCATCAACCGCCGTGCGGAAAACACCAAATACCTGACCAAAGGTGTGGTCAAAGTGGTCACTGACAAAGGTCGTGAAAAAGTCATTAAGTCGACCTCCTTACAATCAAAATACCCGATTGGTGATGCCAATAAAAGCAACACCATGGATGCCATTGTCGATTCGGTACAAGCCTCTGGATTTCAGATCAGTTCCACATTGCTGGATCACTTCAAAGTCTGGAATGGCTGCTATGAGGCCGCGTCCCAGGATAGCCCCTTGCGCGGTCACAGTTCTTATGAATGGGTGGTTGGACTGTTGAAAAGCCAATCGGTGCAGATGCTGCCTCAAGGTAATGTGGGTGAGTTGTTTGATGAGCTGGAATCACGCCAGGTCAAAGCCGGTGAGGAAGTCATTTCCGAAGGTGATCCGGGTGATTATTGTTACATCATTGCCAACGGTGAAGCTGAAGTTTTTCAAGTGGTAGCTGAAGGTGAGCAAAAAGTCGCCGATCTGGGCAAAGGCACATTGTTCGGTGAATCGGCACTGGTCAGTAATGAACCCCGCAATGCCTCGATCAGAATGACCACCGATGGTTTGTTAATGAAATTGGCCGGGGAAAAGTTCTCCAAGTTACTTAAAGCCCATGTGGTCCGCTGGATCACCGCTCAGACAGCCCTCGAAAAAATTGCCAATGGAGCCACGTTACTTGATGTCAGGGAGGTGGAAGAATATTCTCATCAGGGTATTCAGGGTTCAATGAACATTCCGCTGACTCAACTGCGCAAAAAAATTTCCAGGATCGATCTCAGCCGGGAAATCATCACCTGCAGCAACATGGGGTCCCGTTGTGCCTCAGCCGCCTTTACGCTGGCCACTCTTGGATATGATGTGTATGCCCTTCAAGGGGGGATCGGTGGTCTGGTGCGTTCGTTGGATGTCTGAAATCGCACTTGCCGCAGCCATTCCGGCTGGCTAAAAAGGTACTCATCTGCTACAATATGGCCGCTTCAAATCAGCGGCCATTGTCCGACCATAAACCTGGGTCAAACTGAAATTGCTGACTGAACAATGAAGCCCGTGATGGCCTCGGATATTGCGCAGCCATTGGTTCAGATTCTGGTGTTTCATGACAGCTCATTGCCATGTAAAGACCCACAAAGCATTCACACGATATGACACAATCAAATTCCAGTGCCGGTTTGAAATTCAGACAGGCTGTTGAACAGCATCAACCACTTAAAGTAGTGGGCACCATCAATGCATACACTGCCAGAATGGCCAAAGCCATTGGTCATCAGGCCATCTATCTATCCGGCGGTGGTGTGGCTGCCAATTCATTGGGCATGCCTGATCTGGGTATATCATCCCTGGAAGATGTGCTGACTGATGTCAGGCGGATCACTGATGTTTGTGATTTACCGCTGCTGATTGACGTGGACACTGGTTGGGGTGGGGCTTTTAACATTGCCCGAACCACCCGTTCAGTGATCAAAGCAGGCGCCGCCGCCATGCACATTGAGGACCAGGTGGCACAAAAACGGTGTGGTCACAGACCAAATAAGGAAGTGGTTTCTCAGGGCGAGATGGTTGATCGCATCAAGGCTGCAGTGGATGCCAGAACAGATGAAAACTTTGTCATCATGGCCAGAACTGATGCCCTGGCGATTGAAGGTGAAGAGGCTGCCATTGAGCGGGCGGTGGCTTGTGTGGAAGCTGGGGCCGACATGATTTTTCCAGAGGCCATGAAAACCCTGGATCAGTATCAGCGTTTCAAAGCAGCGGTCAAGGTACCGATTCTGGCGAACATCACTGAATTTGGTCATACGCCATTGTTCACCAGTGATGAGTTGAGCGCGCAGGGGGTCGATATCGTGCTGTATTGTTGCAGTGCTTACCGGGCCATGAACAAAGCGGCTGAGACGGTTTATCAGTCCATTCTGAAAAACGGCCATCAAAAAGATGTGCTGAACATCATGCAAACCAGAGAGGAGCTGTATGGTTACCTGGATTACCACAGCTATGAACAAAAATTAGATCAATTATTTTCAGAGGATAAATAACATGGGAAATGCCAAGAAAGCCGGTGGAGCCGGCCTCAGGGGACAAAGTGCCGGAGAAACCAAATTATGCACCGTTGGTAAAATCGGTGCAGGCCTGACATACCGCGGATATGACGTTGATGACCTGGCCACCAATGCCTCATTTTATGAAACCGCGTATCTGATTTTGCACGGTAAATTGCCAAACCAGGCTGAACTGGACGCCTACAAAAAGAAAATCAACAGCTTACGTGAATTGCCAGAAGCAGTGAAAAAGACCCTGGAATTGATTCCGGCATCTGCCCATCCGATGGATGTGATGCGGACCGGTTGTTCTATTTTGGGTAATGTGGAAGGTGAAACTGACTTTGCTCAGCAATTGGATAAGGCCGATCGCCTGGTGGCGATTTTTCCTTCCATTATTTGTTACTGGTATAAGTTTGTTCATGAAGGCGTGCGGATTGAGACTGCTTCAGAGATTGATGGCGTGGGTGCCCATTTTCTGGAAATGCTGCATGGCAAAGCGCCCAGTGAGTTACATGCACGGGTGATGGATGTGTCATTGATTCTCTATGCTGAGCATGAGTTCAATGCATCGACCTTCACCGGACGGGTGGTGGCTTCAACACTGTCAGACATTCATTCTTGTGTAACGGCATCCATTGGCGCCCTGCGAGGCCCCTTGCATGGTGGTGCCAACGAAGCTGCCATGGACATGATTCAGCAATGGTCAACTCCTGAAGAAGCGACGGCGGCCATTGATGAGATGTTGGCCAACAAGACCCTGATCATGGGTTTTGGTCATGCGGTTTATACCGAACGTGACCCACGCAATGCCATCATCAAGCGCTGGTCTGAACAGTTGGCTGAAGAAGCCGGTGACACGGTGTTATACCCTGTCAGTTGCGCGGTTGAGAAGAAAATGTGGGATGAGAAAAAACTGTTCCCTAATGCCGACTTCTTTCACGCTTCTGCATATCACTTCATGGGTATTCCCACAGAGTTGTTCACCCCGATTTTTGTCATGTCACGGGTGACTGGCTGGACAGCACATGTCATGGAGCAGCGGGAAAACAACCGCATCATCAGGCCCAATGCCGATTACACCGGTCCGGATACCCGAAAAGTGGGACCGATCAGTGATCGAGACTGAATTGACAGATGTGATCTGTGAGTCAAAGCCCGTCTTCAGCGGGCTTTTTTTTGTCTGCTGGTTTAGTCCGCTTCACCAGGGTTTAATGCGTGATACCATGGTCTTATCATGTGAACCGCATGAGTCAAGAGACTGGTGTAATCAAAAATCACGTTATGATGGTCAGGATTAATATGTAATGACAAGAGGAAGGTTTGATGCATAAAACAATTGAAGACTGGTTCAATGCGGGCCACATTGATCACGCCAAGAAACATCAGGCCCTGGTGTTGGCAGGTGAGCGGGCAGACAGGCGAGGCTGGTTTGGCTTTATCAGCAGGGTGCTTGTGTTGCTGGGTTTGTTATCACTGGCGGTGGGTGTGGTGTTCTTTTTTGCTTACAACTGGAATGACATGGGCCACATGGTCAAGTTTGCTATGTTACAAAGCCTGTTGGTTGCAGTGGTATTGGTGTATGTCTGGAAACCAGGAAATGCCTGGGTGGCTCAGGCCCTGTTGCTGAGTGCTGTGTTGGTGCTGGGGGCTTTGCTTGCTCTGTTCGGGCAGACCTATCAAACAGGTGCCGACCCCTGGCAATTATTCGCCACCTGGGCGGTGTTGATTTTACCGGTCGTGCTGTTTGGCCGATCAGAGGCTTTGTGGCTATTTTGGCTGGCACTGATGAACACAGCACTCGCCCTGTATTTTGATGTGAATCGTAACCTGTTGGGCCTGATGTTTACTTCTCGGCATAAAATCTGGGCTTATCTGGTGCTCAATGGCTTGGTCTGGATAATGATTGATTGGTTGTGTCACGCACAAAAACAACCAAAGTGGCTGGGTTTGTCGCATCGCTGGGCAGCTCAGGTGAGTGGCCTGGTAGTGATTTACCTGCTGGTACTGGTGGGATTAGAGGGTATTTGGGGGTACCGGGTATCGCATGGTGTATTTACTTTGATATTTCTGATAATGATGGCAGCCGTTTACGGTTTTTTACGTTACCTTCGCAAAGACCTGTTGTTGCTCACTGCCTGGGCCTTTGGAGTCACTGTATATATATTATGTGCGCTGGGTGAAGCCATATTGGGCGATCTGGACGCTTCCGGGTTGTTGATATTGGCTTTGTTGTTGATTGCCATGACCACGGCCACTGTGTCCTGGATACGTAAACTCAGTCATACATTTAAGCAGGAGGCGTCTCATGAATGATCGGTTGCTGTGGGAGCGAATGAAAAAACATGGATTGGTCCAGGGTGCCATGCCTCCAGTTGCTGAACAACCGGATTCTTCACCCTGGTATATCCGGGTGCTGCAAGGCTTTGCAGGTTGGTTGGCAGCGTTGCTTTTGCTGGGTTTTCTGGGTTTTGGTGTGGCTGGGTTGTTTGATAATGGGCCGGTGCTGTTGTTTATGGGGTTGTTGCTGAATGGCTGTGCCTTTGTTTATTACCGGAAAAATCAGAACAATGACTTTTTTGATCAACTGGTGCTTGCCTTCAGTCTGACAGGTCAATTTTTGGTGGCATTCGGCCTGTATGAGACGTTTGAGTTTCGCAATCGGGACTGGTTGCTGTTATTGGCCGGATACCAATTCATTTTGGTGTTCATTATGCGCCAGTACCTGCACAGGTTTTTGAGTACCTGGTTCGGTGTGATTGCTTTGTTCTGGGGTTATGAGGGGTTGGTATACAGCGGCGTAGGCAGTGCCCTGGTGGCGGCATGCCTGGTATGGATATGGCTTGATCGGGTTGATCGCGAACCCGATGGGATATTTTATGAACCCATTGGTTATGCACTGGCACTGGCTTTATTACAGCTCAATGTGCACAGCCATTTGTGGCTGCTGGATTTGTTTTGGTATCGACGGGAAGGAGAAGGCCTCTTGCTTGAGCTGGCAGGTCCGCTGCGGACTGTGTTGCAGGTTGGTGTTTTGAGTTATTTCATTTGGCGCCTTTGTCAAGAGCAGGGTGTTAAGTTTAAGCAGCCTGCTGGCCGCCTGGCCTTTTTGGGCTTGCTGGTCATGTTGTTGCTGTCCTTTCCTATATTGGGCTTGAGCAGCGCGATGCTGTTGTTGTTGCTGGGTTATGCCAGACAAAAGCCGGTGCTAATGGTAATGGGCGGCTTGGCACTGCTGGGTTTCGTGGGCTGGTATTACCATAACCTGCAAACCACTTTGTTGGTCAAGTCGATGATTCTGATGGTCACTGGCTTGTCGATGTTGCTGGGCTGGTGGTTGTTACGGCGTTACCTGCGGGTGTTGCCAGCCACTGACGTGAACAACAACGATATACAGCCAACCAATGGGGTGTATAAAAGTGCTCGCTTGGCAGCTCTGTTGACCCTTGTGCTGGGATTGCTGGGAGTTAATCACGCCATCATAGACAAGCAGCATTTAATCACAGACGGGCGTTCGGTGTTGCTGGAGCTGGCGCCTGCGGATCCGCGTTCGATCATGCAGGGTGACTATATGCGGTTACGGTTTGCCATTGCCGCCGATATCAGGAGAGCGGTTTCGTCAACCAATACCCCAAATATGACAGGTTTGGTGTGGGTTCAGTTGGATGAGCACGGCGTAGGGCGATACCAGGGATTGACACCGCCTGAGGAGACCATTGAAGAGGTGGTGGGGATGCAATTCCGGGTGCGCAACAACCGGGTGCAATTTGCCACCAATGCGTTTTTCTTTCAGGAGGGTGATGCAAAAAAATTTGATCAGGCCAGGTATGGTGCATTCCGGGTTGCTGAAGACGGCACCTTGTTGCTCACTGCGATGTATGACAAAGATCATCAGCTGATTGGTGAAAATCGACTCGATTAGTTGGTTTGGATGGCTTTGCACAATTGTCTGATGGCCAGCAGAAGCCGCAGGGTAGGGCGGGTGAAATGATCTGCTTCCAGTTCGACCACTTGTTGCTTGCGAATGGCCTCAACCTGAGTCCATGAAGCCAAAGAGCTGTTTTGGTCAAATGGCATGGTGGTGACAATCACCTGAGGATTGTGTAACACGGCTGACTCCAGTGTAATGGCCACAGCCGGGGCGTCCAGGCTGTCATAAACGTTGAGTAGTCCACATGTGCTGATGGCTTCAGACATCCAGTGATCCCTGCCAACGGTATAAATGGGTTTGTCAGATATCTGAATCAAGGCAGTCTTCTGCCCGGTGGCCTGAGCTTTTAATGCAGTCAGTGCCTCTGCAAACTGGTCTGTTTCCGGTACCGGAGTGGTGCCCAGCATATTGGCGATTTTTCTGATGGCCTGAGGAATGTCAGCTAAAGTCCGGATGTCTACCCGAACCATGTTAAAGCCCATGTCTGAGAGTTGTCGCACCACCTGGGCAGCAGTGCCCTGGTGCCAGTAAAAGATGATTGATGGGTTGAGTAGTTTGATTTGTTCCAGATCCAGCCTGAAGGCATCACCGATGATGGGCAATTCTGTGGCTTCATCGGGATAGTCGCTGTAAGCGCTGACCCCGGCCAAAAGATCGCCGCCGCCGGCTGAATACACCAGTTCAGTGAGGTGGGGTGATAGGGTGATGCAACTCACCTGGGTATCATCAGCGGACACAATCATGACGTGAAACAATAAAATAAGGAGACTGGATTTCATGTTTGGCAGCTGGCGTAAAAGCTGTTCATTGTAACCGCAGAAGAATGCGATCCGGAATGGTTAATCAGCGTTAATTAAATAAGCCTGAAAAAAATGTTTGTAATTGACTGCATTATGTCTATAATTCGCATCCTGCTCGGACACATCGGAAGGCGTTTGAAAAGCGGTAAAAATTACTCGTATTTTCTGTTGACTTTCGGCTGATATTCTACGAAAATGCCGTGCTTTGCTCGTTGGAGGGATACCCAAGCGGCCAACGGGGGCAGACTGTAAATCTGCTGTTTTTAACTTCGGAGGTTCGAATCCTCCTCCCTCCACCAATTTAAAAGAGCCGTAACAATCAGGTTATGGTTGGGATGAGCGGGTGTAGTTCAATGGTAGAACATTAGCCTTCCAAGCTAAATACGTGGGTTCGATTCCCATCACCCGCTCCATTGTAATGCCCATATAGCTCAGTCGGTAGAGCACTTTCTTGGTAGGGAAGAGGTCACTGGTTCGACTCCAGTTATGGGCACCACTACTGTACTTATTTTTAACTACTTGTTTTTGGAGTAGCAACACATGTCAAAAGAAAAATTTGAACGCACGAAGCCCCATGTAAACGTGGGCACAATCGGTCACGTTGACCATGGTAAAACAACCTTGACTGCAGCGATCACAAAAGTTGCTGCTGAAAAACAAGGCGGTGAATTTAAGGATTACGACCAAATTGATAACGCGCCGGAAGAAAGAGAGCGTGGTATCACCATTTCTACGGCTCACGTTGAGTACGAAACTGATGGTCGTCACTACGCACACGTTGACTGTCCGGGCCATGCTGACTATGTGAAAAACATGATTACTGGTGCGGCACAAATGGACGGTGCTATTTTGGTTGTGTCAGCAGCTGATGGTCCGATGCCACAAACCCGTGAGCACATTCTGTTGGCTCGTCAGGTTGGCGTACCTTACATTGTTGTGTTCCTGAACAAATGTGATCAGGTTGATGACGAAGAGTTGTTGGAACTGGTTGAGATGGAAGTTCGTGAGTTGTTGAATGACTACGAGTTCCCTGGTGATGACACACCATTGGTTATGGGTTCTGCGCTGAAAGCACTGGAAGGTGATACTTCTGATATTGGTGTGCCAGCAGTTGCTAAATTGCTGGATGAGATGGATGCATACATTCCAACTCCTGAGCGTGAAACCGATAAGCCATTTTTGATGCCGATTGAAGACATTTTCTCAATTTCAGGTCGTGGTAC
>NZ_MVBD01000039.1 GCF_002000055.1 Marinicella sediminis | reverse complement strand
AGGGTACAAGACCAGCTGCCATCCGGTTGTACCAGTGCAGTACAGGAACCTGAAGAACCGGTGGTGACAGTTACCGTGGCACCAGGCTCACCGGTACCGGTCACCGGATCACCGTTGGTTGGTACATTGATCACTGGCGCGGCCGGTGCACTGGTGTCGATTTCAATACTGACGGTCGCTGCAGCTGATTCATTGCCCGCAGGATCCGTAGCTGTTGCACTCAGTAAATTGGTGCCGTCTGCCAATGCTGGAGCAATGTCACAACTCCAATCGCCGTTGATATCAGCCACCACAGAACAGGTTTCTCCCAATGGACCGGTTACTGTCACTGTGGAACCAGGTTCTGCAGTACCCGTTACTGTTGGGGTGTTGTTATTGGTCAATTGGCCGGCTGTCGGTGAAGTAATGACTGGAGCTGCCGGAGGTGTGTTGTCCAGGGTAAAGAAGGCATCAGACTGCACTGAGTTACCTGCCGCATCGGTGGTGGTGGCTTGTTCATCACCATCCACGGCACCGCCAGCGGTGGCCGAACAGGTCACCACATTGCCGGCTTCAGCGCCACAGGCATAACCCGGAATGGTCACGGTGGCACCGGTTTCAACACCGGTACAGGTCGCGGTCAGGGTTGTGCCGTCATTGGCAGGATCCGGAGTCACGGTACACACCGGAGCCGCCGGAGGCGTGTTGTCCAGGGTAAAGAAGGCATCAGACTGCACTGAGTTACCTGCCGCATCGGTGGTGGTGGCTTGTTCATCACCATCCACGGCACCGCCAGCGGTGGCCGAACAGGTCACCACATT
>NZ_MVBD01000038.1 GCF_002000055.1 Marinicella sediminis | reverse complement strand
TCGGTGACTCAACCAGGCAATGGTCTGGTGGTGATCACCAACGGTGGGGCTGATCTGACTTATGCGCCGGTGGCGGATTACTGTAATGATGGGGTGACCACTGATGACTTCACCTACACATTGAACGGTGGTTCAGTGGGTACCGTGGCTGTTACGGTCAACTGTGTGGATGATGCGCCTACAGCTAACAACGATGCGGCCACGGTAACCGAAGATGATCCGGCAACCACGGTGGATGTGCTGGCCAATGACAGCAATGCCGATGGTGGGCCGATCACCATTGATTCGGTGACTCAACCAGGCAATGGTCTGGTGGTGATCACCAACGGTGGGGCTGATCTGACTTATGCGCCGGTGGCGGATTACTGTAATGATGGGGTGACCACTGATGACTTCACCTACACCATCAACGGTGGCTCCAGTGCCACAGTGGCGGTGACGGTGACCTGTGTGGACGATGCCCCAACGGCCAATGACGACAATGCCACGGTGATTGAAGATTCAGTGAACAACAGCATCCTGGTGTTGGGTAATGATGCCAATGCCGATGGTGGTTTGCTTGAAGTGACGGGTGTGACCCAGCCGGGTAATGGCACCGCGGCCTTCACCGCCGGTGGTGTGACGTACACGCCGGATGCTGATTACTGTAATGACGGCAGTCCGACCGATGACTTCACTTACACCATCAACGGTGGCTCCAGTGCCACAGTGGCGGTGACGGTGACCTGTGTGGACGATGCCCCTACGGCCAATGACGACAATGCCACGGTGATTGAGGATTCAGTGAACAACAGCATCCTGGTGTTGGGTAATGATGCCAATGCCGATGGTGGTTTGCTTGAAGTGACGGGTGTGACCCAGCC
>NZ_MVBD01000037.1 GCF_002000055.1 Marinicella sediminis | reverse complement strand
ATCATCGACCCTGAACAAGACAACACCCTGGCGCTTTACCTGCACCAGGCAGATGGCAGCCCGCTGACCGGCACACAGGTTCAATTGACGGTGTTCAAAGGACCTGGCACAGGCACGGTACTCAATGGCACAAGTGATGGTTCAGGCCAGGTCAGTTTTCAGCTCAGCCACAGCGTCAATGGCACCGACCGGCTGCGGTATGAATTCACTCACAACAACCAACCTCACCGCTGTTTGGCGCTGGCCCGCTGGGAAGTGGACATCATCTTTGCCGATGGGTTTGGCGACTGAACAGCTCCCAGGTGGGGCGATGACTGATACACTTGAACTCGACCGATATGGCGGTGGCTGTGATGACAAACCAGCTGGATGTTTCAATTTAGTTTCCCTGGTTGGTGCATGTCGCTGTCTTGTTGTTCTGAATCTGGCAGTCTGAATATTTGGACTTTTTCATGCGAATCTCCTTAAGATTCATCATCAGAAAATTCTACTTTTGACTTCAGCTATTTTTCGGGGGGATTACCATCTAGCTAATGCCTGTCCCTGTATTTTCTCCTGTATTTTCTTTTATAGTCTTCTTCTTCAAAAAAAACAGCCTCCCGGTTGTTTCCCCTTTGAATGACGTGATTAGGTATATCAGGTACAAAAAACCTTGGTTTCCTTGGCATGAAAACTCCCTCAAAAGTATTTACTTTAACACTTTTACCTTTTAAAGGTTACTGACCCCTATATTTTAATAAAACTGGCTTAATGATAACCTGGTTTCATTCTTTTCACTTTCAAACGAAAAACATAATTCATTACTGCTATCTGACCAATCAGGCAAGTCTTCAGCATATCTATATTTTGGAAAGCTATTACATCTACCCTTTGCGAAACAAATTAAGCCATCAGT
>NZ_MVBD01000036.1 GCF_002000055.1 Marinicella sediminis | reverse complement strand
CTGCTGTTGGGTGGTGAGGTCCACACGGGTGCAGATTTACAAGCCCGTGACAGGTCGGTTCGGGCCTCAGAGGACGCCTTGGCTGCAGGATTGCAGTTGGGCGGTGCATACGCTGCTTTGGCCACCCCGCAGGTGCTGTCGTTGCAGGGCTGGTCGGTACAGCAAACGGTTGATTTGTTGGCTGCGGTTCCGGCGTGGTTTGAACAGGATGATTCCAGGGCCAGGTCTGAGGCGCTTGAACTGGACAGCGATGTGGTTCACCTTGAGCTGGATGAGCAGGGTGTTGTGCAGGTTCACATGCAGGATGTTGCGGCCAATAACATGCTCACAGACGCCCTGGTTGCAGGCCTTGAGTCAGCCTTTGCTCAGATCAATCAAAACCCAGCTTGCCGGACAGTTGTGTTGACCGGTCAAGGTAATTACTTCTGTTCAGGGGGTACCCAGGAAACTTTGTTGGCGATCCACGAAGGGCGCGAGCAGTTCACAGATCGCAAGGTGTTCCAGTTGGCGATGGACTGTGATGTGCCGGTGATTGCGGCGTTGCAAGGTCACGGGATTGGTGCGGGGCTGGTGTTGGGGTTGTTTGCTGATGTGGCTTTGTTGAGCGAAGAAAGTCAGTATTTGAGTCCATACATGGATTATGGGTTCACACCGGGTGCCGGAGCGACGCATGTGTTGCCATCGGCTTTGGGTGTTGATTTGGGTAGAGAAGGGCTGTTCAGTGGTCAGTCGCTCAGCGGTTCACAGATGAAACAACGGGGTTTGTTGCAACGGGTGTTGCCCCGATCATCGGTGTTGGCTGCGGCGGTTTCACTGGCCCGGCGGGTGGCCAGTCATCCGCGTGAGTTATTGGTTGCTTTGAAAAAGCAATGGACAACTTCACAGGTTGTGGTGCGCGATGCGGCCTATGAAGCTGAGCTGAAGATGCACGCCCAGACGTTTGT
>NZ_MVBD01000035.1 GCF_002000055.1 Marinicella sediminis | reverse complement strand
CTTTCAAACGAAAAACATAATTCATTACTGCTATCTGACCAATCAGGCAAGTCTTCAGCATATCTATATTTTGGAAAGCTATTACATCTACCCTTTGCGAAACAAATTAAGCCATCAGTAATTCCATCTGTTTCTTGAAATTCTTGATTCTCATATTCATATATTTTGCATAATTTAAATTTTTCCGAACTAATGTCAGAAAGATAGGTATTAAAAATCCAATTTAGCCTTTTTGTTCTAATATTCGTTATATTGGCATTGCTAAAAAGAAATTTGTACATGGATTTTTTTTCTCTATTCTTAGTAAACTCATTGATTATACTGTCCCCAAACTTAGCTATTTTTTTACTTTGAACCTCTTTTATTAAACCATTAGGAAAATTCTTTGAGTTAAAGTTTGGATTTTCATACGGTAGAGCTATTTCAGATATACTTTTAAAACCACCTGACCCAAAGTTTCCGTGAGAGCTGATTGAGCAATCAAAACTACCTTGAATATTGACAAATTTATTTGCCCAAAGCTCTCTTTTATAAGAAAGGTTGTCAGGAACGTTTACAATGATCGATTGATCAAAATTATTGAATTTAAAATCATCAATAGTTAAAAACAATCTGGCTCTATTAGGCTCAAGTGGATTTGGAAACCCCAGGAAACCCGAAGTATCAACTTCTTTTTTATCGAATTCGCATGGTGAAACTATTAGTTTAACTAAAGGCGTAGCCAGAATTGACCCTGTATAAAAAACACATATACATACAGTTACTAATGTAAATATCTTGTTCATTTTCCACCTCGTGTTTCAATGTTTATAATTTTAACTTAGAATAAAGGGGTCAGAGAATAAAGGGGTCAGTACCCTTTACTTCTTTTTCCAAGGTCTACCTCTCTTTGAGTAATCAACTTTGACCTTCAGTTTATCTTCAATCTGTTGAATAAATTGACTACTTCCCCAATATCCAGGACAGGCACTCCCTCAGAAATATCATACGGCCACTTCAGACATTTGCCACAGCTAATT
>NZ_MVBD01000034.1 GCF_002000055.1 Marinicella sediminis | reverse complement strand
TTGCAGGAAGAGGTCACACCCACAGACCTGGCTTATGTGATCTACACCTCTGGCTCCACTGGCTTGCCCAAAGGTGTGGCCATTGAACATCACAGCCCTGTTGCCCTGGTCAACTGGGCTCAACGGGTGTACAGCAAAGCAGAATCGGCGGCCGTATTGGCTTCCACATCAATCTGTTTTGACTTGTCGATTTATGAGTTATTTTTTACCTTGGGCACAGGTGGTCAGGTGGTGTTGGTTGACAATGCACTTGGACTACAGGGTTTGGGAGAACACACCCCTGTGACATTGATCAACACGGTGCCATCAGCGATGGTTGAGTTGTTGCGCATGCAGGCTGTGCCTGAATCAGTTAAAACGATCAATTTGGCCGGTGAGCCATTGTCCCCTGAGTTGGTTGATCAGATCTATGAGAAGACGACGGTTGAGAAAGTTTATGATCTGTATGGTCCATCAGAAGACACCACTTACTCAACCTTCAAGCTGCGCGAGCACAAGGGTATTCGCACCATTGGCCGGCCGATTGACAACACCCAGGTACACATTTTGGATCAACAAGGTCAACTGGTACCGGTTGGTGTGCCTGGTGAATTACACCTGACAGGCCAAGGCCTGGCACGTGGTTACTTACACCGCCCGGATTTGACTGAAGAGAAATTTGTAAGCAGTCCTTTTGATTCATCAGAACGGATGTATCGCAGCGGGGATTTGGCCCGTTGGATGCCTGATGGCAATCTGGAGTATTTGGGTCGCATAGACACCCAGGTCAAGATACGAGGTTTCAGGATTGAAATTGGTGAGATAGAAACGAGGTTGCTTGAGCATGAGCAGGTTTCAGATTGTGCGGTTGTGGCGCAAGGAGAAGAAGGTAACAAGACCCTGGTGGCGTTTTACACTTCGGTGCACAGTGAAGCAGAAACATTGGATGAAATTCCCCGGGAGGAGCTGCGGGTACACATCCAGCAGAGTTTGCCCAAGTACATGGTGCCATCTGCGTTTGTGAGTTTGGGTGAAATTCCACTGACTCCCAATGGTAAAGTGGACCGCAAGGTGCTCGAAGCGCAAGACGTGACATTGACTGCTGAGGCAGGTTATGTGGCTCCGCGCAATGACACTGAGGCTGCTTTGGTTGATATCTGGTCTGAAGTGCTGGGGTTTAAAAATGATGTCATTGGTGTCCACGA
>NZ_MVBD01000033.1 GCF_002000055.1 Marinicella sediminis | reverse complement strand
TGACCTTTCCCCTAAAAACAGTACCACTATAAATTAGAAAAATCTGGCAAAATTAACCAAAGAAAAGAGGTTTTGTCATGAAGAAATCGAAGTTTACAGAAGAACAAATTGCATTCGCCTTGAGGCAAGCAGAGACAGGAACACGTGTGACAGAAATCTGTCGAAAGATGGGCATAGCAGAAGCCACATTTTATAACTGGAAGAAGAAGTTTGGTGGCCTTGGTGTCTCAGAGCTTAGGCGCCTTAAGCAGCTTGAGGAAGAAAACCGCAAACTGAAACAGCTGGTGGCTGATTTAAGCTTAGACAAACAGATGCTTCAAGACGTTGTTTCAAAAAAGCTTTAAAGCCAGCAAAGAAACGAGAAGTAGTCGACTGGCTTCAAGATGCTTACCGAGTTTCTAACAGGCGCTCATGTGACCTATTGAAGCTGAGCAGAACAGTCTATTACTACCAATCCAGAAGAAACCCTGATACTGCTTTGCGAAACCGAATCAATGAAATTGCTCAAACTCGAATTCGCTATGGTTACTTAAGGATTCATACTTTGTTGGTTCGTGAGGGATGGCCTATCAACCGTAAAAAGGTATACCGAATTTATTGTGAGGAAGGCCTTAATTTGCGGGCTAAGCGACCAAGAAGGCGTGTAGCTGCATCACATAGATTGGATCGCCCAGAATTAACTGGAGTGGATCAGTGCTGGAGCATGGACTTTGTGGCTGACGAGTTATTTAATGGCCGCAGAATACGCTCATTAACTGTGGTAGATAATTTTAGTCGGGAGTGTATTAAGATTCATGTTGATCAAGGCATCAAGGGAAATGATGTTGTCCAGGTCTTGGATGAGTTAAAATGTTTTGAAGGTCGCTGTCCTAAACGTATTCAAGTTGACAACGGCAGTGAGTTCATTTCAAAGGTTTTTGATAAATGGGCTTATGAAAACAAGGTGGTCTTGGACTATTCAAGACCAGGCAAGCCAACAGATAATGCATTCATTGAATCATTCAATGGAAGTTTCAGAGATGAATGTTTGAATACAAATTGGTTTTTATCACTAGATGATGCCAAAGAAAAGATTGAACTGTGGCGGAGAGATTACAACGAGTTCCGACCACATTCATCGCTGTCAAATCTCACCCCCAAGGAGTTTTGTCAACAACAGAGAAAGAGTCAGAAATCTCTAGTTTTGGCTGGTACTGTTTCTGGGTAGGGGTCA
>NZ_MVBD01000032.1 GCF_002000055.1 Marinicella sediminis | reverse complement strand
ATAGGGTTCACAGGGTCCGGGTAAATCAAACAAGCCACCCCAAGCCATGAGTACCCGTTTATCTGTCCAGTCTTTGTTGTTATTGACCTTCAGGACGATATGAAAGTGATTCGACATCACCGCATAGGCGCAGATGTCTATGCTGAATAATCTGGCCAGGTATTTCATGCGTTCTACGACCCATGTTCTTCTGTGTTCAAATGACCTTCCAGAGGCACGATCATCACCACACAGGAAGGCCCTGCGGACACATCTGGAGACGATGTGGTAATAAGGTGTTTCAGAGACACTGATCTGATATTTCCTGGCCAATCCCATGGTTATCTCCGTTTAAAACCATGATTGTCGAAAATTCATGAGGAATTAGCTGTGGCAAATCTCTGATGAGGCCGTATGATATTTCTGAGGGAGTGCCTGTCCTGGATATTCAATTTGCTGTAGAAATGGGTCACAATCATTTGAGGGGTGATTTTAAGTTTAGTGGTCACGATGCTCAAATTTATAGAGAGAATGATGAATGGGATCACTTGCCTTTATGGATGTGGAATGAGAAAGGTCATGCAAGTGTTTTAAATTCTAAACAAGCGAACTCGGGTAGAATGCTACAAGCTACTTATAAAGGAAGAAGAAAGAAAGATTTTGATATTGATCTTGGAGAATTTAAATGAGGGTAATTATTATGAGAATGGGATATATTTTTATTTTACTATGTTCTATTGATGTGCAATCTAGAGAAATTTTAATTAACTCATTTGATATTAATGAACGAGAAATACAAACAATTAAAGCCGTTTCGATCAGTGAACTAGCCAAAAAGCTTAAATCATCGCTGTCAGGCGATATAATGATTATGTTTAAGAGCTCTCAAGATTGTCTGGAAAATAAGGTTGTTGAGAATATCAGTTATATTTCAAGTTTCACTAAAAACAGTGCATTTGATGACTTGATCAGACATTGCATTCATCAATATCTCGAAGATCAAATTGAAGAAGGATTAACTATCGATCAAGCTTCACTTCTGTTATTTGACCTTTCTAAAAGTATAGGGTCAATTGTTTTTGGTTTAAAAGAGAATCAATTGGTACTTGATGAATATGCTGAAAACTACATCTGTGATAATCGAATTTATTACCATTTGTTCATTTCCGCAGCTATGGAAGGTATTTCGCATTCATATTACTCAAGTCAAGATTTTTTGAACTATCTAAAGGTGCCAGAAGATTCTGATGAAACATGCGAGATATTATTATCTGGACATTAATGGATTAATAAATACAGGGACAGGCATTAGCTAGATAAACCAGTTGGAGAAATTAAGCTGGTTTATATGTCGAAAATAGTTGTATTGATTGGTCAGGAAGGTGAATGTGAGACCTGAACGCTCGGT
>NZ_MVBD01000031.1 GCF_002000055.1 Marinicella sediminis | reverse complement strand
CGCAATTGACTGTTCAAATAAAACGGACTGCCTGATAACCTGATGTGCTCATTGGCCTGCTCAACATGCAAAGTCGGCGGCAATTGACGGTGCTTCAGCGCCAATACCAACTTCAGAACACCTGCAACCCCTGCCGCAGTCAAACAATGACCAATGTTACTTTTTACCGAACCAACCGCACAATAACCTGACGCGTCGGTGTATTTGGCAAACGCTGACTTCAGACCTTCTATCTCAATCGGATCGCCCAAACGCGTGCCCGTGCCATGCGCCTCAATCAACTGAATCTGTTCCGGGTTGATCCCATGGCGGTCATAAACCTCTTGTTCCAATCGCATTTGTGACTGCGCACTGGGGGCCGTGATGCCATTGGTCTTGCCATCCTGGTTAACACCCCATCCGGCGATTACCGCATGAATCCGGTCTGCAGCCTGTTGTGCATCGGCAAGCCGTTTTAACAACACCACACCAACGCCTTCTCCTGGCACAAAACCATTGGCCCGTTCATCAAAGGTAAAACACCGGCCATCCGGTGACAACATCCCTGACTGGGCCGTCTTGATGTGCATCCCTGGACCTGACATCACATAAACACCACCGGCCAACGCCAAATCACTGCTGCCGGTATTCAAACTGTCACAGGCATTGGCAATCGATACCAATGATGAGGAACAGGCTGTGTCAACCGACCAACAGGGTCCCTGTAAGTCCAAAAAGTAAGAAATCCGGGCCGCCAATATTGAGGTCGCACCTCCGGTGAAACTGCGGGCACTGTGTTGTTGGTCAACTGACAAATCATGGTAATCACCCGATGCACAACCAACAAACACACCACAACGACTGCCTGATAGGCCATCGGCACTGTAACCGGCGTCCTCTATCGCATGCCAGCTGGACTGCAAGAACAAACGTTGTTGCGGATCCATGCTTTCTGCCTCTGTTGGTGAAATGTTGAAAAACAACGGGTCAAACAAATCATAATCATCCAAAGCACCCAACCACTTGCTGTTGGTTTGCCCTGACCCCAAATCACCCGTGGTGTAATACTGACTGACATCCCAGCGTGCTCCCACTTCCTCGATACAGTCCCGACCTGAGGCCAGGTTAGACCAATATTCATCCAGGGTGCGGGCTTGGGGGAACTGACCGGCCATGCCGATGATCGCCACCGCCTGGCGTTGAACCGCTGGTTCTGCGGACATCATCGACACCCCTTGCTCTGTGCGCCATGAAGTCAACTCTGGCCATGAACCTGACCAGCCTGGCTCTTCAAATACCTCAAGGACTTGGGCTGGAACCGTTGCCTGTTGCCTGGTGACAGCCGGTGTGCTCACAGGTGTGAGGACCGGTTCAATGTTGGCCTGACTGGCCACATATTCACTCAGTTGACGCAAAGTCGGGTAACTGTACACCTGAATCGCTTCCACTTCGCTCT
>NZ_MVBD01000030.1 GCF_002000055.1 Marinicella sediminis | reverse complement strand
ACTTTGACCTTCAGTTTATCTTCAATCTGTTGAATAAATTGACTACTTCCCCAATATCCAGGACAGGCACTCCCTCAGAAATATCATACGGCCACTTCAGACATTTGCCACAGCTAATTCCAGCTGAATTTCTGAAAATCATGGATTTATGCGTGAGTCAATGGGGTCAGAGTCATTGATTTTAATGACCTGCTTGTTTTCTCGAATGCGAATCAATGACTCTGACCCCATTGATTCTGACCCCATTGATTCCAAATCAGGCATTTCTGGTCATGATCATTTCACCTGGTGTTTCAAACCTGAAAAACGCCTCTACACCACGTCAATTTTCTAATCTTCCACAAAAAAACCAGCTCAATCACTCAAGCTGGTCTCTCTGAAAAGTGCCTGTCCCTGTATTTTATCTCTCCAACTGGTTTATCTAGCTAATGCCTGTCCCTGTATTTTTGGACGTTCATATATGTCCCTGTATTTTATCTAGCTTATATATGTCCCTGTATTTTATCTAGCTTATGTCTGTCCCATTATTTTGTGGGATTCTTTAACAAATGACTGTCCCGGTATTTATTCTATTTCTCTCTTCGCTAATTATTTAAGTTACCACCAAATTTGCTTTTAACATCAAAATATTCTTTTGACAGTCTATAAATTGTATCTAAGCCTGCATTTTTAATGTAGCCGTCTAACATATTCTCATTACACATTTTTAGAAATACATAATCTCCGTAAGGTTCCTTCACTATTTTGTTTGATCTATAAATCCCAACTAATTTTTCATCTAGTGCTTGTTTTACCGTTATATTGTCTGTTGTTGAAAAACCATTCCATCTACACTCAACAATTCCTAAAACAATTTCTAAACTCAGTTTAGAAATTTGTAGATTTTTTTGTGCATTATCGACATCACCTATTTTCCAGTACAGCTCTGTAAGGATTGGATAGTATTTTATATTTGGAGTCTCAAATATTTCTATATTAGCTGCTTCTTCAAATAATGATATAGACTTCGAATATTCAAGATCATCCCAGGCCTTAAATGCTTCACACACTAATGAGTTAAGTTTGTCATACCCATCTTCATAGTATTTAATATCAATATTATTGCATGCGTTTGATTTCTCACTAAGGGTGCAACTTGAAATCATTAATAAAACATATAATGTATTTATACTTTTCATTTTCTTTCCTATGACGACAAAAGCGCGGACAGGCACTCCCTCAGAAATATCATACGGCCACTTCAGACATTTGCCACAGCTAATTACAGCTGAATCTCTGAAAATCATGGTTTTAAACGGAGAAAACCATGGGACTGGCAAGGAAATACCAGATTTGTTACCAGGAGACACCTTATTACCATGTGGTGAGTCGATGCGTCCGCAGGGCCTTCCTGTGTGGGGATGATCATGCATTTGGCAGGTTGCAAAAAAGCGCGCAGAAAAGCGCGGACAGGCACTCCCTCAGAAATATCATACGGCCACTTCAGACATTTGCCACAGCTAATTACAGCTGAATCTCTGAAAATCATGGTTTTAAACGGAGATAACCATGGGATTGGCCAGGAAATATCAGATCAGTGTCTCTGAGACACCTTATTACCACATCGTCTCCAGATGTGTCCGCAGAGCCTTCCTGTGTGGTGACGATCATGCTTCTGGAAGGTCATTTGAACATCGCAGAAAATGGGTTGTTGAACGTATGAAATACCTGGCAAAACTGTTCAGTATTGACATCTG
>NZ_MVBD01000003.1 GCF_002000055.1 Marinicella sediminis | reverse complement strand
GACATATAAACCAGCTTATTTTCTCCAACTGGTTTATCTAGCTAATGCCTGTCCCTGTATTTACTATTTTGACATATAAACCAGCTTAATTTCTCCAACTGGTTTATCTAGCTAATGCCTGTCCCTGTATTTAGTTTATCTAGCTAATGCCTGTCCCAGTATTTTCATCCCGGTGGTATGTCCTTCATATATGACCCGGAGTTTCCGTTTCATTATTTTCTGACGGCACAAATTTTTGAGGTTTAGAATTCCAACCATTCCAAAAAACCCACAAGCTTCCACAAGAAGGGCACTTAATAAAACTACTCATTTCAATATACATCTCATCTATATTAATCATTCCTGAGTACTTATCTAGATCATCATCCGAAATAAACTTCCATTGGTGAGGGTTAGGTATTTGACCTAAAAATATCCTCTCACCACAATCACACCTTATTGAACTCATTTATCTAATACAATCACTTCTAAAATATTATTATACCCATTCCCCCGCAGTCGCCCCACTATATCGCCAAGTTGATCTTGTGTTGCAGTAGATTTCCTCAAATCAAGCACAACCCCTAAACTCTGACCATTCGCCTGCCCATTCTTATCTTTTATATTCCTCATAATATTATTTAGATTACTGGTTGTAGGTGTATAAACATCATATGGAATACCATCAACTACAAGATCAGTTGTCCTCACGCCGTCAACAGTACTCTCCCTTCTTAAATGCACATTGGCTCCTCGACTGGCCATGAAATAGGCTGAATCTATTTCAGATTGAGAAAAATCTCCATCTGGATCAATTTTCAATCTTCCTTTGGTAATTTTTTCCCCATTAGTCTTCTTAATTCCTTTATACCACTTTCCAGCTCTATAAACTAAATATGCCCCCGCTGAAGCAGCAGCTCCATATACATAATTCATAGGATTGGTTAATTCTATTTCTATGAATTCACCAATCGACCCTAATATTGCACTTCCTCCTTCTTGCACTGGTATATATTCTGGTATGTGAACTTCTCCTTCACATACTCCATGTATTAAACATTTAGTGTTCAGATTTCGGCCTGCTTTTGCCAACATTTTAGCATCATTAATAATATTGCTTTGGCTTTCAGTCTCAGCTACGTCACTCGATGACTTCGCTTTGTTGCCATACGAAGTCACACCATTCCAAAGACCAGGAAATCTTGTTTTTAATTTCCCTCGTTTCTCTTTCTTTTCAGGCCTTTTTGCTGGTTTTTTATGTCTTTCACAATCAACTATGCATCTATCTGGAATATACCCAGTTGGATCTGTTCCAGATAACGGATTATTCAAAATGTATGAATATGGGTTAATACCTTGACTGGTCACACCATGTATAAACGGATCAACACTCAAAAACCGCCCATTATTAAAATCATACATCCGCCCATTCATATGAATCAATTCAAACTGATCCAAATGTTCATGATCAGTAAACCCCCGACGTGTAATATCGAGTGGCCCATTTTCTGTGTCATTAAAATCCAGCTCAGGAACTGTCATGGCCGACCAGTCATCACCGTTTCTGGGCTTACCAAACACATCGTAGCTCATCGTTTTGATCAGTTGACCTGCGTTGTCGATGATTTGTGTGGTTGAACCCAGGCGGTCTTTTTGTAAATAGTGTCTGACCAGCTCTTTAGTGGGTTTGAGGGTCACACTGAGGTAGTCACTGACCTGTACTTTCAACTCCTGGTGCAAAGAATTCAGATCGATGCGTTCCTCAAAATACGGGCCTGCATACAGTGTGATGGCACCTTTTTCAACATCACCGTTCTCATCATAATCAGCCTCGTACCTCAAAAAACGCTGTTGGTCGACACCGTATCTGAAATAGATCTCTGAGAAACCTTGTCCAACAGGTGGCATGATTTTAGAATGTACCAACAGGTTATTGGCATCATAAACATAACTTGTGTCGGTGGTGGAAACATTGTTTGTCAATACATCATGGATGCGATTACCTTTGGGGTCATACTGGTGGGTCAGAGTACCACCGGCATTCAACTCTGATCTGGTGATGGCATTCGGGCCTGCGGTGTTTTCACCATAGACCTGGGTATCGGCATAATCAGTTTTCTTGACCAGGTTACCCAAACCGCCAGTCTCATCATAGCCATATTCAATCGCTGATTGACCTTCGACTGTTGAGAACCTGATGCGTTGTAGCTCATCGTATTGATAGGTTTCCGATGGGGGCTCGGGAACATTGGTATCAGTCAATGCCTGTCTGGTGATGTTGCCCCAGGCATCGTACTGGTATTCAAATTGTTGATAAGGACCGTTAGCGCGGGCATTTTTGATCGAGCTTATCTGACCGTTGTTGTAGTGATCAAACGTGGTCTGATAGGCCCCAGCCAACAAGCGGTCTTTCACCTGTCCTTTGGGATCAATGTCGGTGATTTCTAACAGCAGGTTGCCTGATGGATTTTCGGTTTGTTTGTGCAAGGTGCCGAACCAGTCGTAATGATTCACCACTGAATAGAACGCATCGACTCCGACACTCACCCCTTCCCGGTTGTACGTGGTTTGTTTCAACAGGTTCAGTGATGGGTTGTCGTAATAACTGTATTGGACGTAATAATCCCCACCATTCAAAGTGGCGGTGTCATTCAAGCCAGCCAACAGGTCAGTGATGGTGACCCGGTCTTCCAGCATCCTGCCAAATGCATCATATTGATAAGCTTTGTGTTGAGCCAGGTTGAATGCAGTGGCATTCTGCGCATCACCGCCCAATAAATTGGACAGGCGATACTGATCACACAATTGAGTCGCCGTTCCACAGCCGCCATAGACAAAGCTGTCCTGGTAAGACAAGCCATCGGCTGGTGGCACATTAAACTGATCGACATTCCAGAACTTGGTGGTCACCCGGCCCAGATCATCATAGTAGCTGTAATTACCGAGTAACAGCGGTTGCTGAACGGCATCCTGTTCAATGATGACTTCACCAAAGGCGTTGTACTGGAAGACTTTTTCACCCATATTGGGGTCTGTGACCCTGGTCTTGCGGCCCAAATCATCGTATTCAGTGATGATGGGGTTGCCCATGTTGTCACTGATGATGAAGGGCTGGCCTGCTGAATCATACCAGTAGGTGGTGCGGTAATTTTTCGCATCAAAGGTGTGGCGCAACTTGCCCTGGCTGTCATAGGAACGTGCCATCAACAATTCATCAATTCCGGTGGCACAATTGGCACCGGTGTTCCGGGCACTGATGGTGGTGAACCCATTGTCTGTGTCGTAATCGGTGTCACGCCAGCAGGCCTGACCCTGACCAGTGACATCACCGACAAAGGCCCGTTTCCGGCTCAGCCGGCCCTGTTCGTCATAGCGGTTAAACTGGTAGGTGTGACTCAATAGGCCACCGGTCATTGAGGTGTCCACAAAGGCATCGGTGCTGATTTCCAGCTGACCCAGTGGGTTGGTTAATGACAAGGCGTAGACCACGCCACCGGTGTGTTCGGTTTGGGTCAGCACCGGCTGGCCTTTTTGATCGTGGTAGGTGAAGATGATCGGGCTGCCTGGTTGTCGGGTTTCCGTGACGAAACTCACCACCGGGGCTGAATCATGTGACGAATAACTGCCATTGATGTAAAAGCCACTGAGCAGATCCAAGTTACTCGTCGGGTCAGCGGTCTCTTTGGTTTTGATGTTTTGGATCGTTTGATTGACGATGTTTTGCGCATCTGTACACAGGGTGCTGACAGCATCACAGGAAACCATGGCTGTCTCAGCAGCTGCACTCAGCGGCGTGTCATCAATTAACTTCACCTGACTCAGGACCGGCAAGCCAAATTCATCGTATTCAGTCTCACTGACCAAACCATTGGGGTCGGTGGTTTGCTTCACCTGTCCAGTGGCCCTGTTATGGGCAAAGGTGGTGGTCAGGTTGCCACCATCCGATTGACTGGTGGAGCTGACCGGGAAGTAATATTCCCCGTCATAGCTGGTGGTAGAGACCCTGGATTGAACATCGGTGATGCGCACACCCGTATCATCAATCACATGGGTTTGGCCCTTGCTTTCGGTTCTGATGATGTTACCTCGGGTGTCATAGCCAAACAGCGTTTGATTGATGTCCACAGAATCCAGGGGGTGGTCACAACCATCCGGCACAGTTACACCAGGTGAGTACGTGAACTGACAATCCAGTGTCCGGTCGCTGTCATTCTTCCAGAAGAATTTGGAATGAACGGTTCTGGACAAATTTTGAGGCACATATACAGAATGTTCATCATCCAAAGTATTGCTTGATTCCACAATATTCGTTGTCACGGTTGTGGCATTCAACCGATCAATCCACCAACCACTGTTCAGCGTGGGATTATTTGCGGGATCATCGAAATTCCGAGTCGTGGTTGTGGTTTGTGTGGTCACTTGTTTCTTGGTGACATATTCGCCTTGCGCATTTCTGGAATCGGCAAAATCCACATAGTCTGTAACTGTTTCAGTTTTTAGGGTGACATTACCATAGCCATCATAATCCGAGTCAACGGTCACCACCGCAATCGGTTCATTGACTGTTTCACCGTACTGCGTTTGTACCACCAGATCGGTTGGTAAGAAGTAGACCCCTTTGAGGCTCAGTGTGCTCAGATTGTTGTGGTATTGGTATTCACTCTTGCTGATTTTTTTGTTTTCACCCAGGGAATAGGTTTCTACAGTGTCGAGGGTACCAGCCAGCGGGAAGACCTGGTTAAAGGTCGAGACCGACTTCATGCGGTTGAAGTCAGAGAAGGCATCGGGTTTGGTGATCGTTGTGATGGTCCTGAAACCCTGGAAACCACGCCCTCGGTTGTTATACACCGCTTCCTCATAGCCGTATTGAACGGAAGAGTAGTTTTTTGTGCTGAGGCTGTTATTGCTTAATTTGCTCACGCCATTGGTGCGCCTGATTTCAGAGACCACATACATCGATGAGTTAAAATAAAAGTATTCACCACCGGAACCGGCACCCAGGGCTTCATCCAGATATCCGTCGTAATCGTTACCGGCCTCACGTTCCGGCAAGCGATACAGCTCCAATTCTCTGTCCAGTTGTTCACTGATGCTGTGGTAATCCCATTCGACCCAATCACCGGTGGCAAAAACATCAACCCGGGTGAGCATGTCTGGCATGGGTTCCTTGTTATGGGTCTGTAACATCACGCCAGTGACATCCCACATTTCGGCAGCTGTGATCGCACCATCCAACTCTGAACCGGTGAACAACACCTGAGAACCTTGGGCAGCTGTACAGCCTTCCAGGACATAATTTTGCGGTTCACCCATACAACCGATGTTGGTTGTGAAGTCATTGAGGCCATCTCCGGTCACATCACCGGCACTGCCCCAAAACAGGGTGCTGTAAATGCCGGTGTCCTGCGTGTCTGTAACCAACAACTGACCATTTTGGATGTCAAAGGACAAGGCACTGTAGCCATAGACGCCTCGGTCCCACAAGGCATTCAACCCGCCTGCTTCTGTATACAGATCAAATCGATACTCATTATTATCATCGGTGTAACCTCTGGAACACAGCGAAGCATTGTCTCCACCTGTTCCGTTGAATGTGCCTGGCGGAATGGATTGTGGAAATTCTCCAGGACGCGAATCACAAGTATCCTCCAGACAACCTGCTCCGCCAGAACCAAACACATACTGTTGGTTGTTGATGATTTGTTCTACGGTCTCATCATTCACGAACGGGTGCATAGATGTACTTTCCATCATACTCATAAGGCTGTGGTCTTTGTTGTCATCACAAGCTACCTGATCATCACCACTCAAGCCATCACAGTAATCCTCTCCTTCACTGACTGAACGGGTGTTATTCACGATGGGAGTCACCATACAGCGGTTAAACACCAATTGATCCGGATTGGGATAGAGGATTTCAGCAACACCATCGGCATTGAGATCGCCCATCTTGGTCGAAGACCTGAAGACAAAGTTACAGTACCTGTGGGCACTGGGTGGATCAGAGGCATCCAGGTGATCACACACATTCCCTTGTGGTAGGAAGTTAAGAAA
This sequence comes from Marinicella sediminis, assembly GCF_002000055.1. Lineage (GTDB taxonomy): Bacteria > Pseudomonadota > Gammaproteobacteria > Xanthomonadales > Marinicellaceae > Marinicella > Marinicella sediminis. The sequence continues at coordinate 365,293 of NZ_MVBD01000003.1, read as the reverse complement.
GTCGGTGTTGCTGTCGGCCAAAGCTGATTCTATGGTATCAGCAGAAAAAATCTTACCGTCATTTGGGTCAAAAACATCTCCTCCGGTATTCAATCTGACTTTCCAGTTGCGATAAATGTTTTTATTTATAGAGACCGTGTTATCAGTCTCATTGTAGGTTCTAAATCCACGATCAAAATACAGCAGGTCTTTCAGACCATCACCATTAACATCCTGAAAGTTGAAACTGTTGGGTCCAAATCCAGCGATGCTGTCTGGGCTGCAGGGATCCACTGCACCTGTGTCTTTTCTTTTACATTGAAACCCTGTTAAACCCAGCTCAGCAAAAGTCTTTGAACCCTGGACCACATGGTTGTCATTGGTGAAATAGATCTTTTCATTGACAATGTACGGCATCACAGGCACATCTTCACCCAACCAGGTGGGTTTTAATTTGGCCAAACGCCTCATGTGGATGTCAAGCAAACCGTCGCCATTGAAATCCTCGATGAATTCAATTTTGTCGTACAGGTACATTTCGATACCACCGGGCTCATCTTCCCGTTCGATCTTCGGTTCGATGCCACCCATCACCACCGAAGGTGCATCAAATGACAATTGGAACTGATTGCCGGTATCAAAACTGGATTGGTTTTCGAACACCAGCAGGTTATTTTTCAGTTGCCACCGTTCCATTCCGTCAAAGGACGCTTCATGCTTTTTCAATTGGATCATTACCACCAAATCATCCAGGCCGTCGTTGTTGACGTCCCTGACAAAAAATTCAGAGTTCAATGGATCCATGTAGTCTTCAGAATGATCAAAAGTAAAATTCTGTCCCCAACTGAGATTTCCTAATACTGTATCGGGGTCACCATTATTAATGCCTGTATTGATGGTGTGGGGGGTGAAGTAATCTAAAAAGTGATTCAGACAGTCATCACTCGGATCTGCATTGTTGTCATTACAATAAGCGTTGATGTCTTTGCTGGTGTCATACTCGTAGAAAATCAGCTCGAACTCTTGGGTTTCTCTTTCAATTTTCAGGGCAATCAAATCATTGATGCCGTCTGAGTTGATGTCACCGGCACCAAATTTATTGATGTGACGCAGGTCCACATTCGCCAGGTCAGGTGACTGCAACACCTTGGCCACAGCACCGTCCTCATTGAGGAAAATCAGGCCCGATGTCCTGGTCTGGGTGTCGTTTCTTGGACCAAAGCTCAGCTCCTTGATGCCATCACCATTGAAGTCCAGCGAGGTGGTCAGGTTGGTGATGTTTTTGGGAACAGGGTTCCCTGTGCTGTAGTATTGTTCAATCGCCCCCATGATGTTCTGATGGGTGAAGTTTCGCGTGGTCACAGGATCTGTGACCAATTGGTTGTCCCAGTTGTTCTGAGACCAGGTGGTTTTCAGCAGCTCTCTGTTATGGCCTAGTGTGTCATTGCCATACTCATCAAACCGATGTTCAGTCACTGTATCAAGCAGTAAATGGCCACTGGAATGAGAATTGGAGTAAGCCATGTCATATTGGGCGACTTTAACGCTGCCCAACATCACCTCGATCTTGTTTAACTTAACCGTCGATTCATAGAGCCTGCCAAAACGGTAAGACAGGTCTTTGTCGGTGCGTGACTGGTCATGGAAAAACCTCACCTTTCTGGAACCTTCGGTTTGTTGGTAACCGGTGTAAGTGATTTCTTTGAGCACCACTTCGTTTGCACCATAATTCAGATCATCGTAGTGATACATGATGAAATTGCCATGGACATCTTCTGATCGGGTGAGCATCCAGGTGGCGTATGTGTTATCCGCTCCAGCCTCACCAAAGGGTTCATAAGTGTTTTTGTAACCTGACTTGGTGTGCACAATGAAATCATCACCGGATGGTTTGATGCGGGCGAATGAGTCCAGTTCGGTGCGGTATTCTGTCTGTGTGGCGTCACTCCAATAGCTGCCATTCACCACTTTCAGTTTCTGGCCATCCAGACACAAGCGGTCATTGTCTGTGTAATCAACGGCATGGAATTGAGTATCCTGAGCAACCGTTTGTCCACAACGGGTGATCGCAGAACCCGCAGATACGGACCAGCCCACACCCATTTCGCCGTTACCGCCTTTGGATGAATAATTAATCGACAAATCTGGCTGCATGCCATTGCGCCCTGGTGGAATGAACAGCGGCACATGATAGGTGGCAGCACCACCAGAAACATCCCCGGATCCGGGAATCGGACCGATACCTGGTTCATGCACCAGTACCGCGTTTGGATACTCATCACCAACCATGACAGGATCTGCAGCTGCTGTGGGTGGGTCTATGTCATGAGCACAACCATTGGCGCTGGCACATACTTCGATCCACAATGGTGGCTGCTCTGCTTGTGCAATGGGTACCGTCTGTGATGGATCGTCATATGATCTTTTGTGTAATTGAAAATAATATGACCCATCCTGTAGAAAGGTACATTTGAAGCCAATGACCTGATACTGACTGTTTTGTCCGTCTGGAAAAGTTGGTGATTCACAATAAGGACTAAATATCAGCTCTTGATAGGGTTCATTCAAGCCCCTTCTGACCATGGGGATGATGTCTGCGACCTGTGTTTGACCGTTTTCCTCAAATGCAAAATAGTCATCGGTGTAGTAAGAGAATAAAACTTCACAAGGACCAGTACGATTGGGGTCACACCTGTTTTCTGTGAATTCATAACCCACCAGGTCATAGAAAATGCCATGAAAATTGGCCCTTTTTTCTATATCCAACATGCCATTTACAGCACCAAAATCGAGATCCAGATTCCTGTCAGGTACGCCTTCCATCGGTAAATCAACAGTTGCGTTGAGCCAGAATTGTCCGTCTTTGAATTTCTCAGGATGGTTGGGATCAAAAAACTGGCGACCAAAATTGCCCACCCCCTTCAAATTAGCTTCAAGCACATAATCCTTAGGCATGTGGCCTATTGGATTATAACCACGCTTAACAGCGCGCAATGTATAACCATTATCATCTTCCAAAAAATCATCGAAGTAACCACCATGGGTTTTCGGAGTACACGCTTGATGAAATGGAACTACGACATCCAAATCACCACAGGTTTGTGATGCCAACCAAACCGGTGCACCGGCTTCATCAAAGGTGGCAAACAACGAATTTTCCAGCCCACCCTGAATCCAGGTCAACATGGAGACTTTGGCTCCTGACAAGGGTGCTTCTGCTACCGTGATGCCATGTTGCCACAAGCCCTGATAGTGATCATCATCGTTGTTGGGACTGTAGCTGTTGTTCATGTTGGTGATGGCAATGTCTTCAATCAACAACACCAACTGCCCGGTGCTGTTGACTTCATATGGACCATCATTATCAGCCACTGTCCGCTGACTGAAGATGCCATCGATGTAATCCACGTCCAGTGTCAGTGTGGCATGTCTGTTGGAATTTGCATTGGTGGTTTGGGCATGACCGATGCTGAGTTGAACGTATGCCACCTCTAATTCCTCTGTGTAGCCTCCATTGGGGTAGTCGTCAGGATCATTAAGCCGTTTCACCCAATTGTGGTGGTACAGATTTCCGGCAAATACTTCATGGCCTTGACTGTCATGGGCTTTTTTCAAACGGGCTTCATACCAGGTGGGCGTCCAGTTGCCATCGACCTCGCGGTAGGCGAACCAATAACCCACCAGATCATAGGTACGGCCATACCTGCCATCCTGAGCGGTTTGATTCAAGCCATTGACCCAAAAGAAGTGCCAACCAGTTCCATCTAAATCTTCATTCCAGAATGAGCCCGGGCTTAAGCTACCAGGACCTCCTGAAACAATGCTATTGTAGGAGGAACTGATGTCATGATATTGGGAAACCGCTTGTTGGCCTGTTTCTACTGTACATCTTTGATCACCTGAATTGGGGTTAGATAAATCACCCGCATCACAAAATTTCAATGGCTCTGTACAACCCACGCCATTAACGCAAGCTTGAATGGACCAATGGCCATAAGGATGTGCAGCATTCATAACAGGCACATGAGTCTTATGACATACATTCACAGTGGTCCATACTGAATTTAAATTGTTGGAAAACTGATTGGCATCTACTTTGATGGTGTCTACATCAACCAATACACCGTCAATGGTTAATTGACATTTGGGCCGGTTAAATTCTTGAAAATTAGATCTATAGGGAAATGACTTTATGATGAAATATTCTGGTGTGACATCATTTTCAGGAGGCATTTGCCACTGCAACTGTCTCTCGTTATCATCGTCATTTGCAAATATGGGCTCAAGGGGTTTGGCAAGAAAATAAGGTGAGAATGTATCATCAATGACCACATCATTTCTTGATAAAGTGATTTGGACTGGTGATGTTTCTGTTGTACATTCATCTAAGGTTTCCGTTTTTCTACAGGCCCTCAATCTATACTGATAATGCCCCTCGGCCAAACGACTGAGTTCGATGGAGCCCTTTTCCACCTGATGTGTTGTGATTATTGACAAATCGCTGTCATCTTTGTCAAAAGCAGGAATGATGTGATGGGCAAAATCATCATCCTTTCTGCGGGGCTGATACTCCACAATCTCAATATAATCGACATTTCCCACCAAGGTATTATCATCAAAGGACCAGTCCAACCTGAATTTCAACTGACCATTCACTTGCTCCACACTGAACTGCTCAAAATTAGGCAGCTCTACAGTGGCATCAATGGTGGGTTGGGTGATGTTTAATGGCACAGATAAAGAACAACCAATGTCGTCACGACAGGCTTTCAAATAAAACGATGTACCGATGACTTCGTCTCTGCGCAATTCAGCAGTGTTCCAAACAACAGGGTTAAGCCCTGTTTCTGGCACATCGACTGTTGTAACCAAATAAGATCCATTACTTTGTGGCATGGTGGAATGGATTTCAAAACGATTGGGCTTGCCTTTACCATTAAACTGAGGATAGCTGAATTTAATTGTAAAATGGTGATTACCATCCGGATCAATCAGTGTCCAGTTGACGTTCTCAAAAGTCGGTGAAACCAAACCTTGAGCAAATGGGGCAGATACCCTGGTATTTCCATGACCACATTGAAAATCGGTACAGGCCTTTATCTGATACTCATCAGGCAGCAATCCAGATGTATTATCCACAATGAATGAAGTGTCGTCTGTCAAATCAACCAGGTATTCTTCTACAACTGCTCCATTGATGAATGAAATAATTTTGAGATGTGTCACTCCCCATCTTGCATAGTCCTGTAATTTATTTTGTTCCCAATCGATGTAATGGCGATTTGAAGCATCATCACTGTAAACACCAAAGAGACTGGCTGGAAATGCATTGGGCTTACATTGGTCAGGCAGGTTAATGATAGACATGATGGCGGTTGCTGGACAAAGTGGAATAACAGGATCATTCCCATTACCCAGTTGAAATGGGGGAGTAACCCAACTGGTATGATTAAATTCTGGAGCCGTGTTATCCAGGTACTCATAGTAAGTACCACAGATCAGGTTGTTGGTTCCTGAAATATTGGTTTGAACGGGTCTAAAATCAGGACTATTCAATAAACTGACTGTTCCCAGCAAGGGATTGTTATTGAGTTCTAAAAACTGAACTGGTCTTGAGTACGTTAAAGCAGCGATATTTGGAGAATCAGAAATATTTAAACTACAAAAACCAGATAAGTTCCTAAAATCTTGGACTGATTCTAGATTTCCACCCCTTAGCACCAAATTTTCTAGTCCAAGAATTTTCTCAAAGGCACTGACATTGGTTAATGCACTTTGTCTTACTTTGATGGTTCTGATATCCAAATCACCCATAGCCAGGAAAAATGAGTCACTGAGGTTGAATTGTCCTGATGAATTTTTGTTTCTGTCAATAACCAGGGTTTCCAGGCTGGTTTCAGCTGGAAATCGATCATTATTTTCCAGGTTGTTGTCATTCAAGTTCAGAAAGGTCACTGTTTCTGGTATGGCAGGTATATTTTCGAGCTGCATGTTTCTTAAAACCAGGATTTCCAAAGCGCTCAGTTCTGAAAGTGGGTCTCCTGTCTCGATATCTAAGTTAACATTCCCGGAAAGGTCTAACCATGTCAATGAAGACAAAGATTTGTACGACATAAATGTTGTATCTGAAATGCCAATGTTGTCTTTTAACCCCAACTGCACGAGTCCGCTTAAATACTGAAGTCCAACCAAATCATCATTGACAAGACCTTTATTGGTGCAGATTATGTTGGTGACATCTGTAACATCAGTCAAGTTGGTGTATTGATGATCTACGATGCATTGATACAAATTAGGAGCTATGGGCTGCAAATCTCCGACCCAAGTCACAGTACTCTCAACAATACCCGACTCAGCACCAGACCATCCACTGTTCATGCCTCCGCTGCTGGTTTCAGCGGTGCCGGCCAATGTGCTGGCTTTGCTGTTCAGGGAACTTGAGGTGGATTTGTATTTGGCTCTGACCTGAACCGTATAGTTACCGTCTTCCAGGTTTCTGAGTTTCAGTTTTTGTTTGACTTTGGGTTTGCCGTTGGCACGGAATTTGGCTTTGACTTTGTATTTCTTGAATGTTTGGCCATCCTTGGCGAGGATGACCCGGTAATTCTTCAGTTGAAGATCGCTGCCTTCAGGTAACGCTGGCGGTCTTTTCCAGGTGATGACGATGTGTTTATCCAGTGAACCGTTGACTTCACGGCCTTTGATTTTGACATTTCTGGGCATCGGTAACGCATCATTGCCGCCAGATTGCACACAAGATTCACTACATGATCCACTGTTGGTGACTTCACCGGAACTGTCCTCAGGTGGTTGGTTGATTTGCCATTCTCTGACCCGAAAATCAATTTCAGCCGCATCATAGCCACCTTCATCGGCCATCACATCAGCAATGATTTGTTGCATCACGGCATCTGGCACTTCGATGTCTGCCACAGCGATTGAGGAGAATATAAAAGCGAAAAACAGCAAAAACTTATTCATACCTGGTTCCTTATCTATTTAAGTATTTTGAGGAAGTGTTATTTTGCGGACAGGGTTCTCAAAGCTTGAGAACATTATTGAATGCAATAGACGATATTAAGATAATACCCGTGTTGACCAATAAATCCCTTTATACATAGGGTTCCACACGCCTTGCGCAGATTATCTGATTATTTTTGTGAAGTCAATGCCTCAATACTTATTACTTAATATTTTATTATAAATAACAATGAAAAGTACAAACCGAGAAATTTTGTCAATACACCCATTGATCATCGATCACAAACAAACCGTTTTTATTCCAATTTCACACCCCAACTGTTACATTCGAATCAAAATGTGCTGACCTGAACAAGATCCCAATGAAGACCCTGAGTCACTGAATGTTCTCACCGGGCCAGCAACCAACCCGTATTTGAAAAACTCATTTGAGAGCAAAAACATGAAAAACATCAGCATCATCCTGGCCGGCTTTGCCCTGGCTGGCACCTCACTGGCCCAACCCGTACCCGATTCACCAGCCGATGAGCATGAATTACAAATCGGTCTGGCCGGGGTCAACAGCCAATCCATTTACCTCGGTGGCAGCAGTCAGTCCAGGGTCTTTCCGGCCATTGACTATCAATACAAGCGGTTTTACTTTCAGGCAGGAGACCTGGGGTTTAATCTGATCGATGAAAAAAACTGGGAAGTGGATTTTGGCCTTGGGGTCAACCTGGCCGGTGACACCGATCGGGGCGACAGCCCACTGCTTGAAAACCTGCCAAAGCTGTCATTTCCGGTGAATGCGTTTCTCTCAACCCAATACAAATCGTCCATCGGGTTGTTTAAACTCACCTATGATCACGAAATCAATAACAAACACAACGGTCATTCGGCCAGCATCAGTTACTCCGCACCCATCAGGCAGGGCCAATGGCTGATCATGCCTCAGTTGAGCTATGAACAACACAGCGAAGAAGTGGTGAATTACTTTTATGGTGTGAATCAGGCCGATGCCAGCACCGCACTGCCTGCCTACCAAACCGGTTCCGTCAATAATTGGCAACTGGGCATTCTGGGCTTGCGGGCCATCAATGATAAATGGTCATTCATTGGCAACATACAAAATGAGTTTTACGGCGATGAAATCAGCAACAGCCCACTGGTGGATGATGATCAGCGTTTGAGTGTGTTTGTCGGGTTGTTGTATAAAGTCTTTTAAAGTTACCCTGCTTATGTACCCTTTAACAAAGCCAGGCAGGCATCTTCAATGGCCTGCCTGGTTGTGGTTGTGAGTGCAGCGTTGTTTTGTGACAACCAAAACACATCCTCGGCACGGTGGCCAAAAGTGGCAATTTTGGCGGCGTGAATATCGATGTTCAACTGTACAAATATCTGGGTGATGTTGACCAATAAACCGGCATAGTCCGTGCATTTCACTTCCAGCCGGGTTTCGTTTTGGTTGCGGCCTGCCGAGAAACTCAGCTGAGGGATTTCCAGAAACAGTTTTTCCCGCCGGCTGACCACCAGCTCCCGCCCTTTGGGACGGTATTCTTTTTGTTCCAGAATTTGTTGTACAGACTGCTTGAGTTCATGCAGTGTTTGCTCATCACTGTCGCCAAGACAGTGAAAGTAATCCAGCACAAAACCATTGTCACTGGAATAGATGCGGGCATTGGCCACATTGATCTGAAAATCAGCAAACAGTTCCACCAGATGATGGAATAAACCGAGTTGATCTCCGCCATAGAGCATCAATTCAAAGCCATCATCATAAACATCAGTGACACATACCGTGGATTGATGTTTGTTTTCTGCTATTGCCTGACTGATCTTGGCTATTTGTTCCGGAGTGGAATAGTCAAAAAAGCGATCCGGGAAGTGCCCCCACAAATCAGTCACTTCATCATGGTGTTTGGCATCCAGTAAATCCATGGCTTCGGCTTTACTGGCCAGCACCACGTCCGATTGATCGGTGGCTGTTTGTTCGGCTGCCAGGTACTGAGTGGTGCGGTGATAAAGCTCCTGCAGCAATGAGTCTTTGTATGAATTCCATAGCTTGGGATCGGTCCCTGAAATATCAGCAATGGTCAGGATGTACAGGTGATCCAGGTATGTTTGCTGACCCACCAGATTGGCAAATTGTTCAATCACCTGTGGATCACTGATGTCTTGCTTCTGGGCCACCACCGACATCATCAGGTGGTACTTTACCAACCAGCTGAGTAACTCACCATCCGGCTGCGGCAAGCCGAAATCTGTGGCAAATAATGACGCATCAATGGCCCCCAGCTCAGCATGATCACCACCCCTGCCCTTGGCAATGTCATGAAAGAAACCAGCCAGGTTCAATACATAAGGTGCTTTGATGTGCTGGGCCACTTGATGCCCATGTGCATGGTACTTGTCTGTCAGGAATATTTTACGGATGTTGCGCATCACGAACAGGGTGTGCTGATCCACGGTATACATGTGAAATAAATCGTACTGCATGCGCCCGACTATGCGGCCAAATACCGGTACATATGCACCCAGCACACCCAGGGCATTCATCAGTCTGAGTTGTTTGAATACCAGGTTACGGTGTTTAAAAATACCCAGAAACAGTTCTTTGATTTCGGGATCTGCCCTGAATTCTTCATCGATCAGATAGATACACTGACTGATGTGGCGCAGGGTGTTGGCGCGAATACCATGTATTTGTGGATTTTGTTGATAATGATGAAACACCTCTAACAAGGCCCCTGGACGATCACTGAATACCTGTTCATGGGTGATGTCCAGGTAATGGTTGATGATTTGAAATTCATCGGTCAGCGCAGTGACCTGTTTGTCTTCATGACTTTGAATGATGTCTTCTTCAAACAGCTGCAACAAGCGCATGTTCAGCTGTTCCAACAGCATGGCATTGCGGTAATGACTTTGCATGAACTTTTCCACCGCCAGCGACTCTTCATCGTCTTCATAGGAGAAGATTTTGGCCAGCGACTTTTGGTGCTCAAACAACAAACGATCTTCTTTGCGGCCCGCCAGCAAGTGTAAGGCATAGCGGATTTTCCACAGCTTACGCATGCCTTTCTGTAACTGCAGGTATTCTTCAGGCAGCAAAAAACCCACATCAACCAGACCATGCATTGATGGCACATGATAATGTCGCTGCGCCACCCAGGTGATCATTTGAATATCCCGCAAACCACCCTGACCTTCTTTGATGTTGGGTTCCAGGTTGTAAGCGGTTTCGCCATATTTTTCGTGGCGGTTTTTTTGTTCCTGGTATTTGGCCTGAAAAAAATCACGCCCGGTCCAGATGTGCCGGTCATTGGTCCGTTCCATCATGTCATTGAACAGTTGGTGTTCACCCTGGAGGAACCGGCTTTCCATGAGATTCGTAACCACCGTGATGTCGGTGCTGGCCAGTTTGACCGATTCCTTCACCGTGCGCACCGCATGACCCACATCCAGACCCAAGTCCCATAAATTTTGAATGAATGCACTGACTGCTTCTTCTGGCAGTTTTTTGTGATACAGAATCAGCAGATCAACATCTGAATGCGGCTGTAAATCCCCCCGGCCAAAGCCACCCACCGCAACCAGCGACAATTGACTTTGATCCAGTTCATTTCGCCGCCACAGTTCTACAATCAACTGTTCTACCACCCAGGCCCGGGTTCTCACCAGACGGGAGATATTGCCCCACTCATAGAACGCTTCATTGAGTCTGGCATCGGCTTGTTTCAGGAGGTTTTTGTAGGCCATCACCGGCTCATCCCGGATGGCTGCCAATTGGATCAGATCCAGGTAGTCATCGGCATGATCTGGTGGCGCCAGTAAGGCCATAATTTACAATGGGTAATTGGGAGATTCGGTCAGCACATCATAACCATCATCGGTGACGGCTATGGTGTGTTCAAACTGCGCTGACAGGCTGCGGTCTTTGGTCACCACTGTCCAGCCATCAGCCAACAGTTTGCTGTGTCTTTTGCCCAGATTGATCATGGGCTCTATGGTGAAGGTCATGCCTTTTTCCAGAATCAACCCCGTACCCGGACGTCCATAGTGCAAGACCTGAGGATCTTCATGAAAGGTTTGCCCTATACCATGACCACAATATTCATACACCACCGAAAATCGATTTTTATAGGCCAGGGCCTGAATGGCCGCGCCGATGTCACCAAGTCTGACCCCGGGTTTAACCATCTGGATGCCGGTTTTCATGGCTTCATAGGTCACATCTACCAGTTTTTTGGCCCGTTGTTTGGGTTCCCCCACATAGTACATGCGAGACGTATCGCCATGCCAGCCATCTTTGATCACCGTGACATCTATGTTGATGATGTCGCCTTCTTTGAGGATTTTTTTCTCATCCGGAATGCCATGACAAATCACCTGATTCACCGAGGTACAGATGGACTTGGGAAACCCACGGTAGTTAAGCGGCGCCGGAATGCACTTTTGCACCTCCACAATGTGGTGGTGACAGATGTCATCCAGTTGTTGCGTCGACACCCCGGGTTTGACGTGTTCGCCAATCAGATCAAGCACTTCTGCTGCCAAACGGCCAGCTTCACGCATTTTTTCAATCTGTTCCGGTGTTTTGATGATTACGGCCATGATTTGTCTTCAGTAAATGAGTAATGGGGTGAAATTTTAGCTCATTTTAACTAAACTATCACCTCTTGTTAGCCGAGATCCCTGATCCTTCATGCACTATCCATTCACCCGTAAGCGCCGACTCCGTACATCAGCAGCCATTCGCAACCTCAGCCAGGAACATCACCTGACGGTCAATGACCTGATCTGGCCAGTGTTTATCCTCGACGGTTTTAACCGCAGTGAGGCCATCACTTCCATGCCAGGCGTTCAGCGGATGAGTGTTGATCTGCTGCTGGATAAACTGATTCCGTTGCACGAACAAGGGCTCAATGCCATTGCACTGTTCCCGGTGGTGGATGAAGGGCATAAATCTGATGACGCAGCCGAAGCCTGGAATCCGGAAGGCCTGGTACAAAAGTCAGTGAAAACCATCAAGTCTGCCTTACCAGAACTGATGGTCATCACCGATGTGGCCCTCGATCCATACACCTCTCATGGACAGGATGGCATCATCAATGAACAGGGAGACATCCTCAATGACGTGACCATCAAAGCCCTGGTGATGCAGGCCTTGTCTCATGCCAGAGCGGGGGCTGATGTGGTGGCTCCATCAGACATGATGGACGGCCGGATCGGTGTCATCCGTGAAGCCCTGGAGTCCAAAAAACACCACAACACCTCGATCCTGGCCTATTCTGCCAAATATGCCTCGGTCTTTTATGGCCCGTTCCGGGATGCGGTGGGTTCGGCCGGCAACCTCGGCAAAAGCTCCAAAGCCACTTATCAGATGAACCCGGCCAATGCCCTGGAAGCGATCGATGAAATCGCCATGGATCTGGATGAAGGTGCTGATCTGGTGATGGTCAAACCAGGTATGCCTTATCTGGACATCATCAAAACCGCCAAGGAACATTTCAATGTGCCGATCTGTGCTTATCAGGTTTCGGGTGAATATGCCATGCTGCAAAGCGCCATTGACAATGGTTTTCTGGAAGAAAAAAAGGCCATCTTGGAAGCTTTGTTGTGCTTCAAACGGGCCGGCACCGATGCCATCCTGACTTATTATGCCGATCGGGTGACCGAATGGCTGAGCCAGTAACTCCTTATCAGCTGGGATTGTTTGGCCACCCGGTCAAACACAGCCAGTCGCCCGGTATTCATCAAGGCTTTGCGACCCAATATGGCATTGAGCTGGATTATCAATTGATTGATGCCAGCCCGGATGAATTACCCACCCGATTTAAGGACTGGATCAAGACCGCTCATGGCTGTAATGTCACCGTGCCACACAAAACCGACATCATGCCCTTGCTGGATCATTACACCGAAAAAGCCCACTTGTGCCAGGCAGTCAATACGGTGTTCTGGCAAGATGGCGAATTGTGGGGTGACAACACCGATGGCGATGGACTGATCCTGGACTTGGTTAGCAAAGGCATTGAATTGGCAGGCAAAGAGATCTTGATCATTGGCGCCGGCGGTGCTGTTAAGGGCATCATTCCCAGTCTGCTGGAGCAAGGTGTCATGAGCATATCAATCAAAAACCGTAATGTAGAAAAGGCTGCTGCATTGGCAAGCAACTTTAAACGATGTTCAACTGCCGGCTTAAAAACTTCACTTGACTTTGATTTAATCATACACGCCACCTCCATGGGACACCAAGGTCTCTCACCAGATTTAAAAGATCATTGGTTTTACGAAAAAACCATCGCCTACGACTTAAGTTATGGTCAAGCCGCAGAACCATTCCTTGCAGCAGCCAAGGCATGTGGTGCCAAACAAACATTTGACGGATTGGGCATGTTGTACGGTCAGGCAGCCCTGGCCTTTGAGCGCTGGTTTGGAAAGCGACCTGAGATCAATCTGCCACCCAAGTGATGACTGAGCGTCGTAGCTTGCCGGGTTGTGGCTCGATTAAAAAAAGACTTGTCATCCCGAGCGCAGCCGAGGGGTCTCATCATGAACAGGAGATTTCTCGGCAATTGCTCCTGCATTGCCCTAACTGCCGTTCGGTCGGTATGACACCCTGTTCAATGTCATCAAGTTAATGGCTGATGATGATTCAGACCCATCACTCCAAAACTTTCTTATTGTATTCACACAAATCCACCACCACACACTCGCCGCACAACGGTTTGCGGGCTTTGCACACATACCGGCCATGCAGGATCAGCCAGTGATGGGCATCCACCAGGAACTCTTTGGGCACCAGCCTCAGTAAGCGCTTTTCCACTTCCAGCACGGTTTTGCCGGGTGCGATTTTGGTGCGGTTGGAGACCCGGTAAATGTGGGTATCCACGGCCATGGCCGGCTGCCCGAAGGCGGTATTGAGGATGACATTGGCGGTTTTCCGGCCCACACCTGGTAATGATTCCAGCTCTTCGCGGGTTTGTGGCACCACTGAATCAAATTGTTCAATCAAAATCCGGCAGGTCTGGATGATGTGTTTGGCTTTGGAGTTGAATAAACCAATGGTTTTGATGTATTCCTTCAAGCCCTCTTCCCCCAACGCCAGAATGGCTTCCGGGGTGTTGGCCACCGGAAACAGTTTGCGGGTGGCTTTGTTGACCCCGACATCGGTAGACTGGGCAGATAAGGCCACCGCCACCAACAGTTCAAAAGGGCTGGAAAATTCCAGTTCAGTGGTTGGTTTGGGATTGATGTCCCGCCAGCGGCTGAACATCTCAGTGCGTTTTGCTTTATTCATGATGATCTGTGTCCTTTACCTGTTGGATGGTCAAGGCCTCCAGTTGGTTTTTTAAGTCCTCGTTTTCAGCCAGAATCCGGGTCATTTCACTTTGGTAACTGTTCATTTGTGCCAACAAACGCTGAACTTCACTGTGGCTGATACCAGACTGGCTTTGCCAGAACTGCGGGTGGGACTGTTTGATGTAAGACAGCGGTTTTTGCCCCAAATGCCCGGCCAAACCAGAAGCGGTCAACAGCAGGTCAGCAGCTGTCATCAGGGAACTCAATGTGTCAGTCAGCTGTTCGTCAAAGACCGGAATTTCAGGCAAATGCACTTTGGCCTTTAATTGTTTTTGTTGTTCACTTGTCAATGAGACCACCGACATCAGTTGCCGGATAAAAGCTGGTTTTTCAAAGACATCCTGATCCAGGTTGATGACCAGGTCAGCCTGACTGGCGGCGCACAACGAGGACATCCGCTGCAACAGGTAACACCTGAAAAAGGCATGTTCATGCTCGGTTGACAGCAGGAAGGGAAACGTTTCACTGAGTGACAGACACCAGGGCATCAGTTCATAGGCATCCCAGTATGCCGGTTGATGCCGCTGTGGCTCAGGGATGTGCTTTCGCTGAGAATGATACAGTTGTAATGGATTGCGTTCGGTGTGAATCACCGTGGCCTGAGGAAAGTGTGATTTCAGCCAGGACAGGCGCAAGTCCATGCGGTTGAATTGCAACACCGGCACCTCAGGTGCAGACAGAGCAATCAGTCGCTCGATGTATTGTTGCAACTCAGGGGCTTGATCTGTGGCTTCAAGATACAGTTGTTCGGTGGCAAAAGTGGCTTGATAATGGGATTGAAATTCCGGATGTTGCCGGTAAGCGGACCAGTAATCAGTGATGCCAACATGATCCGTTTTGGGCTTGGTGTGTTCAATGGCCGCCAGTAATTGTGGGTGCAGGGGTTCATACCAGGCACAAAAACCCGGTAATTGGTCAAACAACTGCCACAGAAAGGAGCTGCCCGATCGAAAACGTCCGCTGATGAAGATGACTGGTGGCTTATCCGACATGGGTTAATTGTATCCAATGCACCGCCACTCCAACAAGCCTTTCATCATCGGTGCCAAAGGCTTCCCGATGACTGCACATGTCAGCACAGGTCAGTGACAGCCGCAACAGGCCATTGTCCGCGATCCATGAAGACCGGCAGGTGGCTGTCAAGACGCGCACCACGCCCTGCTCCCTACTGTGCCACTCAAGTTGCTGACCATTGACCGCCAGGACCAGTTCATCCAGCAGCGCTTCTGAAGTCGCATTGATGATTCTGATGGATAATTGATAATCGCCTGGCTGCACCCAGAAATCAATGTCAGCCACAGGTCCTGGCCCAGTCCAGCGGAAATAACCCTGTTCTTCATCCAAAAATTCACGGCGATGCCACTGCTGACCCTGCAATACCTGATTGAAGCGATAATCAACATGTGCTGACAACTCCACATCCTGATGCCGCTGGTAATGCACATCGAGCAAATCATCCAGGGTTTCTTGCTCATTGGACCTGAGTGTTTCCAGTTGGGCTTTCATCTGCCCAAATCGTTCATCAAACAGCCTGCAGGCAAAGCGATAAAACTCACAGTCCTGATGATTCTGTTGTTGTAGATCGCTGATGTCCTGATCACTCATCTGCAGTGGGCTGGAGGTGTTCAGTTTTTGACTCTGCCCCATGGGTCGCCATGCCCTGACGTAACAGAGCAATTGCATCGATTCAGCAAAACGTTCCGCCAGGCCAAACCATTGGCATGCCTGCAGGAAAGCCCTGGCACGCAATAAGCGGTCATCATCCGTCAGCGGTCGCGTTTTGACGGTGATGTGTTGCTGCAGGTATTGAATGGTTTCTGCCGATAAAAAAACCTCTTGTGCAGCCGGGTCTTCAACAAAGTCAAAAGAAATGTTTCTGATCAGGCGATTGGTCACCAACGGTTGGGTTTCCGGGTGATGAATGAATTCACTCAGCTCCATTTGAGCCGAGGTGAGTAAATCATGAACCCGGGTATTTTGTTCTCTGAGGGCATACTGATAAGTGGATCTGGCCAGTTCGACCGGATCCCGCAGGATGGTCAGTTGTGCCAGTGGCCGGTTGGTCAGTTGTCTGACGCCACCACCGCCAAAATGACCGCGGAACAAATCATATTGCTGGTTACGCATTGGCCCGATGAGCTTGACTTCACGCCATAATTGATGAGGGTAGATCCGTTCAGCTGGAAAAAAACGATCCAGCCAAACGATGAAACTGGTTCCCGCGGTTTTGGGGATGTGGACGAAATTGGTAACCGGCTCATCAACTGAACCCATCACCCTTTTCAACAGTCGCTTAATCCAACCCGTCATAGGCTTCCTGCAAACGTTTTGCATAGTTTTCAGGACTGAAAAACGCCACCCGCTCTTTGCCTTTGGCGATCATTTCCAAACGCAGATCCGGATTGATGATCAGCTTTTGCAACTGGTCCCGAATCTCCCCGTACTTGTAAGGATTCACATACAGGGCGGCATCACCACCCACTTCAGGCAGCGAGGATATGTTTGAACAGATCACCGGGCAGTTGTTGTGCATGGCTTCCAGAACAGGTAAACCAAACCCTTCATAAAGCGAGGGGAAAACCATACAAAAAGCATTTTGATAGAGTATTTTCAGCTCTTCTTCCGTGACGTAATCCAGCATCACATAGTCGCGCTTTTTCAGATAGCTCTTTAATCCAACCAACTGTTGATCTGACATCCATGCTTTGTGACCCACTATGGCCAGTTTATAGCCCATTTTCATGTAAGCGAACGCCCTGATCAGTTGCTTGATGTTTTTCTTGGGTTCGATGTTACCCACAAACAGGATGTACTTTTCAACTTCCAGTTTTTTGGATTTCAGATAGACCACCGCATCATCCTGATCGACCACCGTGTCTCCTCCTTTATAGGATTGATAGGTCACTTTGATTTTTTCCTCAGGCACCTGATAGATCTCCATGATGTCCTTTTTGGTGTGCTCGGAAACCGCCAGAATCAGATCAGCAGACTTGGCTGCCCAGGCAAATAACTGATAGAAATGTTTTTTCAGGTCCAGGGTGGTGAACGGTATTTTCAGTGGAATCAGGTCATGAATGGTGATCACCGTTTTGGCCCCTTTGACCTGTATGGGCCAGGGTGTGGTCAAGTGGAAAATATCTGGCTGTTTATGCACCTTGATTTTGGTGATTTTACCAGTCAGCGCAAACAAGCGGTTGGCAACGTTGAACACATCACTGATGTTTTCAATGTAATGGTATTTTTTGCCACTGACTTTTGACAGGTAGTTTTCCGGATCGGGCTCAACCAGTTTGGGCACGATCAAACTGCCTTTTCTTTTTCTAAAGACATATGAAGCGGCTTTGAGGTACCTGAAAAAAGTGGAATTAAACCTGGAAACCGGTCTGATCTCATCCTGGTCAAATAAATTAACTTCGTTGATGATGTCGTCTTTACCGACCGCAAAATGATTGTCCAGCAAAATCCCAACGTCATAATCCAGTTTTTGATAGGCATCAAGCAACGTCATTCCATAGGTTTTAATGCCTGAGCCTTTTTTCAGCCCCAGGTTAAAGCCATCCACCAACACAGTTTTCTTAGTCATACCACTTGTTATCCCATAGCCACAGTCAGATCATTGACTCATCAAAGTCATCCTGTGATTGATTGTTTGTCTGCTTAAATTGAGCAGGTAAAAATTCTTGCAGAAACAGTCCAATATCATCATAGTGCACATGGCTTCCCAAATGGGTATACACCACATGATCAAGGGCCTTTCTGTTGTTTCTGACCGCTTGTTTGAATTGTGCAGGACCCTCTGAATACAGCCAGATATTATCTGGGTAACCAGACAAATCTACGTCGCCATTTCGCACCTGGTCGGTCAGTTTTTCACAATTCCTGACCCCAAATTGAAGATCAAGAAAAACCGGTATGACTGCATCCATACCCGCATCAGTATTTAAATACATCACCCTTCCAGTCCACTTTTCAGACTGACTGCGTTGCGCATCAGTGGGCGCTTTCAACATTTGATAAACCAATTCTGTTTCAGGGAGAAAGCGGCTGAAAGACACCGTGGCGGCAGCTATTTCCTGTAACCCACTGCCAGCATAGCGCAATGCCACAAGAAATAAAATCAGCTGCATCCAATCTATTTTGCCATTGTTCTGGTAGTGATCAAATGAGAAAAAAATAATCGCCGTACCCAACACCAGAAACAAGGTGTTCAACCAGACAACGTGAACCTCCGCCAACCTTCTTTTGTATCTCAACAAGGAAAATTCGGGATAATCTGTTGCCACCACTTCTTGCTCAATTTGCTGATCATACTGCCTGTTTCTTTGCAGCATGTCATTGATGATCACGCCCAGATTGCGGTTGGTTGGCACTGACATATTGGCCAGACTGACCTGCACCCTGGCTGCATGCCGGTTAATGAAGTATAAGGCCACGATGTACAAACCGGCTAAGGGTATCAGGTGACTCAGCAACGCGGCATCCAGTTGTATCAATGCCACGAACGCCACCATGAACGTCACAATGGGTATCAGCATACGACTCAATCTGCGGACCACCAAACCGGTCAGTTGTACACTGAGTTTGATGATGCGATGCACTTTTTCTTTCGGCTGGTCTTCAACCACTGTCAGCCAATCTGAATGTTCCGCGTCATTGATGCGATCCAGCAACCGATTGACCAAGTTTATCTGATACCTGATGACAGATTTCACCCCGGCATGAAAAGAGGCAAACATGGCTGCCGCACTGATCATACCAGACAAACTGAGCATCATCATCCACTGCCAGACTGGCAGGTCAAAAAAATACGTCAACCAGTTCAGGTTGATGCTTGTCAGGTAACTGCGGTCATTCAGGTGATTGATGCCGGCAATGACACCAAGCAACCAGATCAGACCAAGGCCAACTGAAATTGCCATCAGCACCTGAACCAGCCAAAAAGCAGCTTTCTCCTTGCGGTGGTAATCACTCAACAGCCACCTGAGTACCGAGAAGTAGTTCTTACCCTGTTGTTTGATGACTGAAATATTCAAATTTGGCCCGCAAGTTTAATCTGCTCTGTGCCAGTTTAGCAGTTCAGCATAAGCTTGATTGTTTTTTCTGAAGTCAGCCACCATCTCCTCGGTGATGCCGAGGGTTGCCATGCGCTTGACAAATAAGTCTTTGGCGTAGTCATAAAGCGCCATATCCACGGCATTGAGTTCCTTGATGCGTTCAATGGTTTGGGGATTGATGGTGGTTTTATCGGTTTTGACTTTTGATTCATTCATCCGCCGATAAAAAATATCCTGCCAACCCATGGTTTGCTGTGCCATCACCAAAAAATGATCATACATCTCGGTCAGACCAAACAAGCTGAACCGATGAGTCAATTGATGACACACGTCTTCGATCATCTGTTGATCATCGCGCTTATCCTTTTGTGATGCATTGTTTTTCAGTAATCCCATGATCCGGTGGCTTTGGGCATTGGGCATCTCATCAATCTGGGGATGCTCAATAAACTCCTCGAGTGACATGTCTTTGGCCAACTCATATTTGGGATGATTTTCACTGGACCTGAGGTAGTCGTAATACGAAATGATGCGGGAAACTGGCTCTCTGATCATCGTAAACTGAGCCATTTTTTGGCGATCAAACAACTGATAATAAACGTCATTCAATTCATAATGCCCCATCAACGTGCGAAACATTTGATTGTTTTTGAACACGCCTGCAATGTGCTGATCAAGGGCTGGTGCATTGACCTGATAGACATAATCAATGCGGTAATTTTTGGCGGTGATGTAATCCAGTGTGGTGCCACCGGTTTTGGGAATGTGGAAAAAAATCACATGAAACCCAGCCAATCCTGGTAATGGCTTCTTCTGAGCCCTCTTGACCATTCTGGGCCACTTAATCAGCATTTCATCAATGACCTGGTTGTTCAGTTCGTTACGCTCTTCAACAGATTTTTTGTACCAACTTCCGGCATCAAATTTCATACTGAATTGTTTTTTCAATGACATCACTCAACTCATTTAAAAGTAACGGTGTAGTATAAAAGAAGGGGCCGGTTGTTTGTAGCTGTATTTCAGTAAAAGACCGATCATGAGAACCAGATCAATGTTTTGCATGACCAGAATCCGATCAACCTGGTGCCCATGACCGCCCACAACGGTCACCACAGTCAAAACCGCAGTGACCAGTACGGGTCATCAACTCAGGAGTGAACTTTGCACTGCACCTGAATGGATTTCAGCGGAACCTCTTTGCCCTCGGCAGTGGCAATGGCCAAAGCATACACATACCCAGGCTCAGCCTGATGATTGAACTGCAGGCGGGAACTGCCATCCAGTTGCAGGATTTTGCTCTCCACCACTGATCTGGAGGTCGGCTTTAACTGCTCTGCTCTGATCAGCTTAAACCGCAGTTTGGCTGATTGAAACAAATCAATCAGCACCTGAAAACTGAACGCATAATCGGCCAGGTAAATCAATTCTGTAAAAGTAAAATGCCCTTTTTCGATTGGCATCAGTTCAAAATGATCCTCGTGGTTACTGACCAGATACTCAAGGTGGTCATTCATCACTGAACGTGAGTTTTTATTCAGTTTGGCAGTGGGATTGAGTGTCTTGTAATCTGCATAAATGGCCTGGATGTTTTTGCTGATTTGATGCTGGCACAATTCAGCCTGCTCACTGCTTCGGTTTTCAGGTAATTCGAACGGCTGCTGCTGGTCGTTTCTAAAAACAAAACAGCTGGAAGTATATGGCACTCCGAATTTTGACAAAATAATGCCGGGAAACAAGTTGATGACTTCTTCATTGAAGCCATCCAGGGCCCCCAGTTCAGGTTTGACCTGATTGAGCTTTGATGATTCAAGGTGTTCGTCAAGGGTGGTGGCCGGAAAAAAATCAGCGGCGGCAAAAACCGATGCCAGATAATCCAGTGAGAATTTATAGTTGCCTTTGGTTTTAATGGTTGGGTGACAAAACAAATGCTCAGTGGTCATGACATAAACACCATCCTTTTTCAGCACCCGTTTGACTTCTTTTAAATGACTGACAAAATCTTCAAAATCACCGATGTGCTCAAACGCACAAGAGGAAGAACAAAAGTCCAGGCTGTTATCTGCAAAGGCAAGGTCGCGCATATCCATGTCCTGAACATCCAGTTTTTCCCGGGGAAAATCCTCACCAGCCAGTTCCAACACAAAATCACGGCACGTCAGGTTTTTATCAACCTTGGCAGTCGTCCAACCCGTGTTAAAGCGATACAGGTCAGTTGCGGTGAATTGTTTAACCCGCTCGGCAATGAGATAAATCAAGGGTTCTCTGCCGGCGCCAAATGACGCCCCGGTGGCATCAGGATTGATTTTACCGGCCTTGAGCAAATTCAGATAAATCACCACAAATTCCCATTGTTTACGGTGATAAGCAGCAGCCCTGCCAAAGACATCTTGCAGAACGGCTTTAAAATCCGGGTGCTCATAATCTTCAGCAGCACAGATTTTTTGCCAGTTCTTTTGTTCATCAATCAGTGATTGCATGTTTCAACTCCTCTTTGCGTTCATTGCCTGAATGGCTGTGATGGTAACATTAAAATTGATAGTAGGGGTTTTTCTTATCAGCCAATTCCAGGTTGTATGTCTTGCCATTAATCGTGACCGGTGCAACTGGCCGTTTTTCCAGGCGACGTAATTGCACCCTGTCTACTTCAAGCTCACTGATCAGACCTTCTTCATGTTGCATGACCCTTGACCAGACGCCATGGGCGATGGTCATTTTATATGATCCTGGCTGCCATTCAGTATGGCCCTGCTTATTCTCCAGGGCAGCCACCACTTTTGCCAAATCAATCTGCAGGTGTTGTTGTTTGCCGGTAAAAGTCAGCGGCAGGGAAAGCATGTCATGAGAATCGATCATTCTTCTGATGGCATCTATGTCTGGATTTTCTCCTGTGGCATTGGAGAACCAGGACCGATACATGAGTTTGACCTGGTCTTCTCTGGCTCCCCAGTGCAACAAGATGATTTTGTCCAGTTTTTGTTCTTTGAACAGGTTCAGTTTGATGTAGCCACCACCACCCCGTTCATCAAAAACCGGCGTTTTGAACCGATAACTCAATACCGGTTGTTGACTCAGGTCTGTGTTCACCAACTGGTAGGATTCCTGGTATTCGTCAAAGCTCCAGGACCCCCAGGGTGAAGTGATTTTCAGCACATTGGAACCCTGACCCAACCTGTTAATGAAAGATGGGTTTCGGGTCTTCCTGTACCGATGGGATGTGTACCACCCGCGTTTGCTGTTGAACCTGGGGTTGAGCAAGTCTTCGTTGGCAGGTAATTGAGCTTCCGGCTTGAAAAAACGTGGCTCAAAAGATTTTTCAAAACGCTTGAATTGTTTGGGGTATTTCGCTTTGCGAGGATGACCGATCTTTCGTCCCAACAAATTGACATTGTTACCATCTACCTGCACTTCAAGGTAAAAGCCCCGTTTGGGATTTGGGTCTTTCCGGCGTTGAAAATAGTGATACTCCTCACCAAAAGGCCTGGCCATCACTGGTGTTGGCACATTGATGAACTTGATTCCTTTGTATGTAACTGATGACTTGACTGAGGCTTTAACCCCACTGTGAACATGACCAGAAAACACATAACGCACATTGCGGTGACGCGTCAGTTCAGCAAGCAGTTCATTGCGGAAGGAAACCGGTTGATAGGTATAGTACTCCAATTGACTGAGACCAATCGGCAGCATGTGGTAATGCATAAAAAACATCACCTGCCGGTCTTTGGCTTTGGTCAGTTCAGCCCTGATCCATTCCAGTTGTTTGGCCTTGTCTTCATCAGAATAATACATTTCCTGAGCACCGATATAAATCATGGTCCAGTTTCCACGCTCAAATGAATAATTGAGCTGCTCAAAACCAGACAATTTTTTCTGTGCCTCAAAAAAATAAGGGTGTACACGGTATCCATCATGATTACCATGCACCAATAAAACAGGGGCCGACTGCTGTTCAACTATACGGGTGAAATTGGCAAATGCCTCAGGACGATAGTGCCAAACCAAATCACCGTTGTAAACGACGAAATCCAGAGGGTCCTTTTTATGCTCAGTATTCACCTCTTTGACAAAATCTGATAACAGGTCGTTGAGCTTGCCCAAGTCCTTTTTATCTGTATTTTGCTCTCCCATTTGAGGGTCAGCATTGATGAAAAATCTGAAGGACTGGCGCTCCCTGTCATCCGGGAACGGTTCTGAAGTGGCGATAAATGCACAGCATAACAACAGAAAAAAGGTCAGAGGTGTTTTGATTTTGTCCATCTTGAGAAGATTCAAATGCTTTTCCAGGGTCGGGAATGTCCTGACTCAGTGCATCAATCGAGCCAGCTCGACCAAGTATAAAAGAGATTAATGCAAAGATTCAACAGATATTGACCGGCCGTTGAGTTTTAATGGAGGGTCCTGCTCATCTGCCGGTACATGACTGACTTTATTTACCACCAGGCGACTGTAGCTGCTGTTGTTTTTCTTCACCACTGACCACACACCATGTGACAAATCGGCCTGCATACCGGTGGTGTTAATTTCTGCGCCTAATACGTCAAGCATGCCTGAAACGCTGATGTCTATGGATTGTGATTCATAAGGTAAATACAGCGGCAGTCTTTTGAGCAAGACCCTGGCCTGAAGCTTGTCATTGTGCCAACCCTGTTCAGTGGCTTGCCACTGCCCACCTGGCAACCAATGATTCAACATGTCTGCTGCGGGGAATGCAGAAGCCCCCCAATACAGCACCAGACCCTTCCAGCCCGATTCCTGTGCCATGAACAACCTGATGAACCCGCCTGCCTGGCCGGCTTTATAATCAGGCGTTTTGAACCGATAGTTGATGCGGGACGGTTGATTGTTGTCAAATGCCAGCCGCTTCAAACTTTCAACCACTTCAACAGACTGCCAATGGCCCTCTGGAAAACGGATTTCAAGTGCGTTCCCGGTTTCGGTGAATTGATTGCTGAAATAGTGAATCTGCTCTCTTTGATACCTGAAAGCCGGTATCCAGTTGTCCTGGACCATGGGCCACTCACCCAACTGTGCTGTCTGTGCTTCGGCTTGCTGCTGATGACGAAAAAACCAATTCAATTCTGATTCAGTCAAAGCCGCCAGCTGTTCCGGATAAGACACTTTATGAACCCGGTTGAGTTGGCGACCAGTCAATTCACTATCCAACTCATCATGCCGCAACTCCAGATAGAAACCCAATTGGTTTTGTGGCTTTTGACCACTCATTTCATATACCGCAAATTCCTCACCAAAAGGCAATGGCAATGAGGCTGAGGGCACATTGATCAGCTTCACCCCCCGGAAAGTGCGCGATGTCACGATGGAGGCCTTTAAACCTGCCTGAACAGAACTGTTCAACACATGAGTTACCCCATGACTGGCTAACAAATCCATGAGGCTTTGCCAGTGACCGGATGAGTATCCAGCGGCATCCTGCCCGAACAATCCAACCGGAGCAAGGTTGCTGTTTATCACTACCAACTTGGGTTGGTGTTTTTTCAGGCGATTTGATAACCACTTCAACTCAGCTTCAGGCTGGGCTGACTGTTGCCAGTGGAGAACATCCCAAAACAGCACACTGTATGGATCTTGCATCACCACATTGGGTTTTTTTTGCCAGCTGCCCTGTTGTTGAATCAATTGGGGTCTGAATGTTTGATGTGAACCCGGGGCTCCATTCAGTATGACATGAGGTATGCTCAAATCCTTCAACAGTTTTTTTAACGAGCGGTGTACAAAAGCAGCCTGGGGGTTCTCAACAGAAAGGATCACTGCCAAATCAACATCGTTGCGGGCATTGATTTCAGCAACAAATTGCTTAATGAGCTGGACATAGTGACGCCGGTGGCTGGTTTTATCTGCTGGTTCAGTGATGGAAAAAAACACCATCCTGACGGGTTTGGCCAGTGGTTTTTCGGAAACACCTTGTTCGGCTGACACCTGCGGAACAATCAAACAAAACAACACGGCCAACCAGACAGTTCTCATCGGCTTATCCATGACAGCGATTCAACAAGTCAGCAGGGTGAATCAGAAATAATCATCGGTACCTGAATCATCATCGCTGGACAGGTTGATGCGCACTTCAAGACCCTGAGCCGAATCGGCATTGGACAAAGCCTCTTCCAGGGTAATGATCCCTTCTTTGTACATGTCATACAATGCCTGATCGAAGGTTTGCATACCATCTTCCAGAGATTTTTCCATGGCCATTTTCAACTCACTGATTTCTCCGCGACGGATCATTTCCCTGATTTGCGGGGTGTTCATCAGCACTTCACAAGCCGGTCGGCGTTTCCCGTTGACGTCAACAATCAACCGTTGTGATATCACTGCCCTGAGGTTCAAAGCCAGATTCATCAGGACGTTGGCGTGCATGTCGCTGGGGAAAAAGTTCAACACCCGCTCCATCGCCTGGTCAGAGTTGTTGGCATGCAAAGTGGCCATACATAAGTGGCCTGTTTCAGCAAATGAAACCGCTGCTTCCATGGTTTCTGCGTCATTGATCTCACCAATCAAAATCAGGTCCGGTGCTTCACGAAGGGCATTTTTCAAGGCCGGTGCATAACCCAGTGTGTCGATACCGATCTCCCTTTGATTGACCACTGATTTTTTGTGCTTGTGGACGTATTCGATGGGGTCTTCTACCGTCAGTATATGACCGGTCTGATTGCTGTTACGGTAATCAATCATAGACGCCATGGTGGTCGATTTACCTGAACCTGTGGCACCTACCACCAGAATCAAACCCCGTTTTTCCATGATCAGGTCATACAAGTGGCTGGGCATGTTCAGTTCATCCAGATCTGGGATGGTGTTTTTGATGGTTCGTATCACCATCGAAACCTCTCCCCTTTGCCGGAATACATTCACCCGGTACCGTCCGACGCCTTTGATGGACACTGCAAGGTTACACTCCATGGTTTCTTCAAATTCCTTGATTTGCCGCTCATCCATTACCGAGTAAGCAATTTTTTCCACAATACCCGGTGGCAACCCGGTCGAACTCAATGACTGCAAGACACCTTCGGCCTTGATGCTGATCGGCGCACCGGTACTCAGGTACATATCAGACCCATTGTTTTCTCTCATGGTTTTCAGGAAATGTGTTAAATCCATAGTGTCCTCACAGGCGCATACTCAGGTATGTTCAAATATCAATGGGTTGACAAATTTCGTCAAGCTGCGATTTTTTAATGCCCAGCTGCTGCCCGGCTTTATAAAACAGGTTCTCTTCCAGCAGGTGAACCTGGTTATCAGCAATGGCCAGTTGCCACAATTGATTCATCAGGTCGACCTTTTGTTCTTTTCCAAGGTAATTATTAATGACATTGGTTTGAGATTCAAGCGAAATGGAAAAGTTAATCCGCAGCTCAGCAGCCTCAATGTACGCATCCATGGCGTCCTTGGGCAACCCCAGCGTTTCAGAGAGGTAACCGGAGAGGGCTTTCTTTTCTGCATGGAGCTCGACAAAATCTGCCTTGACCATTTCCAGCATCAATTCAACAATGGCATGATTCAATTCTTCTTTTTCATCTTCATTGAGCTGCCTGGGACCTTCCTGGCCTCCCAGCAATGACTTGATTGTGTGGAACAAATTCATGACGGAAAGGTTGATGACGCAAGTAAAATACTGATAATACACAATACCCGTAAAGACTGACAATGATTTTATGCGTCTAATTTTGATCATCTTCCTGTTGTTGTTTTTTTCTGCCTGTCAGAAGAAAGCATCGACCCTACCCACACCACCTGAAGCCAAACCCTTATCGGTCGAGGTGCTCCTGGAAGGCATTTCGCAATGCCAGAAAGATCCGATGTGTCTGCAACAGCTGAATACATACTTTACCGAATTATCAGAACAGGCACGGATTGAAGAAACCCTCAGCACTGACTTACCCGAGGACCTGGAAACCGCCAAGCAAACGCCTCTTCCATTGGATCAACCAGCTGATCTGAATCAACCTTTGCTGGACAACCCGAGGGTACAGGCTGCCCTCAATGAATGGCTGACATGGAAACGTCCCAAACTGATTGAGACCTGGAATAACTACCAGTTTCTGAAGGCCAAGGTATGGCCACCGTTTGCCTCCAAAAACATCCCTGAAGCCCTGATCCTGGGTATCATTGCACAGGAATCCGGTGGTCGGGTACATTCCATGTCATCAGCCGGCGCCAGTGGTTTGTTTCAATTCATGCCTGCCACTGCAGACCGTTTTGGGGTCAAAGGGACCATAGGTGATTATGATGCCCGCTTTCACCCTGAGTCCGCATCCAAAGGAGCCGCTTTGTATATCCTGGAACAACGCCAGCGTTATGGTGATGATTATGCCAAAATTCTGGCCGCGTATAATGCCGGAGAGAACCGGTTCAGACGCCTGAATAAAAAACACAACAATCAATCCGTCTGGACCAATCAGTTCTTTTATGAATTACCCGCTGAAACCCAGGATTACATTGCCATTGTATTGTCTGCCATGTTGATTTTCGAGTCTCCTGAGGCGTTCAATGTCACCCTCAAAACCATTGATGGCAGCACCGCCTTAATCCGTGCAAAAAATGACACCTCTTTGAGTGAACTGGCGGTTTGTTTTGGACAGCATGACAATGAAATCGGCTGGTACCGGATTCTCAGAAACTTAAACGCCAGTATCAAGGCCAAACGCGTGATCAAACAAAACGCCGTGGTGGTCATTCCCAACAGCCTCAAACCGGTCTATGAAACCCAGTGTGGCGACAATGAACTGATGAACCTGGCGAAAAAAATTCATGACGCTGATTTCCCTGATCGACCGGTGTTCACCTGGTATAAGATCAAAGCCGGAGATTCCCTCAGCTCGATCAGCCGTAAATTCAAATGCAGCAGCAAACGCGAAATTGCTCAGCTGAACAAAATCAAAGCGCCCAGATACCTGATCAATGCCGGCAAATCACTGAAAGTACCCAGATGCTGAATGCAGGCAGGCTGCGGATCACATTTTTTGGTGCTTTTGCAGTCACCCTGTTAGTTCAGTTCTACACGGCCTTCAATCACCAATTATTTGGCGATGAAGCTTTCTACTGGCTTGAAGGCCAACATCTGGATTGGTCGTATGCCGAGTTACCTGGCTGGACCCAATGGCTGGCTGCCCTGACCGATTGGTTGCTGCCCAGAACTCCGGGGTTTCTCAGGTTACCCTCGCTGCTGGCGGCCATCAGTCTGCCGGTTCTGGCCATGGCCATGGCCAGAACCCTGCAGGCCAATCAAATCCAGGTCTATACCACCGGTTTGCTGACCCTCAGTCTGCCGATGCTGACCTTAACCCATACCCTGGCCTTACCTGATGTCTGGCTGGTGTTTTTTGGCATGCTCTCAGTGTGGCAATTGCTGCTGGCTGTTCACCGCAATGGTCAACGGCATTACCTGATGCTGGGATTGCTGTTGGCGCTTGGCATCAATGTTCATGTCAGATTCTGGTTGCTGGTAATGATCGCTGGGTTGGCCACCCTGTGGTTGTATCGTCATCAACGAGACGTGGTGATGAGTCTGCTGAGTAAAACCCTGCCTGTGATGTTGCTGGGATTTGTGCCTGTTCTGATGTTCAATCTGAAACATCAGTTCCCATTGTTTATGTTCCAGTTTCAGGATCGGCACCCCTGGCAGTTCCAACCAGACCACGGGTGGTTTTTCCTCAGTGAAGCGTTGGTCGCTACTCCTGTGGTTTTTGCATTATGCACCATCGTTGTTCTGCGCCACTTCAATGCCGTTAATCCCGCCATCAAATTGGTGGTTCAACTGGCTGTCTGGCATTGGTTGTTTTATGCGCTGGTGGGGTTTTATTCGGACAACCTGCGATTCAGTCTGCATTGGACACTGTTTTCATATGTATTGTTGCTGATCATTGCCGGCAGTCATTATCGGGTAAACTGGTTATTGAAAGCAGCCATCGTCAGCGGCGTACTCTGTGCCTGGATCATGCCATTGGCTATACTTAACTGGACCCGTGAACACCAGAATAACCGACCGTTTCAAGACGAATTCACCGCCAACATCCGGGGCTGGGAAACCCTGGCTGACAAAACCGGGCAATTGATCAGAAAGTGGCAGCCAGACCAATTGGTGGCAGATCATTTCATGACCCTTTCAACCCTGCGTTATCACAGCACAGCAGCCGTTCACTGGACGGTGCTCCCACACCCCCTGAACCGCAAACACGGCCGGGAAGTTCAATTGAAGCTGATGGGTTATTCAGCCGACAATGACACACACACAAAATCGCTGGTGGTGATTGAGCATTCTGCATTGACAACCAGCCAGCAAATCCCCTTTTACCAGGACGCTTGCCTGCAACTGGGAGGGCTTAAATGGGTGGACAGTCTGAACATTGACAATGGTCTGAAAACTTATCATTTTTTCACCAATCAGACGACTGGGTGTGACTTACCCACCATCAGTTATGTTGACATGGAAGATGGCCTGCTCAGCGGCTGGGCTGTGATTGATAAAGACCAAGTTCCACAAATCGCTTTGGTCAGCAACGGTCAGGTCTGGCAAGCTGACAGCACGGTTGGTCCGCTGGGCAGTAACGCGATTTTTTCTGCATTGAGTAATGAAACCCATCAGTTACTGCGCTTCAGCTTCAGCAGTGCGGATGCCATTGCTCATCCCGGACAACTCCGATTCACCTATACCGATCGGATCACTTACGGTTCAACGTTATACCCGCCATAAACCATGATTAGCCGTCTTCAAGCAATTGCCTGAGATCAATGACCCCGGCATTGGCCCTGGATATGTAAGACGCCATCACCAGGGAATGATTGGCAAAGAATCCGAAACCTGATCCATTCAATACCACGGGGGTCCAGATGGTGTCCTGAGCTGCTTCCAGTTCACGGACAATCTGCCTGAGTGAAACCAGTGCATTTTTCTTTTCCAGAACCTGTTTGAAATCAACCTCAACGGCTTTCATAAAATGAATCAGGGCCCAGGTTGCCCCTCTGGCTTCATAGAAATTATCATCAATTTGTAACCAGGGTGTCTGCACCCTCAATTCACTGGGTTTATAGGTTGAGGTGGTGGCCACTTCATCACCGCCGGTATCGGTATTGACCCGATCCTGACCCACACTGGCACTGAGTTTTTGCGACAATGAACCCAAGCGTTTTTCCACCAGATTCAACCACACCACCAAATTATCGGTCCTGGCGAAAAACTGCGCTTCGGGATCGCTGCTGTCAGCCAGCCGGGTCAGGTAATTATGAAAAAACGCCTGCCCCTCCCGATAGCGTCCTTCGGTTCTGGGCCAGATCCACTTGTCATTGTCATTGTGGAATTTGGGATCAGCAGCAGCCAGATCAACGTCCTCTTCGGACTGACTCTGTGAGCGACTGATGTCGTTGCGCATCACCCTGGCAAAATCGCGAACCTGCACCAAAACCCCATATTCCCAGTTTGGCATGTTGTCCATCAACACAAACGGTGGCATGACATCATTGGACATATAACCACCAGGCTTATTGAGCAGCACATCGGTAACCTCCATGAAAGTGGCACCGGTAACAAACCCAGTAACCATTTCGTGCTGATGCATACCAGCCCGGACTTCGGCATTGGTTTTGATGTCAAAAAATTCCGGTTCCTGGTCGTAATACATGGCCATGATGATTTGTATAACCACCAGTATCAGCAATCCATACAACAACCACTTGCGTTTTTTTTGGGGCGTTTTATAACGGTTTTCCATATGCAATCCATGGGTTTATTCAAGACAATGATTATAGTGCAATCAGTCCTGTAATTTCATGTGCTGATAGTCGGGAATCAGATCAGGGCGCCTGGTCAAAGACTGACACCAAGTATCTCATCATCTGTCAACTCGATGCGTACCGGTTGTCCTTGTGCATCCACCACCAAAACGGCATACTGATCATCATCAATCAACAGGTAATAATCCTGCGCATCCGCATCCGATTGAGATTCATCCGTTTGTAAAGCCGCAACCACTTGCAAGACATGTTTTTTATCCAGGGCTTTTGCTTTGACTGATGAGTCTGTAAATTCCATGGATTCCAGGGCATTTTGTTGGGACATGGCCGAATTGAAGATGTTCACGTCGGCTGACTTTATTTTCACATAATGTGGTCTGCCCAGTGGATTAAACGAAGATTTGAATGGTTCTGGCATGACCTCTTGATCAACCTGTTTTTGTATGACCACTTCAAACATGTTGTTCTTCATCACCACCAGCGATGGCTTACCTGCAAAAAGGGTATAGGCACCGTAGCCAAAGGCCAGCAACTGAACCAGCACAATCAGTGATAAATCCAATTTGAGGTTTTTCTTGCCTGCTTTGTAGATGATGAAGGTGAGCAGGGGCCCCAGAACAACATCCACCAAAACCAGCATTTTGGCTGGTTCCAATACCCCTGAAATGTCAATAAAAATCCATTCATACCAGACCATCATTACCCAGCTCAGAAATAGGGCAATGACGAAAAAACTGATGAGAAAATGAATCAATGCAGCTTTGCTTTTGGTCATCATGATGCTCCTGTAATTGGCTAAACTCAAGAATACAGCAATGATTATAGGGATCAATTGAAATTCTTCAACTCTGCTTGATTGCTGGATATCAAGCCGGAACCAGGTTGTTTAAAAGCACCAACAGGTCAAGTGGCAGTTGCTCAGATCAGAGCAACTGCGTCACACAATTTCAAGGCAGTTAAGGAGTGGACTTAACAGGGACTTTGATAAGGTCGATTAACTGAAGCCGTACAGGTCCATTGCACCGTACCTGAAGCTGAGAGAGTTGGCGTCCAGGTGACTGATGCCGCCAAAACCTGGGGATCTGCCACGCCTTCTGAACCAGCTGCACAATCATAACTGATATCTATCACGCCATCAGTGACCACGATCTGATTGACACAAAACCCCACGGCGTCAGCCGGGCCAATGCCGTTGTTATCATTGCTGAGGCCAGCAAATGTGCCGGTTCTGACAAATGCTTCATTGATCGCCATTTTATAAGCCGCCGACATGGCATTACCTTCACCCAATTTGGTCCGCACGCCGTAATCACGGTATGCCGGCAATGCATATGCCATCAAAATCGCCAATATAGCGATGACGATCATCAATTCGATCAATGTGAACCCTCTGTGTGTGTTTATTTTATTCATTTTGTTTCAACATTGTTTTTTTACCCATATTTATTTTTACAGCCCACTTCATGAGAGTAAACAAAGCTATAATGAAATCACCGTTTTTGATGTCTCTGGTGTTAAATTAAGCATTGCAACCTTTAAATTTCACAACAGTTGACAAATTTTGCCAAGACAAACACATATTCCATGACCGACCAACACCACGAAAAATACGATTCAACGAACCCAATCGCTCAAAAACTCATCAATCAATTCATGACCAGCATTGATTCACTGCTGACATTAACCAGTCATGACATTCAATCAGTCACTGAATGTGGCTGCGGTCAGGGTCATGTCAACAGAAGACTCGAACAGCTGTATCCGAATGCACGCATCAAAGGACTGGACATCAGTGATGCAGATTTAGCGATTGCCAATGCCGAAAAATTATCCAGCCAGACCGAGCTCTACAACAAAAGCATTTACGACATAGGTGAGCATGAAAAAGCCGACTTGGTGGTGTGTTGTGAAGTGCTTGAACATTTGGAAAATCCTGAATTGGCATTGCAAAAAATGAGCCAGTTGAATGCCAGGTATTATCTGTTCAGTGTACCCAGAGAGCCTCTCTGGCGAATATTGAACATGATGCGTGGTAAATATTGGAGCGACTGGGGGAACACACCGGATCACTGTAATCACTGGAGCAGCCGCGGATTTAAAAAGTTCGTCAATGCCGAGTTGACCATCATTGCCAGCCGTCAACCGTTGCCCTGGACCATGATACTGGCCAAGCCTGATTGAAATGTCTGAACGTCTGAAAAAAACGTCACTGCTGGTGATCAAGTCTGCAGTGGTTGTGCTGTCGGTGTATTACATTGGGCTGGTAGTGGCTCAAAACTTAACCGCAATTCACAACACAACTGTACCTGACTGGTACCTGCTTTCAGGCGTACTTGGTGGATCAGTCATGTTGTATGTCATGGCCATGATAGCTTTAATGAATGGCTGGTTATACTTATCACAACCTGAAGATAAAAAAACAATGGCCATGATTTACTTCAAGAGCCAACTCTTGAAATACACACCTGGCAATGTAATGCATTTTGTTTACCGTCACCTGCACAGTAAAAACACAGGTATCAGCCACCAGAGGTTGATCAAAGCAACCATCAGCGAAACTGTGATATTGATCAGTCTGGCATTGTTGTTAACCACTCCATTGTTGTTATGGGGATATCAACATGAACTGCTGTTGGGTTTACCTGTCACCCTGATTGTGTTGATCATTCTCGTTTTGGTCGCAACTTTCCAGATACACCAATTCATCAGCCTGAAAGTGAGCACCTGGCTTCACGTCAATCTGGTTTATTGCCTTTACTTTATGCTCATGGGTATGGTTTGCTTCCTGATCGCCCAATCGCTGAATTTCAGCCATCAACCGCTGATCACTGTTTCAGCGCTTTACGCCGCCGCCTGGGTCGCCGGCTATGTGGTACCAGGTGCTCCCGGTGGACTGGGGGTCAGAGAGGCGGCTTTTGTGTTATTGAGCAACGGCATTTACACACCTCACGAAGCGTTGATCCTCATCGCCCTGATCAGACTGATTGCCGTTGCTGGTGAAGCCATTTGTTATTTGTCAGCCAAACAACTGGCTAACTGGGTCGTTCATCATCGTCCCTAGACTGGTAAAACAGGGTGGTTATTTGTTCTGAAATCAGGCCCATCAAAAATATCATCACTGCAGTAGACAACAGCAACACACCCATGTTTGTGAACCTGCCATCAATCAGGAACGTATAAATGTAATAAATCAAACCAGTGAGAAAAAACAACACACTGGTCGGAAAGAACAGCTTCATGGGCGAATACAGGGTGCCAATTTTAAAAATAATGAGAAAAAATCGCAGACCATCTTTGAGGATGTTGATGTGGCTTTTGCCGATTCTTTTGGGGGCAAAAATGGGATGGTACCCCACTGAATATCCCACCCTAAAAAATGCCATGGTTATCGTGGTTGGGTATGAAAACCCATTGGGCAACAGGTAAAGAAACTTTCGGAATTTTCTGGCATCCACCACCCGAAACCCTGAAGTTAAGTCCTCAATGGGTTGTCCGGTCATGTACCTGGCTAACTTGTTATACAGACCATTACCCATGCCCCTGGCCAGTGAAGCCTGGGATTCACTGCTGCGGGCACCGACCACCATGTCATACCCCTTTGCAAATTGGTCCAGCATGGCCTGAATGTCTTTGGGTTGATGCTGACCATCGGCATCCATCATCACCAGGGTGTCTCCAGAAGCAGCCCTGGCTCCGGACTTGATGGCCGCTCCATTGCCTTTACTGTAGGGATGGGTAACGCATTTGACTTGCTGTTGTTGACAAATCATTGCGGTGTCATCTGTGGAGCCATCATTAACCACAATGATTTCGGCATCGGCTTGTTCCGCACGAAGTGCAGGTAACAGGGTCTGCAGGCTCTCAGCCTCATTTTTTGCCGGGATGATGATGGAAAGCTTCATGTTATTCACTCCTGAATGACTCAATTTTTTGATTCAGCTGCAAAATTTGCGCTTTTATTTTATGCCAGTCCATGCGATACCTGAACTGTTTATGGTAGGCATTCTCTGCCCGTTCCAGCATCAGTCTCGCTTGTTTGATGGCCGATTTGCTGTAAAAATCCCTGCCCGCCTCAAGCAAAACATTGATGTCCTGATCGGTGGCAAAAGTTGCCATATAGTGTTCCACCGCCTGATCGAATTCAGCGGTTTTATGGATGTGGTATTTAGCCCGATAGTATTCATTCAGGCCTACACCAAATTGCGTTGACATCACTGGATTTCGGGCAAAGTATTCGAGAGTTTCAAGCATGCGATCACCGCCCCATTGGTCATCACAGTCACCATTGACCATCACCCTGATCAGGCCATCGAATGGCAACATATCATCTTTGGTGAATCGTTGATTTTGCAAGGCTTGGTTGAACTCATCCAGCCGTTGTTCATCCATGATTTTCATGTTGCAGCGCAGCATGATGGCATTGATTTTAAGTTCCAGATCATCATGGATCAAACTGGCATCTTCAATGATCTTCAGCGCATCGCCGGGCAACCCGGATTGATCATATTGCATGGCATATAAAGTATGAACCCTGACTGATTCAGGAAACTTGCTCAGGGTTTGTTGGTTGAGAAAAGTGTTGTTTGACCAAAAGTGAACCCGCATTTGGGTCTGCATGGCAAACAGGGCAACCAGTACCAGTGGGACCAGAAAATACAACCGGGTTTGTCTGACCAAATGACTGAGCAACAAACAAACAGGCACAAACATGAACAAGGCAGGTACATAGTTCCGGTGTTCAAAATACATTTCCAGCGGAAAAATACTGGATTCAAGGATGTGCGCGGCAAAAAAGAAAAACACCACAAAAGCCAGCCATGGATAGGGCTTCCGCAACAACCAGCCACCAAGCAATAAACCAATCACAAACAGCATGGAAAACATCGTGCTGAGGGGCTGCCATGGTCGTGTCGACGTTTTGAACCCATCGGTATACACACCCTCAGTAAAATAATCCGGTATCAGTAAATGATACAGATAAACTGTCAGGGCTCTGAACTGAGTCAACAACCGTTCTGTCAGGTCAAACTCACGGTAATCATATTTATCGATGGCGCCGGGAACCTGCAACACTATCGCCAACACCAACAAGATCACCGGCACCCTGATAATCCACCAATTGGCCGTGCGGCTCATGGGCTGAAAGCCCAGCCAGCCCTGTAAAATATAAACATTAAACAAAGCCACCAGAAAAATGTACAACACGCCGTTTTCTTTACTGAGCATCGCCAGTACAGTGGCCGCCACCACAGACAACCACAGCAGCAGATACAATGGTTTGCTTTCATGCGCCAACAACCGCCTTCGAAGCAAGAAAAAAACCAGTAGCCCCAACAAGACAAACAGCGCCGGCAGCATGGCCATGCGTTGCACCACATACAAGGTTGAAGACACCAGGAATGGATTGAGCAACCACAGAGCAGTGGCTGTGAACGCCACCCAGATTGCGTGATCCTGATACCGCTGATGAGCCCTCACCACCAACCAGATCAACAGATAGAGCAAGCCACCATTGATGAGGTGAATGATCAGATTGGTGCGTTTAAATGAATAAGCTTCCGCTGGCCAATTAGTGGCATCCAGCAGAAAAGAAAACACCGAAACCGGTCGTTTCAATAACCCGGTTTCGGAGGCTGCAAAGTAATCATACAAGTGATCAAAACTGAGCTCGTCATTGATGATGGCCAGTTTGGACACGCTGGCCTGGTCATCCAGCAAAAAACCACCGGACAGGCCAGGCTTGTAAATGGAGTGCGCGATCACCAGTAACAAGACCAGTGGAACCACCACAAAAAGGAAACGTTTTATCATGCTCTGTATTGTAACCACAAGATCTTCAATTCAATTGAAATAAGCAAAAAAAAAGGGCATCCAACAGGATGCCCTTTCTTATTTAACTGTACTGTCAAATCAGCATGGATCTTGTGCTGGACGGTTTACAGTAGAAGTACAGGTCCATTGCAGGGTTCCTGAAGCACTTACAGTTGGTGTCCAAGTTACTGAAGCGGCAGCCACGTCAGCATCGTCTTCACCAGCTGAACCAGCCAGACAGTCGTATGCAATAGCGATCACACCGTCAGTTACAGTCAGGGTGCTCACACATTGACCAACCTGATCAACTGAACCGATGCCATTGGCATCATTGGTCAAACCAGCCAAATCACCAGTTCTTACGTAAGCTTCGTTGATGGCCATTTTGTAACCAGCAGCCATGGCATTACCCTCGCCCAGTTTTGTACGAACGGTGTAGTCACGGTATGCAGGCAGTGCGTAAGCCATCAGGATTGCAATAATCGCGATCACGATCATCAATTCGATCAATGTAAAACCTTGTTGATTTCTTTTCATTTCAATTTACCTCAAAAAATTAGTAGTTATTAATAATTCATCCATGTGTAAAGGTTATTGGATTCATTGCTTATTGACAAGAACACTTGTTCGTTTTTTTTCTAAAACCAGCTCTTGCAGTCAAAATGTAAACTAATTAAAGCGATTTTGTCACAATTGACCATCCAACCACATCGAATTGACACTTATTGTCAACAATCCCTTTATTATCCTGGCAAAAAAGCCCATTGTGCTAAACTTGGTGCCTCATAACCAGACAATCAGTATAACAAAAATGCAGACCGATTGGTTCAATTCTGATGATCAGACAAACTTTCTGAACAACACAAAACGGCTCAAAGCCATGCTATATAAGGGTTCAACGCGAAAAAAAAATCAGACCATGATTTTTTCCCATGTCCCTAAAACCGGTGGCACCTCGCTGGAAACCATTCTGGCAAAAAACTTTCGGCTTTCAGAAGTACTGCACATCAACGCTGCTGATCTGAACCGCTATCCGGCTCTGCTGAAGTTAAAAAAGAACCCACCTAAATTGATTTGCGGGCACCACCCCATGCACGGACTGCTGTATTCCCTGCTCGATCATCAGCCCATCATTCACTGCACGATGTTAAGACACCCTGTTGACCGTTTACTGTCTTTTTATAATTATATTTTAGGTAAAACCGATCATCCATTGCATGCAGCGAGCCAGTCATTAACCCTCAATGATTTTCTCCAACAACAACTGACCCCTGAGCTTATTAATGGACAAACCAAACGGTTCAATGGAACTTTACATGACAACAATCCAGACATTCATTCATCGCTGGATGTGGCAAAGCAAACCCTCAAAGAGTGTTTCAGTGAAGTTTGGGTTACTGAGATGTTTGATCAATGCCTGATGCAATTACAGCAACAATATGGATTCGCTGATGTGTTTTATCAGCGACAGAACGTCTCGCCAAAAACCATCACCCGCCAGGCATTACCTGATGACAGCCTCAATTTAATTTGTGAGATGAATACCGATGACCTGGCACTTTATGAATGGGTGGAACACAAGTGCCAGACAACTTTTTCGCAAGGCCACACTGCCACAGAATTGGCAGAATTCAGAAACCGGCTCAATCAATGGCAGGCACTGCTTAACCCGGAACAGGCCATTGAGCTGACCAGTCCGGGTTAAGCAACGATTCAATCAATGCACGTAAGGTGCACCGATGTCTGCCAACTGTTGTTCAAATGCCGGCAGTTCCTGTTCTGTGATTTGTTTGATTTGTTCACTCAGAGCCTGCAGTTCATCGCTGGCAATGGCCAGTGATTGACGGTGGGTTGGTGTTGGTCCATAAGTAGACAAACTGGTTCCCAGTGTCACTGCAGATAATCGCCCACCAATGGTCATTCTGGTTTTTTCGCCCACCTGTTGTTTTGAGCGATTACCATTCAACTGTCGATCCAGTGAAATCAGGCGTTGATTCAGGGTAAACCAAAGGGTATCAAGCGCACCATGTTCTGCCATGGACTGGTTCAGGGCTGATTTCAACTGCTCCATGCGCTTAAGCGATTCACTGAGTTTCTTGCCCATGACCGCCGCCTTGTGTTGTGTTGCCGACAGTTGCTGCCAGAAAGCCGCCACCTCTTCAGGTTCAGCACCAGACAAAGCACCCGTTCTCAGGGGTTTGACTTCGAAAGATTGGGGGGAACCCACAGCGGTCATTTGTCCATTGACTTCATGACTCAATGACACTTGATAAGTACCGGGAGCCACCATCATACCAGCTGGCTCTTCAGAGAACCAGCTGCCACCGCTACCCAATACCCCAACCGGGGGGTAGCGCAGATCCCAGGCCACCTGATTGAATCCTTTGTTGGCAGTACCAGCCACCCGTCTGACCACCTCACCAGCCTCGTTCTTCACGGTCAGCCAAACCTGTGGTGCTGGTTCGGTTCGCTCTGCATCAACCGCATCCCATCCTGGAAAACTGATATCTCCATTGTTTTCCATGACTTTTTTCTCGGCTTTTTTCCGACGCTTTTCAAGGGTTGTCATTTCGGTCTGCAGGTGGTAATTGAATACCGCTCCAAAAGGAGGATTTTTAGCTGTATAAAAATCATCACCCTGAGAAGCTTTTTCATTGAAGCCAAGCACAATTCTCGGCAGGTACCAGTGCGCATCACGAACCGCAAACAGTTGATCACCCAATTCAGGCTGATCATCCAAATTTCTTAACCGACTGTAATCATCAAATACATAAAAGCCCCTGCCAAAGGTGGCCATCACCAGGTCATCCTCTCGTTTTTGAATGGCCAGGTCTCTGATGGATATGGTCGGCATACCGCCTTTCATGGCACGCCACTGATCGCCTCCACTGGTGGTGACATACAGGCCAAACTCTGTGCCCAAAAACATCAGCTCGGGATCAACATGATCCTGAACCAGTCGCCAGACCAAATGATCTTTTGGCAAACCGCTGCTGATTTTTTTCCAGGACTTACCCCGGTTCTCACTTTTCAGCAAATAGGGTTGAAAGTCCCCATATTTGTGATTATCCAGCGCCACATATACAGTATCGGCATCATGTAAATCTGCTTTGATGTCATTCACAAAAGCCATGTCAGGTACACCCGGCAAGGAGCCAACTTTGATTTCCCGCCAATTCTGACCACCATTTTCAGTGACCTGGATCAGCCCATCATCTGTACCGGCATAAATCAACCCTTCAACCAGCGGAGATTCACTGATTGAAGTAAGGGTGT
Source organism: Marinicella sediminis (assembly GCF_002000055.1). Classification (GTDB taxonomy): domain Bacteria; phylum Pseudomonadota; class Gammaproteobacteria; order Xanthomonadales; family Marinicellaceae; genus Marinicella; species Marinicella sediminis. Next base: position 325,103 of record NZ_MVBD01000003.1, on the reverse strand, counting down.
TGTAATTACTCATGGCCAACAGATCCCAGGGCATATCCCAACTTTGCTTGCCACCCATGATGGGTAATTCAATGCGTTCCTGATTTTTGGTCAGATCTGGAGAAATGGCTTCCCAGCTGTCACCCCGGTCATCCGACTTCCATACCCGCTGAGAACCAAAATACAATCGGGTATTGGCATGTGGACTGACCAGAATCGGGGCGTCCCAGTTAAAACGCTCTGGTTCTTCACCAGCCCCTGGTTGTGGTTGGATATAGATCATTTCTCCAGTGGTTTTATCAGCCCGCACCAGATTACCCTGCTGCCATTGGGCATAGACTATATCCGGGTTACCTGGTTCTGTGGCTGGCTGATGCCCATCTCCAAACAGCACCACGTACCAGTCAGAGTTCCTGATACCGTGTACATTGTCAGTTTGGGACGGCCCACCCTGGGTGTTGTTATCCTGCGTTCCGCCATAAATGTGATAAAAAGGTTCTGCATCATCAACAGCCAACTTGTAATATTGGGTCACTGGAAGATTGCCAATGAATTTCCACGATTCTGTCAAGTCAAAGGTTTCATACAAGCCACCATCACTGCCCACCAATACATAGTTCTCATCTGAGGCTTTGAAGGCGATGGCATGATTATCCACGTGTTTATTGGTTTCATTCATGGTCCGGTATGTCTTGCCACCATCATCCGAAATGATCATGTAATTGCTCATCAGATACAAACGATCATAATGGTGTGGCGAAGCATAAAGCTCCTGATAGTAATGAGGGCCAGTTCCTCCGGCAACAGCGTCTGACTGTTTGCTCCATGAAGCACCGCGATTGAATGATTTATAAATACCACCAGTGCGTCGTTCAAGTTCGATGGCGGCATAAATTTCGTCTGGTTTTTGTGGTGAAATCGCCAAACCTATTTTACCCATGCTGCCTTGGGGCAAACCTTTGGTCAATTTTTCCCAATGTTCACCACCGTCTTCAGATTTGTACAAGGCGGTGTTAGGACCACCACCCATATAGGCGGCTACGGTGCGGTGACGCTGCCAGGTCGCGGCATACAAGCGATCAGGATTCCTCGGGTCCATCACCACATCGGTGACCCCGGTCCATTCATCATCACCCAGCACCTTTTTCCAATCCTGACCACCATTGGTTGATTTATACAAACCTCGTTGGCCACCTTTACTCCACAATGGACCCTGAGCGGCCACCCACAAAGTTTGGCTGTCTCCGGGATGTATGACCACAGTAGAAATCCGCTCCGATTGTTTGAGCCCCATGTTTTTCCAGCTTTGACCACCGTCTTCGCTCAGGTAAATACCATCACCATAAGCTGCGTGCCGACTGCCGGTATTTTCTCCGGTTCCAACCCAAATTCGCTGGCTGTTGGAAGGATCCAACGTCACGCTTCCAATTGAATAAACCGATTGATCATCAAATACCGGCTTCCATGTGGTACCTGAATTTTCAGTCTTCCAGACTCCGCCGGAGCCGACACCCACATACCAAATATTTTCATTCTTCGGATCAATGGCAATGTCAGCGATTCTACCTGACATCAGTGCCGGGCCTATGCTTCTGAATTCAATGCCCTGGAAGGGGTCGTTCTGATCTTTGTTGTCTTTTTCCGCTGAAACCATTCCGGAATACAGCACAATCAATACCCATATTAAAACGTTCATGTTAATACCTCTCTTTTTTGTGTAGTCATCTTACATTGCATGGATACATTATTCATTAGCCTATAAGTCACAACTGTTGCCATTTTTACCTGCTTCATCATTTATAATAGACAGTCTTTAGCAAAAAATTTGACTCACCATGCAATCAATGACGGCTTTCGCCTCTCATGAACTGGAAAGTGATCCAGGCAAACTGACCTGCGAAATTCGCTCTGTCAACCAACGTTTTCTCGACCTGACCATCAAATGTCCTGAATTCCTCCGGGCCAGTGAACACACTTTCAGGAAAATGTTTAAAAACAGCTTATCCCGTGGAAAAGTCACGGTCTTTATTCGTTTCTACCCCAATGATGAGACCAGCCTCAATGAACTCAATGTTAATCATGCGTTGTTGGCTCAATTAATGAACTGTGCCGACGAGATGGCACAACAACATCAATTGAACAACAACATGCAGGTCAGTCAATACATTAACTGGCCCGAAATGATCATTCAAAAACCTTCAGACATGTCAGCGTTGAATGAGTCATCTGTGCAATTACTTGAACGGACCATACTACAATTGATTGAATCCAGAAAACGTGAAGGCCTGGAAATGAAACAAGTCCTGAAAGACCGGATCAATGATGTTGAAAAAATCAATCAAACCATCAGAACAGAGGTACCTGAGATCAATCAACAGCTGACCCAAAAAATGAAACAAAAACTGGCAGAAATTGATCTTGATGTGAATGCAGAACGTTTTGAACAGGAGCTTGCTTTTCAATTACAAAAAATTGACATTGCTGAAGAACTGGATCGCCTTGATGCACACATCAAGGAATTCAAGCGCATCCTTGAACTCGAAGAGCCTGTTGGCAGGCGTCTGGATTTCCTGGTTCAGGAATTGAACAGAGAATCCAACACCATAGGTTCCAAATCAGCCAGCATGAAGACCTCTAACGCCAGCATTGACCTTAAAGTAGCCATTGAACAAATGCGCGAACAAATTCAAAACATCGAATGACCATGACACATCAAGACTTATCAGGCACTTTATACATCGTTTCTGCACCATCAGGCACCGGCAAAACCTCTCTGGTTAATGCCCTGGTCCGTGACACAAACCATTTGAAATTATCCATTTCACACACCACCAGAACCGCCAGACCCAAAGAAATCGATGGTTACAATTATCACTTCATCAGTGAAGCCAAGTTCAAGCAAATGAAGATGGCCGGGGTATTCATGGAATCGGCCAAAGTTTTTGGCAATTATTATGGAACATCTCAGGATGCCGTACAAAAAATGCTTGATGAAGGTCACGATGTGGTTCTGGAAATTGACTGGCAAGGGGCGGAACAAATCAAAGAACGTTTCCCTGAAGCCATCAGTATCTTCATCTTACCTCCCAGTATTCAGGCATTAAAAGATCGTCTGGAAACCCGTGGACAAGACTCAACGGAAGTCATCAACAACCGCATGACTAAAGCCATTGCGGAACTGAAACATCATCACAAAGCCGATTTTCTGGTGATCAATGACGAATTTGAAGAAGCCCTGAAGAGCCTGAAGGCCATTGTTAAAGCCAACAGAATGACCACAGCCAAACAACAAATCATCAACCGAAGATTGATAGAATCATTGATCAGCGAAGCTTGATGAATTCATAACTGTGACCAGCGATGTGTTCTCCCTGGTACCTGATGACATTTTGTTTTTGTAACTGTAAACCATGTTGCTCAAATGTCAGATACCATTCAGGATCTGCCATCAGTTTATCTGAAACACTCAACATGTCCAGAGCCCGGTTACGGGAGTTTTGATATTGACTGACAAACTGAGCCACTGAGCGTCGCTGGTTCTTAAGTGTCTGGTTGGGCATGGAAATCAATTGCACCATGGACTGGCCCCACTGATTAAACAGCGGCATTGAATTGAACTGCGGCTTTTCCTTTAAATAAGAAATAAACCCATTGAGCCGATTCTTAAAACCATTGACGGTGGATTTACCACTGCCAAATTGGGCCAAATCCTCCCATGCATTGGCTTGATCGAACAACTGATATACCTGCTCTTCCTGACGCATGTAACTGAGTATGGCCGTGTCTGCAGCATGTGCAACAAACACCAAACGACCTTGCGGTTTAAGTAAATATGAGATTGCTTTGGCCGCGCCTTCAGTATCACAGTATTCAATACCATATTGACTGACAATCAGGTCATATATTGGATCAAGCTTTTGGTCCAGTTCTTCAACCAATGTACCTGCAATAAAATGAATGTCATCAATTACTTCACGTTTATTTGGATGGTGTCGCAGCACCACTTGCGGATTGATGTCACTGGCATCCACAGCAGTCACGTGTATTTCTTTAGCATTACTGACAGCGATTTCTTTCAATAAAATGGCCACTGCACCATTACCGGTACAGACATCAAGCACTTTCATTGGAGAGGGGCTGGCAGACATCACAGAGTCCCAGAAGTCAGCCAATTCACCATCATAATTTTCTTTGAAGTCATTGGGCAATGAGGTAAGTACCCCGGTTTGCCAGTATGCAGTCCAATGTTTTTTATCCATCATATTCAGCCAATAAAAAAGGCGTACCGAAGTACGCCTTTTTCCAGTTTATCAATCTCTGTTTAGAAAGATTGAGTGTATCTGAAGTAGGTAATGCGACCATAACCATCATACAGGTTGAAGTCGTAGTCACGAGAACCTTGGTTACCTTGATCGATTGGTGGGAATTTCTCGCCGGCGTTACGAACACCAACGGTGAATTTACCGTCCCAAGGAGCAAAGTAGTTAACTTGTACGTCATGGGTAGTCCATGAACCTACAGTTTCCTGACCATCAATGTAGTTGATGTTGTAAGCCAAAGACCAATCGCCATAAGCGTATACGTTGTTCAAAACAGCGCGTTGCTCAGGCAGACCGTCAGTACCTACAATGTCATCACTCAGAGTACCGTCAGTTTGTGACAACTGTTGGTTCAGCATGTGAGAGATTTGCAGGTTGTTGGTTACGTTACCACCGAACAACTCATAGTTGAAACGGAAGTTCAGATCCAGACCACTGATTTTGTACTCACCTTGGTTACCGAAACCACGGATACATTGGGTGATACGACCAGAAGCGTCACGCTCACAGCCCAAACCAGCCGGAGCACGCTCAGGGAAGTCAATCAGGGTTTGTGAAGAGAAACCACGGATACGGTTATCAATTTCAATATCAAAGTAGTCAACAGTCATGTTGAACCAGTCAGTTGGCTCATAAGCCACACCGATGGCGAACTGATCAGAAGTCTCAGCTTGCAGTGAGCTGTTAGCAATCACTTGAGCGTTGATCTGACAAGACGAGTCAGGATCACCAACTGCCAATTCACAAGTCACAGGATCACGAACAGAATCAGCTGAGAATGAAGGCTGTTGAGTCAGGATGTCCAGAGTAGGAGCACGGAAACCTTGGCCGTAAGAAGCACGAACAGTCAGGTTGTCCATTGGCTGCCATCTGAAAGAAGCTTTAGGTGAGAACTCAGAACCAAAGTCAGAGTAATCATCGTAACGACCAGCCAGATTCATTTCCAGGTTGTCCAGGATAGGAACCAATGCCTCGAAGAAAATTGAGGTCACGTCACGGTTACCACCCGCAGAGTTACCAGCTGAACCACCTACGGCGCCAGACTCAGATTGTGGATCGTATTGATCAACGTATTTCTCTTCGCGGTACTCAGCACCAATCGCCATTGAAACAGGACCGTTGGCCATGTCGAATGCATCGAAAGAAACCGTACCGTAGTACTCGTTTTGATCGTATTTAGAATCACGGAAAACAGTAATTCTCATGCGTTGCAGTGCATCTGGGTTGCCGTATGGGTTAGCCAGAGAGTATTCACCGTTTTCGATCAGTTGCTGTGCAACAGATCTCAACAGGTAGTTTCTGCCCACATCAGTACGAACGTTATTGGTGTGACGTACACCAAACTCAACTTCAGCATTACCGATCACACCAGTGGTGCCCAACAACATGTCAGTCAAAGTGGTACCAACAGTACTGTCACGAGGACCTACTGCATCAAAACGGTGCCACCAATCCATTGGTTGTGGATCCAGACCCAATGAAGGATCATACAGCGGAGAAGCTGGGTTGGTTGGGTTATTCGGGCTGGTAGGAGTCAGTGCGAAGAATACTGGGTTTGCAGGATCATCAAAGAAACGTGCATCCGGTACAGGCGCATAACGACCGAAAGAATTGGTTTTCGAATATGAAGCGTTACCAAACAGGCTCCAGTTGTCATTCACTTCATGCTCAGCTTTGGCGTAGAAAGATCTGTTTTCGATCGAAGCTTCGTCAGCACTTACTTGAGTGAAGTCATAACGACACAGGCCGTCAGCAGACTGGAAGAATGCTGTGTTAGCAGCGAAACCACAGTAGTTGTCATTGGCAGTTGGGATGAAACCGAAAGTTACACCGCCGTCAGCACCAACAACAGAGAAGTTGTTACCGAACAGAGAAGCACCAGTACCAGCAGACCAAGGCAGGTCACGGGCGAAGATGATCTCACGATCGTTCCAGGACATACCTACAGTGATGCTTGATCTGTCGCCAGCAGCACCGAACAGGATAGAACCCTCTTCACGCTCACCACCGTTGGTTGGAATAGAAACTTCCGCACCACCGATCATGATTTCAGCACCCTGGTAATCTTTACGGGTGATTACGTTCACAACACCACCGATGGCGTCAGAACCGTAAATCGCAGAAGCACCGTCAGACAGAACTTCGATACGCTCGATCGCACCCATTGGGATGGTGTTCAAGTCTTGTGTAGCACCAGTACCTGGGGCTTTGGCCAGACGACGACCGTCAACCAATACCAGAGTTCTGGAAGCACCGATACCTCTCAGGTTCAATGAAGATTCGCCCTGAGCAGAGCTACCTGATTGTGGTCTCAGTGAACCTGCACTGTTGAAAGTCAGGTTACGCAGGAAGTCAGCAGCGTTTGACTCACCACTTAATTCGATTTGTTCCCGGGTAATAACTGTTACAGGTAATGCGCCTTCAACGTCTGAACGTTTAATACGCGAACCCGTTACAGTGATTTTACCTTGCTCTTCTACGTTCTCGTCGTCTTGCGCAAGTGCGACAGTTCCGAAAGCTGAAGAAGCGATAAAACCTGTAAATAATGCTTTTTGCACAGCATTAGTAATAGGATTACGTTTCATTTTCATTTATATGTTCTCCAAATTGTTGTCCATGAGTTAACTCAAAAAATTGCATCTATATAGATTCCCTATCCGGCACATACTAACACTTTCATTTGTTAAAAAAAAGATACATTTTATTTTTTTTCACATTTTCTTAACATATTTTTATCGGTCAGTTTTTCATTATGCACAGCCACCCACTGGCTTTTTTACATTTAAGTGCTTAATAATCAACCATCTTTCTGATTTTTATGTAACTTTTACCTTTGATTAATAGCCATTTATCATTTAACAACTGACCCGAAAATAGTTGTAAAACCAGTGATTTTCCAGCCATTTCAGGCAGTTTTAGCGCCCTTGAAAGTGATAATTAAGTATAATCAAATCACAGCATCAGCGATCCACCACCAGCGGCGCGTATGATGTACCGATGACCTAGACCTGGAACCAGTAACTACCTGCTTATGAGCATTGTGAAGACCACAAGACCAACCATCCTGCTGCTGTGCCAGGCTTGTGCAGATCACTTTTTCACCTGCCCGGACTACCAACAATGATCCAACCTTTGTTTGGAGCACGCTCATGATGCCTACCCTGATCAACATCCAGTTTCTCAGGGCCATGGCGGCCATTGCCGTGCTGCTTTTTCACTTCTCCTTACAATACAACAGCATCAGCGGTTCACTGGACAACCCGCTCATGCATGCAGCTTATTGGTTGGGTTACGCCGGAGTGGATTTCTTTTTTGTGATCAGTGGCTACATCATGTGGATCACCACCAGACAACAACACCACACCAGACCGGTGCTTGATTTTGCCTTTAAACGGGCCACCCGCATATATTTTGGCTACTGGCCTTACTTTGCCTTGGCTGTGCTGATTGTCAGCCTGTATCCGGCTCTGTTAAACGACAACGTTAATGTATGGGGCTCATTCTGGCTCACTGAACCAACCACCGCCAATCTACTCATCCAGGTGGCCTGGACCTTACAATACGAACTGTATTTTTACCTGTTATTTGCTGCCATTCTGCTGTTACCTGTGCGCCACAAGCTCACCGCAATACTGATCATGATGCTGCTGATTACAGGCTTTCATGGTTGGCAGGCAATGAGTCCATCAGCAACCACCCCACCAAATTTTTGGGATTTTGCCTTTTCTCCTTACTGTCTGGAGTTTTTCGCTGGCTGCCTGATCGGACATTTCTTTGCGCACAGGCGCCTGAACTTGCTGACCCCATTGATTGGCGGACTGGGTTTGCTGGTGGCAGCTGTGGTCTTACAACAATCTGTGCTGGAAACCTCATTGATTGATCATCAGCTGGTGATTCCCAGGGTGCTGATTTTTGGCACCGCTGCGGTTTGTCTTACCATGACATTGATCGAACTGGAGCTCCGTGGTCGCCAACTGTTACCGAAATTATCCTTGCTGTTGGGCGGTGCTTCTTACAGCATCTACCTGTCACACACCCTGGTTATTGCGCTGGTCTTTGCCCTGGGCTGGCAACAATGGCTGAAAAGCAACAGCGAATATCCCTTACTGTGGTTATTCCTGATCATGCTGCTGACCATTGGCTACAGCACCTTGCACTATCGATGGATCGAACAACCCCTGATGCGCTTAGCCCGCTGGCTCAAAATCAGGTTACTGGGTTCCTGATCGCAGTCATTCACCCAGAACCGGGTGATTTTGTCTGGGAATTAAGAACAACTCTTTTTGCCGGCCATGAATATACCGGACCTGCTGCCCATCAAAAAACGCATCTTCTTCCAGCATGATGCGAATTTCTTTGTCCCATTCATTGATATAGGTGGCCGCATTCAGTTCGATGGCATAAGCGGTGTTGGCGTGCAAGGGATGGTCTCCGGTGTGTGGCACCCCGCCCTGGGAATCCCACATCCCCAGCGTGGTTCCGGCCGCGTGTCCGTAATAGCCGATGGGATGGGTATATATGGCAGGTTTGAGCCCTTCTTCAATGGCCTGTGCACGGGAGGCAGCCAGCACCTCATTGCCAGTGCGTCCGACTTGAAAATGACTGGTGAAGATATCCTGTAAGCGATTGGCGTTTTGTAAAGCCCGGCTGAGGTATGCCGGTGCCGCGGTTTCACCGGGCCTGAGCACGTAGGCATGTTGCTGGGTATCGGTGTTCAGGCGCAGGTAAGTGATACCAAAATCCACATGCAGCAGATCACCCGGCTGAATGATGTTTTCCGCTGGCCGTTTATCAAAGGTGCGCAAATGATCGAATTGTGCCTTGTCCTGCCGCTGAATCGACACTGAAGGATGAAACCAGGTGTCCAGCTTCAGGGCTTTGACGCGTTCTCGGTACCACCAGACCAGGTCTTCAGTGGTGGTCACGCCGGGTTGAACGGCCACCTCAGATAAACCTTCTGCCAGGATGAAGTGCGCCATACGTACAACCTGTGGGTAAACCACCATTTCAGCCGGGGTCCTGGTTTCAATCCAGTTCACCGCCAGGGTTTCGGCACTGGTCAGGCGCTTGCGGTATTTTTTTGGCAGTTGATCAATAAAAGCCTGGTGCTCACTGTAAGTCAGCCCATCGGCCTGCGCAAAATGACCGGACATGTTCAACCCAATGGTTCTGGGATCTTTCTGTTTGATGATATCCACCAACCGTTGCCATTGGTCTGGTTGCTGTTCCTTGTCCCAGGCTTTTTTGAACACCATGCCCACATCATAGCGGGCCACCGCCAGGGTTTCGAGCTCCTGATCTTTGCCTGGGTCATAAATCACCAGAATGGTGCGTCTTCTGGCAGCATGCCAGATGGCAGGCAAAAATGTTCTGATCACCGGGTCTTCATTGTATTCACGGGCCATCACGATCCACATATCAATACCGTTTTGGCGCATCAGACCGGGCAGCACCGTACGCACTTTGTCTTCCAGCAAGCGGTCAATCACCGCCGCCTGTTGTTTCAGGGGCAGAATTTTGGGTATTTCGGCCAAAACCAGGCTGCCAGCAAACAACAGAACCAGGGTGAAAACATGTTTCATGGGATCTCCTTTTTAGTGTGATCGGTAGGAATGATTTGGCTGTTGCCGGGTTGATGAAAAAAATCTGCCCCAACTTGCTTCAAGGCTGCCGGCGCATTGTTCGGCACATGCACCCCAATGGCACTTGCGGCATGAATGCGTTGTTCAAGGATGTGCCGGCCATCCGGAGTCAGCATAAACCAGTAAGGCGGAAAGGCCTGGTCAGTGGTTTTGGCCTCCCAGTGTTCAGCCCAAGGTTTGAAGTGAAGGTCATCAGGATCAGCATCACCCATGTGCATCACCGTGACTGCCTCGTTCAGGGTTACCCGATAGACCAGGTTGGCCACATGGGCCCTGCCGGGCCAACCTGCATGAGGAATGCGCACCACATCAACTGCGACTTGCCCCAAAGTCAGGCTGACCGGCGCATCGCCATAAGCCAGATCAATGGCATGCACCTGACCGGCTATGGCTGCATAACCATCCAGGGCCTGAAGCTCATGTACCGCCTGAACAGGCGCCACCAGCCGGGTTTCAGCAAAAGTCGTCAGGTACAGCAACAAATCCCCGGCATCAAAATGATCCCCATGGGCATGACTGATCAAGATGACCTCAATACCGGCATAGGCTTCACTGCCACTCATCAAAGCGCCTCGGATGTCTTCAGGGACCAATTGATACTGACCAAAATGCTGATGAAAAAAAGGATCAAACAACACCTGGGTTTGTTGGTGACTGATCATCAGCGCGGTGTTTCCCAGGTAAGTGACCTCTGGTTGATCTGTGCTGAAGGCTTGTTGGGTGAAACCCAAAAGACCGAGTATTAACAATGTGTATGTGCTCATGACGATACATTATATATACACCATACCGTGATCGGCCAGTTGTTTGCATGCCCTTTGGAGTCAGACTTGTTTGGGCCAGTGAAAAAAAACCTCACCCACACTGAAAACCACCTACAATGGCCGCATGACACCCACCGATCACAACAAAGGCCTGGCCGCCGGACTGTTTTGTTTTATTTTCTGGGGCTTTGCACCAATTTATTTCAAACTGATCCAGCATGTACCGGCCAGCACCATCATTGCCCACCGCATCATCTGGGCGGCCATGTTCCTGTTGGTGTTTCTGGCCATTCGTGAGCGACGGCGGTTATTCAATGAACTGAGGGTGACTGGCAAGCAGTTGCTGATCCTGTTCATCAGTGGCTCACTGGTGATCAGTAACTGGCTGATTTTTGTTTGGGCAGTGAACGACGGTCAAATCCTGGCCACTTCACTGGGTTATTTTATCAATCCGCTGGTCAACATATTTTTGGGCCTGCTGTTTTTGCATGAACGATTGAACAGAACCCAGGTGGTGGCGTTGATGATCGCTGCATCAACCACCATCTATCTGGGGATATTTATTGGCGAACCACCATGGATCGCACTGGCGCTGGCAATCACTTTTGGATTATATGGCCTGGTCAGAAAACAACTGGATGTTCGGCCATTGATCGGCCTGTTTTGGGAAACGTCTCTCTTGATGCTGCCCGCCTTGCTGTATTTATTGTGGTGGTTGCCAGCCAACACTGATCCCCTCGTTTTTGACACCACCACCTGGTGGTTGCTGGTATTTTCCGGCCTGATCACCATCCTGCCATTGATCGGTTTTAACTACGCCGCCAAACGCCTGACCCTGTCCTTGATCGGCTTTTTACAATACATCGCTCCGACCATCAGTTTCCTGATCGCGGTGCTGTTTTATGGCGAGGCATTCACCTTTGGCCACAAAGTTGCCTTCGCCGGCATTTGGATCGCCCTGGGGATCATCAGCTGGCAACCGATGCAGCGTTTGTTGAAGAACAAAGCACACCCCTGACTGATTACTGCAGGTCGACGGCATATTCACGCAGCAATTTAATATCGACGATTTCCAGCGTGCGCAAGTGGGTGCTGCGGATGTGCACCCTGGGCGCCACACCCGCCTGATATGCCTGTAACCAGCGGCTGGCACACAAGCACCAACGGTCTCCGGCTTTCAAACCAGGAAATTCAAATTCCGGCCGAGGGGTGATCAGGTCATTGCCCATGCGCTGGGAAAACTGCAGAAAATCATCGGTCAGTTGCACACAAACGGTGTGCAGACCCAGGTCTTCATCGGCCGTATTACAACAGCCATCACGAAAAAAACCAGTGACCGGATCTTCACAACAATCTTCCAGGGGCTCTTCATAAACATTCAAACTGGGGTGTTTGATCATGGTGTTCTCATTGAGTTAATAAAACATCATTTTACCTGAGCGCTGGTTCACCGTATATGAATAACACACTTTGACTGATGATCCTTTGCCAACCACAAAACCACTGTGAAAGCTTTCGCTGTTAAAATGGTCTTAATCACAACACATCACCCAGAGAACACTCATGCAAAAACTAACCATCACCTTTCCAGGCAGTCAGGGGCCCTTGTCCGGTTTGTTGGAACGCAGCAATGAACACAGCACCACAGTGGTTTTGTTTGCCCACTGTTTCACCTGCGGCAAAGACTTCATCGCCGCCACGCGCATCAGCAAAGCACTGGTGGAACTGGGTTTTGCGGTGTTTCGCTTTGATTTCACCGGTCTGGGTAACTCATCGGGTGATTTTGCCAACACCAATTTCTCCTCCAATGTCGAAGACCTGGTGGCTGCAGCTGATTACCTGGCTGATCACTTCCAGGCTCCCAGCCTGCTGATCGGGCACTCCCTGGGCGGCGCTGCCATACTCAAAGCCGCCGGCCACATCCCATCAGCCAAAGCCGTGGTCACCCTGGCCGCGCCGGCCGATGCCGCCCACGTTAAGCACCTGTTCCAGTGCGATCTGCCAACCATCGAACAACAGGGCGAGGCTGAAGTCAGTCTCGCCGGCCGACCTTTTAAAATCAAAAAGCAATTCATTGATGACCTCGACCAACAGGACACCTCACACATCAGTGAACTGAAAAAAGCCCTGCTGGTGATGCACTCACCAGTTGATGGTACGGTGTCAATCAAAGAAGCGGAAAAAATATATGTGGCCGCTAAACACCCGAAAAGTTTTGTCAGCCTGGACCACGCCAACCACCTGCTGACCCGAGCCGAAGACGCCGCCTATGCGGCCAAGGTCATCGCCACCTGGTCAGAAAAATTTCTGGACGCCCCGGTCAACGCCCTGCCCACCAAACAAGCGATTCCATCAGGCCAGGTCCGGGTCAGTGAAATTGATCACCAATTCCAATGCGATGTGCAAACCACCGATCATCAATGGTTGGCCGACGAACCGGTCAAAGTCGGCGGCGGCAACAGCGGCCCCGATCCTTACCAGCATCTGTTGGCCTCATTAGGCGCCTGTACAGTGATGACCCTGCGCATGTATGCCAATTTAAAAAACATCCCTCTGACCAACAGCATCGTCACCCTCAGTCATGGCCGTGAACATGGGGCTGACTGCCAGGCCTGTGATGAAGAACACCCCAAAGTCGATGTCATCAGCCGCACCATCCACTTCGAAGGTGAGCTGACCGATGAACAGGTCAACAAATTACTGGTGATCGCCGACAAATGCCCGGTGCACCGGACGCTGCATAACAAGATTGAGGTGAGGACGGGTTTGCTGAAAGACTGAATAAGACTGCGCCATCAGCAGTCCCTTCCATGACCTGAACAATCAGTCCACCCAGACCAACGGCGGCTGCGCTGCTGTGAAAGCCATCTTGCTTAACCCGGCCAGCATCGCCAGACCGGCTGACAACGGATACATTGACTGTTGACCCTGACAGACGAACAAATCAACCACTCATCACCGGTTCATGTTTGGGTGTCTGAGCTGCTGCCTGGTCCTTAATTTGCTGGCGGACTGCGGATACATTGTAGCCCATGGTTTTCTTGAATGCCCTGCGGAAAGCGGCTTCTGATTGATAACCCAGCCGGGCTGCGAAATCCAGATCAACCCGGTCACCCGCCTGGATGTTCATCAAAGCCAGGTTCATGCGCCATTCGGTCAGGTAAGCAAACACCGTCTGTCCGACCAGCTCACTGAACCTGTTGGCCAGCGCGGTGCGGGACATACCGATTTCGCGGCCCAGTTTCTCAATTGTCCAGGCCACTTCCGGACGGGCATGCAGCTGACTGAGGGCCCGGCCAATCTTCTCATCCCTGATGGCACCCAGCCATTGTCCGCCTATTTCGCTGTGCTGTTCAACCCAGGTGCGGATGGCCTGGATCACCAATACATCAGCCAATCGGGTGATAACCGTCTCTCCACCGAGGAAGTTCCCTGAAGCTTCGGTAATCACCAACCGCACCAGTTCGCCCAGCATGTCGCCAAACAAATGTTCATCCCGCCTGATGTGAATCACCTCGGGCATCTGGCTGATCAAGCGTTCTCCGGCCGGGTGGCTGATCCGCACCACGCCACACAGCAGACGGGTTTTTATCGCGGCCTCAGGGTTCACATCAATGGTTTCATAATGTTCACTGATCTGCTGCATCGGCAGCGCAAATAAATCGGTACACTGGTTATCTGGTCTGGCTTTCAACTGGTGCCCGCAGGCCCGGCTGATGAACACCAGGTCACCGGCCTGTAATTGAGTCTGCTGATCATTGATGGTCACATGACATTGCCCTGTGGTGACGATGTGAAACATGCTGGTCTGCTCAAACGGCGGTATATCAATACCCCATTCATCTCCACCCATGGTTGTGCGGCTGTAATACATGCTGTCCAGTTTCAGGTAATGCAAAACCTGATTGATGTTGTGCATACTCATAAATCACCAAAATGTACGATCTGCAATCATTTAAGCACAATCTGATATGGTTAGTCTTGTTTTAATCCATGATAATGACACTTCAATCAACAATCGGAGACCACAACATGTCTGTTAAAAACATTTTAGTGATAGGTGCCACCGGCGGCTCTGGACGCCAGACAGTCTATGCCCTGCGTCACCGCGGTCATCAGGTCACCGCCCTGTCCCGCAAGGCTTCAGCACAATTCAGACCGCCGGTGCGCACCATCGATGGTTCTGCGCTGCATCAGGCCACGCTCAGAAAAGCCATTCAGGGACAAGACGCAGTGATCATCACCCTTGGCATCAGTGAAAATCCATTCCGGGTTCGTTTGCTGGGCCCCAAAAACACCCCGCTTAACATCCGCAGTACCGGCACCCAGGCAGTTATTCGGGTGATGCAAGAACTAGGCGTCAAACGACTGATTGTACAGACTACCTTTGGCTCAGGTCCCAGTAAACAATTGCTACGGACAGTAGACCGCCTGTTCTTTGACTGGGTATTGAAACCACAAATCGCTGACACCGATCAACAGGATCAGCTGGTACGTAACAGTGGCCTTGACTGGACCATCGTTCAACCCGTACATTTATCTGACCGCACCGATGATGACCATGAATTGCTGGCTTCCACTCAGCTGAATGTGGGACAATGGAACATTTCAAGACAGCTGGTTGGGACATTTCATGCCCAGGCCCTGGACAATGACACCACCATCGGACAAACCGTCGCGTTGTCTGCGGTCTGAATACCCTCCCCGCAATGAATCATTCACCAACCACTGACCGGACTCATCATGCATAACCTGAAAAACTCCATTCTGATGTTCATCCTGCTGATCATAACTCAAGCCTTTGTCACCCCGTCCCTGGCCAGCAAAATCGACACCGCACAGTTGCAACAGACGGCCGCAGCCATTGCCGCTGAATACCATCAACTTGGCTGGTTTTCCGGCAGTCTGCTGATCACCCACAACAACCTGCCAGTGGTCAGCCTCAGCCACGGGAAGCAGGACCTCATCAGTCAAACCGCCAACGGCCCCGACACCCGGTACAACCTCGGATCAATCATCAAAGACCTGACCCGGATACTGGTACTACAGCAAATTGAATCAGGCCAGCTGAAATTGACCGATACCCTGGATCGCTTTGCGCTGGGTTTTGCAGCGGAAGAAGCCGGCCAAATCACCATTCAACAACTGCTCACTCACCGCGCTGGTTTCAAAGACATTTTCGTGGCCGCCTACCGTGAAGACCCCCTGGTTTATGACACGTTACAGAAGAAATTTAACCTGTTGAAAGATGAACCGCTGTTGTTTATCCCTGGCAGTGATCAGCGGTACTCCAATTATGGCTATATCGTGCTCGGTATAATTCTCGAACAACTCAGCGGACAGCGCTTTGATGAGCTGCTCAACCAACAAATCCTGCAACCATTAAAGCTCACCAACACCACTTTTCAAGCCGACCCCAAAGCAAATAATCAATCCACCCGCCACACTTATCTGTATGACAACAGCCTCAAATCCACAGGCATCACCGAACACCCCGGGCCAGATGGCGGCATTGAATCAACGGTGGCTGACGTGCAACGCCTGTACCGTGCCTTATTTTATGAAGGAAGTCTGTTGAACAACAAAAGTCAATTGTTTCAAAACACCTTCAAAACCCCCAACCAACACTGGGGCTCATATGGAGGAGGCACAGGCATCAGTGCAGCCGTTGAAGTTGACCTTGAAAACAACATCGAAATCATCGTTCTGGCCAACAGTGACCAACTGGTGGCAGAACGGATCTCCGGCAGGATTTTCGCCTGGCTGCGAAATGGCAGTTACCCACCGATCAGGGCACTGGCCAAAAACCTGACCTATGACCATTACATCACCCAAGGCAAACAAGCCTTTTATCAAAACTTCAAAGACCACTACACCAGGCAGGGGTATCAACAATTCATCGGCCGGCCGGTCAATGAGCTGGGCATGCAGTTACTGAACAACAAGGTCTTTGACGAAGCACTGGACATCATGAACTACCTGACTCACCTGTTTCCGGAAGCCCCACAGGCCTATGACAGCCTGGCCTTTGCTCACCACAGCATGGGTGAATCTGATAAAGCAAAAATGGCTTTTGCCAAGGCCCTGACTCTGAAACCAGGGTTTCAAAGCGATTACCACAGTGACAACTATGGGGTTGAAGGGCCCTATCTTAATCAACGACCACCTGGGTCCTCGCCTGAAGTATTTGCGCCGGGTCTGGTTTCCACCGAACATTATTCCTATGGTGCCGCATTCACCCCTGACATGCAGACCTTCTACTTCCGCAGAATCCCCGGTGCAGGCAGCGACATGGAATACGTGGCTTATCACTACCGCAATCACCAGTGGCAGATGACACTGCTGGATGACATCGCCGGCCAACCTTTTTTCTCCCCCGATGGTCATCGCCTGCACCTGGGCAAACGCTTTAAAGAACACACTGCAGGCGGCTGGAGTGAAACCCAGATGCTCGGACAACCCTATGAAGACCTGCTGATCATGCGCATGACCAGCTCTGCAATGGGCACCTGGGTGTTCGATGAAGTGGGCTCTGAAGATGGGGACGGTGTGCTGCGTTACGCCAAGCAGGTCGATGGCCAGCGTCTGCCACCTGCAGCCTTCGGATCAGCAATCAATGCAGGTACCTTCAACGCTCACCCATTCATCGCCCCGGATGAATCTTATCTGATCTGGGATTGCAGGCGTGAAGGCGGTTTTGGTGGAGCCGACATCTACATCAGTTTCCGCCAGGCCGACAACAGCTGGGGGCCAGCCATCAACCTGGGACCAGAAATCAACTCAGCAGGCTGGGATGCTGCCGCCAGCGTAACACCCGATGGCAAGTACCTGTTTTTTCACCGCCTCAATGAACATGGTAATGCCAATATATACTGGGTGGATGCCAGTTTCATTGATCAATTAAGGCCGTAAACATCGGGAAAGACTGAATGAAATAAAAGCAAATCATGCAGTCCTTCGACAGCCACAGAGCGAACGGTTTGCCGGGAGGTTCAATAGTTCCGTACCCATTGGGGCGTTTTTTTGCTCTAAAAACTTAACAAGCCAACCCCAACCCATGTCATCCTCGGCTTGGCCCGAGGATTTATGTTCATTTGGCCAATACCCAGTGAAACCAGTTACACTGACCCCATTGATTAAATAGCAAAGCACTTACCCAAGCCAGAGAATCTATTACTGATTCAGCCCACTCTAAAAAGGTCACAGGCTTTTCTCAAGTTTTAAAACATAATTTCTCAATTGCAGAATAATGACATATCAAAACTCTCCTCATTGGTCATAATCGCACATATGTTATCGATCATATGCTGCAATCATGATTTTCCCAGTCACTATTGGATTTATTGTCAAGTCAAACCTTTCAAACTTAATACACTGAATACCATTTCAATAAATGTGTAAAAATCCCACAAGAAGGTGCAAACGTCAGCATATCCCCCGATCTTTGATTCAGTCTCCTCACTAACATCGCCACCCCTGTAGAAGATGGATGTTACCTGGCAAAACAGATTATTGGCCTAATTGTGTGCTACTTATGTGGCGTAGAAAACGGCAGGAACCGTAAGTTAATCTCATGATGGTTATCCAGATTCAAGAGATTGCCTCAGCCCGAGTCGCTCACCTGAAGTGCACCTGTAGCAGAAGTATCTGCCTAACTCCATGAACCATTTCAGCTAACCCCGGTCAGAAACAGCAGGAATCATAAAAACAAATAAAAATAACAAAAGGAGTCAAGCGTATGAAAAAATGGGTCGCTGTTACAGCCTTTATCGTCTACATGTCAAAATCCTGGTCAGGTGTTGATGCACAGCAACTGTCAAAGGCAGAGATCGATCAGGTCATCGGTTCAGTTGCACAGATTCTGGAGTCCCGTTATGTGTATCCGGAAAAAGGCAGGAAAATTGCCAATGTGTTGAACAAAAACCACCGCCGGGGGGTATATGATGACATCACCGATGAGTTACAGCTGGTCGAACAAATTCAAGGAGATATGCTGGCGGTGGTCAATGACAGTCATTTGATGTTTGACTATAATCCGGAACACGCAGCTCAGTTACTTAAAGACGCGGAGAATCCTACCCACTCCTGGGAAATCAAAAGCCAATCACCCGGCATGGAACGCTTCAATTATGGTTTTCAGTCCGTGAAAATCCTTGATGGCAATATCGGTTATCTGAAACTTGATGTATTTTATGACACAGAAGATGCCTCTGAGGTGGCAGTGGCCGCGATGAACTTTTTGGGTCGAACCGATGCCATCATCGTTGATCTGCGACAAAACGGCGGTGGCTCCTGGAAAATGATTCAACTGATCAGCAGTTATTTGTTTGATTCTACCCCGGTTCATTTGGGTGGTTTCTACTGGCGCCCGGAAGACAAGCAGACTCAGCACTGGACTTTGCCCCACGTGCCTGGCAACAGGAACCCGGATGCAGAGGTGTTCATTCTGACCAGTGCAAACACCCACTCAGCGGCTGAAGAATTCAGCTACAATCTCAAGCATTTAAAACGTGCCCGGGTGATCGGCGAATCGACCATGGGTGGTGCCCATCCGGGGGAGTTTGTCCCAATCGGCAACCAATTTGTCTTGCTTGTTCCCCATGGTCGCTCGGTCAATCCTGTCACCGGTACCAATTGGGAAGGCACCGGTGTGCAACCAGACACACAGGTAACTGCCTCTGAAGCCCTGGAGGTCGCCAAACTGGAAGCCTTGCAGAGACTGTCAGAAAAATTTCCTGGGTCACATGGCGATCTGCACCGATGGTTTCTGGTGTCGCAACAAGCCCGCTTGAACCCGGTCAGCCTCAGTCAGGCAACGCTACAAAGCTATGCCGGCACCTACGGACCCAGAACACTGGTCGCTCAAAACGGTCAGCTTTACTACCAACGTGCCGGTGGCTCTAAATTGTTATTGAATGCCCTGGCCGAGGACCTGTTTGAACTGGATGTGGACCACAGTTTCCGCATGAAAATCATTCGGAATGACGGCCAGGCGGTGGCTGTTCAGGGGCTGTTCGATAACGGTTACACCGACCAGTTTCCCAGATCAGACTGAATCAGGAGCACAGCCATGTCACATTTGCCCAGAATCACCGGATCCGCGCTGCTCAGTGCGGGCATCACGGCCGCTTTGTTCATCGGCATGCAAGGCTTGCTGGAAGGAGAAAGCCATCCGCTGTCCGCCCAGGAATTGGATCTGACCATGACCCACTTCAGGCCTGATGTAGAAACCAAAGTCCGCAAAAGGGTCAAAAAGCAACCGCCTGAAAAACCACAGTCATCGCAGCCACCGGCTGTACCCAGGCTTCAAGCGGTCAAAAATGAGCAGATCCAGCTGGAGAATCCAAATGAATATTCGAACAGCAAAAGCATCAACTTACTCAGTCAGACAAGCATCCCGGGATTCAGTATCGTTGCGCATCAGGTTCAACATGAGGGTCAGGGTGGCATCAAAGCCGGAATCCCGCCGGTCTACCCACCCAAGGCCGTGCTAAACAACATCGAAGGCTGGGTGCTGGTCAGCATCACCGTCAATCAACAAGGTCAGGTGGATCAGGTGAAGGTAGTGGATTCAGAGCCGGCCCGGATGTTTGAAGAAGCCGCCGTCAAAGCCGTGAAGAAATGGGCTTTCTACAGCAAAACGAACAACGGACAGTCGGTGTCCTATGAGTTCAATCAGAAAATAGAGTTTAAACTTGATCAGTTGGAAGAAACGAACTGAACAAATTATAATGTTTTGAGAAGACGTTGTTTTATGGCTGTGCCATTTTGAAAGACGCCAGCGAGCAGGGCCCCCGACTGCCCCGGGGGGCAAAGAACAATGATGTCATTGCGAGCGAGGAACGACCTCGGCAACACCCAATCGACTATCCGGATTCATGAGACTACCGCGCCAGCCGCTCACAATGACAGATTAACAGGGAGAAGCAAATAAATCCTGTCATCAGCACCGCCGAACCGGTTTTTTAACCATCAATTGGGACTACAGTCCCATGTGGTTTCAAACACAAGGCAATCACTGTTTAACCGGTCGTTGATTCAGACTCCGGAAAAAGTCATCTGTCGCTGTCATGGTTCAGTCTGTTGAGGTGTGGCTGCGCGCTGAACATGTTGTCAGGCCAGCGAATGGAATTTGTCGTGCTTCGCGCGCGCTGAAGGACAAGGTGTGCAGCATCTGCTAAGCCTGAACCGGTATTGACCATAAGCTGTCTGGCATGATTATTGGCAAGAGGCTGCGTTGCAGCCTGTGCCGCAATTTGGGCTAATTGAAGGCCGGGTTACCTTTCTGAGCCCCCCGGGCCAAGCCCGGGGACGAAACGCAAACCCCTCGATGCACTGTCGCTTATGCTGTGAGCTTTTCCAGCCTTGACTTCATCAGCTCCAGGCCCAGGTTGGCTGCACCGCCGAGGGACACCCGGGATTTGATAGAATCTTCCGGAGTGATCACCAACTCATGGTCCTGTTTGGAGTCCAGATAAGCTTCACGAAAACTCTGGCCTTGTCCCACTTTGTGCAGGGCCTGATCGGTGGCCATCATTTCAGGGCTGATGGCGGTGCGCATGTGGTCTTTTTTGAAGACCACAGCACCCAACAAACCAGGCAACAAACCGATGACTTCACGGGTGGCCTGCATGCCTTTGATCAGTGGTTCTTTGCTCAGCTGCAGGTCCCTTTGATAACCACCTGGCAGCGATAACAATGACTGCACCTGAGCCACGGCACCATCGACCACAGCCACCGATGCACGCATCAATTCGACCACATCGGGGTTGTTTTTGTTGGGCATGATTGAGGAACCAGTGGTATGGCTGCTTTGCAGACCCACGAAATCAAATTCACTGGTCATGTATAAACTCAGATCCCAGGCAAATCGGCGCACATCAGTCAATAGGTATGACAAGCCATGCAGTACCATCAGCTCATATTTTCCCCTGGAATTCTGGGTGCTCACCGGGTTGATCTGCACCCGAGCAAAACCCATGGCCGCGGCACTGGTTTCCCGAGCCAGGGGCAACGGCACACCAAAACCAGCGGCTGTGCCCAATGGTGACGAGTTCAGTAACTTTTTCAACCCATTCAGGTGTTCGAGGTCATCCAACAGGCTTTCGGCCAGGCCGAGTAACCACACGGCCACGGTGTTGGGCATGGCCCGCTGCAGATGAGTGTAACCGGGCATCAGTGTGTTCTGGTTGGCCTCCGCCATAGAGAACAGTTGTTCGATCACACCGCTGACCTGATCACTCAATTCATCCAGCTGATCCTGCATAAACAGACGCAAACAGGTCAGTACCTGGTCATTTCTGGAGCGGCCGGTGTGGGCTTTCTTGCCCAGCGCTCCAAGTTGTTCGGTAAGGAAAAACTCGATGGCAGAATGTCCGTCCTCAAAGCGCTGGTCGAGCACGAATTCACCGCTTGCATAGACCTGTTGCAAATCCTCCAGTGCCTGTTTGAACTGATTCAGTTCTGCATCGCTGATGATGCCGATTTCAGCCAGCCCGATCAGATGTGCCCGGGTACCCTGAATGTCATAGACAAACAAAGCCCGATCCAGGCGGACGTCTTCACCCGCCAGAAAAGCCATGACTTCAGGTGGCATGGATTGCTGATCCCCGGACCAGAGCACGTTTGTGGGCCCTTTGTTTTTGTGCACATTCATAAAATCCCCTCATAAGCTTTGGTTTGGTGACTGACGGCCAGCGCCAGGTTCATATTTTGTACGGCCTGGGTTGCGGCACCTTTGAGTAGATTATCCAGGCAAACGTTCCACACCAGGTGTCCTGGCTCACTCGTCGAGCAGGCAAAGCCACCGATGATCAAATCATGACTGTTGGCCACCTGTTGGATTTCCGGAGCAGCCCGCTCTACTTGGATCAACGGATGTTCCTGGTAATGGTTGATGAACAGTTTCCGGACTTCGTTTGCCGACAACGACAGGTTTAATTTACCTGATAAGGTCAGATGAATGCCTCTGAAATGAGCCGCCACATGAGGCATAAAACGGATGGTGTGTTCCAATACATGGCTGACCTCCCGCTCATGGGTGTGGTCAGTGGGTTTGTAGGCCAACAGGTTATCAGCCAGGCGTTGAGGATTGTTTTTATCCGATGGCGTGGTCCCCGCACCGCTGTAACCAGATACCCCAAAGGCAGTTGGCACATCCAGGTCTGCTGGCAGCAGATACGACAACAAAGGCTTGAGTCCCAATTGCATGCCCGTGGCATAACAACCCGGATTGGCGATCAGCCGGGCGCCGGACAACGCAGCCTGGTTGGTCTCAGGTTGTCCATACACCCAGCCATCATCAAAACGATGATCGGCACTGAGGTCAATGATCAGGGTGTCAGGTGCCATCTGTTGCCAGAGTTTCTGATGCCTGACAGCCAGCCCATCGGGCAAGGCCACAAACAACACATCCAGCGACTGTTCAGCCAATTGGTTAAAATCCCCGGTTTCATAAATCAGTTGCTGATCAGAGTAGCCCTGTACCACCTGATGCACGGGCTGGCCGGCATAGGACCTGGAATAAACCGCAGTCAGTTGAACTTTGGGATGGGCATCCAGCAATTGAATCAGCTCCACACCCACATATCCCCGGGCACCGAGGATGGCGGCTTTGATGAGTTCAGGCATGTTTCACCTCCTGTTGATTCAGGTCGTCAGATTGCCATCCGGCGTCTTCGGCAAAGGCCTGTTGCAGACAGGCCATTGATTCTGCAGGAAAGAAGCCACAGGAAAACCCCACCCATGAATGATCGGGATCAGTGGACTTGATTGAGGCATCGGCTTGCTTGAAATACCAGTTGTTAACTGGATTGCTGAGCCTTGAGCGCCAGTACAGTTGTGGATGATTGGCTTTGATTTGTTGCCATAACGCCCCGGCCAGGCCTTCACCCCGGGCTTCCGGGGTGACTGCAAATTTATGCAGATAGGCATGGCCCCGAAAACCCTCTGTGACCACAGCTGCGGCCCGGTGAGATTCGGCCAGGTAAATCGCGGTGATGGGCAGTGAGGACAGAAAGCCCGGTCTGAACTGACGTTCAAAAGCCTGTTCAAACAAAGCATTGAGCACCGTTTCCAGTTCGCCTGTCATGGATGAATGCTCATGAATCGCTTCACCCAGATTGATGAAAGTCCCAGCCCCTTGATGAGTGAACAGCTCCCGGGCCAGGTTCTGACTTGAAGTGATGGATACTGAGTGACCCGCTCCCAGGGGTTCAAGCATCTCCTGGATTTGCTGCAACTTAAGCAACATACCCGAATGCAGCCAGTCCTGCTTAAGCATGTGGGCCAGGTCATTGTTTAACTGGATGGCGGAGATTAACTTGTCATCACCATCCAATACCCCGCCGGTGGGCGTGACGAACAGGATTTTGTGCGGATTGATCTGCCAGACCAGTTCGCGGGTGGCCACATCGGCATTGATGTTCATCACTTGCCCACTGCCGGTTTCTCCCAGGCAGCTGAGCACCGGTATGGCTCCACTGTGAAGGGCCTGACGGATCGGTGACAAATGCACTTTGTGCACTTCGCCAACCAAACCCAGTTCAGCCTGATCAAGATAATCACATTCAAACACCCCATGCACCACACCATTGGCACGCACACCCTGTTGTTCAATGGCAGCCACCAGTTGTTGATTAACCTGGTACATGATCGGCCTGATCACCGCCATGCTGGCTTCATCGGTAACGCGGAAACCGGATTTTTTCTGGCTGACGATCCCTGCTTGTGCAAGCCCCTGATCAATTTGTTCACCGGCCCCATGCACCACAATGGGCGTCAGACCGAGGTTGGCCAACAGGGCCAATGATTCAGCCAGTTGTTCAAGTTCATGGGCAAGGATACCGCCACCGACCTTGACCACCGCGAACCTGAGGTCATCCTGGGCGTGATAACGTTGCAGATAGTGCCTGGCCTCCTGACTGTTGGTCAATTGATGCAAAGCACTCTGGATGATCTGTTTGGGAGAACTTTGGGCAGCATTCAGTGTTTTCATGACAGCAACCCCGCATACAAGTGATAACAATTCAGCAACTGCTCCTCTGCCACCCATTCATCCACCGTGTGCGCCTGAGCTATGTCTCCAGGCCCCAGCACCAAGGCTGGTATTCCCGCCTGGCTGAACAATGCGGCTTCAGTCCAGAAATCCACCGGCTGACCAACGGGCAGATCATGCTTTTGACAAAAGGCCAGTGATTCGACACTCATGCCGGCCTGTTCCGGCAAGGCTGGAGCCAGCATAGACGTGTACCAGCTGGCGTGATTATCCAGCCCTTTGGTCAGCTGCTGATAGACCCCCTGTGAAGACTGCCCGGCCGGAACCCTGACACTGAATCCCAGTTGACAAGACGCAGCAATCATGTTGTTCTTTTCTCCACCGGTGATGTAACCGAGGTTGAAACACACCCCAGCCGGATTGTCTTTAGTTCGGGCATTGGCAGCAAATCCAGTGGCCTGGTTCAGCCATTGAGCGGCTTGATGGACGGCATTACCAGCCAGTGCATTGAGTGATGAAGAATGACCACTGATGCCGCTGAATTCACCATGCGCGGAGGCATAGCCCCGGTGTTCCAGCACCGCATGACAACCAGTCGGTTCAGCCACCACCACCTGGTGAAAGACTGACAAATCATGGCCACTGATGAACTGTTCAACACAGCAACTGTTGGTACCTTCCTCATCAGTGGTGAACAACACCGCCATGTCTGCAGATGACCGCTCCGCCAAGGCCATCAGGCAGGCAGCAGCACCTTTGATGTCGCATACCCCGCGGCCATGATATCGGTTATTCTCCTTGACCAGAGTGAACGGATCATGCCGCCAGTCATCACTGACTGGTACCGTGTCCAGGTGCACATTGAACAGCACTTTGGGCTGCCCCCTCAGGGCATAAAAGGCCACCCGGCCGTCAGCAAAGTCAGCCATGGTAACTTTGAAACCCCAGGCTTTGAAGAACCGTTCCAACCCGATGAATAGCGGATCGGTAAAACAAATTTCACGTGGCGGGTTACAGGTATCGTGACTGATTAACATCGCCAGATGTTGTTCTATGCTTTGTTGAATAGAGGCTTGATTGACCTTACCTGAAGTTTGTCTGGCTGCCTGTGTCATGACGCCCTCCTGACCTGATTGACCAGGGTGGCACCCTGCCCGGTGAGTTTAATGAAACCAAGGGCTTCTTCCGGTGACCAATCACAAGATTGTGCATAAACCGCATTCTGGTCCTGGACGATATAAGGCGAATCCACTGCAGTGGCCAGCAAACTGCCACCGGCGGTTTCAAGGGTCACTGTACCGCTGATGTGTGACTGTGAGTTTTGCAGGTAAGCTTCCAGATCGGCTTTGTGCGGTTCATAGAAAAAACCCTGATAGACCAGCTCGGCCCAGCGCTCAGCCACCTGGGTGCGGAACTGGTTCTGCCATTTGGAGTTGACCAGATCCTCAAGCGCTTTGTGGGCCATCATCAGACCATCGATGCCCGGACACTCAAAGACGATGCGGCCTTTCAGTCCGACACTGACATCACCGGTGTAGATGTGCCGGCCAATCCCATAAGCTGCCAGTTGCTGGTTCAGTTGCTGCAACAACTCAGGTCCTTCGATGGCCTGGCCATTCAACTGAGTCAACACGCCTTGTGCAAAGGTCAGTTGCCATTGGCCCGGGGTGGCCGGCCAATCCGCTTTGGCCTTCACCCAGCTGGCACTGGCTTCAGTCGGCGCCTGAAAGGCATCGATTTCGCTGCCGGAAATGGTCACACCCAACATGTTTTCATTGATGGAATAATGCTGGTGTTGGCTGGACATGACAAAGCCAGCGGCACCCAGCACCGCCAATTCATGATCCCGGACGTTGCCAGTGACTTCGGCCTGCAGGTCCCTGATCGGGGCGATGATTTGGTAATCGCCCAGCGAGTGTACGGTCTGATCAAAGCGGAATTGATCGTTGCCCATGGCCGTACAGCCGTGGGCAAAATACGGGGTGTTCAGCTCATCACACAGCTGTAAACATAAGCTGACAATGACATATCGATCTGAACAGAGCAACGGATATTCACCCCGCATGCGGGCTTTGGACCAGATCAGCGGAACCACAAATTCGTCCCAGATGGCTTGTTGGGCGTTGATGGTGTGGTGCTGATGAGCACCCAGCTTCAGGGCGTTGGCTTCAATGGCCTTCAGCTCCTGGGCCGACATGCCACCGGCATCCACCAGTACGGTGTGGACCTGATGACCCTGGCTGGCCAGTTGATGGAGGCAGAAACTGGTGTCCAGTCCACCTGAAAAAGCCAGCACGATGGTTTTGTTCGATTCAGAATTAATTGAGTTCATGGTCATTCCTGTTCTTTAAGTGATTGGTTCATTAGATTGAGCATCAATGCTTTTTGTACATGCAGTCGGTTTTCCGCTTCCTCCAGCGCCACACAATAATCAGCATCCATCACCTCGTCGGTGGCTTTGATGTTGCGCCTCAATGGCAAACAGTGGCTGAATCGGGCGTTGTTGGTCAGTGCCATCTTGGCGCCATCCACCATAAAATGTTTGTTAGGTTCCCGCTCGGCCAATTCAGCCGTCGGATCACCATAAAAAGGCAAGGCTCCCCAACTTTTGGCGTACACATAATCAGCGCCCTGATAGGCCGCTTTGATGTCATGGGTCACGGTAAAAGTCGCTCCATGGGCCGCGCATTGGGCCTGAGCTGCTTTGAGGTAATGGTCATCCAGCAGATAATGCTCATTGGGACACAGCAGGGTCACGTCCATGCCAAATTTAGAAGCAATCAACAGTCCTGAGTTGGCCACTGCGGTGTTCAGAGGTTTCGGATGATAGGTCCAGGTGAGCAGGAATTTTTTCCTGTGTACGGTTTTCAGGTGGTTTTTGATGGTCATCATCAATGCCAGCTCCTGACAGGGGTGGACAATGGTTTCCATGTTGATCACCGGGACTGTGGCATGGGCGGCCAGACCTTTGATTTTGTGGTCCAGGCGATCCTGCGACCAGTCTTTGAATTCAGGAAAGGCCCGGATGGCGATCATGTCCACATAGGAAGAGAGCACCCCGGCCACTTCTTTGATGTGCTCTTCAGCGTCACCATCCATCACCACACCAGGCTCAAATTCAATGCCCCAGGCATCCTGACCCGGCTGTAAGACGATGGCGGTGCCGCCCAGTTGTTGCATGCCCAGTTCGAAAGAGGTGCGGGTACGCATCGATGGATTAAGAAACAACAAGGCGATGGATTTACCCTGTAAGTGGTTGTGAATGGGATTGGCTTTGAGGTAGCCGGCGTCAGTCAACAGGTCCTCCAGGTCTCCCTGAGGCCAGTCTTCGGTGCTGAGAAAATGCTTTATCATCGTTTTTTCCTGTTTTAAGACACCAGTTGGTGTCTCTTGATAAAGCCAAAAAGCAGGGTATAAAAAAACCCGGCTCTTTGGCCGGGTTTTTAAATTCTTTATTTTACTGAATCACACGCCTAACCAAAGAGCTCCATACGCTTTACCGGACGGCGACGACGAACAACCACTGCACTGCTTTGAGCCGGTGCATTGTTTAAATTAAACAGGTTGTCGAGTTGTTGTGTCATGTGTTATTTACTGTGATTTGTGCGTAACGTAACACGCTTTGAAACACCATGGCAAATGTTTTTTTGTTATGTGGGGGTTTTTTCTGCCTCATGGGGCCTCACCACAATGGCTGTTCATTGAAATGCATTTTCAACAATTGGATGAAACGGGTCAGCTTGGGTGACACGCTGTTGCGTTGTGGGTACAGCGCACAAATGTTAAATGGCTCAAGTCGGTAATCGGCCAATACTTCAATCAGCTCACCTTTTTTCACATACTCACTGACTGAATAGTCAGGTGCCTGGATGATGCCCATGTCGTTGGCTGCAGCTTCATTCAGCAAGCGACCATTGTCGGTGCGCCACTGCCAGGGCAGCTGCTGTTCTGTGACGCAACCGTCAACCTGAAACAACCAACTGTTTTTCCTCGGGGTCTCGGAAAAAAACAAACAGGCGTGTTGCTTCAGCGCAGTCATGTCTCTGGGCACACCGCAACGTTTAAGGTAGCCGGGCGATGCCCAGGTGCGTAAGTGGGTTTGACAAATGGGAATCGCAATCAGGCCCGAATCAGGTAATTTGGGTGCCACCCGAATGGCCAGATCAATGTCTTCATCAAACAAACCCAGGGTGCGGTTGGTGAGGATAAAGTCCAGACTGACCTGCGGATGTTGTTGGCGGTATTGCTTGATCACTTCAGCCAGATAAATGCCTCCGAATTCAATGGTGGCGGTGATCTTTAAATGGCCCCGGACTTCACCGGCATAGGCGGACATCTGTTGATTGAGTTGATCCAGTTCCAGCAGTATGGGTTTGATCCGACGGTGATATTCGCGACCGACATCGGTGAGGCTGATGGCTCGGGTATTGCGGTTGATCAGGTGACAACCGACATCTGATTCCAGTCCTTTCAGGTATTTGCTCATCATGGTCGGTGACACCCCCACAGTGGTGGCCGCTTTTCTGAAACTCATGTGTTCAACAATGGCACAAAAGGCCCTGGATTTTTTGATGTCAAGCATGTCACCACCTGGATGGATTACATGCCATTGTAAACTTTATGTTTATGCTCTGTAAACTTTAAAACTTTGGCATTGGCTTTCAGAGTTTGGGACAATGACCTTTTGATTCCCCGGAAGTTTGCATGATCAAAGCCCTTGTGTTGATGTTGATGGTGACCGCTGTCCACGCCGGAGATCTGGTGCTGGAACATGTGTCGGTGGTTGATGTCGGCAATCTGACGGTCAATCACGAACAGACCGTGTGGATTTCCGGTCAACAGATCAAAGCCATCTATCCAGACCACAAAGCCCGAAAAAGTATTCCCAACGACATCACCCGTCTGGATTTCAGTGGCAAGTTTGTCACCCCAGGTTTGATCGATGCTCATGTGCACCATGCCACCGATCCCGAGCACCATGACAACCGGTCGCGCACCATGCAGTTTTACCAACATTATGTAAGGCACGGGATCACCGCAGTCCGTGACATGGGTGGTGATGCGCGGCTGTTGATGGGATACAAACGTGAAGCCCTGCTTGACAACATTCAGGCTCCGGACATCTATTATTCTGCCATCATCGCTGGACCTGAATTTTTCACCGATCCGCGTACCGTAGCTTCCAGCAAGGGGCATCAATCGGGCACGGTACCCTGGATCAGAGCCATCACCCATGATTCAGACTGGACACAAATCATTCAACAGGCACAAGGCATCGGTGCCACCGGCATCAAAATCTATCGTGAATTGCCGGGTGACATCCTTGAACCGCTGGTGAACGAAGCCCACAAACAAGGCATTCAGGTGTGGTCTCATACCTATATTTATCCAGCCACTCCACTGGATGCAATCAACGCCGGGGTACAAGTGGTATCTCATGCCGATGGACTTGTCGGTACCAGCAAGCGTGACGTGACCGCCTGGTTTGAACAAGGTGGACGAGACTTCCAAGAAATTTTGGCAAACGCTGATCATCATCAAGTCATGACACAGATGCTTGATCAGGACGTGATCCTCGATGCCACTCTGGTGATCTTTGAACAGTTGGGTCAACAGTCAGAACTGACACAGATACGCTATGAACTGGCCAAGGCCATGACCAAAGCGGCCCACCAAAAAGGCATCAAAATCACCACCGGCACGGATTTTCCGGTGCAAGACCTGGCCGATGAACCCATGCTGTACCGTGAGCTCAAACTGTTGGTAGAGGATGTGGGCATGCAGCCCATAGAGGCCATTCAGGCGGCTACCTGGCATGCTGCATTGGCGCTGGGTATCGGTGATACACATGGTCAGATAACAGTCGGCAGACAGGCCAATCTGGCGGTGTTTGATCAGGACCCGACCGCGAACATCAGCCACCTCAGCAGCCTGTCACATGTGCTGAAAAATGGTCAGATGGTGTATCGTGGCATGCCCCCTGGACTGCCTTTCAGTGCAGCCCGTAAAAGCGGGGGGCAACTGTGGCTGTCCGGCCAGTTAGGCAATGTACCAGGTACCAAAACCCTGGTTGCCGGCGGGATCAAAGCGGAGATGCAACAAACCATGATCAACATCGGACATGTGTTGCAGGAACAGCAACTGGATTTCGATGACTTGCTGCAATGTACGCTGATGCTGGCAGACATGAATGAATGGGGGCAGGCCAATGAAGTATACCGCACATTTTTCGGTCAGACCTTACCTGCCCGCAGCGCTTTTGCGGCGGCAGGCCTTGCATTGGGGGCACGGGTTGAACTGACCTGTGTGGCACAGTTATAAATCAGTGAGAGACCACATGACAGACATCAACAGACGCACATTTCTGACCTATTCTTCGCTCATCGCCGCCAGTGCCCTGAAACCGGCTCAGAGTCTGGCCATGAGTGACCAGTCGGCACAAAGCTGGGCACCGTATCACAATAAGCTGGTGATTGACGGCCTGGGCTTTGCCGTCAGAGGCTTGGTGGATACCCCGGCAGAGGAGCTGGAAGAATTCCTGAAAGTCATCCGTCAATCGGGCATCACCGCCATCAACGAGACCGTGACGTATCCGGGATCTGATTTTAAACAGGCTGTGAAGAATGTTTCCTCTTGTCTTGATTGGGCCAACCGCTACCCTGAACAGGTGAGGGTGGTCCGTACTGTGGAGGATTTACTGCAAGCCAAAAAGCAGCAACAGCTGGGTCTGATCATGGGCTTTCAGTCCACGGAGATGTTTGAAGGTACGGTTGAAAACGTATCGGTATTCAGCAACCTGGGGATACGCATCATGCAGATGAGCTATAACAGCCGCAGTGATTTTGCTGATGGCTGTCTTGTCGAAAATGCCCAAGGGGTCAGTCCATTGGGATACCAGGGCATTGAACAGATGAATGCCGAACGGGTATTGATCGACTTATCGCATGCCGCCAAAGCCACAGTACAACAAACCATGAAGCACAGCAAACAACCGGTGGCGATCACCCACAGTGGTTGCAACTCGTTGTATCAACACCCAAGAAACAACGACGACGAAGACCTCAAATCACTGGCAGATCAAGGCGGTGTGTTCGGGGTCTATCTGATGCCATTTTTGGAAGGTGGGGAACATGAAATTGGTGCCGACACAGTGATTGGTCACATAGAACACGCCCTCAAAGTGTGTGGCGAAGAACATGTAGGCATTGGCACCGATCAGGGCATCAAACCAATCAATGACACCCCAGAGTACCGCGAATCGATCCGCCAGGAAGTACTGAGAAGACAGGCCGCCGGCATCTCAGCACCCGGGGAAACCCCCAACCGGCCACCTTTCATTCCACAACTCAATTCAGAACGCCGCATGGACATGATTGCCTGGCGTTTACACAAACGGGGACACTCAGATCGGTTGATTGAGAACGTATTGGGGATGAATTTCCTGCGCCTGTTTCAGGCTGTGTGGGGTTAAAGTACTAACAGCCAGGACCAAAATAATCAATCAACCGGTTGGGTGATCAAAAACCGCAGAACTTGTCGGTCACCATCTGCGGTGCTTGATTCAAGCTCTCCACCACAGGCTTTGATCATATTGGCGGAGGCCTGATTGTCTGCATAACAGTGCACATGCACCTGTGTGATGCCTTTTTGATGGGCTTGCTCTACTGTCAGCCCCAACAATTCAGAACCCAGTCCCAGACCACGTTTCGAAGGCCTGATGCCCAAGCCGATGTGCCCGCCTGAATCCCGTAATGTTTCATTCAGGCGGTGTCGCAGGTTTGACATGCCAAGGATCTCATCACCTTCCACCAGCCAGAACGTGCTGCTGGGCTCAAAAGGTTCAGGCAAATCATCACTGGTTTCATAATGCCTGATCTTGTCCAGTAAGGCGGGAAAATCACGGTGATCGAAATCCAGTGGGAAAGGATGCCTGGATTCATTTCCCAACTCTTTAACATAGGCGTCGTAACTGGCCTGATAGCGAACTTCGGGTTTTATCAGTTTCATGACCATTCAGGTCTGCCTTTGGGTATGGCATCCAACAGCTGTTGGGTGTAAGGATTTTGCGGATTGCGGTAGATGTTTTCTGCGGTGTCCAGCTCCACCAACCGACCCTGATTCATCACTCCCACCCGGTCAGCAATGAAATTCACCACCGACAGGTCATGTGAAATGAAAATGTAAGTCAGGCCACGTTGCTCCTGTAAATCCAAAAGAAGATTCAGCACCTGAGCCTGCACAGAAACATCTAGGGCCGACACCGATTCATCACAGATGATGAATTCCGGGTCCACCGCCAATGCCCTGGCAATGGCAATCCGCTGTCGCTGACCGCCGGAAAACTCATGGGGATAGCGATGTCGCTGGTCAGGATTGAGCCCCACCTGGACAAACAATTCGCAAACCTGATCATCCTGCCGGGATCTGTTCAGCTGACTTTGGTGCAACTGTATGGGTTCCATCACCGCCCGGCCTACGGGCATCCGGGGATTCAGTGAGCCATACGGATCCTGGAAGATGATTTGCATGCGCGAACGCAGTTTACGCAGCTGTGCAGGCGACTGATCAAACACCTCTATACCATCGAAACTGACCGAGCCTGCTGTGGCTTGCTGTAACCTCAAAATGGTCCGGCCCAGGGTGGTTTTACCACAACCTGATTCGCCAACCAGACCAAGGGTTTCGCCTTTTCTGACGGTAAAACTCACACCATCAACGGCCTTGATGGGTGGTTTTTTAGGTTGGAGCCAGCCGCTTTTTTGGACAAAATGCGTGGCCAATTCCCGCACATCAAGCAAGACAGGCTGCCCTGATTTATCGATTTTCTGTTGTGGTTTAAGCTGTTCAGCAGACGGTTCTAATTCCCGCCCATCGGCACTCATGTAATCACCCACGGTCAACAAGCGACCAGGGTTGTCATGCAGTTTAGGACGACACGCCAGCAAGCCTTTGCTGTAAGGATGTCTGGCTCCGGAAAAAATACTTCGAGTGCTGGCTTGTTCCACTTTCTGGCTGCGGTACATCACCACCACTTCATCTGCCAGATCGGCAATCACACCCAAGTCATGGGTGATGAACAACATGCTCATGCCCATCTGGCGCTGCAAATCCTGCAACAGGTTCAATACCTGTTGTTGAATCGTCACATCCAGCGCCGTGGTGGGCTCATCACAGATCAGCAATTGGGGTTCACAGGCAATCGCCATGGCGATCATCACCCGTTGTTTCTGACCACCAGACAATTCATGGGGGTAGCTCCTGACCCGTACATGGGGTTCTGGTATACCCACCCAATCAAGCAGCTCAATGGTCCGCTGCCAGGCGGCTTTTTTACTCAGTTTTTGATGCAGCCGCAACACCTCAGCAATCTGATACCCAACCCGAAAAACCGGATTCAGTGAGGTCATGGGCTCTTGAAAAACCATCGAGATGTCATTTCCCCGAATGGGTCGCAATTGCTTTTCAGACAAAGTCAGCAGGTCTTGCCCGCCAAACCAAATCTGACCACTGGTAATGCGGCCCGGTGGTTGCTTTATGAGGCCCAGGATGGATAATGCGGTCACCGACTTTCCGGAACCACTTTCCCCGACCAACCCCACCGTTTGGCCCGGCTGAATGACCAGATCAAGATCACTGACCGCCTGAGTCCTGCCTTCATCGGTGTTGAAATCAACCGATAATTGTTTGATGTTCAGCAGTGCTTGGTTGTCGGCATGGCTCATGGGGCTCTCATTCCTGGCAAATTATTGTTTTTGGCAAGAGGGGTCCCAGCGATCCCGCAACCCATCTCCCAGCAAGTTGAATCCTACCAGTGTAAAGGACAAAAATAAAGCAGGAAAAAGCAAAGCCCAGGGCGCCAGCTCCATGTTTCCGGCTCCCTCATTGACCAGCGCTCCCCAGGAAGTCATCGGCTCCTGCACACCCAGACCCAGAAAGCTGAGAAACGATTCAATCATGATCACCTGAGGAATGATCAGTGTGGCATAAACCAGCACCACGCCCATAAGGTTAGGCAGCACATGCCGCCGTAAAATGACCACCTGTGACTGCCCAAGGGCCACAGCCGATTCAACAAAGGCCTGTTGTTTAAGCATCATCGTCTGACCCCGAACAATGCGCGCCATGTCCAGCCACAAATAACAACCGATGGCGACAAACAACAACCACAGCTGCTGACCGAAGAACACCAATAACAGGATCACCAAAAACAAAAACGGCAAGGCATACAAGACATCCACAAGACGCATCATGATGGCATCTGTACGCCCACCAACAAAGCCAGCCAGCATGCCATACAGCACACCAATGAACACACTGACCATGCTGGCCACCAATCCAACCAGAATGGATACCTGCCCACCCAACAATGTCCTGATGAATAAATCCCGGCCCATCACATCAGTACCCAGCCAAAATGTCTGATCAGGTTTCACTGCCATGTGATCCCAATGGATGGTTTCCGGGTCCAGAACAGTGAAGAACGGCCCCAACCAGATCAGCAGATTCACCATCACCAACATCCATATGCCCAGTTTCAGTTTCATCGGCTGGCCACCCGCGGATCGATCAGCCGGTAAAGTAAGTCCACCAGCAAATTAAACAACAACATCATCAAGCCAATCACCAGCACCACACCCAGCACCAGGGTATAATCGCGGTTCAGAGCACCCTGAACAAAATAACGACCCATTCCAGGCAAACCAAAAATCTGTTCTATCACCACCGAACCAGTCATCAAACCAACTGCCGCCGGGCCCAGGTAGCTGACCACTGGCAGCATGGCCGGACGCAGACCATGTTTGAACAACACATGACTGGCGGACAAACCCTTCGCCCTGGCTGTTTGTATGAATGGCTGACTCATCACCTCTAACACGGCACTTCGGGTGATGCGGGCCACGGCGGCTATAAACGGTAAACTCAAAGTGAGAACCGGCAAAATCAAATGCTGCCACTGACCATCTCCCCAGCCTCCCACCGGTAGCCAACCCGCGTGAACAGACAGTCCCAGGATCAGTAATGGCGCAATCACGAAATTGGGTGTGCTGATACCGATCACCGCCACCAGCATAGCAACCAGATCAGGCCAGCGATTGGCCTGAGCTGCGGCCACCAATCCAAGACCAACACCCAGCAACAAAGCCAGCAGCAAGGCATAAAAGCCCAATTCCAGCGAAACCGGCAAACCCAATGAGATCAGTTCATTGACGGTGAAATCAGCGTATTGAAAAGAAGGCCCCAGATCGCCCTGTAATAAATCACTCAGGTAGCTCAGGTATTGTTCACTCAGCGGTTGGTCGAGGCGGTATTTGCTGTTGATCAGTTGTTCTACCTGAGGGCTGAGTTGGCGCTCCTGATCAAAGGGACCACCGGGTGCTGCCCTGAGCAAAAAGAAAGTCAGGGTCAGGATCAGCCACAGTACGGGAATACCCCACAGCAACCTCCTGACCACCAGGCTGATCATTCAGTGGCTTTCACCAAGGATCACATCGCTGATTTTTTCGGCCATCATGATGGTTGGTGCATTGGTGTTGCCAGATACCAGGGTCGGCATGGCTGAGGCATCCACCACCCGCAAACCTTCAATCCCATGAACCTGCAGATTGTGATCAACCACAGCCATGTCATCGCTGCCCATTTTGCAGGTACCGATGGGATGGTAAATGGATTCGGCTTTATTTCGGATGAATTCCGTGATCTGCTCGTCGGTCTGCACCTCACTGCCGGGGAAGATTTCTTCATCACGAAAAGGATCGAACGATCCAGCACCAAAAATACGGCGCTGAATTTTAAAACCTTCGATCATCAGTTGCAGATCCTGCTCAGCACTCAGGTAGTTGGCTTCAATCTGCGGATGTTCAGCCGGATCAGTGGATTTCAGGGTGATCTGTCCCCGGCTTTCCGGGCGCAACACACACATATGAAGGGTATAACCACTGCCTTTCAGGCGGTTGCGTCCATGATCATCCAGCATTGCCGGTACAAAATGAAATTGCAAATCAGGCCGGTCATCTTGGGCCTGCGGGCTTTGCCAGAAACCACCCGCTTCAGCCACGTTACTGGTACCAGGTCCTTCTTTAAACAAATAATACTTCAAACCGGAAAGCACTTCGCTGACGGTATCATAGGTGATTTTCTGGGTACACCGCTGAACCAGACAAACATCCAGGTGGTCCTGCAGATTTTTACCCACACCGGGCAATTCATGAACACAATCAATGCCATGTACCGCCAGTTCGTCAGCCTGGCCAATGCCTGACAGCATCAACAA
This sequence comes from Marinicella sediminis, assembly GCF_002000055.1. Lineage (GTDB taxonomy): Bacteria > Pseudomonadota > Gammaproteobacteria > Xanthomonadales > Marinicellaceae > Marinicella > Marinicella sediminis. Next base: position 288,132 of record NZ_MVBD01000003.1, on the reverse strand, counting down.
TTGTGGCGAGTTGATCGCACCACCTGAGAGGATCACTTCTTTGGTGGCTTTGACAGCCATTGACTGGCCGCCCTTTCTCACCCGCAGCCCGGTGGCTTTTTTACCGGTCAGGATCACTTGTTCAGCCATGGTTTTGGTCCAGACGGTCAGATTGTCACGTTTTTTTGCGGGTTTCAGGAACGCCTGGGCTGTGGAGTGCCGCTGGCCATTCTTTTGGGTCACCTGATAATACCCAAAACCCCTTTGTCTGAGTCCGTTGAAGTCATCTGTGCGGTCATAGCCCACCTCTTCAGCCGCAGCCAGAAAAACATCACTCAGGGGGTTGGTGTATATATGATCCGACACCCACAGCAAGCCGTCACCACTGTGAAATTCATTCTGCAGACGTTGATTATTTTCACTCTTCATGAAGTAAGGCAGCACATCTTTACTGCCCCAACCCGGATTACCCATGCTTTCCCACAAGTCATAATCCTTGCGATGCCCACGACAATAGCACATGGCATTGATCGATGATGAACCACCCAGCACCTTACCCCGCGGCCAGTACAACCGACGGTTATTGAGCTGTGGTTCAGGTGCGGTGTCATACCCCCAGTTGATGGATTTGATGCCTACCAGCTTGGCCAGGCCGGCTGGCATATGAATCAATGGGTTCCAATCAGTACTGCCTGCTTCGATCAGCAGCACCCGGTTGTTTTGATCGGCGGATAACCGGTTGGCCAACACACAGCCGGCTGAGCCGGCACCAACCACAATGTAGTCAAATTCTTTCAAGTTCTATTTTTTGATCGTTCAAACGTTCGTTATTATACCTGAGGCCCATGTACAAAACAGGTAAATAGCCAAGAACTGGACGCAAAAGGGTTAAACCATGATGCAGATCAAACTGACATGAAAAAAGCCTGCCACACAGTGACAGGCTTTGGAAACCGATGGTGCGTCAGGATTACCTGATGTCAGGACATAGTTCGCTGGCTTGAGTGAACAACCTGATCATCTCAAACTGGCCAGCCACGCCAACTGCCGGCACCTCATATGACACAGCGGCATGGGCACAGTCCAGAAATTCAATGCGCAGGGTGCCATAACCGTTGGCCCCTTCTAGGCTCACTTCTGCCGGATCATCAAAATAGCCCCCCGAGGTGTAATACAATTGATAATTCAACACCGCCGGATTCATGTCATCAACCTGGCCAGCTCCAACCAGCCAGCGTTGACCATTGGCACCCACCTGAGCCGCTGGGGTATCGGCCGCATCCATGGTGTCAAAAGTAAACCAGCCCAAGAACGCCGCATCGGTCCCGTAGAACTGGTCGATGAACATGCCCTGACCACTGGTGTCCGGGTTATACCAGTGACCAGTTAATCGTTGATCAAAAACATCAGGTGATTGATCCAGACTGCCACTGGCGAAATCCTGACACACCGCCGAACCGCTGTTCACCGGCCGGTTGATGGTGAATTGGCCTGACAGGTTTTGCGATGGTATCTGATAGCTGACCTGTGCCTGGTCACAACCATCAAACACCACCGTCATGGATCCATATGGATTAACCGCTGGGCCGATCACCGCTTGGTTGTTGTCAAACAAACCACCGGCGGCGTACAACAAATCAAAACTGATTGATTGGGTGCTTTGGTTGATTAAACCGTTACCCACCAACCAGCGGTGTCCGGCATCACCGATGTCTCCACCAGCGCTGACCGGCATGGTGTCATAAGTGAACCAACCGGCATAGGCATAATCATGCTCCGGCCGGACATCAAAAAACAAGCCCTGTCCCTGCGTCTCCAGGTTGTACCAGTTACCATTGAGTCCTTCATTTAATGTGAAGCGTTCGGCATTGGGCTGGATGTCATACACATAGGCCATGCCTTGCCGGCTGGAGGAAAAAGGAGCTCCAACCACCAGACGATCATGATCCAACCCCAGGGCCTGCCCAAAATCATCATGATTGGTATCCGTATCCGCTTTGATCACCCTTACAAGCTGCCAACCAGAGTCTTCCTGGTTGTATACATACACCTGACCATTGATGTTGTTTTCATCAGTGCCAGTATGCCTCTGTCCAATGATCAATTGCTCATCTGCCATCACGACTTCAATACCAAAATTATCGCTCTCATCGGCAACCCTGGCTGTCAGCTTCTGACTCAGGCTCCATTGTTCGCCGATTTTTTGGAACACATACGCCGCTCCAGCCTGACTTTCACCATTGCTGCCTGTCTCCGCGGACGCCCCGACCAGCAAGTGATCGCTAAATACACTGACACTGGCACCAAAGAAATCACCTGGCATACCATCGGGGCTGCTGATGACTTGTTGCAACATCCAATTGTCCTGCTCTTCGGTATACACATGAACATATCCTGTGTATTGATCCATTTGAAAAGTGTTGACTGCGGCAGCCAGTTGACCCTGGTGATAACTCATGGGCCAGCTACCCAACAGACCTCCTGTCTCATAAGGCAGATCATTTCTGATGACTGCCGTCTCCGTCCACTCACCTGCCACCAGGTCATAGACATGAATGGCACCCCGTTGTTGGTCGGCCGGCATGCCCAATTCAAGCGCCGATATGAAAATCCGGTCAACACCCACTGTCAATTGTTTACCAAACCAGTCATTGGCTTTTGCATTGGGTCGAATGATCTGACTGGTTTGGGTCCATTCGCTGTTGCGGTACTCAAACACATAAACAACACCGGCATCTTCTGTTACCACATTGTTTATAACCGGGTCATGATAAGGTGCTGACACCACAATCCGGCCTTGATGTATCCGCACAGAATCTCCAAACTGATCTCCAGCTGCCAAATCAGTCGGATTAAGGACCTGTTCCAGGGTCCATTCTCCGGTCTGCTGCCGATAAACATAGACCGCACCAGCCCGGTCACTACCGTCTCCCACAGATACCCACCCCAAAGGTGCTCCCACAACAGCCACTTCGCCTTCCACATCAACGCTCCAGCCGTGAAATGTAGCAGACAGTGAAGCGCCTGGCAGCTGCGTTGCAGCACTGGTTGAATACAATGATTCAGCAAACAGAATCAGTACACATAAAAGCAGTTTGTTCATCGTTTTTTCCTCAGCAAAAGACAAATAAATGATTCGGATCAGTGTGCAGACTGAACAGAAGTTTTTTTCAATCAGAGGTCTGAAACACAGCCTATCCGGACAACAGGGACAAGGCACTGCCAACTGATACACTTGCGCTCAATTTCAAGCCTCCATCTATTAAAACGAATATTCCTGATAAAACTTGTCAAAAAAATCACAAACAATGAGCCGTCAACAATTTTAAACACCAGCAATGTTATACTTATTGGCTTGATAAAAACCGGGGTATGACAATGACAGAACTCAAAATCAATGGCCAACTGACCCAACTCGAAGTCAGTGAAGACATGCCGCTGCTGTGGGCATTGCGCGATGTGGCCAAATTAACCGGCAGTAAATATGGTTGTGGTAAGGGCATTTGTGGTGCCTGTACGGTGCACATTGATGGTCAGCCGATGCGCTCATGCATCACACCCATGTCTTATGCCAAAGGCAAATCAGTAACCACCATCGAAGGCCTATCAGAACAAGGCGACCATCCGGTACAACAAGCCTGGCAAAACCTCAATGTGGCCCAATGTGGCTATTGTCAATCCGGACAAATCATGTCAGCTGTCGCGTTGCTGGAGAACAACCCCAATCCCTCAGACGAGGACATCAACGGTGCCATGGCAGGGAACATTTGTCGTTGTGGCACCTACCCCAGAATCCGGGCTGCCATCAAACAGGCCGCCAAGCTGAAACAAGCGGATGAAGGAGCACAATCATGATCAAAAAGCTCAATCGCAGACAATTCCTTAAAAGCACCGGACTGGCATCCGGCACCCTGGTGCTGGGCGTACAATTCTCGCCGCTGATGGCCAAACACCATGGTGAAATTCAATTTTCTCCGGATGTGTTTGTTTCGATGGATGGCACTGGCCAGGTCACCATCATTTCCCACCGCAGTGAAATGGGCCAGGGCATCCGCAGCACGCTGCCACTGCTGGTTGCCGATGAACTGGAAGCAGACTGGAACCGGGTCACGGTCAAACAGGCCCTGGGTGATGCCAAATACGGCAGCCAGAACACCGACGGCTCGCGCAGTGTGCGGAAAAACTTCCAAAAACTCAAAGAAGCCGGCGCCATCATGCGCACCATGCTGCAACAGGCCGCTGCCCAGGTCTGGTCAGTACCCGTCGACCAGGTTCGCATCGAGCATCATCAGGCGCACCACAAAGATGAAGCTTTGGACTTCAAAGAGCTGGTCAAGATCGCCAGCAAACTGAAGGTTCCTGAACGGGATACACTGAAACTGAAAACCGCAGCCGAACAAAAATACGTCGGCAAGCCGGACATGGCCCTGCTCGATGGTGCAGACATCGTCACCGGTAAAGCGGTGTTTGGCTACGACGTTCAGCTGGATGACATGAAAACCGCGGTGATCGCCAGACCACCAGTGGTCTTTGGCACCGTGAAAAGCGTCGATGACAGTGAAACCCTGAAAGTGCCTGGCGTGGTCAAAGTGGTGCAATTGCCTGCACTGACACCACCGGCCCTGTTCAAAATGCTCGGTGGGGTGGCAGTGATTGCTGAAAACACCTGGGCTGCCATTGAGGGGCGAAAAAAACTCAACATTGAATGGAACCATGGCAGCAACAGCAGTTACTCCACCAACGATCATGAAGCAGTGTTCATCAAAGCCCTGGAAAACCCCAAAGAAGTGGTGCGATCCCGTGGTGATGTGGAACAAGCCAAAGCGAATGCAACGAAAACCATTGAGGCTGATTATCATGTCGCAGGACTGGCCCATGCCACCATGGAACCACCGGCAGCCACCGCCCGCATCACTGGCGATCGGGTGGAAGTCTGGGCCTGCACCCAAACCCCACAGGCCTCACAACGCAACGTCATGGGCACCCTGGAAATCCCGCAGGAAAACGCTGCCAATGTAGAGATCAATGTGACCCTGCTGGGTGGTGGATTCGGTCGCAAGTCTAAACCTGATTTTGTCGCCGAAGCGGCCTACCTGGCACACCAAACCAAGATGCCCATCAAAGTCTTATGGACCCGTGAAGACGAAATCAAACACGGTTACTACCACAGTCCCAGCTACCAACAGCTCAAAGGCACCCTGGATGAAAACAACCGGGTCACCAGCTGGTACCACGCCATGGTTAATCATCCGATCAGCTCAACCTTTGATCCCACCGCCAAACTGGCCGGCAGCACCGACCTCGGCCAGGGCGACATGATGTTTGATGTGCCCAATATCAAGATCGCATTGGGCGAAACCGACACCTTTATGCGCATCGGCTGGGTGCGCTCGGTAACCAACATCAACAATGTGTTTGCTGCTTCATCCTTCGTTGACGAGATGGCCCATGCCGCCGGTAAAGACAGCAAAGACTTTCTGCTGGAACTGATCGGTGATGACCGGATAGAAGATTTCAGCAAAGACGGTTTTGAGTACAGCAACTACGGCGAACCCGCTGAACAATACCCCGCCGAGACCAGCCGCCTGAAAAACGTCATTCAACTGGCCGCCAAAGAAGCTAACTGGGGCGAAAAACTACCTGAGGGCACGGGTATGGGCATCGCCGCCTGGCGCTCATTTCTGAGTTACATCGCCGTGGTCATTAAGGTTTCCACCAACGGCAATCAGGTGAAAATCGAAGATGTCCACATGGCGGTCGACGCCGGTCAACTGCTGAATCCTGATCGGGTCAAATCGCAGATGGAAGGTTCACTGATCTTTGGTGCTTCTTTGGCCTTTTACGGTGAAATCACCGCCAAAGACGGCATCATCGAACAAGGTAACTTTGATGATTATCAGATGACACGCATCAACCAAATACCCGATGTACATGTGCACCTGGTCAACAGCACCGCCATCCCAACGGGCGTGGGCGAACCCGGACTACCACCCGTGGCTCCGGCGTTGTGTAACGCGATCTTTGCCGCCAATGGCCAACGTCACCGCCGTTTGCCACTGAAGGACCTGCGCCTGGTTTGATCGTCTGAACAGCTGCTTGCCGTGCCCCTTCATGGGTACGGCAAATGGCTCAGCAGAGAACCATTGCTGACCAACGCTGTCCATCACTCCATGTTTGTCTGGCCCCTCATCAAAACCCTGCTCAGTGCCTACCTGCTGCTGATGCTGGCAGTCTATCTGTTGCAAAACCGCTTGATTTACCATCCGCCACCGACCATTGAACACCCCCATCAAACCCTGCAACTGACCACCGCTGAGGCCACCATCAATGCGGTGCAGCTGAATCCTCAGGGTGAACGGGTGTTGTTGTATTTGGGTGGCAATGCCGAACAGGTGGCCTACAGTGCCAGTGATTTTTTACACCACCTGCCCAACACCCGGGTGCTGCTGATGCAATACCGCGGTTATGGTGGCAGCGGGGGCTCACCCAGCGAAGCCGCTTTGTTTGCTGACGCCCTGGCGTTGTTTGACCACCTGCAGGGTCAGACCAACCACCCGGTCACGGTGATGGGCCGCTCTTTGGGCAGTGGCATCGCCACCTATGTCGCCAGTCAGCGGGAAGTGGCGCAATTGATCCTGGTCACCCCATTCGACAGCCTGCGGGCGGTGGCAGCCAAACTGATGCCGATCCTGCCGGTGAACTGGATGCCGGGCACAACGACATCGATCTCAAACCGGCTTATTTCCGCAGCATCAAGGGTTTTCTCGCTTGTGATGTGAGTTGTTGATACAGCACTGAAGTTAACCTGACTTAGTAATTGTAGTGCACCTGAAACTCACTGTACTCATCGTGTTCAATGACCCGGTAACGGATGTCAAAAGGCTTCAGGTTTAACCGGGATGCATTGAGTTCTTGTTTAAAGAGTTCCATGGCGGCTTCGCCCTGACCTTTGGTCAACTGATATCTGAGTAAGTCGTAATATTCAGAAAAATCACAATCACGCTTTTTGAAATTTTTGTCAAAATCCACATCATAGCAACGTTCTTCCTGGTCTTCAGTATCAACCACATGTGTTCCATCACTTAACTGGTGATCCTCCACAGAACGCAAAATGTCGTCCTTGTCTAACCGGTACTGAACCCGTTCAACCACTTCATTGAACATTTCATATCTCAACTCATCAGCGATGAGATTTCCTTTTGCATTTATTAGTTTGGTCTGTATGCAGGATTCATCATCGCCAAAGTAACTGCTGTATTTTTTAAATGGATAGATCAAACAATGCTCTGCTTTCAATTGTGAAAACTCCACGAGATTATAAGGTGTATCCAAATGTTGTTCCCAACTCGGATTCGTAACCCGCTCAATCACAAACAACGCCGTTTGACTGCTTCTGAACAGATATTTGGCGTGTTGAAATCGGGCAACTTTGATCTTTCTGCTTAATGACTCACCAACTATCACATCATCAACTTTGATGTGATAATGATAAAAGCTACTCATACAAACAGCTTCAATACAACGTGTTGGCATGACATCATCTACATATTCTTGTCTTTGCAAGCGTCCAACCATTATTGTATATTCAGGCTTGGACTCCTTGTTCAATTCATCACTGGCTTCAATGCCATCAGACAGCACAGTGGTAGAATTTGCCTGATTCCAGATAAGTATCATGCTGATGAAAAAAGTTTTCATGGTTTGATTTCCAATCCTTGATTCACCTTCATTATAACCAAACTTGATCGATGTCATACCAGCGGTCTGTGGGCTTTGTGGCACAATTGAAAAACAGACGGGGCACCCCCATTTCTTTGTCAATCTAGAATTTTTAATTGGGAATCATGAACTTTAATAAATTAACCACCAATTTCCAGCAAGCCATCAACGAAGCCCAATCGATTGCGGTCGGCAAAGACCACAACGTGATTGAATCGGCCCATGTGTTGTCAGCTATGCTGGATCAGGAGCACTCCTCCATCAAGCATGTGTTCACCAAATCCGGGGTCAACATCAACCTGCTGCGCAACAGCCTGGCAGAAACCATTGAAATGATGCCGGTGATCGGTAACAACACGGGACAAGTCAATCTGTCAAACAACCTGGTCAAGGTGTTGAATCTGGCTGATAAACTGGCGCAAAAACGCAATGATCAGTACATTGCCAGTGAGCTGTTTGCCCTCGCGCTGATGGACTCCAGTGACACCACCGCCCAGCTGTTGAAAAAAGCCGGTGCACAACGGGACTCACTGGAAAAAACCATCGATGAGATCCGCGGCGATGGCACTGTGGATGACGCGGGAGCCGAAGAAAACCGCCAGGCGCTGGAAAAATACACCGTCGACCTGACGGCGCGCGCCGAAGCCTCAAAAATGGATCCGATCATTGGTCGTGATGCGGAGATTCGCCGCACCATCCAGATACTCCAACGTCGCACCAAGAACAACCCGGTGATCATCGGCGAACCCGGGGTGGGTAAAACCGCCATCGTCGAAGGCCTGGCTCAACGCATCGTTAACAACGAAGTGCCGGAAGGCGTGAAAGGCAAACGCTTACTGTCCCTGGATCTGGGCGCACTGATCGCCGGTGCCAAATACCGCGGTGAATTTGAAGAACGACTCAAAGCCCTGCTCAATGACCTGAGTAAGCAGGAAGGTCAGATCATCCTGTTCATCGATGAATTACACACCATGGTCGGAGCCGGTGCTGCCGAAGGGGCCATGGATGCAGGTAACATGCTCAAACCAGCCCTTGCCCGCGGTGAATTGCACTGTATTGGTGCCACCACGCTGGATGAATACCGGCAACACATTGAAAAAGACAAAGCCCTGGAACGGCGCTTTCAGAAGGTGTTGGTCGATGAACCTTCCGTGGAAGACACCATTGCCATATTGCGTGGTCTGAATGAACGTTATGAAGTCCATCATGCGGTGGAAATCACCGATCCGGCCATCATTGCTGCGGCCACCTTATCCCACCGCTACATCACCGACCGCAACCTACCAGACAAAGCCATTGATCTGATGGATGAGGCGGCATCGAGAATCCGCATGGAGATCGACTCCAAGCCGGACAAGATGGACAAACTCGACCGCAAGCTGATTCAGCTTAAAATGGAGCGTGAATCCCTGCTCAGAGAAAAAGACAAGGCCTCTAAAAAACGCCGCAGTGAATTGGAAACCAACATCGAAAGTCTGGAGCGGGAGTATTCTGACCTGGAAGAAATCTGGAACAGCGAAAAAGCCGCGGTACAAGGTACCACACACTTGAAAGAAGAACTGGAACAAGCCAAAGCTGATTTTGAAGTGGCGCAAAGGGCTGGTGATCTGGCAAAAATGTCTGAATTACAGTACGGCAAAATTCCTGATCTGGAAAAACAAATCGCGCAGGCAACTGAAGTCGACATGAGCAGCTTTCAACTGCTGCGCAACAAAGTGACCGAAACTGAAATCGCTGAGATTGTCTCCATGTGGACCGGTATTCCGGTCACCAAGATGATGGAAGGTGAGAAACAGAAACTGCTGCAGATGGAAGACACCATCCATCAGCGTCTGATCGGTCAGGAAGAGGCCGTCAATGCAGTGGCCGATGCCATACGCCGATCACGTTCAGGTTTGGCTGATCCCAACCGACCGATTGGTTCCTTTATGTTCCTTGGCCCCACCGGTGTCGGTAAAACCGAACTGTGTAAGGCCCTGGCTGAGTTCATGTTTGACACCGAGGATTCTATCATTCGCCTTGACATGTCTGAATTCATGGAAAAACACTCAGTGGCCCGCCTGATCGGTGCGCCTCCAGGTTATGTGGGCTATGACCAGGGCGGTTATCTCACCGAAGCGGTGCGCCGCAAGCCCTACTCGCTGATCCTGTTGGATGAGGTAGAAAAAGCCCATGCCGATGTGTTCAATGTGCTGTTGCAGGTACTGGATGATGGCCGCCTGACCGATGGCCAGGGCCGTACTGTGGATTTCAAAAACACCGTGATCATCATGACCTCGAATCTGGGCTCTGACCTGATTCAGGCCAAAATCAATGAGTCGTACAAAGACATCAAAGACTCGGTGATGACCGTTGTGGGTTCGCATTTCCGCCCTGAGTTCATCAACCGGGTGGATGACATCGTGGTGTTCCATCCGCTGAAGCAGGAACAAATCAGACTGATTGCCGGCATCCAGATCAATCGGGTGAAAAAACGCCTGGCCACCCGCGACTTGCACCTGGAAGTCTCAGATGAAGCGCTGGATTTCCTGGGCAGTGTGGGTTTTGATCCAGTCTATGGTGCCCGCCCACTGAAACGGGCGATTCAGGATGAATTAGAGAATCCACTGGCCACCCAGCTGCTGTCTGGTGCGTTTGCCCCTGGCCAGGTCATTCGAGTGACTTTGTCAGATGATCACCTTGAATTTGCAGCCGTCAACCCCCACTAATGGCGCAATCTCATGCAGACGACACCTGAACCGGTGTCGTCTGCCAATGTTTTGTTGTTACATTAAGGAGCCATATTGCCATGCCGATTTATGAATATCAGTGCCAATCCTGTGGCCATGAGTTGGAAAAACTTCAAAAAATGTCAGATGCACCGCTGACCGATTGCCCATCCTGTGAAACCGATGGCCTGCAAAAAAAAGTCTCAGCTGCCGGATTCCGCCTCAAGGGGACCGGTTGGTATGAAACTGATTTCAAAAACAAATCCAACAAAAAAACCACTGAAAGCAGTAAAAACACCACATCCAGCGACCCTTAATGCCATGAACACACCGCTTTGTCTATATTTTCTTACAAGCTGGTAATAATCATTGGACAGACACAACCTCCATAGAAATCACATAATATCCCCAAGGGATCAGGCAACAGGAGTTGCCAGCCAGTGAGGCACTTAAGGAAGACTTAAGGAATGGTCTCTTAACAAGGCAGTCAACAAGGAGTGATTGCCCGGTACATGAAGTACCACACTCGGGGATCAAGGACAGGAAGGCTCGTGTTTGTGCCTTCGCAAATTAACCGCCGTCTTTTTGATGGCGGTTTTTTTTGACCTCAACAATCGCCTGCCTTTTGTTACAATACCGCCATGCGGGCTTTTCTGTTTCAATTCATCATCACCCTCACCAGCTGGATGTCACTGCGCAGTGCGCATCGTTGGGCCAGTTGGGTGGCTGCCATGGTTTGGCGTTGGAGTGAGAAACAACGCCGCATCACCCTCACCAACATACGTCTGTGTTATCCGGACCTCAAGAAGCCCGCACAAAAACAACTGGCCAGGGACAGCCTGACCGAAACCATCAAAGCCATGTTTGAACTGGGTATCATCTGGAAAAAACATGGTCGTAACATCGACCCTCTGATCGGACAAATCCATGGCCGCGAGGTGCTGGAACAGGCACTGGAACAAAAACAGGGGCTGCTGCTGGCAGCACCACACTTTGGTAATTGGGAAGTACTTAACCTGTGGCTCTCCCGGCACCCGGGGTTTTCATTCCTGTATAAACCACCGGAAGATGCCAGCATCGAACGCTTGCTTTTGAAGTACCGGGGGACCGGCGGAGCCAATCAAATCACCGCCAATCCCAAAGGCGTGCGTCAAATATTCAAAGTACTGAAACAACAACACATTCTGGCCATACTGCCTGATCAACAGCCCAAAGCCGGTCAAGGGGTTTTTGTGCCCTTCATGGGGCATCCGGCACTGACCATGACTTTGTTTGGAAAAATCGCCGGAAAAACCGGAGTGCCAGTGGTGTTTGCAGTGGCAGAACGATTGGCCGATGGCCGCGGCTTTGACCTGCATTTCAAGGCCGCTCCGGCTGGCATTTACGGTAATCCGGAGGCATCAGCCAGCGCCTTGAATCAAACCATTGAATCCATGGTGGCGATTAATCCAGCGCAATATCAGTGGACATATAAACGCTTCAGCATCCAACCTGATGGTCACATCCCTTACCGTCCGGATCAATCAGCCGACATTCAGTCCTGATTCAATCCTGCTCAGCAGGCACCACATTAAAAATCGTTAAATCACGGATATCCCAGGTTGCCTGCGGCTGCATGGGTGCAGGTGGATAACTGATGATGTATTGGTTGATTTGACCATTTTGCTGACCATTGAATTCCATGCCCAATGTGCCGATCTGTTCACCTTCCTGTAACAACACCGGACAGTGCGGACAGAATGCTTTGGCATGAAACACATCACGGGTGCTGCTGTCATTGGTCCCACTGGAAATGGTCCACATGGGATTGCCCAACAGGTCATAGATATAACTGATCACCACCCGGGCGGTGCCCAGGGTAATCACCGACTGGCCCCAGCCATCCTGTTCAGGGGAAAAATAATGACCGGTGTGCATATTGGGTGTCTGGTCAGCAGCAAACTGGTCCAGGACCATCAAATCTGCACTGAGCTGTCCGTTGATTTCCCGTACCTGTACCGCCCGGGAGTCATCAATGAACGTGGTTTCAGCCCAGCCAACCTGGCTGAATCGCTGATCACCGAGGGCAAAACCACCTGGAAATAAGACCTCATACAAATCATTGCGGTATTGGTTGTTGGCGCTGTCCGCACCATTGGCCAGGTACCAGATTGGGCTGCGGTCTTCCCGGGCGGTGTACATCACTGACAACATGGATTGTTGGTTACTGACGTGCAGATCCACTCCATTGCCCGAACGGGCAGGATTCCACCACAGGCCATTTCGCGGTTTCACATCATTGCTTTCGGAACGTTCAGTACTGATACCCACACCACAATCATTCACCGCTTCACACAAACCCTGATCATCACCCACCTGTGTGGTGAAAAATCCATTGTTACCGGTGTTGAACCCCTCAAGGAACACACTGGCCTGGTGATCAAAACCAATTGGCAGGCCACAGCTGGCATCCTCGGTAACGGCAAAGTTCAGCATCGCTTGTCGCGTCTGATTAATGCCAACATCAGCCAGACTGATGACTGGTGACTCCAGGCTGACACCGGTGATGCTGGAGACCAAAGGCGGGGCAAATGCCGCGTTGATCACACACACCGCGGCGGAATCACTGATGTTGTTTTGCCCATTACAGGTATAGGCATAACCGTCATCGGCAGCGGCATTTTGCAAACCAATGGTGGGGTTGGCTGCTGAAAAGCCTTCACCGCCGTACTGAAACACCCATTGCGAGGTGGCTGGATACAAAATTGCCTGAACATCAATCGCTTCGACCGCTCCACTGGTGGCCCACAGGTCTGCACCCAACCAGGAAAACACCTCACAGGATTGATCGTTGCCATCATCTGCAAGGCGGGGACAATCAGTGAATGACTGATGATAAAACAAGGCGTCCCGTAAATCACTGTGAAACGGTATGATCCGCCCACCAACCGAATCAAAATCCGGATTGGCTGGTAAGGGACAGTCCGGGCTCCAGTCTGAGCCATTGGCATCAACTGATGTGCTCAGGTAGCCATTGGTGGAGGCCACCAGGGTATTTATGGTTTCACCATAATGGTCAAAACTGTCAGCCAGCGAGATGGTTACAAAACCTTCATCAGCAGCGGTAAATTCACTGCCTGCCGCCTGCCATTCATGTAAGGTACCTGATTCAGTGATGTCAATGAATGTCCGTTCACAACTGGCGATCAGGTTACCGTACTGATCCCGGCCGTCAGCGAATGTCAAAGAGCGGTTGCCGGATAAGGCCAGCCAGGCATCATTGGCCGCCTGGGTACCCTGATTGCTCACTGCCAGTTCCAGTTGCCAGCGTTCACCGGGATCAATCACCTGATCATCATTGCCACAGACCTGTTGCAACTGATCAGTGAGGTCACCAGCTGCTGAAATCTGAATGTCCGGACTGTCGGTCTTCAGTGCCAATTGCCCGAATCCAAACTGATCGCCGACATCCTGTACCAGCACCTGAACGGTGCCGGCAAATGCTTGAGAATAGGTCACCGTGATGCTGCTTTGGGTACCATCGGTGTGGCCATCGCCGTTGATGTCCCAGGCAAAACTCAGCAATCCGCTGGCACCAGCTACGCTGGCTGAAAAAGTCACCTGCTGACCCAGCTCGGGCTGTGGGTCACTGGCATTGATCTGCACCGTCAATTGCCCCTGTGGCAAATTGATGTTGTAACCACAGGACTGGAATGACTGACCTATGAACAACAGGTCATCGGTGTACCCCAGTTCCTCCGCTGCCAGCAGCATGGCCTGAGCGGCATCTTGTTGTCCGGTGTTGGAATCAGTCATCGCCAGGCCTTCAATGACCATGGTATCGGTGCGCTCCCGCCCTACTGTTTCCCAGATATTCATCAGACAAGAAGACCAGATTTGCCCATCGGTGTGGATTTGACCCACCAGATCATCCGGGTAAGTGCGCTGATCATTGGTGATGCGCCCACCCCAGCACTCATTGTGTCCGTCCCAGGAGAACACCTGATGATATTCCGGATCCGCCGGTGTCCAGGCATAACCCGGACGGCTGCGGCTGTAACTTTGGGCAAAATAATCACCCAGACCCTCGCTCAAACCATCCACCTGAGACAAGTTGCCATCTGTCACCCAGTCATGAATGCCATGACCCAATTCATGAATGATGACATCAGCATCTTCACCGTCGTCAACACATCCCTGACCAAACTCAAGGGTGCCATCACCGGTAAAATAACTCGAGGCATCTGCGTTGTTTCTGGCATGGGCATCAAAACGCACCCCGGTATCGTATTGATAAGGCCGTACATTCAAGCCCAGGGTGTTGTTCAAATAGGACATGTATTCATTGAGGTGCCAGGCAATGTTCACGGCTTCAAATGAAGGATCAGACCGGTTGTACAGAAAATCATCGTTGTCCTGCGAATAATCACCCTCCAATGGTTCGCTGATATCGATGGATTCTGCCCACTCATTGGTGATGAAATACCTGTCATCCTGATGCAGCACCTCCAATGTTCTGCTTTGCAGCTGTGCTGTCAGTTCAGGGGTGTTGGCATCGCCACCATCGACCAATCCTCCGCCATAAGACTGACCTGAGGAACTCAATGGATCCGGATCAAACACATTAACTGGTACCGTATTGTAATGTTTGTTATCTATGGCTTTGATCACTTCACCATCGTTGGCATCCACCAGCAACAGCCACCTGGATGTATCCTGGTCAAAAGCATAGTTCACTTGCCAGACCAACCGTGGCCGGTCGCCATGAGCCCAGATCTTTGCTGTTCTGGCGGCAGATTTTTGCCTGGCCTGTTGATGATTGAAATAACCGGTCACACGTGACATGACTTGGTCATCGGAGAGTAATTTTTTGGGGGTCTGCAGGTTATCTGTGGCAAACAATTGATGGCTGGCATGGCGCACCACGCCTTGCTGGTTGATGCTCACAGTGAAATGACCATCGATCACTTCAAGTCCCTGGTGTTGTTGCTGAAAACGGTAGGTATTGAGAGCCAAGCCCTGACGTTCACTGACCAGTACCAGATCAACTTCGGCAGCGTTCAGTTGTGGCTGTTGTTGCAGTACCTGATCGATGTATTGCCGAGCGGTGCTGAGGTGGTCGGTTTTGCCACCGGACTGAAGCGATTCACCGGCTGCCACTGCAGTGCTGTGGCGAATGATTTTTTGTGGTTCATTGGCGCGGGTCTGAAGCGTTAGCGGAATCAGCTGCTTGTGGGTTGGTTGCGGAGGCTTTTTGGCCGCTGCCTGGTTGAGTACCCCAACCAGGAGTAACAGCAACAAGGTATGTAAGGTTTTCATGTATTCACCTTATGTTTTGGTTTCTTTCAACACCAGGGGCTTGTGTCCTCCTTGTTCCAGTTGTCTTTTTTGTTTATCCGCTTCGCGGCTGGAATCGAATGGTCCCACACGCACCCGGTGCCATTCTGTGCCATTGACATCAATGGCCTGTATGTGAGCGATCTGCCCCGTGAAGGCAATCCGGGCTTTCAGCTCTTCGGCATCCTGGCGGTTATTAAACGATGCCACCTGTAAAATATATGTGTATTCTTTGCTGTCACGGGCGGCTTGTTGTTCAAGCTCTTCCCGGGGAATCACCACTTCCATTTCCGGCAACACCGAGTAAAAATCATAGTCGGGTTTTTTTGACACCGTCTGTGACACGTCTTCGACCGGTTGTACCACCTCTTCGGCCACACCGGGCACCGGTTGGTTGTTCTGTATCGGTTGTGGCACCCAACCTTTGACGTAAATCAACACCGCCAGCAACAAGCCGGACAGTACCCCGCTGAGCAGAATGATCCAACCTGGCACCGGCCTTTTGTGTCCGGCTTTGCGGGTGGTTTTCCTTTTTGTGGTTTTCTTTGTGGTTTTCCGGGTCATGCGGGTGTTTTGTCCTCTGCACGCATCTCTTCAGGTGCCGAAGAACCCAACAGTGCCAGGCCATCGGCCAGCACATAACGGGTCGCCAGACATAAGTTTAGCCGTGCGTTGCGTAAATTTTCGTTATCAATCTGTACCTGATGGGCGTTGTAGTAGCTGTGAAACAGCTGGGCCAGTTCCCTGAGGTAATTGGCCACGGTGTGTACCTGATAATTGACTGCGGCCTTTTCGATGGTTTCAGGGTACTGTGACAATGCCTTGATCAGGTCTTGTTCCTGTTCCTCGATCAACAACTCAATCGACACATGGCCAATTTCGATGTTGTGGGTCATGTTTTGCTCTTCCAGCTTGCGCAGGATGCTGCAAATCCGGGCATGGGCGTATTGAATGTAATAAACCGGATTCTCATTGGACTGCGATTTGGCCAGGTCCATGTCAAAATCCAGGTGCTGATCATGGGAGCGCATCACATAAAAGAACCGCGCTGCGTCGCAACCCACCTCAGAAACCAATTCATTGAGGGTGACAAACTGACCGGAGCGGGTGGACATCTGCAGTTTTTCGCCACCTTTGAACAGGTGCGCAAATTGTACCAACAGGATGTCAATTTTATCGGCATCAAAGCCCATGGCTTTGGCCGCCGCTTTCAGGCGTGGAATATAGCCGTGATGATCGGCACCAAACACATAGATGGATTTCTCAAATCCCCGCTCAAATTTATCAAGCAGGTACGCCACGTCAGAGGCAAAATAGGTTTTCAAGCCATTTTCCCGCATCACCACCCGATCTTTCTCGTCGCCAAAGTGTGTGGCATTGAACCACAGTGCACCTTCTTTTTTATACAGGTGATCACCTGCTTTGAGCTTATTGAGGGCCCGTTCAATGGTGTCTGATTTGTGCAGTGATTTTTCGGAAAACCACTGGTCGTAATGCACATTGAATGACTCCAGATCATCTTCAATGCCCGACAAAATCGACTTCAGGGCTTTCTTGAAAATTTTCTGATAACCCTTGCCCAGGATGTCTTTGGCATTGATCACCAGATCATCGATGTGCTGTTCTTTATCACCGCCGGCCGGTTCATCCGGACTGACCTGAGCAAACACCTCTGCTTGCTGATGACGAAAATCATCACCATACTGCTGACGCACATCACGGGCAATGTCGATGATGTAATCACCTTTATAACCATTCACCGGAAAGGTGATGGGCTCACCGCACAATTCCAGATACCGCAACCACACCGAGGTGGCCAGGATGTCCATCTGCCGGCCATGGTCATTGACATAGTATTCAGCATGTACCTGATAACCGACTTTTTTCAACAGGTTGGTCAGTGACGAACCAAATGCCGCTCCTCGACCATGCCCTACATGCAACGGGCCGGTTGGATTGGCGGAAACAAACTCCACAGTGATCGGGTGATCCTGGCCCAATTGGCTGCTGCCGTAATCCCCTTTGTGCTTCAGTATGCGCTTGATGACCTGTAAACGACAGGCATCGGTGAGGTAAAAATTGATGAAGCCAGGTCCGGCAATTTCTACTTTTTTGACATGACTGGATTCAGCCAGTTCAGCAATGATTTGTTCGGCAATGGCCCGCGGATTGGACTGCAGTGGCTTGGCCAGGGTCAGGGCCACATTTGAGGCGTAATCGCCATGACTTTTGTTGCGGGTTCTTTCGATGGTGATCGCCGGGGTTTCGGTCAATTCAAACTCGCCCTTGGCCTGCAAATGTTCCAGGGCATTTTCAATCAATTCCTGAATGTGTCCAATCATCAATGATTCCAGTCAAAATAAACGGCTGATTTTATCAAATAGAGGCCCGGTAAACCAATCAATTCGGCAGACTTTGTACTGATGGCATCGGCTGAGCAGAACAATTGACCGGCAGCGGTATGATAAAGATCAAACTTTTTCATATTTTCCGATTTGAGGCTTGATTATTTACACCCAATACACAATAATGAGAACCATTATTATTTAGATTAACTCCCTGCCATGACAGAACCCCGTGATCAATCAGTGCAACTGTCCAAAGCCACTGCAGGCCGAACCTATCAGGTTTGCCAGAATGTTTGTTCTGAATCGATGAGTCAAAAGCTCACGCTGATGGGCCTGGGCCTGGGCATGATGATCGAATTGATCGCCCTTTACAAACATGGTGCAGTGGTTAAAACCCCTTTTGGCAACATCGCTGTGGGCTCCGACCTGATCAATTCCATTTCTGTTTCGCTGATTTAATCTCCACCGCCTGTGAATCAACCTGCCAAAGTCGCCCTGATTGGTAATCCCAACAGTGGTAAAACCACCCTGTTCAACGCCCTTGCGGGGCAAAACAAAAAAACCGGCAACTGGGCTGGTGTCACCGTCAGTGAATCGAAAGCCAGACTGGTGCGTCACAACACTCAATTTGAATTGGTTGATTTACCTGGCATCTATGGATTGTCTCTGGCTGAATTGTCTCAGGATGAACTGGTTGTTAAGCAAGCCATCGACAAGGACGACATTGACCTGTACGTCAATGTCCTCAATGCCACCAACCTGGAACGGGGCTTGTTCCTGACCACCGAAATTCTGGATCTGGACAAACCCACCATCCTGGTGTTAAACATGGACGATGAGCGGGCTGCCAGTGGCAAAGACCTGGACACCATCAAACTGGCTGAGTTGACCGGCTGTGTGGTGCTGACCACCACCGCCATCAAAAACGTCGGCATGGTTGCTTTGTTTGATGCCATCGCGGCACAACTTTCTTCTGCAGCAGCCCCCGATCATCAACACACTGAATTACCTGATGACATAGACCTGCCAGAAGCCAAAACCCGGGCTGCCGCCATCAAACGTTATGTGCGGTCATCTGAACAGATCATAGGCGACAGTAAACGGATTTTTGAAGCCCGCTTTCAACAGTCGCTGGAAATGGCCAGGGCCGTCACCCGTCAGGCGTCTGCCGGGGCAACACCTTCCTCAAAGTCAGCCACATTCAGTCGCGTTGACCGCTGGCTGACCAGTCCATTCAGTGGCTCACTGGCTTTTATGCTGGCGATGTACCTGATGTTCTTTTTTGCCATCAATGTGGCAGATGTGTTCATTGATTTTTTTGACATAGCCACCGGGGCGATTTTCATTGATGGCACCAAACAACTGCTCAATGCAATGCATGCACCTGACTGGCTCGCGGTGATCCTGGCTGACGGAGTGGGTGCCGGTATCCAGACGGTGGCCACCTTTATCCCGGTCATCGGGTTTTTATTCCTGTTCCTCACTTTACTGGAAGAATCCGGTTACATGGTGCGGGCAGCATTTGTGATGAACAACTGGTTACAGAAAATCGGTTTGTCTGGCAAAGCCTTCGTGCCCCTGATTGTCAGTTTTGGCTGTAATGTCCCGGCGGTGATGGCCACCCGGCAACTGGCCAGAAAGGATGAACGCATCATCACCACCCTGATGGCGCCGTTCATGTCCTGTGGTGCCCGGCTCTCAGTTTATGCCTTGTTTGTGGCGGCCTTTTTTACTGAGCATGCGGCATTGATTGTGTTGTCACTGTACCTCACCGGTATTGTGGTGGCGATCGCCACAGGTCTGCTGATGCGCAAAACCATCCTCCCGGGCGAACCGGATCCATTTGTCATTGAGTTACCCAAATGGCGATTCCCCGGGGTGAAGTTCATTGTCCGGTCTACCTGGCACAAACTCCGTGGTTTCATTGTTGATGCCGGAAAAATCATCATCATCATTGTGTTGATTTTACAGATCATCTCATCCATGGGCCGGGATTTCAGCTGGGGCAATGAAGACGTCGATGAATCGTTGTTGGCTGCCGGCTCTCAACTGGCAACTCCTTTGTTTGCACCCATGGGCATTGATGAAGACAATTGGCCGGCTGTGGTTGGCCTGTTCACCGGCTTACTGGCCAAAGAAGTGATGGTCGGCTCCCTTGATGCGATTTATTCAAAATCAGTGGATGACAGCGAAGCCACCATAGGAGAACAGTTACAGGAAGCCTTGCAATCCATTCCTGATAAGGCCGCTGGTCTGGCTGATGCCCTGATCGATCCACTGGGCTTGTCACTGACTGAAATTGATGCCGTGGAAAGCATGGCTGAAAATCAAGGTGTATCCAGCCAGTTATTCGGCATTTTACAGGATAAATTCACCAGTGCATGGGCGGCTTATGCTTACCTGTTATTTGTGTTATTGTATTTCCCCTGTGTCACGGTGGTGGCCACCATTGCCAAAGAATCCGGCAAAAAATGGGCCGTGTTTTCAGCGACTTACTCAACGGCCATTGCTTACCTGATTGCCAGTAGTTTTTACCAGGTGGTGACGTTCAACACCCAACCGTTGTTTGCCGGCCTCTGGTTAACTGGTTGTCTGGCCGCACTGGTGATCTTTTACCTGTTGCTGAAAAGACATGCCAACAAGCAAACCCAGCGGGTCATCCCACTCAACATTCAATGACGACAAAAGCAGTTCAATAATCACTGATTGAGACCCGCTATTTCTGTGCCGGGCATGTTAAAATTCATGTCATGCTGATTAAAAAACTCCCCAATCAACTGATTGACCAGATCGCCGCAGGTGAGGTGGTCGAACGACCGGCTTCGGTGGTCAAAGAACTGGTTGAAAATGCCCTGGACGCCGGTGCCACGGTGATTGACATCGACGTTCAGACCGGTGGTAAAAAGCGCATCAAAATCACCGACAATGGCCAGGGCATCAGCCAGGATGATCTGGCCATGGCCCTGCAGCGCCATGCCACCAGTAAAATTCATTCACTGGATGATCTGGAGTCCTTGTTGTCCATGGGTTTTCGTGGCGAAGCCCTGCCGAGCATTGCTTCGGTCAGCCGCTTTGACCTGATTTCAAGACACCAGGATGCAGAAATGGCCTATCAGGTCAGTGCCCATGGTGGTGACATTGAAGGCCCGGTGCCAGCGGCCCACCCAGTGGGCACCACCGTGATCGTTGCTGATCTGTTTTTCAACACCCCGGCACGCAGGCGGTTTTTGAAAACCGACAAAACCGAATACCTGAGAATTGACGACCTGATCAAACGCGTATCTTTGTCACGCTTTGATGTCACCTTCCGCCTCAGCCACAACGGCAAAATGATCCGCAATGCCCAGGGTGGAGACACCGATGTCCTCAGGCATCAGCGCATCAACCAGCTGTGTGGTAAAGACTTCATTGAGAACGCCATTTTCATTGAACAACAACGCGGCAATCTGAAAATGTCCGGCTGGGTGGCCAAGCCTTCGTGGAACCGGGCCCAGCCAGACCGGCAATTTTTTTACATCAACAACCGCATGATCAAGGATAAACTGGTTGGCCATGCCATTCGGCAGGCTTATCAGGATGTGTTATTTCATGGGCGATTCCCGGCTTTTGTGTTGTATCTGGACATCGATCCGGAGCTGGTGGACGTCAATGTCCATCCAACCAAACACGAAGTGCGTTTCCGTGACTCAAAGCTGGTGCATGATTTTATCTTTGGTTCGATCCACCAATCATTGGCACAAACCCGGGTTGGAGCCATGTCGGCCACGCCAACCACCAGTGATCAACCACTGCCCGATTATCGGCAGATGCAACACCGGCTCAACCTTGGCGGCCAAAACACTGCCCTTGGCCAGCCCGGCTCAACCCTGCCTCCGCAGGGCATCAGAGAAGCCGGTCTGAACTACCTGAACCAGGCCGCTCAAGCCAGTCAGCAACTCAGTGAATACCCATCCGCTCCTCCGATGGTCTTGCCAGAGGATGATGGTGATGATCAGGACATTCCGCCATTGGGCTATGCCAAAGCTCAGATTCACGGGGTCTTCATCATTGCTGAGAATCAGCATGGACTGATCATTGTCGACATGCATGCCGCCCACGAGCGCATCACCTACGAACGCATGAAACAGCGATTTGCCGAAGACCAGTTGAAAAACCAAAAATTGCTGGTGCCCATTCAAGTCAATGTTTCCAGCCGCGAAGTCAATGTGGTGGAAAATCACCCCGAACGTTTTGCTCAGCTGGGGTTCGAGATCAGCGTCACCGGAGAGGAAAGCCTGGTGATCCGCAAAATACCGGCGCTGCTGGCCAATGCCGATGTAGAAAACCTGATCAAGGATGTACTTTCTGAGATGGTGGCTATGGGCTCAAGCCAGAAAATTGAGGCTCACATCAATGAAATCATGTCGACCATGGCTTGCCACGGTTCGGTGCGGGCCAACCACCAGCTGACCATCATGGAAATGAATGCATTGCTCAGAGACATGGAACAAACGTTGCGATCAGACCAGTGTAACCACGGCCGGCCCACCTGGACCCAACTGGACATGAAGCAGCTGGATAAATTGTTCCTCAGAGGGCAGTGATGTGACTTTACCCAAAGCCATCATGTTGATGGGGCCTACCGCAGCGGGTAAAACCGATGCCGCGATTTGTCTGCATGAACTGTATGCCGGCGACATCATTTCGGTGGATTCTGCCTTGGTCTACAAAGGCATGGACATCGGCACCGCCAAACCGGATACCGAAACCCTCAGGCGTGCGCCGCATGCCCTGGTGGACATTTGCGAACCCTGGGAGCCTTATTCTGCTTCCCAGTTCTGTGCCGATGCCCTGAAGCTGATGCAGGCCAGCAATGACGTCGGACGGATACCCATCCTGGCCGGCGGCACCATGTTGTACTACAACGCCCTGCAAAATGGCTTGTCACAACTTCCAGAAGCCAATCCTGAGGTTCGTCAAAAGATACAACAGCTGGCCGACGAGCATGGCTGGCAACATGTCCATGACTTATTGAAAAAAGTCGATCCGCAGAGTGCAGCCAGAATTCATGCCAATGACCCACAACGCATCAACCGGGCTTACGAAGTGTATCTGCTCAGCGGTCAAACCATGACCGAGCTGTATGCCCGTGACCAGGGCCAATCGCTGGAATATGACACCCTGAAAATCATCATCTCACCGGCAGATCGCAGCGTGCTGCATGAACGCATCGCGCGGCGCTTTGAATCGATGCTGGAAGCTGGTTTTCTCGATGAGATGCGCACCCTGATGGCCGATTCCAGGAACCATCAGGAGCTGCCATCCATGCGTTCGGTTGGCTATCGCCAGGCTTGGGAACATTTATCAGGTGATACTGATCTTGAGACATTTATCTTTAAGGGCATCGCCGCCACCCGGCAACTGGCGAAAAGACAACTGACCTGGCTGCGCAAAGAGGCCAATGCCATTTGGCTGGATCCTATGCAAGCGGATTATCTGAAGAAATTACAACACCAGGTTGAAAACTTTTTGCATGAATAACAGTCAGAAACCAGGGGACCACCCAAACCATCAAGCAGAGAAGTTTGATGGCAGGTTGGTTATACAGGATCTTTTTTGAACACCTCATCAAGTACATGAAAATTCTGATTCAAAGGGTCAAGCAGGCCGAAGTCAAAGTCAATGACCAGACCGTTGGAGCCATCAGCCAGGGCATCCTCGCACTGGTTGGTGTGGAGCGGGAAGACACCATTCAAACGACAGAGAAGTTGCTCAGTAAAATGCTTCGTTACCGGATTTTTCCTGATGATGAAGACCGCATGAACCGCTCACTGCTGGACATCAAAGGTGAATTGTTGCTGGTCTCGCAATTCACCCTGGTGGCCGACACCCGAAAAGGCACTCGCCCGGGCTTCTCCAAAGGCGCCTCTCCCGAACACGGCGAACACATCTTCAATGAGCTGGTTAAACAGGCCCAACAAACCGGGTTGCATGTCCAGACCGGACGCTTTGGAGCCGACATGCAGGTCAGCCTGATCAATGACGGTCCAGTGACTTTTTGGCTGGAGGCCTCATGAAACATATTTCACTGATCACCTGTTTGCTGTTGGCACACAGTCCCTTACACGCCTGCTTACCAATGGCCAAGCCCGAAACGCCCCCCAAATTGATCAATGGCCAATGGGTTCAGGCCGCTCAGGCAAATTCTCAGGCCTTGTTGAAAGCTGATCACGATATGCTCGAAAACCGTGCATATGATTTTGTGTTTTCAGCCACTTTGCGCCGGGGTTCCCGCTTTCAGGATAAGCAACTCAGTTTTCTTGAAAGTAAAAATGTTTGGCAGGGCCAGGTACCGAAAACCCTGGACATTGAGCTCGATGACATGCCCACGCCACGCAACTGCAACCCCATTGTTTACGACAAAGAATACCTGTTTTTTGGCATCCTTGGCAGTCGCCAAAAACCCATCATTCTGAAAACCTTCCGACCATTGACCGCTGATCGCAAAGAGTTGCTCGGCACAGCCAAAAAACGCTGGCTACGGGGCAGACTGATTCAACTCAGGTAACTGCCGTTCTGATGACCTGATTCTGCTGACCTTTTCTGGCAGCCATTGACAATTCAACGCATCACAGGCAGTATGATTGGCTCATTAACAAAGAGGATCCATGATGCCAAAACCATCACATATACTCAGCTTACTGCTGTTGGCCTTTTGGCTGACTGGCTGCCAGCAAAACAGCAACCGAACCACAGCCAGCTCCGATTTTCAAACATACTCGGCCGAGGCTTTTTTCAAAACCACGACCGTTTTTGGCTCATCAATCAACCATGATCAGACAGCTGTCCTGGTCAGCAGCGATGAAACCGGTATTTTCAATGCTTACCGGGTCCCCCTGGATGGTTCAGCCAAAGTGCAGTTAACCCACTCTGATACCGAATCAATCAATGCCTATAGCTGGTTCCCCAAAGATGACCGCATTCTTTATGGTGCAGATCAGGGAGGCAATGAATTGGATCATTTGTATGTCAGAAATCTGGACGGCACGGTGGTTGATCTGACACCTGGCGAAAACCTCAAAGCAGGACTGTTGGGTTGGCACGAAGGGGATCAATCCTTTTTTGTTTTCAATAACCAACGTGATCCTAAGTTCTTTGATGTGTACCTGTATCAGGTCGCTGACTACAGTCACCAAATGGTTTATCAAAATGACTCCGGGCATCAATTGGAAGACATCAGTTCCAATGGCCGCTGGCTGGCGGTCAGCAAAAACAACAGCAATGCCGATTCAGATTTGTTTCTGATTGACTTGCACTCTGAAGACAAAAAACCCATGATGGTGGCCGGCAATGACCCCAGGGATGTGGCCCACAGTGTATATACGTTCACCCCGGATAATCGCCAATTAATATACGGCAGCAATGCCATGGGTGAATTCAATCAGGCCATGGCCTACGACATCCACACCAAATCCCACCAGGTCAGTTTCCAGGCCGATTGGGATGTCAGTTTTATGTACTTTTCAAAGAATGGCCAATACCGTGTCACAGGCATCAACCAGGACGCGCAAACCATTTTAGGCATCACCAACACCACAGACGGCAATGCCGTGGAGCTGCCAGATTTACCTGCCGGCGATTTACGCGGAGTTAACTTCAGTGACGATGCCAGTCGCATGGTATTTTACCTGAATTCAGACACTTCCCCATCCAATCTGTATACCTATGAGCTGGGCACAAATGCAGTCATCAGGCTGACCAACAATGGCAACCCACAGATCCGGGAAGAACACCTGGTTGCCGGCGAAGTCAGACGCTTTCAAAGCTTTGATGGTTTGGAAATTCCTGGTATTTTATATAAGCCCAGACAAGCGGCCAACGGACCAGTGCCCGCTCTGATCTTCATCCATGGCGGACCTGGAGGCCAGTCACGCTTTGGCTATTCCGCCCTCACCCAACACCTGGTCAACAATGGCTATGCCGTTTTCAAAATCAATAACCGGGGCTCCAGTGGTTATGGTAAAACTTTTTTTCACCTGGATGATAAAAAACATGGCGACCATGACCTCAAGGACGTGGTTTACAACAAAAAATACCTGCAATCACTGGATTGGGTTGATGATGAAAAAATTGGTGTCATGGGGGGCAGCTACGGAGGTTATCTGACCATGGCGGCAATGGCTTTCACCGATGAATTCAAAGTAGGCGTAAATATTTTTGGGGTCACCAACTGGGTAAGAACCCTGAAAAGCATACCACCTTACTGGGAAGCCTTCAGGAAATCGCTGTATGACGAACTGGGCGATCCGGAAACCGACGAAGAACGCCTGTATAACATTTCTCCGGTGTTTTTCGGTCATCAGGTGAAAAGCCCCGTACTGGTGGTTCAGGGCGCTAACGACCCACGGGTGCTGAAGATCGAAAGTGACGAAATGGTGGACGCCATCCGTCAGGGTGGTACTTACGTGGATTACCTGTTATTTGATGACGAAGGCCATGGCTTTAGCAAGAAAGAAAACCGCATCGCCGCTTCGAACAAATACCTGGCGTTTCTTGACACTTACCTGAAACAATAAACCCTCTTAATTGACCCGGACAGCTTACTGGTTATCCGGGTCAATGTCTTGATTCACACTTCCCAAACTGCTTATGCGGTAAACAAATTCAGTCAATCTTCGATGCTTAACCCACAGGACAATGATTTTTTCGTGTTAAGAGGAGAACGATATGAACAAGACTTTACTGTTATGTGGGTGCGTGCTGGTGAGCCACACCCTTCCAGCTGCGGTGATCACCGACAACGTTAAATGGAACCTTGATACCGCCGGTATCAGTGGTGCCAATGAACCCATCGATCGGTTTGGAGAAACTGTGGCCAGGGGGGATTTCAATGGTGACGGCATCGATGACCTGGCCATCGGGATACCCAATCATGATTTTTTTGGTGGTGCGATTCTCAACACCGGCACCGTGCTGGTGATCTATGGTTCAGCCAACGGGTTATCGACCAATGATGAACAATACCTGTTTCAGACCTTTGATAATTCAGGATCCAATCTGGAAACCCTCAATGGCATTGAAGCCAATGATTTTTTTGGCCATGCGATGGCCAGCGGCGACTTCAATTGTGATGGCTTCACTGACCTGGCGGTTGGCACCCCGGATGAATCAGTAACCATCTCCGGCGAATTACTCAATGCGGTGGGGGCCATCAATATTTTCTATGGCGCTCAAACTGGCTTCCCAGACAATGGCCAGGGTTCAACTTTCATCTGGCAGGGCACGGGTCAGGGAGCCTTGTTTTCTGACTTCATAGAAGACGGTGACCGATTTGGCTGGAGCATGACCAGCGGTAATTTTGATGGTGATGCTGACAATGGCCATGCCTGTGATGACCTGGCGGTGGGCACCCCATTTGAAGACTTTGGCAATGCCAATCAAATCGCCAACGGAGGAGTGATTGATATTTTCTTTGGTCACCCGACAGATGGCATCACTGGCGAAAACCGTCAGCGCATGAGTCAAAATTCAGCTGGTGCAGAAGGTTCAACTGACGCCAACGATCAATTTGGCCTGAGTCTGGCTGCCGGTCGCTTCCGGGACGGCTCTGCTTTTGATGATCTGGCCGTAGGCATCCCTGGCGAAGACATCAATGGCCTGAACAATGCCGGAGGTGTGCAGGTGTTTTATGGATCATCCGGTGGCATCACCACCGGCAGTGATGAAATCTGGTCGCAAGCTGGCTCCATTGAGGGCGCCGTTGAAGCATTGGATCGTTTTGGCACCTCCGTGACCACCGGCAATTTTGATGGCGATGCCGCTGAAGACCTGGCCATTGGCGTGCCCAATGAACACATCAATGTCGATGGCATCAACGATGCCGGCGCGGTCAATGTGATCTATGGTTCTGCTGGCGGTCTGACCACCACCGGCAATCAGATATTCCACCAAAGCTCGCCCAGTCAAAACAGCCTCAATGGCTTGGCTGAAGCCGCAGATCAATTTGGTGACAGTTTGGTGGCCGGTAACATCAATTATGACGATTATGATGACCTGGTGGTTGGAATTCCACGGGAGAATTCATTGCGTGGCGCATTTAATGTCATCCATGGAGGTCCTGGTGGTCTCACCCTTTCCGGCAACACCTACCACACCCTGGGGGCCAGTTTAGGCGATGAAATGACTCGCTCATTGACACTCGGCGATTTCGGCAACGGCGCTGAACTGGTGGTGGGAATGCCTGGTGATGATTCTGCGGATGCCGAAAATGACACCGGTTCGGTTCAAGTCATGACTTTTGCTTTGCCTGACCTGATTTTTGCTGATGATTTTGATTGAACATCCAAGCCCTTGCGCGTGTCCTGAATTGAATATACATCACTCAGGGCACGCATTTCACCCTGGCTTTATGATTCCCGATCAGCATGTTTATCTGTCTGAATCCAGCGCCATTCAGAAGTGGGCAGAATTCTTCAGAATGATTCACTCGGTGATTCCAGCACACTTACCTACACTTGGGGCACTTTTCATTATCACAGGAATGTCTCATGAATAAACATATTAAATACAGCTTACTGGTTTGGGCCATCGTTGCCGGACAGGCCATCGCCGGTGGCTTCGAGGAAGGATTTGAAAACATCAATCAACTGACCGGACAGGGCTGGGTATTTGATAACCGCTCTGATTTCATTGGCGACTTATCATGGAATCAGGGCTTTGCCAGTGTATTTCCTGCAGAAGCCGGTCCGGATGATTCCTACATCCTTGGCGGGGCTGGCCAAACCGGAGGCAATGTATTGTGTGACTGGTTGATCCTGCCAGATATTGGCTTTGTTGAACAATTGAATTTTTTCACCCGCACCGAAACCGGCTCTATGGCTGCAGATCGGCTGATGGTGGTCCACAGCCCAACCGGCAGCACCAACACCGGCCCCTGTATCACTGACCAACCCAATGGTAATGGGGGTAGTGGGACTGACTTTGGTGATTTTCAGGTTTTGGCCAGCGTCAATCCCGACTTGGTGACCAACGGTTACCCACAACAATGGACGGCTTTTCATGTACCGGTCAATGGTGCTGGGCGGTTGGCTTTGGTTTACTTTGTTGAGAACGTCAGTCAGGCACCGTTCAATGGCAATCTGATTGGCATCGACAGCCTGAGTATTGGGCCTGTTACTCCAGCCGGCAATAACCCGATACCCGTCCCTGGCCTGGGGCTGGCAGGCATCCTGGTGCTGGCTGTTATGATCCTGATGTGGTTTGCATTGCTGTTTACTTTTAACCCCAAAAGAAACTGACCGGAACGGCCACAGATCGAATGGTTCTGGTCTGTGGCTATTGGTGTTCGATGATCCAATCTTTGAGTTGTTGATCAAAACCTTGAGGATAACTGGCCCCGTCTTCTACACCGACATAGAGCAGGCACATTTTTTCAGCATCGGCAAAAACCCGGTGGTATTTATTCAACCAAATCGTCAGGTGGGTCATCAAATCCGGTGCCAGTGGCAAAGCCTCCACCATATCCGGGTTGGCTTTCAATAAATCCAATGCAGCCTGATTGTGCTCCAGCAAAGGGCCTTCAGAATATGCCCGGGTTTGCTGGCACAAAAACCGTTCCTGTTCATTCATTTGGTCATAATAACCATAAAAACGCTTTTCCCACGAATCCTCTGCCCGCCATGGCAGCCGCTGTTGCAACAATTCACCCAGCTCATTCCGGCGGTTGATTTGACTGATAAAAGCCTGCTTGGTCACTGCCAGCGTGCGATCCAACTCGACCATTTTAGCCAGCAAATGATCTTGTTGACGCAAATGCATTAACCACCACATCAGGACAGATGTAATCAACAGAAGGATTGATCCACCTATCAGATGCATCGCATACCCACCTTTATTCTGACTGACCTGCTCAGTAGATTCTGAGATCTCTGTCAGGTTGGTTAAACGATAACCTTCTCCAAAAACTGATTCAACTTCAATGCCATCAGCTGCTAATTCCTGTCGCAGTTTGCTGATGATTTTGTACAATGAATTTTCCGTCACCACGCGGTCTTTCCAGACATAATCAAAAATGGCTTCTTTACTGGTGGTGGTTGGGGAGTTTCTGAGTAGCAGCATGAACAATTGGCTGGCCTTTTCACCCCATTTCACCGGTTTGCCATTTTTAAGCACTTTGGTGTTGGTCGGATCAACAGAATAAGGGCCAATGTGTAGCTTCATTGAATTATTCAGAACAACAAACTCAACACAATGATGACCAGAATAATCGCCAACATCCATTTGATGGCCACAGAGCGATCAGGAATGGGGGTTTGATTTTTACGGTCCTCAATGATCAGCTGACTCATCAATACATCAATGTCCTGTGATGAAGCTGTCGCGGTTTTCTTATTGGCCACTGGTTTGTCGGGTTTAATGTCAGGCCTGATTGGGGTCACGGCTTGGCTGTCAGGTTTTTTGACGTGCTCAGCCTGATGGATCACTTCGAGCACTTTAATCAGCTGTTTGCGGTCTTCCCATGGCAAGCTTTTAATGCCCTCAGGATCATCCAGCCTGAGCTGATGGGTTTTGCCATTGATGGTGATACTGATGGTTGATTGGTCCATGTTTCGAGCACATTTTTTTGCATTATTCTATCACAACACAAATGACTGTTTTCTGTGATCAATTCAGCAAATCAAAGACGTTGATGTCCTTGTTAAACATGGCTCAGGTATTTTGAATGTTATCGATGATGAATGGGTCTGCGTCTGACATACAGGGTTTTGGTGGCTTTGGCGACCAGCTCTCCGGTTTCATCACGAATTTCAGCGATGAACCTGGGCAGAAACTTGTGTCCACTGCTGGTTTGTTCTATGACCTCCTCAAGTTGTTCATCGGTGATCAACATGGTGGCCCTGACAGTGCCGGTGCCAGGTTTGATGAAGTCAATGTGAGCAGCCTTATCCCATACCACATAGTCCTTACCCAGTAACTTCATCAGCATCAGCATGTAGTGCGGATCGATCATCGCATACAATGATCCACCAAAATGAGTGCCAACCGCATTGCGGTTATACCACTTCATGTGCATCGCCACCCTGACTTCACGCCAGTCATCAGCAATGTATTCAAGTTTGATCCCTGCACCCAGGTAAGGCCCATACCAATTGAGTAGTTTTTTGAGTTTAGCCGCCTGATTGACTGTCGAAAATTTTTTGAAAATACCCATGAGTCAATCACCTTCATCAATCAGTTGTAAGGCCAGGTCAATGGTCTGTTCGAGTGCAGCCAATGACTTACCTGCCCGGGCCATGGCCGCTGTGCCATGCAATAGAGTCACATAGTATGCAGCCAGTTGCCGGACATTGGCTGACTGACTGATTTCAGCCTTTTGCTGAGCCTGGCTGAAAAACCCCACCAATAATTCTTCTGTGATGTTTTTCATCTGTTCTATGGTGGCATGGGCCTGATCTGGAAAATCCAGACTGGCCGCTTCTGAAACACAGACTGACAGGTAACAGCCTTTGGGGCCATGTTCGCCGCATTGAGCTGCCACTGCTGACAACAGGAAATTCTTCAGGCGCAATGCCATGGGCTGGTCATCAGCCTGTAAAAAGCGGGCATGTCCTGATGCATAATGAGCCATGTAGTTTTCTGTGGCCTGGATAAACAATTGTTCTTTGTTTCCAAAGGCGGCATACATACTGGGTTTATTGATGCCCATACTCTGGGTTAAGTCAGCCAGTGAAGCGCCTACAAAACCTTTCTGCCAGAAAACCCGCATTGCTTGTTCAAGGGCCTGTTGTTTATCAAATGTTCGCTGTCTGCCTGCTGCCATTGGTTCCTGAAGAAATTGCTAAAATTAATCCTTGTTAATTTTATACCGCTCGGTATAATATTGCAAACATACCGATCGGTACACATTAAACAAAATCAATCGATCGGCGAGCCGCGCTGAATAACAGCATTCATCAACAACAACATAGTGAACACATCAATGACCTTTCAAATCAACAATAAAATCGCTGTGGTAACCGGCGCCAATCGCGGCATCGGACTGGCCATCGTCCAATCATTTCTTAAGCATGGTGCCAAAAAAGTCTATCTGGCTGTGCGTAACACCGATTCAGTGCAATCACTGGTCGAACAATACGGATCACGCGTTGAACCCGTTCAAGTGGATGTGGCAGATCCTGCTGCAATCAAAAACCTGGCTGCCCAAACCACTGATGCTGACGTGGTGGTCAATAACGCCGGAGTCCTGAAATCGGCCGATGTGCTTGATCCAACTGCCGAAGATGCTCTGAACTTCGAACTCAACATCAATACCTTTGGGCTGCTGCGCATGGCACAGGCCTATCAACCCATTCTGGCTGACAAAGAAAAGGCTGCTTTTGTGCAATTGAACTCCGTGGCATCGATCAAGAATTTCGCACCTTTCACCACTTATTCAGCTTCCAAAGCAGCAGCCTATTCGTTAACACAAGGGCTGAAAGACAGTTGGGCGGATCACAACATTCAGGTGTTGTCTGTGCACCCTGGACCAATCGCCACTGACATGGCCAATGAGGCTGGAATGTCAGAAGGTGCTGACCCGGCGGAACTGGTCTCAGAAGGTATTGTAGAGGCATTGCAATCCGGCCAATTCCACTTGTTTCCGGACACCATGGCCAAAGATTTTGAAACCCAGTATCATGATTATGCAGTCAACATCGTTGAGCCTTTACCAGAATCAAACTGATTCACACCTGACCAGGATGAACTCCACTCATCCTGGTCAAAAACTGGTTTTATCTGTGGCTGTTTTGACCTATCATGAAGCATTGATGTTTTGAGCAGATTATCATGAGCCACATTCGTCAGGCCATCCACGAAGATCTACCGACCCTGCTGGCCTTTGAACAACAAATCATTGCCACTGAACGCCCCATGGACCCCACCCTGATCCAGGATCAGCCCATCAGTTACTATCCGCTTGAAGAATACCTGGATGCCAAAGACACTCAGGTACTGGTTGCCGAAAACCATGATGGTCAGGTAGTGGGTAGTCTGTATGGTCAGATCAGACCGCGAAAACCCTTTTTCCAAACTTCCCATCTGGGTTACATCGGTTTCATGTATGTCAAACCAGAACACCGGGGAAAGGGGCTTGCAGAAGCGTTGATTGACAACATCAGGAATTGGTTTAACCATCAGGGCATCAGCGAAATCATCCTGCATGTTTATGCCAGCAATGAACGAGCCATCAAAGCCTATGAAAAAATCGGCTTTGTTCATCACCTGGTTGAAATGCGGCTGGATCAAACCGCCAAAGGCTCAACATGAAAGTCAAACCTATGCTGTTGGCCAGTTTGCTGTTGACCGGGGTAACAGTGAACGCCAAAGTCAGTGAAGCTGAGGCGGAGCAACTGGGACGAACGCTGACCGTTATGGGAGCAGGTCCGGCAGATGAACAGGCTGGCATCCCCGCCTGGCAGGATGTAACCCACATAGCATCCGATGAGAAACCCCTGTTTTTCATTAATCAGCACAACATGGGCGCACATCAGGAACGACTGTCAGCCGGGTTGCAGGCCCTACTGAAGACCTACCCACAACACTTTCAGATTCCGGTTTATCCCAGTCACCGGACTTTTTCAGCACCCGACTGGGTCTATGAAAACACCCGACGCAATGCCACTCAGGCTGAACTGAATCCTGACCAAACAGGCCTGACAAATACCCTGTCAGGCATTCCCTTCCCTATACCCAAATCGGCGCTGGAAGTGTACTTCAATCACCTGGCCCGATGGCGTGGTCAGTACATTCGCAGTTTTGCCAGTGACGCCAATGTCAATGCCAAAGGCCAGTGGCAACTGGTCAGTAGGGAGACCCTGATCCGTTTTGACCATTACCTGCAAAAAAACAACAACAGACTGTTTTCAGCACTGTCCAAAATCACCGCACCAGCCACTCAATCCGGTGGCGGCGGCCTGGTACTGGAACCATTGGATCAAATGGCTGAATCGCGCACGGCCTGGTTGTGGGACAACGGACGGCGGCGGGTTATCAGGGCCCCCAATGTGGCTTATGACCAACCGGTTAGCAGTGCCAACGGACTGCGCACAGCAGATGACACCGACATGATCAATGGCTCTCCGGATCGGTTTGACTGGCAATTACTTGGCCAACGCATCCTCTATATACCTTACAACAATGAAAAACTCGCCGATGATGACCTGCACCTGGACCAATTATTGACAGCGGGTCATCTGAACCCGGTATATACCCGATTTGAAGCCCACCGGGTGTGGGTGATCAGAGCCAGCCTGAAAGACCAATGGCGACATATTTACAGTCAACGGGATTTTTATGTGGACGAAGATTCCTGGTCAGTGGTGATGGCCGATCAATACAATAAACAAGGTCAATTGTTCAGGGTCAGCCTGTCATTCCTCAGACAGGAACATCAACTGCCAGGCACATTACCAGTGGTAAACACCTATCATGACTTGAACCAACGCAGTTACCATGTCATGGGGCTTAAAAATGAGGCACCCAAAAGTACCGATTACTCTGCTGAGCCATTGCCAGACCAAATGTTCACCACCAATGGTCTGAAAAGGTTTGTCAAATAAATGTCACAATTAACCAAACACCCCTACAGTCTGTCGGCTTAAAGCCATTAACTGACCCTGACTGTTCCAGATATGAGCATCACCAATGACATAACCGCTGGCGGCATGAGCAGTCGTTGCCTGATATGCCATCCAGTCATTTTGAGTTGGTAACTGTGCCGTTTGAGTGAATGCCAGATTCCAGTTCATGGTACTGGCGGCTGCTGGCTTTTTCAATTGTTGAAGCACTGTGCTGGGCCAGGCATCAATCGCTGCAATCACATGTTCTTCATGCAGCACAGCAGGTGGTTTTTTAAACCGCATCCAACCATGCAAATGGCTTTTTGTACCGCGCATGAATGGTAAACGACCCGCTTGCAAGTTGATCTCAAAATGACGCAGAAAACGAGGCACCACCCGAGGAATCTGCGGAATGAAATTGGCTTTTTTAGGAGGTGTCATCTCATGACCACACCGATCGGTCAAATGAATCGCAGAATCACGTTCGATGGCAAAACAGCCCTGAGCTACCACACAGGTCTGACCGGCCTGTAAGACCGTAGTCATGACTTGTGTGGCACTGCGCCCCGATCGCAAGACCGTTGATTCAAAATGGATGGGTACATTGACTTTAAGTGGACCTACAAAACTGACATTCAGGTACCTCACCGGTCGGTGATCGTTGTTTTGCCGGCTCATCTTTTGCTGCATATCGCGAAGCACCAATGCCGCCGTCAGCCCCCCATAAACCGTTCGGCCCTGGGCCCAGGTATCCGGGATACAAAGACCGTGTTGACCGGTTTTCGCCAAAGCCAGCAGTAAATCATCCAGGTGCATCATTGGTCTCCACATCAGAATCAGCCAGGGTATGCGCAATGATGTCCCAGACTTCTGCACTCACCCCCATACCCATGTGTGAACAACTGACCTCCAGGTTCCTGGCCTGGGGATTGTAAGCGTCCAATGCAGCTCGCCAACCAACAATGCCGTCTGACTTGCTGTATATCACTGTCAGTGGTTGGCTCAAACCCTGCTCATTGATGGCATGAATCTCTGCTTCATAGGCATCCAGATCCATGTTCATGCTTTTGGCATATCGATTGGCCACCACCGTGTATTTGGGTCCACCGATCAAGGGGGTACCCAGGGTGATGATTTGACTGACCCAATGTGGGTGCAACCGTGCCACTTCTCTGGACAATACCCCACCCAGGCTCCAGCCAATCAAATGTACCGCTTGCTGATCATGCTTTTTATACAGGTTTTCAACAGTGACAGCCAACCGTTGGGTGTCGTGAGTAACCAGTCCCCGGTTACGTCCGTGGCCCCAGTCGAAGACCCGGTAGCCGATGCCGGTCAGGAACTTTTTCAGTGGTCGCATAGACCATTCATCGGCGCCATAACCCGGAACCAGTACCACCAGTTGTCCCTGACCGCGGGGCACATGGGCCAGCTTTCGCCTGTTCTGATAGCTGAACAGCCATTCCAATGGCGCACGCATCTCTTTCAGGGTATTGAACTTACCAGGCGGTTTCAATGGACCAACTGAGGATGAATACATATTATTTTGCTCCATGGTTTACATATGGGTAGATTCATTATACAGTATATAGTTCATATGTGAACCATTTGTGAATATGCAACCAACTCCATCATTCAGACCCGCCGACATCAAAGGCCACGCCTCATGGCTGGCTGTGGTCAAATGCTACCTAAAGTGCCAGAAAGTCATGAACCAGAAACTGGCCAGGCTGGATCTGACCACAGCACAGCATGAAATTTTGATGAATGTGTTTCACAAACCAGGCAGTTCTCAGCAACAACTCAGCGACCGGTTACTGGTGGTAAAAAGCAACACCTCTGCGTTGTTGAAAAAACTGTCAGAACGGGGGTTTATTGAACGACGCAAGAGCAATCAGGATGGTCGTCAACAGTTGCTTTTCCTGACCCCCCATGGACTGGCCAAACTACAACAATCGATGGCCGTGCAAATTGAAGTTGTCCAGGCCATGACTCAAGTGCTCAGTGACCAGGAAATTGAAACCAACCTCATCATCATGAACCGGGTGTATGATGCCCTCGATCAATTGGGCTGATTGATGTCAACTGATGCCACATCCAGCACCAGTTTTCCTACCACCCTCCCGGTTTCACTCAAGCGATGAGCCGACGCCACTGAAGACAATGGGAAAATCTGCTGGATCACTGGTTTCAATTGACCTTCTTCAATCCATTTTTTCAATTGCTCGAGGTCGCCATGACTGGGTTTGACCATGATGTGATCCGGCCTCCTGACTGACAGTGGCCTGATCAGCTGACCAGTCATTGTGTACATGTCTGGCATGGTTTTGATGTGCACGCCCCCTGGTTTGAGGGTTCGGTAAACCCGAAAGAACGATTGATTGGCCACACAATCAAAAAACACCTGATAGGCTTTGTTGGCTGCCAGAATGTCATCCTGCCGGTAATCAAGAACATGGTCAGCACCCATGGACCTGACCAGGGCCTGGTTTTTCCCACTGCACACCGCAGTGACCTCGCAATCCATGGCTTTGGCCATTTGTACCGCCATCAGTCCAACCCCTCCGGAAGCTCCATTGATGAGCACCTGTTGTCCTGGCTGTAACCTGGCTTTATGAACCATCGCCTGATAAGCTGTCAGGCCGACATTGGGTACCGCCGCGGCCTGGAAAAAATCCAGATTAACCGGTTTCAGACCGATCTGACTGGTTCTGGCAACCACCATTTGGGCATATGAGCCACCTTTGAATGAATCAAACTTACCCCAAACTTCGTCACCAACGGCGTACTCGTTCACTTGTGAACCAATTGCCTGAATGACCCCGGAAAAATCAGATCCAAGTATCTTTGGAGGACGCAGACCAGTCTTGATCAACAACCGTCCGGACCGGATTTTCCAATCCACCGGATTAACCGAAGCAGCCTTTACTTCGATCAATACCTCATGCTTGCCAGGTGTCGGCACAGCCTGCTGTGCCAATGACAAAACATCGGTTGTTCCATAAAACTTACAAACTATGACTTTCATGACACCTCAGGTATTGGAGCCGGATAAACTGAAAACATCTTCAACAGTTACAGCAAAATATTGGGCAATTTTCAGGGCGATGACCGTAGAGGGTACAAAACGTCCTACCTCGATGGTACTGATGGTTTTCCTGGATACGCCTATGGCCGCTGCCAATTCACTTTGACTGATCCGGTGCTCGGCCCGGAACACCCTGATGCGGTTGTTAAGTTGACCTTTCATTCGCTCCACTCATCCGGTTGAATCTGATCGTAGCCGGAATGAGTCAGATACAAAAATGTCGAACTGGCAGATATGAACAGCAAAGCCATGGCAGCATTGAAATAAACCGCTCCGTTCAATTCATGGGAAAACAAAACCTTGCTGACAGATTGCATCAGAACCAAACCGCAAATGGTCGCCCCCCAGGAAATGGCCAATGCCTGATTGATCATCTCAGCAGAAAAGCCCTCAGGTTCCTGCTGCATGGGTTGTTTGTTTTTCAGTTTACTGAACACCGATGGCCCCAAGGTCCATATTATCAGTAAACTGACCACCAAGCCCATCCATGGTGTGATTGCGGTAATCCATGCTTGCCAGTCGGCGGCAACCACCAGTTCAATCAATTTGAAAACAAACATCAAACCCATCAGTAACATACCCCAGGCCATTCTTGAGTAAATGCGGTCAATCTTTTCTGCACAATGATCAGTATTCATGCCCTTTCTCCATTATTTAAGATAGTTTAAGGTGACATAATGTAACCTATAGGTATCATTTAGGCACATAAAGCACCCAATTGTCAACTTTTTCCTCCAGTGTGTCGAAATCCGGACACTCCATACGTCTTAACCATAAGGTCATAGAACCTGAACAACAGAACCCCTGCACCTACCGCAGGGTGGATACCACACGTGCCCAATGACTAACCAATTGTTATTGAGTTATGATGTTTAATTACCAAAGGAGAAAAAACATGCAATATTTACTGATGATATACAGTGCAGAAGATGCCGGTCCGCAACCAGGCACCGAAGCGTTTATGAAGATGCTTGGAGAATACCAGTCATTCAACGATGAAACCCAGAACGATGGCGTGTACGTGGCCGGTGAACCACTTGAATCGATCAACACCGCAACCACGGTGCGCGTCAGAAATGGCCAGCAGGAAATCACTGACGGACCATTCGCAGAAACCAAAGAAGCCTTGGGGGGATTCTATCTCCTGGACTGCGAAAATCTGGACGAAGCCATTGCATATGCAGCTAAAATTCCCACGGCAGCCTATGGCAGCATTGAAATCAGGCCCATTATGAATCTGTCAGACTGAAATCAATAGATGAAACCCTGCCAGCTGAAACAACACATTGATGATCTGGTTAGACAGCACCGGGCCCGCCTGCTGGCCGGGCTGATCAGTCGATTCAGGGACATTGAACTGGCAGAGGACGCTTTACAGGAAGCGTTCAGCAAAGCCTGGATTCACTGGCAGGACAGCGTGCCTGACAATCCCCTGAGCTGGTTGATGACCACTGCCAGCAGAATCATCATTGACGGACTACGCAGAACGCAGTCTTTCCGCCGCAAACAACCACTGCTGCAGTCTCTGGCAGTGGGCTGTGATGATTCTGCTGAGAACCCAGATGAATACCTTGAAGATGAACGACTTAAATTGATTTTCACTTGCTGCCACCCGGCCCTCGATAACAACAGCCAGGTGGCATTGACCCTCAATACCGTCTGTGGCTTCAGCACCCAGCAGGTTGCAGCAGCATTCATCATAAAAACCCCTACCATGGCACAACGCCTGGTCAGGGCCAAAAGGAAAATCAAACTCAGCAGCATACCCTACCAGGTTCCTGCCAGCCAGGACTTGCCTGACCGGCTTGATAATGTACTGACAGTGATTTATCTGATCTATAACCAGGGTTATTACAGCCACGACACCCCTTCATTGGTGGATGACAAACAGACAGAAGAAGCGTTATACCTGGGCGCCACCCTCAATCATTTATTACCTCAACAGGCCGAAATCATGGGCTTATTATCATTGATGTGTTTTCATCAATCACGCATCAAAGCACGCCAGGGCAGCCAGGCGTTTATCAGCTTGCAGCAACAAGACCGCGGACTTTGGAACAGAGAATTGATTGACCAGGCGAATGACTGGTTCAGACAAGCCATCCGGTGCCGAAAACCCGGCCGCTATCAAATCCAGGCAGCCATCAGTGGTGTTCATAGCCAGGCAACTTGCTGGGAAGACACCGACTGGCCACAGATCGTGGCCTTGTACCAGAAATTACTGATGCACCAATGCACTGATACGGTGCAGATCAATCTTGCGGTAGCGCTGAGCTTTGCCAAAAAACCTCAACAAGCCCAGCACGTCATCGAACAACTGAATGAGGATAACCTCAACCAATACCTGCCATACCACCTGGCCCGGGCAGAGATTACCCGGGCATTGAGCGATAAAGAGGCTGCCAGAAAACATTTTGTCCAAGCGCTGAAATTAAGTCAGAATCGCCGTGAACAAGGGTATATTAAGCAACAAATCAACGCATTATGAATGCAACAAACATCACTCAGTCAGGCGATCCAAGTCTTCTTGTGCTGGCTCAAAGTCACCATTTAACTGCACACTCTGCCGCAACAATCGAATCGCTTCGCTGACTTCACCTTGCTGCTCATGTGCCAGGGCCATGCGCCAGTAAACTGCAGAGTCATCGGGTAAACTCAATGCCGATACCACCTCTGGTAAAGCTTGTCGATACGCAATCAATAGATCAATCGCTGTGTCTAAATCCTGCTTGGCCAACACCCGGGCTTTGGCGCGTTGATAGGTCGCCATCAATGGCCATCCCGCGTCCTGTTCAGCTGTTATATTAAGTAAGTACTCATCGGCTTGCTGAAAATCATTGTCTTGCATGGCAACCACTGCCAATTGCATCAACGCACCTGGGTTATGCGGATCCAGAGCAATCAATGACTGTAACACCGTTACTGCACCAGCCTGGTCTTCATTGACCGCAGCCAGTTGCGCCTCCATTTCCAGACCTTTGATCTGATTCACCATTTTAAGTGCCGCGATTTTATTGGCCGCAACGGCCTTGTCACCACCGGCCATTCCAGGAGCAAACATATAGAAACCAATTTCTTCGGTTCTGGCATCGAGGTTCTGCGGATCCAACTCAATGGCTTTGGCCAGCGATTCTTTGTAGTCACCGATGGAAAACATGGCCCGCACCTGGCTGACTTCCTGCATTTTGACCCTGATGGCACTGGCCAACAGGTAATGAGCCAGAGAACTTTGTGGGTGGGCATCGACCAGATCCTCAGCCAGATCCATGGCGGTGTCCCAATCATTCTTTTGGAGTAATTCATTGATGGCTGTGCGTTGAACTTCGGTGACCGCGCCGGTTATCGTTGCGTGAAATAAGAAAGTGGTGATGATCAGGGATTGTTTGAGCTTCATATCAATGGCCAATTCAAATAATCAAATCTTAGCGGGTTGAAATTGAATCGCAACTGAATGATTGCATTTCTCGAAACAAAGACTCACGAAACCAGTGACCTGCAAGAGAACACCGCACAATTGGTCAACATAAACTCACATCCGATGGCAGGCTGTTTCCTGAGCATAAGGAGCCAGAAGGAGGTTAGATGATGTGTCAGACATTGCTGCCTTGATGCTCAGCGCAAACCAATGGAGTGACTGTGGCCATTGGGACTGTGGCCGATGAGGTGATGGCCGGGCAAAAATAACACAAGAACCTGAACTCAAAGATGTAGAATTCACGCCCACAAGCTACAATGGCATACATGAACATCAACATGGACTTTTCCAAAAGGCTGGTCATAGACACCGGGAAACAGGAATGGCAAGCCAGTCCTTCACCTTCCGTGCTGCGTAAGCCACT
The DNA here is from genome assembly GCF_002000055.1 of Marinicella sediminis. Lineage (GTDB taxonomy): Bacteria > Pseudomonadota > Gammaproteobacteria > Xanthomonadales > Marinicellaceae > Marinicella > Marinicella sediminis. The sequence continues at coordinate 246,558 of NZ_MVBD01000003.1, read as the reverse complement.
GGCCCGTGAAGCCGCTGAATCCGGTCATGCCACCAGTGTGGTCAAATACCAAGCCGGCGCCAGTTTTAACAGTCATCAACACCCCAGGGGAGAGGAAATTCTGGTGCTTGAAGGGGTGTTTTCAGATGAACACGGAAATTATCCTGCAGGCACTTACCTGCGAAATCCACCCGGCACCTCACACGCCCCATTCAGCAAACCTGGCTGTGTGTTACTGGTCAAACTCTGTCAGTTTCAGTTCAGCGATCAAACCCAGTTGAAGATTGATACCCGCAAACAACCCTGGCAACCCGGTATTGGCGGCCTGCAGGTGATGTCTCTGCACAATCATGGTCATGAGCGCACGGCACTGGTTAAATGGCCGCCCGGAGAGGTCTTCCAACCCCACACCCATTTTGGTGGTGAAGAATTGTTCGTCTTGTCAGGCACTTTTCGTGATGAACACGGGCAATACCCCAAGGGCACCTGGGTGCGCAGCCCACACCTCAGCAGCCACCACCCGTTTGTCGAAGAAGAAACCATCATCTGGGTCAAAACCGGTCACTTGCCGGCGGCTACGTAACATCTGCAACACATGGTCATGCATGACGATTTGGAAATGAAAACCACGCAAACACCATTTGCAAACAAGAATCATTTTCATTAAAATAACTCATTGATTCACAGCTGACCTAACCATGCAAAAACACCACACTACCCGCTGTACCCTGATGGTATTGATCGTCATGATGATCATCCAGGGATGTGCAGTACAAAGCCAACCAGAAGTCAACGTGTATTCATCACGCAAGGAAGCCCTGATCAAGCCGATGCTCGATCGCTTCACTGAAGTCACCGGCATCCGGGTCAACCTCGTCACCGGAAAAGACGATGCCCTGATCGAACGACTGAAAGCCGAAGGCGCTGCTTCTCCGGCTGATGTGCTGATGACAGTAGATGCCGGACGCCTGTACAGAGCCAAATCACAGGGACTGACTCAAGCCATCGACAGTCCGTTATTGCAGCAGTCGATTCCGCCCAATTACCGGGACCCGGATAACCACTGGTTCGGTCTGTCTTTGCGCGCCAGGCCGATCATGTATGCCAAAGACCGCGTCAATCCGGCTTCACTGACGAATTATGCATCCCTGACCACAGAACAGTGGCGCAAAAAAGTCTGCATCCGTTCTTCAGGCAACATCTATAACCAATCACTGGTTGCCTCAATGCTGGCCAGTGAAAGCACAGCAGCAGTTGAACAATGGGCCGCTGCCCTGGTTAAAAACTTTGCCCGCCAACCAGTGGGTGGCGACCGGGATCAAATCAAAGCCGTGGCTGCCGGCTTGTGCGATGTGGCCGTGGCCAACACTTATTATCTGTTTGGTATGTTGCAATCCGAAGATCCGACAGAAGCCGCAGTGGCTCAAAAGGTGGGTGTTTTCTGGCCCAACCAACAAGATCGCGGTACCCATGTGAATGTGTCTGGTATCGCTGTCACCAAAGCGGCTGATCATGTTGGCCATGCCCAAAGATTGATTGAATTTATGATTCAGGCTGAATCGCAAAACTGGTTTGCCAGCGCCAACGGTGAATATCCTGTTGTGCCGGGTACTGCGGTTCATCCAACGCTGGCTGAATGGGGTGAATTCAGGAAGGATGCCATCAACTTATCCCGCTTGGGTGAGTTGAACAATGAAGCGGTAAAAATCATGGACCGGGTTGGCTGGCCTTGATCCAATGATGATCAGGTCATTGCATTGTTGACGACAAAATCGCACTGGTTGATATGGCCAATGGTGGTGGTTTTTGGACTGCCATTGGCTGCCTTGTTGTGGCAATTATTCCAGCCCGACCTGGAGGTCTGGCATCACCTGAGTGAAACTGTATTGGGTGGCTATATTCGCCAATCACTGTCATTGCTGTTGTGGGTCACCGTTGGCAGTGCCCTGGTGGGAGTCAGCAGTGCCTGGCTGATTGCCAGACACCGGTTCAGCGGTCAACGTGTGTTCCAGTGGCTGCTGATACTGCCCATGGCCATGCCAGCCTATATCGTGGCTTATGCATATACCTGGTGGCTGGATGTCGCCGGACCTGTGCAGAGTACACTGCGCACCTATAACAACTGGTCATTTGGTGATTACGTCTTCCCCAACATCCGCTCTTTCGGAGGCGCTGTACTGGTGCTGACGCTGGTCCTGTATCCCTATGTTTATTTGCTGGCGAGAGCCGCTTTCCAGCGCCAATCAAAACAATTATTCGAAGCTCATCAGCTGGCCGGAGGGCGACACTATTTTCGTCAAGTGGCTTTGCCTCTGGCCAGACCGGCCATTTTTGGAGGACTGGCTCTGGTGATGATGGAGACCCTGGCAGATTACGGTACAGTTCAGTATTTCGGTCTGAACACCCTCACCACCGGCATCCTGAAAACGTGGTTTGGGCTCGGTTCACTGGCTGGTGCTGCGCAAATCGCCAGTCTTTTACTGAGCCTGGTGATGGTGATCATGTTATTGGAAAAATATGTCCGTGGAACTGCCGGTTATGCCATTGACAAAGGGCCTCAGCAAGGGCCACCATCAATCACCTTAAGCGGCTGGAAAAACTGGATGGCTTCCCTGTGGTGCGGACTGGTGGTTGCCCTGGGGTTTGTTTTGCCACTGTGCTTGCTGCTGGTGATGGCGTTTCATTCCAGAATCTACGACTGGTGGTCAGACTTCATCAATCTGATCATTCATACCTTGAGTGTGGCCGGACTGGGAGCAGTGCTCACCGTGGCGCTGGCCCTGCTGTTGTTGTTCGTGCATCGCCACACCAGATCATCGCGGACCCAATTCGCCATCCGGGCGATGGGACTGGGATATGCAGTACCTGGGTTGGTCATCGCGGTCGGAGTAACCATGGCCTTTGGTTGGTTGGATCAGGGACTCAATGGCATCATCAGCACGTTTTCTGCTGCGCCACCTACTTTGCTGTTCAGTGGTGGTTTTCTGGCTCTGATCACAGCTTATGTGATTCGTTTTCTGGCGGTGGCCATGCAACCGGTGGAAGCCGCATACCAAACCATCAACAAAAACCTGGATGAAGCCAGTTTACTGACGGGTAAAAATACCAACCAGACTTTTCGCTTTGTTCACTTACCCTTGCTGAAACCCAGTCTGTGGACAGCTGTGTTATTGGTTTTTGTGGATTTACTTAAAGAATTACCGGCAACCCTGGTATTACGCCCTTTTAATTTCAACACCCTGGCCGTAAAAGCCTATGAACTGGCTGCTGATGAACGACTGGCTGATGCCGCTGTGCCGGCTCTGTGCATCGTAGCCGTGGGACTGATCCCGGTCATCATCCTGAACAATAAAATCAACCACCGATTATGAAGACCCTGCTTGACATCAAACAGCTCACTTTTGCCTATGCACAACAACCGTTGTTGCAGAATATCAACCTGACAATAGATGCCGGTCAGGTAGGTTGTTTGCTGGGACCCAGTGGTTGCGGTAAAAGCACATTATTGCGCCTGATTGCCGGCTTTGAGCAACCTCAGTCCGGCACAGTGATGATCGACCACCTGCAAGTGACTGGTGATCATCACATGTTGCCCCCTCAGCAACGCCAGGTGGGCATGCTGTTTCAGGATCTGGCCCTGTTTCCCCACCTGACTGTGCAACAAAACATTGCCTTTGGGTTGCAGCACCTGCCCCAAGAACAACGCCGCCAGCGCACCGCTGAACTGATCCAGCTTTGCCGCCTTCAAAAGCTCAACACACGTCATCCCCATCACTTGTCCGGGGGCCAGTGCCAAAGGGTTGCTTTGGCCCGCGCCATGGCTCCCAAACCAAAACTGATCCTGCTGGATGAACCCTTCTCCAGTGTTGACCGTGGACTACAGAGCGAGATGGCCCAGGAAGTCAAAAGCATGTTGCAAGCCGACGGCTCCACCGCCTTGTGGGTCACTCACTCACTGGAGGAAGCATTTGCGGTCGCCGATCAAATGGGCGTGATGCTCAACGGTCAGTTATTGCAATGGGGAACACCTGTTGAATTGCATGACCAGCCAGCCAGCCCTGATGTGATTCGATTTCTGAATCAGGCCAACCTGATCAATGGACAACTCAACCCGGAATCCCGGCTGGACACCGTGCTGGGCACTTTTGACCTGTGTAACGCTGATCAGTTCATGCCAGGTGATATCCTGCAAATCGGCCTCAGTAAACACCTGCTGCAGGTCTCAACACCCACAGAAGGTTCGAAGGCCATCATCAATAAGTGTATTTATCAGGGTGGTCACCATGTGTTGACCGCCACCCTGACTAACGGCGATCAGGTTCAACTGTTTCACCACCAATCCATTCCGGTCGGACAATCCATCCAACTCAAAGTAAGCAATCCGCAGCCCGTATTGGGTTTTGCGATAAGCTAGCCCTGAATTCAAAGATCCCTTCAAAAAAAATCAGCCACGGCATCTACCATGGCTGACTCATTTTCGTGACCAACGGTCACGGCAGGGGTTGGTTGATCAAAACGCTTTAGTTCATTACCTCAAAAGTGCCATTGGGCTGATAAACGGGCATTTAAAGGAGCACCCACGGTGGCCTGATGGGTGCTGTGTGCATGGGGAAAATACAGTTCATCAGTGAGGTTTTCCACATTCAGCTGCAAACTCAGGCGATCTGATACCGTGTAATATGCCGCTGCGTCAAAACGGGTATATGACGGTAATTCTGCACTGTTGCTGTTGTTGATGAAACTGTCATCCTGGTACGTCATTCCCAATCCCAAACCCAGACGGTCGGTGAGCTGAAAATTATTCCACAAAGAAAAACTGTTTTCCGGCAGCTCCCTGGGGCGCAGTCCTGTTGGGCCTGTGCGGCTGACCTGTTCTCCATCCAGATAACTGTAACCTGCTGAAACGTACCATTTGTCATTGATCTGACCTTTCAGCTGGGCTTCAAAACCGGTGATTTCTGAATCAATCACATCAAGTGTTGAAGGATCATCATCAGCCACCTGGGGTGAACTTTGTTCAATTTCAAAGACCGCAGCAGTGAAACTCATTGCCTGACCAAAATCCCACTTAAAACCAACTTCCAGGTTACTGAATGTATTCGGATCGAGTTGATCGTTGTTACCATTGATGTTGGCAAATTGTTCACCACTGCGGGGCAGGAAAGACTCACTGTAACTGCCATACAATGAAATGTGTTCCTTTGGCTTATAGATCAATCCAAGTCGTGGTGAAACAGCTTCATCTTCCCGGCTGCGGGTCTCATTGTCAGGCACGTTGAACACCGTGATGTCAAAACGATCAAACCGGGCTCCCAACACCAGATCCACGTGATCGGTGATTTGAATTTCATCTTGTACAAAAACTGAAAACACATCAATATTCACCCGAGTGTCATCATTCAGATCCGCGGTATAATCATTGCTGGTTGGATCACCGGATGCATTGATGCCCTGCCCACCATTGAGGAGCAATGGACGGTTGATGTTGAACTGTTCATTGTCATCCAGGGTGGTGTTCCAGAAGGCATTGTACCGATCCTGATCGGAAGAGGTATCAATGAATTCCACACCAGTGATCAGGGTGTGTTCCACATCACCGGTGTAAAACTGACCAACCAGATGGCCAGACAAGATCATGTTTTCACGTTGGGTGGTGTCCAGATATCCATCCAGGGTAACCACATCAGGGCTGTTGACCTGATCATAGCCGGAAACATAAAAATTTTCGTACAGTTTGTCATAATCTCCGTAAAACGCACTGAAGTTACCTTTCAGGCTGTCGGTGAAGTTATGCTGTAAAGTGGCCCGCAACAAATGGGCTTCAAGCTCCGTATTATTCAATGTCGGATCGCCAAACACAATGTCCCTGAATGCTTCCACCGGACGACCATCGCTGCCTGTTGGAATACCCCGGTCAATGAACCGCTGATGATCAATGTATTCATAGGACAAATCCAGAATACTGTCATCCGACAACTCCAGTCTGGCAGTCGGATTGATACCCACCCGGTCACCAGTAAAGAAATCCCGATGGTTTTCAAGGCCTTCAAACATGGCATTGATGCGAAACGCTGAACGTGTTCCCGTGTCGAAATTACTGTCTACCTGAATGCCGTATCCTCCAAATGAGTCAACATGAGAACGGAGATCAGTGAACGACGCTCCGACGAGGCCTTTTTTGGTCACCCGATTGAGGATACCACCGGTACCGCCCCGGCCAAACAACAAGGCATTGGGGCCTCGCAGAACTTCAACCTGTTCCAGGTTATACAAAGGACGGTAATATTGCACATCATCGCGCATGCCATCAATGAAGAAGTCAGCGGTTGAGCGTACCCCACGAAACACCACCGCATCACGATGACCTTCACCCTGTGAATTACTGACGCCAGGGATGTAGTCAATGAGATCACCGACACTGTCAAACCCCCTCAGCCTGATGTCATCCGCGGTGATGATGGACAGGCTTTGTGGCACATCAACAATCGGCGTTGGGGTCTTCAGGGCGTTGAGCTGATCACTGTAGAGGATCTGCCCCACAACCACCAGTTTTTCAAGGCTGGCCTGCTCTGAAGTTGGTTTTTCAGTTGGGTCAATATCATCTGGTGCTTCATTTTGCGCTGTGACAGTGCAGGTAAACAATACCGAAGTCCATACGGCGAGTTTTATCAGGGAAGAAGTGGCTTGATTCATGGTTCATGCAATTAATTAAAAAACCAAATTATAATCGTATTGCGAATCATTATCAATTGCGTTAATGAGAAAAACACTTTTTTTACAGCTGATCAGCCATTGCAAATGGCTCAAAAAAGAATGACCCTGAGGCATCATTCACTGTTCCTGATATGTGGTTTACTCTGCCTGATCAACGACTGGCAGGTGCGCAAAATGCCTGGTCTGAAAGATGGACCGTTCAACCACCTGATAAATCACCAGATCAGGTTGGTATAGGCTGATGAAGCGGGCCAGTTGCTCACCGTACAATTGATCGTAATGCACCGCCCAAATGGTTTGAAAAGACCGCTGATAAAGGTGGGCATTCTGCATAGAAAATGAATCGGCCAATAACAACACTTTCTGTTGGTTAAGGGCCTGATCATTGATGACATACTGTGCTGCTGTGTTGACACTGAGGTGAACAAATGATTGTTGTTCACAGGGATCCAATACCAGATCAGGCAGGACAATTTTGCCAGCACAAAACGAGGCATATTGAGCAGTCCCATACTGCTGACCCAACTCAATGTCATCTGGTAACAAATGGTCAATTTTCATGATTCTGGCCAGATCCATCGCCGCCAAAGGAAATTCCGTGACCGAGACAACCGGCAGTTGAACCGACCATCCAGTCAACTGCTCAACAGCTTGCATAATGGCAGAAAAACCAATCTCGGCCCCGCGCAGGTTCCAATGTGAATCGGTCTTCCAGTACAACAAATCAGTCCTGCCGGCCTTCGCCGAAGACAAAGACTGACGCAGATCCAGTAATTGCACATTCTGTTTTGTGGCTTCTTCAACCAGGTTGTCAGATAGACCCGGTCTATCAGGCACAATCCACTCAGGCAAATGTTCGGCATACACACTGTGCTTATTGGGCACCATGGCCAGTACAATGGGTATGCCTTGCCTGGCGTACCAATGTTGTAACGCTTTGACCTGACCACCCCAGGCAGGTACTTCAGATGAAGCATAAGGGAAAATGTTCTGCGTTTTGTAAATCAGGTGGCCGTATTGATTGCCTAAAAATAAAAAACCATTTTTTCCGACAACCACTTTATCTGGCACCATTGAACGGTCAAACAGACCATAAACCAATACATTAAGCCAGGCTTCAGCGTGGTCGGCTCTGAACCAATCCTGACGGCTGGATTGCCAACCATCACGATACAGATTGCTCAACGGTATGGCCGCTATGGTCAAACCGGCTGTCACCAGAAAGGTCAGTATTTTTATGTGGTTTTTATCCATCTGCTTATCAAAAGTTAAAATACAAAAATACTTCAGTAGTCGACAACACTGACTGAATCACAGAACAACCAAACAGGACCGCAGCCACCCACATCATGGTTGTTGACGGTAACTGCTCTTTGATGAATCGATTGTTGTTGCGGAACACCAGCACCATCGCCAGCATCAGCACACATGCCAGAATGGTCTGTTCCGGCACCACCACTGTTCTGAACCGGTAGGGTACCCAGTCATACACCGGGGTGTTGAGCCACCTGGACAGGGTATCAACAAACTGAATACTGAAATCGTACCGTTCATTGGCCGACATCCCAAACATGGCCCGCAACAAATTGATCGCCTGGCCCCAGTTTTCAGCCCGGAAAAACACCCAGGCCAGATTCACAAAATTGATGGTAATCAGCCAACCCAACCAACCCCAAAGACGCAATCCCAGACGATGCCATAAACGGTGTACACACAACGCCAGACCATGCAAAACCCCCCAAAACACGAAAGTCCAGCCAGCCCCATGCCAAATGCCACCCAGCACAAATGTGGCCATCAGATTGCGGTATGTGGAAAACCGGCCGTGGCGATTTCCACCCAACGGGATGTACACATAATCACGCAGAAACCGACTCAATGTCATGTGCCAGCGGCGCCAGAAATCCTGTATATCCCGGGCCTTGTACGGGCTGTTGAAGTTCAAAGGCAACACGATGTTGAATAACAAGGCCAGACCAATGGCCATGTCTGTATAACCACTGAAATCAAAATACAATTGAAATGTGTATGACCAGGAAGTAGCCCATCCCTGATAAATGGTCAGGGCCTCAGTGTCGGCAAATCCGGCGTTGGCCCAGACCGCAAAACTGTCGGCAATGATGACCTTCTTAAACAGACCGATGGCAAAAATAAACAAGCCCCTGACAATATTTTCCGGGATGATGTGGCGGTTGGCCTGATTGGCAAATTGTGGCATCATTTCTTTGTGATGCACTATGGGTCCGGCAATCAGCTGAGGAAAGAAACTGACAAAAACGGCATAAGTCAGAAAATTGTTCTCTTCGGTCTCCCCCCGATAGCTGTCAACCAGATAAGCAATTTGTTGAAAAGTAAAGAATGAAATGGCCAGTGGTAACGCCAGATTCAACGGTTCAAAATGGGCATCTGACAACAGGCTGAGGTTTTCCAGAAAAAAATCCGTGTATTTGAAATAGCCCAATAAGCCCAGGTTTGCCACCACTCCGGAAATCAGCAGCCAGCGGTTATGCCTGCGCCCACCCTCTTGACCACTGCGCAACTGTTGGCCGAGGTAAAAGTTCACCACCATCGAACCCACAATCAGGGGCAGGTAAACGACATTCCACCAACTGTAAAAAAACAATGAGGCCAGCACCAGAAAACCATGTGCCAGCGTCTGACTGGAATGACGGCACAACAGAAAATAGCCTGCAAAAGCCAGGGGCAAAAACGCAAATATAAAAATGCTGGAATTAAATAACAATGTCAGGTCCTTGTTCTGTCAGCCCCAGTCATTGGTGACTGTATAAGTCCGGTATTGTCCAAAACAACCAGCACTTAAAACTCAGTCATTAACTGCTGCTGTAGGATTCAAGACCCGATTATAGCTGATTTATATGACAAAAAAATGTGGCACGCATCCAACTACGGACAATGAAACTGGCTGGTGAGGTCTGCGATTTGGCAAACCAGAAAAAGTCGGCATTATCCCCATCCATTGTTCACCAGAATCAATCCACTTATGAACCCATTACCCCGCCATTGCCTGCAGAATAATCCCGGTCAGCATGGCCGCTGAGGTACCCACCACGTATCCCAGCACGGCCAACAGTACGCCCACCGGCGCGAGGGCGGTGTGGAATGCCGAGGCCACCACCGGAGCGGATGCTGCGCCCCCGACATTGGCCTGAGAACCCACTGCCAGGAAAAACACCGGGGCTTTGATCAATTTGCCAACCAGCAGCAACAAAACCGCATGCGTACCGATCCAGATGCCACCAATAACGAACAGAAAAGGTTTGATTTGGGTGACATCCATTTTCAGACCAATGGTGGCCACCAGCATATATACAAACAAGGAACCGATGCCTGAGGCACCAGAACCTTCAAATTTACGGGCCCGGGTAAAGGACAACAGCACACCACCGATGGTGGCCAGAATCACCAGCCAGAAAAAAGTGGAATGCAGGTTCAGGTCAGCCAGCACCGGTAGGTTGTCTTTGATCGCCGGCCCCAACCAGTTGGCCACCGCATGAGCAGCACCAGTGACGCCAAAAGCCATTGCCGCCATAAACACCAGATCGGGTAAGGTCAGGGCTTTGGCGTTGTCTTTCTGGAAGGTTTCCATCTTCAGTTTGATGCGTTCAATGGCCGACACATCAGCACCTGTTCTGGCATCGATTTTGGCTGACCGCGCGGCCATCAACAGCAATACGGCCATCCAGATATTGGCCCACACCACATCAATCGCCACCATCTGTGTAAAAGCTGCATCAGACACTTCCCAGACTTCTTTCATCGCCGCCTGGTTGGCACCACCGCCAATCCAGGATCCGGCCAGCGTGGTCATGCCACGCCAGATGTCATCTGCTCCGGACGCAGCAAAGGCTTCTGGAAACATGGCCCGGGTGGCCAGAAAAGCAATCGGGCCACCAATCACAATGCCCAGCGTACCGGTGAGGAACATGATGCCGGCTTTGGGCCCCAGGCGAATGATGCCTTTCAGATCAACACTCAGGGTCAGCAAAACCAGGGCTGCTGGTAACAGGTAACGCGAAGCCATGTAATACAGGTTGGAGGCATCCGGGTCCACCAGGCCAAAGGTGGTCAGAAAAGATGGCAACAGATAACACATCAACAAGGCCGGTACGTAAGTGTAAAACTTCACCCATACCGGATGCAGACTTTGTTTGGTGTAAAACACCAGTCCCAGTATCAGGGCCAGAATACCGAACAACACGGCATCGCTTTGAATCAGATAAGTTGGTGCTTCGGCCTTCATGCGTATTCCTGGTTGGTTAAAGTCAATTCAGTTTAACAAAATTCTGACCATCGCTCACTGGCCTGAGAAAAAACAACAGACACCATTGAGGCTGCCATGGACTGTTGGGTACAATAATTGCTTTTGGACGATCTTATGATCCGATTGACTGCTTTGTTTTTGTTGTGCGTAGTGAGTCACAATGAAGCCGCCACCATCAGCACCGAAACCTTTTTCAAGAACCCTGATCTGACGGCGATCAAAATTTCCCCGGATGGCAAACACTTTGCCGCCACCACTGAAACAGACGGGGTCAAAAAACTGGTGATTCTGGACGTCAACGCAACTCAGATTCTACAGGTATTTGATTTTTCCTCTGAGAAAAGAGAAATTGGCAATTTTGGATGGCTTAATAATGAACGGATTTACGCCACCATGGTGCGTAAAGTCGGACCATTGGATCAACCTTCGCCCACCGGTTTTCTGTTCGCCGGCAACATCAATGGCAAGAAAACCATCCAATTGCTACCGGCCAAAAGCCGTACCAAAGGAGGTAACCGCGACATCCAGCGCCCTTTCCGGATACTCAATCTGTTGCCGGATGACGACAAACACATCCTCATTTCGTTGATGGATGACAACCGCTTTACCTATGCCTACCGACTGAATGTCTATAATGGCAGGCAGAAGGTGGTGGGCAAAAGCGCCGAACCTTTTTCCCGGCTGATGGCTGACCACAGTGGCAAAATCAAGGTATCTACCAACTCCAGTGACGATGGCAGTGAATATTTTATCCATCTGTGGAATCAGGCCGAAGAACAGTGGCAGCTGTTTAAAAAATTCGATGACAAGGGCATCAATCTGCGTCCACTTGAGTTCTCGGCTGACAACAATCTGCTGTACATTGAAAATGATTCCGGTGATTCTGGACGCGGCATTTACGCACTGGACCTGAGCAGCCAGGACTACAAATTGATCCACGCCATCAATGGAGATGCAGACATCCAGGCCTTGATCAGGGACTTCAATCAAGTGACCCCAGATGTCATTGGCTTTACCCGTATGCCTGGCCATGTAGAAGTCGAATTTTTTGACCCCAACCACCAGGTGGCCAAATTGTACCGCTCACTGTACCAGTCATTTCAGGGACAGGCCATCAACCTGGTCAATGCCTCAGCCGATGGCCAACAAGTGGTGGTCCGGGTGTGGAGTGACTACAACCCCGGTAATCACTACCTGATGGACCTGAACAGCAATCAGGTGAAACCTCTGTTCAAAACCCTGCCCTGGATCGACCGCCGGCAAATCCCCGATCAGCTTCACCGCACGTGACGGTCTGGAAATTCGTGGCTACCTGTCCCAGCCCCTGAATGCAGACAAAACGCCAGGCCCCATGGTACTGCTGATTCACGGTGGGCCCTATGGCGTGGCAGATCAATGGCGCTATGACCGGGAAGTACAGTTCCTGGCGCATCATGGCTACACAGTACTACAGGTAAATTACCGCGGTTCCGGCGGCCGCGGCGCGACTTTTCAATATGATCATTACGGTAAAATGGGAGCTGAAATGCAACACGACCTCACCGACGCCACCCATTGGGCCATTGAACAGGGTTATGCCGATGCCAACCGCATCTGTATTTATGGCGCCTCTTATGGCGGCTACGCGGCGCTGATGGGTGCGGCCATGGAACCTGACCTGTACCAGTGCAGCATTGGCTATGTGGGTTTGTATGACATCAGCCTGTGGCGTCAGGCGGACACCATGCGTTCTGAGGGTGGCAGGCGCTTTGTTGATGAAGCCTGGAATTACAACGACGATGCCTTCGTCAAAGCACGTTCACCACTGACCCATGCCAGCAAGATCAAAGCCCCGGTGATGCTGGTACATGGCGGCAAGGACCCCAGGGTACCGGTGGCCAATTACCACCGCATGAAGGACGCCCTGACCCAGGCGGGCAACGAACCGGTGACCTTACTCAAAACTTATGAAGGACATGGCTTTTATAACCTGGAAAACAATGTGGGATTGTATGATCTGATGCTGCAATTTCTTAACCAACACATTGGCCAGGCCAGCGGGCTGGTGAATGAACCTGCTGCCAGTCCCTAATCACTGGCCAGGGTATCGGTCCACAGCCACAACACAAAGCCCCCGGTAACAAACAACATGATACCGTTGACCGGGGTCAATAAAGTGCTCCAGACGGCTGCTGGTATCAACAACCACAGATAAGCCAGGGTCAGCAACACGCCCAGCACAATGAACATCAGCATGATGCGCCACCGGCGGCGATTTTCTGCCTGTACCCGCTGCATCAGTTGGGCGGTAAAAGCCTGGTCATCCAGGGGTTGCTGATAGGACAATAAATCATTCAGTGTTGGGTCATTCATGAACTCACCTGTTGTTGTTTGGTTGGTTGAGCAAAGTGTTTGAGCAGTTTTTGCCGACCGCGTTGGATCAGGGATTTGATGGTACCCAGGGGCAATTGTGTGACCGCCTGTATCTCACCATGACTCATGCCCGCTGCACAGGACAGGGTGATCACTGCCCGTTCTTTCTGATTGAGGATCTGCATCAGGCGCTCGGCCTCCAGATCGGCATCATTGGGGTTACTGCCAGTCGCTTGACTGTGCAGCTCAGCATCAAAACTCACCACTTGGACGGGTTTGATCTGTTTCAGAAACAAGCGGTAGGCAATGGTGTGCAGCCAGGCGCTGAAGCTGCCTTTGCCTTTGAATTGTCTGATTTTGCGGTAAGCCAACAAAAAGGTTTCCTGAGACAGGTCTTCAGCCGTGGCATGATCACCCGCTGTCAGCCGGCGCAAAAAATGTCTGATCAGGTTTTGGTGTATCTGCACCAGGCGCGCAAAAGCCGCGTGATCATCGCGGGAGATCACACGGTTGACCAGTGACAAGACGGTGTCCTGATTCACCAGTTTCAGTCGTTGTAGTTGTTGATTTTCCAAACCAGTAAAAACCCCGCACCAATGAAAACAGGTAACAATGACAATCCACGGAAAACCCTGGCCGTGTCATCTTGCGGGATGATCAAACTGAAACACAGCACCGCAGCACCGATCGCAACCATGATGATACCACGGCGAAAGTCTTTAAATCTTGGCGAACGGTCCTGATTGAGTTTATCCAGTAATTCGGGAGTGACATCGATGCCTTTATCGATGCTTTTTTCCAATAATTCGTGGGTTTTTACTTTCAACCGATAGCGATTGGTCATGTGTAAAACAATGATCAGGGTAAAAATACCCATGATAAGAAACAATGTAGCCAGTTCTGCAGACATGTAATGAATTCCTCTGATGATTTATGTGAGATACCTGTTAGAGGAGTGACAACAGTCTTTTGGATGCAGGGCGGAATGATATCACTTAATTTTTCTGGTGCGGGGTTGTTTAAAAAACAAATAGATACCGGATAAACAAAGATATAACAAGGCCAGGGCTGACAACACATTCAGCCAAAAAGAGGATTTCAATCCTGAATGAATTCCGTGCAAAACTTTTTCTGCAGTCAAGCGACCTTTCAATAAGCTGGCAAAATGTTCGGCTTGTTCCTGATCATTCAATGCCCTACCAGACTGGCTGGCCGTAAACCGCAGCTCAGTTTCGCTGAACTGATAATTATCGGCCTGCCACGCATACCACTTGTGCTGATGTTGGACATAAACCTGATCTGCATGGACAAACAAACCATCCACTGGGGTTGGTAAGCCATCAAATTCATCGACCTGTAAGATTGGCGAACCCTCATTGTTGTACCAGCGCAGTGAATGACTTGTGGCCAGCAACCACTGACCGCCACTCCGTGCCACCGCCAGAATCGGTTCTGGTACATCGACCACGACGCCATGCAGACTGACCCGATCATCGATCTGGACCACTGTATCTTCAGCCACATCAAAAGCCTGTTGCAAGCGACCGAAATCAAACCATTTCAGGATCATCGCAGACTGTACAGAACGCTTGGTCAATCCCAATGGATCAGCCAGCTGTATCAACAGGCCTGTGACTGCCAGTTGTAATAACCACAGGGAGGCTAACAGACCAACCCAGCGGTGAACTTTACGCAGCAATTTGCGCAACCTCATGACAGCTGCTGACTCAGGTAAAGCGCGAGTTCAGTTTGTTTTTTCAGTGCCCAGACAGACAATGTGGCACCACTGATGCCATCAATTTCATTTTGCCAGTCACCCTCGTGAACCGCACCTTTGAATTGCTCAGTGAACCAGGGCACCTGAACTTCACCACCCCGTGACTCCCGGTAGATCAGTACCTTGACCGCATATACCTGCTGTTCTTTGATGACCACTGCCGTGGTGATGTCACGCTCTTTACCCAGTTCGTCCAGCAACCAAACGGTTTTACCATCGGCCTGCCAATAGCGGTAACTGAGTTTATGTGATGTGCGACCGAGGATGTGTTGAATGGAGGTTTTCATCTCACCTTTGATCCAGACCCGTTTGGGTTTGGGGATCTGTTGGTCAAAGGTTTGGTTGAGGAATGTCTGTATTTTTTCATTTTCAGCCGGTGTATAAGACCAGCCTGTTGATGCTAAGATCAACAGGCTGAACACATACAGCGGTTTGATGAATACCGATTTCAAATGAATCTATTGTCTGTCAGAAAGAGTAGCCAACACCCAGGTTAAAGCCATCATCGGAACCACCCTCACGCTGATCCTGATAATCGAATTTAAACACCGTGGTTGGGGTTAACCAAAAATTGAACCCGAGGTCCATTTGTTCCACGTCATCTGCGTTGTTATCCGCAGCGTCGTTATTATACACCGAGTATCTGGCAAACACACCGAAGCGGCGGTCGGCGCCAAACCGGTAAGAAGGTTCCAGGTAGTAACCCATCTGTTCAGCCCGGGCTGCATTCACGGTGTTCACGTTGTTGTCCAGATCCCATTGGGCATAAAGCGCCCGCAGACCAAAACCATCACGCTGGTACTGGGCATTGATTTCAAACAAGTCGGCAGCCACGTCGAGTGCGCCCTGAGTCAAGTCAGTCTGATGCTGATAACTGGCCGCCAATTGCAAACCAGGTACGGGGTTGTAACGCAGACGGGCGGTATATGCCAGATCTGAACCAACCGCTTCAGCCACTTTTTGCCGGCCACTGCGTATGTTAAAGGCTTTGCTGCCGGAAGTAGGAACGTTCAGGCCACTGGAAATAAACAAATCCAGGCCCAATTGATCATTGAACTGCTTGTTCAACCCCAAACCTGCTTCCCACCAGGTTGAAGGAATGATGTTTTTCTCAACGTTGTTGCGCTCTACGCCAAAGAAGGTGTCTGGCTCATGGGTTTCATTGAGGATGCCCACCGGCACCAGGCTGATGCCTGCAGTACCTTTGGTGCTGTCATTGAACAGATACTCAATATAGGCTTGCTCCAGTTCTACTTCACCGGGTTTACCATCGCCTGCCAGGGCATGCTCCAATTCGATTTCAGAGAAGAATCGGGTGCGCTCATTGAAATCATATCCAAAAAACAGCACAAATCGATGAAAATCAAATTCATCTCCCGAATCCAGGTTGTTGTAGTGCAATTCTCCGTATCCACCAATCTTCACCCGATTGGCTGGAGCCGATTGCTCTTCGATGGCATCAGCCACCACGGCAATGGCTTCTTGCTGAGCTTCTACATCAGCTTCCAACTGCTCGCTTGTGACTTTGACCTGCTCTGTCTGTTCAGCCAATTGTTTTTGCAATGAGTCGATGGTGGCCTGTTGTTGTTGAATGATTTTCCACATCTCTTCCAGTGAAGGGGTGTCTTGGGCGGCCGCCGCTCCGGCCAGGCATAACAATGCCAATATCAGTGCTTTTTTCATTCGTTATGGTTATGGTATAAAATAAGTGGGTGAATTGTAATGCTAATGAGAATGAGTATCAACATTGATTTTAATAAAACTTCAATCGTCCTGATTTGCCTGTACTGGCTGACTGCCTGCCATAACCAAAGCGGAACAAAAACCGAACATCAACTGTTTGTTTTTGGCACCCTGGTGAACCTGACCATATGGCATGATGACGACAAAGCCACCGAACATGCCTTCGATGAAATCAGCCATTTATTCAATGACATGCATCACCAATGGCATGCCTGGAAACCTGGTCGTTTGACTTCCATCAATCAACAATTACGGGCTGGTAAATCAGTCAGCCTAAATGATGAAGAAGCCGCTTTCATCTCCAGCACCATCCGCTTATCAGAACAGTCTGATGGGCTATTCAATCCGGTCATGGGTGAACTGATTCATGTCTGGGGATTTCACACCGATGATTACCCACTGCTCACCCCTCCTCCAGAACAAGCCGAGATTGATTTCCTGGTTGGTCAGCAATTAAATACCTCACGGCTGCAATTGAATGGTAACAAGCTGTCTGCAGGAAGCCCCCATGTATGGCTGGATTTTGGTGGCATTGCCAAAGGTTACGCCGTAGACCGGGCCATCGAAGTGCTGCGCAGGCATGGCATAGATAACGCCATTGTCAACGCAGGTGGCGATTTGCGCAGCATCGGCCGCAAAGGCAATCAACCCTGGCGCATTGCCATCCAATCACCCGCTGACTGGCAACCAGTGGCTGAGTTGACAGTGTCAGGTGATGAAGCCATCTTCACCTCTGGTAATTACCAGCGCTACAAAGCATTTGACGGTCAGCGATACGCCCACATCATTCACCCCGACACCGGCCAGCCGGTGGCTGAGGTGGTGTCTGCTACTGTCATTACTGAACAAGGCATCAAGGCAGACGCTGTGGCCACTGCATTGGTGGTTGCGGGCTCTGAAAACTGGTATAAAGTGGCACAAAAAATGGGCATTGAACTGGCCCTGGTCATTGATGACCAAAACCGATGTTTGTGTACCTCCGCCATGCTGGACAGGCTGGAAAATCTGACCGTTGATTGTGTGACGGTGAATCAGCTGTGATGATAGACGGCGATGAAATGACACACACTGCCTGCCAGCACAAACAGGTGGAAAATGGCATGGTTAAAGGGCAGTTTTTTGATGGCATACAGCACCGCACCAACGGTATAGGCAACACCTCCTGAGATCAACCATACCAAACCTTCAGCAGACAAAGCTGCTGCCAGTGGTTTGATGGCAAACACAATGGCCCAGCCCATGAAAACATACAACAGGGTCGATAACAACTCAAAATGCCCGGTGTAAAAGACCTTCAAAGCTATGCCCAGTACCGCCATCGACCAGGCCGCAATAAGGATGCCATAACCCAAAGTACCCGGTATGGTGAGCAACATAAATGGCGTATAAGTACCGGCAATCAATAAATAGATGGCCGCATGGTCCACCACCCTGAGTTTTTTGCGCAAATGGGGTGTTTGCGTCGAATGATAAATGGTGGAAGCGGCATACAGGGCCACCATACTTAAACCGTAGACCAGGTATGCCGCCAGACGAACCATTTCTGCAGATTGAACAGCGGCACCGATCAACAACACCAGTCCGAGTACACTGAGTACCAGCCCCAACGCATGCGAAACGATGTTCAGGCGTTCTTCTGCGGGAGGATAATGCTTCACGAGGTGGGTTGTCATTTTCAGTTTACACATGTACGCTCAAAAAAGCAGTATACACGATTTTGCTGGACACAACCAAAAAAGGCCACCTGTGGTGACCTTTTCATTTATCAGGATAATGCCACTTCAGCGTATGGCTTTGAAACCGATGTCCGTGCGATAGTATTCGCTGCCCCAGGAGATGCGTTTGACCGCCTGATAGGCTTTCTTCTGCGCTTCACCCAGGCTGTCATCAAGGGCACAGACACACAGGACACGTCCACCATGGGTGAACACCTGACCATCGGACTGACGGGTTCCTGCATGAAAGACTTTGATGTCTTCATTGACCAAACCCAATCCCTGAATGGCATGTCCTTTTTCATAAGCCATGGGATACCCTTCTTCAGCCATCACCACGCCCAAAGCATAGCGCTCATCCCACAAGCAGTGCGCTTTGGCCAGGCTGCCATTGATGGCCGCCAGGCACAATTCATCTAAATTGCTTCGCAAACGGGTCATGATGGGTTGGGTTTCCGGATCGCCAAAACGCACATTGAATTCCAGCACCTTGGCCTGCCCTTGCGAATCGATCATCAGACCTGCATATAAAAAACCAGTGAATGGCATACCATCTTTGGCCATCCCGTCCAGGGTAGCCTGAATCACTTGCTCTGCCACCTGTTGATCGATCGCCGGAGTCACAACCGGAGCTGGAGAATAGGCTCCCATACCACCGGTGTTGGGGCCCAGATCACCGTTGTCACGGGCTTTGTGATCCTGCGAGGTGGCCATGGGAATGAAGTTTTTACCGTCAGCAATGACAATATAAGAAGCCTCCTCACCCTGTAAGAATTCTTCAATGATGATTCGCGAACCGGCTTCCCCAAAAGCGTTATCTGCCAACATGTCGCGCACGGTGTCTTCAGCCTCTGGCTGAGTTTCCGCGATCACCACACCTTTGCCGGCAGCAAGTCCATCGGCTTTGATAACAATGGGCATGTCCTGAGAGGACAGGAACTCAATGGCCGGTGCCACTTCAGTGAATTCACCGTAGGCTGCTGTGGGGATGTTGTGCCTGGAGAGAAAATCTTTGGCAAAGGCTTTAGACCCTTCCAGCTGCGCAGCTTGTTGATTGGGACCAAAACAAGCAATTCCCGCAGCACTCAGGGCATCCACCATGCCATCGACCAGGGGTTGTTCCGGGCCAACCACCACCAACGTGATCTGGTTTTGCTGACAAAAACTGATCACCGCAGAAAAATCACTGACATCCAGATCAACATTGGTCAGCAAAGGCTCCAATTCGGTACCCGCATTGCCAGGGGCCACAAATGTTTGCGCCACTGTGGTCGACAGCGACATCCTCCATGCCAGGGCATGTTCCCTGCCACCTGAACCAATCACCAACACCTTGTTCATTGCCTTCTCCATCAATGGTTAAAGTGACGCATGCCGGTGAAAATCATCGCCATGTCATGTTCATCGGCGGCCTGAATGACCTCCTCATCACGGATTGAACCACCGGGTTGAATCACCGCTGTGATGCCTGCCTGAGCGGCCGCATCTATGCCATCCCTGAATGGGAAAAACGCATCTGAAGCCATCGCTGAACCCGGTACTTTGAGTCCCGCGTCATCGGCTTTGATGGAGGCGATTCTGGCCGACACCACCCGACTCATCTGACCGGCGCCCACACCGATGGTTTGGGCATCTTTGACATAGACGATGGCATTGGATTTGACCCACTTGGCCACTTTCCAGGCAAAGGCCATGTCCGTCAATTCCTGAGTTGTCGGGGTCCGTTTTGAGACCACCTCAGCCTGGGCCACATCAATCATTTCAATATCGGCATCCTGTACCAGCAAGCCACCACTGACTCGTTTGTACATTTTCCAGGGTTTGGTGTGTTCGGGCAAATCACCACAACAAATCACCCGCAGGTTTTTCTTGGTGGCAAACACTTTCAGTGCCTCATCCTCATAGGCCGGCGCCACAATCACTTCAGCAAACTGCTTCTCAAGGATGGTTTCAGCCACCTGAGCGGTCAACTTTTGATTGAATGCAAGAACGCCACCAAATGCCGATGTAGGATCGGTGGCGAAAGCCTTCAGATAAGCCAGCGTGAGGTTGGACTCAGTGGCCACACCACAAGGGTTGGCATGCTTGACAATCACACAAGCCGGCAAGTCATTGAATTCTTTAACGCAAGACAAAGCTGCATCGGCATCGGCGATGTTGTTATACGACAACGCTTTACCCTGAATTTGCCAGGCATGCCCCATGGTGCCGCTGGCTGGGTTTTGTTCGGTGTAAAAAGCGGCTTTCTGATGGGGGTTTTCACCATATCTGAGTTCAGACCGATGATTGAATTGTTTGGTGAAATAACGGGGAAAATCTTCCTGTTCTTCGGTGTCATTGATGGCACTCAGGTAATTGGCAATCAAACCATCATAACGAGCGGTATGGGCAAATGCCTTGGCCGCCAGAATATGACGATTGGCATGAGAAATGCCACCATAAGTGCTCAATTCATCAAGCATTTCTTCGTAATCTTCCGGGTTTACCAGCACGGTGACCCGGTCATGATTTTTGGATGCTGCCCGTATCATCGCCGGGCCACCAATGTCGATGTTTTCAATCGCCTGCTCCAGGGTCACACCCTGTTGCTTGATGGTGGCTTCAAATGGGTACAAGTTGACCACCAGCAGATCGATCCCCTCAATGCCATGCTGTGCCATGACTTCATCATCCACCCCGTTACGACCCAGTAAGGCACCATGTACCCGCGGATGCAAAGTCTTGATGCGACCATCCATCATTTCCGGAAATTCCGTGTATTGGGAAATTTCAGTGACCAAAATGCCTGATTGTTCCAGCATTTTAGCGGTGCCACCAGTGGACAGGATTTCAACACCCAGCCGTGACAGGCCGTTGGCCAGCATATCCAGGTTGGTCTTGTCAGAAACGCTGATCAAAGCCCTTCTGATGGGTACACGATTTTGTGCCATGATATATGTGATTGTGCTCAAAGGAGCGCGTATTATAAACGCGAATAATTTTGAAGTTAATGGATATCAGGGATTTTTAAGTAGAATCGGCCAGTGTTAATACAATCTGAGCAGGTAACCGGTGTCTGGATGACCAAATGCTCAGGAAATATTCAACTTGCGCATTTTATTGCGCAGGGTGGTGCGGGTGATGCCCAGCATTTCAGCGGCGTTGGTGCGGTTGCCTTTGCACCATTTCAAGACTTCAGTGATCATGCCACGCTCAGTTTCTTCGATCACCAAATCATACAATTGATTGGGTTTATGGCCATTGAGTGACTCCAGGTAGCGGCGAACCGATTCACGGGTGAATTTTTTTTGACTGTGGCTGTCCTGGCTCATGGTTGTACAAACCCAATTTCAAATGCCACCGCATCATCACCCGGGCTGAGGATTTCCAGATTAACCGGTATCAGGGTGTTGCTCACGAAGCCTGCCCGCAGTACATCACCTGGTACATACTCCTCTGCCAGGAAACGTCGCATGGCTACAATCTGTCCGTCCAGATCTGATAATTTGATTTCCAGTGCCGGGAATGCAAGGCTGTCTTCATTGCTGTTGATGATGCTGGCAGATATGATCAGCGAATGATCTCTGCCTGGATGGGGCCGGATGTTTCTGGAAACCAAAGAAATGGCACTCAGATCCACAGCTTCTCCAGGCTGCTGACAACTGATCCATTGGCACAGCTCATCTGTATAGCTGTTCTCTGGCAACTTGATTTGCCCGGAAGCCACCGCCATTTGCGCCTGCCAAAAAAACACGGCCAACATCGCCACAGCAAGACCCCGCCACATCCAGCGGGATGAATCAGATGGCTGTTGTTCTGCTGACTGGCTGGCAAATGGAGTTTCTTCAGTGCTGGCCTCAGCGAACCCCGGAATCATGGGTTCTTCCAGTTCTTCTTCAACGGTATCTGCCACCAGCATGGAATGATAGGCTTGTGTCAGCAATGGCGGGGCGTTGTCAAAATCATGTAACAACAGGTCTTCATCTTCATGGGGTTTTTCTGCACTGAGGGTTTCCAAACCATCAAAAACAGTGCCGCACAGGTTACACCTGACATGACCGCGTGCGTGGGTGAGGTGATCCACTTCGATCACGAATACTTCACCACAACCTCTGCATTGCGTATACAATTTAATTCACCCAATTGGTTTGTTAACGGAAATATCCAGCGCCAATAAACTGACCCGAAAGAACGGTTGCTGTCAATCTGGTGACTGGATGATCAGGTCATTCATTGCCTGATTTTTTGATGGCTCCCACACGAACCCAATCTTGGTCAATTTCTGTCTCAATGTCAACAAATAGGGTGCTGTATTTTTCCACAATGCGGTTTTTCTGCGACTTCAGAATACCACTGAGGATGACAAAGCCTCCTGGTTTCAACATCTGCCTGAAGGATTCACCATACGCCATCAAAGGTTCAGCCAATATATTAGCCAAAACCCCGTCCTGATTCTTGATGGTGTCCACATTTTCCGGATTTACTACCCTGATACCACCCGCTACGCCATTTTTTTCTGCATTTTGCCAGGTTGCCTGAATGGCTTGTTCATCAATGTCCACACAAATCACCTCTTGTGCACCATGCAGTAAAGCCATCACCGCCAAAATCCCTGAACCACAGCCAAAATCCACCAGTCGCTTGCCTTTCAAATGCGCTCTGTTGGCATCCAGCCATCGCAAACACAAAGCGGGGGTTTCGTGAGTACCGGTGCCAAAGGCCAGTCCCGGATCCAACATCAGATTAACCGCCTGCTCATCAACCACGGCAAAACCATCTGGAATGACCCAACTGTGCGCACCAAATTGAATCGGCTTAAAATGATCCATCCATACACGCTCCCAAACCTGGTCTTTGAGTTGAGTCTTGAGTTGCTGTAAAGCAGGGTGCTGTTGTGCCAGCTGATCACTGGCTTGTTGCATCAGGGTCTGTTGATCAAACAAACCAATGAGTTTGATGTCCTGCCATAAAGGCATTTCACCAGGTGCCGGTTCATAAATGGGGTGGTCTTTGGCATCCACATAAGTCACCCCAACCGCACCATTGGCGTGCAGTAATTCATCCAACGCTTCAACTTGCGGCTGGGCAACCTGAACGGTGAGCTCGTAAAACGGCATTATTTATTTTCGTTGAGGCGTTTTTCCAGGTAGTGGATGTTCTTACCACCGCTGACAAATCCCTGATCGGTCATGATCCGCTGTTGTAACGGGATGTTGGTTTTGATGCCATTGACCACCGTTTCAGCCAGCGCCAAACGCATGCGTCTGATGGCCGTTTCCCGGTCTTCCCCATGGGTGATGATTTTACCTATCATGGAGTCATAGTTTGGCGGTACAGGATAGCCATCATAAACATGTGAGTCAACCCGCACACCCGGTCCACCCGGTGCATGAAAAATATCAATGGTTCCGGGGCATGGCATGAAGGTGTCCGGATCCTCTGCATTGACCCGGCACTCGATGGCATGGCCAGTCAGCTTTATGTCATCTTGTTTAATTTTCAATGGCTCACCGGATGCAATCAGCAGTTGTTGCTTGATCAGGTCAACCCCGGTAATCAATTCAGTGACCGGATGCTCAACCTGAATCCGGGTATTCATTTCAATGAAATAGAAACAACCACTGTCATACAAAAACTCAAAGGTTCCTGCTCCTTCATATTGGATGCGTTTACAGGCAGCCACACAGACCTCACCGATGGCCGCACGTTCTTCATCTGTCAAACCGGGAGCCGGCGCTTCTTCCACCACTTTTTGGTGGCGGCGTTGCATGGAACAATCACGTTCACCCAAATGAATGGCATTGCCATGCATGTCAGAAAGCACTTGGATTTCAATGTGTCTTGGATTTTCCAGGTATTTTTCCATGTACACCGTGTCATCACCGAATGCCGCCTTCGCCTCGGTTTTGGTGGTCATGATGGCATTGTTCAGGGCCGCTTCAGTGTGTACCACCCGCATGCCTCGTCCACCACCACCGGCAGCGGCTTTCACAATGATTGGATAACCAATTTTACGGGCGATCTTTAAATTGCGTTCGGCATCGTCATTCAATGGTCCGTCAGAACCGGGTACACAGGGCACGCCGGCAGCCTTCATGGCTTCAATGGCCGCCACCTTATCACCCATCAGGCGAATGGTTTCAGCCCGTGGTCCAATGAATTTAAAGCCGGATTCGGCGATGCATTCAGCAAACTCAGCATTTTCTGCCAGAAAACCATAGCCCGGATGGATGGCTTCGGCGTCAGTGACTTCAGCCGCAGCAATGATTTTGGGGATGTCCAGGTAGGATTCCAATGAGGAAGGTGGTCCGATACATACCGATTCATCGGCCATCCCTACGTGTTTTTGATTGCGGTCGACTGTGGAATGAACAGCCACCGTTTTGACCCCCATGGTTTGACAGGCGCGCAAAATCCGCAGGGCTATTTCACCCCGGTTTGCAATGACTATTTTACTGAACATAATGGCCCCTTAAGATCACTCAATTTCAAACAATGGTTCATCAAATTCAACCGGTTGACCATTTTCCACCAGAATGCGTTTGATTTTACCTTTGTGCTCAGATTCAATCTGATTGAACATCTTCATGGCTTCAACCATACACAGTGTATCACCTACATTGACAGACTGACCCACTTTGACAAACGGTTCAGAATCTGGTGAGGGTGATGCATAAAATGTGCCCACCATGGGGCTGCGGACCAGCAAACCAGAGGGTTCCGGGGTTGCCTCAGCGGCCGCAGGTGCGGGGGCAGCAGCAGGTGCCGGTGCAGCGACCGGTGCAGCAGCCTGAACCGCCACCGGAGCTGGCTGGCTGTGCTGTGAAATGCGTGATAATTTAACGGTTTCTTCGCCTTCGGTGATTTCCATCTCGGTGAGTGAAGAGTCTTCTAACAATTCAATGAGCTTTTTTATTTTTCTGATATCCACTGATTTATCCTGCTGAATTAGTCTTGCCAGTAACGAAGTGCCATCAGGTAGCCTTTTGAGCCCATACCCGTGATGGTGCCAATGGCCACATCCGACAACCACGACTGTGAACGGAATGATTCCCGTGCATGGATGTTGGAAAGGTGCACTTCAATGAATGGAATTTCGGTTGCCAACAAAGCGTCGCGAAGCGCCACACTGGTGTGGGTAAACGCAGCCGGGTTGATGACAATACCTGAAACCTGGTCGGCATAGCACTGATGAATGTATTCGACCAGTTCATGTTCTGCGTTGGATTGCCTGAACCGCAAAGACACACCCAACTCATCAGCCAAATGGCTCATTTTGTCGTTGATGTCTTGCAAGGATTCGGTGCCATAAACCTCGGGTTCCCTGACTCCCAGAAGGTTCAGATTGGGACCGTTTATGACCGCAATTTCGCGCATGTTAATTCTATATATTGCTTATAATTTCAGCGATTGTGCATCAATCGGTAGCGAATGTCCAGAAATGTGCTTAATTTAATATTTTTTCAAACGTTTGTTTCAGTTCGCCTGCAGATTTGTAGCCAAAGAAGTTTCTCGCCTTTAACGGGGTACCATCAGCAGCAAAGAACAAACTGGCTGGCGGACCAACCACACCAAACTGCTTCATCAACGCCCTGTCCTCATCGTCCTGAGCTGTGACATCAGCTTTCAGCACAGTAAATTCAGCAGCCAATGCAACAATTTGAGGGTCTTTGAAGGTGGTTTTTTCCATGCGGATACACTCCACACACCAATCGGCATAAAAGTCCAGAAAAACAGGCCGGTTGCTTTGCTGTATTTCGCGGTTCAGGTCATCCACTGACTTGATGGTTTTGAAGTTCACCTTTTGTTCAGCCGCAGTGGCACCACCGGAAAACACCCCTTGCAATGGCCTGAAAGGATCTTCCTTACCGGCCATGCCTCCCAGTAGCTGGGCAATGCCCACCACCAGCAAGATGACTTTCAACGCATCAAACAGCGACATGACCCAGCCACTGAGTCCATTGGCTTTGGCATGCTGATGCCACATCACCGCGGTGGCAATCAGCAACACACCCCATGTCATCAGAATGGTGTCACCAGGCATAATTCTCGACAGGAACCAGATGGCCATGCCTAACAACAGGATACCAAAGAATGATTTAACCACATTCATCCAGCCCCCGGCACCTGGCATCCACTTCCCAGCAGAAGTGCCAATCGCAATCAACGGTACGCCCATTCCAATTGACATGGCGAACAAGGCCAATCCACCCAACACCGGTCCACTGTCGGTTGATGAAATGAAAAGCACCGCTGCCGCCAACGGAGGTGCCACACAAGGCCCGACAATCAAGGCTGACAACAGCCCCATCACCGCCACTCCCGCATATGATCCACTTTTCTGACGATTGGAAATACCGGAAAGTTTACTTTGCCAGCTGGCTGGCAACTGCAGGTCATAAAAACCAAACATACTCAATGCCAGCAACACAAATACCAGAGAGAATACAATGATGATCCAGGGTGTCTGGAACAATGCCTGTAAATTGACCTCAGCCATTCCTGCAATGACGCCGACTGCGGTATAAGTCAGCGCCATGGCCAGCACATAAACCACCGATAAAGTAAAAGCCTTGGCTGTAGAGGGGTTCTTTTGACCCACGATCAGGCCAGACAGAATGGGAATCATGGGAAACACGCAAGGGGTCAGAGACAGCAACAAGCCAAATCCAAAAAATTGCAACAGGATGAGTAACACAGAACGGTCAAACACCTGGCTGATGACTTCGGTTTCTGATAATTCAACGGCTGACTCACTGTCCAACAGGTCTTCGGTTTGTACCAGGGTCACCGCAGGCGGCAGCTCAACGGTCACCAATTGTGCCGTTGGCGGATAGCAAACCTTGCCATCTTCACACCCCTGAAAAGCAGCTTCAATGTCCATTTGGCTGAGCCCAGCCTTCGAGCGACTGATCGGCAGCTCGATTTCCACCACGTCATAATAAACATCCACCAAACCGAATTCCGGGTCATCCTTCAGCACCGCCTGCGGAAACACCGGCTTACCCAGCGAAACTCCGTTGGTGAAACTGCTGAACTGAATCTGGTCTTTGTACAGATATATATTGGGCGCCATGGTAAATCGCGCCATCAGGCGATCACCATCAAGGGCAATGGTTTCAAACTGAAAGGCCTGGTCGACAGGTAACAACTGTTCGCCACCAAAGAATCCACCGGAACCGGAACCACTGTTCAACAGGGAACCGGCCGGTTGTATGGGCGCAGGCGCGCCGGACGACAACAAAGGTTCAGCCGATAAATCAAAAGACAGCCGTTGTGGTGGATAACAAATGAAATTTTCCACACAGCCCTGGTACTTGACTTTCAACACCGGATTTTCACCCACTGAACTGAACGGCACCCGCACGATCAGCTCATCCCAATATGTCTCAACCAGACCAAATGCAGGGTCATCTTTTTCCTTGCCCGCCGGGATGAACAGCGCTGCTTCATCCACCATCAGGTTTTCACCAGTGAATGCCAATGCATGGCGATACAGATACACATCCTCAATCAGCTCAAACCGAACCTCTATCTGATTGCCATCAATTACCCGGTATGATACCTGCATGGCCTCATCTGGTGGCGGTGGATTTTGCTGAGCAGCTTGTCCAGCCACACTGTGCAGCAGCAACCAACCGGTTGCCCATATCAATATCAGTTTATTCAGTTTGTTCATCGATCCACTTTAAATAGTCTGTTGAGCCGTCCACCAGCGGGACAGCAATGATTTCCGGCACATCATAACTGTGCCCTTCTCTGACCAGTTGTTCAATTGCAGAAAAATGCCGATGCCGGGTTTTCAGCAACAGCAAACATTCCTGATCATTGACGATCTGACCTTTCCAGCGATAAAAAGATTCCACTTCAGGCAAAATTTGTGCACAGGCAATTATCTGGTCTGCCAACAAAGATTCAACCAATTTTTTGGCTTCTGACTTATTCTGGCAACTGATGAAGACCTGGATGTGTTGATAATTCATGCAAAAAAATGGACGCCTGGTGATTGGAGCCACATATTAACAGAAAGTCACTGCACCGTTTGTGATGAAAGCGGCTTGTCAGCGTCTGCATTAACTTCAAATTCGTAGGGACCGGGTTTACCCAGATAGAATCCTTGCAAATAATCCACCCCGAGATCTATGGCCAGTTGTGTCAAGGCCCTGGTGGAGCAGTATTCAGCCACCACTTCCAGGCCCTTTTTGTGAGCCAGTTTGACAATTCCTCTGGCCACATTCTGCATCTCCAGGTTGTGCGTTACGTTTTCCATGATGGAACGATCGATTTTGACATAATCAATTGGTAAATTAATCAGCCGTTCAATATTGGAATGACCTTTACCCAGATCATCCATGCCCACCCGACAGCCAATGGACTTCAGCTCCCCAATGAATTCGATGATGTCGTCAGTTTCAATGATGGCCTCATTTTCCAACAGTTCGATCTGGATGTACTGACCCAGGCCAGAACTTTTGAGTTTATGAAACAGGTATTCACAGGTTCGTCTGTTGTGAATATCCGAAACACTGAGGTTCAGAGACACGTTGATGTGGTAGGCTTCGACCAGGCTGATGGCCTGACGAATCATGGCTTTGGTGATTTGCGCATACACATTGGCGCGGTGAGCCAACGGAATAAACACATTGGGCATCAGTTCCACTTCACCATCACGGCCGATCAGTCTGGACAAGCATTCATATTTCACCACTTGCTTGGTCCTGGCACAAAATATCGGTTGATAATAAGCCACAATGCGATCTTCTTTGAGACCCTCAAGCAACACCTGAGTCAGCGCCAGATCACGCCTGTACGTTTCTGGCAACCAGCTGTCATGTTCATCAATCAGATAAAACTGCAGGTTCTTCCTTTCAGCTTCCTGCAAGGCCATGTTGGCCAGCATAAAAGCATCCCGATTCTGACGCACCGCTCCCACTGTGACATTCACCGAAATGTATTCTCCGTCACCAACCTCGTACCGGGTGGTCATGATGGCCGTGACCAGGTCTTTGGTCAACTGGGCAATTTTTTCATAGGAAATCTGCTGATCTTCCAGGGTTGCGAACACCGCCTGTTGAACATGGTAGCAAGTACCATTTTTTGACAACGGATGAGAAAAACCTGCGATCACGGCCGAAATCTGCCTGATCACATCATCGGTGATGGCTGGGCCATAGGTGTTCAGAATACTGTTGAAATTGTGGAACTTGATGAAGGCCAGGTTGGTGTGCCTGGCGTGTTTCAGATCCCGTTGCAACTGATGCTGGTTGGGCAATCCGGTCAATGGGTCAATTTTGGCGTTTTTTATCATGTTCAGCCAGCGTTTCCTGCGCTTTTGATAAATCAACACATGCACCAGATAAATCAATACTGAAACCAGCACTATGATCACCAGCATCCACAACAGCAACACCACATAGTCACTGACCATGACCGATTGTCTGGCCAACAATACGGCCTGTCTGCCTGCGGCAGCATCGATCAACAATGCCCGGTATGACTGATCCTGCCGTCTGAATGTCAGGCCCATTCCATGGGGGTTGTCCCTGGCCAGCACGGGCATCAGATCTTGCAACAGTGGTTCGGGATCAACCGAATTGCCAGCCACAGGAAACCAATGTCGGACCACAGGCTGATTGTGCTGATGTTCAATGATCAGTAAACCGGCCGGATTGAATGACTGTAAAACTGGAAATTGAATGTCTGGTGTAACGCTGGGACTGTGCGGCTGCACATCAGGAGAATGGTCATGCAATAGATTGTCGAGGCTGTTGTGCTCAGACCACAACTTGAGCTGGTCATCCAGCAGATCAATGTGCTGATCGGTTGTATACTGGTATATCCCCCTGGCCGCAATGAACAGTGTCACCATCACCGTGACCACAACAACCATGATTATCAGATATTTTTTTCCCACTTATGTCATAACGTATCAGTTGAGCATTCATCCACACCCTTATTATCATAGCACTTTTAAATATCGGCGCAGTGAATTTTTCAACCCACAAGCACTGAGTCATCAACCAATGCGGCTCAGAGATTGAATCAATCACCTGAAACAAGGCCTGACTTTTGACCGCTGAATTCTGTTAAAATGGCGCATTTACTGTCTACTGTGGCATGGCCAAACTGTACTTTTATTACTCTGCAATGAATGCTGGTAAAACCACGCACTTACTGCAATCCAGTCATAATTACCGCGAGCGCGGCATGAAAACCCTGATCCTGTCATCGTCATTGGATGACCGGTTTGGAAAAGGCGTGGTGAAATCCCGCATTGGGATTCACTCACCCTCAATCATCTTCAATCAGTCTGAAAACCTGTTCGAACTGATCAGTCAACAGCCAGCTGTGGATTGCATCCTGGTTGATGAAGCCCAGTTTCTCAGCAAAGCACAGGTTTATCAGCTGACAGACATTGTTGACCAGATACAAGTGCCGGTGCTGGCTTATGGCTTGCGTACCGACTTTCAAGGTGAATTGTTTGAAGGCAGTCAGTATTTATTGGCATGGGCAGATGAACTCAGGGAACTCAAAACCATCTGCCACACCGGTAAAAAAGCCACCATGGTGGTACGCATCGACGAAACCGGCAAAGCCATTAAAACGGGTGCCCAGATTCAGATTGGTGGCAACGAACGCTATGTTTCGGTTTCAAGGGCTGAATACAAACGCATCTTTCATGATCAGGGCAGCATCAAGCCATCGCAGATCTCATTACCATTGGAGGACATGTGATGCTGAACATTGTGTTTTGTGGCACACCAGATTTTTCAGTCCCGCCGCTGGCCGGTTTGGTGGCTGCCGGACACCACATTCAAGCGGTATTTACACAGCCGGACAAACCCAAAGGTCGTGGCCAACAGGTACAGAAAACCCCGGTCAAAATCGAAGCAGAAAAACACGGTATTCCGGTTCATCAACCGGCCAATCTGAAAGATCCGGAAACCATTGAGCTGTTACAGCAACTGAATCCTGACCTGATGGTGGTTGTGGCTTATGGATTGATCATTCCGCAAAACATCCTGGATATTCCCCGCCACGGCTGCTGGAACATCCATGCTTCACTGTTGCCGAAGTGGCGAGGCGCAGCCCCCATTCACCGCGCCATTCTGGCTGGAGATGAAACCACCGGAGTGGCCATCATGCACATGGAAGCAGGATTGGATACCGGACCCGTGTATCACATGTATCCAACCGATATCAGGCCCGATGACACTGGACAATCATTGCATGACCGGTTGAGCCACATGGGCGCAGAAGCCATTATCAGTTGTGTTGCAGAGCTGGAATCAGGGCAACTACCTGAGGCACAGACTCAGGACCATGATCAGGCCACTTATGCACACAAACTGAAGAAAACAGAATCCAGGATTGACTGGAACCTTCCGGCCATTGAAATTGAACGCCAAATCAGGGCCTTTAACCCCTGGCCGGGTACTCAGGCGGTGATCCAGGGGGAAACCTTCAAACTATGGCATGCCCATGTGGTGTCATCGACGTCAACCGCAGATCCTGGCACCCTGGTGGAAGCCAGCAAAAAACGATTGGTGGTGCAATGTGGCGAAGCTCAATTGAGCATACTTGATCTGCAAAAAGCCGGCAAAAAACGCATGCCAGTGGGCGCGTTTATGGCTGCCAAACAGGATTGGTATACGGTATGACAGCCACCCGCCATCTGGCAACACAGGTGCTGTACCAGGTGGTCATCAAAGGACAGCACCTGAAAGCAGCCATGAAATCGGTACTGCCTGATCAGCTTCCTGCGCAGGACCAGGCCTGGATTCAACATGCCTGCTACGTTTCACTCCGTCATCATTACAGCCTCACAGCCCGTTGGCAAAAACACCTGAAAAAACCACTCAAGGATCTCTGGGTTGGCGAATTGCTGACCCTCAGTCTGGCGCAAAAGTTTTACATGGAAACGCCTGATCATGCGATTGTCAATGAAGCCATCAAGACCGTGCGTAAGAACAAAAAAAACTGGGCCAGCGGATTGGTCAATAAAGTGTTGCGCCTGGCCATCAACGACCAAATTTACCAACCAGAAACACCTGTTGAACAGTTTGAACATCCCCAATGGTGGATTGACATTCTAAAAAAAGACTGGCCAGATGATTACCTGCAAATCTTGCAGGCCAATAACCAAAAACCCCCCTTGTGGGTACGCAATAAAAACCCGGCTAAGCAATTGGCCGGCCAGCAACATCCAGAGATTCCCACAGCCTGGCTGATGAGTGACCACAAAGCCAGCGGTGACAGTGCTTTGCACGGCGGCCAATATTCGGTTCAGGATGCCGCCGCACAATTGTCTGCGATGATCCTTGATCCGCAGCCAGGTGAACGGATACTGGATGCCTGTGCTGCACCAGGCGGCAAATCTTGTCACCTGCTGGAACGCCAGCCGAACATTGTTCTGGACATCCTCGAAAAGGAACCGGGCCGACTAGATCAGGTCAAAAGCAACCTAACGCGCCTGCAGTTGACAGCTCACCAGCTGATCTGCGGAGATGCCACCCAACCGGAAACTTGGTACAGTGGTGAAAAATATGACAAAATATTACTCGATGTTCCGTGCAGTGCGACCGGCGTGGTCCGCCGCAATCCGGACATCAAAATATCCAGAAAGGCTGAACACTTGAAACCATTGACGGCATTACAGCAGGACATCCTGCAAACCATGTCCGCCCTCTTGAAACCTGGCGGCTTACTGCTATATGCCACGTGCTCTGTGTTTCGTTCTGAAAATGAACGCCAAATTAAAAAATTCCTCTCATCCAAACCTGACTTCTCTGAATTGCCTTTACAACTACCTGGTGCACGGACTGCGCTGCATGGTCAGCAAATCATCACTGGAACCGATGACATGGATGGGTTTTATTATTGCCTGTTGAGCAAACAATCATGAATAAATCTTGGTTGTTGTGCTGTTTGCTGCTTCCGGGCCTGTTGCTGGCAGAGGCCACTCATCAGCAAACCCATCAACAACGAACTCAGACTGAGCTGCTCATTAACCCCAGGTTTGATCTGGAGATTTCAGACAAAATCAAAGAAGCAATCAACAACGGGATTGTCATCACTTTTGTGATGCAAGCCAAATTATTCAAGCAAGTGGATTGGTGGTTTGATGATGAAATCAGCAGCAAAATCAACACCTATCAAGTGCGATACTTTTCCCTCAGCAGGCAATACCAACTGACCCATCGTGGATCTGACGAAAAACAAAGTTTTGTTACCCTGGAGCAGTTACTGGAGCACATGTCTTTGCAAAGTCAGTTTCGCTTCACTGCCTTTAAACAGGCCACTCATGTGGAAACCCGCTTTTTCCTGGATAAACAGGCGCTGCCCTCAACCATGCAGTTGCCAACTGTGTTTGATCAGGACTGGAACCTCAATTCAGACTGGCAACGCACAGCCCTGAGCCAACCCCCTGGTAGCCAGCCATGATGAAACAGCTGCGACCTTTGTTGCTCAACAAGAACCTGCCCATCATGGCATTGCTGATCACTTTGCTGACCGCTTTATACCTATTGGCCCGGGCCATTCAGGGAGCTGAACAGTTTAATCGGATATACATTTGGCTGTTCGCCGCATCAGTCCTGGCTGTATTGATCCTGACCCTGATCATCATTCAACGCATTGTCTGGTTGTACCTGAAGAGAAAAGACAAGGAACCCGGTATTCAGCTGACCACCCGCATGGTGTTGATGTTCACCGGTTTGTCATTGCCTCCAGTGATCGTGCTGTACTTGTTTGCCACCATGCTGGTCAATCAATATGTCGACTCCTGGTTTGATGTGCGAACCGACCAGGCACTGAATGATGCCATCACCCTGGGCAACACTTTCCTGGACACCCAAACCCTGGCACATCTGAACGAAGCCCGCAGCATGGTCACCGAACTTTCTGAAGTACCGGTATTGAATCAGGCGATCTACCTCGATCGTTTACTGGATAACTCCAAAGCCAATTCTTTGTCCATCTATGGCTCTGATGGACAGCTGGTCAGCAGCAGCAACATAGATCCCCTAAACTTTGTCTCTCCGACCCTGCCACAAAATACTTTCAACGAAGTGTCTAACAACCGCAATTATGCCCGGGTTGAACCTGCCGGTGCCACCGGCTTACAAATCCGCGTGGTTTTGCCCATCTTCAATAACACCGCCAGCGTCGGTTCGAGAAGATACCTGCAGGGCTTGTTTCCAATTCCCGAAGAATATGAAAGCCTGGCCATCAACATCGAAACCCAGTTTCATGAGTACGACAAACAAACCTATCAGCGTCAACAACTGAAAAGCACCTTCAACATCATCCTGACCATTGTGCTGTTGATCAGCGTGTTGCTGGCCATGCTGCGGGCATTTTCTTCAGCACGCCGGTTGGTGGCACCAATTAAACTGTTGTCTGAAGCAACCAAAGACATCACTGAAGGTAAATTCAGTAAAGTCATTCCGGTGGATTCCAAGGATGAGCTGGGGCTACTGATCGAGTCATTCAACTCCATGTCATCACAAATCGCCACCTCCAGCGCACTGGCTCACCGCGCACAAAGTGATGCAGAGAACCAAAGGGCATATCTTGAGAATGTGTTGTCTCACCTGACCAGTGGTGTGATCAGTATTGATCAGGATCTGCTGATCCGGCTGAGCAATGAAGCCACCCATAAGATCCTCCATCTGGGCAAGCACAGCCTGATCAATCGCAACATCGACTACATAGCAATGAAAAACCCAACATTGCAGCCTTTGATTGAATTGATCAAACAAAAAGTGACTGACAAAACCAATTACTGGCAACAGGAAGTGTTGATCGCAGAAGATTCTCTGCGGCGGATCCTGCTGGTCCGCGGTTCGCAGATCAGTGAACAGGAAATTGAAGGCGGTGGTCATGTGATTGTGTTTGATGACCAGACCATCATCAATCAGGCACAGCGTGATGCCGCCTGGAGTGAAGTGGCCAGAAGACTGGCACATGAGGTCAAAAATCCGCTCACCCCAATCCAATTATCGGCCGAACGGATGCACATGCGTTTCGCCGGCAAATTGTCAAAAGAAGAAGATGAGATCCTCAACCGGGCCACCCAAACCATCGTTTCTCAGGTGGAAAACCTGAAAACCCTGGTGAATGCCTTTTCAGACTATGCCAAACCCCCGGAGCTGAAAAAAGAACTGGGAGGGCTCAATCAGCTGATCAATGAAATTGTCGACCTGTACAGTCTGTCTCATCCGGGTATTGTGTTTGAACTCGATTTGATCGAACCCGAACCTCAATTATTACTCGACAAAGGCCGGATGACTCAATTACTGACCAACCTGATTAAGAATGCCCAGGAAAGCGTCGATGAAGGGGATGTCAGGATCGCCATCAGCACCCGCACAGACCACAATCAACTCCAGTTAAACATCACCGACAACGGCCATGGATTCGCCGAAGACATCATCGAACATGTGTTCGAACCTTACGAAACCACCAAACAAGGCGGTTCAGGGCTGGGACTGGCGATCGTTAAGAAAATTGTCGAAGAACACGGTGGCACCATTGAGGCAGAAAACCTCACAGTCGGTGCCAGAATCAGCATCCACCTACCATTGGCCTAAATATGCAACAACAACTGCAAAAAATGAAACAACTGCCGGCACTGACCCTGGCTGAACGCACCGCGCGCCTCAAGTCACTGGCCCGCATCATACGACAACACCAGGTAGAAATCATCAACACAGTCAGCAGTGATTTTTCTCACCGTTGTGCCCAGGAATCACAGATGGCCGAAGTGATGGTTTGTCTTGATGAAATCAAACACACCTTAAAAAACATCAAACAATGGACCAGGGAAAAGGTCTGGCACGCGAATTGGAAATTCTTCCCTTCAAAATGTGCCATCTCCCCCCAACCCAAAGGAGTGGTTGGTGTAATGGCACCCTGGAATTATCCTTTTAACCTGGTCATTGAACCATTGGTGGCGGCCATCGCTGCCGGTAACCGGGTGATGATCAAACCATCTGAAGTAACCCCGAAAACTGCCACCCTGACCCAAAAACTGCTGCGTCAAGTATTTACTGAAGACGAAGTTTTTGTGGTGTTAGGCGACGCAAAAGTGGCCAATGAGTTCAGTCAGTTGCCGCTTGATCACTTGTTGTTCACCGGCTCCACGCAGGTCGGTAAAATCATCATGAACAATGCCAGCCAGCACCTCACCCCGCTGACCCTGGAATTGGGTGGTAAATCGCCCGTGCTGATTGATGATAATTATCCACTGGACAAAGCCGCCAACAGCATTGCCAAAGGCAAATGGTTCAATGCAGGGCAAACCTGTATCGCACCGGACTATATCCTGATCAGCAAAGAGCGCAAAGCTGAATTGGTCGAACAACTGAAGCAACAACTGACCACCAGCTACCCAGACTTTGCTGAGAATGATGATTACACGGCTGTGGTTAATGCTCATCACATGCAACGACTCAACAAATACACCGAGGGACTTGCTGCCACACAAATCGTGCCATTGAGTGAATCGTCGGAACCTGCCAGACAAAAAATCCCCCCTACCCTGATATTGGACCCAGCCGCTGATCACCCAATAATGCAAGAAGAAATTTTTGGCCCCTATCTGCCCATCATGACCATCGACACCCTGCAGGACGGCATTGATTTCATCAACCAAGGTGAACGACCATTGACATTGTACCTGTTCAGTCATCGTCCGGCGGTGATCCGTCAGGTCAGAGAACAAACCACTTCAGGCTCATTGGCGATCAATGAAACCCTGGTGCACTTTGCACAGGAAGGCTTGCCATTCGGTGGCATTGGCGCCAGCGGCATGGGCAGCTACCACGGCCACCAGGGCTTCCTGGCGATGAGTCACATGAAGTCAGTTTACTATCAGTCCCGGATCAACCTGAACAACCTGGTCAGGGCGCCTTACAGCCAATTGAAAAAGAAAATACTCAATTGGATGAGCTGAAAACAGGTCCGACGACAATGCGAACATACTAAATGATGTCTTTTTGCGTTAGAATAATGGGATTATCAGTACAAACCAAAAAGCATTTGGATGAACGTATTTATTTTAGAGGACGATACAGACCAGTCTGAGTTAATGCAGCACTGGCTTGAAGCACACAATCACAACTGTCAATTGTTTGTTGATGGCAGGGCTTTCATTGATAAATTACCCTATGAACAGCCCGACCTGGTGATTCTTGACTGGAACCTACCCGGACTGAATGGACTGGAAATCCTGAATTGGATCCGATCCAGTGATTTTCATGATTTGCCGGTTATTTTCGCCACCACCCGTGGTCATGATGATGACCTGGTGAAAGCACTCGATCAGGGAGCTGATGACTACCTGGTCAAGCCCATCAAAGAGGTCGAGCTGATAGCCCGGGCTCAGGCCCTTCACCGACGGCATAATAAAGGTAACCCGAACAAACGGGAGTTTGATCCGTTTCAGTTTGACAGCAACGAGCACACCGTGACTTACCTGGCCACCCCAATCAAACTAACAGCCAAAGAATTCCAACTGGCGTTTTATTTTTTCAACAACCCGGACCGGCTGATTTCGCGTGACTATTTGTTGGAAACCATCTGGACCAAGACTGCCTCCATTTCCACCAGAACAGTGGATACCCACATCAGCCGGCTACGGAAAAAACTGGATCTTGATGGCAGTTCCGGATGGAAACTGATTTCTGTTTATCACAAAGGTTATCGTTTGATTAAGACCGATCAAGGAGCATCATAATGGCAGACAATAAAAACAACGCCAATTCCGTCGACCAGATCAGAGACATTCTGTTTGGCGAACAAACCAAAAACATCGAAAAACGTTTTGCTCAACTGGAAGCTGAGATCAACAAGCAGTTCAATGGCATCAAGAACAAAATGGAAGCGCTGGACAAGCAATTAAGTCAAAACCTGGCAACCCTGGAAAAACAGAGCAATCAGGGTCTGGACCACTTATCAGCAGATCAAAACGAACGTCTGGCACAACTCGAGCAACAGTTGAAAAATACCATCATTGACACCGAAGCCAGCATCCTTAGTGAACTGCAACAAAAAACCGATGCCCTGGATGAAAACCTGACCCACCGCAAGGAATTAGCCAGCTTATTGAAAAAAATGGCAGACCAGATCGCAGGCTGATGATCCATGAGCGAAGATCGTGACAAACTAAAATCCTTACTGCTGGGTGAGGAAATTGCACAGATCAAAGCCATACAAAAGCTGTTGGATGATCGACAGGCATTCACCGAAAAAGTCAGCCAGGTACTGGACAACGCGGCTGACCAAACCATAAAACAAAATCCTGAATTTCAAAAAAAGTTCTCCCGGCTTGACCCCAAAGCACTGACCAGGGCCATCAAAGCCAATCAGAAATCATTCATTGACGCCATGATTCCCATCATGGGGCCAATGATCAGGCAGTCAGTTGCCAATGCCATCAGTAAATTTGTCCAGGACGTTAACCGGGCCATGGAGCAACGCTTTTCCATCAAAGCGCTGAGGTGGCGCTGGCAAGCCTATCGCACAGGTATTTCGTTCACTGAAATAGTCTTCAGCAACACCATTGAATACCAGGTGCAACAGGTTTTTCTGATTGACAAAGAATCCGGATTACTGATTGAACATGCCGGCCACGAGGATGCCTTGATGCAAGACAAAGAGGCCATCTCAGCCATGCTGACTGCCATTGAAAGTTTTGTCCAGGATTCGATGGGGCATGATGGCAGCCATTTGTCTGCAGCCAAGTTAGGAGAACGCAATGTGGAGGTCATCTCCGGCAGTCAGGCCAATCTGGCCGTGGTCATCAAAGGGGCATATACCCCGAGGCTGGTTGATCACTTGTCTGCCGCATCTGAACAAATCCACATCGACTTTGCCAGCGACATCAATGATCAAAATACCTGGAATAACAACCCGGATTTGAAAGTTGAGCTGGAAAATTTACTGGTCACCAAAAGCCAATCTGATGATGAGGAATCATCCGGAGTTAATTTCTGGCCCTGGCTGATCATTGCTTTGTTATTAATTGGCTGGTTTTCATGGCGTACCTATCAGCAACACAAAGCCCTCAGCGAAACCAGGCTCCAATTGGCTGCCATTGATGGTCTGGTGGTACAGCAGATCACGCCAAATGACGATGGCTTTTTGGTGACCGGATTACTGGATCCATTGGCGGACACCAGTACGCTGTCTGCAGATATTCGCCTGGCAACACAACCTTATGTATCATTGGATGATGAACTGATTGCTAACCGGGTAAGGTTATTGCTCAATCAACCCGACTTAGAGGTTGAAGTCCGGCATGGCTTGCTCACCCTGACCGGGCATTTCGATGATGTACAACAACACCGGCTACAACGGCAAATGCTGGGCATCATACCCGGTATCAGCCAGGTAGATGACCAAAGCACAGCACGGCCACAACCGCCTGATCTGAATCAGCAGTTGCTGAACCACCTGCAACAACATCCCCTGCCTGAATACCTCAAATTGCAGGTGATTGATGAAAAAATTGTTGCTTCCGGAGAATTGATGGTCAGCGATGTTGACGATTACTGGCAGTTGTTGAATCAACACTTTGAGGCCATTGATGCTTCGGGATTAACCCTGCTGAACGCCTCGACTCAGCTTAAGAGCATCACTTCTGAGCCGCTTAATTTTATCGCTACAAACCAACTCAGCCCTGCACAGCAGTCATTGTTAAACCAAAAAGCTGCGGCATTTTTAACGCTGCACCGACACAACCAGGCAAAACAAATCAAGTTGATTGCTCAAAGTGATTGCCAGGGCTCATTGCAGGAAAGCAACGCCAATAACCGCAAAAGGGGTACCTGGCTGGCAGAACAGCTGGTGCAATCGGGCGTTGATCGCTCACTCATTCAAGTTGAAACCATCCTCTGCGAACAGATCACCACAACCGTGAATACCGATCTGATTGGGGTTTGGTTTGAGGTCAATCGATGAAATCTAAAAAAATCTGTATGATCGGACGTTTTGCAGTGGGGAAGACTTCATTGGTTGACCGCTATGTGAAAAATCATTTTGCCGATAAATATCAAACCACAGTTGGGGTCGCCATTTCCACCAAGATCATTGACAACACAACCAAGCTGATCATCTGGGACATTGCGGGTTTTGAACAGGAAAATCATTACAAACCTTACCTGAGAGGAGCCCATGGCATCATCTTTGTGGCCGATGCCACTGAACCCGAGTCGGTTCACACATTGGCCGATATTGTGGCAGACTCACCCGAGTTAAAAGCCCTGCCTGCGGTCTGCTTCATCAATAAAACTGACCGAAAAGATGACATCAACTGGCAGCCGGCACTGGATCAATCCATTGCCGGACTGACTGCACACAGTTTCTGGACCAGTGCCAAAACCGGAGATCATGTTGAAGAGGGCTTTGCGGCCCTGAGTCGTTTACTGTCGTGAAACTACCCGGACAAATCGTTCAGCAGATTCATGAACATTACCAGGCAACAGGCTGGGTCGTCATCACCCTGGATGCGGACAATCAGGTCACTTCCTTGAATCAAACTGCCAGGGACGTATTGGCCGTTTCGCAAATCAATGACATCAAAGAGGTTCTGCCCGTGCTGGCAGCAGAGCCACTGGATGAATCCTTTTATTTGCCTTTTTATCATCACCAAGAACATGTTTATGATGTGCATTTCACCCTGACCAATGAGCATAAATATCTGATCATGGTACCGGTGGATGTGATCCATCAACAGGTACAGTACAAGCAACAAATGGCGCATGATGAAGAGCTTGAAAAACTGCGCTTTAAAGGACTGTTTCAGGCATTGGAAACCGCCCATCAGGAACTTCGCGAAGCCAACAACGCCAAATCTTTTTTTATTTCCGCACTGTCACACGAAATGGGCAACCCGCTCAATGCCATCAAGGGTTACAACGATTTATTGGCCGAGCACGCCATAGAGCTGAGTGAAGCCACCCGAATCATCAACAGCAATGTCGACAAACTATCGACCATCATCCGCCAAACACTGGATTATGACAATCAACAAAGCAGTCAGCAAAAACAGGTTTTTTCACCAGCCAAAGTGGTGGCAGAACTGTGTCGGGATTTTCAGTTACAGGCCGCACAAAAGAACCTGCAACTGATCAATGCCATTGATCATGATATCCATATACAGTGCCATCAAGGTAAATGGGTGCAAATCCTTACCAACCTCATCAGCAATGCCATCAAGTACACCGATCAGGGCATCGTTAAAATCAGTTCGAAGGTGACCAGTGATGAATTTCACTGTGAGGTTCAGGACAGCGGGTGTGGCATCAGTGAAGCGTTCCGGAAACAGTTGTTCAAACCCTGGTCAAGAGAGCACCGCAGTGAGGCGGCCGGCAATGGCATTGGCCTGGTGATCTCCAACATGCTGGCTGAACAGTTGTCTGCACAGTTGTGCCTGCATCACAGTGACTCTTCAGGCTCCACTTTTCGACTGAGTATGCCACTTGCTGTGCTGGTAACAGCCAAAAAAGTATTGTTGCTGGATGATGACGAAGATTGCCTGTTGTTGTTTGAGCATTACCTGACAGAACTCAATCACCAGGTCACGGCCATCAATGGTCTGCCTGCCCTGCGCAAACTGATTCAATCCAACGCTCGATTTGATGTGGCCATCAGTGACCTGAACCTGGGTAACAAGCAGGTGACTGAGGTGTGGGATGAATTGTCCAAGATGGCTGATAAATGCCTGTTAATGACTGCCAATCCAACGGCTCAACTGATTAACCAACTCCAACAGTTGGGGATTACAGAGGTGTTGAGCAAACCCCTGTCCCGTCAGGATTTAGTGAACAGCGTCGCATAATTCCCTGCCACTTCTTTTGATATCACCAATGGCACATGAGAAATGATTTATAATCATGCTAAAATCATTACAAAGCGATTGGAGGCCCCCTTATGGACGACACCATTTTTTATATCATTCTTGGCGTATTTGCAGTCATCTTTCTGCGCAGTGTATTTGTGGTTGTGCCACAGGGATTTGAATACACCGTAGAACGATTTGGACAATTCCGTCGGGTTTTTTCACCCGGCTTGGGAATGAAAGTGCCTTTTGTCGAACGCATTGGCCGGAAAATCAATATGATGGAACAAGTGGCCAATGTGCCATCACAGGAAGTCATCACCAAGGACAACGCCGTGGTCACTGTCGACGGGGTGGTGTTTTATCAGATTCTGGATTGCGTCAAGGCCGCTTATGAAGTGAACCGCCTGGAATATGCCATCCTCAATCTGACCATGACCAACATCAGAACCGTACTGGGCGCCATGGATCTGGACGAATCACTGTCCAAGCGGGATGAAATCAACCACCGTTTACTGGCCGTGGTTGATGAGGCCACCTCACCCTGGGGGGTCAAAGTCACGCGGATTGAAATCAAAGACATCAAGCCACCGCAGGACTTGGTCGCAGCAATGGCCAAACAAATGAAAGCTGAACGTCTTAAACGGGCTGAAATCCTGGAAGCTGAAGGCCACAGACAATCTGATATTTTAAAAGCCGAAGGTTCAAAACAATCAGCCATTTTGGAAGCCGAAGGCCTGAGACAGGCTGCCTTTTTGGAGGCCGAAGCCCGAGAACGTGAGGCTGAAGCCGAAGCCAAGGCCACCCACATGGTGTCTGAAGCAATTTCCTCTGGCAATCTCAATGCCATTAATTATTTTGTGGCGCAAAAGTACCTCGACCAGTTTGGCAAATTTGCTGACTCTCCCAATCAGAAAACCTTGATTTTGCCCATGGAGGCCACGCAGGTTCTCGGCTCACTGGCCGGTATCACTGAACTGGTCAAAGAATTCAAAGACAAGGAGGCTGGTACATGATTGGATACCTGATGAGTCTGTCACCCTGGCACTGGTTGTCTGCCGCGGTGTTGTTGCTGGTGGTGGAAATGATGGTCGGTTCTTATTACCTGCTGTGGGTCAGTTTTTCCGCTTTTCTCACCGCTGTGCTGCAATGGATGTTTGGCCTCAATTGGGAATCACAGATGGTGATTTTCACCCTCGCTACCATATTTTCTGTCATTGCCTGGTATGTGTATGACAAACGCAGAGATAAATCACACAGTCACCCAACACTCAACAAACGCGGCCATCAATACATTGGCCGTACCTTCGAACTCAGCCAACCCATCATCAATGGGGTTGGTAAAATCAAAGTCGATGATTCAACCTGGAAAGTCAAAGGTGCTGATGCACCGGTTGGCACGCTTATCCAGGTCACCGACATTGATGGAACTGTTTTAATTGTAGAATCCAAAGGAGAATCCAAACCATGAAAAAACTCATGATCCTGGTCATGACCATGTCCCTGGTGGCATGTAGTGATGACCCGAAAGAAACCCCGGCTAAGGCGGTCACTCAGGCAGCTGCCCAGCCTGACATCCTGT
Organism: Marinicella sediminis; assembly: GCF_002000055.1. Classification (GTDB taxonomy): domain Bacteria; phylum Pseudomonadota; class Gammaproteobacteria; order Xanthomonadales; family Marinicellaceae; genus Marinicella; species Marinicella sediminis. Next base: position 202,590 of record NZ_MVBD01000003.1, on the reverse strand, counting down.
CATACATTCCTGCCGACACCCCGCTTTTGTTGGTCAGTGGCATCAATCCTGATCAATATCCTGACAGATACCAGGAAGTCATGCAAAGTAATATGGATGGGGCCGTTAAATACCTTGAAGTATTCATGAAACAAGCCATGAAAACAGCCGAGAAAAAGCAGGCTGAACTGGCCGAAGCATTGGCCGAAACCTTAGAAAGTGAAGGTATGCCTGAAGATGTAGAATCGATCACCATTGACTCCACAGATCAAAATGAAATGGCCACCAAAGCCATGAGTTTTCTGGACAAATGGTTAATCCAGGACAAATTCAACAAAGTCGGACTGAAAGTGGGAGAAACCCAAATCGCCGTTTACATGGTAGATCTGTTCCCGGTAGTTCGTATCAAACTCAGCGCCGGTAACCAGATGGAAGCCATGTTGACTGAGGCGCAACAAGAATTTGACCTGCCCATGACAATGACCGAGGTCAGTGGAATCAAAGTCCGTGAAATTGCAGCAGAAAAAATAACTGTGCTGTTGGCCACAGACGGTGAATACCTGACCATTTCGGGTGCCCCTGCGGTGATCAAGGATCAGTTGATTAATCAATTGATTGGTGCTGAAAAACCGGCCACTACTCTGGCAAACGACCGGTCATTGATGGATCAGGTCAAGCAGGCTCACGGTTACACCAATGACGATTTAATGGTGGTTGATTTTCAAACACTGGCAGACCATTTCATCAATCCTGCAAAACACAATTCTGCATTGGTGAACTTTTTACAAATTGAAGACAACATGTTATCGGCTGTCTGTAAAGCTGAGATCACAGCATTGATTGGTCATGCGCCGCGCATGGTCGCTGGCAACAAACAATTGACCAATGACACGATTCACGGCACCTTTGTTTGGGAAATGGATGCTGCTTTGGCCGCAGACATGGCCACCCTGGCCGGCCGCATTCCACATGGTAATGCCGATGCCGCCTTTGCTTTTGGTATGAGTTTTGATCTCATGGGTGCCAAGGATGTGGCGGTTAAATACGCCAATGATCTGGTGGCATCGCCATATGCCTGTGAACATTTGGCACCATTGAACCAGCAAGCCGCTGAAATGCAGGCCAAACTGAGTCAACCCATTCCACCTTTTGTGGGTAATTTCAAGGGCTTTAACCTGTCTCTGGACGAATTGAAACTGAATCTGGAGAATGCCAACCTGGCCAACCCGGATCCCAATGAAATGATCGAAAGTCTGAAAACCCAGATTTTCCTGGCAGTGGACGAAACCGAAGCCCTGATGGGTATGGCACAAATGATGGTGCCACAGTTGCAGGGTATGGAGCTGAAAACCGATGGGTCATTGATCACCCTGGCCGACAAAGTGCCAATGATCAGTGGCAAAGACGTGCCATTTGACATCAGCCACCTGTATGCAGCCATTTCAGCAGATACCATTGGCCTGTCACTGGGTCATGAAGGTGGTGGTGAACTGAGTGAAAAAGTACAGGATTCCGGTAAGCAAGCGTTGATTGCCATGAGTGCCAGTGCCGAAGGTTACCGCCAATTGATGGAACAGGTATTCGCCATGGCTGACATGCCCAACATGCCGCAATCGGTCAAAGAGGAACTGCAGATGCAGAAAGAGTTAACGCTCAGTATGCTTTACTGGACTCATCAGGACGTATCGATGGGCTTCTCTGACCAGGGATTTGAAACCGACTTTGTGATCAAATACTGATCATAAAAACAATCCAGCGCCCCTGTTCTCAGGGGCGTTTTTTTTATGAAAAACATCAGACCTTTTCAACACCACCACCCTGACATTGATCCCAGCGCCTACATTGATGAAGCCGCTGTAGTGATTGGTGAAGTCAGCATTGCTGCCGATGCTTCTGTCTGGCCGATGACGGTCATCAGAGGTGATGTTCATCACATCCATATTGGTGCCCAATCCAACATTCAGGACAACAGTGTATTGCATGTCACCCACCGTTCTGACCATAACCCTGATGGTGGGCCCCTGATCATTGGCCAGGGGGTAACGGTGGGCCATGGAGCCATTCTGCATGCCTGTCGCATTGATGACTACTGCCTGATTGGCATGGGAGCCACTGTACTGGATGATGCCCACATGGAGCACCACAGTATGCTGGGGGCCGGTAGCCTGTTGTCACCTGGCAAAGTGATCCGCAGCGGAGAGTTGTGGTTGGGTAATCCTGCCAGAATGGTTCGTCGGCTCAGCACAGCTGAAATGGAATCACTGGACTACTCAGCGCGGCATTATGTTAAACTGAAAGACCTGTATAAAGGCCCGACAGGTTAAACTGTAATGAATGAGTCCGCAGCCATTGATTCAACTGAGCGCATGATCAGCGAATATCAGCAGGCTGAAGACGTGTTGGCACAATTGCCAGCAGACCATGTCAAACTGACTCACTGGCAATTGTGGGCCGACCAGGTATTTGCTGATCAGCCATGGCATCGCCAGTTGTCTCAAGCCATGACCATTGCCTATGCACGTATGGCCGTTCGAAATGGCAGCCTCAGCCATCATCCTCGCAGTTACCACAATGAATACCACATCAATGACTTATTGCTGCGCATCATGTACTGTCAGGAATCCAGTGAACAACCCATCACACCCGAACGACTGGCCTTACTGAGTTTGTTTGCCGCCTGTCATGATCTGCGCCAGGCTGAACCAAGAAAACCTGAATCTGATGATTCACTGGTGGGTGCCAATGAAGTAGCCAGTTTTACTGAAGCACATCGCCTGATGACCCAAACCAGTGATCAGGGTTTATGGACATCACACAACCAATTGCTGCTGAAAACCATGATTGAAGGCAGTACATTTGGCTCCGGAGGTAAACGCAGTAAAAACTTTTTTCAGGGTAACCTGGCTCATCATTTGCTGGCTCAACTCGATTTGCCGGATGAAGACGCACAATTGGTGCTCCTTGCCTGTGACATTGACACCGCAAATGTCAGCCTGCCGATTGATGATTTTGCCGATTCAGCAATTGATATTTATGACGAATTGTTGTCTCATCAACAAGCCAACCTCAGTGCCCATGAGTTTTTCAGTACCCAACAGAAGATTTATTTTTTTGAGCTACAGGCTTTTCATGCCGACCGGTCCCGGCTGCTTTTTCAACCACACAAAGACAGCAATCAGAACAGCCTGCGGGCTTTATCTGCGCACATTGAGGCATTGCCTGCTGCTTTATCTGACAGCGAAATCAAAACCCAATTCAAACAGAAAGCCATCGAGCTGAGTCAGTTGTGATGAATCTGTTCGTTGTCAGACACGGTGATTCACCATTCACAACGGCCACTGACCATCAGCGGCCATTGTCTGACCTGGGAATCCGGCAGGCCACCCAAAGTGGTCGATTCATAGCCACCAGAATACCAGCTTCAAAAAGCTTGATTGTCTGCTCAGATGCCCTGAGAACAACGACCACAGCCCACACCATTGGAGAACAGCTCAACAGCGTTGAAATCAAGGCACAAGCGAATTTATATGGTGCCCAAACCGGTCAATGGTGCGATGTGATGGAGCGGCATGCTGACATTGACAACCTGATACTGGTTGGACACAACCCAACCATGTCTTTATTGGCGCGACACTTGTTTTCTTTACGAGCCTTTCAGTTTCAACCAGCATGTGTGGCCCATTTTGGCCTTGAAATTGACGCCGATGGCCTCAGATTACCGGCTCAATACAAAGAGTTCTTTAACCCAGATGCAAGCTAACAACCCATTGAGCGCCATCCCACCGGTGACCCGCAACATCCTGATCGCCATTGTGGTGATGTACCTGGCACAAAACATCCTGGGACAAACCGGCGGACAATTTATAGGCCGTTATTTCCCACTCTATCCGATCGGTTCTGAATTGTTTTATCCCTGGCAATTGGTGACCTATGCACTGTTGCATGGCAGCCCCATGCACTTGTTCTTCAATGGCTTTGCCATCTGGATGTTTGGTTCACAGATTGAACATTTCTGGGGAGAGAAAAAATACAGTATTTTCATCATGGTTTGTATCATTGGCTCAGGACTGGCCAATGCATTGTTAAGCGACATTGGTGCAATCGGTATATCAGGCGCTGTTTATGGCCTGTTGGTGGCTTATGGCATGATGTGGCCCAACCACACCATCTACCTGGTATTACCGCCAATACCCATCAAAGCCAAATACTTCGTGATGATATTTGCCGGCATTGCACTGCTCAGCAGCATCAACCCCAGAAATGATGGCATTGCGCACATTGCCCATTTGGGTGGTGCCATCACAGGATTTCTGCTGATCCAGTACTGGCGGCGTAAACCACCATTTAAGTGGTGATCAGCGCCGGCCTTTTTTCACTGACTTAACCACCAGTGATTGATCAGAGGGCTGATAAGCGGTGTCTTTAAACAAGATGTCGAGCTCTTTGGCATTCAGCTCCCGACATTCGCCCTGACGCAGATTTTTGGGCAGAAAAACCCCTCCGTAGCGCACCCGTTTCAAGCGGTTAACCTGCACATTCTGTGACTCCCAAAGGCGCCGGACTTCACGGTTTTTCCCTTCCATGATGGCCACATGAAACCAGCTGTTCGCTGATTTTTCATTGTCTTCATCACCGGCAGGCTGTATGTCTGAGAAACGCGCCACACCATCTTCCAGCTTGACACCACTGAGCAGATTACGGATGTTTTCTTCAGTGATTTCACCAAACACCCGACATGCATACTCACGATCAATATTGGCACTGGGGTGCATCATGTGATTGGCGAAATCTCCATCATTGGTGAACAATAACAAGCCGGTGGTGTTGATGTCCAAACGACCAATGTTCAGCCATTTTTGCCCTTTTATTTTGGGTAATCGGTCAAACACCGTAGACCGGCCTTTTTCATCCTTGCGGGTGGTCACCTCACCTGTGGGCTTGTGATACATCAATACCCGGGGCCTGACGGACTCTGTTTCCACCACCCAAACGCGGTTTTTCCACACCACTTTATCACCTGCCTGGAGTTTTTGGCCCAACACCACCGGTTTGCGGTTGATGCTGATCTGTCCCAATTTGATGGCCTGTTCAATTTGCCGCCTTGAGCCAAGCCCGCAACGGGCCAGGGTTTTTTGTATGCGTTCGGTGGGTTCAAAACCCATGTCATCATGACTCATCTTTTAATTCCTGTTGTGTGTTTTCACTGGCTGCCTGATCTGGAAAATCCAGTTCCTGCTCCAGGGTTTCAATGTCTTTGATTTCAGCCAGGCTTGGTAAATCCTGTAGTGAAGTCAGATTAAAGTGATCCAAAAATCCTTTGGTGGTGCCCAACATGGCAGGCTTACCGGGCACATCCCTGTAACCCAGTACCCGGATCCAATCCTGGTCCATCATGAAGTGAATGATTTTACTCGACACCGCCACCCCACGAATGTCCTCAATTTCACCCCGGGTGATGGGTTGACGGTAGGCAATCAGAGCCAGGGTTTCCAACAGCGCTCTGGACAGTTTTTTGGGTTTTTGTTGTTGTAGATTTTGTAACCAGTGTTGTACCGATGATTTGGTTTGCAATCGATAACCCCTGGCCAACCGCTTTAACTCAATCGACCGCTCTGCATAATCAGCCTCCAATGCGTTCAGGGCTTGATTAATGTCAGTAACAGTGATTTCCTGATCGGCAAACATCTGCAGTAAATCTTTGGCAGAAAGGGGCTCATCAAAGGCCAGTAAAGCCGCTTCAATGGTGTGTTTAAGTTCTTTGATTTCCATGTTAACTGCCTGCTGCCTGTAAGTAAATTTCTCCAAATGGCGCATTTTGGACCAGCTCAAGGGTTTGTGCTTTGAGCAACTCTAGCACCGCCAGAAAAGCCACCAGCGCACCTTGCCGACCTTCTTCGCGGGTAAATAATGCATAGAAGCTGATGGTTTTGTGGGCCATCAATTGATCCAGCACCAGAGTCATGCGATCACGAACACTGAGCACTTCCCGTTCAATTTCATGTGACACCTTCAGGTCAGCCCGAGCCATCACCTCTTTAAAGGCCATCAACAGGTCTTTGATGTCAACCTCAATGTCCACATCTGACTGTTGTTGCTGGTCATGATAAACCGTCGCAATAAAAACGTCTCGGCCTACCCTGGGTAATTCATCAATGTCTTCAGCAGCTTGTTTAAAGCGTTCATATTCCTGTAACCGCCTGATCAGTTCAGCCCGTGGATCGCTTTCTTCTTCCTCTTCACTGGCCGGTTTGGGTAACAACATCCTGGACTTGATTTCGGCCAGCATGGCAGCCATCACCAGGTACTCTGCGGCCAGTTCGAAGTTCAACTGGTGCATCAATTCGATGTATTCCACGTATTGACGGGTGATGTCATGTATTGGAATGTTAAGGATGTCCAGATTCTGCCTTCTGATCAGATACAACAGCAAATCAAGCGGCCCTTCAAATGCTTCTAAAATGACTTCCAGCGCATCCGGTGGAATGTATAAATCAGTGGGCATCTGGGTGAATGGTTTGCCTTCCACCACAGCGAACGGCATCTCTGCCTGTTGTACCTGATTATTGGGTGTTTGTTCAGACAAAATCGATCTCGCCCTTACCTTGCCTGATGATGTTGATGTCACCTTCAGAAAGATCCACCACCGTTGATGGGTCCTGTTCACAATAGCCGGCATCAATGATGGTGTTCACCCGGTTACCTGCCCTCAGCTCTATGTCCTCAACATCCAGCTCATACATATCGACTTCAGGGAATTCCAGGGTAGACGTCATCAAAGGTTCACCCAATTCTTCCAATAGAGATTGTACCACCGGATGGGCATCAATCCTGATGCCTATGGTTTTCCGCTTTTGATGCTGTAGCTTTTTGGGAACCCGTCGGGTGGCTGCCATGATGAACGTGTAAGGTCCCGGGGTATGCTGTTTGATCAGCCGGAATGCCACATTATCCACCAATACAAATTCCGTCATTTGTGAAATACTGGAACACATCATGGTGTAATGGTGCTGGGCATCTATTTGTTTGATCAGGGCCACAATTTTGGGGGCTTTGAGGTTATCAACGCCCCAACCGATCGCATAACCAGAATCAGTCGGGTAAATGATCAGGCCGCCATTGCGCACCGTTTCAATCGCTGCCTTGATTGACCTGGGTTGAGGATTTTCCGGATGAACGCGCAGGATATTGGCCATGATCACACCTCCTCAAAACGATTGGCTTTGCGGTTTTTCCTGACATGTTCAGGGTCCCAGACCAGGCCGTTCATGATGACCCAAACACCCGGTGGTTTGGTTTGCACCGCAGCCACAGCACAACCAATGTTAAAAATCGCATCGGTGGCATTGAAGCGTGCCGGGGTGAGTGCTCCGGTCAGAACGATTGTTTTGTCTTCAATACCATGGAGGAAACGTGCGGTGTCAACCATGGTGTCGGTTCCATGGGTGATGAGAAAATGCTGTTCATCAGATTTCGCGATCACCTGACGTATCAGTTCCCGGTCTTCATCAGTGATGTAGATCGAATCTTTCTTCATCAGCGGCACCACTTCAAAATCAAACCCCACATGATATGTGTTCAATAACTCACCAATGATGGGCTTACCGATTTGATAGTCACTGAGGTCATCAAAATACAATTTATCAATGGTGCCTCCGGTGGTGATTATTTTCAGGTTTTTCATGTTTTTGATGGATTCATTCGGGTGGTTTATTGTAGACCAAATCAGTTCATCCGATATGGTTTTTTGCCTGATATTCAATGCCTTTATTCCAGTATACCATTGATGTCAATGGGCCCGAAACAGTTGCTCATGACGTCTTCGGAGCATTGCTTTATAATGAGCCCATGCATAACCTGTCTGCCAAATTCAGTATCGTCAGTTTATTGGTGTTACTGATCTCTTTTATCAACCGCAATGAGATTCCGGCGGATTTGCCATTGCTGCCTGAATTGAACATTGATCCGGTACAGAGGGCTGTGAATCAGGCACCATTTATGACCACTTACAACGATGAACAATTCCTTGTCAAACCCAGGTTTGATTACCGACTCAATGGTCTGGTGGTATCTTACCGATTGCATGACTCGGAAAATGGCATGATGCTTCATGCCTTATCAAAAGACCACCTCAATGTGGCTGACTTTTGTGTGGTCTGGGGAGACTCAGCCAATCCTGAACTGTTGCAGGATTTCGATTTCAGTAACGGTCAGTTCACCTGCAACTACGGCAGCCAAAGCCGGCAGGCCTGGGATGCTTTTAACCACCACCAATTATCCAACAACCACCTGTTGGCAGCCGATGAATTCGTCAGGGACACCATCAAAGACATTCAAATCGGTGATCAGATCACGCTCTCCGGTTGGCTGGCCAATTATCAGAACCCAACAGGGTACGAGCGGGCCACCAGTACCACCCGTACTGACACGGGTAATGGTGCCTGCGAAACCATTTTTGTCAACGACATCAGCATCGTACGCCCGATGAACAGTTTCTGGCGCCAATTAATGATGTTTTCACTCGGTGCATTTCTGATCAGCACTTTTCTGTATTTCACATCGCCCTATGTACCCAATAAATAGTGAAAGTGCTGATTCAGTGTTTGGTTGCTGTCGCTATTCGGATACAATAAATCCATGAAAAATCTATTACTGACCGCCACCCTGTTACTGGCCAGCTTCAGCAGTCACAGCCAGGAAGACCCATCAGCACAGGAAGCCGCGGTGACTTTGTCGGCCCATGCAATCGCTGCACATTTACGCAGTAACTACGACCCGGTGCACGCTGCTTACCTGACCCAAATGGCCTGGGAACTGGCCCACTCTTTCGCCTCTACAGAACAGTTACAACAACAGTGGTTACAAGCGCTGGAAGCTGAAGTACCAGATTATCAGGCATTCAACCGAATCAATACGCATGCCTTGATGGCCCAGACCCTGATTGCTCACTACAATGGCATGACCCTGAACAAATGGCGCACCACCAACCTGGAACTGCCACCTCAAATCAATAAACCGGAAAACGGTTTGCTGCCAGATCAGGCGTTTCAGCACTGGGTAAATCTGCCTTATTTCTGGGAACAAATCATCAGCAGTCAACCACAACAGGTTGCCAACTGGCTGGTATGGCCGGAAACCACGCTGGAACCAATTGAACCCCGCGAAATCACCCAATCTGCCTTGTCAGTGACACTGCAGTGGCTGAGTACAGACCTTGAACAACCAATCACTGCTTTGTCGGTCACTGATCCTGACATTCATTACCACGATGAATTGACCACTGCTCTGATCAGGCAAAGGCACCACCGATTGACAGATCAACCGCTGGCCTTCAGCAACGACTGGATTGAAATCTATCAGCTGATTGAGCTCAGTGCCACCTTGCTTACGGCTGACGAACAAACCCGTCTGAACACCCTGCTTGAACGAGCCCTGGAACAATGGCAGCTTTGGCAGGAAGTCACTACCCAGATTGATGTCAGGCTACCGGAACTGTTGACCCGGGTGTTGACTGAACTGCCAAAAAAATTCAAAAATCCCGATCACTTCAATGCCGTGCTGAACCAGGACATTCTCAACCTGCAACTGGGCATGGACGACACGGCTGCTTACCTCGTCCATCCCATCCGCAATGAGTTACAAAAAAACCTTGAGGTTTGTTTGAACCTGAGCGACAAAGAACCACCGGAACCTGCCGAACCCATAGCAGACAACCAATTCAACAGCTGTTTTGATGAACTGTACAAATGGGCCACAGAAACGGCCAGTGAACCCAATTTGTCTGGCAACCAGGTCAAACCGGATAACCCAACCAGCCTGAACCGGGCACTGGAAATGCCGAGTGTTCAAATCATCAATGTGCTGGCCACAGAGGCCGTGTCTGATGAAAGTTGTTTGCAACAGCTGACTCAACAACCCAACAACTTTGAGTGGCTGCTGGCTGCCGAATCAATTGCCTGGTTTCATGACCGCTGGCCAGGTCTCTTTGCGGCCAAAAACAAATCCTCAGCCATCGGCTCATTGATCAACAGCGGACAGCGACTGAACCAATACCCGTCCTGTTTCAGCAACGCCAATCCATTATCCGCATTGAATCAGAAATTGCTGGCCAAGTGGGAACGTTTGAAACTGGAAATCAATAACCACATCACCGATTATGCTGAGACCGAACTGGTTGAAGGCAGCGACATTGATTTGTTTGGTTCAATTGACCAGGTGACCCGACACATTCCTGATGGACTGGTCATCAAACCTTGTGATGTGACCACATCCTGTGGGGCATTCACCGAAATGGAACCATCTGCTGCGGTGATGAAATTGTTTCCCAATCACCTCCGGCTGGCCACCCAGTTTGGCCTCGGCGAACTGGAGATTTGTTATGACCAGGTGCAATGGCAAAACCGCAAGTCGGTTCCAACCCACCTGGACAACAACAAAATAGCCAATTTTGAAGGACAGCTGTCTGTCAGGTTGAATGGCAAATATGCCGGTGCGACGGTGTTTACCCAGCCACTACTCAGCGAGCAAAAGCTCATTTATTTGTTTGGTGAAAATAACCAGGAAACTTTGGACACGGCCTGTCCGCTGCCCATCATTGGTAAACAAATCAACACCTCACTGGACCGGGGAACTTTCGGCTTACTGCCCAACCGCCTGACCTTTCTGACTGCTCAGAAAGCCGACGTCAATCAAGTCATCAGAAATAACTGGGACGCCTGGCTCGCTCAAATTCAGGATCAATCACTCTCCACCACCTATGTGGATGAAATGAAACCGATTAAAACCACGCTCAATGACGCCTTTTTACAGCATGTCAACACCTTACAGCAGCAGATTTATCGCAAACTGACCACCAGCAATCCATCACGCATCAATGATTCTGCTTTGTCCAGGGCGGTGTTTGAATTCCTCAATCAAAGACAACTGCTGAATCACATGGTCAGTGGCCTGTATCCACTGAGTCACAACAGCAATACCGCGATAAGAGCGGCTCTGTATGGTGATGACAGATTGGTGGATGAACAGTTTTTTCGTGAGGCATTCACCAATCAAACCAATGTGACTGATCTACTGAACTTGGGTGATGCCAGGATGAGCCAACATCAAGGCAGTTGGTCAGTGGTGATGCCTACGCAAAACGGCCTGGTCAACGCCACCCTGGAAGTTCTGCACAAAAAGGCCCGCTTTATGGGTGCAGACTGATGCGTTCATCGGCGACAACGGGGATTCACTCCGTTGGCCAGGGCCTGTTGTTGAATACCAATGGCTTGTTGCATGATCTCATTCAGTTTGATGATGCGGTTTTCCGGCTCAGGGTGAGTGGATAAAAACTCAGGTGGCCGTTGACCGCCGGAAGCTGCGTCCATATTGCGCCACAACTGCACACTTTCGGTAGGATCAAACCCTGCAGCAGCCATCAGGTTAAGACCTAACTGGTCAGCTTCTTTTTCATGGGTCCTGGAGAATGGCAGCAACACCCCAACCTGGGTTCCCAGGCCCAGCACCGCCATGGCAATCTGCCGCTCACGTGAGCCTTCAACGTGCTGGTTGCTCAACATGTCAGCGACTTGCAAACCGGTTTGAGCTGCCATTTGAATGGATACCCGTTCGGCACCATGGCGCGAGAGCACATGGGCCACTTCATGACCAAGCACTGTGGCCAGCTGAGACGGCGTGGTGGCCACATCCAATAAACCGGTGTGCACTCCGATTTTACCACCAGGCAAAGCAAAAGCATTGGCACTGTCATCTTCAAAAACCACCACTTCCCAGTTATTGTCCTGCCCCTGATCAGGCAGGGCATTGATGATGGCGAATGACACACAACCGACATAACTTTGTTGTCTGCGGTCTCCGGCAACCTTTTGCGCCTTTTTCAGTTCCTGAAAAGAAGTCACACCCATTTGATTCATTTGTTGATCACCAACGAGAATCAGTTGTTTACGACCGGTGGGGCTGGTGGCGCAGGACGCCAGGGTAAGGATGATCAGGATGATGCCTGTTGTTCTCATTGCGGTGCTCCTTCTGGGTTTTGTTGACTGTTCAATCCAATAATAACACAACTAATCCCGTGGCCAGGCCCAACACAAACAAAAAGCCATAGAGCCACTTGGCCAACTGATATTTTTTATAAACCGGGTCATCTTTGACGTATTTGGCGCGGTGATGCAACCACACCATTTCCAGCAGAATCACAAACACTAACAACATGATGAACACCACGCCGAATACCCGCAATGCTTGAGCCCATGGCTGTCCGTCAAAAACAAAGCTGGCCAATGCCACAGCGTTGGACAAGATAATCGCAATGAGCAGGGCAATTCTGAGCGGAGTAAAAACGACGTAATTGGTTTGATTCATGGGTTTCCTCAGGAACTTATGCTGGTAAAAATGCTCATTATAACCTGAGCGTGTCAAATTCAGATCATTGTTAAAAAGACAAATTTTTGCTATGATTTGTTGTTGGAAAAACACTTTTTTGGTGTCTTAATTCTTAATACAGGGAGTATTTCATATGTCAAATCATCTTCAAATTGTTCTGTTGTTCCTGCTGCTGACTGTCACACCAGGCTGGTCCAAAACCACTCAGGCAGACATCCTCACCGCAATCAAGCAACATGAACAAGGACACCATCAACAGGCCTTTGATGCATTCAAGTCTTTGGCTGCATTGGGCAGTAACCAGGCACGTTATCACCTGGCCCACATGTACTTTAATGGAGAAGGTGTGCAACAGGATGTTCAGCTGGCCTATGCATGGAGTCAATTGATCGGGGAAGAAACCTCAGATAATCTGCAGAATTTGCGCCAAATCATTCAGCAGAATCTGACCAGTGAACAACTCCTTCAGGCCTCTCAGCTGGCTAAAAAGTTAAATGAATCCTGGGGTGATGACGCCATTCTGTCTCAGCTGGCACCCATTAAACACAACCCTGATCAGCGGCAAGAAAACAACCAGGGATTCAACATCACCATGACCGAACGAGCAGCACCCCGGTATCCAAAACGTGAATACCTCAATGGCACCCAGGGTTGGGTGCGGGTGGCGTTTAAAATATTCCCTGATGGCTCAGTGCGCGATCCTTATATACTCGAATCTGTACCCAACGAAGTTTTTGATGAAGTCACCATCGAAGCCATCAGTAAATTCAGGTTCAGCATCAGCTTTGATGATCAGGCTACCATCAAACCCATACCGGCAGTTCAGATGGTTCAATATGTGCTCAATGAACCGCAGGAAATGGTCCGCACATATCAGCAAAGATTACATGAACTCAAGCAAAAAGCCGAAGCCGGCCACCCAGCTGCTCAGTATTATTATGCCCTGGCTGCCAGTTCACGTTCACTGATCAAAGATTATGTTGACATGCCTGAAGCATCAGTAAATAACTGGCTGCTTAAAGCCGCACAAAACGGTCACAGCGATGCCCAGTTTCAGTTGGGATACAACATTTATTACGGCAAAGGCTGCCAGCAAGATAAACAGCGTGGCATCAACTGGATGGTGGAAGCCGCCCAACGTGGACATGCCAGAGCTGCCAGACAAGCTTATGAATACCTGATCACAGATCAATTGATCAACACTTCAGACCATCCGCCCGAATATTGGCTAAAGTTGGCTGCAGAGGCCGGTGACCCGGATTCTCAGTTGGCCTATGCACAACATTTGCTACAGGCCGGTCAACTCACAAAGGAGGACACATCCCACATCAATGACCTGCTTGAATCTTATCAAAAATCCCGCGATCGTTCTGTCAGCTATTACCAGGCAGAAGCCCTTTTACATGAGCACCTGGGGAATCCAAAAAAAGCCAAACGGGCGCAAAAGAAAGCCACTAAACTGGCCAACAAACTGGGTTGGGACTTGGCCAAATAAATCCCCTTCAACCTTTATCCAATACAGAGCTGTCCCGGCTCTGTGTTGGGTTTCATTGAGCGCATACAGGGCCCGCTGTCAGGTGCCTTGTCACCCGCAAGTCGCATGACAGTCCTAACAATTTGCGGCATAATAAGGACAATGGATATCCAGTGAAACAACGAATATCATCATGATCGTCAAAAAACTCAGATTGCAACAGAACTGGTCTCAGGAACAATTGGCTGAATACAGTGGATTGAGCATCCGCACCATTCAACGCATTGAAAAAGGCAAGCCAGCGAGTCTTGAGTCGTTTAAATCGATCGCGGCGGTGTTCGAAGTGCATGTTGATGATTTACAACCGGAGATAGCCATGAAACAAGACAACCACAGACCTGCCACAGATGAGCAGGCCCCTTTAATCACCCGTGAAGAAACCGAGGCCATGGAGTATGTTCAGGGCCTAAAAAGCTTCTACTTGCATGCCATGACTTTTGTGGTGATTAATATTTTCATCATGCTGGTCAACCTGATCACCAGTCCGGGGTACCTGTGGTTTTTATGGGCCCTGTTAGGCTGGGGGCTGGGTCTGGCGCTGCACGCCTTGTCCACTTTTGATTGGCTGGGTCACTTTGACAGTGACTGGGAAAAGAAACAAATTGAGAAACGCCTGGGTCGCAAACTCTGAACAACTGCCTGACACCAGTCGGCACTCTGGCCATTATCTGCAACCCTGACGAATGCCACTACCGGCAGTGAATAACCTCTTTCGTATGACCAGCCAAGCAAAACAAACCCGCCAGGAGGCGGGTTTTTAGCAACTCAATCAAAGTCATTTTGATAAATCAGGTCATTACCGCACAACACCTCGACCAACACATGATCACCTGAAATCACTCCCTCACTGAGGCCAATGGTTTCACAGGTATTGGCCGGATCGTCAGGTTGATTGGCCACTTGCACATCATAGTGGCTGCCACTGATCCAGCGAGTGGCAAATGGTGTGGACCCATTTTGATTAATGATCAGATCATCACTGCCATTGTTCTGTATCATCAGCCCCGGTCCGGTTAAACCTGAAACCAACACGCCAATCTGATAGGTATTGATCATGCATTGGACATCCACATCAACCACATCATCACCATCAATCACCCCTGAACCCTGGTTCACCTGGCAGCTGTGTTCGTTGGGCAAGGCTGATACGGTCACCTGATAAGGACTGCCATCGACCAGGGGTAGTGAAAACACAAAGCCACCATTGTCGGTGATGTTCAGGTCATCAGTAGCATTATTTTGCAACGTCAGCCCGGTCGTTGCCAGACCACTGACGTTGCCGCCAATGAAATAACTGTTGTCTGTACAGCTCACCTGCACATCCGTGACATCCGTATCAGCTACGGTGCCACTTTCATTGCTGACCGCACAGGTCTGTTGTGCTGGCTGAGACAGAACACTGACCAGATAAGAGTTACCAAAGGTGAGTGGTGTGTCGAAACTAAACCCTCCATTTGCAGTGATGGACAGGTCATCGGCTCCATTGTTTTGCAACACCAGACCACTGGCTGCCAAACCACTGACACTTCCCCCAATGTCATAGCTGTTGTTGGTACAGCTCACCAATACATCCGTGACATCCGCATCGGCCACCGTGCCACTTTCATTGTTGACTACACAGGTCTGATGTGCTGGCTGAGTCAATATACTGACCAGATAAGCTTCACCGGCAGCAATGGGCGTGTCAAAGGTAAATCCCCCATTGCCTGTCAGGGTCAGATCATCGAGCCCATTGTTTTGTAAGACCAGCGTTCCATCCAGGCCACTGACACTGCCTCCAACCGTGTGATCCAAACCGACACAATCAACATCGACCTGAGCGTCACTGCCATTGATGGTGCCGCTGCCATTGGCCACTGAACAAATCTGTCCGTTGTCCGGTTGAGTCAGCACCACCACATCATAGGGCGTGCCATTGGCAAAATCCGGACCGAAATCAAAGGGTCCGTTGTTGTTGATGATCACATCATAAACCCCGTTGTTGCGCAGAATCAGGTCATTTCCCGTCAAGCCACTGACGGTGCCAGTCACATTGAATGTGCTGATAGAACAATACACATTGACGTTGGTTACATCCTCATAACCCACGGTGCCTGAAGCGCCGACGATGCTGCATGTATAGCCAGTTGGGGTACTTACCACACTGACACTGTAATCCCTAAAGTCCTGCAGATCAGTCAAAAACTCATAACGGCCATTGTGGTCCACAGATAAAATTTCATTGCCATTGAGAGACAATTGCATGGCTTGTCCCAGCGGTAATCCAAACGCTTGGCCACCCACAAAATACCTTCCGGCGAAATCGTACACCACCCCAGCTGCTGAAGCATTGTCATTGGGGGTGGTCATCGTGCTTGTGGCATCACCATCTTCACCTTTGGCTGCCACATAAATGTGTTCCCCGCGAAGGGCGACGGCGTTGCCAAAACGATCAGACAAGCCTGCATTATCTGCTTTCAGGTAATTTTTTTGCCCCCAGACATCATCCACCCTGACAAAAACATAGGCAGCTCCTGCGTTGGACAAGTCATTATTAGGTGAATCCATCGTGCTGTTGCCATCGCCATCCTCACTGGGCGCTCCGACCACAATGGTGTTACCTGATATGGCCAGTGAATCTGCAAACTCATCATCTGCCTCCGCATTGCCGGCTTTCAGATAACCTTGTTGACTCCACACAGCATCTTCCCGAACATACACGTAG
The DNA here is from genome assembly GCF_002000055.1 of Marinicella sediminis. Lineage (GTDB taxonomy): Bacteria > Pseudomonadota > Gammaproteobacteria > Xanthomonadales > Marinicellaceae > Marinicella > Marinicella sediminis. The sequence continues at coordinate 185,995 of NZ_MVBD01000003.1, read as the reverse complement.
GCTGCGCCGGCATCTGTGGCCCCGTTATTGGATGAGGCCATGGTGCTATTGGCATCACCATCTTCAAGCACCGTTCCCACCACCAATGTATCACCATCGATGGCCACCACTTTCCCAAACTCATCATTGGCCTGGGCATTGTGGGCTTTGAGATAGGCTTGCTGACTCCACTGACCATCATCACGAACGAATACATAAGCCGCACCAGCCTCACTGGCTGCATTGTTGGGCGTGTTGATGGTGCTGTTAGCATCACCGTCTTCTCCAAAGGCACCGGCCACGATGGTGTCTCCTGAAATAGCCACAGAAATTCCCAGTTGATCACTTACTTCGGCTTGACTGGTCTTCAGGTAGGCTTGCTGGCTCCACTCAGATCCCAACCGGGTATACACATAGACGGCCCCGGCGTTGGCGGCATTGTTGTTGGTGTCATCCACGGTGCTGTTTCGGTCACCATCTTCCCATTTAGAACCCACCACAATGGTGCTGCCATCAATATCGACCGTCTCGGCAAATTCATCACCACCTGTTTCATGGGCTTTCAGATATGCCTGCTGAGTCCAGTTCGTTCCGTCCTGTTTAAACACATAGGCAGCCCCGGCACTGAGTCTCGAATTATTCGGGTTATCCATGGTACTGTTGGCATCACCATCCTCATTGGCTGCCCCAACCACAATGTAGCTGCCGGAGATGGCCACTGATTCACCAAATTTATCCCCGGATTCTGCATTACTGGCTTTCAGGTAGGCCTGTTGCTGCCAGCCATTAAAATCATAAGTAAACACATACGCCGCACCGGCGGCACCCGCTCTGTTATCACTGCTATCACCATTGATGATGGTGGCCGCACTGTCTTCAAATGGTGTGCCCACTACCATAGTTAAACCATCTACATCCATGGAAAAGCCAAACTCATCTAACGCATCTACAACCACAGGTTTGAGGTAATGTTCCTGACTGAAGCTGGGATCAATGGTGATTGGATAACTGGCCTGGCGGTCGTCAACCACCAGGGTGATGCTGGCCTGGTCAGCCGCCAGTTGCATGTGGCTGGGCAGCACCAGGCCTTGGCTGTCCCAGACTTTTAGCCGGTCGTAGCTGATGCGCTTATTGGTCTGGGTGGTAAAAACCAACTGATTACCTGACTGACTCACTTCAGCGTTGGTCTCAAGCCCGATGGTCAGCTGCAACTCCCCCTCAGTTGACAACCGGTTGTTGATGCGAAACCACTGTTCCGTTTTGTCTGGTGAATTAACCCACCATTCTTCTGTGCCGTTGCTGTGCTGATAAGTCAGGGTATCACCATCCGCCATGAGTGTTGGCTCTCGCTTTATTAGCAAGGGTCCAACAGACGCTAATTTCATGCCAATCTCAACCTCAGCATTCTGCAAGATGGTCTTACCATCCCGGGCATAGTTAACCTGCCAACCCTGTGCAGCATTCATTGCCACAAAACCTTCATCTGTTGGCCGTGGATGGTAGCGACTGGCTGCAATTTGTTGTTTTATGTGGAGCCAATCCTGGGCTGTGACACCGTTTGGCAAACTAAATGCCCTGGCGTTCAATGAACAAAACAATGCCATAACAAACAAAGTAGTTGATGATAATCTCATTTAAATCACACTTCCTGCCCTGTTGCTTACTCATTGATTGAGCGCACACAACAAGATCAATTAAAAGCAAAAAGTATATTTGAATCGCTCCTCTGTCAGTTCTTCAGGGATGATAATTCATAATGAATTAACAGGGTATTCATAATTCATCCTGCCAACCTCATTCATTTCATGTTTTTTTCAGGTGTATTTTAAAAGTAAAAAAAAGCCCGCTGAATGCGGGCTTTCTTTGCTTGCTTTAAGTCTGATGTTTATTCAGGCTTGGGCTCAAGGGCTTTCATTGACAAACGCACACGGCCTTGTTTGTCGACTTCCAGCACTTTCACTTTAACAACCTCACCTTCTTTGATCTTGTCGGTGACTTTGGCCACACGCTCATGACAAATCTCTGAGATGTGAACCATGCCATCCTGTCCGGGCAGCAGGTTAACAAAGGCACCGAAGTCCATGATCTTAACCACTTTACCTTCATAAATCGCACCCACTTCAACTTCTGCAGTTAAATCTTCGATGCGTTTTCTGGCCAAATCACCGTCTTCCTGATTGATTGAAGCGATGGTCACTGTACCATCATCGGTGATGTCGATGGTGGTGTTGGTCTCTTCAGTCAATGCACGGATGGTGGCACCGCCTTTACCAATGATGTCACGGATTTTCTCAGGATTAATCTTGATGGTTTCCAAACGTGGCGCATAGGCCGACATTTCTTTGCGTGGCTCGGAAATGACTTTGTTCATTTCACCAAGGATGAAGTTTCTGCCTTCGGTGGCCTGGTTCAAAGCGATTTCCATGATTTCACGGGTAATGCCTTCGATTTTGATGTCCATTTGCAAAGCAGTGATACCATCCTGGGTTCCAGCCACTTTGAAGTCCATGTCACCCAGATGATCCTCATCACCCAGAATGTCAGACAACACAGCAAAACCTTCGTCTTCTTTGATCAGGCCCATGGCAATTCCAGCCACCGGTGCTTTCAGCGGAATACCCGCATCCATCATGGATAGCGAAGAACCACAGACCGAGGCCATCGAACTCGAACCATTGGATTCAGTGATTTCAGAAACCACACGTTTGACATAAGGGAAATCTTCTTCACTGGGAACCACTGCCATCAAACCACGTTTGGCCAAACGACCATGACCAATCTCACGACGCTTTGGACCACTCATGAAGCCCGCTTCACCCACACAGAATGGAGGAAAATTGTAATGCAGCATGAAGTCATCTTTGGTTTCACCTTCGATGCCATCGATCAACTGGGCATCACGACCGGTACCCAAAGTGGTGGCCACGATGGCCTGGGTTTCACCACGGGTGAACAAGGCAGAGCCATGAGCGCGGGGTAAAATACCCACTTCCACAGAGATCGGACGAACCTGAGTCGGATCTCGACCATCAATCCGTGGAGCGCCTGAAATGATCTTGTTACGCACATGTTGTTTTTCCAATTTACCAACCAGTGCTGATACTTCTTTCGGATCATGTCCGTCTTCAGCATCTTCAGGGCAGAAGTGTTCCAATACAGCGGAGCGCATTTCGGCCAATGCGTCATAACGCATTTCTTTTTCCTGATTAGCGAAAGCTGCTTCGATTTGTGAACCAAATTTATCATTGATTTCAGCCATCAGTGTTTCATTGGTTTCCGGGGCTTCCCATTCCCATCTTGGTTTGCCGTGTTCGGCAGCAAATTCTTTGATCGCTTCAATGGCCACTTGCATTTGATCATGACCAAAGTTAACCGCTCCCAGCATTTCAGCTTCGCTGAGCAGGTCAGCTTCTGACTCAACCATCAATACCGCTTTATCAGTACCAGCCACAACCAGGTCCAGTTTTGAGGTTTCCAGTTGTTCCAGTGAAGGATTAAGGATGTATTCACCATCGGTGTATCCAATTCTGGCTGCGCCTATCGGGCCGTTGAATGGCAGGCCTGAGATGGCCAGTGCCGCTGAAGTACCGATCAAAGCCGGAATGTCTGCATCAATCTCTTTGCTGAACGACATCACGGTGGCAATCACCTGAACTTCGTTCTTAAACCCATTCGGAAACAAAGGCCTGATTGGCCTGTCAATCAATCGACAGATCAGTGTTTCTTTTTCAGTCGGTCTGCCTTCACGCTTGAAGAAACCGCCAGGAATGGCACCTGCAGCGTAAAATTTTTCCTGATAATTAACCGTTAACGGGAAAAAGCTTTGATCTGGTTTGGCTTCTTTTTTACCCACCACTGTAACCAGCAGAACGGTGTCATCCATGGTGACTTTGACTGCACCAGAGGCTTGACGGGCGATTTGACCTGTTTCCAGGGTGACGGTGTGTTGACCGTACTTAAATTGTTTGATTTGTTTATTCACTTTCTTTTCCTGGCTGAATAGATGTTTCAACCTGTTATTTTCTTACTTTCCTACAGACCTGCTCCCTTGAACAAGCCCTGAATTGAGCCAATAAAAAAACCCGCTTTCGCGGGTTTTGATTGACTTATCGTCGCAGACCTAAGCGCTTGATGAGGTTCTGATAACGATCCACATCTTTGCGTTTGGTATACGCCAATAATTTGCGACGCTGGTTAATCAGTTTGATCAGACCACGTCTTGAATGCTTGTCTTTCTTATGAGATTTGAAGTGCTCAGTCAGGTTGTTAATCCTGGCAGTCAGCAATGCCACCTGCACTTCAGGAGATCCGGTGTCTTTGTCACCAGTCTGATACTCTTTGATGATGTCTTGTCTTTGTTCAACTGTAATCATGTTTACGCTCGTTGAAGGGGCTGCCATGTTGGCTGTCACCCGTTAAAATAACCGAACTGCCGTCAGACGTGTCGCACAGCTCAGATGAGGGGCGTATTCTACTGATTTTGGGGATCAATAACAAGCATTATCGGCATTTAGCACATTGATTTAAGTTGTTGCTGGTATGATTTCATATAGATGTTTTTGACCCGCAATTGACCATCAGAAATGACACCCAATCCAAAAAACAACCCATGGTGTTCAAACATCACGCAGGTTTGATCAGCCAACCCGGATTTAACCCGTTTGCCATGGATCAGATCCTGAGTTTGTTCGGCAGTCAAATCAACCCGTGGATACTCGACCAGTGCCTGCTCCATAGGCAATAACTGACTCATGGGGTCATCCATGGCTGCCAGTTCTTCCAGGGTGTGCATGCCGTCAGCCGAGAAAATACCAGTTTGAATGCGGTGCAATGCTGACATGTGCGCCACGGTACCCAGTTTAACTGCCAGGTCTTCCAACAGGGTGCGGATGTAGGTGCCCTTAGAGACCTTGATTTCAAAATCGATGAATTCGGAACGATTGCACAACAACTTAAAATCGTACACCGTTACCTTGCGGGACGGACGCTCAACGGTGATGCCTTTTCGGGCCAGGTCATACAGACGTTGTCCTTCGTGATGCAAGGCTGAGTACATTGGTGGAATCTGTTTAATCTCACCCGTAAGACTGGCCGCAGCTTGCAAAACGTCATGATCACTGACCGCTGTCAAAGCTGAGCTACCAATGACTTCACCGGTGGCGTCTCCGGTGTCAGTCTGTGTCCCCAGAACACACCTGGCCCGGTATGTTTTGTCCGAATTGATCAATAGCGCAGCGACCTTGGTGGCATCTCCAAAACAACAAGGTAACAAACCAGTGGCCATGGGATCAAGATTACCGGTATGGCCGGCTTTGTTGGCTTTGAACAGGTGACGTACTTTCTGTAAGGCGGCATTGGAGCTGATGCCTTTGGGCTTATCCAATAACACGATGCCGTGCACATCACGGAAATCACGTTTGGCAGAACGACGCTGAGCCATGACGTGCAGGTCAGCTTTCTTCGTCAGGCAGATTTGGATCAGTGGCCCTTGCTTTTTGAATCAGGTCTTCCAGCTTGCGGCCGTATTCCAGTGATGAGTCGTATTTGAAACGCAACTCAGGAACTTTGCGGCTGTTCAACTGACTGGCCATGATCTTACGCAACGGCTTTTCATTGAGGCGCAAGGTTTGCAGGGCCAACTTTTCCTGACTGGGATCCAGGGTATTGATGTAAACCGTGGCAACCGACAAATCGCGGGTCACTTCAACATCTGATATGGCGATAAAAGAAGTGTCCTCATCAGGTAAATTCTGATGTATGGCTGTCGCCAGGCAGCGCCTCAAATGAGCCGCTACCCGATCACTTCTTTTAAAATCTCTGTGTCCCATGGTGTTAAATTAATCCAGTGTTTTCTGTACTTCGATGCGCTCGAAACATTCGATCTGATCACCAGGCTGTACGTCTTTGTATTGTTTCACACCAATACCACATTCAGTACCTGAACGGACTTCGTTGACGTCATCTTTGTGGCGTCTGAGTGACTCCAGCTCACCTTCAAAAATCACAACGTTGTCTCGCAATACGCGGATCGGGTTATCACGTTTAACCACACCTTCTGAAACCAAACAACCGGCGATGGTACCAAACTTAGATGATCTGAAGACATCTTTCACATCAGCAATGCCGATGATCTCTTCTCTGACTTCAGTACCCAATATACCCGTTACTGACTGTTTCACCTGGTCAATTGCTTCATAAATGATGCTGAAGTAATGCAGATCCAGATCGCTTTCCTTGATGAATTCACGCGCTGCTTTATCGGCCCTTACATTGAATCCGATGATGATGGCACTGGATGCCGCGGCCAGTTGTGCATCGGCATTGGTGATGCCACCCACACCGGCGGAAATGACTTTTACATCCACTTCATCATTGGAAATGCTTTCCAATGACTCTCGCAAAGCCTCAACGGAACCCTGCACATCGGCTTTGACCAGCAGATTAACGTTCAGCTTGGCTTCCTTGCCCATTTGTGACATCAGGTTTTCAAGTTTTGCTGCCTGTTGACGTTTCAGACGGGTTTCACGTTCACGCTCACGATGTTCCTGTGCGGCTTCACGGGCGTGCTTTTTATTCTTCACCACCAGGAATTCATCACCAGCGATGGGTACCCCGGATAAACCAAGGACCACCGCAGGAATTGAAGGTCCTGCTGATTCAATTTCTGCCCCATTTTCATCGATCAGGCTGCGGATGCGGCCAAACTGTTCGCCACATAAGATCATGTCACCTTTCTTCAGGGTACCGTTTTTAACCAATACAGTGGCCACAGGTCCACGACCTTTGTCCAAAGAAGACTCAACAACAATTCCTGACGCACTGGAATCCTTAACGGCTTTGAGCTCCATCACTTCAGCTTGCAGAGAAATGGCATCCAACAGATTATCAATACCCTGGCCGGTCAGCGCAGAAACCTCAATAAACTGAACATCACCACCCCAATCTTCAGGAACCACTTCATGTGCAGCCAGATCTTGTTTGACCTTGTCTACATTGGCTTCCTGCAAGTCAACTTTATTCACCGCCACGATCATCGGCACACCGGCGGCCTTGGCATGTTCAATGCCTTCTTTGGTCTGTGGCATAACACCGTCATTGGCTGCCACCACCAGAATAACGATATCGGTCACCTGGGCTCCCCGGGCCCGCATTGCGGTAAAGGCCGCATGGCCTGGTGTATCAATGAAAGAGATCACTCCTTTTTCAGTTTCTACATGATAAGCACCAATGTGCTGGGTGATACCACCGGCTTCTTTGTCAGTGACTTTGGTTTCACGGATGTAATCCAGTAATGAAGTTTTACCGTGATCAACATGGCCCATCACAGTCACAACCGGAGGTCTGATCTCGGCGTTTTCTTCATCGACTTCTTTCTGAGATTCTTCTTTCAGGATATCCGCTTTGGTCTGTACCACGGCTTCTTCAGCTTTGTGACCCAACTCTTCCACAACCAAAATAGCAGTGTCTTGATCCAGTGGCTGATTGATGGTCACCATCATGCCCATGTTCATCAGCACTTTGATGACGTCAGCGGCTTTGATGGACAATTCTTTGGCCAGATCAGACACGGTGATGTTTTCCGGAATGGCGACCGTTTTGACCACAGGGGCGGCCGGCTTTTGAAAGCCATGCTCACTGCTGCCACTGCTGACGTGACGGCGCCTGTCACCACGGTTTTGCCCAGGTTGAACATGCAATTGTTTTCGACCATAACGGGTTTTTCCAGCATCCCTGTCGGTTTTTCCACGACCCCTGCCGGCAGGCTGAGCCTGTTCTTTCTTCTTGCGGTTGGCCCGTTCACTGATGGCTTTCTGAACCTGTTGATTCACCAGGTCTTCGTGGCGTTTCTTGCGTTCTTCTTCTTTACTGACGGTCTCGGCTTTGAGTTTTTCCAGTCTGGCTTGTTCTTCTGCCAGTTTCTGTTGCGCCTCGTCTTGTTCCTGCAATTCTTTTTGTTCTTTTTCCAGCGCTTCGCGCTCAGCATCTGCCTTGGCTTTTTCTTCTTCGGCTTTTTGTTGTTCTTCGATTTGCTGGTTCTTCAGACGATCTTCAGCTTCTTTTTTGGCCTGTTCTTCTGCTGCCAACTGTGCTTTGCGATCATCCAGGGCTTTTTGTGCTTCCAGGCGTTCCTTCTCAATCTCTGCCATTTCTGACTGACTGGGGCCTGTCACCACTTTTTTCTTTTTGACTTCGATGTTGATGTTTTTGGTCTTCGCCACACCAGAGCCGCTGGTAACCCGCAACACTTCCTTGGATTTACGTTTCAGCACCACTTTTTTACGGGGCGATAAACTTTTTTTCTCTTTACCGTGTGAGCCGCGCAAAAACTCAAGCAGTTTGACTTTCGACTCATTGCTGATGGTGTCATCTTCAGATTTGGCCGGAATCCCTGCGCTGGACAGTTGTTCCATCAGCTTCTCTGCAGTGATGCCCAGTACATCAGCCAGTTGTTTTACGGTTACATCAGACATATACGTCTCCTGTTGTTATTTATTCGAACCAGTGTTTACGGGCTTCCATAATCAGATCAGAAGCATCCTGTTCTTCCATCTCTACCAGTTCAAGTAATTCGTCAGTCGCCAGATCAGCCAGATCATCCCTGGTTCTGATGCCTTTGTCTGCCAGAATATAGGCCAATTTATCATTCATCAGCTCTAAACCCAACATGTCTTCGGCAGGTTTTTTATCTTCCAGCTTTTCTTCTTTGGCAATCATCTGTGTCAGCAGAGCGTCTCTGGCCCGGCCGCGCAGTTCTTCAACCAATTCTTCATCAAAACCATCAATGCTCAGCAGTTCTGACTCGTCTACATAGGCGATTTCTTCGATTGATGAGAAGCCTTCCTGCACCAGCAGGATGGCCATGTCTTCATCAACATCGAGTTTTTCTTCGTATTCACGAACGAATTCCATCGCTTCGGCTTCATTCTTTTCTTCAGCCTGTTCGGTGGTCAGTACATTGATTTCCCATTGGGTCAATTCACTGGCCAGACGGACATTTTGACCACCCCGACCGATGGCTTGGGACAATTGGGCTTCATTCACTGCCACATCAATGGCACCTTTCTCTTCATCCACCACAATCGATTCAATTTCAGCCGGTGACATGGCGTTGATGATGAATTGTGCAGGATTTTCATCCCACAAAACAATATCGATACGCTCGCCGCCCAGTTCATTGGCCACAGACATCACCCGTGATCCACGCATACCCACACAGGCTCCGATGGGGTCCAGTTTTTTGTCATGAGAGAATACCGCAATCTTGGCCCGGTGTCCGGGATCTCTGGCTGCGCCTTTGATTTCCAGGAAACCTTGCGAAATTTCAGGCACTTCGACTTTGAACAGTTCAATCATGAACGCAGGGCTTCTTCTGGATAATGTCAAAATGGGTCCCCGGTTCAGACGGTTGACCTCAATCAACAACCCTTTCAGGCGATCGCCACGCTTGACCTTTTCCCTTGGTATGCCATGCTCACGAGGTACAATGGCTTCAATACCGCTGCCCACATCAATGAACACATGGCCGCGCTCAACCCGTTTAACCACACCTGAAAGCACTTCACCAATGCGGTCCTCAAACATTTCAACCACTTGCTCGCGCTCGGCTTCACGGACTTTTTGCAAAATCACTTGCTTGGCTGTTTGAGCGGCAATCCGGCCAAATTCAACCGATTCCATGGGCTCTTCAATGACGTCACCGATTTCAATTTCCGGATCGGTTTTTTTCGCTTCTTCCAACAGCAGTTCGCGCTCTTCTGATTCAAACTCTTCATCAGTGACCACAGTCCAGCGACGGTAACTGTCATAAGTACCGGTGTTGCGGTCGATGTCTACCCGCACATCCATGTCTTTCATGTGTTTTTTTCTGGTGGCTGACGCCAGAGCCAATTCAATGGCCTCAAAAATCACATCGCGACTGACCCCTTTTTCATTGGACAGGGCCTCTGCCACATACAGAATCTCTCTACTCATTTTTTCACTCCAGCATTCGTTGGTTTCAACCGAGCTTTCATTACATTTCCCATTGAAAAATCATAGGTGGTCACATCATTGGCCACACTGATCAAATCATCATTGACCGCTTTGATCACACCTTTCACATTGCGCGCACCATCCACCGGATGAGCGAGTTTAACCTGTACGCGTTCTCCCACATAGCTGGCGAACTGTTCAGCGCTGAAAAGTACCCGATCGATACCCGGAGAAGATACCTCAAGTACATAGGCATTGGTGATGGGATCTTCAACTTCCAGTAAACCAGAGATTTCATGACTGCAATCGGCACAATGATTCACCGTCACGCCATCGGCATGATCAATGTATACGCGCAAAATGGCATTGTTTTTTTGTGGCAGGTATTCCAGCCCCCAAAACACGAAGCCCATGTCTTCGATCACCGGCGCAATCAATTCTGACAACAGTTTTTCTTTCATCAATAGTCTATGGTTCAGCTGTTAAGTTGATGTGAATGTTAACTGGAAAAAGCGAAGTGTCTGTCGCTTAACCAATCAATAAATTTCAGCAACAAAAAAGGCTCCACTAGGAGCCTGATAATACGATCAATCAAATTGGTTGCGGGGGCAGGATTTGAACCTACGACCTTCGGGTTATGAGCCCGACGAGCTGCCAGACTGCTCCACCCCGCATCATCAAGATGGCATATTCTACTATATATTTTTGTTTTTGCAACACCTAAACCACAGCGATTTTGATTATTTTGCAGTTCCATCCTCATTTGCCATCCGTGCCACCCGACCAACAGTCAATCCCTGTACCAGAATACTGAACAATACCACTGCATAAGTGGCTGCAATCAAAGGTTCGCGATAAGGCCCTGCCGGCAAAGACAGCACCAAGGCTACGGAAATACCACCACGTAAACCACCCCAGGTAAGGATTTTGATGGCATGCGGTGAATAAGTGTTTCTGGCCCGTAACAAGGTTACTGGCAGGCCCACACTGATGAATCGGGCCAGCACCACCAATGGAATGATGAGTAAAGCACTGTACAGATAACTTGGCAGGAACTGTATCAACAGAACTTCCATCCCAATCAGTAAAAACAACACCGCATTGAGCACTTCATCCAGTAATTCCCAGAAATGATCCAGACGTTCACGTGTGACATCGCTCATCGCCAGCAACCGGCCGCGGTTACCCATCATCAGGCCCGCAATGACAATGGCGATTGGCCCAGACAGGTGCAAGTGCTGAGCCAGCGCATACCCACCGGTGACCATGGCGATGGTGATCAGCACTTCGACCTGATAATTATCAATCGACTTGAGCATCCAATAACCACCATAACCCAGCATCAAACCAAATACCGCACCCCCAACTGCTTCCTGCAAAAACAACAAACCCACTGCAGACAAAGATGGTTCGGACTGGCCAGTAGCAACCCCGACGACGGCAACGAACAACACCACAGCAACGCCATCATTGAAGAGAGACTCACCAGTGATTTTCACTTCAATTGATTTTGGTGCGCCCACTTTCTTTAATATACCCATCACCGCAATGGGATCTGTGGGAGAGATCAATACCCCAAACACCAGACAATAGATAAAGGGTATGTCGATGCCAAATAAAGCGAACACATAAAAGCTCACCACACCGATGATCACCGATGACATGATCACCCCAATGGTGGCCAACACAGCGATGGTATCCTTCATGGCTGCCAGGCGGTTGATGTTAACGTGTAACGCCCCGGCAAAAAGCAGAAAACTCAACATGCCGTTCATCACAGCTTCATCAAAGTCTACCTGCGCCAATAAAGTCTCAAAGTAATCGGTATTGATCCAGCCCAGTTTATTCATCAACACCAGGCCGAGTGACATCAGCAAGCCAATCAGCATGATGCCGATGCCATTGGGCAAACCGACAAAGCGATGATTGAGGTACGCAAATAATGCTGCCAGAGTCAACAAAATGGCAATCAGGTCAAACAGTCCCATAGAGATCATTCCATGCTAAATAAGCAAATATTTTAACGCCAGAGACAAAAAAAAGGGTGACCTATTGGCCACCCTTTTATCAAGACGTTGTCTTGCTTGGTTTACCAGTCTAAACGGAAACCAACTTGTGCACGCCACTGAGAGGCCACACGATTGGTGCTGAAACGGGTTGGGCCATTCCAGTCGATGGTTTGCACTCCGTTGTCATCAATGCTGATCATGTTGGCCACGTCGTCGCCATCAAAGCCAGCAGTGACAACCTGACCCCAGTCGCTGTCCAGCAGGTTACCCAGGTTCTTGATGTTCAGGAACAGGGTGGCACGGACAGGACCCCAGGCAGGCAGTTCCTGAGAAATGTTCAGATCCACAGTGTTGATGCGTGGCGCTTTGAAAGCGTTACGAGGTGCAATCTGACCGCGGTACTGAGCCAAACCTGATGATTGCAGGAAGGCTTCGAAGTCAGCGGCTTCACTTGGGTCAGCCAACACGTACTCATTAGGCATGGGGACGTAGAACAAGTCATTGTCACGGATGCCATCACCATTCACGTCGGTGCGGTAAGTGTAAGAGAACGGCTCACCGTCTTGAGATACCCAAACCAAACCAATGTTGGTGTAGTTATCACCAAAGAACATGTTTTGGTAGTTGGTGAAGAACACAAATGCATTTTCAACTTCATACGCTGAAGTGGCCGCCAATGGCTCATTGACGTTAAACGCAGGGGTGTTGTTCCAGTTTGAAATGGCTCGTGAAGAGGTACCAGCTGACACTTCAGTCGCATCTGTGTAGGTGTAAGATGCTTTGGCATACCAGTGCTCAGTCTGTGGCAATTCCAGAGACACGGTGGCACGTTTGGTTTCACCTTTGGAGGTGTTGGTCAGGTACAACACGTCATTGAAGTCGCTGTTGGCGTTACAACGCGCATCACCACGGGTGTTTGAAAAGTCATTCGGATCACACAGGTAAGACAAACGACCATCAGCAAAGGTACCGGTAGGTGCACCCAGGTTCAGGTGTTGATAGTGAATGGCATCCTGAGCTTTGATGTATTCCAGCTCAACAGAACCGATCAGACCAAACCAAGGCAGTTCTGCATCCACAGCAATGTTGGATTTCAGCACAGTTGGGATTTTAAAGTCTGGGTCCAGAACGTCTACGTCCTGAGTTGAAGAGCCAGTAAAGATCGGCTGATTGTCTGGATCCGGAGTGAAAATACCTGGGGTACCAAAGTCACGGTATACAGCCACATCTCCACCGGTGTTGGTGAATGAATTAGACAACCAGACGTTTGGTGTACCGCCGGTGAAGATTCCCACACCACCACGCAGTTGCATCATGCGCTCATCAGACATGTCATAGTTAAAGCCGATGCGTGGTTGAATGGTACCTTCTGAAACCACACCATTGTTGGCAAAACCATAGGCATCAAAGAAATCCTGATTGAAACGTGGCTTGTCACCAGTGTCAGGTTTATCAAAACGCAAACCGTATACCAGAGTCAGGCGATCATTAACGGTCCACTTGTCCTGAATGAACAGGCCCAGGTTTTCCCAGGACCAGTCAGCTGCAGGCAATGGGTTGGCAGGATCTGAACCGATGCGCAACTGATAGAAATCGTGGATGCCATTGGCATAATCATCGATGCTTTCAAATACGTATTCACCCAATGAAGCAAACACAAAAACGTTGTTGATGTCTTGCTCTCTCCAGTCAACACCGAAGGTCAGATCATGGTCACCCATGAAGTAGTTACCTTCCAGGTAGATGTTGTCAGTAGCCACATTCAACTCATTGGCATGACGGAATAATTCAGTTCCCAAAAAGACTGATTGTCCATTACCCACTTCAATTTCAACTTGTGGCAAACGGGCATTCAAGCCTGGTACTTTGTCAAACTCAGAGTTAGAAATGCGCAGCTCAGTCGAGAAGTTTGCTGTCCAGTCACTGTACAGGTTCAGGTTGTATGATTTGTTTTCAAAATCATTGGTGTACCAATGTGAGCTCAAAGAAGCTTCGCCACCGCCAATACCGGCAAAAATGGGTTGTGAATCTTCGTTGTTTTGGTATTTGAAAGAAGCCCGGTGATTTTCATTGATGTTCCAATCCAATTTAACCACGATAGACTCTTCTTCGGTCACGGCATCTCTTGGCGGATTGAAATCACCTGCATCAAAGCCCCAAACGTTTTGAGAAATGTCAGCGATTTGCTGTACCAAATCAGGATCTACATTGGTGGTTGGTGCCAGACGGGTTTGCTCTTCTTTTTCATAAGCGAGGAAGAAAAACAGTTTGTCTTTGATGATCGGACCACCAGCGCTCAGTGAGTAGACTTCACGGGTAAAGTCACTGGAATCATCACGTTGCAGGTCTTCACTTGAGTAATAAACCGCTGCACGACCTGAAAACTCGTTGGTACCGGATTTGGTGATCGCGTTGATGTTGGCGCCAGTGAAGTTAGACAAGGTTACATCATAAGGAGACAACTGTACGTTCAGCTCCTGAATGGTGTCCAATGAGAATGGTTGAGACAGACCAGGTGAACCACCGGCTTCCAGACCGAACGGGTCGCCGATACCCACACCATCAATCGAGATGTTGTTGAAACGGTTGTTCACACCAGAAACAGAGATGCCTTCACCGAAGCTGCGGATGTTAACCCGTGAATCCAGACGTACGTAATCCTGAATGTTACGGTCAACAGTTGGCAGGTTGGTGATCTGATCTTCAGAGATACTTGAACCAGTACCCATGTTGTCCGGATCAAACGTAGCAGAAACCGGTGCAACGCCCACAGCAGTCACGGTATCCAGACTGATGGCATCAGCCACCAATACGGCATCAATGGCTCTGTCTTCACCCAGTTTGATGAAAATATTGCCCTCTTCAGCATCTGAGTAGCCACCGTTTCTGACTTCAATTTTATAAGGGCCACCAACCCGCAAACCACGGGCAGAATATCGACCGGCGTCATTGGTGGTCAGGGTTTTAACCTGTCCGGTGGGCTCGTGGGTTACGATTACCGTGGCACCGGACAACACATTACCTGACGAATCAACGATGGTTCCGTTGATCGAGGCAGACGTTTCCTGAGCCAATGTAACACCCCATGGTAAAACTGCGATCATGAGGACCGCAACCATCCATTTTACTTGTTTCATATTTCTCATTGCAAAAACCTATTTAAATAAACATAATGACTTTATATAGACGCAAAACAAACCCTCGAATTGAAACGAACGTTTGATGAAATTGCCGCTAAATTTAAGCCTCTCTGAAAAAATCCACTTCGTATTTTCTCACATGAAGGCGTATGGTAAAAGTGTTTTGTGAAGATTCCGTTAAAAACTGTCATACAAAATCATGAAGAACACAATCATCTTGTCCCTAATGCTCTGCAGCCAGTTACTGCTGGCCAAAACCATTCCTGCCGGACCCATGCTGGGCCATGTGGGCCTGAAAGGTGCCAATATCTGGCTGGTTTCTCCCGAATCCGGGTCGGTCACCATCAGCTACTGGCCCAAAAACGATCCACAAGCGGTGCGCCAACGCACAGAATCAGTGGACAGTGATTATGGTAACACCCACACTTTCCGGCTTAATGATCTGGAACCAGGCACCACCTATGAATACCGTTTGGCCGTCAATGGGGTGGCAGAAACTGATCAACCCACCTATCAACTGACCACCCAACAATTGTGGCAATGGCGCTTTGACCCACCAGATTTTTCAGTTCTGGCCGGTTCCTGTAGTTTTGAAAATGAAAAAGTGTATGACCGTCCCGGCCGCCCATATGGCAGTGATCATGAGATTTTTCAGCAAATGGCCACAGAAGATGCCGATGTGATGCTGTGGATTGGTGACAACTGGTATTACCGTGAAGTTGATTACACCATGGAACAGAACCTGATCTACCGGGTGTTGCGTGACCGCAGTCGTCCCCACCAACAGGCTGTGCTGCACAAGTTTGCCAATTACGGCACTTGGGATGATCATGATTTCGGGCCCAACAATTCCGGCCGGGAGTTCATCTACAAACATCAGGCTTTGGAGATTTTCAAACGGTTCTGGGCCAACCCAAGTTATGGCATGCCTGAACAACAAGGGGTGTTCACCAAAGTCAGCCACAATGACATTGACTTCTTTTTGATGGACAATCGTTTCAACAAATCACATGAAAACATGATCGACGGGCCAGACAAGATTTACTATGGCCAGGCTCAGTTGGATTGGCTGAAAAACAGCCTGTTGGCTTCATATGCTCCATTCAAGATCATTGTGGGCGGCGGACAAATGCTCAATGACCATCATGCCTATGAAGGCTGGGACAAATACCGTCATGAACGCGATCCTTTTATACAGTGGCTGCATGAGCAAAAAATCACCGGGGTGATGTTTCTCAGCGGCGACAAACATCACACAGAGATGCTGCGTGCCAATCGTGAAGGGGCCTATCCACTTTATGAAATGACCTGCTCACCGCTGACCGCCGGCACCCATTCAAGTAAATCCGGTGGCGATCTGGACAATCCACGTCTGGTCAAGGGCTCGCTGGTTAATGAACACAATTATTGTCGCTTCAGCTTTTCAGGCCCGCGCACCGATCGGCGACTGAAGATCGATGTCATCGGCAAAGAGGGCCAACAATACTGGAGCACTCAAATAAAAAGCAGTGTACTGAGCTACAACCAGGTGAACGACTGAAGGGCCCATGATCCGCAACAACGACCAGGAACAATTGTATCAGCTGGAAAAACGCAACCTGCGCTACCTGAACCTGTTCCGGTTGTTCATCAGTCTGTTTTTCTTTCTGTTGATCAACACCCAACAATTGCAGGACATGTTTCAGCCAGAACGGCACCACCTGTACCTGACTTTTGTCATCAACCTGTATCTGGCAGGCTCCATCCTCATCATGGTGATGACCTACCTCAGCAAACAAGTACACGCCATCAGCGCCAGTAAACTGATTCTGTTCATTGATTTACTGGTGATGATCTATCTGGCATATGCCACCAACGGCTTCTCCCAGGGTCTGGCCACTCTGCCGATACTGGCCATCGGTTCAGCCGCTGTGTTGTTCAGAAAGCCATTGAACATCATGCTGGCACCCTTAACGGCTTCAGCACTGTTGTGGTTGATGCCGGTTTGGATTGATTTTGGACCCGCTGTCAATGTCACTCAATCCAGCAAACTGCTGCATTTACTGGGCTATTTTGTCATTGCCCTGATCGGTATCAGGCAATCCATCTCCTACACCAGCACCCTGAACATGTATAAGAATCAGCGGCAAACCATCAGCGGGCTGGAAAACATGAATCAGATCATCATCGAAAAACTGACCAATGGGGTGATCATCTATCAGCAAGACCACGTGATCCTGCATGCCAATCAATCAGCCAAAAAACTGCTGGATATGGAAGACATCATTTTCTTTCCCGAAGAGATCCTGGGTTTTTTACTGAGTAACAATGATGGGATGGTATACCATACTGATCATGGCATGGACCTGTATCTTCGCAAAGCATCGGTGACTGAAGAAAAAAGTTTTGGGGTGTTGTTTATAGAAGATTCCAGTTACCTGAAAAAAGCCGCGCAACAACTCAATCTGGCATCCCTTGGCAAAATGTCCAGCTCCATTGCCCACGAAATCAGAAACCCGCTGGCCGCCATCAAAACCGCCGCTGAACTGCTGGTTGAATCACCAGACCTGCAAGGCCAGGACAAAGACATCAGTGAAATCATTGTCAATCAAACCACCCGGGCCAACCACATCATCGAAGACATCCTGCAGATGTCACGGCGAAAAACCGCCAACCCCCAGGATCTGATGCTGATGGATCAACTGGCTGAAGCCAAACAACAACTGGTAGATGAACTCGGGGTTGACCCACAACGCGTACAGATCATAGTACCCAGAGACACAGTGATTAATTTTGATCCTGAACACTTCAAACAAATCGCCTGGAACCTCGCATCCAATGCCATCAAACATGGTGAATCTGCGGAACTGCAAATGGTGGTTCACGGACAGGTTTTGGACTTCAAAAACCAGGGTGACGCATTTGACGAGAAAAAAATCCGCAATTTGTTCGAACCCTTTTTCACCACCCACAACCGGGGGACGGGACTGGGATTACACATTTGTCGTCAACTGTGCCATGACAACCACGCCGAGCTGAATTACCACTACATCAATGGCCAGCACGTGTTTCGCATTGAATTTAATCTGGGCTAAAGCCATTCACATGGACTTCAATCAAAACCGTTGTAGTAAATCAAATCCGGTTCAATCCGATACAATCCGATAAAAATATACCGCAGATCACAACAGTGCTTTACCATTTTGCAAACAAAAACCCCGGTGCCATAGACATCCGGGGCAGAAACATCCAGTTATCGTGTGGCTTATAAAGCTTTCAAACCCTGAATCAGGCGGGCAATGGCATCCTGGGCATCGCCGTAGAGCATCTTGTTGTTCTCGGCGAAGAACAGGGCATTCTGGATACCGGCAAAACCGGTGCCTTTGCCCCGTTTGATAACGATGGAATTTTTTGCTTCATCCACATTCAGCACCGGCATGCCATAAATCGGACTTTGCGGATCAGTTTTAGCCACCGGA
This sequence comes from Marinicella sediminis, assembly GCF_002000055.1. Classification (GTDB taxonomy): domain Bacteria; phylum Pseudomonadota; class Gammaproteobacteria; order Xanthomonadales; family Marinicellaceae; genus Marinicella; species Marinicella sediminis. The sequence continues at coordinate 167,437 of NZ_MVBD01000003.1, read as the reverse complement.
TTGACCACGTCATTGGCGCCGATCACCAGCGCCACATCGGTTTGTGAAAATTGTGAATTGATGTCTTCCATGTCTTCAATCAAATCATAAGGCACACCGGCTTCTGCCAACAACACATTCATGTGTCCGGGCATCCTGCCGGCCACCGGATGAATGGCAAATTTCACATCCACGCCCCTGTCCAGCAGGATTTGCGTCATTTCCCATAGTTTATGCTGTGCCTGAGCGACTGCCAGGCCATAGCCGGGGATCACAATCACCCGGTCAGCAAAGGCCATTTGAATGGCTGCGTCCTGGGCTTCAATCTCTTTCATTTCACCGTCAATGGCCGAGCCACCTGAGCCACCCATTGAACCAAATAACACCGAGCCAAGAGAGCGGTTCATGGCCTTGGCCATATGCTGGGTGAGCATGGTACCGGCGGCACCCACCAACATACCAGCGATGATCATCGCCTCGTTTTGCAGCACAAAACCCTCGAATGAAACTGCCAAACCAGTGAACGCATTGTACAAAGAAATCACCACAGGCATATCGGCACCACCAATGGGTAAAGTCATCAACAAACCCAAAAGCAAGGACAAGCCAAAGAAAATCCAAATGTAATCAGGATTTAAGTCCTGGGTCAGGTACAGGCCCAAAGCCAAAGTACCTACTCCAACCAAACCATTGAAGAAATTCTGTCCAGGAAAGGTAAAGCGTTTATCAATCCAACCCTGTAATTTGCCAAAGGCGACCAACGAACCACTTAAGGAGATGGCACCAATGTAAACACCGACGATGGCGAATATCATACTGACACCAGACAGGCAATCATGTGTGGTCGGTGTATCAATGATGGTACCGGCCTGACAACCACCGAGGTGATCCACTGCATTGAACAGCGCCATGGCGCCAATGAAAGCGGCCGAGCCACCACCCATGCCATTGTACAAAGCCACCATTTGCGGCATGTCGGTCATGGCCACTTTTTTGCCACTGATCCAGGCCAGGACTGTGGATGAAACCAGTGCCGCCAGGATCAACACCATGTTATGCATATCAGGCAGCAGAAAGGTGGCGATGGTAGCGATCAACATACCAACACCAGCCCAGACTATACCACCACGGGCAGTACCCGGAGCACTCATGCGGCGCAGGCCAGTGATGAACAAAATGGCTGCCAGAAAATAGGAAGCCTTGATCAGCGTTGGCAAGTATTCCTGAATGAATTCCATCATGAGCCTTCTCCATCATTGTCTGTTTTTTTGGCCCGGGGCTTGAACATTTCCAACATCCGCTCAGTCACCACATAACCTCCGGCTGCATTACCTGCGCCCAAAAAGACCGCAATGAAACCAAACACTTTTTCCAGTGTGGTATCAGCGTGACCCAGCGCAATCATGGCGCCCACCAGCACAATACCATGAATAAAATTGGACCCAGACATCAATGGCGTGTGTAAAACCACAGGCACTTTTCTGATGATTTCAAATCCCAGAATTGCTGCCAGGGCAAAAATGTACAGTGCAATAAAACCGTCAATCATGATTTGTCTCCTGCTTGTTCACCAGTCACCGCAGGATGAACCACGGCACCGGCTTTGGTTACGGCACAACCGGCCAAAATATCGTCTTCCCAATTGATCGCAAACCGGCCTTCTTCATGCATCAGGTTCAACAGGTTCCAGACATTGCGAGAATACATTTCGCTGGCATGTAATGGCACCGTGGCCGAGAGGTTTTTCGGGCCAATTACTTTGACGTTGTTAACCAGCTTGGTGACCCCCGCTTCGGTGGGCTCACAGTTTCCACCACCTTCGGCCCCCAGATCCACAATCACACTGCCCGGCTTCATGTCATTCACCATCTGGGTGGTGATGATCCGCGGTGCCGGTCTGCCTGGTACGGCAGCTGTGGTGATCAGCACGTCCACTGAGGTCAGGTGTTTGGCCAGATTTTCCTGCTGGGTTTGTTTTTCTTCGTCGGTAAGGGCGCGGGCATAGCCACCCTCTCCCACCGCTTCAACCCCCAGATCAAGGAATTTGGCACCCAGTGATTTGACCTGTTCCACGGTTTCAGGCCGGACGTCATAACCGGTGACATTGGCGCCCAGGCGGCGGGCAGTAGCCATGGCCTGCAAACCAGCCACACCAGCGCCAATGACCAGCACCGATGCGGGCCTGATGGTACCAGCGGCAGTGGTCAGCATCGGGAAAAATCTGGGGGCTTCACTGGCCGCCATCAGTACCGCTTTGTAACCAGCCACTGAGGCCTGAGAGGACAACACATCCATGGCCTGAGCCCGGGTGGTACGGGGAATCAATTCCATGGAGAACACGGTGATGTTCTTACCGGCGGCTGTTTCAAAGCGTTGCTGTTGTTGATATGGTGAAACCATACCCACCACCACTGCATCATTTTTCAGCGCAGCCAAATCATCCTCATTGAGCGCATCAACTCCCACCAGAATGTCGGCAGCATGAAACACGTCTTCTCGTTTTTTCGCCATTTGACACATATCCGGGTATGCATCATTGGGAAAACCAGCTGCTTCACCGGCATCAGGCTCAAACAAAACCTGCCATCCCAATTTGAGAATTTTCTCTGCGGTTTCCGGCACCAGTGCCACCCGCGACTCACCGTCTTTACGCTCTTTTACAAAGCCCACCGTTGTTGTCATAGTGTCCCACTTGTTTTGATTGGACATCAGTATAGCAAAAAACAGTGATTGTTGAACTTCATTCTGCCAGTTGCACTGACAGCCCTGCGTGTCAATTGGTTAACCACCCATCGCAGGGTACCAGATGTGGTGCATTCGGTTTTTTGCATCAAGCTTATCGAAAATTTGCATACATAAAGTAACCGTAAATTCACACCTTATCGATCCATCAAAACTATAATTAAGTTTTTTCTAAATAAGCTGATCAATATGAAAGCCAGAATTCTCCTGATGACATTGCTGTTCAATGCCAACTGGACCAGCGCTCAAAGTGAAGCTGTGCCAGTGATTACCTCTACTGCCAATATCGAAAATCATGCCAGTGTGGTGGAAGCATTGGGGACACTGCGCGCCAATGAGAGTGTGACCATCACCTCTACAGTCACTGAATTGGTGACCGACATTCACTTCACTGATGGACAACGGGTCCGCCAGGGAGACTTGTTGATCACCATGGACACCTCAGACGAACTGGCCCTGTTGGCTGAAGAACAAGCCCGGTTGGCAGAGGCTCAACGGCAGGTCAAAAGATTACAACCACTGGCCAGACAAAACACCGCATCCAAGAGCGCGCTGGACACCCAACAATCCTTGGTCAGCGTTTCCGAAGCACGCATAGAAGGCATCAATTCACAAATCAACAAACGCCGGATCACGGCTCCATTTGATGGTGTGGTTGGATTAAAAAACATCAGTGTGGGCGCCCTGGCTCAGCCTGGCAATGAATTGGCCACACTGGATGATGACACCACCATGAAAATGGATTTTTCCGTGCCTGAAAAGCACCTGTCCTACCTCATGGCCGGTCTGGAAATCACCGCTCAATCCCAGGCCTTTCCCGGCAAAATGTTCAATGGCACCATCAGCAGCATTGACAGCCGCATCAACCCCAACACCCGCGCTGTCCAGGTACGCGCCCTGATTGATAATCCAGAACAGTTACTTAAACCCGGCATCCTGATGCGCATCAAATTGCTCACCCAACAACGTGAATCACTGTTGATACCCGAAGGAGCGGTGACCTCATCTGGCACCAATCAATCGGTGTTTGTGATCAACCCGACTGATTCAACCGCTCAACAGGTCAGCATCAAAACCGGCAGCCGCTATGATGGCAAACTGGAAATACTCAGCGGCCTAGATGCGGGCGACCAAGTGGTCATTCATGGCAATTTACGCATTCAGAATGGCAGCCAGGTTGAAGTCATTGCCATCAAGCGCGGTGAAGAAACATTGTCAGAACTGCTGGCCCAGCGGCAGAATAAAAACCAGCAGGAGACCTAACCCATGGTGCTTTCAGATGTCTCGGTCAAAAGGCCGGTTTTTGCCTCGGTCATCTCGCTTTTACTGATTGCCTTTGGACTGGTGGCCTTCGACCGCCTGTCGCTGAGGGAGTATCCGGACATTGATCCGCCAGTGGTTACCGTGGAGGTGAATTATCCGGGCGCTCCGGCCAATGTCGTGGAAACCCGCGTCACTGAAATCATCGAAGAACGCATCTCTGGCATTGAGGGCATCGAGTTCATCGAATCTTCTTCTTCAGACGGTGAGTCCAATGTCACCATTGAGTTTAACATCAACCGTGACATTGATTCGGCAGCCAATGACGTACGCGATCGCATCGCCGGGGTTCAGGACAACCTGCCTGAGGAAGCTGAGCCGCCTGAGGTTCAAAAAGCCGACAGCAGTAATGATGTGGTGATTTGGCAAAACCTGGCCTCCAGCGAACTGTCAGTTCCAGAAATCACTGACTATGCAGAACGTTATCTGGTGGATCAGTATTCCACCCTCGATGGCGTCGCACGGGTCCGGGTAGGCGGTGGTTTGCGTTACGCCATGCGCATCTGGGTGGATCGCATGTCACTGGCCGCCAGAAACCTGAGCGTGGCTGACATTGAACAGGCCCTGCGGGCGGAAAACATCGAATTACCGGCAGGCAGTCTGGAATCTGAACAACGTTTATTCAAAGCCAGGGTCTCGCGAAATTTCAATCAACCTGAAGACTTCGCCAAACTGGTGTTGGCCGAGGGCGAAAATGGCTACCTGGTTCGTTTGGGAGACGTCGCACGCGTTGAGATGGGGCTGGAAGAAGACCGCACCATTTTCCGCGGTAACGGCATACCCATGGTCGGCATTGGTGTGATAAAACAATCCAACGCCAACACCATTGACGTGGCCAGGGCGGTCAAAAAACTGACCAAAAAACTCAATCAGGATCTGCCCGAAGGCATGTCCATCGAACAAAGTTACGATGCTTCGGTATTCATTGAGGAAGCCATTAAAGAAGTGTATTTTACGTTGTTTGTGGCCATTGGCTTTGTGGTATTGGTGATCTTTTTATTCCTGGGTAATGTCCGGGCCATGCTGATACCGGCGGTCACAGTTCCGGTCTCGATCATTGCCACCTTCATTGTTGTCAATGCACTGGGGTTTTCCATCAACCTGCTTACCTTGCTGGCCCTGGTACTGGCCATCGGATTGGTGGTGGATGATGCCATTGTGATGCTGGAAAACATTGTCAGGCGCATGCAGGAAAAAGGCGAAACCCCATTGGTGGCAGCCTATCGTGGCGCCCGTCAGGTGGCTTTCGCAGTGGTCGCCACCACACTGGTGCTCATTGCCGTGTTTGTACCAATCACCTTCCTCGATGGTGACATCGGCCGTTTGTTCACTGAATTCTCCCTGACCATTGCCGCCGCCGTGTCATTTTCATCTCTGGTGGCCCTGACGCTATCCCCGATGCTGGCTTCCAAACTGTTGAAGCCAAATGAAAATCCAGGTCGTTTGTTGCGCACCACCAACCGCCTGATTGGTGGCGTTCGAAAACGCTACCTGATTTCATTGGGTTACACCATGCGCAAGCCGCTGATCACGGTGATTGGCTTCATCGCATTGCTGGCAGGCACTTTGTTCATTTATCCAAAAATCGACCAGGAATTCTCTCCGAAAGAAGACCGGGGTGCATTTTTTGTCAGCGTCAATGGACCGGAAGGCGCCACTTTTGAATACATGGAAGAGTACATGACTGAAATTGAACAACGGATGATGAAATACGTCGATAGCGGCGAACTTAAACGCCTGTTGGTGCGCTCTCCTCGTTCGTTTGGCAGCATCGAGTCATTCAACAGCGGTATCATCATCGCCCTGATGGACACCTGGGGTCAACGCCGGTCGGCATTCACAGTGATGGATGAGGTCAGAAAAGAATTGTCTGATCTGCCCGGTGTGCGCGCATTTCCAGTCATGCGCCAGGGACTGGGTGGCGGGACTGGCAAACCGATTCAGTTTGTTCTGGGTGGGGCCAGTTATGAGGAGCTCACTGAGTGGCGTGACATTCTGTTTGACCGCATCAACCAAAACAACCCGGGCTTCAATGGCCTGGACAGCGGTTTCAAAGAAACCCGCCCGCAAATCGATTTCATCATCGATTATGACGCCGCAGCAGACCTAGGAGTTCGGGTCAATGAGATTGGTCGTACCCTGCAAACCATGCTCTCCGGGCGGAATGTAACCACCTTCATCGAAAACGGTGAAGAATATGATGTGATTCTGGAAGGCGAGCGCAGTCAACAGATGAACTTCACTGACATTGAAAACATCTATGTTCGCTCACAACGTTCAGGCGAGCTCATACCGTTATCGAATTTCATCAGCATCAAAGAATATGGTGCAGCTGATAACCTGTCACGCTACAACCGGATCCGCTCCATTACGCTTGAAGCCAATCTCGCCGAAGGCTTTTCATTGGGCGAAGCACTCAGCCACCTGGAATTTTTGGTGGATGAACATTTACCTGACTATGCCATCACTGATTACAAAGGACAAAGCCGTGACTTCATGGAGTCAGGCAGTTCCATCATGTTCGTCTTCATCCTCGGCCTGATCGTGGTGTTCCTGGTGCTGGCTGCTCAGTTCGAGAGTTATGTTCACCCCTGGGTGATCATGCTGACCGTACCACTGGCCATGGGCGGCGGTTTATTCGGTCTGTGGCTGATGGGCGGCTCAATCAACATTTATTCCCAAATTGGCCTGATCATACTGATTGGTCTGGCCACCAAAAATGGTATCTTGATAGTTGAATTTGCCAACCAGTTGCGCGACATGGACTACCGCTTCACCCGTGCCACCATGACCGCGGCCAAAGTCAGGTTCAGGCCCATTGTGATGACTGGCCTGACCACCATAGCCGGGTCCATCCCTTTGTTGCTGGCCTCCGGTGCAGGTGCCGAAACTCGCATTGTGATTGGTACTGTGATCCTGTTTGGGGTGATTGCCGCCACCTTGTTTACCCTTTATGCACTGCCTGTGGCTTACAGCCTGATGGCGAGAAACACCGGTTCTCCACTGAAAGTGACCAAACAATTGCACCGCGAATCAACCGATTGAATGCGGGCAATCAAACCCCATCAGTATACATTGTATTCTGATGGGGTGGACTTTGGGTGGTTGCATCATCTGGAGGTTGGACACTGATCAAACAGCGCAAAGAAAGTCAATGAAGCACCAGGCCGGTTGATTTATAATCTGCTCACTGACCACCTGGGAAGAGATGTCGTCCGGATTGTATAAATTTTTGTTGTTGCTGATTGGTGCAGTCGCCTGTTTATGGCTGGCACTACCGGATTTCGCAGTGGTGGATGAACAGTTCCATTTGGAGCAGATCAAACGCCTGGCCAACGGCGACCCGACACACCTGCCCAACATCACCACATTCATCTACTTACATCAGCTGTACGCCTGGTTGGGCCAATGGCTGCCGATCAGTGACCTTCTTGACTATCGGCTGATCAGCGCGATGTTTGCTGGCTTATGGGTGCTGTTGCTGATTCGAGTGGTGTCTGCAGGCAACATCCTTTTTGATTGGAAACTGGCTGGACAACTGTTGTTTTTGCCGGTGATTTTTCCTTATTTACCTTTGGTTTATACCGACCTTCCCGCGTTGAGTTGTTTGTTGCTCTGTGCCTGGTTGATGTACCAGAAACGGTTCATTACAGGCGCACTGACGGGTGCGCTGGCCACCTGGGTCAGGCAGCCCAGTCTGATCTGGCTGGGGCTATTGACCCTGTGGGCTGGCTACCGTTGCTACACGCAGCAAACGGATGCCTTCAGGGCTGTAAAAGTGATGCTTCCTGGGGTGGTTGTGATGTTGTTATTTGCCGGTTTTTTTGTCTTCAATGACAGCGTGGCACTGGGCGATAAAAGCCATCACCGGGTGAGCCTGAACCTGACCAATGGATATTTCATGCTCTTGATGGCGGCCGTGATATTCATGCCGCTGGTGGTCCGGCAAAGCAACGAAACCTGGCGATTGTTCATTACCTCCCGGTGGTTGTGGCTGGTGTTTCTCGCCGGCATGCCCCTTTATCTGAATACCTTTGAGGTCAGTCACCCATTCAATGGAACGCAACTGAACATGTTCCTCAGAAATCTGACCCTCAATACCCTGGTGACACATTGGGGTTGGTTATTGATCAGTTATGTGCTGCTGTTTTTCTGTACCCTGGCACTGATCAGTTGCCCGATGCGCCGCCCGGAATTCAGAGCACTTTGGCTGGCATTGCCCATGTCGGTGGTGATGATGCCACTGGTTGAACAACGGTACTACATGATGGGCTTCGTTTTGTGGCTGCTGTGCAGGCAACGTTTTACTGACACAGTTGAAGGGGTGCTGTTGCTGTGGATGGCGCTCATTTCCACCTCGCTGTATTGGGGCATCAGCCAACGCTGGTTTTATTTTTAACAGCAGATTACAATGGGCAGCCATCGATAACTGAATTGACAATGACACATCAGGATTTCATGCAACGGGCCATTGACCTGGCCAAATCAGGAATGGACAGCGGCGCCGGCGGACCATTTGGTGCCATCGTGGTGAAAGACAATCAAATCATCGCCGAAGGATGGAATAAAGTCACCTCCACCAATGACCCAACCGCTCATGCGGAAGTCACTGCCATCCGCCTGGCCTGTGAAAAGCTCGGCAGCTTTCAGCTCGAAGGTTGTGTGATATACACCTCCTGCGAACCCTGCCCGATGTGTCTGGGCGCGATCTATTGGGCCCGTCCTGAAAAAGTGTATTACGGCTGCGACCGGCATGATGCGGCCGGGATCGCTTTTGATGATCAGTTTATCTACGATGAAATTGATGCGCCGATCCACAACCGCCAGATTCCTTTTGAACAGTTGGGCTCAGATGCAGCCATCGCGGTGTTTCAGGCCTGGGCAGCCAAAGCCGATAAAACCGAATATTGACCGGACAAAATCAACAGGGACTTTCCCACAGACACCAGCGCTTACGACCCAACAGACTCAAGGCGTATTGCCACACATCAATGCCGGGTTGACCCAGCATACTGGGCGCCAGGGCGTCATGCAAGATGGCCAGTTGCAAAGCCTCTTTGAGGGTTTTGGGCGGTTTGCCCACATGCCATTCTATGGTGCAATTGTCGATCCCGATGATGATCGCCTGATGCCGCTCCTGCCAATGTCTGGCCAGTGCACAAAATGCCGCTGAACCCATGGTTTCAACCACCTCACTGTGGATCAGCGCCGGGACCTGCCAGGCGTGTTTCACCGGCAACAACACAATGGCCATATCTCCAGCTGTTGATGCTGGAAACTTGTCAGGACTGGTGACCCGGTAATCTGTCGACAAATCAGTTTTGCTGAACCGCATGGCAGCTTCCCGGTGATGCTTCAACACCCAATTCAACACCCAACCTTGCCAGGCACCGCTGTGTTTGATCCGGCCATCATGAACCATGTTGCGACAGTTATCAGCATCCGGCGCATCACCCAACTCAGTGAGCAGCCCTTCCAGGGCGTAACCAATCTCCTCCTGAAGCTCTGCTTTGTCAAGCGTCAACTGTTCCCGCAGCAGCTTGTTGACAGCCTGCTGATGATCGACTTGCTCACTGGCGGCCAGTACCGCCTGGGGATCCGCAGTCATGAAGCCGCAGTCATCGCTCATCTCCATTTCTACTTCATAGTTGTACCGACTCAACAATTCCAGATTTGCTACCCGCTCAGCCAGGTCATCGCCCTGAACAAATAATGGCGTAATCACCGGGACATACCGGTCACGCAGGCTGCGGTGCAGCTGCTGCCAATCCTGCATCATCCGGTTGGCTGCGGATGCCAGCACCCAGGCGGGTTGAGGGTGTTGATCAATGACGGTCCGGATCACATCAGAATCACTCAATCCCAATTGACTGATCACCGAAGACAACGCAGAATCATTCACTGAAGTGGCTATGGTGGTGTGCTCCAAAGGAGTTTGAACAACCGCTTCATCGGGGCTGGAGACCGAGGTCTTCTCACTGTATAACTGTTTGGCAAAAGCCAAGGCCGCGGCCCTTTTGTCCGGATCATGTTGGATGCTTTTGGGCAACTGTTCGATGGCCAGAAAATGATTGTTATGCAGATGCCGTTTTTTTTGCAGGTCCATCAATGCCTGCATGCTGAACACATCTTCCAGGCTGTTGATCGGCTTGATCGCACGGTCTGACTGTCCACTCAGGTGCTCAGTGACGTGCAATCTGTGCAACTCATAAAGCTCCTCAAAAGATTTGGCCTTCACGGCATGGGTTATGATCTCAGGTGGATGAAAAAGATCTCCCTGATCCCTGGCTAGGGTGGTCACCACACAGGTGTCATCATTGAACAGGGTTTCGCACTCAGCCACCTTCAGTGGCCCCATGCGAAACAGCACACTGAGTAACCGGACATGCCATTTTGGTTTAAAATGCCAGATCGCACAGCTGTGTTCACGGTTGGCATCAATCAACACCCTGATCGCGGTGCGAACGCCCTCGCGGGCATTGATGGTGGGGGACTCGATGTCAACCAGCCACTGAAAATCCCAGGCGCTGGCCTGTTCGGTCCATTTTTGATAAAAATTATGATCCAGGTGATTGAACTGCTCAAATTCAGTCACCTGAAAGGTATCAGGCCCTGCTGACTTTCGCACCGCTTCCGTGCTGAGCTTGATGACTTCCTTTTCCCGATCTGACAACATTTTGACCTGTTCCTATTGTTTCAACAGGTTGTAATTATACACAGGTCTGATCGGCCTGAGCCAAACAACCAGATAATTGTCAGCGTTCGCACAACTCCACTGCTTTGGCCGTGGTGGCGTTTTGCTGACACAACCAGATGGCCGCTTTGGCAGGGTCCTGCACCTCACGGTTACATTCGGCAATGGTGTCAATGATGAACTTGGGATCTGTTAATACATCCACAAACGGATTGTTGTTTCCACTGGAGCTGGCTTTGAGCTCCTCAACCATCAGTTGAGAACTGTTTCTGACTGCCTTTTCACAATCAACATCGATGGTAGAGGGTGAGGTAGTCCCATAAGTCACGACATTGCTGTTTGCGTAGGAATCGCGGTCTTTTTCGGATTTCATTCCTTTGACCTTGATTTCCTGAGCATCTGCAGCAGGCTTGGTTTGTGAGTAATGGGTTACGCCGTGTTCATCGACCCATTTATATACCTGGGCGGAAGCCGAAGTGGCACTAAAAGCACTGATCACAATCATCAACAAAACTGAATTACGCATGACAAACCGGCAAAAAACCTGACATTTTAAGCCATCCCCACCATCAAACTGAAGCACTTTTGTGGCAATGCGTTTCAGTGACCAAACCAAAGGTATTTAAAAAACGCCAGTTGACTGCGCAGAAAACCTTGTTTTTTGGGGAGTTGATCATCGGCATCGGTCAGGCGTTTTTCATAGAACATGTGGGCACTGGGTTTGGGCAAAGACTGCTGCACTGCAAACATGGCCGCCGGAACCATGGTCAGTTTAGGCATCAATGGCATATCGAAGAACTCAATGACCGGTTGCTGACAGTGCTGGCACACACCCCGGTTGACATTGGGCGGTGGTTTATAGGTTTTGAAATCAATGGATGATTTGTCCGGCACACTGACCTGCGCAGTTTTGAAGACCACCACATCAGCAAAAGGTGCCTGATTGAATTGTTGGCAAATGGTGCAATGACAGAGCATCCTGAGTTTGGGTTGTCCACTCACAGTGAATTGGGTTTGACCACACTGACAGGTACAGGTTTGGCTTGTCATTGGCTTGCTGATTGGTTGCACAGAAGGTTTTCATGATAGCATAATCCATGATTCTGATCATCTTCAAATCTTGGATCTCGGCCATTATTCAGCTTATATTCAGCCAACTTTTCATAACATCATTGTGCTTTCCATCACAATTTCAAGGGCCGGTTCATGTCGAAACTACATATTCTTATTTTGATTCTGGGCATGAACGCTGCCCTGGCCGGCGAGTCGGTACAATTCAATTCCAGGGGTCAGGTGATCCCACCTGATGAGTTGCACCTGACCAGAGGCCTAGATCATGAACGGGATGGCTTTCCTGACGCGGCCATTAAAAGTTTCATCAAATCCTCTGAATTTGGCAATGAACATGCGCGGTTTTTCGTGGCACTCTTGCACATGCAACAGAACAATTACATAGATGCCCTCGCCTGGTTATACCTGGTTAATGCGGAAAAAATCAATCGCGAGGAAAAGGTTCAACAACTCAAAGCCGCTGCGATGAATCAATTAACCGATGATCAGCTACTGGTTGCTGAAGAATTGCTGATCTCGCTGGAAGCCAGACACAATCCGGCACAGGCAAGGCTGAAACGAACACTCTGGCGCAATGGACTCACATTCACTGGCACCCACCTCAGGGGACATGTCGATCCTTCAGTTAAGGTCTATGCCAATGCACAGGTGGTTATCGGCCCTGATGGTCAGATCGAACACATGACAGCCACCCGGGTCAGTGCTCATCAACTGAAACGCGACCTGGAAGATTTCGTCATAAATTACCGATATGACCTGCCTCAGGGAAACGTAGAATTGCACGACATCGAAACCGAAGAGTAAGCCACCTACTGACTACAGAATTCGCCGGGATTACTTTATAATGTGGCTTTATTCGATGAGCCTTCTTCTGTCATGAGCCCACATCCATCAGTCATTGATTTCATGCTTAACCGCCGTTCTGTGCTGGTTAAAAACCTACAGGAACCAGGACCTTCAACCACCGAACTCGAAACCATTCTCACCATTGCCACCCGCGTGCCTGACCACCGTAAACTGGAACCCTGGCGCTTTTTGGTGTTGCAAGGTGAAGCCCGGCGACAGTATGGCGAGTTGTTGGCTGAGGTAAAGGCCAGAAAAGAAACAATGATGGGCATTCAGGTTGAGATCGAAAAAGATTGCTTCATGAGGGCACCGCTGGTGATTGCGGTGATAGCTTCTCCAGTGGAGCACAAAACCCCCAAAGAAGAACAGCTGTTATCAGCTGGTGCCGTTTGTCAGCACATCAACATCGCAGCCGGTGCGCTTGGCTACGCCAGTCAATGGATCACCGGTTGGTCTTGTCTGGATGAAACTGCTTGCCAGGCCATTGGCTTAAGCGAAGATGAGTTCATAGCTGGTTATCTGTACATTGGTAGCAGTGATGAACAACCACTTGACCGCCAACGACCCGACCTGGAAAAGGTGGTCACTCACTGGCAGGTGCGATGAGAATTCTGGGCATCGAATCTTCCTGCGACGAAACCGGGATTGCCATTTATGACACCGAGCAAGGTTTGATTGCAGACCAGCTGTACAGCCAGATTGAGTTACATGCACAGTATGGCGGAGTGGTACCGGAACTGGCGTCACGTGATCATGTGCGTAAGATCGTTCCATTGATCAGGCAAACCTGCGAAGAAGCCGGCCTGAGTCTCAGCGACCTGGACGGCGTGGCCTATACCGCTGGTCCTGGCCTGGTTGGTGCTTTGCTGGTGGGTTCCTGTGTGGGTAAGTCACTGGCCTGGGCCCTGGACCTACCTGCGGTTGAGGTACACCACATGGAAGGGCACCTGATGGCGCCACTGCTGGAAGCCGATCAGCCGGCATTTCCTTTTTTGTGTCTCCTGGTTTCCGGTGGGCATACTTTACTGGTCGATGTGCAGGGACTCGGGGATTACACCATTCTTGGAGACACCCTGGATGATGCCGCTGGCGAGGCTTTTGATAAAACTGCCAAGTTATTGGGACTGCCTTATCCGGGTGGTCGATACATCGCTGAACTGGCTGAAAAAGGCGACGCCACACGCTTTCAATTTCCCCGCCCAATGATGAACCGGCCAGGACTGGCATTCAGTTTTTCAGGGTTAAAAACCCACACCCGGGTGACCTGGGAACAGCATCAGGATGATCCTGACCGCGATCAATTAAAAGCCGATATCGCGGCTTGTTTTCAACTGGCAGTGATCGACACCCTCAGTAAAAAATGCCTGCGGGGCATCAAGCAAACCGGCCATACTTCACTGGTGATTTCAGGTGGCGTGAGTGCCAACACATCCTTGCGCCAACAACTGAATGCCATGGGTCGGAAACATCACTTTAAAACTTATTTCCCTTCATTGAAATATTGCACCGATAACGGGGCAATGATTGCGGTTGCCGGAGCCATGCGCTTGCAGCACAAAGACCCCGAACAACACACCCTGATCCGGGCCTTTCCCCGCTGGTCACTGGAACAGCTCAGCTGACAGGCCTGGAAAACCCTGAGGACTGCACCACAAGACCCCAGACTATTGAGCCGTCCAGCCACCATCCAGGGTAATCGCCTGAGCGGTGATGCTTCTGGCATAAGGACCGATCAGAAAAGCCACCGTACCAGCCAGTTCCTCGATGCTGACAAACTGTTTTTTGGGCATGTTTTTCAGCATGATTTTCTCCACCACTTCGGTTTCAGGAATACCATGTACTTCGGCTTGTTGTTTGATTTGATTGCGCACCATATCAGTGTCCACATACCCCGGACAAACGGTATTGATCGTGATGTCAGATGAGGCCACCTCCAAGGCCACAGTTTTGGCCAGACCCAACAGGCCGTGTTTGGCCGAAACATAAGCGCTTTTATAGGCAGAAGCCACCAGGGAGTGAACCGATCCGACATTAATGATGCGCCCAAAATTTCTTTTTTTCATGGCCGGTAAAACCGCCCGGGTGGTCATCGCCGGACCCACCAGCATCACATCAATCAATTGCTGAAATTTTTCCGGAGGAAAATCCTCGATGGCCTGGACATGCTGTATCCCGGCATTGTTGATCAATACATCAACGCCACCCTCATCTGCCAGAACCCGCAAGTCAGCAAGGTGTCCTGCATCACAAACATCAAATAACTGTGTCTTAACGGCAAGCCCTTCGTTGGCCAACTCTGCCTGGGCAGCCATCAAAGGTGCTTTGGCACAATCAGAAATGGTCACCTCATACTGCTGACCGAGTAAACGGGCAATGCCCAGACCAATGCCGCTGCTGGCTCCGGTGATGAATACATGTTGTTTATTCATGGTTGATGAACCTCCAGACGGTTTTTCTTCACCACCAAAGGATGCTTTGGGGTATTGGTAATGGGCGGTATATGCTGCCTGCTCAATGGCGGCACATTGCCATCGCTTAAGCCCCGCTGTTCGCTCTGCACCAATTGGCTGGGTAACAACGGCCCTTCAGCCATCAGGTGATGGTGCATCATATCCAGGGCCTGTTCAAAATATGGATGCATTGGCAGGAAACGCTCTACAAAGCCAGGGTATGCCAAAAACGCATCAAAATGTTGTACCCGCTCAATTTCGTAATACCGCATCAATGGGTTAGCTCCGATGGCTTGTTGATTACGGTGGTAGTAAGCCCGGCTAGAATGACCCACTGCCACTGTGCCATCGTCCTGCCCATGCAACAACAAAGTGGGCAGTTGGTTGCGCTCTGGTTGGGCAATGACGGTTTTGACTGACTGTTGCAGCTGCTGTGAATTGAGCAATTGACTGAAACAATGCTGGACCTGAAAACCGTACCCAGGCGATGCACTTAAGCGACCGGTGACCTGCTGGTCATCATTGGTGATGGCCAGTTCAATGCCATTGCCAGGCGCGATGCCATTGGACAAAGCAAACATGGTCCGCAGTTCTGTCTCGCTCATTGACCTGGGCTGTCCCTGATTATCGAAGGCACTCATCGCTGAATGACACAGGTTATCTGCCGGAGATTGTCTGAGGTAACTGTTGGTGTAGGTGTGATTGATGGCGGCCCACATATTGGCCAGGGTATTGATCTGAGCCAATTGCAATGCGCTCGGTTCAATACCCAGTTTTTTGATCATTTGCAGAGCCTGGCTGGCCTGGATTGCGGTTTGCTCACCCTGAATGATCCCGGCATCAGCCAGCATCTGACAACGTTGTTGCAAGCCCGGGATGATCAGCGCGGTGTTGAATTTAAATGGCGCCTGATCCAGTTCTTTGTCCAGTGCGGCGCACGGTTCCAGCAAAGCCAGCTGCATGGACAACTCCAACAGTGGCCTGGCATTGATTGCCCGGCTGCCGGTTAGTCCCTGCCAGTTGAATGCATGTCGCATGTTCACCTGAGGTTCTGCAGCAATTACCGCATCAAGCAGGCCATACTGATCCATTTCAGCCGCCCGCAATACCGCTCCTCCCCCATTGGAGACACTGGCCGCCATGACCTTGACCTGATCACGTTTAAACTGATGCTTCATGGAAATCACCTGCAAGCCAAACTGCGCAGCATCCAGTACAAAATGCCCCCAATGCTGTTCCGGATGAGCTTGTGAATAGGCATGTTTCTGGATGATTTGCAGCGCTGTACCAGATGGCAATGAAGTGGCTGCCGCCATGGCATCAGTTTGATCTGCAATCACCCCATCTATGCGGTATTGTCTGCCATCTTTGAGCGCCACTTCGGTGCCTGTGCCTTTGTCTGTATAAGCCACAGCACAACCCTTGATCAGAGCCCAGGCTCCACTTGTACCGACTGCCCCAAATACATTCCGTGATCCACTTGACGGCGCCACCACCAAACAGGCCTGCTCACCATTAAAGTCATCCGGAATTTGTAATACCACGGTATGATGAGCACCATCGGCAACCGTTCGTTGTGTCCAGTACTCCCAGCCGGCAATCGCTGCTTGTTGATCATGAATGCCAAATAACCGTCCATATCCGCCTGCCTCACTGACATCATTCAGAGCCCTGAACTGTTGGTAGTAGCTCAGTCGGCGCAGCTGCTGTGCCGTGGGTGTTACATCTGTTTTTGGCGGTAAGCCGCGCAAACCGGACAAACCAAGACCGGCCGTCAGCAAATCGTCTTCAACGCCAGAATAATACACTGACTTGAGGATCACAGGCGACGGCTTATCGACGGTTCTCTGCTGTTGAGCACACGCTCCAAGCAACACCAGCGGCAACAATAAAATCAATCTCATGTATATCTCTAAAAAGGGCCCACGTCACCAGGCATGCGGTGACGTGAAACCAATCCTCTATAACTCAGAGGAGGACAATCATTGCTTAAAAACGATAATTCAATGCCGCATACCAGGTACGTGGATCACCATAGTAGGCTGTCTGGATGTTGCCCACACTGGAAAACTCCTGGGCATCGACCTTATACACTTCATCAGTCAGGTTTTTCCCGCCAATGGACAATGACCAGGCAGGGTTGGCAAAATCATAAACCGCATAGGCATTAAACACCCAGTAATCATCCTGAGTCAGCACAGCCTGATTATCTACTGACAGGTGCATATCATCGGTGTAGTTCCCATTCACACCAAAGCGTATCATGGCACCGCTGTCCAGGTAAAACACATGGTTCATACCGATGCGGAACGTCCACTCAGGTGAAAAAGGCGGAATGTCATCTGAACGGTCCTGATCAGGTTGTCTGAAATCAAAGAATTTTTTGTAATCCGAATTCAGGTAACCCAGCGATGAATAAACCGATGTGGATGCACTCAATAGCCAAGTCAACTCCAATTCCGCACCAGAAATATCAAGTTCTGCGGCGTTGATCACGGGAAAGCTGGAAATGTCTTCTGCAACCCGGGCCTGAAAATCTTCATAATCCGAAGTGAAAACGGCATAATTCAAGCGCATGCGGTTATCCAGAAACTGCGATTTACCACCGATTTCATAGGTCCAGACGGTCTCCGGTTTGAATGAACTGACATCCGCAGCGCCATTGGCCCGGCCATTGAAGCCACCAGACTTGAAGCCTTTGGCCACACTGGCATACAACATGCTGTCATCACTCAACTGATAATCCACTGACACCATTGGGGTGACACTGTCCCAACTGTCCGAATCTGCAAAGGCAAATGTGCCTTCCAGAAATGGTCCCAACTGAGAGAACGTGGAGGTGGTGCGTGCATAATCTTTGTCGTCTTTGCTGTAACGAATACCAGCGGTCACTCCCCAAACGTCATTGAGCTGCCAGTTACCTTGTGCAAACAGTGCATAACTGGTGGTTTCTAAATCATCATCAATCGTCCTGAGGAAATCCAATGGGATGCCATCAAAGCGTAAAAAATCATCAGCATAGGCTTCCTGATGAGAAGGCACATCTTCCTGCAGATAATATGCGCCAATCACGGCATTGAATCCTTCACCGTTATCAAACAACCATTGGAATTCCTGGCTGAATTGCTGCTGATCCACACCAACAAACACATCACCCAGTTCAAATGCCGAGGCATCAATGTCAATGAAAGAATCAGACTCCAGATCGCGGTGAGCGGTGATGGATTTGAATTGCCAATGATCATTGATGATGTAATCAATGGTAAAACTTGCACCCAGGTGTTTGAGTTCCTGGTTTTCATCGTTGCTGAATGAGCTGCGGCCGCGAAAATCATATTCACCTGTGGGTGGCAATCCCAGCAAAACCGGTGATGTGAGGTCAGCAAAATCCAGGGCAATCAATGGTGCTTCCTGCCGTCCCAGCGTCAGGGCATTTTCCTGGTCTGTATAGTCCAGTGAAAAGTCCCAGGACAAGCGGTCATTGATGTCTGAATGCAACAGGAACCTCACTGATGTATTGTCACGGTCATTGTAATGTTGTCCGGTCACACGATCGGTGACGAAGCCATTGTCCATGCGATACAACGCAGAGACACTGGCACTGGTGCGGTCAGTAATGGCCCCTTTGTAATAAAAATTGGTCGCCAGTTTGCCATAATCTCCTGCCAGCAACTGCACTTCTCCGGCAGATTCCCCGTCAGGTCTGCGGGTCACCACATTGACCGCCCCACCGATGGTGTTTTTTCCATACAAGGTTCCCTGCGGTCCCCGGAGCACTTCGATGCGTTCCACATCATGCAAACTCATCAGAGCCCCCTGAATTCTGGACAGGTAAACCCCATCCACATAAACCCCGACACCAGGATCAAACGTTTGCAAAGCATCCGGCTGGCCAATCCCACGGATGTAAATATTGGCACTGCTGGCTGAACCCCTGCCCTGAACAAGGTTCATATTGGGCACAGCTCCATTGAGTGAGTCAAGGTTATCAGCCTGAGCGTCCTGCAGGTCTTCACGACTGAAAGAGGTCACCGCGATGGGCACATCCTGTACTGATTCAACGGTTTTTCTGGCCGTCACTTTGACGTCATCCAAGGCCAGTGTGTCTTCCTCATTTTCTGCTTGCGCCAATGCCACAGGTACCACGCTGATACCCAGCACTGACAGCAGCCAGGAGCGACGCATGGCAGCGCATAATTTATTCGATTTCATTAAGGTGTCCCCATATATAATTAAATGTCCATTTGAAATAATACATTACATAAATAAATTATTTCAACAACTGTTTAATTTATTTCATTCAACCCTCAATACCAGACATGATAGAATGACCAACGGATTGAATGACCTCTGATCACATAAGATGGATAAAACTAAAAGCACCAAAGACCTGATTCTTGACGCAGCAGAAAAATTGTTCGCCATTCGTGGTTTTTATGGCGTATCCATCCGCCAGATCACCACTGAAGCCGGCGTGGATCCGGCATTGGCCAGTTATCATTTTGGTAAAAAACAAGACATTTTTAACGCCGTGATGCTGCGCCGGGCCGAGATCCTGAACCGCGAACGCATTCAAATGCTGGATGATTGTATCCGCCGTGCCAAACCCAATCCTGCCCCATTGCATGAAATCATTGATGCCTTTACCCACGCCCTGCTCAATCGCTCCAACAAAGGCGGCGAGGGTTGGAAAAGTTATTTTGCCATCATTGCCCAAATCAATAACCACCCTGAACTGGGAGGGGTGATCATGACCCAATACTTTGACCCATTGGCAAAAAAGTTCATTGCGGCCATCCAAGCCACCATGCCGGGCAGTCAGGCCGAAGACCTGTATTGGTGTTATCATTTTTTATCAGGGGCTCTGACTTTAACATTCTCAGGCACAGAGCGCATCAGCAACCTGTCAGGTGGATTGTGCCACGCCAAAAACCTTGATGCTGTTCATGAACGTCTGGTGCCATTCATCACAGCTGGGTTTGAAGCATTCAAGAATCCATCATGAACGCCAAAGGCTGGATTGAACAGCTGCGACTGGAAGCCCATCCGGAAGGTGGGTACTTCAGAGAAACATATCGCTGTCAGGACATCATTCGGGCTGACAACTTACCTGAACGATTCAGCCAAGCTCATTGTTTTTCCACTGCCATATATTACCTGTTGGAAGCACCCGACTTCTCCGCATTTCACCGCATCAAACAGGATGAACTTTGGCATTTTTACCAGGGCAGCGGTTTAACCATTCATGTGATCACTGCTGCTGGTGAATACCAAACCATCAAGCTGGGCAATGATCCGGCACAAGGACAATCTTTTCAGGCGGTGGTCCATGCCGGTGATTGGTTTGCTGCCACCGTGGATGACCCTGACGGCTTTGCCCTGGTTGGCTGCACTGTGGCTCCTGGGTTTGAGTTTGCTGATTTTGAACTGGCTGAATCCAGTGCTTTGATTGCGGCATATCCTGATCAGCAAGACCTGATTCAAAAATTCAGCCGTTCATCATGAAACATGCCAACCTGATATCAAGCTGGCATGTGCTTTATCGAATGATACGCCCAATTAATCCAGATTAAATTTCAAAGTTTGTTGGGCCTTTTTGGCTTGATTGATGGGTTCAAATGTCCATTGACTGACTGCAGCGATGGCTGCCTGGTTGAACACAGCTCCCTGTGTAGATTCAACAACTTCAACATCCTCCACCTGCCCTTGCTGATTGACCATGAAGCTGACCACCACTTCACCGGTGAGCTTTTGTTGGTAAGCTTTGAGTGGATATTTGGGTGCCACGGTGTGCACCGGCACCAGCTTAAGCGCATCATGACCCTGGCTCCTGATATCAGCCAATGCCGGCACTGAGCCTGTCAAGAGTACCAGCAGAATGAACGTGCCGATCATGGGCCAGTGAATATGTGCTTGGTTGGTTACGTTTAGTTTCATAATTCTGTCCTTTAAATTAAATGAAGAAGAACACACCAGACCGGAATGGTTGGTGTCTGACAAGTGACTTAAGCCGAGCAGCAATTTGGCATACCCTGCCTTGTCATTTGTTTTTTGTACGACCAGTTCATCACAGGCATATTCCTGGTCTTCAATCAATGCAGATCCCATCAGGGTCCTGATCGGCAGGAACCAATACCAGGCACTCAATACCGCCATCAACAACCGCCAGGCAGGGTCATACCGGTCACAGTGAATTTGCTCGTGTAACAGCACCAGTTGCCATTGTTGTTGGTTCAAGGTATCCGCCAGATGTTCAGGCAACACCACAACCGGTCTGAACAAACCCATGGCCATGGGTGTTATGGCCAGTGAGCATTGATAAATCCCAGGCGCCATGCGCACTGAGTGCCGCCGGATCCGGCCAGTTAATCGCCGGTAGCCAACCACCAGCCGAATGGTTTTCACCCCGGCAATGAGGAACCACAAACTGAAGATTAACCAAGGCCAGTTGAGTGAGTGTCCACCTGCTGACTGATCAGTCATGTCCAGCGACACATTCAAGGTCAAAGGAGCTTCAATCAACTGCTGACTGATCAATTGGGCACTGCACAGCATTAAACACATTCCAGCCGGAATCGACCACCACAAATTGAGCACAACGCATCGGCTTTGCTGCCGGGTGATCAGCCAGTGGCGAACGCCTCTGAGCAACACCAGCAAACCACAAATCAACAAGCCACTGATGATGAGCCACTCCAGCACAGCCAAAGACGAGGGCATCATGATGAATGCTCCATGTCATCGATGATGTTTTTCAATTCCTCGATTTCTTTGCTGGACAACCGCTCCTGTTGGGTAAATGCCGCCAGCATATCACTCAACCTGCCATCATATAAATCATTCAGAAATGATTCATTTTGTGCTTCCAGATAAGCAGACTTTTCAATGACAGGTTGATAATAATAAGTGCGTCCCTGCTGTTCATAACTGATAAATCCTTTTTTTAACAATCGGTTGATCAATGTTTTTACCGTCGCCATGCGCCAGTTCTGGTCCCTGATCTGCTCATTGATTTGCACCGCCGACAAAGGCGACTGTGCCCACAACATCTTCATGATAACGAGTTCTGCCTGGCTGATGGTATGTTCCATTGTTTCCGATTACAGTTGTAAACCAGGTCTTATGTTTACACTTGTAATCATTAAAGTCAACTGTTTTTTTACATTCACCAAAGATCACCCACAAGAATGTAATGAATGGGTATGATTCATCCAGGATTAACTCACTGACAAATCACCCCATCAAAACCGTCCACAAACAAGTAATCCTCATCGGTCAGTTGTTCGATGGTGATCACTTCCTGACGGGTGATGGTGCCACCCTGGGCATCAAAGCTGCCCACCACTTCATTGAGGTAGACGCCTGGTGTCGCGGCAGTGTGCATGATGTCCACATCGAATGGCATCACTGCCTGGGTCCAGGTAATTTCATCACTGGGTACAAACAGACAGCTGCTGTCCGGGTGGGTGCAACTGAGTCCCACTTCATCAGCCCAGCCATTGACCGCTTCGGCTTCACAACCCACTGTGCAACTCAGTGAAGGGCTGGTGGTGATGCGGGTGTTGGGACAGGCGATGGAAAAATCCGGCTGACCTGCGAGCACAAAACCCGGTGAAAATTCAGAGGTCCGGCCACCACCCTCGGTGGCAGTGACCACAATCACATCATTCTCTGCCACAGCTGCAGCCGCTGTCATGGTGCGGGTGATGGGGTTACCGGCCAGGTATTGAGACTCGGTAAAGGTGGTGCTGGCTAGCCAGGTCTGGCCTTCCTGACCGTCACTGTCTGCTGCATAAACATCCAGAGTGATCGGGTAATCACTCGCCCCGTTGTGCGAATCCACCCAGAAATTCAGGTTGATGCGGTTACCATCCGGATCATGTTGCGCACTGTTGATGTCCGGGAAATTCTGCAGGCGGTTGGCTCCGGAATCAAAATCACCGGCATCATTTGGGGTGAATCGATCGGATTCCAGATCAATACCCTCATTTTCATTGTTGTAAATGCTGTTGTGACGTATTTCAATGACATTATTGGTGAATCCACTGACCGCAATCCCACACCCCCAATTGGGACCACACTGGTTATAAGCAATGACATTGCCCTCACCTGGCTTGCCTATAACTGTATCGATGGCAATGCCTGAGGAATATACCCCACCACCCAGATTTGGCAGGGGTGTTTGACCATCAGCGGCCACACCGATCAGGTTGCTGATGACTTGCACCCTTCTCAACGGACTCGGAGAAGAGGTTGAAACCGTCAGCCCAACACCAGAGTTACCGGAAATCACGTTTCCTTCAACGGTCATCTGACGACCGTAAGAAAGTACCACACCTTCACGGTTAGGCAAGGCTGACATGCCGGTGATGTCTGTGCCTATCAGATTTCCTGAGATACTGATGAGGTTTTCTTCATCAGTTGGCACCACAAGGACACCTGTGAGGTTGTTACCGGAAATTAAGTTTCCTAACCCAGGGAAATCAAAACCGATGATTATGTTGGCCTGTGCTTGGCTCCAGATGGTGACACCAGTCACATCATTGGGCACCGCAATTAAGCCACTGGGATCTGTGCCAATTTTGTTCCCCAACAAGGCAACCGCGCCACCGGATATCCAATACTCGAACTGCACACCGTACTGTAAATTTCCTGAAATGACATTACCTGCGGTATCCATGTTGCCACCAATGATGTTGTTGCTGCCATCATTGGTGGAGATCGTGATGCCGTATTTATTGGGTGCACTGGCTTGCCCGTAAGGCACATTCAATCCAAGCCATGAGGCGGTGACGGTGTTATTGAATCCAGCAGGGTCATCTGTATCCAGATAACCCATCCGGATCCCGGCATTGAACCAATTGATGATGGCCAGTCCGGTGACTTCACTGTTTTCCAGCAAGGTCAGGCCATCCAGGGTGTCCCAGGCACCGGGGTTTATATCACCAGCCAGGCTGCCATCCAGCACTATGGTTGGGTTGCCGGCCACCGATGAGCCGGCACTGGTGCCATCAATGGTGATGTCAAGCAAGGCTGGTAATTCGGAGGTTGGCTGGATCGACCAGTATTGAAAAGCCGTTTGGCCGCTGCCACCGGAAAAATAATTCTCATTCAGGGCATCGGCCGGAATATCAAATTCAATGACATCGGCCCCGCCTACGGCCAGAGCGGCATTGATGGCACCGCGCAGGGTGCAGGTCACGGCATCACAGACATCGGCATCGGCCGTGGTGTTCACGGTAAATGTGGCCGCCTGAATCCGGGTGTTCATCATCAGTATGGCCAACAACATAATCAGGTATCGCATGGTTTTTCCTCTTGGTGTTCATACCTTTAACCCCTGAACAAGCCATTGACTGACAAAAACATACGTAAAATATTCACTTTTTAATCAATCAGCAAAACCCCAAGACTGCTTAGAAAGATACTTTTTTATACCGTATACCTTGCATTACATAGTATATTGTTTTATATTATTACCCCTATATTGCATATTATGGGGTTTTGCATGATTAAAGACACAATCAAGCATGAAAAATGGGACAGCCAGTTACGCAAAGGCAGCCTTGAACTGGTGGTACTGGCCAGTCTGAATGGTCGCCAGGCCTATGGGCTGGAGCTGCTCAAAAGCCTGCAGCAACTGCCCACCATGCAACTCAGCGAAGGCACCCTTTATCCCTTACTGGACCGCCTGAAACGTGAAGGACTGATTGCCGCTGAATGGTATCAGGAAGGCGACTCCAGACCCCGCAAATACTTTCAGCTCACCGACGAGGGCCAAATCAAACTGGCGGCACTCACTGATCGCTGGCGCCAGTCGGTCGCCGATATTGAATACCTGCTGGACCATCCGGGTCCGGATCCACTGTTTGAAGAATGAGGTCAACATGTCTGTCAGAACACACATACGCAATTACCTGTCATCACTGAATAAATACCTGTCGCGGCTGGATAAAGCCGATGCCGGAGAAGTCATCAAAGAAATTGAAAGTCACATCCTGGATGCGGTCGATGCCCGCGAAGCGGCAGGGCAACCCGTAGATATCAAACAAATCCTGTCTGGTTTCGGCCCACCCAGAGACTTAGCCAGTCAATACGTTGATCATATACTCACCGGGACACCACCACCCAAAGGATTCAACGCCATAAAAAAAATAACCCGGGGGGTCACCAAAGGACTGTGGTTTTCGATGGCCGTTTTTGGCTACCTGATCGCCGCCATGCTGGGGGTTCTGGGATTGATCAAACTGTTCTTTCCACAAGACATCGGGTTGTGGACAGCGGCACAGGGCAATACCGTGGTGATCACCTTTACTGACGCCAATTTTCCCATGTCACGGGAAGTACTTGGCTGGTGGCTGGTACCTCTGGCCCTGATTGGCTGTACCCTGGTTTTACTTCTGACCCGCAAGGTACTCGCCGCACTCAAAAATGGCATGAACTGAAAGCCAAACTCAACCTGATTAATTCTGCCCCCTGAGCGAGGGGTCATTTCACCCAACCAATAACCGGAGGTCTTTATGGGACGCTTGATCCTGCATAACCTGAAACATTTTTTCATCACTTTTTTTATCCTGTTGTCACTGCTGATCGTTTTTGGCATTTACATCGGTGCCGATGCCCACCTCAACAAAGACCCGCTGGCTTACAAACTTGATGGTGAAGGGCCTCACCTTTTTTATGCTGATAACCAATGGCAAGCCCACATTCTGCGGGGCAATCGTGAACTGGGCTATCATTCCGAGCGCCACATATATGGCGTCGATGAGTCATTCAACCTGCCGGTGTATTTCCCCCTGGAAGATCAGTCCTTTGAGATCAACATAAACCCCAACATTGTAACTCCACCAGTCAGTTATGAGGATGATCAGCCAATCCTGGCCATCTCTGACATCGAGGGCAATTTCAAAACCTTCAGGGATTTTCTCATCACCCATCAGGTTATCAATGAACAATTGGACTGGATATTTGATCAAGGTCATCTGGTACTGGTTGGGGATTTTGTTGACCGCGGTGATTCGGTGACACAAGTATTGTGGCTGATTTACCACCTGGAACAACAAGCCACAAAATCAGGCGGTCAGGTGCATTACATCATCGGTAATCACGAGATCAAAAACCTGCAAGCCAATTTTCAATCAGCCAGTGAAAAATACCATTACATCGCAGCCATGTTGGGCAAAAGCCAGCAACAGCTGTATGACAATGACTCATTCATTGGTCGCTGGCTGGCCAGCAAAAACAGCATGGAACGGATCAATGGCGTGCTGTTCACCCACGGTGGCATTCATCCTGAAGTCGCTGATTACGGGCTCAACCTGGTTCAGATTAATCAGGTCATTCGGGATCAATACCGCATCCCCCATTTCACCCGCAGAAATCCGGGGACTCATGATTTCATCACCTCATCCAAAACCGGTCCTGCCTGGTACCGGGGCTATTTCAAGGATGAACTGACACAGGCTGAGGTGGAACAAGGCCTGGCCGCATTTCAGGCCGATGCGGTGGTGGTCGGGCACACCCTGCACTCTGAGGTCACAGATTCATACGATGGCAAAGTCTACGCCATAGACGTCAAACACCCCATGGACTACTACTTCAGCTTTCCGCTGCGCAGCTCAGAGGGTTTATTAATCAGTGATCAGCGATTTTACCGTTTACTGGACAATGGCAGTCAGGAGTTACTTTAAGCATGACACACCATGACATATGACCTTTTCGGACAAACCAGACCATGTGATAAAGTAACGCAATGATATCAATCATCGGCCAGCAAGCAGCACTGCATCAGTTGAACACCGACATCAGGTTAGCCTGATGTTGGGAGCGGTGGTCACGGTCCTGATTTCATGGGCATTGCTGCGTTGGCTCACCGGTGAATCACTGAACGCGCTGGGGCTGAGCCCAAGCAAACAAAGGCTCAAAGAACTCTTGTTCGGACTGCTGTTCATGGCAATGATCGCGGTGATCAATTTCACCTGGCAGGCACACTTCAAAACCATCAGCTATCAGCTCAATCCTGATTATGGACTGATGAAATTTCTGGGTGGTTCATTGTGGGTTTTCAACGCCGTTTTATTCGAAGAACTGGTGTTTCGGGGCTGTCTGTTACTCTTGCTGATCAGGTACCTGGGCATCATCCGGGCCTGCTTGCTCAGCTCGGTCGCATTTGGTATTTACCACTGGTTCAGTTATGAGCTGTTTGGCTCCCGGTTAATCCTGCTGATTTACATTTTTTTGGTCACCGGTGCCGGGGGCTGGATGTTTGCTTATGCATTTGCAAAAACCAAGTCACTGTATGCTCCAGTGGGGCTTCATCTTGGCTGGAACATGGTCACGGCGATGGTTTTTTCAGCAGGACCAATTGGTCACCAATTGTTGATTCCTCATGGTGAGACTGCCTATTCAAGTGAGTGGGTCACACTGTTGTTCTTTGCCCTGCAAACCATCGTTGCTCCGGGCCTGGTGACCTGGTATTTATACCGCATTTACCCGTCGGTTGAATCCCGGAACTCAAGCAGCTTACAACAAAGTACAAAGACCTGAAATCCAGTCATTGGAGATGGTGTAAAACAACAGACAGACACAAAAAAGGGCCGGATTTGAAAGGCCGGCCCTTTTTTGCGATACTCAAGTATGATCCTGGGACTTCACTCACTGTTGTTACTGCCAACAGTGAAAGCGGCCACGGCGATCATGTTATTTTATAAAGCGCACGACCCTCTGATTTAACTTTGCGCTACCAACCGGGTTGGCTGCTCGAGCTGAACATCAGCGCTCTCACGCATATTGAGCTTTGACTTTGTGCATGATACCTGCCAGTTTGGCCTGCATCTGCTCATCCACTTCTTCTGGTCTGATGCTCAGAATCAGTTTGGTCAGGTGACTGATTTGCTGGTGATCAATGGTCTCGGCCTGATCGGCCAGTTCAATGAGTTCACCCAAGTCTCCTGATGCCTCAATCGACGTGTTGGCTTTCATAACTACCCTCTTTTTGTTTTTTCTTATTGTGGGATCATGATACCAACCACACGCCCATCATTTTTCTGCGCTGCATCACAATTTTGAAAAAACCCCACCACTTGGGTTTACATCGTGATTTTGGCAAATTAATTAAATTATTTTCGACTGATTCTGTCCGTTCAGACGCTCAAACCAGCACATCCACAGCAAAAACCTGTTCAGGAATTTCCCATGAATCAAGCCAATGTCCCTCATCAATCACAGAAACCACAAACTTTTGAAACCCTGATCATCGGCACCGGCTTTTCCGGTTTAATGGCGGCCATTCGGCTCAGGAAAAAAGGCCTGGAGGACTTCGTCATGTTGGAACGCTCCGCAGAGATGGGAGGCACCTGGCGCGATAACAGTTACCCGGGTGCCGAAGTGGACATCCCCACAGGGCTGTATTCGTTGTCAAATGTACCCTACCCCTTCTCCAAACGGTATGCGCCGCAAAGTGAACTGCTGGATTACACCAACCACATCATTGAATTTCACCAACTCAAAGAAAAAACCCAAACCAACCGCACAGTGACCTGTCTGAACTGGGAAGAGAACCAACAACAATGGTTGGTCGACACAGCCTCCGGGGATCGCTATGTGGCCCGTTTTGTGATTGACACCAGTGGCGTGCTGGCCAATCCTCATACACCACAGATTGAGGGAGCCACTGATTTCACCGGTGCCCAATTCCACTCTGGTCAGTGGGACCATAATCAGTCATTGAACGGCAAACGGGTGGGGGTGATCGGTTCGGGCTGTTCGGCAGCACAGATTGTTCCGGCCATTGCCTCGCAAGTCAAACAACTGAACCTGTTCATGGGCAAAGCCCAATGGGTCATCCCCCGTTCAGACCGCACCTATTCAAAGCTGGAACAGCGACTGATGATGCTGCCGGTAATCCGGCAACTGAATCGTTTCATCATTTTTGCTTACCATGAAGTTCGATTTGTGGCCTTTAAACGCTTCAAATGGACCCAGGGCATCAGCCGCTTCATCAAAAAATTCTACACCAGAACGTTGCGCAAAAACCTGGAAAAACACATTGCCGATCCGACTCTGCGGGCACACATGATGCCGGATTATGAGCTGGGTTGCCGCCGGGTGATCCCCACCAACACCTACCTGCCCGCTTTGGGCAGGGACAACGTCAAGGTCGATATCAGTGGCATCAAGCGCATCACTGCCACCGGCATTGAAACCCATCCCGGTGAACAGGTGCCACTGGACATCATTGTTTATGCCACCGGTTTTTATGCCTATTCACACCCGGAAAAACTACTGACCTTTGATGTGTTCGGCCAACAAAACAGACACCTAAACAGCGAATGGCAAGAGGACATGGTGACCTACAAAGGCCTGATGGCAGAGGGCTTTCCAAACTACTTCAAAGTCAATGGCCCCAACACCGGCACCGGCCACAGCTCACAGATCAGCTACATGCAAACCATGACCAGTTACATCGTCAAAGCCATCTGCGCGGTGAAAAAACAGCCTGACATCAGCGCAATCATGCCCAAACCAGAACGTCAGCAGGCCTACATGGATCAACTGAAGCGCAACCTGCAAAAGACCGTCTGGCAAACCGGCGGCTGTTCAGCCTTCTACAAAAAGAACATGACCGGCATCGTCACCAGCCTGTCACCGGAATCGATGGTGCATTTCATCTTCAGCCGGCAACGGTTCAGGCTCAATGATTATCAATGTTTGACTGCCGAAGCACCACAGCCTTCAGCAAACAAAAAATCACAACCAGTTAATCAGGTTTCAATGTCCTGAAATTAATCGGTCGACTATTGACCTGACTTCAGTTGCGTCATATGCAACAACTCACCACTGGGCCCCCACAGATAAAACACCTGACCCCAGGGTTCATCAGTGATGGCGGAGATCTTTTGTTTGTGTTCCGTGCGTTCACACAACAGGTGGGCAGCCTGAATATCAGTGACGCATATTTGCAGCATCAGATTTTCCGCCAGTGAGCGATCATAGAAGCGTTGCAGAAAAAACTGACATTCACCATTGGAGAACAGGGTCAGGTGATCATTCACCGGATCGGCGACAAAACCAATTTCCTGATAAAAAAGTTGTGAAACCGCATAATCTTTACTCGGCATAAATATTTTAATGTCTTCTACCTGCACGGCTTTGCTCCTATTGGTGGTCAGGTGTTGATGTGTTGCAGGTATTCAGCCTGCACATCTTCATCCACTTCAACATGGCGATTTCCGCCATACAATCGGTCTTGTTGATCTTTCCTGGGGCCTGATATCCAGAATTCATCTCCGGTGGTTACTTCGAAATAATTGCTTTTGAATCCGGCACCTTTCAGACTTCTGAAAACCAGATCCCGGTAATACAGGGTTTTCCCTGATTTTGAAAAAAACACCCGACCGATGCGGGCGGACCCTTCAATACCGGATGATTTATCTTCCATATACATGATCCGGGAACGATCATGATTAAATTGTTCTGGCCGAAGATCGGCTTGATCTGTTGACTGTTGTCTATCACATGTATTCATTCAAATGCCCCAGTGCTTGATCTGACCCATGATTGTTTGGTTGGCCATTTTTTATTCATCCGTGCAAGTACTCATGTATGATAAACAGTTTTACCACCCAGGCCAACACATGTTCAAACCATTCTTACTGATCTCCGTTCTTGGTTGTTCCATCATCGCCAACGCTTCAACTGACTTTCATGAGCTTGAGCAGTTGTTCGAGGAATGGCGGACATTTGAAACGCCCCCACTGCATGAGGGGGCCCCTGATTACCGGGCAACCACGTTCGCTCTAAGAGAACCCCAGTGGGCGGCTTTCAAACGGCGGCTGCTGGCCATGGACCGCAATGGCTGGTCGGTACCGGAACAAGTGGACTGGTTTGTGGTGTTGGCTGAACTGAATGGTTTTGACTTTAATCACAATGTGCTCAAACCCTGGGCCCGCGATCCGGCCTTTTACAAACAGGTATGGACCTACCAAAGTGATGTGCCAGCACATGAAGGCCCCACCCCGCATTTTGTCACCGAGCTGTGGACCTATGACTTCCCCTTGAGCGAAGCCGAACAACATCGCCTGAACACAGACCTTTCACGCATCCCACCACTGCAACAACAGGCCAGGAAGAACCTCACCGGCAATGCCAGGGAATTGTGGGTGGCAGGTATCCGCGATCTCAGAACCCAGCATCAAGTACTCACCGGATTAACAGCAGTCATCCAGACCTCCAACAACCCGGCGCTGATCAATACGCTGCAACAGGCCATTGAATCCACTGCAGATTTCATCGTTTGGCTGGAACAACAAGCGGCCGGCAAAACCGGACCGTCCGGACTGGGTAAAACACAGTACAGCTGGTACCAAAAGCATGTCCATCTGGTACCCATGAGCTGGCAGGATGAAGTGCGCCTGCTGCAACGCGAGCTGGACCGCGCCTGGGCATCACTGAAACTGGAAGAACACCGCAACCGCAAGCTGCCACAACTGCCATCAGCAGCCAATGCAGCTGAATACGATGCCCTTGCCAAACGCTCAGCCGATTACTTTCTCAATTGGCTGAAAGACGAAGACATCCTCACTTACAAGGATTATTTCAAACCGGCCCTGTACCGGCACCTGGGCCAATTTGTACCGGCAGAAACCCGGCATTTTTTCTACATCGGTTCACACCTGGACCCAACCCCGCTTTACGCTCATTTTTACCATTGGTTTGAGTTGGCGATCATGGTGAATGATCCCAATCCACGACTGATCAGGCAAAAAGCCCTGCTCTACAACATCTTCGACAGCCGCAACGAAGGCACCGCCACAGCTGTAGAAGAAACTTTTCTGCATGCCGGGCTTTATGACCACAACCCGCGGGCCAAAGAAATTGTTTGGATCATGCTGGCCCAACGTGCAGCCAGGGGGCTGGGTTCACTGTATGCCCACGCCAACGACATGACCATGGAAGAAGCCGGCAACATCCACATGAACTGGACGCCCCGGGGCTGGATGAAAACGGAAAAAGAACTGCTGATTTTCGAACAGCACCTGTACCTCAGACAGCCTGGCTATGGTACCAGTTATGTGACTGGCAAAGCACTGTTGGAACGGGCCATGGCACAAAAAGCCAAAGAGGATGAAGCACAGGGCCACGAATTCACCCTCAAATCATTCTTTGATGAACTTAATGCCATCGGTGGCATCCCCATCGCGCTGGGCACCTGGGAACTGACCGGCATCAAACCGGCGTTTCTGGAAGAAGTGGAGGCTGAAGCCCGCCAATAGTAGATATTTTGCTGTCATCAACCAACAGAAAATCATCCCTCTTAAATAAAAAAAACTGGCCTTCCCTGGCCCGTTGTGAGGAATCAGTTGCCGCAGGTTTCGGGACTTTGATCAAAATTGTTGGCAAAAATGGAGGGTCCGCAGACCACAATGATGCCAGCCCCTTCGACGATCGGCGAGTTGATGTCCACATCCGGATTGTCAGCACTGCCCAACGTGCCATTCTCTGTAGTGATCACATCACCACTCAACACATCGATGAGGGAAAGCTTTTCGACCTGGATCCGGCTGTTTTCACCAATGATGATTGGTGACAGGTTGTTGTTATCCGGTTGCTCAGTAAAAACATGATAAATCAGGTGCCCAATGGTCAGTGTCACATCCGGACCCACTTGTAAACTGCCCCAGACTAACTCCAGGTCATTGATGGTCTGGTCCGCATTGATCTGAAAAAAACCATCGATGGTGTCACCATCCGGACCCCGGTCTTCATCGATGAACAGGCGTTTTATGGGGGTGATTCCCGGAGCATTAAGTTGCCATTTATCCTGATGTTTACTGATGGCTTCAATGACATCAATGGAAAAAGGTTGATTGAAGACCGCACCATGACGAATGGAACTCATCAGGTTGGCTGTGACAGGAACATTGAATACCACTTCAACCCCTCCCCCTCCATTGGCCTGGATGACATCAAAAAATAAACCATCATCCACATCTTCAGGCTGTCCGCCGGCACTGGCATCAACAAACACAATCTTGTCATTCAATAACAGACTGTCATTGAACTGTACCACTCCCAAACCTGCGTTATCTATGTTGACTTCCAGGGGCGGGTCGAAGATCTGACTGTCTGTGAACAAGACCCGGTCGCCAGGCAGAGGAACCTGATCCTGTACCCAATTGGTATTGTTAAACCAATCACCTGACATGTCTTCGACCCAGTTAATGTCTGCTGCATCAGCCTGATAAGTCAGGGCCTGCAGACACCATATGGTGTGTTTTGTGTTCATAATTTCTCTCCGCTTGATTCATTACATGGCAACGGGTCATCATTTGATGCAGGATTGACTCTCAGCTCAACCTCAGCCGGAGAAACGCCACATTGGGCAACAGCGTGCCATAAGACCCTTTTCATACCCGGTATTTAATCAGTTCCTTATGCAGGTGTCTTGAGGCCCTGGCCCCAGACCAATCCATGATTTGTGAGGTGTTGACAGAAATATTGAGCATGACCCGGGACACTGGTCCCAGAAGACGGAAAAGCGCTGTTGAATGGGCTCGCAGGAAGCAGGAAATGCTGACCATTTTTTCGATCAGTTTCGATCAGTGGCAGCCATACCCCAAGATCATCTCTGTTACGACTTGGGCGATTTGCCCATTCCTGCATCACGGGCCATGACAATGGCCTGGGCCCGGCTTTCAACAGCCAGCTTATCAAAAATGTGAGTGATGTGGTTTCTGACGGTCTTTTCCTGCAAACCCAGATGGGCTGAAATGCTGGCATTATCCAGCCCTCGGGCGATGTACTCAAGCACTTCAGTTTCCCGCGGAGTGAGGTATGCCAGCATCAGCGGCTGTGGCGCCTCAGCTGACGGCTCATTAATGAACGGCAACAGCCGCTGCATAAACACCTCCCACATGGGTTCATTCAGCAACACATGATTATCCGATTCCAGTGGCACAAAACGGGCGCCGGGAATCTGCGCTGCCAGCAAGCGCCCCTCATCAAAAGCCACCCTGAGGTCTCCTCGGGCATGCATCACCAGGGTTGGACACTGGACTTTGGCGGCCAGGTCCATGACATCGATTTGGTTGAATTCATCAAGAAAACGCGCGGCACTTTCGGCTGAACAGGAAATCCTTTGCAATTCATTGAAAGCCCGCAGCTGTTCCAGCGTGCCACCGGGCATGAACTGACTGGAAAACACCTGGCGAAAGGCATCGTGTTCGCGGCCCCAACCCAGCTTGATCAGGCTGCGCATGGTATCGGCTTCTTCATGGGACTGCGGCGATGGGTCCCTCACCAAACGCCCCCTGCCATAGGCGCCATACAAAATCAGATGACTCACCCGTTCAGGATGCCGAACGGCATAGGCGATGGCCACCGCACCACCCTGCGATACCCCCAACAATGGAAAACGGTCCACCCCAACCGCATCGACCACGGTTTCCAGGTCATCCACCCAGCTTTCGAACGACAAGTCACAGACATCACGATCTGACAAACCACAACCCCGTTCATCATAACGAATCAGTGTGGTATGGTCCGACAAGTCATTCAGCCAGTGTTGCCATACCGGACTATTCCAGTCATATTCAATGTGGCTTAACCAGTTGGCTGCTTTGACCAGCACCGGGCCGGTTCCGGTTACTGAATATGCAATTCTGACCTGGTCTTTGGATGCAGAAAAATGTATCTCTTGTTGGTGTTTCATACAAACAGGATAAACACAAAACAATGATTGTAATCAATATTTAAACAACTGTTGAAGGATTTCTCTGGTTGATACACAAAGTGATCACTGTTTCACTGATTTAGCAAGCCATGCCATCACAGAAACGCCAGCACATGACGGTATTGAGTGATCAATATGAATTTATGATACCTGCAGACAATGGTCAATGATGGATCAAAACCCACGCCACTGAGCAAACACTTCACTGGCCTGTGGATTTGAACTGCCCATGCCATTGACAAAAACCGCCGGAATGGTGTCATTCATGATGGCAAGGGCGTTGTCCATTTTTATCATTTGTTCTGGTGAAGGCTCATTGATGTTCAGTGAACCAGAACTGCTTCTGACCACTGCCACACCCTGACTTCTGAGTGCCAACTCCAGGGCATCGGCGCGTTTGCCAGCCTCTTTGGGGCAGTTTTTTGGCGCCAGTATATAGACCACACCGTCTCTGGCACCATTTGGCATCACCACCTCGGTGAAGCCATGTTGGTTTTTCTCCAATACATGGTTTGGTTCAGAGAAGTGCTCCCAGGCTTTGAACAGCACGAATACGATAAACACTGAAAATAATAAATCCTTCATCATTCAATCCATTGTGGTTGGGTATCAGGCTGTCATCTTAGCACAACACCGCCTCTTTGAGATCATCAACACAACTGTCAAATCAACCCACTTCAGGCATTGTCAATCACCTGATCAGGCTTTTGTTGTAAAATGACCGGCATGAATATTGAACGTAATCCAGGCATGGGCCTGAATCTGGACTGGATCGAGTCCATTCAGGTCAACAAGAGTGCCACAGAACGGCGCGCAGCCACTTTAGGAACCCGACGCAGTGTCAAAAAACAAAACCAGGTGGCCTGGTTGCTCAAAGCCATCACCCTGATCGATCTGACCACTCTGGCCGGTGATGACACTGAACAGCGGGTCAAGCGATTGTGCGCCAAAGCGAAAAACCCTTTGCGCCATGATTTGGTTGAAGCCCTGGCCATTGCTGACCTCAAACTGACCACCGGAGCGATTTGTGTTTACCATGACATGCTGAGCACCGCTGCCAGCTGCCTGAAAGGCACCGACATCCATTTGGCAGCGGTCTCTACCGGGTTCCCCGCAGGCCTGACACCCATGCATCTGAAGATCGAAGAAATCAAAGAATCGGTCAAAGCCGGTGCCGATGAAATCGACATCGTCATCACCCGCAAGCACGTGTTCGCGGAGAACTGGCAAGCCCTGTATGACGAAGTCAAAGCCTACCGCGAAGCCTGTGGTGAGGCACACATGAAAACCATCTTGTCTACGGGTGAAATTTCCACTTTAAGGAACGTCGCCAAAGCATCTATGGTGTGCATGATGGCTGGCGCTGATTTCATCAAAACATCGACCGGTAAAGAAGCCGTCAATGCCACCCTGCCGGTATCACTGACCATGATCCGGCAAATTCGTGAATACCATGAGCGCACGGGTTTCAAGGTGGGTTATAAACCCGCCGGTGGCATCAGCAAAGCCAAAGAGGCACTGGTGTATTTATCAATGATGAAAGAAGAACTTGGTAACGACTGGCTGGAGCCGGAATTGTTTCGTTTCGGGGCCTCCAGTTTGCTGGGCGACATCGAACGCCAACTCGAACACCAGGTCACCGGCCACTATTCAGCTGCCCATCGCCATGCGATCGGATAACCACAGGTATTTTATTCATGAACATCAAAGACATCTTTCACACCATGGACTACGGCAAAGCACCCGAATCAGCTGAGCTGGCCCTTGAATGGCTGGCCTCACACAATAACACCTTCGGCCATCACATCAATGGCAGCTGGGTCAAAGGCAAGGAACACTTTGCCAGCAACAACCCGGCCACTGGTCAGGAACTGGCTCAGGTGGCCCAGGCAGATGATAAAATCGTCCAAAAAGCGGTCAATGCAGCGAACAAAGCCCTGCCCGACTGGCAGGCTTTGTCTGGTCACCAACGTGGTCAATACCTGTACGCCATTGCCCGCCTGATTCAGAAAAATTCCCGCTTGTTCGCGGTGCTTGAAACCCTGGACAACGGCAAACCGATCCGCGAAAGCCGCGACATCGATGTCCCCCTGGCAGTGCGACATTTTTATCACCACGCCGGCTGGGCACAATTACTGGATACCGAGTTTCCTGATCATCAGGCCATTGGTGTGGTCGGCCAGATCATTCCATGGAATTTCCCATTGCTCATGTTGGCCTGGAAAATCGCGCCGGCATTGGCCACCGGTAACACCGTGGTCATCAAACCGGCTGAGTTCACTTCCCTGACCGCTTTGCTGTTCGCCGAAATCTGCGAACAAGCCGGGCTACCCAAAGGGGTACTCAATGTGGTCACCGGCGATGGCCGCACCGGTCAACACATCGTCAATCATCCCGAAATCAAAAAAATCGCTTTCACCGGTTCAACGGCTGTGGGTCGCTGGATTCGGCAGGCGACCGCCGGTAGCGGCAAGAAGCTGAGCCTGGAACTGGGGGGCAAATCGGCCTTCATCGTTTGTGCCGATGCCGATCTGGATGCCGCAGTAGAGGGCGTGGTGGATGCCATCTGGTTCAACCAGGGACAAGTCTGCTGTGCAGGCTCAAGACTGCTGGTACAAGAAGCCGTGGCTGATCGCTTTCATGACAAGCTGATCAGTCGAATGAATAAACTACGTGTTGGCGATCCGCTGGATAAATCGATCGACATGGGCGCCATCATTGACCCCAGACAACAACAAAAAATTGCCACTTTGGTGCAAGCTGGAGTGGATGCCGGAGCCAGTTTAAACCAGTCCTCAGTTGAACTGCCAGAAAACGGCTGTTTCTATCCACCCACGCTACTGACCGACGTTTCGCCATCCGATCAGGTTGTGCAGGATGAAATTTTTGGGCCGGTACTGGTTTCGATGACCTTCCGCACCCCGTCTGAAGCAGTTGCTTTGGCCAACAACTCCCGCTATGGCCTGGCAGCCAGCATCTGGAGTGAAAACATCAACCTGGCGATGCACCTGGCACCGCTGGTGCAGGCTGGTGTGGTATGGATCAACTGCACCAATCAATTCGATGCCGCAGCTGGGTTTGGCGGCGTCAAAGAATCAGGTTTTGGTCGCGAAGGTGGCAAAGAGGGTCTGTTTGAATACCTGAAAAACAAACCCGGTAAATCACCTGCCAAAGTCACCGCAAAATCAACAAAGTCCAAGCCAACCTCGGTCAACCTCAATGGTTTGGATAAAACCCCGAAAATGTACATCGGCGGCAAACAAACCAGGCCAGATGGTGGATATTCCTATGCCATCAATGACACTGCAGGTGATTTGATTTGTCATGTGGGTTTGGGTAACCGCAAAGACGTGCGCAATGCCGTGGAAGCGGCTGCAGGCAGCACAAACTGGTCTGGCATGAGTGGCTTTCAACGCCAGCAGGTGATGTATTTCATGGCAGAAAACCTGTCATACCGTGAGGAAGAATTCGCCGCCCGGCTGATGGCCCATGGGCACAGCAAAAAGGCTGCTGACGCTGAAGTTCAGGCCGCCATTGAACGGTTAAGTTATTACGCCGCCTGGTGTGATAAGTACGACGGACAGGTGCACAGCGTGCCGATGCGCGGGGTGGCCATGGCAATGCATGAACCGATCGGGGTGATTGGCATCCAGTGCCCTGATGAAGCACCCTTACTGAGTTTTGTCTCACTTTTGGCACCGGCCATGGCGATGGGCAACCGGGTGGTGATGACGGCCTCTGAACATTTTCCCTTACCTGCGCTGGACTTTTATCAGGTACTCAACACCTCTGATGTGCCGGCTGGCACAGTCAACATCATCTCCGGCGAACAGGCCGAATTGTGTAAACCACTGGCCGGCCACATGAATGTTGATGCCATCTGGTATTTTGGTGAAGACAGCGAAACCGTGGAACGCGAATCAGCAACCAACCTGAAACGCAGCTGGACAGTGACTGAAGTCCGCGACTGGCACAACAATGGCCAGGGCAGCGAATTCCTGCGCCAGGCTTCACAAGTGAAAAACATCTGGACCCCATATGGCGAATGACGACATGAGCAATGACACCCAACAATCATCGGTTGATTTCATCAACAACATCATTGGCTTGTTGCCTAAACCATTTCACGCCAAAGCAGCGATGATCCTGGGTTCCGGGCTCGGCACAGTGACTGAACAGGCTGAACTTTTGGCTGAAATTTCCTACCAGGACATCCCGGGTTTCCCGGAAACAGGGGTGGCTGGACATTCAGGATCCATGTTCCTGGCCCTGGTCAATGGTCATCCGATGATCATCCTCAACGGGAGAATCCATTTTTATGAACAAGCCGATGCCGGTGCCATGGCGCCGGTGATTGCCACCCTCAAAGCACTGGGCATTGAAACCCTGATCATCACCAATGCCGCCGGTTCGTTGCTCAATGCCGCGCCCGGTTCGGTGATGATGATCAAGGACTACATCAACTTCACCGGCCAGTCGCCGTTGTTCGGGGTGGCCGACAACAGCCGTTTTGTCAGCATGAGCAAAGCCTATGACTCACAATACCGCTACCGCCTCAGGCAAATTGCTGAGAAAAACGACATCCACCTGGCCCAGGGAGTTTACGCCTGGATGGCTGGCCCACAATTTGAAACTCCCGCAGAAATCCGTGCGATTCGCATGATGGGCGCTGATGCGGTGGGCATGTCCACCGTCCCGGAAACCATCCTTGCCCGCTACCACGGTATGAAAGTCGCCGCCCTGTCAATCATCACCAACTACGGTGCCGGCATGGACGATGTTCGTCTGAGCCACGAACAAACTCTGGAATACGCCCCCAAAGCCGCCGCCAAAGTACAAATCCTGATCAGCGGCTTTATGGATTTTTTATATGCAGAGAAACACGGTTCAAACAACTAAAGACTGAATCCCACATACAATTAAGCCAAAATCCTGAAATGTACTGATGCCTGTGGAGTGTCGAGTTCATTCGACTCAGTCCAAGAGGACTCTACCGGTTGATTGGGCATTGAGTGAACCCATCAATGGCGATCTTCACATCTATGGTTTTTTCTTCAAAACAGGAAATGATGATAAAGACTTCAAAAGTTGCTTTTTGCTGATTGTAGCCATATTCTTTTTTATTGTTTCTCGCCAGAGTAACTCGCCATTTTTATTATCAACCAACGCAAGATTAGTCACAGGTGTTCCATTTGGTGTTGTCACCAAGAACCCAGCACCACCTGTTGCTGCCAATGTCAAAGCACCAGTAAAACTACCCACCAATAATGTTTTCCCCATAGAGATTTCAGGCACAATTGTTCTTACATAAAAAATAAGTGAGTCTTCTGAAAACTTCGACGAGCCTGTTGTTGATAATTCCTTCAATGTGATGACTGGAAACCGACCAAAGTCATTTATGTTTTTGTATGCTTTATAATCAAACACATCCTGGGCAAACTTAAATCCATATACCAACTGACTTTTTAAAGACTCACTGATATTGGGCTCTATGATGATGAAAGGAGGATTTATGGTTCCCTCTTGCTCAACTCTGTTATTAACCAGTTGATAATTGTTTTCTGGATTAAAATCCAAACCACTGGACATGAACACATAGTGATGATCATCAAAACCATTGGATTTCAATAGATTACTGACCTGTGTTTTCAGTGAAGTGATTCTCTTCCGGTTAAGGTGGACGTCATAATTAAGTAATTTACCAATGTCATCTCTGAAATGCACATAATCAATCACCACATACACAGGTTTACTTAATTGTTGCGATTTCAACGGTTTTACATTAATGGGTTTTCCACATGCCACCAAACAACTGATCAACATTAACAACACTGTATTTTTCATCTTCCATAACCTGGTAAAATGGCCGAATCATAACATATGTTAAAGGATCGATGAGATC
This sequence comes from Marinicella sediminis, assembly GCF_002000055.1. Classification (GTDB taxonomy): domain Bacteria; phylum Pseudomonadota; class Gammaproteobacteria; order Xanthomonadales; family Marinicellaceae; genus Marinicella; species Marinicella sediminis. Next base: position 126,701 of record NZ_MVBD01000003.1, on the reverse strand, counting down.
TCTGAGTTTACTCATCTGATTCAACGAATGCGGTTTTGTTCGTTACTTCAGTCTTCAATGAAGAAATTGATCCCTTAAGAATGGAGCCAGAATAAAACAAACGCGTTATGACTGTCCCAGTTCCTGAGGCATGTGATATATTGTAATTGTTTTGAACTTAAAGGGATGACCATAAAATTTAAGACGTACAAGGATGTATTGAACCTCATCACTGAACCTGAAGAACCACTTGATGACTTGAACCTAAGATTAGTTGAGGCTGTTGTCTGTGATTCAACAAGTTGGTCACAATTCCTTCAACAAAAAGGAGCGCGCGCTCACCAACAGGTACTCAGCGCCGCCATCCAACGTTTTATCCTGGCGAGAAGTGAATCATCCAGATCTTCAGAGTCCATTGTCATGTATCAAATGATTCAAGGGCTGAAAAAACTGGCCCACCTGATACCTGAGGACATCAATGACCTGATAGAGTCCGATGATGACTGGTTGTTTCAAACCGGCTATAAGCTGCTCAATCAATCTGAATCCCAACCGGACACATCAACTCTGAATCGAACTCTGAGCATCATGCGAGAAAAAGGTGTGGATCACATCCCTTATGCAGTGGGAGAGTCACTGGCCAGGTTCATAACCGCTGAGCCTGATTATTGTTATGTGCTGACTGACATGTTTGCCCATGAAACAAAGTCTTTTAAACTTGCCTTACTCCACAGCTTTGGGTTGTGTCCTCAGTTGCCGGTTGAAGCCGCAGCTTTTGTGCTCAGTCAGTGCCGGATCACAGAGGGCGATCTCAAGTCAAAAGCGCTGTTCGCCGCTTCAGCCTGTACAACACTGAGGGCTGAGGCCATCACATTGCTCAATAAAGAACTGTCCAGCCCTGTCTGGTACCTAAGGGCCACAGCGGCTTACTCTTTAGGCCGACTGGAGATCAGAGAGCATGCCATCATCAAACGCATCGCTGCTTTGTTGAATGACACCGAGGGACATGATTGGTCTGCTCGTGATGCCGCCATAGATGCCCTTGCGGACATCGGTCATGCAGCAGCTTTCACAATTCCAGATTTACTGGGTTTACTGGACACCGAATTGAACAGTACATATCGATTGGAAAACACCCTGGTCGCCGTGTGTGACGCCCTGACCAAACTTGATTCAGGTTCTACAGAAGTCATTGATGCCTTGGTCGAAGTATTCACCAGGTGTAGTACCGTCGCTGTTTCTGCCGCATTGATGGCACTTGGCCATTTTGGAAACCGTTCAACAGCGGTACTTGAGCATTTGAAACCATATGTATACGACAACAAATATATGGAAGGGTGTTACATCACTGAGGATGACACTGACGTGATCATATTGAAGAACTTACTCAAAATTGAAGGTCCAAATGGTGACATGTTCAAGAAATTTCTAGACACCCTGAAAAATGACCATCACCCGGAAACCAGGCGTATGGCTGCATCATTCGAAAAGAATCTGCTGCACAACAACCTGCGAGAATGACGACACTGGACCCCGGCTCAGTCATTGCGAGCCGCAGGCGCAGCAATCTCCATAAGCAGAGTGCAGATTGATCACAAAGCATGAACTGATTCATTATGAGATCTCCGGGTCAAGCCCGATGATGATGTATTGACAACAGACGTGGACTGAAGTCCACGCTCCAACGAGTTGGTGATTCCAGAGAGGCAACCGTTCATCATCCACATATGTTGCATCAACCATCTGCGAGGTTTTTCATAAAATTTCAGCGCAATCATCGTATAATGATCAATCCCTGTTGAACAACCAGTGAAGCTGACTGACGAATACCATGACATTTTTACCACAGGAAATCATCCGCAAAAAGCGCAATGGCTTTGAATTGAGCAACGAAGAATTGGCGTTCTTTGTGGAAGGCATCACCAAGCAAACCATCAGTGAAGGCCAGATTGCCGCGTTGACCATGGCGGTGTATTTTCAAAACATGAGTGTCGCCGAATGCCGCGCTTTGACCCGTGAAATGCAACACTCAGGTGACGTGCTTAATTGGCAGTCACTGAATCTGCCGGGACCGGTGGTCGACAAGCATTCGACCGGTGGTGTGGGCGATAAACTGTCACTGATGCTGGCACCCATTGTTGCTGCCTGTGGCGGTTATGTGCCAATGATTTCTGGTCGCGGGCTGGGCCATACCGGTGGTACGCTGGATAAACTCGAAGCCATCCCAGGTTACAACACCCAAATTGACACCAAACGTTTTCAACGCATTGTCAAAGAAGTGGGCTGCTCCATCATCGGCCAAACCGCAGATCTGGCGCCGGCCGATAAACGCATTTATGCCACCCGTGACATCACCGCAACGGTAGACAGCATACCACTGATTACCGCCTCTATTTTGTCAAAAAAACTGGCCGCCGGGCTGGATGCTTTGGTGATGGATGTCAAGTGTGGCAGCGGTGCATTCGCCAATGATTACACCATGGCCAAAGACCTGGCTGCCTCCATCGTTCAGGTTTCGACCATTCCCACCCGGGCATTGATCACCCACATGGATCAGGTCATTGGTCACACCGCCGGGCACAGCCTGGAAGTGGCCGAGGCCATTGACTACCTGAAACAACCACCCAGTGATGTGGCATTGAACGAACTGGTGGTGAATCTGGCCGCTGAGATGCTGTTGATGGGAAAATTGGCCGGCGACATCAATGATGCCCGCTTGCAGGTTTTTCAGGCCATTTCCAGTGGCCGGGCAGCCGAACAGTTTGCCCGCATGGTGGTTGCTCATGGCGGTCCGACTGACCTCATGGATCAACCAGCCAAATACCTGCCACAGGCCGATCTGGTGGAGCCGGTATTTGCCGCCCATTCAGGCTATGTCACGGCAATCGAATGCCGTGAGCTGGGATTGAGCATCATCGATTTGGGTGGTGGCAGAACCCACAGCGAGGGCACCATTGATTTGGCGGTGGGTTATTCAGAAATCAAAAAAATCGGTGATCAGGTGGATCCGCAGACGCCGTTGGCCATGGTTCACGCCAGCTCTCCTGAGGCGTTGTTGAAAGCGAAAACAAACCTGCGGGCCTGCTTTACCATTAAAGCAAAGAAGCCGAACGAGCCACAGATGATTCTGGACCGGGTCTGAAGCCCCGTAAGACATGAAGCTGGCATTTGAAAAAAGCTTGCTGTACAACATCAGGGGTTCACTGGTCACCAGCGTCATTTGTGTATTATTGATCGTCATTGGCAATTACCAGGTCTACACAGACCTCGCCAAAGAGCCCGTTGAACATTTATTTCAAACCGGCATCATGGTGTTTGCTAACCAGGAAGCGTTTTTGTATGCTGTCATACCTTTGGTGGTGCTGGTCGGTACAGTGATCAACATGTTCGACCGCATCAACGTTTACCGGGCTTATCACCAGGCTCAAAAGGCCAACAAGCCTGACTTGCCGGGGAAAGATTGACCCACGTCAAACATGGCTCAATTAGTCAGGCGAATCCACCCATCATACAACCGCAGCAAAAACCCAAAGGGTACAATCAAACAGACTGATTGAAAAGAGGGTTTGCATCATGCACCATGATTTACTGTTACTCGCCATCATCTGGGTGAGTGTCTTTTTCGCCGCCTGGCTGGCCCATGTATCACGCCTGACCCCAGTGCTTTGGTTTTTATTTTTCGGTACCCTGCTGGCCAACCTGGGCATTTTGCCCAAAGAATTGCCCAGCTTCATCATGGACCTGTCGGAACTGGGTATCATCATTATCATGTTTGCTTTGGGTTTTGAAGAAAACGTCAACACCTTTGTGACCAGCATCAAACGCTCCTGGGGGATTGCATTTTTTGGGGCCCTGGCACCATTTTGTATCGCCTACTTCCTGGCCTGGCAATACTGGGGCGATGCCAGCATCGCGCTGTTGTGTGGCCTGGCCATGACTGCCACCGCGGTGTCCCTGACCATGGTGTCACTCAAATCGGAAGGCCTGAACACCACGCCGGCTGCCACTGGCATCATGACTTCGGCCGTGCTGGATGACATCGCCTCATTGGCTTTGGTGGCCATTCTGGTGCCCATCGCAGCTGGAGAAGGCACACTCAGTGTCAGCGGCATTGTGCTGATCCTGGGCAAAGCCGTGCTGTTCTTCCTCACTGTGGTCATCATGGGTAAATGGTTGTTCCCAACCAGCACCGGCTGGGTCAGGCTCATTCCGATCATCGGTCACATCAATTTACGAAAAATCCTCTCCATGGGTAAAGGTGAATACACCATCCTGTCGCTGTTATTGATCGCTGTTTCGGTGGGCCTGCTGGCCCATGAATTTGGTTTCCATCCGGCCATCGGTGCCTACATGGCGGGGCTGGTCATTCGCAATGAATATTTTGATTTTCACCAGGAACATGAAAAAGACTATTACATGGAAGCCCGCAAAATCATCGACAACGTGGCATTCACCTGGATCGGTCCGGTATTTTTCGTCACCATGGGCACCCATCTTATTTTTGACGCACAGATGTTGCTGGATGTTTTACCGGAAGCCGTTCTGCTGTTTGCCGGCTTATTTGTGGGTCAAATCCTGTCAGCCGGAGTGGCGGCCCATTACACCGGCAAATTCAGCTGGCCAGACAGCTGGATGATCGGTTTTGGTATGCTGGGACGGGCTGAGTTGGCCTTTGTGGTAATGAACATTGCATTTGTGCAGTATCAGATCTTCACCCTCGAAGTGTTTTACACCCTGATGATCACTGCCTTTTTACTGAACATTTCGGTGCCCATCACCATCAAGTTCTGGAAGGTAAAATTTGCCAGTCAAATCAAAGAGCACCATTAAGCTGCGCATACCGGGAAACGGGTCAATCAACCAATGAACCTGAATTAATACTCAGGTTCAGGCCAGTATTGAGTGCTGAACAGTTGCCAAGCAAAACAGGCATCGGATATAATACACGTCCTTTCTGAGCATAACTATTTCACCCAACATGACTAAATTTGTTTTTGTCACTGGTGGTGTGGTTTCATCTCTTGGAAAGGGCATTGCGGCTGCTTCTCTGGCGTCGCTTCTCGAGGCACGCGGACTGCGTGTCACCATGATGAAATTAGACCCGTACATCAATGTCGATCCCGGCACCATGAGCCCCTTTCAGCACGGCGAGGTATTTGTCACCGAAGACGGTGCCGAAACTGATCTGGACCTGGGCCATTACGAACGTTTTGTGCGCACCAAAATGTCGCGCAATAACAACTACACTTCAGGCCAAATATACGAGAGTGTGATCCGCAAAGAACGTCGCGGCGATTACCTGGGCGGTACTGTTCAGGTGATTCCGCACATCACCGATGAAATCAAAGCAAAAGTCCGCAAAGCAGCTGAAGGATTTGATGTCATCATGGTGGAAATCGGTGGCACAGTGGGTGACATTGAGTCACTGCCTTTCATGGAAGCCATCCGACAAATGGGTGTCGAAGAAGGCCGTAACAACGCCATGTTTGTCCACCTGACGCTGGTACCTTTCATCAGCGCTGCTGGCGAATTGAAAACCAAACCCACTCAACACTCGGTGAAAGAACTGCGCTCCATTGGTATTCAGCCAGACATTCTGCTGTGCCGCGCCGAACACCCGATTCCTGAATCCGAACAACAAAAAATTGCGCTGTTCACCAATGTGGAGGCACGCGCTGTGATTCCGGTACTGGATTGTGGCAACATCTACCAGATTCCTGAAGAACTGAGCAAGGAAGGCTTTGATGAATTGGTGGTTGAACGTTTTGGACTGAATGTGGGGCCCACTGATTTATCTGAATGGCAACGGGTGGTCGCCGCTGAAGCCAACACACAACACACGGTAACTGTGGGCATGGTGGGTAAATACCTTGACCATTCAGATGCCTACAAGTCATTGAATGAAGCCCTCAGACATGCCGGTATCCCCAACCAGGCCAAAGTCAACATCAAGCACATTGATTCGGAAGAACTGGGAGATACCAGAGACGGTTCAGTGTTCAATGATGTCGATGCCATTCTGGTACCCGGTGGCTTTGGTAACCGTGGTTTTGAAGGCAAAATATTCGCCGTGGGTTACGCCCGCGAAAACCGCATTCCTTACCTCGGCATTTGTTACGGCATGCATGCCGCCGTGGTGGATTATGCGCGCAATGTCTGCGGTCTGACTGATGCCAACACCACAGAAAATCATGACAGCACCCCACATCCGGTGATTGGCTTGATCACTGAATGGATGGACCGGGCCGGTCAAAAAGAAATTCGTGATTCCCAGTCTGATCTGGGTGGCACCATGAGGCTGGGCGCACAGAATTCAAAACTGGATCCGGGCACCCTGGCCCATGAGGTGTATGGCAAAGATGTGATTTCAGAACGTCATCGCCACCGTTATGAATTCAACAACAATTATGAACAACCGTTGAGTGAAGCCGGACTGGTTTTCTCCGGCCATTCTGAAGACGGGAAACTGGTGGAAGTGGTTGAAATACCCGATCACCCCTGGTTCCTGGCCTGTCAGTTTCACCCGGAATTCAATTCAACACCAAGGGATGGACATCCCCTGTTTGCCCGCTACATCGCTGCCGCCCTGGCTCACCAGAGCGAACAGCAGAATGCCGCATAAAAAGGTACAATGAAGCCATCCACATCAGCAAGCGAGAACCCCATGAAATTATGTCATTTTGAAGCCGGCCTTGATCAACCCTTTTTCCTCATTGCCGGACCCTGTGTGATTGAATCACTGCAGCTGGCCATCGATACTGCCGGCCATTTAAAAGAAGTCACTGATCGATTGGGCATACCTTTTATCTTCAAATCATCCTTTGACAAAGCCAACCGCACTTCATTGCAGTCCTTTCGTGGACTGGGTATGGAAGCGGGGCTTAACATCCTGGCTGAAGTGCAAAAACAGCTTGGTGTTCCGGTGATCACCGATGTGCATGATGATTCGCCGATTGAAGAGGTTGCCGATGTGGTTGATGTATTACAAACCCCGGCTTTCCTCGCCCGACAAACCAACTTTATTTTGCGGGTGTGTCAGGCGGGTAAGCCGGTAAACATCAAAAAAGGCCAATTCATGGCCCCCTGGGACATGAAGAATGTGGTGGAAAAAGCTTTGTCCACCGGCAATCAACAAATCATGGTCTGTGAACGTGGTGCCAGTTTCGGCTACAACAACCTGGTCTCTGACATGCGCTCACTGGCTGTCATGCGAGAAACCGGATGCCCAGTGGTGTTTGACGCCACCCATTCAGTACAACTGCCTGGCGGGCAAGGTGGTACCTCAGGCGGACAACGGGAACATGTACCGGTGTTGGCCAGAGCCGCCACCGCAGTGGGTATTTCAGGCTTGTTCATGGAAACCCACCCGGATCCTGCCAACGCCAAAAGCGATGGCCCCAATGCAGTGAAACTTGACCAAATGGCCGGCTTACTGGAAACCCTGAAAACCATTGACCAAACCATCAAATCCAAACCCCTACAGGAACAAAGCAATGACTGGAATTAAACACATCCACGCCCGCGAAGTCCTCGACTCCCGCGGCAATCCGACCCTAGAAGCTGAAGTGACTTTGGAAAGCGGCGCATTCGGCCGTGCCATCGTTCCCTCAGGTGCTTCAACAGGTGCCCGTGAAGCCATCGAACTGCGTGACGGCGATGCCAACCGCTATCTTGGTAAAGGGGTACGCAAAGCAGTGCATAACGTCAACACCACCCTGGCCGACGCTTTGCAGGGTTTTGATGCTTTGGATCAGGCAGGTCTGGACAACAAGATGTTGACCCTGGATGGCACCAGCAATAAAGGCCAACTCGGCGCCAATGCGTTGTTGGGTGTTTCCCTGGCCAACGCCCATGCCGTGGCCAACGAAAAAAGAGTGCCACTTTACCAAAGCATTGCGACGGTGGATGAATTCGTGTTACCGGTTCCCATGATGAACATCATCAATGGTGGTGCCCATGCCGATAACAACGTGGATGTTCAGGAATTCATGGTACTGCCAACTGGTTTTGATTCTTTTTCTGAAGCCCTGCGTTGTGGTACCGAAGTGTTCCATGCACTGGCCAAAGTATTGAAAAGCAAGGGCCTGTCTACTGCAGTGGGTGATGAAGGTGGTTTTGCCCCCAACCTGCGTTCCAATGTGGAAGCGGTGGACACCATCTTAGAAGCGGTACACCAGGCCGGCTACACCATTGGTGAACAGGTGTATCTGGGGCTGGATGTGGCCTCATCGGAATTTCACAAAGATGGTCTGTATCACCTGAGCGGAGAAAACAAACAACTGACCTCAGCTCAATTCACTGACTTCCTGGCCTCATGGGTCGATCAATATCCGATCATCAGCATTGAGGATGGTCTGGACGAGGCCGACTGGGACGGCTGGAAACACCTGACCGAACAACTGGGGAAAAAAGTTCAGCTGGTGGGTGATGACCTGTTTGTCACCAACACCTCGATCTTCAAAGAGGGCATCGATAAAGACATCGCCAATTCAATACTCATCAAATTCAATCAGATCGGCACCCTGACTGAAACCCTGGATGCGATTGACCTGGCTTACCGTTCGGGTTACACCGCAGTGATCTCACACCGCTCCGGTGAAACAGAAGACAACACCATTGCAGATCTGGCAGTGGCCACCTCAGCCACCCAAATCAAAACCGGTTCCTTGTGTCGTTCTGACCGCATAGCCAAATACAATCAATTGCTCAGAATTGAAGAGCAACTGGGCGATCAAGCCAAATACGCCGGTCGTTCAGCCTTTGATTTGCTGAATATATTGTAAACCTGACTTCAGGCAAGTTCCCAGCCGGGGACTTGCCTGAGTTTGCTTATTTCAGGTTCATGTGTTTTTTAAGAAACTTCAGAGACCTGTCCAGATACAACAGTGGGGTATTTTTCTGACTGAACGAATGGCCTTCATTCTCAAACAACACCACTTCATGCGTCATTCCATACAAGGTCATCAACTGTTGCATCCGCACCGCATGTTCCACCCTCACCCGACTGTCTTTCATGCCCTGAAACAACATAAACGGACGCTTCATTTCCTTTAGCAAATAAACCGGTGATTTCTCTGTCAGGCGATTGATTTGGTTGATCGGATCCCCCACAATTTCAGTCAACTTTTCAGCCATCTCTGGATTTTTCGACAGGTCCCGCGAAGTGAACAACAAAGGCAGATCCATGACGCCGGCAAATGACACGGCGCACAAATAGGTTTCGGGATACAAATAAGTGAGCATCAGTGCAGAATAGCCACCATAGCTGCCACCCATGGCACAGGTTTTGCTGACATCCAGTGGGTGAGTGGCAAAAGCATGTTGGGTCATGCTGTGGATGTCTTGCTCAATTTTTTCACCCCACTGTTGGTTGCCCATCGACTGAAATTCTTTGCCGTATCCACCAGAACCCCGGTAATTGACCCGTAAAGTGGCAAAGCCCTGAGCCGCCAGAAAGTGTTGTACCTCATTGTTGTGCGCCATGTCCTGAACCCCGATCGGGCCACCATGAGGCATCACAATCAAGGGCGCTTTTTGCCCCTCCTCAAGTTGTGGCATCACCAGAAAACCCTCGAGCTCAACACCGTCATCGGTCTGGGTAAACAGTGTATGATGGATGCCCTTGGGCAACCGCTCATAGTTCGGACTGATGTCAAAAATCTTATCTGCCAGACCGGTTTCCTGATTGAGCATGTACCAGGCTCCCTTTGAGCTGGGGGTCAATCCAAACAACAGCAGGCGTTGCTGGGTTTTCAGTTGCTGTACCTGAAAAAGTTGCACATCCGGATTGTCCTGTCGTGCCCGCTCAAACCGCTCATCCAACTCCTTGAAATAATGGGCCTGTAACAAACCATTTTCCAGAAAGGTGTAACCTATGATTTCGTGGGTCGAGCGATCATACAACACATTCAGTATGTCATGATCCGGATCTTCATGAAACACTCCCATGTGTGAACCATCTGCTGTGGCATATTGGTGAATGGCATATTTGTCATTGAATTCATTGGTCAACACATAAAACGATTGTTCATCGGGGCTCAGCGACTTCAGCCAGATGAGGTTTTCAGAACCATGCACCGTCCTGATTTCCTGCCAATCATTACTGGTCGGGTCTTCCAGAAACCAGTAGTGCAGATCGGTCTGCTCTGCTTTCTTATCATAGCTGATCGCCAGCGCCGCCCTCACCACCCCCCGGGGATCAACCAGCCAATCGACCACGTCTTTTAACTTGCGGGTGGGCTGATGGGGTTTGTGGAAAGAGGCTTGGATGCTTTTATCATCGGTCACATCAACCCGGTACAAGGTGTTTTTGTGGTTCGATCTGACCGCTTGATCGGCCTGAAAAAAGAGGGTGTTTTCCACCGCTGGCAAGGCGGCCAACAATTCACCGGTGATTCTGAACCGGACAAACCGGGCATCAATCGAGTTGGCAGTTGAATCCATCGTCAGGTGCGCCACATAATTGTGCTCTTCACCCCTGTTGGACAAGGTCATGAAAAAACTGTCCCTGTCGACCCAACTGAGTTCACTGACCCGACTGTTTTCAGGTAGCTTTTGTTGATACAGCACATAGGTGTTGAAGTCCGCCACCCGGATCAAACCAACAGTGACCACTTCACCCAACACCGCACTGAACAGCAAGTGCTTCTCGTCAGGACTGACCGCACGAATGGTTTGCTCATCATAGTGAAAGTAGTCCCTGATGCGGGGGTATTTCATGTCCACCGATACAGTGGTGGTTAATTCAGTCAGAACCGTCATGGGCCAATCTGTCATCGGTTGATCAAGGAAATTAATGGATGACAAAGCAGCGGTGCCACCATGGTCCTTCAAAGCCTCATCCAGATAGGCGGTATAAGGGTCTTCAATGGCGCCCTGATACACAAACTTCAGGTCTTGTAACTGTTGACCGAATTGCTGTTTGAATTTCACCAGTTCCAAACTCAAAAAGTTATAACTGTCCAATCTCATTTGTGCCCTGAGGTTTTCCACCCACTCAGCCTCAAAATCCCAACTGCCGGGATAATTGACCACACCAGGTTTTACGGTAAAGCGGTGGTCATCGGCTTTCAGGTTTGAACGCACTGCACCAATGCCAACAAAGATGTTGATGTGTTCAATGTAGTACTCACCTGCTTTGACTTTAAGCAAAGCATGGTTGATGCCTTGTTTGACATCACTGAACCTGATTTTGTTGCCAAAGCCAATGCCATCAATGGTCAGCCTGGAAATGTCGGTGTTGGTTCTGAATGACAGGTACAGATAGCCTTCATCTTCTCCCAGTTGTAAACCTTTGCTGCTGTGGGTGATGACCTCAGCGGTATTGAATTCTTCGCTTTTTGCAGTAAAGCTGATGAGCATCAGCACCACAAAAATTGCGGACATGGATTGGAAAATGCGCATACATTCACTCCTTTGAAAGTAGGTAAAGTAAATACCCTATGTTAACAAAAACCTGATCTGTAAACCAGTTGCTGATTCACTCAAACGGATCAATCGCCTGGGTTTTAAATTGTGCAAATACCGACTGTCCGGCTCGGACATTGAGATTGGCCAAAGACCGCCCGGAAATTCTTGCCACCAGCTGATCCTGAGCAGAACAAACCGCGATCAGGTAATCAAAAGAGCCTGTCGGAATGACTTCAACCACGGTGGCCTGAATCACATTCAACACACTGCTCTGCTCCGGTGGTTTGAGTGATAAACTGACTTCATTGGCTGCAATGATCATTCTGATGGCCGTGCCAATGGCTTGTTCACCTTTGACCCACAGTGACAGGCCGCCCCGAGACTTGATTTGTACCAAACCATGTTCAAGATCCTGCCCCACCACTGCACCTGCCAACACCGTTCCAGCCTGGGGCAAGGTGGACAAGCCGGCAGCCTGATCAATCATCGCTGCATTCAGCTCACCATTGAACGCTGGCCGACCCTCACGAATAACCAACAGATCATCGACCACAGCCATCAGTTCATCCAGCTGGTGACTGACATACAACATGGGTAATCGGTAGCGCTGGTTAATCAACCGCAGATAGGGCAATAAACGGGCTTTGTTCTGATGGTCAAGCGATGCCATGGGTTCATCAAGTAACATCAGTCCGGGCTGACGCAACAACCCCCTGGCCAGCGCCACCCGTTGTTGTTCACCACCAGATAAATGACGAGGGTAGCGGTTCAACAATCCTGCCAGATCAAAAACCGCAATCGCTTCATCAACCGACACAATGTACCGATCGACCAGACGCCTTTGCCAGGCATATTCCAGATTTTTTCTGACGGTCAAATGCGGAAATAATTGTTGATCCTGAAAAACATAGGCCAGTGCCCGTTGTTCGGCTGGCAAAAACACCCTTTGACTCTGACACACCTGGTCACCAATTATGACCACCGAGCCCGGGTGTTTATCCAATCCGGCCAGGGTACGTAACAGACTGGTTTTGCCGCATCCGGATGGCCCCCAAACACCCAACACCCGGTCAACAGGCAGGCTCAGGTCGACCGCCAGATGAAATCCGCCGTGGTCAATGCGCACCTGACAATTACCCGGATCAGTCATGACGCGCGCTCCGATGATTGATGACGTACATCAACAAGATCAATGCAAAGGCCAGCAACAACAACAAAGCCGACAATACGTGGGCTTGTTGATAATTGAGCATTTCCACCTGATTATAAATTTCAATGGCGATGACTTTGGTTTCACCAGGGATGTTGCCGCCCACCATCAACACCACTCCGAACTCCCCCAATGTATGGGCAAACCCCAGCACCACCGCAGTCAAAATACCCCTTTTGGCCAGTGGCATGGTTATGGTCAAAAACACCTCAATAGGCCTGGCCCCCAGGGTGCGGGCAGCTTCCTGCATCCGGGGATTGATGGCAGCAAAACCATTTTGCAATGGCTGCACCACAAATGGGAGGCTATAAACCATGGAAGCGATCACCAGACCGGTGAATGAAAAAGTCAGGGCATTGCCTGTTAACTGCACCCAGAAGCCGCCCAACCAGCCTTCAGGCCCGAGCAGCAACAACAGATAAAAGCCCATCACCGTTGGCGGCAAAACGATGGGCAATGTCACCAGTGCTTCGATCCAGGGTTTGATTCCCAGCCGGGTTCGGGCCAGCCACCAGGCCAGCGGTGTACAGATGATCAGTAACAATACGGTGGTGATGGTTGCCAACTTGAAACTCAGCCAGAAGGCAGTCATATCAGGCCACTCAATCATCTTCAGCTGCCATCAGGTAACCATGATCAATCATCAATTCACGAGCCTGAGCCGACTGCATGAATACATAGAATTCATCAATCAAAGCCCGTCTTTCACTGCCTGTCATGGCCACCATGCCTTGCCGCACCGGGTGATGCTCTGCCGGCGGTATCAGCCAGGTACAGCTGGTCTCAGGCAAACGCACCTGATGTAACAAGGATGCCGCCAGCAGACCACCACGGGCATTACCACTGATCACCAGATGCGCTGCCTGAGCCACGTTTTCTCCCATCACCAGGCGACCACTGAAAGTTTTGTCAAGCTGTTGATTTACCAGGTATTTACGGGCTGCCAAACCATAAGGGGCCAGTTCAGGGTTGGCCAGGGCCAGGTATTCATCACCTGGTTGATTGAGCCAGTCAGCGCATTGTGCGGCCGGCTGGTGATTGACCAGCAGCACCAACTGCCCCCTGGCGTACACCCTCATATCTGTGGCCAATCCAGCAGTGACCAGGCGCTGCGGTCTGGTGGTGTCAGCAGCCATGAAGACATCATGAGGAGCACCTTGTCTGAGCTGGGCAAACAACTGCCCGGTTGAACCATGACTGATGCGTAAATCATGACCATGCTGTTGTTTGAACAGCAGCGCCAGTTGTTCCAGGGTTTTGGCAAAGTTACTGGCCACTGCCACCCTCAATTGACCGGCATCTGTCAGCGGTGTGAACAGCAGCAAAAGCAACAACCAGGTGATTTTAGCCATCTTTGATCAGGTTATCTTTGTCATCGCTGAGTTGATTGGCAGCTGACTGCTTGCGGATGTCATCAACTTCATTGGAAAGATCCTGTTCAATGACATTACTCTGAGGTTCGTGGGTTTTTTCAGCGATTGGTTTTGGTTCATTCGGCCGATCTTCCTGATACACCCTGACACCTTCGGGGAAGACCACTTCACGGGCTTCATCAGGCATCGATATCCGGGCCTCATCAAAAGCTCTTTTGACCAGCCGGATGACAGCTGATTTAACTTTGGCTGAACTGTTTTGTTGTCCATTGACCCAAAAATACACCACCAGATTCACCGTGGCCGGCCCCAGGTTTTCTACCAACACCTGCGGTTCAGGATCATCCATAACGGCGTCATGTTTCTGCAACACCTCCAGCGCAATGTGTTGGGCTTCACTGATGTTGTCATCATAACCAATACCAACGGTGAAGTTCTTTCTGATATTGGGATTGGCCGTGACATTGACGATGGTGTTTTTATAAATGATGGCGTTGGGAATGTGGATGTGGTTTCCATCCAGAGTCATGATCACGGTACCCCGCGTGGTCACACTTTGCACCACCCCTTCATGGCCATTGACCAGGATGTAATCACCGATCTTGAACGGCCGTTCAATGCTGATCAGGATACTGGCCAGAAAGTTTTCAGCGATGTCTTTGAAGGCAATCCCAATCACCAGACCCATCAGTCCGGTACCACCAATCACAGTCACGGCCAATTGTGTCAAACCAGTCAGTTGTAAAACCAGATAAATACCCACCACCAGCACAGGAATGGCAAACAGACGGGCCGTCATACGCAGCACAAACGGGTTGTGAACCTTATTTTTCATCGCCCGGACAGCCAAAGCTATGGTGAACTTCACCAACAACCAGGTGATCAGCAGTAACACCAGGGCGATGGTTATCTTGGGTAGGGCACGAATGATCTGTTCATACAAACCCACGGCTTCAGTGACCGCCGGTTGCAAATCCCATTGATCAATGTTGCGCAGTTCGATGTCATTGACAACTGCAATCACCCCTTCTGTGCGATTGGCCGCTGCTTCCACCCAGTCCCTGTTGGCCTCTTCCCGGGTCCAGCCTTCCAGCACCAACACCCCTTCGGTTACCTTTACCTGGGCTTCATTGATGCGCTGACTGACTTTGAGGATGCGTTCAAAGCGATCCTCAATCGCCTGATCGCTGACCGTTGGTTTGACTTTGATTTGTTGTTCGGTGTCTTTCCAATCAGCCTCACGAATGATTTGTTCCTCAGCCTGGTCCTGGGACCAGCAAGGACATATCGTTAACAACATCAACAAGGCAATCAAGGGTTTTCGCATGGAGCAAATCAGCCAATTTTTAAAATCAATACTCTACCATAAAAAAGCCCCTGGATGATCGGATTGACTGCCCTCACTGGCAGGACCAAAATACTGAGAATAATGGCTTGGCGATTGCAATCACGCAGAATTGCGTATGTTTTTTGGCTGCCATCATTCATAAAATACGCGCAACCAAACACAGACACAGGATTTTTCATGAGTGATAAGATTTTAGATTTAATCAAAGACGAGAACATCGACTTCGTTGATTTGCGTTTTTGTGACACCGCCGGCAAAGAACATCACGTGACCCTGCCGGTTTCACAGGTCAATGAGGACCTGTTTGAAGAAGGTAAAATGTTCGATGGTTCTTCGATTGCTGGCTGGAAAGGCATCAATGAATCTGACATGATCCTGATGCCGGAACCAGACACGGCTTTCATCGATCCATTCAGTCAATACCCCACTTTGGTGATCCGTTGTGACATCCTCGAACCGAACACCATGCAGGGTTATGAACGTGATCCAAGATCCATCGCCAAACGTGCCGAAGCTTTTCTGCAACAATCTGGTGTGGCAGACACCGCATTTTTTGGTCCTGAGCCAGAGTTTTTTGTGTTTGATGGTGTCAGCTGGAAAACCGATGCCAATGATTGCCGATATGAAATTTATTCCCAGGAAGGTGCCTGGGAATCAGGTTCTGATGCCACTGAAAATGCCGGTCACCGACCACGTGTCAAAGGGGGTTACTTCCCGGTTCCTCCAGTTGATTCCTTGAATGACCTGCGTTCGGCGATGTGTAAAGTGATGGAAGGCATGGGTCTGGAAATTGAAGTACATCACCACGAAGTGGGTACCGCCGGACAATGTGAAATTGGAGCCAGATTCAATACCCTGGTGAAGAAAGCCGATGAAGTATTGATGATGAAATATGCGGTGCATAATGTGGCCCACGATTATGGCTACACCGCGACTTTTATGCCCAAACCAGTGGTTGGTGACAACGGCAGTGGAATGCATGTGCATCAGTCACTGAGTAAATCAGGTGAAAACCTGTTTATGGGTGACGGCTATGGCGGTCTGTCTGAAACTGCGCTGCATTACATCGGCGGCATATTCAAACACGCCCGCGCTCTGAATGCCTTCGCCAATTCATCCACCAACTCTTACAAACGTTTGGTGCCAGGCTTTGAAGCTCCGGTCATGCTGGCCTATTCTGCCAGAAACCGTTCCGCTTCCATTCGGATTCCTTTTGTTAACAACCCCAAAGCGCGCCGCATCGAAGTCCGTTTTGGCGACCCAATGGGTAACCCATACCTGATGTTTGCCGCCATGATGATGGCTGGACTTGACGGTATCAAGAACAAAATTGATCCGGGCTCAGCCATGGACAAAGACCTGTATGACCTGCCACCTGAAGAAGCCAAGAGCATTCCAACGGTCTGTCATTCACTGGATCAGGCCCTGGAAGCACTGGACAATGACCGTGATTTCCTGAAAGCCGGCGGCGTATTCACTGATGACGTGATCGATGGCTTCATCGAGCTGAAACAAGCTGAAGTGGATCGCATCCGCATGAGCACGCACCCTGCTGAATTTGATATGTACTACTCATTATAATTAAACACATGTCATGTGAATGAAGAGGGCCAGTGGGTGATCCCACTGGCCTTTTTACATTGGTTCACAAAAAAATTCCCCTAACTGCCTGATTCAATTTACAATTATTCTACTTTTATAACATTAGAGGAGAATGACATGGGTATGATGTCGGAATTCAAGAAGTTTGCCGTCAAAGGCAATGTAATGGACATGGCAGTGGGTATCATCATCGGCGCGGCATTTGGCAAGATAGTTTCTGCTTTCGTCAATGGCGTACTGATGCCACCTTTGGGCTTGTTGATTGGTGGTGTTGATTTTTCAGACCTGGCGCTGGTACTCAAAGAAGCCACTGAAACCACTGAAGCAGTGACCCTGCAATGGGGGGCTTTTGTCCAGGTGACAATAGACTTCCTGATTGTGGCCTTTGCGGTGTTTATGGTGGTCAAAGTCATGAATAACCTGAAGAAAAAAGAAGAAGAAGCGCCGGCTGCGCCTCCAGAGCCTTCCAATGAAGAAAAGCTGCTGATGGAAATCAGAGACATGATGAAAGCGCACAATAAATAATCTGATACAGCATGATGGCGTCCCAGGTATCCTCCGATCCGCCATCATCCCTCAAACAGACATTCAATGGGGTTGTGTATTGGGCTTGAATTGCCCGGTCTCATCCCCATTTTGGTTTTTTTACCGTTGAACTGAAGCACATGAGCGAATCTTATCCTTTGCTGTTGAAACAACTGGAAGCCCTGTTGTCTGTAGAACACGACCTGCAGGCCAATGCCGCCAACCTGTCTTCATTTTTGTACCACAATCTGGAACAGGTCAATTGGCTGGGCTTTTATTATCAGCAGGGTGAAGAACTGGTGCTGGGCCCGTTCCATGGCCAGCCGGCTTGTACCCGCCTGCAAATCGGCCAGGGCGTATGTGGCACCGCTTTTGCCAACCAGGCCACCGAAGTGGTCGACGATGTGCATGCCTTTGCCGGTCACGTCGCTTGTGATGCAGCTTCTGAATCAGAAATTGTGGTGCCGTTTTACACTGAGCAGATCAATGGTGTTCTGGATGTCGACAGCCCGGTTAAAAACCGCTTTGGTACTGCCGAGAAAACCTTTTTCGAAGCCGCAGTTGAGGTGTTTTTAAAATCGCTGACCAAGGACTGATCAACATCTGACTGACTCAGACATGGAGAGTTGATGATCAGCTCGACCCGTTGCCCCGGTGAGGCAGAATAAGCAGTCATGGCGGTTTGACGCATTACAGGCGGAGTCACCGTATGAAGTCAATTGTCCATTGAATTAATCAATGATGAATGGCGGGTGATTAGCATACCAAGCCGCTTCCGCAAGGTGCAGCCAGCGCTCCATACCATTGCTGCAAACCCACACCTAACAAAGGTCAAACAAAGCAAGCAAGATACCAGTGATGATGACCTAAGGCCTATTCTCAAATGAGGCTGTTCTGATTTATAATCATTGTTACTCTTTACGCTCCTTACTGCCATGCAAGAAACCGAAGATCCAAACTCAAGAACTGAAGTGGTGCGCGACACCATCGTGCTGCAGCTGAAACTGATTGTTGATGGCCTGCGTGACCTGGCTTTGATGCCCTTGTGTTTATTTGCGGCCATTTTTGGCCTGATCAAACACTCAGAGCGACCAGGCCGGTATGTCTATCGACTGTTGAGTTACGGTAAACTGTCTGAGCGTTGGATTGGTTTGTTTGATGATGCCCGCAAAGATGAAATGGCACCACTCAAATACCAGGGTAAAAATTTTGACGACCTGTTGATCAAAACCCAGACGGCCTTTGAGTCGAAATACATCGATCCGGAAAAGAAGGACTTACTGGTGAAAAAAATGAACGAAGCGCTGAATGAGATCAATGGCAAACTGAACAGTAAAAACAAGCCTGATCAATCATCACAATCAGTCTGATCACGTTCTGTGATGGCCTTTAACTCGGCCATCTTAAACGGCTTGGTGATCATGTCTTCTATGCCATTTTCAACACACATCTGTTGCAGACTGTCGGACAGATCAGCAGTCATGATAACCGCTCTGGCATCAATGCCTTGCTGACGACAGGCCTTGATGAACTCGATGCCGGTCAAATCCGGCAAATGATAATCCACCAGCATCAGATCATAGCGGACATTGTTGATCCCAGCCAAAGCATGGTTGGCATCATCGAATATATCCACCAGATGGCCCTCCTTTTCCAGCAGTTCCAAAAGCAGCTGTTGATTGATTGGGTTGTCCTCAACCACCAGCAAGTGTAACTGAGTGGTGTTTGTGTGTGGTTTTACCAGGCCATACAAGTCGTCTGAACCGGTCTTGAACAATTGGCCAATGGTATCAAACGTAAAAGGCACATCCAGCACCCGGAACGTACCAGTCTGTCTCACCTCCTGACGGTATACCGGCTTGAACACATAGACCGGAATTAAATTGCGATTAGCGCTGGCTATCAGTTCCCTGTGATCAACCCCATCGTCATCAATCACCAGCAACACATCCCAGTTTTCCCCGGCATCTTCGGTGACTTCAACCCGGCAAATGGCCAAATGATCCCTGAGTGCCTGATACACACCTTGATGGTACCCAACCACCAACGCCTGATGACGGTCTTTGGATTTCCCACCTTCCTGCTCAATGACCGGCAATGGCACATGACAACTGATCCGGGTACCCTGACCAACCTCACTGCTGACCTCAATGTGTCCGCCCATGCGTTCAGTCAGCTGTTTAACTATGCTCAGTCCCAGACCCGTACCGCCAAATTTCCGGGTGATGGAACTGTCTGCCTGTGTAAAAGGCTCAAACAAATGATCTATCATTTGCTGTTCGATGCCAATTCCAGTGTCAGCAACAGTGATCACCATTACCTCAGGGTCTTCTCCAGCTTCCAGCTGCAGACTGACATTGCCTGAAGCGGTGAATTTAAATGCATTGCTCAACAGGTTCATGAGGATTTGTTTGAGCCGCACTGAATCAGCTTCACGATGGGTGGCCAGCTGCGGATCTACCTGGGTCCAGAACATGATTTGTTTACTTTTACTGGCTGAAACAAAAGCTTTGACCACTTCATCCAGCAGCGTGGTTAATTCCACAGGCCGCTTTTCCAGAACCAACTCACCAGCTTCAATTTTGGATAAATCAAGGATGTCGTTGATGATGTGTAATAAGTGTTCACCTGACTCTGCGACTGCAGATGCATACAAACGCTGCTCTTCATCCAATTGAGTGGTCAGTAACAATTCATTCATGCCCAGTATGCCGTTCATGGGTGTGCGCACTTCATGTGAGACCTGGGCCAGAAAATCACTTTTTGCCTGGTTGGAGGCATTGGCTTGTTCAGCCAGATGATTGACCTCTTCAAACAGCCTGGCATTTTCCAGTGCCAGTGATGATTGCGTGGCATAGGCTTTCGCCAGCGTGATGTCAGACCGATTGAATGCGCCCTGATGCCGATGCAATTGCACCAGACCCAGGCGATCTTCAGACTGACCAAACAGGACCCACAAACTCATTCCTTGTGCAGTCTTTTCAGTCAAATGGCCCAAATGATTGCTGAACATTTCAAGCGCCCTGGCTCCTAACTTATTTTTCTCGGCTGTGGTCAGTTCTGCATCACTGAATAACTGATAATTGTTCTGACTGTTCCAATAACACAGTTCAACCTGATCGGCTTTCACCTGGCCACCAATCTGGATCTTGATTTTTTCCAGCAACTGTTCGGTTTCCAGTGACGAAACCAGCGAAGTGGTGATCGACAACTGATGCTCTGCAAAAGCCTGTTTTTGTTTGGCCTGCACAATCCGCGCAGTGTACTGCCAACGTTTTCGGATCAAGAACAACACCATGGCCAACAAAACGACTCCTGTCAGCAGATAAATCAGGTATGCCAATTGACTTTTCCAGGGCGGAGGCAAGACCTCAAAATCATAACCCATGGGATCTGACCATTGACTGTCACTGACCCGTCCTCTGACCTCGAACCGGTAACTGCCAGGAGACAATTGATGAAAGGACTGTTGGGTTTCCTGGTTGGCTGCCAGCCACTCACCTTCGGTGTGCAGGCGGTACTGGTATTGATGAAACTGCGGGGCTGTGAATGACAACAATTGATACCGAATGGTCAGGCTGCCGTAATTATAGGCAAACTCAGCCAATTCACTGATGGTGTTGCCATTATGTAAAACTTCACTGAGTAACAGCCTGGGACTTGGCTTCACCTGCTTTTGAATCACTGTTTTGAAATGTGCCAGTCCGGATGAAGTAACCATCAGCAAACTGTTGTCATACAGGCGATGGATGTTTTGCAGCACATTACTGGGCAGGTTGTTGTCCACCGACAATTGCTCAATAACGGAGTTGGTTTGCCGGTCAATGACGATCAGGCCATTGTCTGATCCCAGCCATAATTCATCATCCCGAAGCTGAATGGTGTGTACCAAATACCTGGAAATGATGGCATTCAGCTGGGCCGTGTCTCTGGCCAGCAATTGTCCGTCTGTCACTGAGAAATTCATCAACTTGCCATTGTCTACCAACCACAAATCATCACCGGCTTCACTCAACCAGATGTCACTGATGCTTTCATCCGTTTGTAACAGAGACTGCCACTGAGCAAGGTTCTGATTGAAACGTTCCAGGCCTTGATTACCCACCAGCCAAACCTGACCCTGCTGATCTGTCACCGATTTGGATGTGATTTCATTCATCAGCTGCTGGTCTGACTGACTGACGGTGAGTCCGATCGGATCAATCTCATACAACTGCTGCTCCCCAAATACAGTGAAATACAGCTTTCTGCCTATCTCAAATACCTCGGTCACACCACCCTGAATCAACGGTGTCTCAAGCAAGACAAACCGCTGTGTCGCCTGATCAAAATAATACAAGCCGGTTTCAGAGCTCAGCCACAATCGATATGCCTGATCCTGATAGATGGTCAACACCTGCATTGGCAAACCATCGGCTTCTCCATAGCTGCGACTGAGGACAAACTGACCCCGTTGATAACGATAGACCAGCAAGGTCTGTTCTGCTTCGTTGATGATCCACAATGTGTCATCCAGGGTGCCATGGTCAACCATGGTGATGTTGATCGCGTGGTTGCTGCTGTCGAGGTTTTGAAAGGGCATGTAAATGTTGAATTGATCCCAGCCTTCATTGAGTTTAATCACACCGTTGGCATCGGTGGCCAGCCAGATGTTATTTTCGTGATCTTCAAACACCATTCTGATGTGAAACTGTCGCTGTTCCGGTCGACCTTTTTGCATAAAGCGAATGTGGGTCAGTTGATTGTCTTTCAACAACACCAGCCCTTTGCGGGTTGCCAGCCATAGATTACCTGCTGAATCAGCTGTCAAACTGCGCACCGTCACCGGTTCTCCCATGAGCTCGGCCATGTTCTGCGCAGTAATCAACGGCTGAAAACGGTCCTGTTGCTGATCAAAGCGATAAACCCCCTGATAGCCTGCAGCATAGACTTGCTGATCATCCGTCAGGCTCAGGGCATACATTCTTGCAGATTTGGGGTCTTCACCTGACTCGATCAAATGGGCGCGTGCGGTTCTGTCTGCCGGGTTGATTTGTAGCACCTGACCTTCCAGGGTGGCCACCCAGATGTGCCCTTTGGCGTCTGTTTTGGCATCAAAAAAGCGCACAGATGTCAGCCAATCGGTGTGCTCCGGGGTGTAGTGGGTGAATTGCCCTGTCTGACGCTCATAGACTGAAATACCGTGGTCAAACTGAAAAATCCAGACATTGTCATCGGCATCACTGGTGATGGCAAACACCACTGAATGTTCTATGCCAGCTGAGTTCCCCGGGGTTTCCGGAATTCGTTCAAACCGTTGACTCTGCATGTCAAAACGGGCCAGGCCTACCTCATTCAGGCTGATCCACATTTCTTCACCCACCACATGAAACAAGGTGATTTCATTGGCTGGTAATGCACTGGCATCGAGGGTGTCTTTGCGAAACTGGCTGAACTGCTGGCTGTCAAAACGGTTCAACCCGCTGTGCGTACCAAACCACAGGTAGCCCAATTCATCCTGAGCGATCTGCGTGACCTTGTTACCGGCCAGCCCGTCATATACATCATAATTGGTGATGTTGACATAGCGATCATTACCCAAGGTACTCAGGGCCGCGTGTGTACACAACAACAAACAACAGAACAAGGCGGTTCTGAAGCCATGGCTGATCTTGAAATATGACAGTTTATGGGTCAATTGATGTCGTCTGATTGATGATTCCGTTGTGTTTTTTTGGCTAATATCATAACGCAATTCAAGTGGGAGAACCAGTGAGCTGACAGGGTGACCCATTAGGTTGTTTACCGCTGGTCTGAAAAAACTGCTGTGCTGCAGCCACAGATTTATCCAAACCCGGGTTCAGCGAACACATGTTATAATTTCGACATGACTAAAAACTTAGATTCTGCCGGGCATCGATTGTTATCTGTCTGGCAAAAACTGCACAACAAACCCCTCGGAAAATGGCTGTTCAAAAAGATCATTGCCAGAAAAGTGCCATACACAGGCAGCATCAAAGCTGATGTCCGGGAACTGAAACCAGGCCACTGTGAAGTCATACTCAAGTACCGTCGCTCAAACACCAATCACCTCAATTGTGTGCACGCCCTGGCGTTGTCCAATCTGGGTGAACTGGCCGGCGGTTTGGCCATGATGACCGGTTTACCGCCACACATTCGTGGTATTGTGACCCACATAAACACCGAATACCTGAAAAAGGCCAGAGGCCAGTTACGGGCGGTGGCAAACGCAGACATCCCTGCCGTGACGGAGCCCAAAACCGTTCATCATGTCAGGGCAGATATTTTCGACCAGGACCAGGATCTGGTGACTCAGGTCACCGTCCAGTGGCTACTTTCACCCAAAGCATAACCCAACAACAAATCACATGAATACTTTGAAATCTTACGCACAAGGACAATGGCACACCGCCACTGATGGCTTTAAAACCTGTTACCACGCCATCAATGGTCAACCCATTGCTCATATTTCCAGTCAGGGGCTGAATTTTTCAGCCATGCTGGATTACGCCAAATCTGTTGGCAGCCCGGCACTGGCCAAAATGACTTTTCATGAACGGGCATTGATGCTCAAAGAACTGGCTTTGTATCTGCTGGATCGCAAAAAAAGCTTTTATGAATTATCCACCGCAACCGGAGCCACTAAACTGGACTCCTGGATTGACATTGATGGCGGTATTGGCACCCTGTTTGTTTATTCTGGTAAAGGCCGTCGGGAAATGCCTGATCATCACATCATGCTGGATGGCCCGCCAGAACACATTTCCAAACATGGTAGTTTCCTCGGTCAGCACATCTGTACTTCATTGCAGGGTGTGGCGGTCCACATCAATGCGTTTAACTTTCCCTGCTGGGGCATGCTGGAAAAACTGGCACCCACCCTGCTGGCTGGTGTACCTGCCATTGTAAAACCCGCATCAGACACCGCTTATCTGACCGAACTGATGTTTCAGGCCATGATTGAATCAGGCATCCTGCCAGCCGGATCGGTACAATTAATTTGTGGCTCAACCGGTGATTTACTGGATCAGCTGGATTGTCAGGACGTGGTGGCTTTTACCGGTTCTGCCAGTACCGGCATTTACCTCAAGTCCAGACCCAACATCACGGAAAAAGCGGTGCGCTTTACCATGGAAGCCGACTCTTTGAACTGTTCCATCCTGACCCCTGATGCCAGACCTGACACACCTGAATTCGATCTATATGTGAATGAGGTGGTCAAGGAAATGACCATCAAATGCGGTCAGAAATGTACTGCCATCAGACGCGCCATTGTGCCCCATGAGCTGACCGATGCAGTGGCTGAAGCAATCAGTGCCAGGCTCAGGGAACAGGTGATCGGCGACCCGGCTGACCCGGCAGTCAACATGGGCGCCCTGGCCAGCAAATCACAACAACAGGAAGTGCGCGGCCGGGTGGCTGAACTCAGGCACAGTTGTGAACTGATTTATGGCGACCCCGATCAGGTAGCCGTGGTCAATGGCGATGATGAAAACGGCGCATTCATCTCACCGGTTTTGCTGCTCAATCAACAACCACTGACTGATCACAGCGCGCATGACATCGAAGCCTTTGGGCCTGTTTCCACACTGATGCCTTACCGGTCACTGGATGAGGCCGCTCAACTGGCCAACCTGGGCCAGGGCTCCCTGGTGGGTTCCATATTTGGTCAGGATGATGATGCAGTTTGTGAATTGGTCAACCAAACCGCCTGTTTTCACGGCCGGATGGTGTTGATCAATCGGGATTCTGCCAAAGAATCTTCAGGTCATGGCTCACCGTTACCACACCTGATTCATGGTGGCCCGGGCCGCGCTGGTGGTGGCGAAGAAATGGGTGGCATCCGTGGCGTCAAACACTACATGCAACGCACTGCGATTCAGGGCTCGCCCACCACACTGACCCGGCTCACTGAAAAATACATGCCCAAAGCAAAAACCATTGCACCTCCGAAACATCCGTTCAAGTTGCACTACGAAGAATTGCTGGTGGGACAATCAATTACCACCGCAGCCCGGGAAATCACCCTGGCTGACATTGAACAGTTCGCTGATCTTTCCGGTGATCATTTCTATGCTCATATGGATGAAGACGCTGCTGCCCGCAACCCGTTTTTCGATGGACGGGTGGCTCATGGCTATTTTTTGGTCTCCATGGCAGCCGGTTTGTTTGTATATCCGGATGAAGGTCCGGTACTGGCCAATTATGGGCTGGATGATCTGCGCTTCACTGAGCCGGTCTATCCGGGCGATGTGATCACCATCCAACTGACCTGTAAACAAAAATCATATCGCCGTGGGAAAGGTTATGGTGAAGTGCGTTGGGATTTGCAGGCCAGCAATCAGGATGGTGAAGTGGTGGCCGCATATGACATCCTCACCATGGTGGCTTCTAACAGCGAACCCTTTGTGGAGTGATCATGTCCTGGATTTCCCGATTCATCCTGAAATTATTTGGCTGGAAAGTCATCAATGAACTGCCAGATGACAAAAAATACATTCTGATTGCCGCACCCCATACCAGTAACTGGGACTTCCCCCTGGGTTTGATGGTGAAGTTTTCCGAAAAAATCAAGCTGAACTATCTGGGCAAAGGAGCCTTATTCGACTCTCCGTTTGGCTGGTTGTTCCGCGCTTTGGGGGGAATACCGGTGTACCGCAAAAAACGCCTGAACATGGTTGATCAGATGGTTCAGGCTTTCAATGAGCGTGATGAACTGATTCTGGCCATGTCTCCTGAAGGCACCCGTTCTTATCTGGAACACTGGAAATCAGGCTTTTATCACATCGCCCACAAAGCCGGTGTACCCATCGCCATGGGCACCCTGGATTTTGGCAACAAAACAGTCCGGCTGGGCAACACGTTCATGCCCACTGGCGACATTCAGGAAGACATGAAAATCATCCGTGCTTTTTTTAGCGGTGTGAAAGGTAAAAAGCCCCGGAATCAGGGGCCTATAGAAGTCAAAAGCTGACCCCCAACCCCATGTTTAATGAGGCCGGGGGTCTGCAGTTGGTTCAGCGCATATCCTTTAATTCCTTCGTCAGGTCAGCCACCACAAAACCAGCAGCTACTGTCTGTACCGGCGCCAAAACGCTCTGATTTTTCAGCGACAGCTGTTCCACCACAAATGGCCCCTGCAAGCCGGATTCACTGACTAAATCTGCTGGCCATTCGAATGCCAATGACGCCTTACCGGCATCCAGCCACTGAGCTGACATAAGCAGCGCGATGGGTTGTTTCTCCCCGGCGCTGTTGTACCCGGCAAGCACTGCGCTGATGCCGTAACGGGCTGGCATGGCGTTATCGATACCCAGCCTGATGAGCTGTTGATCCATCTTCAGTTCACCATTGAACCGGGCGCTGGGCAAGTTGACGGCGAACGCCGTTGAGACATCACGCAACACCTTCTGGCCTTTGATCATGGCTTCACTGACACTGTGAATCTCCCACAGCCCATTGGCCAGTGACTGGCCTTGTAATCCACTGACCACTGCCTGGTACTGTCCGCTTTGATCGGCCTTGAAGTTGAGGTTGGCCACGGGCTCACCGTTGGGCTGGGTGATGTAACCCTGAATCTGCATGGGTTGATTTTTTTGCGTACCACTGAGGCTGGCTCGGACCACCACATCCTGACCACTGGCGAATGCCTTGTGGCTGGTGCTCAGGGTCATCACCTGCTCACTGTGCGGTTCCAGCACATGGATCACATAACCAGCTGATTGGCCAAGACCGGACATCTTCAGGTTCAACAGCCCCGGAATAACCGGCACTTTGAGGGCGACGGTCTGGTCGCTGGCCGGCATACCCGTTGCTTTGAGTTGTTCGCCGGTGACGAAGACCTCAGCCGCCACTGCTTTGCCAAGTTGTGACAATTGAACCTGACCGGGCGCAATGCTTTTTTGTTGGGCATTGCCAGCCAGCGGACTGATCCTGATCACAGCCAAATCTGCGGTCACCGGAAGTTCTACACCTTTGGCCAGTTCACCGGCATTGACATCCAGCCAGTATTCTTTCGATTCGGCCTGATGACCCTGGTTCCGATAGGTCGGCATGTCCTCACCCAGTAAGGATTGGTTGAACACCACAGGATCCTGAGACTTATTAATTAAAGTGGTTTTTTCTGTGTGGCTCATCAGCTCATGGGCTGCCGGGGTTTCCAGCCAGCGCAATTCAGCAGATGCCGTTAAACTCAGCAACAACATGGCTGAGACATGACATGTATGATTTTTCATCTGTAAACTCCGGTTCAAAGGTCGTTGCGTAAAATGGTGTCCAGACCGAAGCATTTGCGACGGCTTTGGTTGTGGCTCAATGGTTCACTACCGCGCATGCGGCTGGTGTCATAAAACCATACCTGCCCGGCTCCTGATTGAGACGAACATTCCAGAAATCCATCCGAACATGAGTTCAGCCAGGCCTGAGTGATTTCCAGACCCAGATTCAAATGATAACCACCACAGTAGGAATCACCATCAAAAATCGACGTTTCCACATCGGTTCCCACCACATTCCAGAAACCCTTGGGTAAAGCCGGACGGCCTGAGGTACCCAGCAAATAATTGCCATTGTAAAAATCCATCCATGAGGTTTGTTGCATCCTCACCGCATCACTCTGATACCCCAATAACCACCCCAGAGCGGCCTCAAACACATTACCCTGCATCACTGCATTGGCCAGTGGTGTGCCTTTGGATGATGGTGCAAGGGCATTGACCCAACGGATTTTGCTGATGATGTTCGGGTAGCGACTGTCATAAGTTGGATTAGACATGATCCAGCGCATCACATTTCCCCCATTTGAATGGGTGATGACCACCAGATCGGTGATGTTTTTGTTGTTGATGAAACTGGTCAACTGACCGGCCAGACAACCAGCCGCCCGTGAATCCCACATGTACTGCTCAAAATCACAATTGATCACAGTGTAGTTGCTTTGATCAGGCAACCCTTGCCGGATGGAGTTGATGTTATCCCATTGCCAGTAATCACTGGCGGCGTTGGTCTGCTTTCCGGTACCGTGGACAAAAGCCACGCCGGTATTGGCCAAGGCCAAGGCAGACGACATCAGCAGGCACAGAAGTACCCCACATTTTGATTTCATATTACTCACCTCTTTTGTTGTTATATGTATAATTATTCAGGTCGCCGATCACTCTTTTGATTGTTGATTTTGGGCTACCTTGCATTATTTTAGACCGCATTAAGGTGATTTTTCAAACGTTTGTTTGAATATTTTCAGATAAAACAAGTCCCACATCACGGTAATTTCATGCAGATCGGGGTTAAATTTCGGGGGTTTGGATTTAACCCCAAAAATTTATTTATTTATCAGGTAATTGTTGTAAACTACAACGTTGAATGATATTTCACAAAAACGCCTTGGAGTGACTATGAACAAAATAACAAAATTAGCTGCCGTATTGATCTTCGCCCTGGCGATGACTGCCTGTAAAAAGGAAGACACCAAACCAGACATGGATGACACCAGCAACAACAACCAAACCCCCGTGGTTGACACAACTCCGGTTGACAATGGTCCCATTTGCTGCAACCCAGCTGACCTGACCAATTCTGAAAGCCTGCTGTCACAACGTGTGGTTTATTTCGATTACGATATGGCCACCATACGTTCAGAATTCCGCGAAATGCTGGCCCTGCACGCCCGTTACCTGAGTGAAAACCCAGGCGCCCGCATGACCCTGGAAGGACACGCTGACGAGCGCGGTTCACGCGAATACAACCTGGCATTGGGCGAAAAACGTGGCAATGCTGTGGCCAATCTGCTCAAAGCACAAGGCGCCAACGCCAATCAAATCAATGTTGTCAGCTATGGTGAAGAACGACCTGAAGCCACTTGCAGCAGCGAGTCGTGCTGGTCTCAAAACCGTCGCGCGGTGATTGTATATACCGCCGCACAATAAACTTTCACTTCGTTTGAAGGTCTAAAACCCGGCTTAGGTCGGGTTTTTTGCTTATAAAAACAGCCAATCAATACCGGAGGTCATCATGAAACACATCACCTGGATCAGCTTGCTCACCCTCATCAGTTGCACTGCAACGGCACAGAAAATGTCCATTCAGGACCGCCTGCAAAAACTGGAACAACAAACCGGATCTGCTGCCAATGTGGGCGATTTGGTACTGCAAATACAACAATTACAACAACAGGTTTCACAACTGCAAGGCACCATCGAAGAACAAAATTTTCAGATCAATGAACTCAAAGAACGACAAAAAGTACTTTATGTAGATGTTGACAGCCGCCTGGCGGAATTGGAAAAAACGTCCCTGGCCCAAACCCCCAACAGCAATAATGAGCTGGTGGTAGACAGTGCCATTGATGACACGCAAGCAACTGCCGGAGCTCAAACACAGGCGGTGAAACTGGATGAATCGCTGGTGCGTGAATCGGTGGATGCCAGTTTATCAACCAACAGTCTGAACCAATCAACTGTCAGTGCCACCAGTGATGCCACAGACCCGGCGGTTGAACAACAATACCAGGCGGCATTTAGCCAGCTCAAAGCCGGGCGTTTCAATGAATCAGCCCGTTTATTCGAAGATTTTATCCAGCAATACCCTGACCATCAATTGACCGATAACTCATATTACTGGTTGGGTGAAAGTTATTATGTGACCCGCAACTACCCCCTGGCACTGGCTGCTTTTCAATCCCTGGAACAGAATTTCCCACTGAGCAGCAAGCTGTCTGATGCGCTGTTGAAGATTGGTTATACCTACCATGAACTGGAAGATTTCCAACAGGCCGAAGCGGCATTGAATAAAGTGGTGCGCTCTTTTCCCAATGAATCGGTGGCCCGGCTGGCTCAGAACCGCCTCAACTTGCTGCGCCGGGAAGGCAAGATCAAATGAAAACCAACCGCGACCGACAGCTGAAGATCTTTGAGATCTTCCATTCGCTGCAGGGTGAAAGTCACTTTGTGGGTCTGCCCACAGTTTTTGTACGCCTGACCGGTTGTCCATTGCGCTGCACTTGGTGTGACACCGAATATGCTTTTTTTGGCGGACAGTGGATGGATTTTGATGAAATCATCAATGAGGTAAAAAAACACAACACGCCCTATGTGTGTGTCACTGGAGGCGAACCACTGGCTCAAAAAAGGGTACTGCCATTGATGGATGAACTGGTTGCTGCCGGCTACACAGTGAGCCTGGAAACCGCTGGTTCCATCAGTGTGGCCGACGTCAATCCCGCGGTCCACAAAGTGGTTGACCTGAAAGCCCCTGGTTCTGGTGAAGTCAATAAAAACCTGTATACCAACCTGGCCCTGCTGACCGGTCATGACCAGGTTAAATTCGTGATCGCCGATGAGGTGGACTACCAATGGGCCAGAGACATCATCAATGAGCATCATCTGGCTCAGCAATGCCAGGTACTGATGTCACCAGTGGCTGATGTGTTGCCACCCAAGGTATTGGCGGACTGGATCCTCAGGGATCAGCTACCGGTGCGCTTTCAAATTCAATTGCACAAACACCTGTGGGGCGATACCCCGGGAACTTGAGGAGGCCAGTTTCATGAATAAAAAATGTGTGGTGTTACTCTCAGGCGGTCTTGACTCATCGACCTGTCTGGCGGTGGCCAAAGATCATGGCTACGACTGTTACACTTTATCAATCGACTATGGACAGCGCCACCGGGCTGAACTACGGGCATCGAAAAACATCGCCGAAGTGCTCTCTGACCATCCACACAAAGTGGTGCGCATCAACCTCACAGCCATCGGTGGTTCAGCACTGACAGACCCCGACATCGAAGTCCCCGATTATGATGCCGAAGCAGCAGACATTCCGGTGACCTATGTGCCAGCCAGAAACACCATTTTTCTGTCCACTGCACTGGCTTATGCTGAAGTGGTGGGTGCCGAGGCCATTTTTATTGGCGTTACCGCGGTTGACTATTCGGGTTACCCGGATTGCCGAGCCGAGTACATTGCGTCTTTTGAACACATGGCTAACCTGGCCACCAAAGCCGGCGTTGAAGGCCAGAGATTGAAAATCATCACCCCTTTGATTGATTTAAACAAAGCCCAGATCATCGAATTGGGCCATGCGCTGGGCTTTGATTACAGCCTGACCATCAGCTGTTACAACGCCGATCAGCATGGTGCAGCCTGCGGGCAATGTGATTCATGTCATTATCGCCGGGAGGGCTTTGCCCAGGCCGGAATTGCTGACCCCACCCGTTATGCAAGCTGAAATCACTCAACTGCTCAGTTATCCGATTAAGTCCTGCGGTGCCCTGAGCCATGAGCAGGCTGAGGTCACCTCACTGGGATTGAGTGCCGACCGGCAATGGATGCTGGTAGATTCCAATGGTTTGTTTATGAGCCAGAGAAAACACCCTTCGATGGCTTTGATTCAACCCCAACTGAATGGTGGCACATTGTTGCTCAATGCACCAGGCATGTCAGCCATCGAAGTGCCCAATGACTCATCTGAGGCCACCAAAGTCCAGGTATGGAATGACCATTTGTTAGCCAGTCTCAGTGATGCAGAGGTCAATCAATGGCTCAGTCAATACCTGCAAAATGATGTCAGATTGGTTCGCTTTGGGCAATACAGCCAGCGCTTGATCGATCCGGATTATGCCCAGGCTGCAGAACAGGTGGCATTTGCTGACGGTTATCCCATTTTGGTCACCCATGAAGCTTCCCTGCACACATTGAACCAACAACTTTCAACTGCAGTCAACATGAGTCGGTTCCGTCCCAATGTGGTGCTTCGTACTGAAGCAGCAGCCTGGGCAGAAAACAACTGGCTTCAATTGAGCCAAGCTGACCTGACGCTGGACCTGGTAAAACCTTGTGGACGGTGTGTAATGACCGGGGTGGAACAAAGCAGTGGCGTGCAAACAGGCAGTGAGGTGCTGAAGACCCTGAAATCACAATTTGCTCACCAGGGTAAGGCGGTATTTGGGATGAACGCCATCCCCAGAATCAAACAACAAAAGGTGTCTTTACAGGTGGGCCAGTCATTGCAGATAAACCAATAACATCAGACTGAAGGCAATCTGCACCACAAAAACCACCCCACCCAGTAACATCAGCGGCGCTCCATTGGCGCCAATCGTTTTCAGCCGAATACCCAGACCTATGGCCACCATTGCCATGACGAACAGGAAGTCGCTGAGCTGTTCAGTGACCGCCTGCACCTGAGCGCCTAACCAGCCCATTGATGAGGCCAAAGTGAGCAACAAAAATACCCAGATAAACCATGGCACCAACCGCCAATATGAAGGCTGTTCAACCGGTTCCTGTACATTGGCTGTGATCACCCTCGATTGCCAGAAAATCAACAGCAACAGCACCGGAATCAACATCAGTATACGGCCCATTTTGATCAGCACAGCCAGCTGACCGGTGTCGTCACTCAGGGTAAAACCAGCAGCCACCACATGACCCATGGATTGTAAGGTGTTGCCGATCAGG
The DNA here is from genome assembly GCF_002000055.1 of Marinicella sediminis. Taxonomy (GTDB): domain Bacteria; phylum Pseudomonadota; class Gammaproteobacteria; order Xanthomonadales; family Marinicellaceae; genus Marinicella; species Marinicella sediminis. The sequence goes on along the minus strand of NZ_MVBD01000003.1, from coordinate 93,800 downwards.
TGCCCTGCCAGCTGGTCATTTCCGTTGAACCATCCTCCGAGCAATGCTGGCAACAGAAAAATGCCAGCGAATCCAAGAAAATTTACCCAGGCCACCACCAGTGCCGCCTGGGCAGCTGGTGCCTGAACCACTTTCTGACTGGCCATTACCGCTGCGGTTCCACAAATACCTTGTCCGCTGGCCAGTAAACTTGCGGTGGAACGGTCTACACCCAATGGCTTGGCCAACAGCCAGGTGACCACAAAAGTCACCAACAAACCACCGGTAACCAGCAAAGCTGAAAAACCACTTAACTGAGCAAGTACCAGCACATTGAGTTGCGCACCAAGTAAAGCCACTGCCATTGATAACACATGACATTCAGTCCAGCTGACGCCATCCCGGAGTCCTTCGGGTAAACGCCACAGATTACCGATCACGAAACCCAGAATGATTGCAATCAGGGTTACGCTTAAGCTAACATATTTGGCAAGCCACAGGGCCACCAGGGCCAATAAGACCGTCAACAATATACCCGGGAAGTCCTTTACAGAAATAAGCATCAGCATATTTTAACCCATGCCAGACAATAATCAGAACAACCAACAAGCCTTTGCCCAACTCAACACCATTGCTGCAGCCGCAGATCACGAAAAAGCCGCCCTGGTGGCAGCTTTTAAAAATCAGTTCCCAGACCATACACACTGGCTTGAAATGATAGATCAGCAAGCTGCAGAAACACCTCATCAACAAATACTGCCAGACATTCCGGGCTACCAGATCAGTCGCATGATTGGCTCAGGGGCCAATGGCAGTGTGTGGCACGCGCACAATAAACAGGGCCAGGCTGTGGCCATCAAAACCCCTAATATCTGGTTAACCAATGAGCAAATCACCCGTTTCAAGCACGAGGCCAGGTTGCTTGCCCGGCTGGACCATCCACACATCGCCAAGGTCATTGACGTGGGTGAATACAACACCGCTCAAGGCTGCCTGCCTTACCTGGTACTGGAGTACATCGCCGGTCAGACCATTGATGTGTATGTGACAGAACAAGCTTTACCCGCCGGGCAGCGGGTTGAATTGTTTCTGCCCATCCTTCAGGCAATCCAGTATGCACACCAGAAAAGTGTCATTCATCGCGACATCAAACCCGAAAACATCATCGTCGATGCTCATGGTGTGGCCAAACTGCTGGATTTTGGCATTGCCACCCTGGATGCCGATGCCACCAGGGCCATGACACAGCTTACCCAGACCGGGGAAATCGTGGGAACCCTGGCCTATATGAGTCCTGAACAGATCACCGCTGGTGGTGACCTGGACTCACGCAGCGACATTTATGCCGCCGGTGTGGTCCTGTATGAACTGATCTGTGGACAACTGCCTTATCAGGTGGATGCCAGCCGGTTTTTTTCTGCCATTAATGTGATCCTCAACGAACCACCCAAAAAGATCACCCGTTGTCTGCCAGGCATAGATCCATCGCTGGCGGCGGTGATACATCATGCCATCGAGAAAAAGCCCGACCAGCGCTTCCAGACCGCTTTGGGTTTTGCCACAGATCTGCAAGCCTGGTTAAAAGGCGAACCAATTCGCTCACAACAATTGTCACAATGGTATTGGTTGAAACTGGCGGCTCGCAAACACAAAGCCCTGATGACCGGTGCTGCACTGGCCTTCATCGGCTTGGTCACAGGACTGGTTTTCGCCGTGTCATTTGCCCTCAAAGAACAACAGGCACGAGCCCTGGCCGACCAAAAAGCCGAGTCCAACAGACAGGTGGTCAGGTTCATCAACGACTTGTTTGTGAATGCCGACCCCACCCATAACCTGGGTGAACGCATCACGGTTAAACAGGTCATTGAAGGGGCCCAGTACAGCGTTGCTCAGGACCTTGCTGAAGAAGCCGATGTGGAAGCACAGATTCGTCTGGTGTTGGGCAATGTGTTTGATGCCATTGAGCTGTACCCCTCAGCCATCAGCCAATACAACAAAGGCCTGGAGCGATTGACTGATACCAACGATCTGTATTTTGAACTGGCCACCCGGCAACTCAGCAGTCTGACCAGTAACAGCGAATTCAGTGCTTTGCAGGAAGCCATTGATCAGCTGTCAGTTGAACTTCAGTCTGCGCCACTGAACAGCGTGGAAAAACAACGGTTCAATAACCGGATTCTATTTGAAAAAGCCACCTACCTGTCAATCAACAGTCAAACCGATGAGGCCCTTGCGGTACTGCAGCAATTACAAAAACAAGCCGATTTATCGTTCCAGGAACGAATGGACGTGGATAAAAACCTCGGTTACATTCACCGCGATCTCGGGGAACTGGAACAGGCCTTGAGTATCTTTGAGCGGTTGTTGAACCAGGCTGAAAAACAATACGGCAGCAACCATCCGATCACCCTCGATTTACTGCAGGAACAAGCATTGACCCTGAGACAACTGAACCGATTGGATGAAGCCCTGGCGATGTATCAGCAATTGGTTGAAGGCATGACCACCAATTACGGCCCCCACAGTTTGTCTACTCTGCTGGCAAGGATCAATCAGGCCACTGCACACATGTATGCCGGGGCTTTTGATAAAGCCGATGAAATGACCGCTGAATTGTTGCCATTGATGATTGAACATGTTGGTCCCATGCATCAGTATACCCTGACCCTGAGGAACATCCGCGGTGGCGCTTTGGATAATGTGGGAAAATGGGATGAAGCACTGGCCTTGTATGCCGAAACCCAGGATTTATTTTTGAATTCTGACTCAAAGGACAACATGAACACCATCAACATTCCTCACAATATGGCCGTCATTTATCACAAACAGGAAAAATACCAGCAGGCCGATGAGGTGTACCGTCAACACCGTCCCCGTTGTGAGCAACAATTGACCCTCAAACACCCGCTGTGTGTGATCATGGCCGATGCCCACGCAGCCATCAAAATTGCACTCAAAGAATATGACCAGGCTGCCGAGTTACTGGCTTATTCGAACCCGGCATTGATTGAAACTTTTGGCGAAAACCATCCCAGGGTGGCCGCCTCAAACAAACGCCTGGCTTTGCTGAAGGATCAACACCAGTAACACCAAAACGGCCATCCGGTATTCGATACCACATGGCCGTTCCCCCTTCATCAGACCTGAGCAGGGCTGCTCAGGTACAGATGTGCTGATTACTCATCCAGGTCGCCACAACTGGTGTTGTTGAGGTCATTGATCTGCGACAGCACCGAACCGCCCTGACCAAGCTGACCAGCGGTCAGGTCATAATCCATTCTTGCCAGACGACAGCCATCCCAACTCATTTGCAATGAACCCATGGTCTGCTCACTACCTATACCGCTCAAAAACTCAGCACCTGTGACCCTTTTCATGGCATCAATACTGATGGTTTGATCGGCCACCGGACCAACGCCCTGCAAAGTCATCTGCGCACCGGTCTCATCATAGGTATACCAGGTTACTTCAGCCTGTTGCACACCCGATTGTTCGAACACGTAAACGGTGAAACCCTCTCCGGACCGACCCGGATCAAACCAGGAACCGGATACTCCATTGGGCAGATTTTTGTTGCTGACACCACACTCATTGCCACTGATTTCATGGGTTTTGTCCAGCTTGATTTCGCCGGAACCAATCGCGCCCAGGTCAAACATTAAATCACCGGTATCACAGGCGGTTAAGCTGAAGATGGCAGTACCCACTTCAAGCAGTTGTACATCAGCTGAATCAAACGCCCCACCAAAACGGGCACCTGAAGTGGTATACAAATGTGCGACATCAATGTGGTTGTCATTGTATTGACCCAAACCCAATAACCACAGATCTTCACCCTGATGATTGGCCCGCACATACAACAATGCCTGGTTGTTATTGAGGATCTGAATACTCATCGATTGGTTGGCAACCCCATCGGCCATCCACACCCCTGATGTGGTGTTATCTACCTGTGACTGAACAGGGGGATTGGTGGTACCAGCCCGACTGAAGTGGGCAAATTCAGTTGATGCGCCATCCAGGGTACCACCACTGGTTTCATTGACCAGCAAATCGGTTTCATTGAAAATCAGATTGCCAGCAAACTGGTCATTGCCTTCGTTGGATTCCAACGACTCCAGCTTCTGTTGTTGAATAAACATGCCATCAACCTGTTTGACAAAATGATAAACTGCACCAACGTTGGCGCCGGAAGTTGTGCCTGAGTCAGTACCGCCAGTGGCACCAATCAGCAAATCATCACCCCTGATGCGTACCGCAATGCCAAACTGATCATTGAAATCAGCATCATCAGCCTGAATCAACTGTCGCTCCTGCCATTGGCCATTGTTGTTTTCAAACACCACAACCGAACCGATGCCACCCGCCTGTACAGCACCAACCGCCATCAAAGAACCATCAATCTCAATCTGATTACCCAGGTTTGAGTTTCTGCTGTCATTGATGGTCTGAGCTAGCTGCCAGTTACCTCCCTGGTTTTCATAGACATACACCCGGCCTGGTGCGGTGAGGGTTTGTTCACCCCAGGCTCCGACCACGATCTGGCCGTTTTCGGTGTCAAAATCCTGGCCAAACAAATGGAAGTTTTCAGTCAGTTTCTGGGTCTGATTGAATCCATTGCCGCTGTCTTCAAAGACATAGACGCCGGTACTGACTACAAAAGAAAAACCAAAAATACTGTCGTATTCATGGGCATGAACCAACAACAGATCACCCTCCATCACCAGCTGAAAACCCATTCCACGACCTCCACCCAGATCATCGGCCTGCAAGGTTTCATCCAACACCCACTGACCATTTTCAAAATGCGTGATGAACACCCGTGAATCAGCATCACTGCCACCACCAGACAGGTTCATTCCCGCACGAGTTCCCGCCGGCATGCCGATGGCCAGTCTGCCCTGGTCAAAAGCCAGGCCATACCCAAAGCCATCTCCCGGGACACACGATCCGGTGAGGTCTTCGGCTGTGGTGCTGGCGATACTCTGGTATTGGCCATTAACTTTTTCATAAGTGATGATCTCGCCACAGCCACTGGGCTGGGCTCCGGGAGCCAGTGCTTCCTCAAAAATCTTTGGCCAGCTGACCACCAGGTAATCGCCGGCAAATACCATATTCACGCCATAGTCTGACTGTTGAGCTTCAACGGGAGCCATGTCATTCACCAATGACCAATTCTGGGCAAAGACCGGAAAACTCAACATCAACAACACAAATCTTTTCATTTCTTACTCCAAATTTAATAATGCCTGCAGTGTAGACAATGACCAGCAGTTGGCAAACCCCCTGAATTGGGGGGTCGATACAGTAAAAATCTCCACCAACTCTTTCATGCTGCTTGTCTTCTCGTGGTAAAATGCGTGGCTTGTTTTTTTGGCCGTTGCTGTGATACATACAGCTAACGATTATTTTTTTGGATTGAATGTGGTCAGCTGACCAGTTCAATTGTGATTATCGAGAATTGGAGCAAACATGCTTAATACCTTTTATTCAGAATTCCTGGGTAACAGCCCCAGGTGGTTCAAAACCACCATTCTGGCGTTCCTGATTGCTTGCTACCCGCTGACCCTGCTGTTGGGTAAAACCATCATGGGCTGGGCATTCATCCTGATGTTTATCATGACTTTGGCATTGGCGCTTAAATGCTACCCTTTGCAATCTGGGGGCTTGCTGGCACTGGCGGTACTGGCCATCGGCCTGACATCACCGGAAACGGTATGGTATGAGATCCAGCAAAACCTGGGCGTCATCATGCTGCTGGTCTTTATGGTGAGTTTCATTTATTTCATGAAGCCTTTGCTGATTTACATATTTGGCAAAATTCTGATGAAAGTCAAAAACAAAGTTGTGTTGTCTTTGATGTTTTCACTGTCCGCCGCAGTGCTGTCTGCTTTCCTGGATGCTTTGACTGTGATGGCAGTACTGATCACAGTATTTGTGGCGTTGTATGGAGTTTATGAAAAAGTCCACTCCACCATGAACATCGACCTGGATGACAATGACATCAAAGACCGACAGCAACTCGGTGGTGACACCCTGGAAGGCTTTCGTGCTTTCCTGCGTTCGCTGGTGATGCATGGTGCCGTTGGTACCGCGCTGGGCGGCGTGTGCACCCAAGTGGGTGAGCCACAGAACCTGCTGATCAGTGAAAAGATGGATTGGACCTTTGTGCAGTTTGCTGCTGAAATGGCTCATGTGACCTTTCCGGTGGTGATTGCTGGTTTGCTCACCGTGATTGTTCTTGAACTGACCGGTAAATTTGGTTTTGGCGGCAAGCTTGATTCCGGAGTGCGCAAAATTCTGGAAACCTACCTCACCGAAGAAGATGAAAAGCGCACACCGCGTGAAACCTATGGCCTGATCGTACAGGGCATTTGCGGCCTGTTACTGATTGTTGGGCTGGCTTTACACATCATGGAAGTGGGCCTGATTGGTCTGTCTCTGCTGGTGGTGGTCACGGCACTGACCGGCATCAATGAGGAACACCGCATCGGTCACGCTTTTGAAGAATCACTGCCCTTTGTTTCCCTGTTGTGTATCTTCTTTGTGATTGTTGGTATGATTCATGACCTGCACCTGTTCACACCAGTCATCGACTGGGTATTGGCTTTGCCAATCGAAGCTCAGCCAAAGGCTTTCTTCCTGGCCAACGGTATTCTATCAGCCATCAGTGACAACGTGTTTGTTGCCACGGTCTACATCAACGAAGTGAAAGCCCAGTTTGATGCCGGTAATATCTCCAGAGAGCATTTCGAGTCTCTGGCAATCGCCATCAACACCGGCACCAATCTGCCCAGTGTAGCCACTCCAAATGGTCAGGCTGCATTCCTGTTCTTACTGACATCTGCATTGGCTCCGGCCATTCGCCTGGGTTACATGCAGATGGTCTGGATGGCACTGCCCTATACGGTGGTACTCACCATTGTGGGTTACATCTTCCAATAAAGCATTGCAAACCACGATGCAAAGCGGTCTGGAGCATATCCAAGCCGCTTTTTTTTTGCTACAATTTTTAGCCTGTTAATTAAAATGGCTGATAACCACCATGCGTTTACTCACATCTTGCCTCACCTTGTTGCTGTTTACCGGCATCGCTCATCATAATCAATCCCGGATAAGCCTCCCGGAACAGGCTTTCAAAGTGGCTGATAAAAACCTGATCAAAGAAATCAAACAACCCAAACAATACGACAAACCCAGTGAAGCAGCAGCCTGGCTGCACAGCATGCGTCAGACGCCCAAAGGGCTCACACCGGCGGCACTGAACCTGGCTTACCAGGAAAGTTTTGCACAACAGCGTCAAGCCAAAAGCAGCCAGAAAAGCAGCCAGGATCTGACCGCCTTGCGCTTTGAAGAAATCGGCCCGGGAATTTTTGGCGGACGCATCAGAGGCTTTGTCGCTCATCCTGACCGGGAAGGTCATTTGCTTGCAGGCGGCGTATCCGGTGGCATCTGGAAAACCACCGATGATGGCCAGAACTGGGAACCCAAAACCGACTTCCTTGCCAGCATTGCCATAGGCAGCATGTTGTTGGATCCGGACAATCCGGAAACCGTCTATGCGGGTACTGGTGAAGGATTTTTTAACTTTGATGCCGCTCAGGGGTTTGGCATTTTTGTTTCGCACGACTTTGGTGAAACCTGGAGCCGTTTTGGTACCACCGACAACAGCGATTTTTTCTATGTCAACCGCATGGCCCGGATTCCGGGCAGCAATGTGTTCCTGGCAGCCACCAGCGAAGGGATTTTCAAATCCACCAACAACGGCAACAGCTGGAGCGAAGTATCCGGCATCAACACCAGTGGCCGGGGCTTCACTGACCTGCAGATTGACCCAAGTAATTCCAGTCATCTGCTGGCATATCACTTTGGTGACCCCAATGCCGTACAAAACACCCTGAGCGTATCAACACCTGCTTCCCTGGCCGGCGATTACAGCTCGGTTCAGGCCTCCTTCGGGCCAGCCATCCCCAATGGTGGCATCAACGGTCAATTGATTCAGGTCAATGACGGCACCAACCCCACCAGCGACGGCTGTGAATCCATCAACAATGACATCAGTGGCCAGATTGCGCTCATTGAGCGCGGCAACTGCAACTTCACTGACAAAGTGATCAACGCGCAGAACGCCGGAGCCACTGCGGTGGTGGTTTTTCAGAATTCCACAGACGACCCTTTTGTGATGGGTGGTGAGAACAACAGTATTTCCATACCAGCAGTGATGATCTCCAGAGCCGATGGCAACAGTTTCCGCAACGCCGGCGGTGCCGCTGTGAACATCACCATTTCCGGCACCCAGGATGTTTTATTAAACCGCTACCTGGTACGCTCCACCAATGGTGGTGACAACTGGTCGGTGTTGAATGTCCCCGGACTGGATGAGCCTGATATGTTGCGCGCTGAAATTGGTTTCGGTTCAGATGGCACGGTTTATGTGGCCGCTGCCAAGGAAACCGAAGAATTTGACAATGGCAGCACCAATGGCACCATCGGTCTGTTCCGTTCCCCACCAGGCAATAACCTCAACCTGATCAAAACCGCTTCCAACACCAATTTCATTGAACGTCAGGGTTGGTATGACCTGGCCATCACCGTGAACCCGGCTGACTCCAATGAAGTATTTATGGGAGCAGTGGACATGTTCAGTACCACCAATGGTGGCACAACGATTTCCAAACGCAGCTTCTGGAACCCTTCTTTTGGCGCCGTTGACCGCTACATCCATGCCGATCATCACGGCTACTTTTTCAGCCCATTCAATAATGACCACCTGTACATCGTCAGTGACGGCGGGGTGACCAAATCTGAAGACGGCGGACAATCCTTTTTCAGTCTTAATAATGGCCTGAATATTTCGCAAAGCTATGGCATCGCGGTCAGCCCTGATGGACAAAGGGTCACCTCCGGCACCCAAGACAATGGTTCACAACTGTATTTTGGCGATCAACAGGACTGGCTGGAATGGCAGGGTGGCGATGGCGGCTACAGCGGTTGGGACCAACAACAGGGGGAATTCGTCTACGGTTCTTACGTCAATGGACAAATGTATGGGTCCAACAATGGTGGTTTCAGCGCCCAGGCCATGGAACTGCCGGACACCGAAGGTGCCCGTTTCATTCAACCTTTTGTATTGGATGAAAACAACGGCAACCGCATGCTGGTTGGTACCGACAATGTTTACTTCACCAACAACGCCCGCTTCCTGAGCAATGCCACCTGGCAAGACGTGACCGGCACCATCAATGGCGCCGGAGTCTCAGCAGTGGCATTCAATCCACACATCACCTCTGAAGCCTATGCCGGCATGGCAGCTTCACAGGCCAGTGGGGCCAGTCAAATCGTCAAAATCACCAACCTCGGCTCAAGCAATACCGTGGTTGATATTGGACCGGCACAATTTCTGGGTGTGGCTGATGATGTGGTCACAGACATCAGGGTTGACCTGTTTGATACTTCAGGACAAACCCTGTACGCCACTTTTGGCAGTTATAAGGACAACCGGGTGTTGCGTTCAACCAATGGTGGTAACAGCTGGAGTACCATCTCCAATAACCTGCCTGACATTCCGGTCTATCAGATCATCAACGATCCCCAGGATCCCAACCTGCTGTATCTGGGTACCGAACTGGGACTGTGGGTAGGACGCAAATCAGGCAATACCTATGTGTGGAACCAATTTGACTACGGTCCGGCAAATACCCGGGTTCTTGACCTGGTTTGGAACAATGGCCAGTTGTACCTGGGCACCCATGGCCGGGGCACCTATGTGGCTTCAAAACAAGCGGTTGATTTGGAATTGTTAAACTTCATAGCAACCAATTCAACCTGCGGTGATGACAACATCCTTGACCGTGGCGAATCAGGCAAGTTACTCATCAGGGTAACCAATCACTCAGCTAAAAACCTGTCTGGCATCAGCCTGACATTTGATGCACCTCAATTTGTTGACTTCACCCAGGCCAACCAAAACCTGTCACTGGATGGATTTGAAACGCGTATCATTGCGCTGCCAATCAGCTTGGATACCCAAGCCAGTTGTTTGGCTGAATTGACCATTCCAGTGACCATCAACACCACCAGTGGCACTTACAATGACCAACTGGCCATCACCACCGCAGCCAAAAAGTCCAATGACAAAGGTACCTGGACTGATGGTGCCGAAGACCCCAACAGCCTGATGACTTCTGTATTATCATTGGGTGATGACGGCTGGATTCAGGTCAATGACCGGGTCAATTCTGGCAGTCAAAGCTGGTTCACCACCAATGAAGGTCAGTATTCTGATAAGTCACTGGTCACCCCGTGGATGACCTTTGATGGTGGTGGCAACGTGTTGACCTTCTCACTGGCCTATGACACCGAAGGTTCACCCAGTCAGTACTGGGATGGCATGATCCTGGAAATGCGTCTGGCTGGCAGTGACCTGTGGTTTGATATTGGCCATCTGAGTTCAGTGGCCTATGATGGTCAACTTTACACCAACAACACCGCTCAGGCCCGCTTTGCCTGGTCAGGTACTGAACTGAACTGGCGTGAGGCGACCGTTGATCTGGGCAGTCAGTATGTCGGTCAGACCGGTCAGATTCGTTTCCGTATGGTCTCTGACATCAACACCGCTCAGGAAGGGGTGTGGATTGACGACATCAGCATAACCCGTGTAATCACCGATTCTGAGCTGTCATGTGATGTATGTGTCAGCGGCAACAACCCAATCCCCAACAAAGGACACTGGTATGATCCTGCCCGCGATGGTCACGGCTTCATCATTGAGTCCTATGGTGCACAGGATCTGTATTTCACCATGTTTTACACCTTTGATGATCTGGGTAACCCAGAGTGGCTGAGTTCCCTCACCAACCTGGAAAATGGCGTGCTCAACCAGGGCTTCGCACCCAACACCCTGAACAAAGCCGTTTACCAATATGACATTGACCCCAATGACGGCATTCCTTTCATCGATGATCCGGCATTGACGGACGGTCGGCTGAGCATCAACTTCAATACCGCAGAAATCCGTAACCACCCGGCTTGTCAGGATGGTACCAGTCGGAACCTGGATTTTGTGGCACTGGCTACCTGGCGCATCAACAATGTCACCGAAGAATGGTGCATTGAGCCTTTGATCGCTGATGAAACACGACCTGACCCAGACTTTGGTACCGGTTGGTGGGGAGGCCAGTCTGAAAATGGCTGGGGTTATTCACTGGCCCAGGCCAGAGACGTGATGATCGCTTATGTCTTCTATTTTGATGCAGCAGGTAATCCCCGCTGGGCTGCAGGCACGGCCGGTGGTTTTAAACCAGACACCGACATCACCGTACCCATGTTTGACATTTTTGGCTATGGCCGGACTGCACCTCTGGAAGAAACCACCATTGTGCCCTCAGGCACGGTGGTCCTTAACCTGTCCAACACCTTCAGGGATCTGGACACCGACGGCACCTCGTCAATTGACGTCACATATCAGGGAGCCGAAGGCGGTCGCTGGTTGCGGGAAAACATCAAGATCATGACCTTGTTGCAGGAACACTGAACAGCTGATCTCAAAGCAACAAAAACACCCGGGATCTACCCGGGTTTTTTTGTGACCGTGTTGATCTTCAGTATGCGTATACGTCAAATAATGGATCCATCTTTTTCTGCCACACTCCGTGGTATTTACCCCGCTTCCTTTCCGCAGGCGTGACCGCAGTATCAGCAATGATCTGCAAGGGTTCAAGGTAGATGCTTTCGTCTTTACCACAAGGTGATTTGATGGCCCGCTCTTCGAGCCCTTGACGTGAAAGACTGAGCATGTACAAAGCCAGATCACGTACCTTTTGATCTCTGAAGGTGGTGTCTAAGCCCAGGCGTGGCACCTCATTGCGCAGGTGTTGATGTTCAGCCAAGGTCCAGTCACTGATCCAGTCATAGGCTTTATCCAACTGTTGCTGATCGTACAACAAGCCAATCCATAAGGCCGGTAAGGCACAGATCCGACGCCAGGGTCCACCATCGGCACCACGCATTTCCAAAAACTTTTTCAAGCGAACTTCTGGAAAAGCGGTGGTCAGGTGGTCTTCCCAATCCTTGATGGTTGGGTATTCTCCGGGCAAAACTGACAACTTACCCTGCATAAAATCACGAAACGACAGTCCAGCTGCATTGATGTATTGGCCATTGCGGTAAACAAAATACATCGGCACATCCAGCATGTAATCCACATAACGCTCAAACCCCATTCCCGCTTCAAATACAAACGGTATAATGCCACAACGGTCCGCATCGGTGTCTGTCCAAATGTGCGAACGGTATGAGACAAAACCATTGTCCTGTCCTTCTGTGAATGGGGAATTGGCAAACAGCGCAGTGGCCAATGGTTGCAAAGCCAATGACACGCGGAATTTTTTCACCATGTCTGCCTCATCTGAAAAATCCAGATTGGCCTGAATGGTGCAGGTCCGCTTCATCATATCGAGTCCCAGGGTACCCACTTTGGGCATGTAGTTGCTCATGATGTCATAACGACCTTTGGGCATGAAGCGTATGTCCTCACGGGTGGCAGCCGGCTGAAAACCCATGCCCAGAAAGGCACTGCCCAACGGTTCCGCGATGGCCTTGACCTCTTTCAGATGAACCCCGGTTTCAGTGCAGGTCTGATGTACATCAGCCAGCGGTGCACCTGATAATTCCAGTTGCCCACCTGGCTCAAGTGTGATTGAACAACCGTCCCTTTGCAAGGCAATCAGGTGTTCACCTTCATAAACCGGTTGCCAATTAAACTGTTCCATGAGTCCCTGTAATATGTCTTTGATGCCACCAGGTTCGGCATAGTGCAAAGGACTGTTATCTTGCCGGTGAAAGCCGAATTTTTCATGCTCGGTGCCCACTTTCCAATCGGCTTTTGGTTTACAACCCGAAGCCAGGTAGTCAATCAGGTGTTGCTTAGTCAGTGTGGGGGTATGGTTGGCCATGCTCATTGGTGGTTTGCTGAGAACCATAAATCTTACCAAAATATCTCTGCTCTGCCACCAAGTTTATCCCGACTGGCGCATTTATTCTGTCTGCAGTATGTGTTTTAATGAAGGCCATGAAAATCCTCTTTTGCTACCTGCTCTGCCTGGGTACTCAAATCCTTTGGGCCGCAACCGAAACCCTGAATCGTGGCAATGGCGGTGAGCCTGATTCACTGGACATTCACCAGGCCCAGGGGATCAACAGCCACAACCTGTTGATGGACCTTTATGAAGGCCTGATGACCTTCGATGCCCATGGCCAGGTGGTGACTGGGGTGGCCAGTCAACACAGCGTATCGGCCGATCAGCTGACCTGGCACTTCACCCTGAAAAGCGATGCCAAATGGAGTGATGGTCAACCAGTCACTGCCCACGACTTCCTTTATGCCTGGCAACGGGCGACCGACCCCGCAGTAGCTGCACCTTACCGCCACTTGTTCGAGCCGCTCATGCAGGACAATCAACTGAATGTTAAGGTGCTCAACCCACACGAACTGGTCTTGACCCTTAGCCGGCCAGACAGCAGCCTGCTCAATCAACTGGTGTTACCGGTGTTTTATCCATTACCATCCCATCAGCCTGAAGGAAAAGTAAGCAATGGTGCCTATGTGCTGGCAGACTGGCGTTTACAGGAATACATCGAACTGCATAAGAATTCGTTTTTTCATGATGCACAGGACGTGTATTTTTCACATGTCAGGTATTGGGTCACCGAAAACCAGAACAGTGAATTGCTGCGATTCAGGGCTGGAGAACTGGACATCACAGAAACCATACCGGACAACCAAACCGCATGGTTGAAACAACACCTGGCAAATGAGTTACGACTGGCACCATACTTCGGCACTTTTTTTCTGGGTTTAAATTTGCAGGACGCACAACTTAAAAGTAAATCACTCCGGCAGGCTTTGAATCTGGCCATCGACCGACACATACTGGTTGATAAAGTGCTCAGGTCAGGCCAGTTACCTGCACAAAGCATCATCCCGCCTCAACAGGCGCAGCCAATGGGTAATTTTGACCCGGAAAAAGCCCGCAAATTACTTGCAGAAAGTGGCTTCAAAGCACAATCCGAACAACTCGAAATCATTTACAACAACAGTGACAACCAGAAAAAAGTGGCGTTGGCTGTGGCTGCCATGTGGCGACAAAACCTGAACATCAGAACCCGTTTACGAAGTCAGGAATGGAAAGTCTTCGTCAACACCCGTAAAGGCCCCAACAAACAGATATTCCGTTCAGGATGGATCGCAGACTACCTTGATCCGGTAGACTTCCTGAACCTGTTTCACTCAGCTTCCCGTTTCAATTTCTATGCTTTTAGCAACTCAGGCTATGATCAGATTTTGTCCACACTTAACCAGACCCAGGATTCTCTCGAACGGGTCAGGCTGATCAATGAGGCAGAAGACATCCTGGCAGAGGAATTGCCAGTCATCCCCCTGTATCATTACGTATCCAGACATCTGGTCAGTCAGGAAACAGGGGGCTTCCACGATAATCACATGGACAAACACCTCAGTCGCTACCTCTATCGGCAGAACCAAAGTAAATTCAGTCCAAATTGATTACAGCAAGTCTTCCACTGAGTCGATGACAGCTGAACTGATTTTTTCCATGCGCTTGGTGGCTTTGTCAATTTTCTTCTCTGCCACAACTGGTTTTTTCAGCTTGTAATGCGTTTCCACATCTTTCATGTAACCAAGACGCCAAAGCTCTGTGTAGATGGCTTTGGGTGTCAGGCTGCCATTGGCATGTTTCTGACAAATCGCTTCAAAAGAATCTTTGTGATCATTTTTGAGGATTTTTTTGGTGTTATTCTTTTCACAATAGGCCACCACATCAAGGAATACTTTCTGCACCTTAGTTGGTTTGAGCTTGATTTCATCGCTGTTCAGATAGGGCGCGATGAAACGCCGGTCAATACCAGTTCTGGCTGAAATTTCAACCACAGTGGATTTCTTCTTTTCTTTTTTGGCTTCACGCACCATGTGCATCTTATAGTATTCAACCAATTCTTTATAAGAAAAGTCGTTTTGCAAGGTGGCCTGAGCAAGAATTTTCGCGATCTGCGAGACGGCCTGACTCATCGGAGTCACGGTAACTTCGTTGTTTTTCATTTTTACACACTTTTTTATTCACACATTTACATTATATAAAATATACATATAAGTAATCATTAAATATTGTGAATTAACGTGTATTTTGTCTTGAATTCGACATAATGAGCTGTTAAAGCAGTTGATATGCATCAAAACGACAGCTTTTGCCACTGATTTGGAAAGTGGGTTTACGATTCACCAGCAATGGAGCTTTGGGTGGACGTTTGATCACCACCCGCTGACAATCTGCCTGTAGTGCCATGTTGAGTAAATCAACAGCATTGTCATCCTGTTGTTGATGAATGTGCTGAAACAGTTGCATGTCTTTTTTGACTTTGGCAGATTTACTTCTGGCTGGGAACATCGGATCCAGGTAGATCACATCAAACCCTGGTTGCTGCATTTGTTTTTCCGCACTCATCAGCTGCAATTCAAAGGCCTCACCACCAGCTTGCTGCAGACGCCGAAGACCATCTGTCAGCAATGCATGAACCAATGGATGTTGCTCACACGCAGTCACCTGAAAACCACTGCTGGCCAGCAAAAAACTGTCTTTACCCATGCCACAGGTGGCATCCAGGATGTGAGGTCGCTGTATGGACTTGATCTGGCAGGCTTTGATCAGGTGTTCACCACCCACATGGCCACTGGCCCGGTAGGCCAGTGAACCCTGCACAAAATCCACCGTCACCCGTGTTTTAGGCTGTTGCCGGTCCTGCAAAAACAAAACCCCATCCACCAGGGACAGGGTCATCGATGTGGGCACATGCCTGATGACTTCAGCAGCATCCAGACCCAACGAGGTCAGGTGCGTTGCCACAGTCACCGCAGCATCAACGCTTGTTGATTGACACGTAATCTCTGGTGGTCGCTCCACCATAGACCTGGCGGGGGCGGCCGATACGGGTATCTGGTGTCTCGTACTGTTCCAACCATTGCGAAGTCCAACCCACGGTTCTGGCGATGGCGAACATCACGGTAAACATCTGCACAGGGATGCCCAGGGCTTTGTAGATGATGCCTGAGTAAAAGTCCACATTGGGGTACAGTTTACGGGCCACAAAATATTCATCCTGCAAAGCAATTTCTTCCAGCTTCATGGCCAGCTCAAGCTGCGGATCCTGAATACCCAGGTCTTCCAGCACTTCATGACAGGCTTTTCTGATGATGGTGGCGCGGGGATCAAAGTTTTTATACACCCGATGCCCAAAACCCATCAAACGGAACGGATCATTCTTGTCTTTGGCCTTGGCCACGTATTTATCAATTTGACTGACGTCACCAATTTCATCAAGCATGTTCAGTACGGCTTCATTGGCCCCGCCATGCGCTGGTCCCCATAATGAAGCAATACCGGCTGAAATACAGGCAAACGGGTTGGCTCCGGTCGAACCCACCAGACGCACTGTTGATGTACTGGCGTTTTGTTCGTGATCGGCATGCAGGATAAACAGCAAATCGAGGGCTTTGGCGGCCACCGGATTGATTTCGTATGGTTCAGCAGGCACGCCATACATCATGTGTAACAGTCGCTCAGTGAAACCCAGTTTGTTTTTCGGGTACATGAATGGCTGTCCGACATAGTTCTTATAGACTGCGGCAGCCACTGTGGGCATTTTGGCAATCAGGCGGATGGCAGCCATGCGGCGGTCTTCCGGGTTATTGACATTCATACCGTCATGATAAAAAGCAGAGAAAGAACCAATCACACTCATCATCATGGCCATTGGATGGGCATCATACTGGAAGCCTTTCATGAATGAACGAATCTTTTCATGAACCATCGTGTGGCGGGTGATTTCCTGGTTGAAGGCATCATACTGCTCTTTGTTTGGCAACTCACCATTCATCAACAAGTAAGTGACTTCCATGAAGTTACTTTGTTCTGCCAGTTGTTCAATCGGGTAACCGCGGTACAACAACACACCTTTGCCACCATCAATGAATGTGATGTCACTTTTGCAGGCTCCGGTGGCTGCAAAACCTGAGTCATAGGTAAAGTATCCGGTTTGCTTATGCAGGGTTTTGACATCAAAGGTGGGTGGGCCCATGGCAGCCCGGATCACCGGCAATTCTGCGGTTTTACCTTCCGGGGTAATCACTTTAACGACATCTTCACTCATTTAGAACTCTCCAATTTCGGGTCTTTTTTATTATTTCATCAGGCGGGTCAATCTGGCGTGCAGGACCCGATTCATACAATCGTTCATTTTAACACCTTAACCACCTGAGACAAAGCAGTTTACCAATCATACCTTGGTCTAATGGTCAGCATGTCTGATGTTTGGTCTGTAAGTGTTGTCAAAATAGCAGACACAAAAAAGCCCGAAAACTTCGGGCTTTAATGCGAATGTATTGAGATGTTTACTTTCTTTGGTATCTGCGTTTGAATCGATCCACACGTCCACCGGAATCAGCCACTTTTTGCTTACCAGTGTAATATGGGTGTGATTTTGAAGAAATCTCGATTTTTACCAACGGATACTCATTGCCATCTTCCCATTGAATGGTGTCTTTGGTGTGGATGCAAGAACGGGTCAGGAAGGCAAAGTCAGCGCCTGCGTCCTGAAAGACCACTTCTCTGTATTCTGGATGAATATCTTTTTTCATAACTGTTTCCAATGTTCTGTTCAAACAAGACGGCGTATTTTAAAGACTAGTCCTGGTAAAGTAAAGCCCGCAATTGACTTTTTATGCGGGCTTTTCACTGATCTGGGGTTGCAGGATATTAATTGAGCTCCAAATCATCAAGATCGACATCAAAACGACCCATCAGACCAGCCAGGTCCTTGAGCATGATCTGACCACCGATTTTAATCACCACCAGCTCCGATTCATCATCCAATGACATCACTGACAGTCCCTGCATGCTTTCACCACCCATCTCAGCCATGATGAACACCGTTGAGTCATCTTCACGGATGGCCGCCAATTGCTCCATGCCCAAAGCTTTCATTTCACTGGCCGTGGCATTGATGAAAGACTTGATCTGCCCAAGGTCTCCTTTAAAATCTCCGTCATCCAGGCGATATACCCGAACTGAAATCTCAGTGAGGTTTTTCATCACATCAGATACTTGTTTTTCTTCACTGGTCATGCCACTGAGTAAACTGAGCATGGCCGGACCAAGGTTAATTTCAACCGATGGCTCAACCTGCATCAGGGTTTGCAATTTATCCAGCACATTCTGCGCACTGAGCGGCATGCTCAGCAATGCCAGTATAAAGATGATGGTTTTTTTCATTTTGTTACTCCACTAAATCTGTGCCATGGATTTAGAAACTGGTACGATGATCGCTGGCTTAATACCCAGCGTGTTGGTGTCTTCCAGGGTCTTTTCACTGATTTTTTGCATATAGTGCATGGCAATTTGCATGTCCCTTTCAGCCTGTGCCAACTGATCCTGATGATGGTTATTCCACACCAGGCCCAATGAACACAATGCCACAAAGGAAAAAGCCATGGCCGGTTTAAGCCACTGCACTGAATTATTCAGTCCCACCCGGTCATACAAACCTTGCTTCATTGAGGACGGACATTTAACCTGCCGTGCCTGTTCAAAATAATTGGTCAGTTCTTCTGACACCTGTTGTTCAATTGATTGCTCACGCATATGTTCTTTCCAAACTTTCTTTTAACTGTTTTCTGGCCCGGTGCAAATACACCTTTGTCTGAGATAAACTCAGGTCCAGGGAATCGGCCAATACCTGATAACTCAGGCCATTCACTTCCCGCATCACCACCAGTGATTTGTACGGTTCATCAAGCTGACTGATCGCGTCAGCAATTTCTCCGGACAATTCCTGATTGATGACTTCATCACTGGCAGAAGGCGATACATCACAGCCCACCGCCTGGGCGATCTGGTATTCCACGGCATGTTTTCTTCTGCGCAGTATGTCCAGACATTGATTCCTGGTGACTTTATACAACCAGGCCTTTTCAAATTTTCCGCCTTGTTCACGGCGCTCCCACAACTTAATGAAGGTGTCCTGAACCACATCTTCAGCTTCCAGCTGATTGCCCAACATCTGATACGCGAGGGCGTACAATCCATGCTGGTTCTTACTTACTTGTAACCGGTACCAAATACTCATTCTATCAGTTATGTGCGCTTTTCTATGTTTAAGACGGTTTATTTTTAAATTTGTTACAAATTTCAAAAAAAAATCACCCTTAATTACATTATGCTGTTCATTTGCAACTGTAAAGGGGTTTCTCAAGATGATTCAGCACGTAAAAACAGTGATGGCTGGTGTGGTTTTGGCGATACTGACCGGCTGTGGCAGTCAACCGGTAAAACCGCAAACAAATCATGATTCACTGATCGCGGCATTGATCGCTCAGGACAAAACACGCATCATCGCCCTGCGTGAACAGCTGAACATCGGCACCAAAAACAGCAACATCATTACTTTGTACACCTATGCCATGCAAGATCAACCTTATCAGCTGATCAATCATGCCCAGGTCTTACTGCCCAATATTCACCACTACAGTTTTTATCAGCAACTGCTGCTCAAGCCACTGCTGTTGTGGGCTTATGCGCATCCGATTTACCGCATGGAAACTGCCAAGCAGGTTCGAATTCTACAGCGCGAACAATTACTGGTGGCGCCCAGTCAAATCGATTTTGTCGCCTGTGAATCTCAACAACAGGGCTGTGCTTATCAGCTTCGCACCCAATTGGCACACATCATCAGTCCACAAGAACTGACTGAGGCATTAACGGACATGGCGGAAAATGATCCGTGCATCAACCTCACTGAAGAAAACCTGGCCGGCGATTTCGCCAATCAGTGTCTGGCCAGCCGCAAGGGTGATTTGAAAATTAATCTGTCCAGCGCTCCGCAATTTTTGTTCAACCAATGGGAAGCAGTCTTCACCGGCCAGCAGGCTTTTGACAACCAACCCTGACTTTCAGGAATCCAGCATCGCTTTAAGGGCGGCAAAATTTTTCTTGTTATTGGCTTTTTGTTCGGCTTCTGTGGGTGCGTTTTGCCGCTTACCAGCCAGCAATTCTTCAGGAATTTCATCCAAAAAACGACTGGGACCGAATACGTCTTCTGTACCTTCAGGCTGAAATTTCCGTTTGCGCTTCTTTACATAAGAAATTTTCAACTGTCGCATCGCCCGCGTAATTCCCACGTACATCAACCGGCGTTCCTCTTCAATGGCTTCGTTTTCATCATCGGCGTCGGCCATTGAATTCGCGTGTGGCAAAATGCCCTCTTCCACACCAATCAGGTAAACATGTTCAAACTCCAGACCTTTAGCGGCATGCAGGGTCATCAACCTGACTGCGTCACCCGCTTCTTCATCATCCTGACTGGTCTGCAATGACAGGTAATTGAGCAGATCCTCCATTGCCAGGTGCTCTTTACCACCAATGGCCTCAACCCACTTAAGAAAATCTTTTACCAATTTGCTTTTGTTGATCTTTGCCATTTTGTTATTGGCTGACAGATTGACCCAATTCAGGTAGTCAATCTCCCTGACCAGTGAAGCCACCACCTGTTCTGCACTGCGACTGAGTTGTTGGTGGTGTTTGATGATGCGCACAAATTCCTTGATCCTGAGTTGTGCCTGTGCGGGTAACGCAGACAATTTCTCCGGTTGGTTGCAAACTGCCAAAAAGCCCATGTTTTGTTGTTTGGCCAATTGCGAAATGTGTTTCACCGTCTGCATACCGATACCCCGTTTGGGGGTGTTGATCACCCTCAGGAAAGCAGCGTTGTCTTTGGGGTTACTCAACAGCCGGATATAGGCCATCAGGTCTTTGATTTCAGCGTAATCAAAAAAAGAACGGCCTCCCGACATTTGATAAGGTACGTTATTCACCCGCAATGCCTGTTCCATCAGTTTAGCCTGATGGTTCGAACGATAAAGAATGGCATAATCCTGATAGTTCTTATGATGTACCTTGCGTTGGAACATGATATCAGTGATCACCTGCTCAGCCTCTTCTTCAGCGCTTCGGTAGGGAGTGAGGTGGATCAGTTCACCCTGTCCCAGATCACTCCAGATCTTTTTTTCAAACGGATGTGGATTGTGTTTGATCACCGCATTGGCGGCATTCAGAATGGTGCTGCTGGAACGGTAATTTTGTTCAAGTTTGACCACTGCCAGCGTTGGAAAGTCTTTTTGCAGCAATGACAGATTTTCAATTTGCGCACCCCGCCAGCCATAAATGGATTGGTCATCATCACCCACACAAGTCAGGTGACTGCCCTGCCCCATCAACTGCCTGACCAGCTGATACTGACTGGTGTTGGTGTCCTGATATTCATCGACCATCAGATAGCCAATGTGTTGACGCCATCGATGCAGAACCTCTGGCTGGTTGTTCAACAACCACAAGGGCTGAAGAATCAGGTCATCAAAATCCATGGCATTGATGCTCAACATATAATCCAGATAATGCTGATAGATTTCAGCCGCCATGGGAACAGTGGTATCTACCTGATCAGGCCGCCAGCCTTTGTTTTTCCAGCCAGAAATTTGCCACTGCAACTGGTTTGCCAATTCTTTTTTTATGCCTCTGGGTAACAACTCCTGGATGACTTTCTGACACTCAGTTGCATCGAGGATGCTGAAGCCCCGCATAAAACTGGTGTGTGAAATTTCCTGCTGCATCAGTCTCAGACCAAGGGCATGAAAGGTGGAAATATTCAGGGCCTCGCCACCGGCTACCATCGACATCGCCCGCTGCTTCATTTCTTTGGCTGCTTTGTTGGTGAAGGTGATGGCAAACAGCCGCTGCGGCTCACATAAATCCAGATTCACCAGATATGCCATTTTTTCTGTGATTACCCGGGTTTTCCCGCAGCCGGCACCAGCCAGCACCAAAAGTGGTTGGTCGGTTTTTTCAACGGCTGCTTGTTGTTGCGGATTCAGCAAGGTGAATGGCGGTCTTTAGAAAAGCGGCCATCTTAGCCAATCATTGGGGTCATTGACAAGCCATTGATGCAGCAAAAAAGTTAGGGTTGTTCTTTAAATGGTCAACTCAAGGTTAACAAGTCACCCGGTTTACCAAACAGATAACCCTGAAAATAGTCACAACCAATGTCTTTGAGGATACTGAATTGTTGTTCCGTCTCCACCCCTTCGGCGACGGTTTGCAAGTTCAGGTGTTTGGCCATTGAGATGATGGTTTCAATGATCACCCGTGATGAATTGTCCTTGTCCAGATCGAACACAAAACTTTTGTCTATTTTCAGGTAATCAATCGGCAATTGCCTGAGGTACTCCAATGATGAATAACCAGTGCCAAAATCATCAATGGCGATCATCACACCCATTTCTTTGAGGCGATTGAATTTATATTGAATCTCATTAAAACTACCGACCACCACCCCTTCAGTCAACTCAATCACCAGGTTGTTTTTACCAATGTTAAAGCGTTTCATCATTTGATCGATGTACATGATGAAGCCCTGTTGGTGAAACTGCTTGGATGACACATTCACCGAGATGTTGTATTGACAGTCCATGATTTTCAAGCAAGCATGAGAAATCACCCAGCGACCCACTGACTGGATGAGGTCAGTGTCTTCTGCCACCGGAATGAACTCATCAGGGAACAAGGTTTCCTGCTCACTGAAAATCCGGATCAGGGACTCAAAAGCCACCACCTGACGATCCCCATCGACAATAGGCTGATACTTCAAGATAAAGTGATCATGGTTTACTGCATTGCGCAACACCTGTTCGACAAACAACATCTTGTCGTTGTCTTTTTTCATGCTTTCATGGTACATGGTCACCTGATTACGACCTTGTTCCTTGGAACGGTACATTGCCACGTCTGCCTGCCTGATCACATCGTTGACTGTGACATCTTGAAACGGATAAATGGCAATTCCCATGCTCACTGTGCAGATGTGATGGTGTCCGTTGATGTCATAAGGTTCAGCCAACTGATCAATGATTTGTTCCGCCAGTATAATGATCTGCACGCCGGCGTCATTGGCATTGCTGTATTCACAATCGGTGGCCATAACAAATTCATCACCACCAAACCGGGCAATGACTTTAAATTCGGCTTCAAAGGTTTCCAGCCGGGAAGCAATGTTCAGCAACAATTGATCACCGAAATGATGACCCAGGGCATCGTTGAGCACCTTGAAACGATCCATATCGAGGAACAACACCGCACCATAGGTTTTGTGCTGCTGACTTTTTTTCAACAGCGCCTTTAATTCGCTTTGAAATTTTTGTCGGTTAGGCAACTGTGTGAGGTAGTCATGAAAGGCCAGGTGATGTATTTTTTCGGTGTCATTTTTTTTGTCAGTGATGTCGACCAGCATGCCCATCACCTCCCTGGAGTCAGAGAAATCTTCAGGAATATGCAACACATCCCTGAACCATCGATACTGACCATCGGCATGTCGCAAACGGTATTCTATTTCAATATTGGCTTCCTGATCATGTTCCTGAAGCATGGCATCTTTAACCATGGAGAGGTCATTGGGGTGGATTTTCCGGGTGAAAAAATGTGGTTCACTGAGCCATTGGTTGACCGAGTAACCCAAAATCGCTTCTGCTTCCTGGCTGACAAAAGTCACCTGATCCAGACCGAGGTTTACCTTCCAGAAAATCACTGGCTGGGTGTCAATGATGCGCTGATAATCCAGGTTCCGAGCCTGCAATTCTTTATTGATTAAATTCAGTTGCAGGGTGCGTTCGGTGACTTCGCGTGCGGTCAGCACATGTCTGCCGGTTAAAGTCAGCATGCCCACACTGGCAAATCCGGCAAAGGTCAGGGCAATGAATAAACTGAGCCATAAACCTGACGACCCTTCTTCAGCAAAAAACTGATTGGTCGGGGTCATCGTCAGGCGATGGCGTTGACCTGTCATGTCGAATTCGCGTCGTATCACATGGTTTTCATAACGGGTGGTCACCACATCCTGACTGAGATACAGTTGCCGAAACGCGCCATCCTGCCAGACTTCAAGTTCTGTTTTATAACTGTCCAGATTCAACAAATCCTGTTCCTGTTGCAGGTAACTTTGAAGTTCACCGGCATCCATCTCATCAGAAATCACCACATTGACCAGGTAGTTTTGATGTGTTCTGATGATTTCATTGATGCGTTGTTCTTCATAGTTCTTAAAAGAATTGAACAGCATAAAGACCAATAAAAAACCGCCCAGGCTTGGCAAAGCCACGGTGATGATTCTGGGTTGCCAGATGGTTCTCGGACGGGCAAGTAATGACATCACGATGGGGGTGAAGATCATCACACTCAGCAAATCACCTGAGTACCACAAAAATCCTTTGGTGAAATAATCACCGGTGTTGTAATGCCCTGCAGCGGTTAGCAATATGGCAAATACAGTGGTGGTCAGCAAGCAAGGCAGGACACAGGCATACAGAAAAAATCTACTGATTTTCCTGAACTGAATCAGTCGTGGGTGGGGGCCCATCATACGCCTGGCCAGGAAACCAGCAAACAATGGCCTGAAAACATTATTCAGGTACAGCAAAAAATCATAAAATGTGGTTTTGTTCCAGCCAAAATCCACGTGCACCTGGTACAACACAAAACTGTTGATTAGCTCACCCAGCATGATCGCCGGGATGATCTTTCTGCCCCAAACCATGATCAGGCCCACACCAATCCCGGCAGCAGGCCAGATGGTCACTGACAAAGTGGGTCTGACCATGTATTTATGGGCGAGGATACAACAAGTGGTGAACACCAGTGCGGCCACCAGATTGATAGCTGTCCACTTCAACAATGACTGAACACCGTTTCTCACAATTCACCCGAAAACATCTTAATGATGATAACCAAAGCCCTGTGTTTATTCAAGCACAGATGAACCAGCACTCTGGTTAAATTTCATTGACTTACACTGGATTATTAGAAACAGCTTCAGTTATAGGTGATACGAAAAGCAGTGCCATTTAGCGCACCTTTTTTCATCTAAGATCAGGTTTGACAACCCGGGCAATAGTAACTGGCTCGCTGACCCAAGGTGATGTTGATGATGGTTTTACCACACTGTAGACACGATTGATCAGCCCGGCCATAAACATTCAGTTGTTGTTTGAAATACCCGGGTTGGCCGTCGGTACGACGGAAGTCCCGCAAGGTAGTTCCACCAGCCTGGATCGCCAGTTCCAGCACTTGTTTAATGGTTGCGGCCAGTTTTTGATACCGCTGTAAAGCTATTCTGCCAGCCTGTCTGTCGGGCCTGATACCTGCCAAAAAAAGGGCTTCTGAAGCATAAATATTGCCCACACCAACCACCACATGATTATTCATGATCAGGTTTTTAACTGCCACTGTGCGTTTTCCTGCGGCTTGTTTCAGCCATTGGCCGTCAAACCCAGCTGACAGCGGCTCAGGACCTAAAGATGCCAGCAATTGATGGGATTCAATGGGCTCATCAGTCCACAACACACAACCAAAACGACGGGGGTCATTGAGCCTGAGCGCATATCCGTTTTCCATGACCAACTCAAAATGATCATGTTTTTGGTATACCTCATCCGGACGCACCACACGCATCATGCCCGACATGCCCAGGTGCATGATCAGATGTGATTGATCAGACAATTCAAGCAACAGATATTTGGCCCTGCGCCACAAGCGCTTGATGCTCAGACCAGTCAGGTCATTGACTTCAGGCGGAATGGGCCAGCGTAAAGATGCATTGCGCACATTGACCGAATCAATGACCTGCTGATCAAGCCAGGGTTCGATTCCCCGGAGGGTGGTTTCAACTTCGGGTAACTCAGGCATCGGTGATCAATCAGATCCGTTTGCCAAGGAAATGACTGATCAGGTTATTGGCCACCGTGAAACGTGGTGATAAAATGATTGAGCCATCTTTGGCCCATTTAATCAGTTCATCTTTGTGGAACCAGCGAACATCTTCCATCTCATCGTCCAGACGGATGTCATCAGAGACCGCTTCGGCATTGAATGCCAACATCAGCGAAGAAGGAAAGGGCCAGGGCTGTGAACCGAAATAAGTGACGTTTTTGATCCGTACATTGGACTCTTCATAGATTTCCCGGTGGACGGCATCTTCGATTGACTCGCCAGCTTCTACAAAGCCAGCCAAAGTTGAATACACGTTCGGGGGCCAGGTGTGCTTACGACCCAGCAGGCACTGATCACCTTTGGAAACCAGCACAATCACCGCTGGCTCAATGTGCGGAAATTGTTCATGACCGTTTTCACAGACCATTTTATGACCTGAGCTTTCCAGGTGATTACGGGTGCCGCATTTGGAACAGAAATTTTTCTGCCGCTGCCACAAATCCAATCCTCTGGAATACAAGGCAATGTGGGCCATGTCATCATTCAGCGCCATGGCATATTGACGAATTGACTCAAACTGACATTCCAATTGAATTTCCAAAGCGACGGCTTCTTTTTCAGTCAACCCACATCCAAACCACAGTTCGTCGTTGAGGATACCCAGAAAACTTTGGTTGTCTGGTTTTCCCAGCGGCATCGGTGACACATAGAATTCCTCATCCGAGTCAGGATAAATGTGGTTACCCCGGTAAACCGGCACATAATGACAGGTTTTGAATTTTTTCAGCTGTTTGATGCGCTGCTTTTGTTCGCGCATATTGGCACAGCGATCCAGTTCGGTTCGGATGAAGTGAATCTGATCGGCTTTCATATGGCAAATGAACTGCCACAACCACAAGTGGATTTGGCATTGGGATTGGACACCACAAAACGGGAGCCCTGAAGATCCTCCAGATAGTCCACCGTGGAACCCATCAGGTAAGGGAAACTCATTGGATCAACCATCATTTGTACCCCGTGATCTTCAACCACCACATCGCCATCGGTGATGTCTTCCTCAAAGGCAAATCCGTATTGAAACCCTGAACAGCCTCCACCAATGATGTACACCCTGAATTTCAAATCAGGGTTCATCTCCTCGAGAACCAGCTGACTGATTTTACTGGCCGCTGATGATGACAAATGAATGGGGTTATTTTCCATCTTTTTCAGCTTTCTTGTTGCTGATCGGAGTTACATCGCCGCCCTGATAAATCAGTTTGCCATTCACCTGTGAACCGGTTTCCATTTCAATGTTGACATAGAAAATATTGCCGTTGATGCGGGCTTTGGAGTTGACTTCCATTTTACCGGTCACCGTGATGTCGCCTTCCACGGTGCCATTGATGTTCAGGTTACCCGTTTTCAGTGAACCATTAATGCGGCCTGAGTCACTGATGATCAGGGTGTCATTTTCAGTGGTTGAAACGATCGAACCTTCAACACTGCCCAACAGATGCATGTTGCCTGAAAAAGTCAGATCACCCTTGATGGTGGTGTTGGGTCCGATGATGGTATCAATGTCCTGATGAGGTTGGTTACTGGCCATAATTTTTCCTGTCTCTTTGTTGTTTTTTTGTTGCTTGCTGTTAAACATGTGATTTCAGCCTGTGTTAGTCGGTTTGCGATGCAGCTGACAGAGCCTGTTCCAGCGCTTTTTCACGCCAGATTTCACTCCAGTCAAAGGTTTCTGTGATCGCAGACTGCCGTTTATTGTTGCTTTGTAATTCTACTAAAAGCGTGGTGGGAATAAAACCTTTGGGTAAACTGATTGTGTATTTCTTGATTTGAAAATATTTGAATGAATAGGCATCATCCAGTTTGAATTGATCGACCAGATCCAACACCTGTCCCTGACCCTCAACAATGCCGGTCAATTGTAATCCAATCACGCCTTCAACGACTTGAGCCCGCTGCAGTTTTTGTGCCAGCACCAACTTAATTGAAAGCATGTCTGTATCGCCGGAGGCTTCCAGATCAAAGACCCTGAGTGACTTGATGTCATCTTTGTGACTCAGCAGATTCTCATAAAAAGCCAGATCAACCCTCAGTGTGTCTTTTTCTTCGGTCAACAGCATCAGATTACGCTGCAACTCAGCGATGGCCTGTTCTTTGACTTTTACCTCGGTTTGCAGACGACTGATGGTTTTCAGCTGTTGTTCATTGGTCAGCGCCAACTCCTGATTAACCTCTTCCCAGGTTTCTTTCTGCCCTTTAAAGGCATTCAATACATCAATGTTGCTGTATCGACCAATCACGAAAGCCATGGCCGCCAGTCCCAACAAAGAAAACAGCAACCAATGCTGACGGATAAAGGATGGTTTTTCCTCAGCCTGGGTAAGCACATATTTTGGGGTTTTGACAGTCACTGCACTTGTCGATTGTTCAAAAAAAACGGCATTATAACACCGGCTTGGTAATCTCAGGTTAAAATGCCCCAACACCCACAGAATCACATCATCAGCGAGGAATCAATCATGCTCTGGATCAAAACTTTTCACGTTTTCTTTGTGGTCAGTTGGTTTGCCTGTCTGTTTTACCTGCCCAGACTGTATGTCAACCATGCCCAAACCACCGAAAAGCCCTTGTGTGAGATGTTGCTGGGAATGGAGCACCGGCTGATCAAAATGATGTGGTTCACCTTTTGGGGCACCTTGATATCTGCCCTCCTGCTGGTATACAGCATCGCCGGCAGTTTCTGGCTGGACTACATCAAACAAGGCTGGTTTATTGCCAAAGTGGCGCTGGTTGCCGGGCTGGTGTTTTATCATTTCTGGTGTATCCGCATCCACCACCATTTCCGGGCCGGCACTGAACAACACAGCCACGTTTGGTTCAGGGTCTTCAATGAAGTACCGGCCCTGGCATTGCTGGTGGTGGTTTACCTGGTGATTGCCAAGCCTTTTTGATTAACGGCTTTTGGTGACAGGCCTGGTTGGACAGGTTAAAATACCGCCTTTTTAAAGCACCACTGACACGCCCATGTTTGACAAATCACTGAAACTGGCCCAGGCCGATGCGGAATTGTACGCTGCCATAGAAGCAGAAAACCAACGTCAGGAAGATCACATCGAGTTGATCGCCTCAGAAAATTATTGTTCACCAGCGGTGATGGAAGCCCAGGGCTGCCAGATGACCAACAAATACGCAGAAGGCTATCCCGGCAAACGCTATTACGGTGGTTGTGAACACGTAGATGTGGCAGAAAACCTGGCGATTGCACGGGTCAAAGAACTGTTCGGCGCAGCCTATGCCAACGTCCAGCCACACTCTGGATCACAGGCCAACCAGGCCGTGTTTCTGGCCCTGTTACAACCAGGTGACACCATTCTGGGCATGTCACTGGCCCATGGCGGCCACCTGACCCACGGTGCCAAAGTGAATGTCTCAGGCAAACTGTTCAATGCCATTCAGTATGGCATTGATGAAACCACCGGTGAAATTGATTTCGACGAAGTCCGTGCTCTGGCCAAAGAACATCAGCCCAAGTTAATCATTGGCGGCTTTTCGGCTTATTCCAAACGCATCGACTGGCAACGCTTCAGGGACATTGCTGATGAAGTGGGTGCTTACTTTATGGTTGACATGGCCCACGTCGCTGGCCTGATTGCGGCCGATGTCTATCCATCACCAGTCAACATCGCTGATGTCACCACTTCCACCACCCACAAAACCTTGCGAGGACCAAGGGGTGGCATCATCCTGGCCAAAGCCAACACTGAAATCGAGAAAAAGCTCAACTCACTGGTGTTCCCGGGCATTCAGGGCGGTCCACTGATGCACGTCATCGCCGCCAAAGCCACGGCTTTTAAAGAAGCCCTGCAACCCGAATTCAAAACCTACCAGCAACAGGTGGTGAACAATGCTCAGGTGATGGCTCAGGTGTTCATTGATCGCGGTTACAATGTGGTTTCAGGCGGCACGGAAAACCACTTATTCCTGTTGGACCTGGTTGACAAGGACATCACCGGCAAAGACGCTGAAGCGCGGCTGGGTGAAGCCCACATCACCGTCAATAAGAATTCCGTTCCCAATGACCCAAGATCACCGTTCGTCACCAGCGGTTTACGACTGGGCACCCCGGCAGGCACCACCCGTGGTTTCGGTGAAGCGGAGTTTTCTCAAATGACCCATTGGATGTGTGATATCCTAGATGACATGGACAACGATGAAGTTGTCACCAGGGTGCGTGAACAGGTATCACAACTGTGTCAGCAATTTCCGGTTTACGGATAAACCAGGCAGCAGGAACAAACATGGTCAACAAAAAACACAAACGACTCCCTGAGCCATTGGCACGTAAACACCGTGCCCGCAAGCGACTGGTACAGGCGCTGTATCAGATGCATTACAACGACATGACGGCCCGCGTGGTGATCGAACAATTCCTTGAAGAGCAGGATTTCAACAAAGTAGACACCGAGTTTTTCAAAGCCGCATTGCGTTACATTGAAGCCAATCGAGCAGAAGTCGAATCATACATAGACCCCCATCTGGGGCGGGAAAAATCCGCTTTGGGTGCCGTCGAGTATGCCGTGTTGACCATGGCCACATATGAACTGCTCAAACACCCGGAGACCCCGTTTAAAGTGGTGATCAATGAGGCCATTCTGATGGCCACTGAATTTGGTGCCGAAGGCGGTCACACCTTCGTCAACGGCGTACTGACCAAAGTGGCAGCAGCCACCCGATCGATTGAAATGGGTGCCGCATCAAAGAATTCGAACTGATTCAATACCTCCAGTCACAATGTACCAGCACCAACAAAGACACGGTGCTGGGCATTGGCGATGACGCTGCCATCCTCAAACCTGCTGCAAACCGGCATTGGGTGATTGCTACCGACACCCTGGTCAGTGGGGTCCATTTCAAACCAGATGACCCGGCCTCAACCATAGGTCACAAATCATTGGCCGTCAATTTCAGTGACATGGCTGCGATGGGTGCCCAGCCCAAATGGGTACTACTCAACCTGACGTTACCTGCGGTTAACGAATCTTGGATCAAAGCATTTGTCCAGGGTTTCAGCCAGTTGCTCAACCAGTACGATGTCCAATTGATCGGAGGTGACACCACCCGTGGCCCGCTGAGTATTGGCGTCACCGTGCTGGGTGACTGCGAGCAACCAGTCAGAAGGGACACGGCCAGTGCCGGTGAAGCTGTTGTGGTCAGTGGTCAGCTGGGATCGGCGGCATTCGCCTTGCATCATCCCAAAGCCGACGACGCCTGTCTGGCACAACTGCATACCCCACAACCGCGACTGGAACTGGCCGCCAGCATCAAAACAATGGCCACCGCCATGATCGATGTGTCTGATGGTTTGCTGGCAGACCTGGGCCACATCTGTGAACAAAGTGGAGTCGGTGCAACCATTGAACTGGAACGCATTCCCATCAAACCGGTGATTCAAACCAGTGACGACTGGATCACGCATGTGCTGGCTGGCGGAGATGATTATCAGCTTTGCTTCACCATCAAAGCCTGTGATCAACACCGACTGCCGGCGGATTGTCAGGTCATTGGTCGCTTGACTGAAGACCGCGGAATCACCGTGACCCATCACCAAAAACCCATCCACACCGGATTGACCGGTTATCAGCATTTTGCCCATGAATAATCCCATGACAACCCGCCAGGTGGCCCTGCAAACCCCGGCTGGCCTGCTGGCCTTTGGCTTTGGCAGCGGCCTGGCCCCCAAGGCGCCCGGGACCTTCGGTACGCTGGCCGCCATCCCACTGTACCTGCTGCTGACCCCATTGAACCACTGGCTGTATCTGGCTGTTGTGGTGCTGGCCTTTGTGCTCGGCATTTACCTGTGCGACAAAGCCAGCCGTGATTTGGGGGTGCATGACCACGGCGGTATCGTCTGGGATGAATTTGTCGGCCTGTGGCTGACCTTGTGGCTGGTGCCGGTGACCTGGGAGTGGGTGCTGGCTGGATTCGTGCTGTTCAGGTTTTTTGATATCATCAAGCCATTTCCGATAAAATGGCTTGATCAGCACGTTGGCGGTGGCTTTGGTATCATGATCGATGATGTGATTGCCGGCCTGTATGCCTGGTTGTTATTAATGTTAACCATGAGATCTATCTAAATGAAAAAAGTTTTGGTCCTTGGTGGCGGGCGCATCGGCGCAGCCATTGCCAAAAACCTCAGTGTGGATCACGAGGTCACCCTTTCCGACATCAGCACCGACCACCTGGGTTGGCTGAGTACATCCTGCCAATTGGTGACCACCGATGCCTGTGATGATCAGGCTTTGGCCGAACTGGTTGAACCGTTTGATGTGGTGGTGGGCGCGCTGCCCAGCCTGCTCGGCTTTGACCGCCTGCAAGCGCTGCTGAAACTGGGCAAAAACATCGTCGACATTTCTTTTTTTGCCGAAGACGCCCTGGCGCTGGATCAATTGGCCAAAGAACAAGGCGTCACCGCACTGGTCGATTTCGGCCTGGCTCCGGGTATTTCCAATTTATACGCCGGTCATTTCATTGAACGCTTTGATCAGGTCGATGAATTCGCCTGTAAAGTGGGCGGCGTGCCAGTAGAACGACTCAAACCATTTGAATACAAAGCCCCGTTTGCACCGCTGGACGTGATCGAAGAATACACCCGCCCGGCCCGCATGCGTCGCGACGGCAAAGACATTGTGCTGCCAGCAATGAGTGAAATCGAAACCCTGTATTTCAAAGGTGTGGGCCACATGGAAGCCTTCAACACCGACGGCCTGCGCTCGCTGCTGCAAACCGTGGACATCCCCACCATGGCTGAAAAAACAGTGCGCTACAACGGCCACGCCGGCTTCATTCAACAACTGCTTGATGCCGGTTTCTTCAAAGACAAACACCGTGATGCCACCGCCAAAGTGTTGCTGGAACAATGGCAGTTCGCTGACAACGAACCGGACCTGACGGTGATGGAGATCACCGCTTCGGGGACATTGGATGGCCAACCGATCAGTGAGCGGTTTCAGTTGATTGATCATTATGATCACACCAACAACATTTCATCGATGGCCCGCACCACTGGTTTCACCTGTGCCGCCGGCGTGCGATTGATGCTGGCGCATGATGACTTGCCCAAAGGGGTAATACCACCTGAAATCATCGGGCAGAACCGTCAGTGGTTTGACGAACTGTTTGCCGAATTGGCTGGTCACAACATCAACCTGAACGCCTCATGATCACCTCCATCACAGCCTATTTTCTGACCCTCTCGGTGTTTGGTAAGACGGCTGTGGTGTTGAACATCAGTTTGTTCATCATTGCCGGCTTTTTGTTTCGCCAGGTGGTACCCTCAGGTTCTCCGGAACAGGACAAAAAACGCAGCCGGAAACTGCGCCTGATCAATGTTGTTTTGCTGTCCATATACCTGTTTGACTGGTTATGGAATTATTACTTCAGTGATCAGACCGGGCACACTGAATTTTTCAAACGCATCTCGCAAACCGGTCTGGTGCTGCTACTCGGTTACTTGTTCACCCAGTTCTCCCATTCGTGGACCATCCGGAAATACGGCAAACAACGCACCATTGAAGGCAAAGAAAGCAAGACCCGCACCTATCAGTCAGAAATGGGCTACATCATCATCCTGCTGATCACCATCGCGGTTTCCTTGTTGTTGCTGATCAACATCTGGCAAGTGACTTCCTGGTTACAGGCCACTGGAGTGATTGGTGGCATTTTGGTGATCCTGTTTGGCACCAAAGAAGCCTGGGCCCATGATGCGGTCAGCGGCCTGATCATGTTACACCAGGGCGAAATTGCCCCCGGCGTGGTGTGCCGCATTCCATCGATGGGCATCCTTGCCGTTGTGCGCCGCATGTCACTGACCGAAACCACATTTCACGATGTGATCCAAAAACACAACATCATCGTCGCCAACAACAAGCTCAGGGCGGTCCCCGTGGAAGTATTGAACCGAACTGACAGTGCTTTTTGGAACGACTACGTGGAATTCAACATTGGCTATGACACCCCGTCTGAGCAGGTAGAAAGCTTCATCCAGGCGGTCTGGACACGCGCCTGCGAACTGGAAAAACACCTGGACCCGGAAAAAACCCCGCGCCTGGTGCTGGTCAACCCCGGTGACCATGCCATTCAGTGGCGCATGAACTACCGTGTCGAATCGGTCTACCGCATCAAACAAGCCCGCTTTGCCATCAACCGCGCCGCCTTCGATTTACAAACCGAACACGGCCTGTCCCTGGCCACCCCGATCACGCATCAGTCGGTCGGTTAAGAACAGAAAATCGATTATTCGAATGATCAACAACAGTTATTTGTTGGCTTGACGACTTTCAATTAGATTTATTTTATTCATTATCTGCTGAGCTTTTTCATGCTCATCATTTTTCAAGTGATAATGGTATTTAATTGACAGGATGGTGTGGTTTTCTGGGTAAAGTTGTATTGTGTCATCTGCCAATTTCCAAGCTTTTTCAAAAGCCTCCATTTCAAGGTAATATGAACCCAATAATTCAATCAAATTATGGTTTCTATTGCTGATCGAATATGCTTTCTCAAGAGAAAACAATGCTTCTTGTTTTTGCTTTAGTTTGTGAAAAACAAGCCCCCTGATAAACCAACCTTCAAACGAACCTGGTCTCAATTTAACAAAATTATCAATTGGTGGAATGGATTCTTTGAGTTTATTCTTCTCGAAAAGGTAGACAACCTGATAGTACCAGGCTTTGCTGTTTAATGGATCTAATTCACTTACTTTTCTGTATGCCTCATAAGCACCTGACTCATCATCAAATTCCTCATACAAAGTTGCCAGAGATAACCATGAATTCAGATAGTTTGAATCAAGAGATGTAACTGTTTTGTGAACACTTAAAGACTCTGTTTTTTTATTCATCAAATACAGAACCACTGCTTTATTGTAATTTGATTCAACTGATGATGGATCAATATCCAGAGCTTCGTTGCATGTTCTTAAAGCCGATGTATACCATTTTAATTTCATTAACGTGTTACATTTACTTGTTAATGATCTGTTGATTATTTCTTTGTTTTGACCACTTAATTTAATTGCTTTTTCATAAGCATGTAATGCTTTTTTATACTCGCCCAAATTGTCCAAAGCATGCCCTTTGTTGTACCACGCATAGGCATTTGATGGATCAAATTTAATCGCAGCTTCATATGCATCCAATGCATTTATATGCAAACTTCGTTCAGAATATTCATGTCCAATTTGGTTCATTTCTCTTGATTTTTCCAAACTAAAGTCCTTATCAACTGAACTTTGCACATTTGAACAACCAGAAAGTATAAACATCGTTGTTACAATAAAATTGACTACATAAAAAATTTTCATAAACTTCACAAATACTTTAGCCACCACTGTTTGTGGGTGGATTTATAACGGTCGAACCAACGACACAGGTAATAGAAAAACACCACGGTCAGCGCCCAGGCCAGGTATAAACGCCACAGGGAGGGTTGATAATACTCCGGCCAGTTCTGCGGGTTTTGCGTGTTGGCCAGATCAAACCACTCACCGTGCACCAGTTTGAAATACAGCATCGAGGTGAAGTGAATGACGATGAAGTGCAGCACATAGAAGAAAAACGGCACCCGGCCAAACACCCGAAGGAAATCAAACCAGCGATGATCCCTGGCTTCAAACCACCGGAGCAACCAAAAAGCCGGCCCCAGGGTCATCAGCAGGTAAAGCATCGATGGCGGGTATTTCTGGGTGTTGATGAAGGACATCAGGGTATAAAGCGCACTGTCCTGGCTGCTCCAGGGCGCGGTGTCACCGTACCAGTTGGTCCAGCGCAAGACGATGAACAACAACACACTGCCGGCTCCCAGCCACAGTAACCAGCGAAAACGCCCTTCGCGACTCAGCAGCATCACCCGGCCAAACACATAGCCAGCAGCGATCACCCCGATCCAGGGCAGGATCGGATAGGCAAAAAACACCCCCCATGGGCCGGACAAGGGCTGCCAGCCACCGTCGTGCAACAGCTTCCACAACCAACCCAGGTTACCAAAGTCAGCCGGTGTCAGGAAATTGAGTAGGTTATGTCCAAACATCAGCAACAAGGCCACCAGCAGAATCATCACATCGGACAGCCAGATCAGTACGGCCAAAGCCAACATGGCCACCCCGATGGCCCAGATCACCTGCAGGAAAAAGCCCCATTCAAACCAGAAAAAGCCCAACGTCCAGCTGGCATTGATGACCACCACCTCGATAAAGATCAGCCACAGGCCACGGACAAGGAGAAACTGGCTGAGGGCTTTTTTGTCATTGATCTTCTGCTGGTACAGAAATGCCGAGGTGCCGGCCAGAAAGACAAACACCGGAGCACAAAAATGGGTGATCCAGCGGGTGAAAAAATATTCTGGTGAAGTTTGCGTGAGGTCTTCAGGGGCAAACGGTTCCACCGACCAGAAATCGCGGACATGGTCGATGGCCATAAGGATGATCACCAGCCCCCGAAGGATGTCCAGTGACTGAATGCGGTTGCGGCTGTCTGTCATAAGTGGCCCCTTTGATGATAAGGAATGATCTTGGGACTTCATTCAATTTTGTTCCAAACAAAATTGAAAGCGGCCACGGCGATCATGGCTTTAATTGATGCGCGAACGACGTCATCCGCACAAGCTTTCTTTTGCACAGCAAAAACCAGCATGTGCTTCATGACTGTTCTGACCCTATGATTGGCCTCCATGGATGGAGGTCTGCCGCGATAGCATGGAGCGGAAGCGGCCAACAAAGTTGAACCAACCGGGTCGGCGAGTCGAGCTGATAATTAGCTCTCATTCGATTCTAGCACCATTGAACCAGACCGGCCAGTGCAATCTACGAAAAGCTTACAACATACCCAGTAATTGTAACCAGGGCGGTAACACAAAGGCCATCAGCAAGGCCGACAAAGCCATGGCCAGACCAGAAAACGCCCCCATCACCGGATGGATCTGCAGCGCCCGGGCGGTGCCCACACCATGGGCTGAGACACCCATGGCGATGCCCTTAACCCGCTGATCCCGGATGCCGGCATAGGTAAACACCACTCCACCCAGCATCGCTCCCACCACCCCGGTGATGATCACAAAACCTGCCGTCAATGCCGGAATTCCGCCGATCTGTTCAGCCACCACAATCGCCACTGGCGTGGTCACCGAGCGCGGTGCCAATGACCATTGCACCAATTGATCGGCACCCAGCCAACCGGCCAGCAGCACCACACAAACCGATCCAAACAACAAACCGGCCAACACCGAGATCAGGATCGGCCACAGCAAGCTCCTGACCAGCGACAGGTGCTGGTACAACGGCCAGGCCAGCGCCACGGTGGCCGGCCCCAGAAAAAAATGAATCCATTGGCCACCCAACCAATAGTCCTCATAAGACACTCCTGTGATCAGCAACACACCCATCAGCACCAGCATGGCAATTAAAACCGGATGCAACAGCGGTTGTTCACCACAGCGCCGGAACAACCAGCGGGCACTGAAAAACACCAGCAGGGTCAGGCCCAACGCCGCAACCGCCAGCAGCCATTGATGGGTATCCGCAGGCCAGTTAATCATGCGGGGTGTGTTCCTTTGGCATCAGCAGCTGCATCAACCAACCGGTGAACAGCATGGACAACACCGTACTGATCACCAGTGAAACCAACATGGCCAGCCATTGATCACGGATCAGCTCCAACAGCAACACCACCCCAACCCCGGCAGGCACAAACAACAAAGCCAGGTGTCGGAGCAGAAAATCAGCGCCGACAGTGACCATTTCCGGCGGTTTGCGAAGCGCCAGCAAGGTCAAAAAAAACAACAACATACCGACCACCGCACCAGGCAATGTCCAGCCGGCCAGGCGCACCAGCCATTCACCGAGCTGATGGTAAACAATCAGGATCAAGACACCAGCGATGCGTTTCATGGTCAGGGTTGTGCGCACGCCAATTGGTGATGACTGTTGCGTAAGACCAGTTGCTGATCTGCCAGATCGGTTTGTTTGAAAGTCATCTCCCAAACCGGTTTCCAGCCACCTTCATGGCTGTCGTCCTGTTGGGTCATCACCGAGGTGTAATGCTGCTCACCCAGGGTCCAGCTGGTTTTGTAGACCACAGCTTGACCGTTTTGCTGGTATGTTTCATCAGGAAACAGCAAATGTGCGCCGGCAAAGGCCACTGAACCGCTACTGACCATACCCAGAGAATTGTAATAATGGTAACTGATGCCACCCGTTTCGGCGTCCCTGGCGTACCAGGTGCTGCCATGATACGGCGTTGCACCGGGGCCACAGACCACGTGATTATCCACGATGAACGCTCCGCCATACTGCAAACTGAAACAATGGGTGTCGGTTTTTTTGCCATCGGGAAAATCAGCCTGCCAACAATGTCCCGCCAGTTGATGCAGGTTGCCAAAAGGCTCAGCATTCACCAGCTGGCTGGTCAGTAACATTGAGGTCAGTTTCAACAGTGCTTTCATGTCATCTTCAGAAGTAATTTGGAACAACCATTATCCATGATTCAGTTCAGGATCAAAAATATGATTGCATAAAATCAGAAAGCAAACACTGTTTTGTCATCGCGCACACAGCCGAGAGATCTCCCCAAGCTGGCCAGCAGATTGAAAAACACCCCTGTAGATGAACCACTGACCTCCAGTCATGAAGACAACCTTGAAC
Source organism: Marinicella sediminis (assembly GCF_002000055.1). GTDB lineage: Bacteria > Pseudomonadota > Gammaproteobacteria > Xanthomonadales > Marinicellaceae > Marinicella > Marinicella sediminis. The sequence continues at coordinate 55,253 of NZ_MVBD01000003.1, read as the reverse complement.
TGCGTTTCAGGCGTGTTATGATGAAACGAATCAAACAAATATAGAAGAAGGTGACTGATGATCAGGGTGTGTTTATTGATGTTGTGTTGTTCCTGGGTACAGGCTGAAACCACGGTGCTGAAAGCCAAAGCTTATCTGGATGTGCGCTCCGGTAACTGGGTCAGTCCGGCAGTATTGGTGATTGCGGGGGAACAGATTCAAGCCATTAACCCGGATCAAGTGCCGGATGTGGCAACCACCATCGACCTGGGTGAGCATCGGTTGTTGCCCGGCCTGATGGACATGCACACCCACCTGGACCTGGATTACAACAACGGCTTTGGCAACATCATCACTGGTGAAAGTGCCAGTAAAGGTGCCATCCGGGCCGCTAAAAACGCTGAAAAAACCCTGCTCGCAGGGTTCACCACGGTGCGCAATGTTGGCCAGGTCCACATCACCGGCGAACTGATTGGTGCAGCTTTGTCCGAGGCCGAACAGGCGGGTTGGATTGTCTCACCTCGGGTGGTTCCGGCCGGACACATGATCAGCATATCAGGTGGCCATGGCGATTTATCACTGGGACTGTCCGAAAACCTGTTTGAACCCGAGCCCAAACATGGCATTATCAATGGGCCGATTGACGCCATTGAAGCGGTGCGCTATCAAATAAAACACGGTGCCAAAGTGATCAAAATCCACGCCACCGCCGGGGTCATGTCACTGGAAGATTCGGTCGGCGCGCAGCAACTGAGTGATGAAGAGATGCGCACCATTGTCGAGGAAGCTGAACGTCATCACTTGCGGGTGGCCGCCCATGCCCATGGTGCCGAAGGGATCAAAGCAGCGATCCAGGCCGGGGTGCATTCCATTGAACATGGCTCACTGCTGGATGCCGAGGGCATCAAACTGATGAAAAAACACAACGTACATCTGGTGCCGACCACCGGACTGGTGGATTACGTGATGCAGGGCATCGACAACAATGATCCGAAAATCGCCGCCAAAGCCAAATACGTGTTACCACTGGCCAAGGATAACCTCAGCAAAGCCATCAAAGCCGGGGTCAAAATATCTTTGGGTACCGATTCACCATTAATACCCCACGGCGAAAACGCCTATGAACTGTCAGCCATGATGGCCCAGGGCATGAGTGCCATACAAGCCATTCGCTCGGCGACCATCCATCCGGCTGAATTGCTGGGAGTGGAAGACCGCGGTGAAATCAAGGCCGGCTTGCTGGCCGACCTGATTGCCGTCAGCGGAGATCCTTTGAACGACATGACGATCTTGAAAGACGTGCGTTTCGTGATGAAGGGTGGCCGGGTATATAAACAACCCTAAGCAGGTCAGCGACTGATTTCGGTGAACTTGGAACCTTCCAGGGTGAGGTTAAACATCAGACCTTTGTTACTGAATACAAACCCGACCACCGGGTCTTTGATGTCCAGCGTGTTGATGTCTTCTCCCACACCCCATTTGATCACTGCCACAGAACCATCGACCCCGGCTTTCCAGCCCTTTTTACCACGAAAGTCGGTCAATGCCTGCTGATTCATGAAGACCACCACCACTGCTTTTGATTGAGCACCGGCCTGAAAACCGATGGAGGCCGCAGCAGTGCTGTAATAAGCCACGTTTTGACCACCTTGTCGCAACACCCCTTCTCCATATTCTCCACCAATGCCAAAACCGGCTTTGAGCACCTGCGGGAACACCAATACCGCAGCGGCTTCATTGAGAAACCGCTGTCCACCGGTGATTTCTTCAGCAAAACGTTCCAGGGTGGCATCGGCCAGGATGTTGATCTCCTGGGCTGATTTGGCCAATCCAGCCAGAGGCAGGGCCAGTAACAGGCAAAAAATGGTGTTTTTCATGTTCAGCTTAGTATTTGAGTTGACTGCATGCTACCACAAGATGACTGAACGAAAGTTAAACCTTATTCACAAAACCACATGCCTGCCAGACAAGTATGGATGCAACCAGACCACCAACGCCACCACCCCCAGACTGACCAGCACCCCAAGGATTTCTTTGGGCCAGCTGACCACTTCAGGTGCCTGCCAACGTCCGTCACGGCGATTGATCAACAGGATTTCCGATCCGGCCCACAACAGCATCCAACTGAATACCAACACCGATTTATGATCACCATTGAGCAACAAATGAGCAGTAGCCCACAGCATGAAACCAGTCAGTTGTGGATGCCGTAACCAGGCTTTCAGACGGGAAGCGTAGTTGGCGGCACCCATCAGAATAAACCCAACAACCACCAAACCCATGGCCGGATGACGCCATGACAACATCGGCTGATATACATGCTCAGGTGGCGTGCTGCGCCAACCCAGCACAATCAACACCAGTGCGCTGATGATCAACAACGCAAAACTGCCCTGATAAGCCCCAGGCCCCAGGGTATTTTTCCATCGCGTTTTGATACCTGGGAACAGCGCAGGGGTCCAGTGAACCAAGGTCCATAACAACAAGCCAGCAAATATCAAAGTCATGAGATGCCCCACATAATTTCAATAAGCTTCAGGTTACCGCAGTCCGGTCTACCGATCAACTCCTGAGCTCATTGCCTGGCATAGTTCAATACAAATCCGGGGTTACTTCGTGAACTGACTTGCACGTTAAGAACACCATCCGCAGTCATCTGATACGCCAAAAACTGCGGAAAATCATGACCTTCATTGCTGAACACCACCCTGCCCGGCTCACAGGAATGAGCGGCAAAGGCAATCGGTAAATGGTTGTTGGGCACTTTGGCCAAAAAAAACACCTCTCCGGACATTTCCACCAGGCGCATGGTTTCTGAAGTGGTCTGACCAGGGTGCTGTTTGCTGGTGGTGGTCCCTCTGCCCTCGAAGCTGACGTCACTGACCTGTTGCCAGTGTTCTGCCACCTGGCTGTTGGGCCCATCCATCTGCCACAGGCCGAGCAACCAATCCAGTTGGCTCAAACGGGTGCAATCAGCTGCCTTTGCTGAAGGTATCATCACCACCAGCATCGCCCAAATGAATGGTCGCATCATTCAGTTGGTCGGTTGCTTTCTTTGCGGTCAGCAAAATCAAGCAAGGCTTTTTTCTGCGCTTTGTCCAACTCATAAATTGAGTCAATGGTGCATTCCTGGCTGAACTGTCCAGGCACCTGAATGGAATCGAACTTGGCATTGAGCACGGTACTGAAATCCTGTTTCAACAATATGTTTTGCGCAAACGGCAGTTCAGTGCACACCGACATCAGGCGGATCAGGTAACTGCGTTGTTGTGAGGATCGTAAAATCAGGTGCCGGTCATCCAGTGGTTGCCAGCCCTGAAAACGAAACTGTTGCACTCGTTTTTTGGCCAGCAAGCCTTGATCAGCTATATAAGCCTGAAAATCAGGGCGTTTGCTGGTGTTGCCCTGGCAGGCGGCCAATAGCAAAACCATCACCATGGTCATTAAAGTTTTCATCATTTCGCTCCCAAATAAGTCCATTTATATCAAAATGAATGCATATTTTTTGTTAAATCATTCCACTGATCTCTGCAGACACAAAAAAAGGCACCCGCAGGTGCCTTTTCAATGGGTTCACCGGGTGACTGATGTTCAATCAAGGAACTCAGTCCAGCCAGCCGTCCAATCTTGTGCTTGTGACTTGAAAGCACCAGCATAGTTGGTTTTGTCAAAGAACGCACCAAACTGCTCAGGATTCATTGCTTCAACCGCTGGTGTATTGGCCGTAGGATAAATACCGTCCAATTGTGGGTTGGCCACCAGGTTACCGGTTTGTGCTTCAAAGAAAGCCTGCACAGTGAATGCATCACCCGCTTCTTCTTCAAAATTTTGCGCACAGCTGATGATGGTGTTTTCCATGGTCAGGCTACCACTGAGGTTGGTGGGCGTACCAGCCGCCGCAAAAGTAGCGTCTGAATCCAGGTCCAGGCATTTCTCAAAACCTGTCACAATGGTATGAGTGAAGTTGGCACCGGTACCACGACGCAACACCATACCGGTGGTGGTTTTGTTGTCAGACGGACCACCGATGAAAGTGGCATTGGCGATCACTGGATTAGATCGAGGTGACGCATCATTGTTGTCTTCGAAGTTATCCGCTTCGATGCCACGCTCTTTATCAGCCGCTGCATCCGGATCCTGCTTAACCACCACGTATTGAACGTTACCGGTCCAACCGTGGGTCCAGTCCAGAGAATCATCTTTGATGCCAGTCAATACCAGATGTTTGGCATTCACGGTACCACCAAAGAACTCAACACCATCGTCTTCGTTGGCGTGAACCTGTACGTGGTCAACCACAGTACCCGAACCCACAGCCTGGAAAGCAATGCCATTCAACTCGTCTTCGTCATTAATCCGGAAACCACCGAATTGAACACGCACGTATTTCAGTACACCACTGGAATCATTCGGCAGGTTACCACCGAAGTTTCCTGAGCTGCCCTCACCCACGTCTTCACATTGCTCGAAAGGTACTTCGTCGCCACAAATGTTGATCGGGGCACGACCATTGATCACCAGACCACCCCAGTTACCGGCACCGGCAGCCGGATCATTGGCTGCAAAAGGACCGGTGAATACGATGGGCGCTGTTGGCGTGCCTTCAGCAAAGATTTTGGAACCACGTTGAACGGCCAGGAAGTCATTACCGGTCACACCCAGCACACGGGTACCTGGCTCAATGGTCAGGTTACCAGCGGTACCGCCGTCTTCACCGACGAACACACCACCTTGCAACACCCAGTTGGTGTCGTTGGTGAAAGTCACATCACCCGTCAAAGTACCGCTCACCGCACAGGTTTTGGGTTGTGCGGTTTCAGTGGCAAATGCAGGACAGCCTGAGAAAGTGGTTTGGAATGGACACACAGATGCATCCCTTGGGGTACCCGCGATTTCATCAATTGGAGACAGTTCAAACTGTGCATTTGTGGCCGAAATGAATTGGCTGCTCATGTTGCTGATGGTGGCCGAAATGCTGCGACAGTTATTCACTTCAAAAGTCATGTCACCAATGGGTTGTAAGTCTCTGGTGGTGTCGGTATCAAATGATCCGCCAGTGACTTCATACAGCGCGAAATCCAGGGTGGACTGACCTGCCACCACTGAGGCCTGACCACCTACCCAGGTTGGGTCATTGTCGTCATTGAATAAAAAACCGGTGACAAAGAACACACCTGCTTCCGGACCGGTTTTGATGTAATCCATCTGCCAACCCGTTCCATTGTCCTGGTCGCCACGATACCACTGACCTTCAAACAAACCATCTACATTGATCGCTGATGCCGATCCTGTCAACATAACACCACCCAGAATGGCAGCTCTTAAGTTACCCAATTTCATGTTAAATACCTCTGTCAAGAATTTCAAAAAACCGAAATTCTAGAGCCCGGTTGTTTCAGTTAAGTGACTGTTTTATGAAGTTTTTATGACACGACCGATTTCACTCCTTATATATATGGGAATTTTAATTTATCGTGGTTTCGGTAACCATTCTGTCACATAAGGTTCTTAAAATTTGCCGCATTCTTACAGTTGAGTGCTTTACTTATGTCACGCCAAATCACCTTTCACCGGGCCCACAATCCGGTGACCCAGTCCTTAAAGAAATGGTCATTGATCCTGTGTTGTGCATGTACAGGTCAACAAGTCATGGCTCAGGAAAACACCGATGAAATCGTTGAAAACCTGATTCAACTGCGTGGCCAGGTTGAAGACCTGCAGGCAGAACTGCAAATCCTCAAAGCAGAACATACACAGTCAATGAGTTATCTGAATACACGCAAAACAGAGCTGGAAGCCAACATCGACCGCAAACAATTGCAGATCAAACAGTCTCAGGCTGAAATGATTGATCTGCAGGAAAAAATCAAAGACCTGGGTGCTGATTCTGAGCAAATGATTCCTGATGTCCTGGCCATGGCCAACGACATTCAACAAGGCATCGTCACAGGTATTCCCTTCAAATATCAGGAACGCAGCAGTGTCGTTGATGACATCACCCGCGACCTGCAAGGCCGCAAAATCACCGCTCAACATGCCATCAATCGCTTGTGGGCTTTTCTGGAAGATGAAATGCGTTTGGCCCGGGAAAATGCCGTTTATTCACAAACCATTGAGCTGAATGGTGAACAGGTTTTGGTTGATGTGGCCAAACTCGGCACGGTGTTGATGTATTTCAAAACCCGGGATGACCGGTACGGCCAGGCAATCAGGAGCAACAACCAGTGGCGTTTTGAGTTACTTGCTGATGACACGCAGGCACAAGCGGTGGCCATTTTATTTGATTCCCTGAAAAAACAAATCAGACAAGGGTATTTCACTTTACCGCTTAACCTGCAGACCCAAGGATAAACTGAGGATACATCATGAAAAAAATATCAATCATCATTTGCCTGCTGATGTGCCCCTGGGTGATGGCGCAGGATACAGAACAAGCTGCCACCACAACGCAGCCACCTGTACCTCAGGCTGATCCTGTTCAAGCCAGGCAAGATCTGCTGCTGGCTTATAAAAAGGAACATGCTTTTCTGACCGCTCAGGTGAACAACATCACCCGCCGGCTGGCAGAGTACAAACAAAATTCAGCAGTTGAAAAACGCCGCATTGAATCAATGATTTCACAACTGGAAAATCAATTGCTGGCAGCTGAATCAACCGCCAGTGAGTTGGAAGACGATATCTACCAGATCCAACGTCATTCAGAATCAGCGCAGGACAATCAGGGATTGATTGAATCAACCATCATTCAGGCGCAATCCACCATGACTGAACATGGTTTCAGTGGGTTTGAACCGGCTGCTGAACCAGCCCTGACAGAATTGGATAAGATCAATACGCTGGTGGGTTTGGCCACAGATCACCTGGATCAGCAAGCCAGCATCACGCGTCAACCGGGTCAATTCTTTTTGACTGACGGTACAGCTGTCAATGGCCAGATCATCCAGGTCGGCAGCATCGCATCCTATGGCAACAGCCCCCAGGGTTCCGGCGTTCTGGCGCCTGCTGGGGAGCAACAATTCAAAGTCTGGCAGGACAGTGACCCTGAAGCTGCAGCTGGCATTTTCAATGGACAGTCTGCAGGCCTGTTACCTATTTTTCTCTATGAGTCTGCGTTGAAAGCCATCGAGGAACGTGAACAAAAAACCATCATCAGTGTGATCAATTCAGGAGGTCTCATTGCCTGGATCATCGCCGGCCTCGGTGCTTTCGCCCTGTTACTCATTGTGTTGCGGGTGTTCTTCTTGAACCGTGCATCAGCCAGTACCGAAAAACTGCTCGGCGGCGTGGTGACACAAATTGAAAACCGTGATGTAGAGGGTGCGATAAAACTGGCTCACCAGGAGTCCAGCTCAAGTTCGCGGGTGTTGTTGTCGGCCTTGCGCAACATTGAGCGTGACCGGGAACACATCGAAGACATTGTTTCTGAATCGATTCTACATGAATCCAGTCAATTGAACCGTTTTGGTTCACTGATCATCGTGATCGCCACCGTGGCTCCTCTACTGGGTCTTTTGGGAACTGTAACCGGCATGATCTCGACTTTTGACATCATCACTGAATTTGGTACTGGTGATCCCAAACTGTTGTCCAGCGGAATTTCCATAGCCCTGGTGACCACTGAAGTGGGGCTGGCTGTGGCCATCCCGGCCTTGTTGTTCGGCAACATCCTGTCTGGTTGGGCTGAACGCATCAAGGACGACATGGAAAAAGCCGCATTGCGGGCAATCAATGTTTACAAAAAAGTATTTGGCTGATCATGAATGACTTGAGCCAACAACTGCTGGGCTACTTTTCTTCAGGCGGCTATGTGATGCCGCCTTTGATCATTGCCACACTGGTGTTGTGGTGGACCCTCGGATATCGCATGATGGCGCTGCGCAGGGGTTCGGTCCGCAGTACCCGAACCATGGTTTTTCGTTACCTGAAAGGCATCTTACCGAGTAATCAGGGCGTACTGGTCAGGGTGTTGCACAAAGGCATGAAGCTGCGGGCCCAGGCACTGCCCGATCTGCGGCGCTATCTGGATGATGCCTTCGCTGAAGAAGCCAATGAAATCCGCAAATACAAAGTGCTGATCACCACCATTGTACTGGTGGCACCATTGCTTGGGCTGTTGGGCACTGTATCGGGCATGATTGAAACATTTGACTCATTGGGAGACATGTCACTGTTTTCTCAGTCAGGCGGCATTGCCGGGGGCATTTCTCAGGCCCTGATCACCACCCAGATGGGTCTGGCCGTTTCCATACCGGGCTTGATTGTGAACGGCATTCTGGACAAAAAACAAAAACAACTGGAAATCGAAATGGCACAGCTCAAAGACTACCTGTGCAGCCCGATTCCCGGCTACGAAACCGATTGAGGACAACACAATGAGATACCGCGAAAGCAAAGAAACGGTCCAGGACCTGAACATCTCGCCATTGATTGACATGGTGTTTATATTGCTGATTTTTTTTATGGTCAGCACCACTTTTGTCAAAGACATGAAACTCGACCTGGAGCGTCCGGCGGCATCCAGTTCAAGCACGGCTTCAACCAAAGCGGTGCGCTTATACATCGACAACGCCGGTGAAGTGTATCTGGATGGCGAAAGTATCCGCTCATGGGTGATCCAATCCAGACTCAGGGACTTATTGAAAACCAAAACACAAAAATCGGTGTTGGTGGTCACGGATGAAAACGTGCCTTCGGGCAAACTCGTTGAAGTGGTTGACCAGGCCCGTTTGGCCGGGGCATCAGACGTCGGTGTGGCCACAGAAAAAGAAGTAGGAGCAGGCTGATGAGCAAAAACATGTTAAGGCAAGAAAAAATAAAACGCAATCTGGCGGCCATGGGATCCATGGTCTTTGGTACCGTGTTGGTACTGGGTACGGTGGTACTGATCAATGATTCAGATAACTTAATGGACCAGGCAAAAGACGCGCAGGGTTCAAACATCAAAATCACCAAACAAAAACCACCTGCCAAGCAGGAAATCAAAAAGCCCAAACCCAAGCCCAAACCCCAACGTTCACGACCGGCACCGCCAACGCCACTGCTTGGGCTGAACAGTTCACTGAGCGGTCTGGACCTGGGCTTGCCTGATTTTTCTATGGACGGTCTGGCTGGCCTGGATGGCGACATCCTCGGTGGCGGCAATGGTGTGATCATGACCGATGACACCGTCGACCAATCACCCAAAGCAGTGTGGCAGGCGCCCATGGTTTACCCCCCAAGAGCCCGTGCCAAAGGCATTGAAGGGTATGTGGTATTTTCGTTGTTGATTGGCATCACCGGAGAAATTGAGCAGGTGAAGATTGTTGAATCATTTCCTGACGGGGTATTTGATGAAGTGGCCATGCAAGGCATCAACAGTTGGCGTTTTGAACCAGCTCAGTATCAAGGCAAATCAGTCAAATCATGGGCCAAGCAACGCATTCGGTTTGATTTGAGTTAATGCATCAGAGAATTTGAGAAACCCATGAAGAATAATTGGCTGTTGGCCTGCCTGATGGTCCTGAGTATGCAGGTTGAGGCACAAGACCAGGACAACCCGGATGAAGTCAATCACCTGGAACTGGCATCACTGATGCTCAAAGACAACAACCTGGAGCGCGCAGAACGGGCATTGGGTCAGGTTGATCTTGCTGAAGAAGGGCTGGATCTGCAGCGGTTTCATGTATTGACCGGCTTGTTGAAAGTGCGTCAGGGTCAGCATCAGCCAGCCATTGACGCCTTTCAGGAAGCCAAAAAACTGGGGGAAGTGGATGCCGTGATTCATGTTTATCTGGCTCAGTCCGCCTTTGCTCTTGAACAATACCAACTGGCCATTGAAGCCTTGGGTGGTGCCGGTGATGCCGTGGCCCGGATTCCATCGGTATATCACATGCGTGCGCAATCTCACTGGTTATTAAAGCAACATGAAATGGCCCTGGCGGTGATGGATCAGGCCAGCCTGATCTTCACTGAAGACGCTTCCTTTCCACAACGTAAAATATTTTACCTGATTGAATTGGGCTTGAATTCAACCGCAGCAGAATTGGGTCAACAATACCTCGAACAACACCAGGCCGGTGCCACTGATTATGTGGCCATTGGCAATGCCCTACGGGCTTCCGGAAACCTGATTCTGGCCTTGCGTTTTCTGGAACGGGCCAAACTTAAATTTCCTCAGGACGCAGATGTCAGTAAAGCCCTGGCCGCTACCTACATCAGTGATCAGAAATTTCATGCTGCAGCCAAACTGGTCCACCACCTGGCGCTGACCGACAACAGCCTGCTGAGTGAAGCCGCTGAACTGTATCGCCGGGCCGGTCAACGGCACCTGGCGCTGACCCTTAACAGCCAGATTGAAGACCAGGAAACCAAGTTCAAACAACGACTGGGCTTGCTGATTGAACTGGAAAATTATGAACAAGCGGCCGCCATGGAACAGGACATCAAACGGGTTCGGGTTGATCAGGATGAACACATCCAGTACGCCCTGGCTTATGCGTTATTCAAAGTGGGTGATTATGAACTGGCAGAACAATACCTGGCCAGAATCACTGACACCCAGTTATTCCAGAAAGCCGTTGAAGTCCGCAAAATCATGGCCGATTGTGCCGATGAACCCTGGCGATGTCAGTAACACCAGCGCCAGCCTGACCAACAGGCCGGTTTAATCCATACCGAATAAAATGAAGACTATCATGAAAAAGACCGGTTTTTCACTGCTCCTGATGTGGTGCAGTTCTGCCTTGTGGGCAACCGATGCCAACATCGCCGTTTATGTGTTCCTCAAAGGCAATCCCTTGAGTCAAATTGAAGTCAGCAGCCAAGCCCAGACATTGGGCACAACAGACACATCCGGACTGGTGCGTTTTGCACTACCACCCGGTGATCACACCCTGCAGTTCACTGCCGAAGGTAACGCGTTGTATCAATACGAGCTGTCCACCAGTAAGGATGAAATCCTGCAATTGCTGATTGATTTCCAGGTCAAAGGTGATACCGATCCGCTGGTTGATGTAGAAAGCTCCATCGATGCCCAAACTCTGATTCAGGAATCAGCCAGTGAGGTTGAGGAAACCTACCCGGTGACCCTGAGCGGACTCATCACCGATGCCGAAAACCAATCTCCGGTGGTAGGTGCCAAGGTCTATTTGTCGGGTATAGCTGAACATGTGGTCACTGATCAACAAGGGCGTTTCACCACTGAATTGAATGCCGGCACATATAACATCAGTGTGCTGCATGCGCAGTTCAATAGTCAAATCAAAAACCAGGTGGAAGTCACCAGCAAAGAAGGCCATGAAATCAACATCGAATTGACTCCGGCTGGCGCTGAGCTGCCAGAGTTTGTGGTGGTTGAACCATTCATCGAAGGCTCCCTGGCTTCTGTTCTCGAAGAGCGTCGGGCCAATAATTCGGTGGCCAATTACCTGAGTATGGAACAGATTTCCAAGTCCGGTGATTCAGACGTCGCCGGCGCCCTGAAGCGGGTTACCGGACTGACCCTGGTGGACGGTAAGTTCATCTTCATCCGTGGCTTGGGTGAACGCTATTCAAGCACCTTGCTCAACGGCGCCAACCTACCCAGCCCAGACCCCACCAGGCGCGTGGTGCCACTGGATTTATTTCCCACCAGCATCATCGAAAGCATTGAGGTACAAAAAGGCTATTCATCCCACCTGCCAGCGGAGTTTGGTGGTGGTTCAGTGGTGCTCAGAACCATCAATGTCCCTGAAGAAAACTTCCTGAACTTCGGTCTTTCCTACGGGCACAACACGCAAACCACCGGTAAAGAAGGCTTGAAATACCAAGGTGGCAGTGATGACTGGACCGGCCGTGATGACGGCTCCAGGGCCTTACCTCAGGTTCTGGCAGACGCCATTGCAGGGGACACCGAGCTGAGACCCAATAACCCTTTCTTTGATGGTGGCTTCTCCCCAGAAGAACTGGAACTATTTGGTGAGTCGCTGAACAGCAACTATGACCTGCGTTTGGCTGACATCGATCCAGGCCTGGGTTTCGATGCCGCCGGCGGCATGCGTTTTGACCTGGCATCAGGACCCACGCTGGGATTCTCGGCAGCCCTCGAATACGGCAACGATTTTGCCACCCGTTCTGAGCTGCGTCGCAGCTATAACGTCTCATCAGGCGATCAGCTGGGGCTGGAAAGTGAAGAAGTATCAACCACCACCAGTCGTGACATCAGCGCCAGCGGATTCATCACATCTGGCATCAGGTTCAACGATCAGCATGAGTTGAATGCCAATTACATGTTACTGCGCAGTACCCAGGATTTTGCCGAAATTGCCGAAGGTTTCAATGAAGACCTGGGTAACTCCAGAAGAATCTATGAATTACGCTGGACCGAACGGGAGCTGGGCTCTACCCAGGTTTTCGGGGAACACAGTTATCAACAGCTCGGCAACCTCAAACTGAACTGGCAATTCACCGATTCAGAAGCCACTTTTGCGGAACCGGACAACCGCATATATCGGTATGACCAACGTGATGAAGGCGATTTTGTGTTTTCCTCCCGCAATGATTCAAACTCCAGGGTATTCCGTGAACTGGTTGATGAAAGCCGCAACATCCGCTATGACCTTGACTTTCCCCTGACCTTTGGCAACCACCATGATTTGTTGTTCCAATTTGGTCACAACTGGGTGAAAAAAGAACGCAACTCAGACATCAGGCGGTTTGTATTTGATGACGCCGGTCCCCTGGCCAATGAGGCAGACCGTTCAGATCCATTGAGTGAAATCCTTAATCCCACATTCATAGCACCCAATGGCTACCAGCTGATTGAAGTGACCCGCGCCACCGATAACTATTTTGCCAATCTGGACATCAAAGGAACTTATTTTGGTATGGATTACGCTTATCGGGACAACCTGCGCTTTACCCTGGGTGCCAGACGTGAAACCTTTGCTCAATCAGTGACCACTTTCAGGTTGTTTGACCCCGACCAAAGTCCAATCACCGCCAGTTTAGAAGATGACGATTGGTTCCCGGCCTTTTCATCCACCTGGATCATGAATGAATCACATCAATTTCGTTTCAATTATTCTGAAACTGCCACCCGTCCAGATTTCAAAGAATTGTCACCGGCCCAGTTCAAAGACCCGGTCCTCAACCGCAACGTGATCGGTAACCCGGATCTGGTGGCAGGCAAAATCACCCATTATGACCTGCGTTGGGACAAATACTTTTCACCCGGTGAATTTGTGTCTTTGAGCTTGTTCTATAAGGAATTCACTCAACCCATTGAAGTCACCATCCTGCCTGGATCATCCAACATCATCAGCTTCCAAAATGCCCTGGCGGCTGAAAATGCCGGTATAGAACTGGAAGTTTATAAAGACTTTTCATTCATTGGCGACCGCTTTGCTGACTTTTATGTCAGTGCCAACTACGCTTACATCGATTCGGAAATCCAACTGGACACCAATGGTCCGTCAGGACAGACCAATAACGTCCGTCCACTGCAGGGACAATCTCCCTACGTGGTCAACCTGCAGTTTGGTTATGACAACAAAGACCGTGGCATCAGTGCATCCTTGTTGTTCAATCAGTTTGGTGAACGGATTTCAGAAGCCGGCACATCGGGCAGCCCGGACATTTATGAGCAACCCTTTCAACAGGTCGACTTTGTCTACACCCATGCGTTTGCCGGTCGCTGGAAACTGAGCTTCAAAGCCAAAAACCTGCTGGATGATGAGGTCCTGTTCCTGCAAGGCAGTGAAATCACCCGCTCGTTCACCAAAGGCCGCGACTTCAGTTTGGGCCTGTCACTGGACATTTTTTAAACGGATGTGAGCTGACCCCTTGTAATTCCATGGCAAACTCAATAACATGGGTGCCATGCAAAACCGAACCAACACAACGACCACCATTACCACCAGGCATCCAATGGTCATGTGCTGATTCGTTAACATAACTGACAAAGCCCGTGACCTGGAATCAGCTCACGGGCTTTTTTGTTTCAGGGGAGCACATCCCCACAACAAGGAAAACCTATGAAAGTCATGAAATTTGGTGGCTCATCGCTGGCCACAGCAGCCAAATTTAAACAAGTGGTTGAGCTCATCGAACTCCGCAGCGAACCCGTTGCAGCGGTGTTTTCAGCACCCCAGGGCATCACCAACGCATTGGTTGAACTGATTGAACTGGCTCGCCAGGGCAGCGATCTGACCCCCCAACTGGATGACATCAGCCAACGACTGCTGACCTTGTGTACCGATTGTGCAGGCTGGCGTGAGGGCTTTGATGTCAGTCACAGCCAGCAACAAACCTCAGGTTTACTGGATCAGTTGCGCACCCTGGCCCAGGGTTGTGCCATGATCGGCCAGTGTCCTGAGGTCACCGCTGCACAAATCCTATCGGTGGGAGAAAAGTTCAGCACTTTGCTGATGGCCGCCTTATTGCGCAGTCAACATCCGGTGACGGTCATTGATCCCAAACTGTTCCTCACCACAGAAGATGACAGTGGTGAGCCTGTGGCCGACATTGTTACCAGCCAGCAACGCTTTCAAAGTCACTATGGCGATGCTGAAGAACTGGCGGTGATGCCGGGGTTTTATGGCCGTCACCCGAACGGAGATTTGTGCTTATTGGGTCGCAATGGCTCAGATTACTCTGCCGCGGTACTGGCAGTCTGTACCGGCGCTGAGCGCTGTGAAATCTGGACCGATGTGGATGGCATCTATTCAGTCGATCCCCGGCTGGTTGATGGTGCCCAGCTGATCACCCGCATGTCATATCAGGAAGCCATGGAGTTGTCCTATTTCGGGGCCAAAGTACTGCACCCCAAAACCATTACCCCATTGTCCAGACACCAGATCATTTGTGCCATCAAAAACACCACCAACCCACAGCATCCCGGCACCCTGATTTCAGCCACCACCGACGAAGGCAAAGCCGTGAAAGCCATTTCCAAATTGTCTGATGTGGCCATGATCAATGTGGCTGGTCCCGGCATGAAGGGCATGGTCGGGATGGCTGCCAGGGTGTTTGCCAGCATGGCAGAATCTGACATTTCAGTGATCCTCATCAGTCAATCATCCTCAGAATACAGCATCAGTTTGTGTGTTCCGGGGGATGAGGCAGACCGGGCCGTCAAACACTTACAACGGTCCTTTCGTCTGGAGTTGAAAAACGGCATGCTGGAACCAGTCGACTGCCAGGAAAACCTGGCCATCATTACCCTGATTGGTGATCGCATGCATCAGCAAAAAGGCACCGCCAGCCGGTTTTTTGGGGCTTTATCACATGCCCGCGTTAACATCATCGCCATCGCCCAGGATTCATCTGAACGCTCCATATCGGCGGTCGTCAGGGCCAAACGGGCTGATGATGCAGTGGCGGTTTGTCACCAACAATTGTTCCTCAAGAAACCCCGCATTGATGCCTTTCTGATCGGTTGTGGCACCGTTGGTAAAGAACTGATTGCCCAAATCAATCGCCAGCAAGCCTGGCTCAAGGACAATGACATCGAACTGAACCTGGTGGGCATTGCCAACAGCCGGCAATGTCTGTTGGACGCCAAAGGCATTGAACTGAGCAACTGGCCGGAACAACTGGCGGCCTGCCGGCAGGGTCTGTCTCTAGAGCGCCTTCAGGGCTTTGTCCGCGAAGCCCACCTGACCAATCCGGTGATCATTGACTGTACCAGTAATCAGGACATTGCCATGAGTTATCTGAATTATCTGCAAGCCAGTTTTCACGTAGTCACTGCGAACAAAAAGGCCAACACCGATACCCTGACCTATTACCACCAACTGCAGGCCATGGCCACCAAAAGACAACGCCGTTTTTTGTATGAAACCAATGTCGGTGCCGGCTTGCCGGTGATTGATAACCTGCAAAGCTTGTTGCGAGCCGGCGATGAGTTGTTGCAGTTCGAGGGCATCTTGTCCGGTTCTTTGTCTTACATTTTTGGTGAAATCCACCAGGGCCTGAGTTTATCAGCGGCCACTGCCAAAGCAAGGGATCTGGGCTACACCGAACCCAATCCGGCAGAAGACCTCAATGGCCTGGATGTGGCCCGTAAAGTACTGGTCATCGCCCGTGAGGCAGGCTTGCCGCTGGAGCTCAGCGATGTCGACCTGCAGCCGGTGGTACCTGATGAGCTGGCCGCCATTGAGGATGGTGATGAATTCATGCGCCGGTTACCGGAACATGATTCGGTGTTTCAACAGTTGATTGATCAGGCCGAGTCCAATCACCAGAAATTGCGCTATGTGGCCATCATCAAAGATCAACGCTGTGCCGTCAAAATTCAGTCAGTAGGTCCGGATCATCCATTGTATGAAATTGAAGCTGGCGAAAACGCCCTGGCCATCAACACCCGGTATTACCAACCTAAACCATTCATCATCCGCGGTTATGGAGCCGGAGCTGAAGTCACCGCAGCGGGTTTGTTTGGTGATTTATTGAGAACACTTTCATGGGAACAGGAGCATTGACGATGAATAAAAAAGTGAAAGTATTTGCCCCGGTTTCCATTGGCAACGTCAGTGTCGGCTTTGATTCCCTGGGTTTGGCTCTGACCCCCATTGATGGCCAGATGCTGGGCGATGTGGTGATCATCAAGTCCACTGAAGGTGACAGCCATTTTGTCCTCAAAGGTCGTTACGCTTCGCGCCTCCCAGATGACCCTGAGCGCAATGTGGTGTGGCAGATCCGCAGCACCTTTGAAGCTGCGCTGCAACAACAGGGCATTACACCTCAGCCCATGGTGATCAAGCTGAAAAAACACATCCCGGTCTGTAGCGGCCTGGGTTCCAGTGCCTGCTCAGTGGTGGCTGCCCTGGTGGCACTCAATGCATTTTATGATCAACCTTTTGATCAGCAAACCTTGTTGCGTATGATGGGTGAAGCCGAAGCCACCATCAGTGGCTCCGTGCATTTTGACAATGTCGCCCCCAGTTTTCTCGGCGGGATGCAGCTGATGCTTAGTGAAGCTGAACAGGTGGCGGTATCCGTGCCTTTGTTTGAAGACATCTATTGGGTACTGGCCTATCCTGATGTGCTTGTCAGCACCCAGGCTGCCCGTGAGCGTTTACCACAACAGTATGACCGCAGCACCCTGATTCGTTTCGGTCAAAACCTGGCTGGTTTTGTCAGCGCCTGTTACCGTCAGGATGCTGACCTGGCCTTTGCCCTGCTGAAAGATGAAGTGGCAGAACCCTACCGGGCTGAACTGTTACCCAACTTCAACCAAACCAAACAACAATTGCTGCGCATGGGCTCATTGGCCGCCGGAATCTCCGGCTCAGGTCCTACCCTGTTTTCCGCCTGTGATGATCTGGTCACGGCGCAAGCTCAGGCGGTGTGGCTGAAACAACACTACCTGCAATCTGATGATGGCTTTGTGGCCATTTGTCAGGCAGATACCGAAGGAGCGAGGATTCTCTCATGAAACTGTATAACCTCAAAGACCCCGAACAAGTGGTGGATTTTGCCACTGCCGTCAGAACCGGACTGGGTAACAACCGCGGCTTGTTTTTCCCACGCTCCATTCCACCATTGAACAACATCAATGAATTGTTGAACATGCCGGTGCTTGAACGCAATCAGCACATCCTCAGGGCTTTTGTCAGCGACAACATCGATGACCAGGCCCTGCAACAAATCATCGAAGAAACCTTCAGTTTCCCGGCACCGCTTGTTCAGGTAGAAGATCATATACATTGCCTGGAATTGTTTCACGGTCCAACCCTGGCCTTCAAAGATTTCGGCGCCCGCTTCATGGCCCGCTGTCTGCAACATTTTGCCACCGAGCAAAAAATCACCATCCTCACCGCCACCTCAGGTGACACCGGGGCTGCCGTGGCCCATGCCTTCCATGGCATGGACAATATCGAGGTGGTCATCCTGTTTCCTAAAGGCAAAATCAGTGAACTACAACAAAAAATGTTCACCACCTTGTCCGGCAACATCCGCACGGTGGCCATAGAGGGCGATTTTGATGACTGTCAGAAGCTGGTAAAAAGCTGTTTTGATGATCCACAATTGGTACAAGCCGTGGGCCTGAATTCGGCCAATTCGATCAACGTCAGTCGCCTGTTTGCGCAAATCTGTTATTACTTCGATGGCCTGGCACAATTACCGGCAGCACAGCGCGATCAAACCGTGGTGGCCGTTCCCAGTGGTAATTTTGGCAACCTGTGTGCCGGTATCATTGCCAAAACCCTGGGGCTCCCGATCAAGCGCTTCATCGCCTCCACCAACCTCAACGACACCGTACCCCGTTACCTGCAGGATGGTGTGTGGTCGCCCAATAACACGGTAGAAACACTGTCCAATGCGATGGACGTGTCCCGACCCAACAACTGGCCCCGGATTGAATACCTGATGACATCAGGTCAATTTGACCGCAGTCTGTTAACCGGCCTGGCGGTGGATGAAGCAAAAACCGCGGACACCCTGCGCCATCTGTTTGCTCAGGGCTACCTGAGTGAACCCCACGCCGCAGTGGCCTATCAGGGCTTGCATGATTCCCTGCAGCCAGACGAAACCGGGGTGTTTCTGGGCACCGCCCATCCAGCCAAATTCAAGTCCGCGGTGGAGGAGATCCTGGACACCGAACTGGATTTGCCGCAAGCGATCGCTGATTGCGCCCGTCTGCCGGATTTGTCGGTTGATATGCCGGCTGATTATGCCGCATTGCGCGACTTATTGATGAGCTGATGCAACACTGAACACGCTGATCTGTTGATTGAGATGCTTTGGCTGCCTCACTTGTGGCAGCCATCAGTTCTTATGACACATGACACAATTCCCTCTTTAAGCTACAATGAGTGATTCTCAACACAAGGAAGTTATGATGCACAAACACCTCTTTTTTCTCCTCAGCCTGTCAATGTTGACAGCCCACACGGCAACGGCCAATCCACAGGGCATGACCGAACAGGTACTGAAAATCTCGCCGGCCGCTTTTTATCCACTGCATGGTGGAGTGATCAGTAGTTTCAATGGCTGTTTTTTAAGCCGACTGGGTCTTGGAGGAGAGCCGGATGGCCCCATGTACGCCGGTGTTTCATTGCCACCTGGATCGGTGATCACCCGTGTGGTGGGCCATTTTTACGACATCACCAACCCCAGTTCAGGACCCAGGCCAAAAATGGAATTCCGCCAACATGATGGCACCGGCAACCTCAATACCCTGGCAACCATCATCAATCCGGACATGACCACTGACTTTCTGGCATACTACCCTTATGAGGTTGATCTGGATCCGGATTTCAGTGTCATGGAAGGTGATTTTTTTGACCTTTTGTTCATTCCTCAAGGACCGACCCAGAATGCCAATTACATCTGTGGGGTTGATGTCTTCTATCAACCAGCCACACCCTGAGGTGCATCATGAAATCGATTTTCAGAATTTTGCCTTATTGGCTGCTGTTGATCAGTGGTTCAAATGAGGCATCAACACTTCATGTCCCTGGTGCGCTGTTCAAAAACCTGTCTGGTATTCCAGCAGATGTAAGTGAGTCGGCTGGTTGTTACTTTGAAGTACAAAATGCTGGATTCACCTTACCAGCTGATGCCACTGTGTTCTCCATCGAAGTGAGTACCTCCAACCTGACCAGCAGTGACGTCAATGTTAATGTTTTTTTCAGCAGGCATGTGGGTGTCGACTTTCCACAATCCGTCCTCAGTGAATCAATAACAGTTTCACCCGGTTATCACACCAACGTATTGCCTGTTCAAACCGGGAACGGGCATATTTCAACTGATGAATTCACAGTTTTATCAGTCTGGCCAAGCGATGATCAAGTCGGTATTTGCGGCCTCAAAATCCACTACCTGGATGACCTGATTTACGCCGGCTCATTTGACTGAAGCAGAATCGCAGCCGGTCACCCCACCGGCTGCAGTATAAACGTAAAAACGATCAAGCGTTGCGGAAGCGGAAGCTGTAGACAAACATCAGCATCCCGGCGACCATCAGCATCATGCCCAGACTGGCAATCAGGTCATTGGGCGATGACTCCAGTGGTTTTTCTTCGCGAAAATCATACAATCGGCGGCCACCGGGTACTTCGCTGATAAAGGTTCTGCCAGCATATTCAGTGATGGTCAGATATTGGGTGCTCAGCCGGTCCCGGTTGTTGCGTGCCCGTTCGATGAACTCTTCACGGGTTTCCATGACTTCTTTGATCGGATGATCCTGAAACTGGTGCACTG
The DNA here is from genome assembly GCF_002000055.1 of Marinicella sediminis. Lineage (GTDB taxonomy): Bacteria > Pseudomonadota > Gammaproteobacteria > Xanthomonadales > Marinicellaceae > Marinicella > Marinicella sediminis. The sequence continues at coordinate 35,108 of NZ_MVBD01000003.1, read as the reverse complement.
TTTCGCCGGGCCGGATCACCCCGGCGGATTCATAGATGTATTGGGCATTGGCAAAAAACACCCCAAAGATGCCCATAAAAAACAGCCCCACACCAAGGACCACCACCATCGACGAGCCCATAAACCGCCATTTGAGTCGGCTTTGCTGACGGCGTTTGATGGACGCATATTCGGCCGCCACCTCCGGGATGTGTGACAACTGTTGTTCGATGTAAGACTGACTGAGGCTGTTGATCAGCTCCATCCCGGTTACCTCAAAAGCCTGGGCGATTTTATGGATCACCTCATAAGATGGCGAACCTTTGTCATTTTCCAGCTTCGACAGGTAGGACTGTTCAATACCGGCCCTGGCAGCCAGTTCCGGCTGAGTCAATTGCTCAGCGGTTCTGAGTAATTTGATTTTTTCTCCGAGTGTCATGTAATGCTCCGTGGTTTGATTGAGAGCCTCTATTCTTGGCTGTCATATCAGGAATAGACAGCTGAATATTCTGCCATAAGCAGGAATTTCAGGAATGATCCGGCCGAGAGCAAACCAATCTGGGTTAATCGGCCTTTTCCTGTTGTTGGGCCTGCCACAGTCTGGCATAGGCACCTTTTGCCGCCAACAAACTTTGGTGGGTGCCCTGTTCTACCACCTGACCCCGCTCCAGCACCAGGATTTGATCGGCATGCACCACCGTCGACAAACGGTGGGCAATCACCACATTGGTGGTCTCCCGGCTGACCTCATCAATGGCTTGGAGGATCATCTGCTCGGCCTGACTGTCCAGTGACGAAGTGGCCTCATCAAACACCATGATCGGTGGTCGCTTCAACAAAGTCCGGGCGATCGCCACCCGTTGTTTTTCACCGCCGGACAGTTTTAATCCACGTTCACCGACCTGGGTGTTCACCCCGTCGGGTAACTCGGCAATGAAGTCATCCAGATAAGCCAGGCTGATGGCTTCCCGAACTTCCTCATCGCTGGCTTCAGGCCGGCCATAGCGAATGTTTTCGAAAATCGAGTCATTGAACAACACCGTGTCCTGCGGCACGATACCTATGGACTGTCGCAACGACAATTGTGAGACCCGGGCGATGTCCTGCTCATCGATCAGGATACGACCGGCAACCGGATCGTAAAAACGAAACAATAATTTCACCAGGGTGGATTTACCTGAACCACTGGGACCCACAACGGCCAGGGTTTGTCCCGCCGCCACTGAAAAACTGACGCCACGGATGATCGGCCGGTCTTCGCGGTAATGAAACACCACATTTTCAAAGCGCAGCGCACCGGCTTTGACCTGAAGCTCCTGAGCGGCTGCCACATCCTTGATTTTGGGATCAATGTCGAGGATGTCAAACATGCTTTCGATATTGATCATTGAAGTTTTGATTTCCCGGTAGACAAAACCCAATGAGCCCAGTGGAATGAATAATTGCATCATGAAGGCATTAACCAGTACAAAATCTCCAACGGTCATGGAACCGTCCAACACGCCAAGCACGGCCAACAGCATCATGGCCGTCATCGCCAAACTGATGATCAAAGCCTGGCCACCATTCAGCGCAAACAATGACAAACGGTTTTGGCGTTTGGCCTGTTCCAGCTTCTTGAGGTTGTCGTCATAGCGCCCGGCCTCGAAAGCTTCATTGCTGTAATATTTGACCGTTTCATAATTCAGCAGGCTGTCGATGGCCCGACTGTTGCTGGCTGAATCAGCGGTGTTGGCGGCCCTGAGAAAAGCCTTGCGCCATTCTGTGATGCGCACCGAAAACAGGATGTATACCACAATCGCCACCAATGTGGTCAGGCCAAAAGACCAGCCATACTGGAACAACAGAATACCGACCACCAACAAGATCTCAATCAATGCCGGTAAAATACTGAACACCATAAAGCGCAACAGAAAACTGATACCGCTCACCCCACGTTCAATATCCCTGGCCACACCACCGGTTTTGCGGTTCAGGTGGTAACCCAGATCCAGGCGGTGCAGATGAACAAAGACTTCATGAGCGATGCGGCGCATGGCCCGCTCGGTGACTTTACCGAACAAGGTGTCACGAATTTCACCAAACAACACATTGGCAAAGCGCAAAGCCCCATACAACAGCACCAATGCCACCGGTGCCAACAACCATTGATTGGCCTGATCTGCCGATCCATCCAACTGATCCACCATGCCCTTCATCAAAAACGGCATACCGGTGGTGGCCAGCTTGGCCGCCAATAAAAACGAGAGCGCGAATAACACCCGACCTTTGTATTCAGCCAGATAGGGAATGAGTTTTTTTAAGACACCCCAGTTTTCCGGTTGGTTGTGATCAGGTGGTGGTTGTCCGCGCATGACTCATTCAGGAAGGATCATCCTGCTCAATGACCACCATCGCCTGTTGGTTGGGGTTGGCTGCTTCACGAAAGTGGCTGAGAGCCTGCTCAGATTTATCCTGATCCTGGTAGATCAGTGCAAGTAGTTGATGTACTTCCTGGCTGGGTGCTACTTTGAGCAGCTCCAGCAACAGGCTTTCGGCTTTTTCACGGTTTTGCTTGGCCATTTGTAGTTTGGCATTACATAACAAGACTGATGGTCTTTTGGGGTGCTGAACCAACCATTTTTCTGCCACTTTGAGGCGGTGATTGAGGTTGTGCGGTAAGGCCGACCAAAAGCCCACCAGCTGATCATCAAACTGGTATTTCTGGGCTTTTTCGATGTGCCCGGTGAGTTCCTGAAATGCCCCTACCCTCAGCGCCTGCTCACAATAAGTGTGGTTGTAACGTTGTTGTTGCTTCTTATTCAGGGCCTGCCAGATTTCCTGCAGTTCTTCGGGACTTTGAACCTGGGCAAAACGCTCCAGTGTCACTTGCTTTTTCAATTCATTGGTCTGCTGATGTGATATCAATTGCAGTTTTTCGGCCTTGGGCAAGGTCTCACCCAATAATTTCCAGTCTTGCGTTTGCTGACTGGCCTGGGTTAACAGGTGCACCGCTCGCGGGTTGTTGGGGTAAGTGTTCAGGATTCCTTGCAGAAGGGGCATGGCCCGCTCAGCCTGACCTGACTTGATCCAAATCTCACAACGTGTCAGATCCACCGTCAATGGATTATCAATGACCTGTTCAGCTGCATCAAGGTGGGCTTCAGCCCGCTGCAATTGTTGTTGCGCCACTGCGGCCCTGGCTGCGGCCATATAACTCAATTCAGGAGTGGGGCTTTTCGTTGCCGATGCCAGCAACAGTTTCTCAGCCTGAGACCATTTACCCTCACTCAGGGCCAACAAACCGCGGGCAAATTTCTTGCGGCTTTGGTTGGCAGTGAGGTGATTGATGGCTTTTTTCGGGGCTTTGATTAAACCAATCACCAACCAGATCAACAAAAACAATGCGAACAGTAACAGACTGGCAGCAATCACCGTCATCTGGATCTGATAGCCCAGCAGCTCAATCTGTATCAACCCAGGATTTCGGATCAAATGTGGTGTCAGCCAGGCGGCCAGCAACAACAAAGCAAATAACAACAGGATTTTGATGCCTTTGATCATGGCTGCAACCCCTTGATGGTGGTTTTAAGCGCGGGCAGGTTCAGTTCATCTGGCCAGATCACACTGACTTGTTGAGCCGCCAGATCCCCCAATTGTTCAAGTATATGTTGCGCTGCAGGCAGCTTTTGTTCCAGCAGTTGCCTGGCTTCAGACAAGTGGTTTTGCCAACCGCTCTGATCATGCATCAACAGTGACCACTCAGCCTGATTCAGCAACTGTGTGAGGTTCGCTTTCAGAGTCATGAGTTGCAAACTGGATTGCACTGTGCTCTGATCTTCAGCGATTTTTTTCACACTGATCAACTGTTCATACCATTTGGCCTCAGTGCTGACTGCTTCATTGCTGGCTAAACGCAGTTGCTCAACGGCTTGTTTGAGCGCCGCGAGTTGTTGGCGCAGACCCTGAACATCAGGCTCATTGACTGTTTGCAAGGTTTGATTCAACGCAGTCATCAGACCAGCGATCTGTGCATCTGTGGGTGGTTGAGTTACAAAGTCATTCACCACCTGTCGGGCTTTGTCTGGCTGATTGCCGGTCACCCACAGACTGACCTGATCCAGTGCCAGCAGTGCCGCCTGCTGATCCCACAACAAACCATGATCTACTGTGGATAAGGGTTGGCTCTGGCTGGTTGCTGGCGCTTGGTTCAGCTGTGCAGCAAGCTGTTGTTGTAATTGCTCAATACGGGATTGTTGCGCAGTCAATTGTTGGCTCAGTGCTTGCAAGGCAGCCATGTTGGCACTGTTGTCAAATTCTGCCGGTCCAACGGTGGCCGGTTGCGGACGTTGTGCCAATTGTGCAGCCAGGTCCTGGACTTGCTGGCGGAGGGTGGTCAACTCTCCATTGAGCTGTTTTACATCCACATTCAGATTGGTCAGATCAGTGGCCAGTACCTGGTTGGCATCTGCCAGTGGTTGTAACTGTCCACTCAGATTTGAGGCCTTTGGGGTCGCCGATGACTGCCATTGCTGATAATAGAGGTAACCGGTAGCACCCAGTGCCAGCAATGAGAACAGCAGGCTCAGTCCTCCACCGCTTTGCTTTTTTACCTGGACCACCTGAGCTGACGACTCACCAGGCGCCTCCAGCTGTTCGGTGCTTTCTTCGTTGACCTGATTGGTTTCCTCTGGGACCGTGGTTTGCTCGTTGGTTTCTGGGTCTGTGTTGTTTTTTTCCATGGTAGCCATTGTTGTCTGATGGAACAATTTTAACCCAGCATGACCCACAGGTCACACCTTTCGATCCTTGATAGAACAATGTTTACATTTATTATCAAACCCGGTTTTGCTATCATGCTGGTTTTTGAGAGCCAAATTCTGCACATGAAAAATCTGATGATATGGACAGCCCTGATGTTGCTAACCGCCTGTTCTGAAGCGCCCAAAGATAACAACAATCAACCAGAGAACAACCCCAAAGCCAATCGTTTTGAGGTGGCTGCCCAGGAAAAAATCAAAGCCGCCAACGCAGGCATGACCAACGCTCAGGCAGCATGCGTGGTGGGTAAACTCACCGGTGATGGTACCTTTGGAGTGGGGGAAATCAATCAAATGAAAACCACTGAACAGGGCCTGAGTGGAAACAGCCGGTTGACCACAGCTTATCAACAAGCCCTCAAGGATTGTCAGTAAGTCCGAACACCGGCCAGTCCGCAACCATGACGACGAAAATCACCAACCGCAGTGGTGGTGGTGCCGCATTGCACTGCGTTGACGCCACCAAAATACAGGTTGTGATTGTGCCACAGGGAATGAATCGGCGCGGCTTTTTGTAAGGTCACCAGATCAGCCGGGGAAAACCCTGGCTCGATGTCGAGGTGACCGTTTTCAAAATGCATCCGCGGTGCCTCAACCGCATGTTTCAATTGGCTTTGCTCATTGACCAAATGGCTGATGACCTGGAACATCGCAGTTTTGATGCGGTTTGAGCCGCCGGTACCCAGTGCATACTGCTGATCGCTGCCCAATATCAACGTGGGTGCCATCATGGAGCTCATGCGTTGCCTGTTCTGCCAATTGAAAAAGCCGTTGGCATTGATGTCTTCTTCACCCAGAAAATTATTCATCATAAAGCCGCATCCTGGCACCATCAACCCATTACCCTCGCCGTTTGACAAGGTCAGACTGGCCAGATTACCCGCGCCGTCTGTGACACTGATGTGGGTGGTACCACGAGACACTTCAGTCAACGGGGTTCGCTTGAGGTCATCGGCGTGTTGCATGGCTTCGAGCACCGCTTCAACATCCGTTCTGGATTTGAGTCGTTTTAACTGCTCAGCGATCAGCCGACCACCTGTACTCGGTTCCGGATTGGTCAGAATGCGGTCATCACCCAGGGTCAACTCAAGCGGATCCCTGACGGCACAGCCATAGTCAGCAAAATCTTCCTGCTGTAACAACCCGTTGGGCTGCTGTACCAGAATCTCGGCCAGCTCACCCTTGTAAAACCAGTCATGATCGGCTTTTGACAGGGTGTCAAGAAAGTCTGCCAGCTGTAAATTAAGCCATTCCCGGCCAGCCTGGAAATCTGCAAACACCTGTTGAGCGGCAGGTGTGGCATCAATGATTGGCTTCAGTATCATTGCCACAAAAGCCTGTTGCTGATTAACCATTACACCGGTTCTGGCGGCCCGGATGGCCGGAGCGGCCAGCACACTCAGTGGCAACGAGCACAGTTTCTCATGGGCCCTGAAAATACCCGCTGGCACACCGGGTACAGCCGCTGACGCATGGCCAATGTGAAACTCCTGACGGCGGGTACCAAAGTCGCCCATAATGGGGTAAAAATCCAGGCCATCCCGGTTGTCATCTGTGACCTGTTGCAACGGGGTGTCAGAGAAAAAATCAAGCAACTGAGGACGTTGCTGAGGGCCGGCAACCATGAGGAAACCACCACCACCTGGCGAAGCCAGAAGCGGTTCAGCCACGAAAGACATCATCATCGCTGCCAGGATGGCATCAAAAGCCTGACCTCCAGCCTGTAATATTTCTTCGGCAGCGGCCACAGTTTGAGGGTGTCCGGCTGCGATGGCGTAGGTGGATGACTGTGGCATAACTGAATGATATAAAATGACTGGCAATTGACCATTGTATGTCATGCCATTTGCAAGTCAAAACAATTATAATAGCGCCAGACACAGATGATTTGATGACAACAATATGACAGACAACAACCACGACTTATTCCACAAAGCCCAGCAATTCATTCCCGGCGGGGTCAATTCACCGGTCCGAGCCTTCAAAGGCGTTGGCGGAGAACCCTTGTTCATTGCCGCTGCAAAAGGCCCGCATATGATGGATGTGAATGGAAAATCTTACATAGATTACATCGGCAGCTGGGGGCCCATGATTGCCGGACACAGCAATGAACGGGTACTGGCAGCTGTGCATGCAGCCGTTGACCATGGTTTGAGTTTTGGTGCGCCGGCTGAAGCTGAAGTCAACCTGGCAGAAAAAATCTGCGCCATGATTCCATCCGTGGAACTGGTACGGATGGTCAATTCCGGTACCGAGGCGACCATGAGTGCCATTCGCCTGGCCCGCGGCTTCACCGGGCGTGACAAAATCATCAAATTTGAGGGTTGTTACCATGGTCATGCCGACTCTTTTCTGGTCAAAGCCGGCAGCGGGGTTTTGACCCTCGGGATTCCCGGTTCACCTGGGGTACCTGATGCTGTGGCTGACCTGACCCTCACCGTGCCATTCAATGACCTGGACAGCCTCAAGGCCGTGATGAATTCTGTGGGAGATGAAGTCGCAGCCATCATTGTTGAACCAATAGCCGGCAACATGAACATGATTGAGCCCCTACCCGGCTACCTGGAAGGCATGCGCGCCTTGTGTGATCAACATGGATCGGTGTTGATTTTTGATGAAGTGATGACCGGATTTCGGGTGGCCCGTGGAGGTGCACAGGAACTGTATGGCGTAAAACCTGACCTGACCACCTTTGGTAAGGTCATCGGTGGCGGACTACCGGTCGGAGCGTTCGGAGGTCGTCACGACATCATGAGCCACATCGCCCCCAGCGGTCCGGTTTACCAGGCCGGTACGTTGTCAGGCAACCCACTGGCCATGGCCGCTGGTGCAGCGATGATGAACATTGTTTCAGAAGAGGGTTTCTATGCACACCTTGGGGCACAGACCAAAAAACTGACTGAAGGCATGCAACAAGTCGCAGATGAAGCCGGGGTGGCCTTTTCCACCTGTCAGCAAGGCGGCATGTTTGGCTTTTATTTCACTGATCAGCCGGTGCACCGTTTTGATGACCTGGCCAATTGTGACGAGGACCACTTCAAGCGATTCTTCCACGCCATGCTGCAACACGGTGTTTATTTGGCGCCATCTGCTTATGAAGCAGGCTTTGTCAGCAGCAAACACAATGATGACATCATTGCGCAAACCCTGACCGCAGCCAGGTCAGCCATCAAAGCCTGATCATGGAACCTACCGGCTGGGTAAAAGACGTATACGACTGGATTCAGGCCAATCCTAACTGGACCGGCATACTGATCTTTTTGTTCGCTTTTGCTGAATCCATCCTGCTGGTGGGCATCATTTTTCCTGGAGCGGCATTCCTGGTCAGCCTCGGCGCCCTGATCGGATTGGGCGTGCTGGATTTTTATACCGCCTGGATCTGGGCCTCCTTGGGTGGCTTTCTGGGTGACGGCATCAGCTTCTGGATTGGCCATAAATACAAGCGCAATCTGCTGAAGATGTGGCCGATGTATAAATTCCCCGAACTGATTGAAAAGGGCGAACATTTTTTTGCTAAATACGGTGGCATCAGTGTTTTCATCGGTCGCTTTGTCGGTCCGGTCAGACCAGTCATTCCTGCCATTGCCGGCATGATGGGCATGCAGATCAAACGCTATGTCCTCATCAGTCTGGTGGCTTCTGTCTTGTGGGCTCCTTTCTACCTGTTGCCAGGCATGTTGTTTGGTTCAGCCATGGAAACCATGGCCAAAGTAGCGGTCAAGTTATCTGTTCTGGTACTGGTATTGGTGGTACTCATCTGGGTAGCTTACTGGGTCATCAATGTGATTTACAAACTACTGGTTCCCCGAACATACCACAGACTCAGTGGCTTGCTCGCCTGGACCCAAAGGCACCCAACCCTGGGACGACTCACCTCCGGCCTGGTTGATCCGCGCCAGCCAGAAAAAGGGTCACTGGCGATGTTGGCCATGATCCTGTTGATTTTTCTGGTGGCAGCCATTTGGTTCATGGCCATCAGCCAAACCCTGATCCACTGGAACCAGGTTAGCGAATCATTCTTTTTTGCGTTCCATAACCCCTGGACAGTTCTGCCCATGAAATGGTTGTTGTTCCTGGGGCATGACCTGAGTGTCCTGGTGGCGGTGATTGCGGTCGCCGTGTGGCTGATTTACCGCCGTCTGTATCTGGTGTTACAACACTGGCTGCTGGTCGCTGTCACAAGCTATGTTTTTGCGGTGCTGATTTGCCGTGTTGGTCATGACCAGTGGCACCTGGTCAGTTCACATCATGTGTTCTGGTTCACCTCAATGGCCAGTTTTTGGGCCATCCTGGTGGCTGGTGCCTATCCAATTAAATGGCGCAGCTGGCCCTACGTGGTGGCTGGTGTACTGATTTTGCTGTATGCCTTTGCCTCCTTGTTTTTCTATCAGATGAACCTGGCTATGGTGATGTTATCGGTGCTCATTGCCAGCATCTGGTCAATGCTGATTGGCATCGCCTTCAGAACCCGCTCCAGAAAGCAATTCCTTGGCCTGCCTATCAAAATCACCTACCTCACCACGGTGTTGCTGGTCCCGGTTCTCAGCTGGCTGTTATTCACCGCTGATGCCACCGTCAGTAAACCTGAGTGGCTGATCAAACGCAGCGCACAAACCACCACCGGATGGGCCAACAACGGTGAACAAAAACTTGATATCCTGATCGATGCTGACCTTGGATTGTTACAGAAATCCTTGCATGATGCCGGCTGGCAGACTCATGAACCTCGCACCTGGGCCAATGTCTATCTGGCCCTGAAAGCCGAAGCCGATGCCGAAGAACTGCCATTGTTTTCTTATGTTCACCGGGGAGAAGTCGAGCGCTTGCTGATGAGCGTGGCTGATGGTGATGGGTTGATTGTGCTTCGTGTCTGGGCCGACAGCGCACAACAGCCAAACGACCGATGGCGGGCCACGCTGACACGTCATGTCCGGGATACCGACCTGTATGTATTTAACCACTGGGGCTATCAGGCAACTCAGGCAGACAAATCACCTTTGACCGCCGCCCTGTCATCACCACCCTATCTGTTTAATCAGTTACCCGATAACATCCTGCAAATCAGGCAAAAAAGAAAATGAAGTGGCTGGGACTCCTGTTGCTCATCCCGCTGCTGCTGATGGCTGCAATTTACGGACTTCGTGAACCAGCACCTGAGGTATACCATGCTGATTTCACCGGCAGTGAAGTGTGTGGTGATTGTCACTGGATCAATTATGCAGCCTGGGAAATTTCCCCACATCACAACATTGCCAGATTACCCGCCCAAAACACCATGCTGGGGAATTTTGACCAGGGTTCTTATCACCTCCCTCAACAATCTGCAGATGATTTGCCTGTGGCCAGAATGTACCGTCGGGGGGATGATTTTTTCATGGCATTGCGTGACCCTGGACAAACCAGCTTCACAGAATTCCGCATCGCCAAAGTTTTGGGGTTTCAGTATCGGCAAACCTACCTGACCCAGGAACATGGTGGCGTCCTCAGACGCCTGCCGATTCAATGGTCGATTCCCCGCCAGGCATATTTCGCATATTGGAACGAGCAGGAACAATCTCCACAGTCTGTGACCGATTTATGGGCCCAGATGGAACCGCTGAACTCTGCCTGGAATTTGTATTGCGCCCGATGTCACACCACCAATTTACAGGAAATCAGCAAGGACCGGGCCCACACTGTCGCCGAGGTCGAGTGGACTGAACTTGGGGTCGGCTGTGAAGTCTGTCACGGACCGGGAAAACAACACGTTGAATACATGCAGGACCAACCGATCAACCGCCTGGCATCCTGGCTGGATCAACGACTGTTTGATAAAACCGCGCCTTACATCATCAACGCCGGGAAACAACAACAGGGTTTTGCCCTGAGTGTGTGCGCACGTTGCCATGGCGCCGATATTTTCCGCAGTCGCCAATCGTTGTACCGGAATTATCAGCCCGGTTATGATGAACACGGTAACCTCAACGATCTGTCACCTTATTTTACCGAAGCCCCTTTGCAACCAGGGCGAACCACTCCAACCATCGAAGTGTGGCCGGATGGACGTCCCAAAGGTTTGGGAACCTTGTTCCGTTCATTTGCTGACTCTTCACACTATCAGCAAACGGACATGCGTTGTTACACTTGTCATGACCCTCACAACAACAAGAAACCAGCAAGTACCGGACTGCTCAGGCCCACTGAACAAAGCAATGCCTTTTGTCTTGGTTGTCATCAGGACCTGGCTGAAGATGTGAAGGCGCACACCAGACACGAAAGTGGGCAACCAGGGGGATTCTGTTATGACTGCCACATGCCAAAGAACATCCTTAATCAGGTATCCGGGGTGAATCATTTTGTCCGCAGCCACAACATGGGCAGCATTCCTAACCCCCTGTTGTCACAAAAAATGGGTACTGAACATTCACCCAACGCCTGTCAGGACTGTCATCAGGATCAGGACAGTCAATGGGCCATAGACCACCTGCGCGACTGGGGCCTGGACGGGCACCTGATTGACACAGACTTACACCTGCAACGCGACGCCCATTCAGACACGATCCATCAGTGACTGATCACAAGGTGCTGATGAACTCCACCCTGAGTTCCCGCTCAAAAACGTCCTGATAGTTTTCATAAGGCAATAATTCAACCTCCTCAAGGGCGGCTTCAATTTCCTCTGCCAGTTGTTGGCTGATGAAACAGTTTTCCTGCAATGTACTTTTGAAAGGCAAGCCCCCTGGCATTTGCTGAATTTGAACGGTACAGGTACCTGAGACGGCATTGTTCCGCCAGGCCCGTTTGAAGGTCATCACCAACTGGTTCAGGTAGCGGGTCAGGGTGGGGTTCTCGTTGTCCAGGTATTGCTTTTCATGGTCATTGGTAAAGGTGGCATAGAACAGGCTGCGATACACCTGATCGGCAAACATCTGACTGCTCAAAGCCAATTGTTTTGGATTCAGCACAACCGTACTGAGCGTGGGCTGCAAGCCCAGGGTGTCATTGATGGTCAGACGCAACATCAACATCTGACTTGATTCGAACAACCTCCCTTCAATCACATAGCGGATGTCATTCAACCGCCAGGCATACATATTGGATTGGTCAGCTGGCACTTCATAACGGTATGGCATACTGAACAGACCAGTACTGGACAAAGCCTGGACCAGGTGGTTCTCCACAGTCACTGCCGGGCTGACGCCATTGCCTTCATAAGTGAATGGCAGAGTCACAAACTTCACCGGATGGGCGTCATCACCAACCACCAGTAACTCCACTTCGGCATGTAGCTGAAAACAGCTCAGCAACAACCACAAAATTGCATGTCTCATGGTCTCATTTTATCACAGCACAGCCAACACATTGTTTATGCCGGGGAATTCTCAATATCCGTCGTTCTGGTTTGGTACAATGCGGTTTTTGACCATCCGGAAAAACATGATCAGACTGAGAATTGGTGGGGTACCAGAACATTACAATTTGCCCTGGCACATGGCCAGACAATCAGGGGCTTTGCAAAACCAGGGCATCAAACCTGAGTGGACTGACTTTTATGAAGGCACCGGCGGCATGATCCAGGCCCTCAAGAATGATGAACTGGACGTGGCAATATTACTGACTGAAGGCGCCATTTCCGGCATTTCCCGCAGCGCCAACTATAAAATCGTTTCCTTCTACACCGACTCACCAATCATTTGGGGTATCCATGTACCGGCAGATTCAGACATCTATGACGTCAATGAAATCTACCATCACCGCTATGCCATCAGCCGCTATGGTTCCGGTTCACACCTGATGCCTTATGTTCACGCCCGGCAAAAAGACTGGCCGGTGCATAAACTTCAGTTTCGCGTGATCAACAACCTTGATGGCGCACGCATGGCCTTTCGGGAAGACAAAGCCGATGTGTTTTTCTGGGAAAAATTCACCACCAAACCTTATGTTGACAGTGGCGAGTTTCGCTGTATCGGTGAATGCCCAACCCCCTGGTCCTGTTTTGTGGTGGTGGCCAGTCATCAAACCCTGGCATTGCATGCCGACAAGGTCAGATCACTGCTGGAAGAAACCTTCGCCCAGGCGCAAAAGCTGTATCAGGATCCCGACCGGATCAACATCATCAGCAAAACCTTTGATTTACAACCTGAAGATGTTGAGGCCTGGTTGTCCTATACCCGCTGGTCGAATCAGATCGACCTGAAAAAAACTGTGCTGGCTGAAACCACTGACACCCTCAAAGACCTTGGCCTGGTTCATCAGAAATTCAAAGTTGAAGAAACTTATCAGGAGATCTGAAATCCAAACCAAACCCTTCTACCATATGTGATCAAACGCGGATGAAAAAAGTCAGGAACAGCATCATAACCAGCGCCCTGGTGGTGCTGGCTGTGTGGCTCTGGCTCAATCAACCCAAGCCAGGCAAAACCTCAGGCACCCCACATCTGGTGACCCAACAGACAGACCTTGCTACCCCGCCACTCATAACCACCCAAAATGCGACCAAACCAGGCTCAACAGCACACCCCCTGACTGACCAGGCGGTGCCAGTCATGGACGATGCGCCCATCAAACCTGAACCCTACAGCTGGATGGCCATCTACCGCATAAAAAGACAATGGCAACGCTGTGGCAACATGATCATCGACCTCATCCGGCAAGGCGATGATTATGACCCATTGGCCAAAATCAACAGCTACATCCAGAATCTGAACACCTATCAACCAGGCTGGCCAACGTCCCAACAAGTCAACGCGCTGAACAGGCAAACTCACCAATGCCGCAGGGTGATTGAACAAGTCAGGGCACTGCCCTTACCATTGTTACCGGTTATTGATGAACAACCGTATGTTTCCAATCTGCAACAAACCACTGAACAACTGGCGTACTACCTGCTAAGCCTCACGCCTGAACACCCTCATGAACAGGCCATTGCTGACAGCCTGCGACTCATCCTGCAGTGGCGGGAGCAGGTGGCCCAGGTGACCAGGATATCCAAAGGCAGCGAAGTTCCAAACCAAACAACCATTGATCAGTTAAGAGCTGAACAGCAACAACTGGAAAACCGGCTGGACCTGATTCAAAAGGCCTTACGGCAGCAAGACAACAACGCACCTCTGGCTGAGGAATGGGCCCGGATTCAAACCAGACTGAACCTGATCAATCAGCAAATCAAAGCACTCAAAGTCATCAATCAACCACAGCGTGATGAAGCAATCGCGGCTTTTCAGTTAAGCCATGACGCATTGAATAATTTGCTGCGAAGCCGCAACCCAGACGTGTTCTTTGAAGTGCAGTCCGCACTGGAACAAATCGGCTCACTGCGACAGTTCGGCTACAACCCTAATAAATTCAACGATCGGTTTGAGTTCAAAACTCCTTTTATAGAATACGTATCTCCCGGGGAAGTGGTTCAACAACTGATTGGCGTTGAAAACGATGAATGGTTTCAACGTCTGGTGCACTATGCCACCCGTTTGTACCATTGTGAACTGGGGGCCGACTGCGGCCCTACCGGCGACTGGATTGCTTACCACTGTCTGACCGCATTCACGGAACTGTATGCCAACAGCTGTGATCAGGATTTGACCGTCTTTTATCAGCAATTACTGAGCGAAAACCATTGGTCAGACGTTCAGTACACCCTCGATGTCATCAGAGGTTTGTATGCTCCGTAAATCACTGGTCATTATTATTTTGCTGGCGGGTTTGGCCCTGCTCCTTTTTTGGTTGGCCATACACAACAAACAGGAACACAGTAACCTGAAAGCCAACAACCCGCAAAAGACCGATCCACAAGCAACCATTGAACGACCTGATAACCGACAGCCAAAAGATCCAACAATCCATCAAAATGAGCCTGACAAAACTCATTCCTACAGTGCCTTAAAGCAAAAGTTGCTGGCAGAAATGACCAGCAGAACCTACAGTGACGACCCTTATCTGGAAGTCAAGTCACTGGCCTGGGAGCTGGGTTATTGTGCTCAGCAAGCAGAGCTCGGCACCCTGTTTGGTGAACAGCCCAGTACAGAACAAGTCGCCCTGCTTGAACTGGTGGCTGAAAACTGTGAACTCAAAGCCCAGGCATATCCCACACTGCTTGAGCTCTATAACGACAATAACTGGCAAGACCTGTTTCAACCACAAAGCCATTTGGCTCAGGTGTTCGAATTGAGAAAAACCGCCCGCAATAAAGATGAAATCAGGGAGTTGACCCAGTCCATCATCACAGCTGCGCTGCAATCAGAAAACGGGGCATTGCTGATGGGCGAGACGCTACTTGGCTACCTGGATCAAGGCTCACTGCTGTTCGCCGCTGACCAACTGCTCGGAACCAAAGACCAGGACTATGCCAACAACATCAATACGGCCGCATTGACCTTGCTTGCCTGCGGTTTCAATGAGGGTATACATTGTCAAAGCGATGGTATGTATATGCTGTTTAACTGTGCCTACCAACATTCTGCCTGTGGCCTGGATTACACCACCTGGTTTCAGCAAAACACCTTGCCAGGCATGCAACAGGACGTACAAATTTTGGTCCATTTTTATCAGCAAATCAGTTCACCCAGTCGCTGAGTATAAAAAAACCTTCCCAGACTGATTATTTTGCTTGATTTCAACCATCATTTTATGAATAATTCGCGCACTTTTTCTGTCTGATCAGTCAGGCATTTTTTTTGCGAGGCCTGGCGTTATAGACCCCTGAGCCGCTTTTTTTATTGTGGGAATCTGATCCTGCAATGTTTTTTAAGTGGAAAAAATCATGTTAAAAAACCCTTATACGCAGCGTCCTGAGGCTGCTTCAGAAAACTCATGGACTCAACAAGACAATGTGGTATGGCCTCACTTTGAACAAGGTCCCGAAGATGATCGCCTGGATCATTTCATTCACCGCAATGGCCATGTATTTGCCGGAACACATCTCATTGTCGACTTATGGGGCGCCAGTCGCCTGGATGAGTTGGCTCACATGGAAGCGGCCATGAGGGAGGCTGTTCAACAATCCAAAGCCACTTTGCTGCACATTCACCTGCATCACTTTACCCCCAATGGTGGCATTTCCGGAGTGGCTGTGCTGGCTGAATCACACATCAGTGTACACACCTGGCCGGAAAAAAATTATGCAGCCTTTGATGTCTTCATGTGCGGTGATGCCGAGCCGGAAAAAGCCATCGATGTTTTTCGTTCGTATTTTTCACCCGAGCGGGATGAGATAACAAACCTCATGCGAGGCAAAGTCTCATGAAAAAACAGATTCAGGAAAGTCTCTACCCTGGTTGGGGACAGTCATTCGGAATGGATGAAGTGTTGTTTGAGCATCAAACCGATCATCAACACCTGGTGATTTTCAACAACCAGCGTTGGGGCACCGTCATGATGCTTGATGGCGTGGTCCAAACCACAGAAAAAGATGAATTCATTTACCATGAAATGATGACCCATGTGCCCATGCTGTCACACCCGGAACCGAAGAACGTACTCATCATTGGTGGTGGCGATGGCGGTATCCTCAGAGAAGTTCTGAAACACCCCACCGTCGAATCAGTGACTCAAGTAGAAATCGATCAGGCGGTGATTGATATGTGTGTCAAATACCTGCCCAATCATTCATCTGGTGCCTTTGAAGACCCCCGGGTCAAGGTGGTGATTGATGACGGTGTCAACTTTGTTGACCAATGCGAAGAGCGTTTTGACGTGATCATTTCAGATTCCACAGACCCCATTGGCCCCGGTGAATCACTGTTCACCTCACGCTTCTATCAGGGCATTGCCCAATGTCTGGATAAAAATGGTGTGTTCGTGGCACAAAATGGCGTGAGCTTTATGCAAATGGATGAAGTCACTACCAGTCACCAACGTTTAACGCCCTGCTTCAAGGAAGTGACATTCTACGCTGCTGCTGTACCCACATATGTGGGTGGCATCATGACGTTCGCCTGGGCAACCCAGAACCCTGAATTACAATCTACCAGCACTGATGATCTGCTGCAGCGTCAGTTGGATCGTGGTATCAAAACCAATTATTATCGTCCCGCCGTACATCAGGCAAGTTTTGCTTTACCTGCTTATGTCATTGACGCCATTGAAGCGGTGAGTGAACGATGAAAAAAATACACGCCCTGAAAGCCCATTTTGCTGAGCAGGTATACCCTGATCAGCTGGGCAATTATTCCCGCCGAAAACTGGCAGAACTGGCTTTGCAACATGGTACTCCAACTGTGGTCATTGATCAGGACATCATTTCAGCACAGTATCTGCAATTAACCGCCGCCTTACCGGGGGTTAACATGCGTTATGCCATCAAAGCACTGCCTCAACCTGAAGTGATCGAGCACCTGAACTCATTGGGATGCGGTTTTGATTTAGCCACCAGCGGAGAAATCAGACTGTTGCAACAACTGGGCATCAGCGCACAAGACGCCATTCATACACATCCGATCAAAAAAGACCAGGAAATTAAAGAAGCCATCGCTTTTGGTTGTCGGTTTTTTGTGATTGACAACAGCCATGAACTGGATAAATTCCTGCCCTACAAGGATCAGGTTTCCTTGCTGATACGGGTTAATTTTCGCAATCAGGATGCGGTGGTTGATTTGTCACGTAAATTTGGCTGTGAACTCACCAAAGTACCCGCACTGGTGGAACAAGCCCTCCATTCAGGCATCGAAATTGCCGGCCTGTCATTCCATGTGGGCTCTCAGGTTCCATCACCCTACGCCCATGTCAACGCCATCGAACAATGTTTGGATGTATTCAAGACCATGCCATATGTGAATTGGCAAATCCTCGATATTGGAGGTGGTTTTCCCATTGAATACCTTGGCCCCTGTCCGTCCATCCAGGATTTCTGTGCACCCATCAACGACGCCCTGCAATCTGTTGATACCCATATTCAGATTTTGGCAGAACCAGGGCGTTACATCGCTGGCCCAAGTGCCATCCAATTGTTATCGGTGGTAGGCAAAGCCCAACGAGGTGCGCGCACCTGGTACTACCTGGATGACGGTGTATATGGAGCGCTCAGTGGGCAGTTATTTGATCATGCCCGCTATCCAATCACTACCTTGCGGGAACATGATCTGACCCAGGGACTGAAGCCCAGCGTGCTGGCCGGCCCCACCTGTGACAGCATTGATGTGATTGATGAAGACATCGTGCTGCCGGAACTGGAGATCGGAGATTTGCTGGTAGCCTCGCAGGTCGGTGCATACACCCTGGCCTCAGCCACAGAGTTCAATCTTTACGACAAGCCCAAAGTATTGTGGCTGAGCGGCGAAAAACAGTTGCACAGCGACAAGCCCGCTTCGTAAAATAAATAAGACCTTCCAATAAAATGGCCCACAAGAACGGTCTGCAACTGTCCCATGCACAGCAACAGATTAATCCTCAACCGCGGAGCGCTGATGATCAGCCCGACCCGCCGACTCGGTTGGTTCGTATAAGACGTATCAGAGAGTCATTAACATTATGAGCAACGTGGCCGCTTTCACTTTTGTCCAAGCAAAACTGAATGAAGTCCCAAAATCATACCTAATATGAGTGGAACCAAGCATGAACAAGCATGACAAAATCACCCTGCAATGTGCAGATTGTGATCACAAATCCAAGAAGACCCTGAAATGGCTGGAGAACGCACACACCCTGGTGTGCGCTCACTGCAAAGCCGAACTGGACATTGATGAAGTCTATAACGACGTGATGACCAGTGACCAAGAACATGGACTCTATGTGGTTTATCAGAAATGACTGAACCGGGCCAGTCTTCTCCCATAGACTGGCCAACATGTGGTTCTGAACCAATGGTTGAACCAGACTGACCAGTCAGTGGTTGCCGTCCCGGTTCACCAGTTCGTTCTGCCGCATGGCTCTTACATACCGGTATTGAAATACAAATCAGTGGTCAATCATGAGGTATAATGGACAGAGTTTCTAAAACAAGGAGTTTTATCACATGAAGTGTTTCATTTACCTGACCATCACATTTTTAAACATTCACCATGATGCAGTTGCCAGCCTGGATGAGCTGCGCCCGCCTGTGGTCAGCGACCAAAAATGGCAATCCCTCAAATCAGCAGTTCAGGAAGCCAAGCTGTTACCAACACCAGCAGGTTTTGGTGGGCAAGCTCTTGAGTTTGGTTATTCAGTATCACTGGATGGTGACCTTGCCTTGATTGGGGCTCCGGAAATGGCAGCCAGTGGTGCGGCAGTTATCATGCGGTTTGATGGACAAAACTGGTCACAAGAGGCACAGCTTATTCCCGAAAACGGTGTTGAAAATGAGCGCTTTGGTTCATCGGTGAGTTTATCAGGCCATCGCGCCTTGATTGGATCATATGGTGACAACGTGAGTGGGGTTGCTTCTGGTTCGGCTTCTGTTTATGAATTTGATGGCAGTGAGTGGTTATTGGTACAGAAATTAACCGCAAGTGATGGCGAGCAGTCAGATTCATTTGGTTATTCCGTGGCTTTGCACGGAAGTACTGCACTGATTGGTGCATACAATGATGATGACAATGGAAATGGCTCAGGCTCAGCCTATGTGTTCGGGTTCAATGGAAGCAGTTGGGTTGAATCACAAAAACTGACAGCCAGTGATGGGGCAGCGGTTGATTATTTCGGCAAATCAGTGACCATCGAAGGAGATCGGGCATTAATTGGTGCCACACATTTTGGGCACCTTGTGTCTGGTTTTGGTTCAGCCTATGTGTTTGACAAGGTCGGTGGTGTCTGGACCGAATCACAGAAACTAACCCCGGGTGACGGACAAATCAATAATCAATTTGGGCATGCTTTGAGCTTGTCTGGTCACTCAGCCTTGATCAGTGCTCCGGGTCACAACGAACTCGGTGAAGATTCCGGTGCTGCCTATGTGTTTAATTTTGATGGCAGCAACTGGGCGGAAACTCAAAAATTACAGGCCAGTGATGCCTACCAGGGTGACCATTTCGGTTCTTCTGTAAGCATCACAGGCAACACGCTGCTGGTTGGCGCACATCTGGATCACAATGCCGGTTCGGCATATCTGTTTGAGTTTGATGGATCTGACTGGCAAGAAACCGATCATTTCAGGAGTCTTGACAGCAACGTCCATGATCGTTTCGGACATTCTGTCAGCCTGTCTGCTGACAGAATTCTGATCGGCGCATTCCAATACCATGAAGCAGGTGTCAGTTCTGGTGGGGCTTTGGTGTTTGAACACAACGGTACTGAATGGGCAGAAACCTCACAACTGTTGGCTGGTGACGGTGCTGCCAGAGATGTGTTTGGTACATCAGTCAGTATATTTGGTCAACGTGCACTGGTGGGTGCTCCTGCCGACGACAATGGTGGCCGGAATTCAGGTTCTGCCTATATTTTTGACTTCAATGGCAACGAATGGATCAACACCCATAAATTATTGACCAGTGATCATTCTGAACAAGATGGTTTTGGTGGTGCTGTCAGCCTCTATGGCAACACAGCGATGGTTGGGGCAGACAATAAAAATGTTCAAGGTCTCAGAAAGGGGGCTGTTTTTGTGTTCGAATTTGATGGTTCCAGTTGGACTGAAACTCAAATGCTTGAGGCCAGCGATGGCGCCTTTGATGACAAGTTTGGCAATGCTTTGAGTGTGCACCATGACCGGGCAATGATCGGAGCTTATTTTGATGATGACAATGGGTTTGCATCGGGATCTGTTTATGTCTTTGATTATGATGGAACGAGTTGGTCTGAAACAGACAAATTGACAGCTACCGATGGAGGGGCATACCAAAACTTTGGCAAAGCCCTGGACTTAGACGGCCAACGCCTCATCATCGGAGCTCCTGGAGATGATTCAACAAACTCAAACGCTGGTGCTGTCTATGAGTATCAGTTGGACAACCAATCCTGGACCATCAAACAAAAACTCACCTCAAGTGATGGCCAAGCAAATCAATTTTTCGGCAGTTCACTCAGTCTTTATCAAAACAGACTCCTCATTGGTGCAACTGGTGATGATGATCGTGGATTTGGGGCAGGAGCAGCGTTCATTTTTGACCATGATGGCACGACTTGGACTGAAACAAGCAAGTTGCAAGGTTTGGACACCGCTTCAAGAGATCGTTTTGGTACTGCTCTTAGTTTATCGTCAAACCTGGCCCTCGTGGGAGCTCCAAGCGACAGCGACAATGGCGCATATTCAGGAGCGGCTTACACATTCAGGTTCAATGGTGCCAACTGGAGCCAGGAAGAAAAACTCATTCCTGTTGACAATTCAACCTTTGACAACTTTGGCAACGCCGTGAGCCTCTCAGGAGACCTTGCTCTGGTGGGAGCTGTTTGGGACGATGACCACGGAACCGATTCAGGTTCAGCTTATATCTTTGACCTGCTTACAGATTATGAAGTCATTGTTAGCGTTACCGGATTGGCTACCGGCAATTCGATCTCACTCAACAACGATGATGATACATTGACCATTTTGGAAAACAATACCCAAACCCTGTCGACTTTGCATGACGGCAGTGATTATGATGTCATGATCACAACCCAACCCACCACCCCCAACCAGTTGTGCAGTTTCATCTCTGCTGCCAGCGGCACCCTGAATGGCGCGGATGTGGTGATTCAGGTTCAGTGTGTGACCATGCAATACACCGTGAGCGGCACTGCCACAGGACTGGCTGCCGGCAATACCGTGGTGTTACAAAACAACCTGGCCGACGATTTAATCGTTTCCGACAATGGCGGGTTCACTTTCCCAACCCCGCTGGATGATGAATCCACATATGCCGTCTCAGTACTGACCAACCCGGACAACCCGAATCAATCCTGTGAAGTCACCCAGGAGTCAGGACAGTTGGCCGGAGCGCCGGTCAGTGATGTGCTGATCAATTGCGTGACCGAGTCTTATACAGTTGGCGGTCAGGTCACAGGCCTGGAAGCTGGCAATTCGCTCACGTTATCGCTCAATGATGGTGAGCAATACCTGGTGGTTGATGGCAATGGTGTGTTTCATTTCAGCAACCCGCTGGAGGATCTGAGTGGCTACACCACTTCGGTCCACACCACTCCTGACACGCCCAGTCAAAGCTGTCTGATCAACAACGCCAGTGGCATTATCTCTGGCGGCCCGGCCAATGATATTCAGGTGAATTGTGAGGTTGACCGGTTTTTCATTGGAGGCTTTGTGGCCGGGTTAATTGCTGACAATAATCTGGTGGTACAAAACAACGGAACCGACCAGCTGTTGGTCATGTCTGAAGGGCCCTTTGTCTTTGGCACACCACTGGAAGATGAGGCAGACTTTGCCGTCACCATCATGATCCAGCCGGATGACCCGCTGCAAGACTGTGAGCTGTTCAATGACACCGGCACCCTGGCTGGCGATGACGTGGACAACATCTTCATCAGTTGCGCCTTCGGAGATGATCTGATTTACCGCCATGGATTTGATGACCCGAATCCAATCAATCAAACCACCTGGGAACCTGAGCTGACACAATAAACACCACAAGGAATGAAGCCTGCCTTCATCACACAGATGAGAGCAAGCAAAGTCCCATTCATGTCGGGACCCCGTCCCGACTCAATAAACGACTTCGCGAAGCCGGTTTACCAGCACAGCTGGTAAGAAGGGAAGCAAGGTACTTCAGCTGTGCTATAATTTTTTGCCAACCAGGCCTCAGCGGCCTGATAACAACAATTCTACGGGAGCTATTTATGTCTGATCAGCAGGTCACTGCAACAGGCCCAATCACGCGTGGCGCGTATCCGGAACTGACGCCGCACGCGGTGATTGTGGGTTATTTTCTGGGGGTCATCCTGGCCGTCTCCATTGGTTATGCTTCATTGAAGCTGGGCTTTTCCATTGAAGGCTCTGAACTCGCCGCCATCCTCGGCTTTGGTATCCTGCGGGGCATCATGCGCCGCCGTTCAATCATTGAAAACAACGTGGCCCAAACCGTGGCCTCAGCGGTCAATGGTGCGTCATCGGGCATGATGTTTTCGGTACCCGCGATCTTCATTCTGGGTTATGCCACTGAGTTCAATCCTTATGTACTGACTTTTGGAGCAATAGCCGGTGCGTTTCTGGGCATCGCTTTCATCATTCCATTGCGTAAACAGATGATCGATTACGAACGGCTTACCTACCCTGGTGGGGTGGCTGTGGCCTCGATTCTGAAATCACCAGGTGCTGGCATCAACAAAGCCATGTTGTTACTGGGCGCCATGCTGGTCTCTGGATTGGTCCACCTGATCACCATCTATTACGATGTACATGACTGGAGGCTGTTTCATCAACTCGGTTTGCCAGAATACCTCAATGGAACCTGGTATTTGTCATTGATGACCATTGGTGTGGCATTCATCGCCGGACGGGGCGGGTTGGCCTTCATCATTGGGGGTTTTGTTTGCTACTGGATCATTGCGCCATTACTGGACATTACTGGCATGTTCCCAGTCAATGAGGCCGGACAAGCCGTCACTGACCCTAACCAACTGCGCCTGATGTTGTTCCGCCCAACTGGTATTGGTATGTTGATCGGTGGTGCCATTGTTGGCGTCCTGTTTGCATTACCACTGATTAAATCAGCGGTTAAATCCATGCAATCATCGGCCAAGAGTGAAGCGGCCATGAGTAAAGATGAATTACCCATTAAACTGTTGTATTTCGCAGTGGCCGGCGCAGCCGTACTGTTGTGTGTGATGGCCGTGACCTCGACTCAGGAAGTGGGCATCGTTCGCGGTCTGATGATGGCCGTTTTGGGCACTTTATGGATCTGGATGGCCGGCATCATTTTGTCAGAAGCCATTGGCCGGACCAACTGGTCACCTTTGTCTGGCATGACACTGATTGCCGTCACCCTGTTGATTATGATCACCCAAACCTTTGGCGGTATGAGCACTGGCTCAGCCATCGTGGCTGCTGTTACGGTGGGTGCTGCTACTTGTGTGGCGATGAGCCAGGCCACCGATCTGATGCTGGATATGAAAACCGGTTATTTGGTGGGTGCCACCCCCAGAAAACAACAGCTGGGCCAATTCTTTGGCGCCTGGCTGGGACCCATCGTGGTCATCATCCTGATCTTCACCCTGGACAAAGCCTTCGGGTTAGGTGGTGATGAGTTTCCTGCACCACAAGGTCAGGCCCTGGCATCGATGGTTCAAGGCATCACCGGCGGTGACGTACCGACTGAAAAATACATCGCTGGTGCTGTGCTCGGCGGACTGTTGTCCTTGCTGCAAACCGGCCTGGGTATCACCGTGGGCCTGGGTTTCTACCTGCCATTCAACATCGTACTGACCTACGCCATAGGTACTTTGTTGCGGGAAATTGTTGACCGCACCAAAGGCAAGCCCTGGTCCGAATCCAAAGGCATTCCAATAGCTGCCGGACTGATTGTGGGCGAAGCCCTGGTTGGCGTGGGCAACGCCGTTTACGTCATTGCCACAGCAGGATAAGGAGAAAACATATGAAAAACATGGCATTTATTTTAGTCATCCTGTCCTTCCTGGCAGGTGCATTTTTGGCCTCTTTGGACGAGCGGGCAATGAACTGGACCTATTTCATTCCGGTGATGCTGGTCGGTTTTATTGGCGCATTCATCTATAAAAAAGAATCCAGTGCCGCCGCCAAACATGGCGATTTACTGCAGAACAACAAAAAAGTTCTGATCGAATCACTGGATAATTTACTGACCAACCTGGAAGCCCTTAATGGCCGCAAAGACAAAGTGCCCACTTATGAAATGCGCTTTGAAATTGACAAACTGTTCCGTGCTGATCTGATGAATTTCGCCGAAGCCAGGGAGTCAATGAAACACCTGTTTGGTATTCAGGATTACGCCGACATCATGTCCAGCTTCGCCGCCGGCGAACGCTACATCAACCGCGTCTGGTCGGCCTCCACAGATGGTTACGTCGATGAAGTGATGTTGTACGTGGAAAAAGCCCTGTCTCAATTCGAACACGCCAAAGAAGAATTTGACACGGCTTTGAACAAGGCTTAAACAAAAGGCCCTGGCAGTAAAAAGGCCGCTTTGTGCGGCCTTTTTTCATGGCTCCTTGATGATTATTTGCCGCTGTTATGCAACTTGGTGACATGCACGATGGGTGCAGCAAGGATTAAAAAGGAGTCACCTTTCACATTACAAGCCCCAACAATGCCATGCAAGTTATATGGTTCACCATTGGCTTTGAATTCATTGTCTATGAAATTGAGAATATAATCTCTGGGTCCGTAAAAATGGACCGAACCGCCAAAAGCATAACCCCCGTCTGTCACACCGGGTGTCCACCCTTCCCAGTTACACGCCCTGGGATCCAAACCATTGCTGTCCAACTCTTCTGTGGCCGTTGGTGGACTGAAGGGTCCGCCATAAACAGAATGGGAGTAATAGTGGGTCAATTCATTTGAACCCGGCACGCCGGTGGGCTCAGAGTACAGGTATTGCAGGCTGGCGGAATTGATGTATTCGGTGCCTCCGCTGGTCACGATGTATTTGGCGGCGTATTCATGCATGTATTTATAGGCTTCCTGTTCCCACAATAATCCGCTGTACTCACGTGGCCAACCATTCGAATAGTTTCTGTCCACATAATTGGCCACAAACCGGTCGAGTGCCGCTGAACCGACTCCTGTTACCATCATCATCGCTGCCGTTAAGGTTAATTTTTTATTCATCGTAGTCTCCTTGAAATATTTGATTTTTTTGACTTTTATCCTGATACCTTCTGATGAATTTTGAGTTCCGGACTCCTGGTATCAAAGTCCCGTCATGGATAAGCTCAGTTTGCTTCGTTTCATCATCTCTACCAAGCTTCACCTTAATAAACGAAATAAATGCAGAAACCTTGTCAGGATCTCTGTTATGACTCTTCCACTCAACCGGTTCCATTTTCATTGTCATAGGCTGACACTGAACTGATCTGAGCTCACTTTTTTGCACACTTAATGGTTTATAGATATACTGAATAAAACAATAATGAATAACGGGGTAACAATCATGACAGTTTCTTTGCTGCAGCTTTGGCTGCCAATTGTATTAGCCGGGGTGTTTTGCTGGATAGCCAGCGCACTGATTCACATGGTCATCAAATACCACAATGCCGACTACAAACCGTTGGACAACGAAGATCAGGTGTCCGATGCTTTGCGTGCCGGTAATCCGAAACCAGGCTTGTATACCATGCCACACTGTGCTGACATGAAAGACATGAATGGCGAGGCCATGCAAGACAAATTCAAGCAGGGGCCGGTGGCCATGATCAGTGTATTTGACAATGGCATGCCACCCATGGGTAAGTTGCTGTTACAACAGATCATGCACTTTTTTATCGGTGCGCTGCTGGTGGCTTATGTGGCTTGTTTGGTACTGACAGCAGGAGCTGACTACATGAGTGTATTCCGCCTGGTGATGGCAGTCAGTTTTCTGGCATATGGTTATGGTGTGATACCTTTTTCCATCTGGTATGGCCATCCATGGTCAAACACAGCACGGTTTCTGTTGGATGCCCTGATTTATGCTGCCGTAACGGCTGGTACTTTTGCCTGGTTGTGGCCTGCTGCCGGCTGAAGCCGTCACTCCATCATCCTGTTGAGCTAAAAACCCATGAGCGTTGACTTCAGTCAACGTTGGGTTTTTGGCTCGCCATGTCCGAGTTCATACAAATCACTTTATCATTCAATTAACTGATGTCATTGCGAGGGCGCGCAGCGACTGTGGCAATCTCATATTCACTTGCCAGATTATGCTGCTCAAAAGTGACCCGTCAAATTAAATTCTCTGTAATTGCAACACATCCAATAGCTCACCAAAATGATGAATTTCGTGATCATGGTCTTCAAAATCATGGGGTACGCCCCGCAGATTAAACCAACAGGTTTTCATACCAAAGCCGGCCGCGCCCTGGATATCACAACGGTAATTGTCACCCACCATCAACACCTCTTCGGGTTGAGCCCAGTTCATCTGCTCACAGGTGTGAGCAAAAATCTCAGGGTCTGGTTTGGCCACTCCCAATTCTTCAGAAATCACCAGGGCCCCGAAATGCGCCCTGATCGGGCTGTTGGCCAGGCGTGGTTTTTGTACCCTGGACAGCCCATTGGTGATGATTGCCATCTCACAGTGATCAGTCAACTGCTGTAAAGTTTCACTGACATGATTCAATAAAAACTGACAGTTGGCCAGCTCATCCAGGTAGTGATGACTGAAATCCTGTACATCGGCCTCCTGGCCCACAAAAGCAAATAATTGTTCGGCCCTTTGTTGTTTCAATTCAGCAATGCTGATCACTTTATTGTCCAGCTGTTGCCACAAAGTGGCATTCATCCGGCGGTAAAAATCGAGCAAGCCATCGGGGGTGGGCATGGCGAAATCTTTAAGGGTGTTAAGCAAAGCGGTGGCCTCTGCCTGATCAAAATCAAACAGTGTGTTATCGGCATCAAAAATCAGCTTTTGGTATCGGCTCATGACAATATGCCTCGCTCCTTCAGGTTCTGCCTGATGTCTCTCAAGGTGTCAGCCAATGGGGTGATCTGATAGCCCAGTTCGTCTTTGGCTTTCTGACTTGAGGTGCTGTATTGATGGGAGATGATTTGCAAAGACTCAGGCGTCAGGTCAGGTTCTTTGCCGGTCAGATAACCGAGTGTTGACTGAACTTTGGCCGCCAGTCTGATCAATGGCATCGGCTTATGGCGACGGGTTACCTGCAGAGCAAAACTGTCAGCCACCTGATCAATGAAGCCAGCAAAATCGAGATTATGACCACCAAGGATGTAATTGTCTCCAGTCCGGCCATGTTCAGCAGCCTGAATACAGCCCCGGGCGACATCACGCACATCAACAAAGGACCCTGCGCCGACCGGAACCGTGGGTAGTTCATCTTTGATCATCATCTTGAACAGACGGATCCAGTTGTGCTGATCATCCGGACCAATGATGTGAGTGGGATTCACTATCAGGGCATTCAGCTTACTGGCCTTCTCCCTGATCATCTCTTCGGCCTGGGATTTGGTTTTCACGTAATTTACCCGGCTGCTGAGACCTTCCTGCGGAGTCTGTTCGGTAAGTTGCATCAGCCCATGATGGTCAACACCATAAGTGGTGATCGATGACACATGCACCCAGCGTTTGGCCTGGCGCTGTTCAGCTGCAGCCATCAGGTTTTCAGTGCCCTGCAAATTGGTGCGGGTTTGGCGGGGGTTATTCTTGCGCCAGGTGTTGGTGTCTGCTGCGGTATGAAACAACACATCGATCTGGTCTGGCAAAGCCGCTTTTAATGAGTGGGCATCCAGCAAATCTGCCGTCACGTAGTTCACCCCATCAACGGCATTTTCTGGTAAGCTTCGACACATGGCAGTTACCTGCCAGCCTGCAGCGGCGAGTTGCTGACACAGATGTCGGCCAAGAAAACCGGTTGAGCCTGTCACAAATGCTGTTTGAGCCATGGTTGATCCTTCCGCAAAAACAAAATCACAGTTTAATCGATTCTGTTACACATAGAGAACAACAACGGGTAAATAATCATGGAAGCGATGCCTTTCAAAAGACACCTCAGTCAAACCATCAAATTATCGACGCCATTGATCATCAGTCAGATCACTGTGGTGGCCATGACTTTTGTGGATACCGTGATGGCGGGCCGGTTGGGTTCAGTGACCCTGGCAGCGGTCGCCGTAGGCAGTTCATTGTGGGCCACCGCGATCCTTTTTGTGTTCGGTATCCTGATGGCCATCCCGCCAGTGATCTCAGAAATGGATGGTGCCAACAAACGCCACAAAATCGCCCCGTTTTTTCGTCAGGCCATGTGGCTGGCATTCATTCTGGGCTTGTTTTTTACCGGGGCGATCCTGGTGATGGACCCCTTGTTTGCCTTGTTTAACACCCAGGCAGAGGTGATTCCTGAAGCTGAAGCTTATCTGCATGCCCTCGCCTGGGGGGTGATGCCGTTGTCATTTTTCGTGACCTTCCGGTATTTGGCCGATGGTCTGTCAGTGACCAAAACCACCATGTACGTCTCCTTTCTTGGACTGCTGCTGAACATCCCTTTGAACTACATCCTGATGTTCGGCAAACTGGGCCTGCCCCAATTAGGCGCACAGGGTTGTGGTTACGCCACCGCCATTGTATTGTGGGTACAAATGATTGCTTATGTGATCATCACCCATAAACACAAAGTGATGGGTTCGCTGCACATTTTCAGCCATCTGGCCAAACCCGACTGGAATGAAATCTGGCGCTTTTTCCGCCTTGGATTTCCGGTCGGTATGTCCATGTTTGCTGAAGTGGGATTTTTCTCGGTGATCACCTTGTTGGCTTCTTCACTGGACACCGACACAGTGGCTGCCCACCAGATCGCTTTGAACTTTTCGTCCCTGTTATTCATGGTGCCACTGGGCTTGTCCATGGGCATCACCATCCGGGTAGGTAATGCGGTCGGTCGCAACAACCCCATTGACATCAAAAATGCCGGTTTTTACGGTGTCGGCATGGTGCTGTTCACCCAACTGTTTTCCGCCACCATAACGGTGTTGTTTGCCAGTCAGATTGTCGGCCTGTACATCGATGATGCTGCGGTGGCAACCATCGCAGTGAGCCTGCTGTTTTATGCCGCAGTTTTTCAGTTGTCTGATGGCATCCAGGTCGCTTCAGCCGGTGCTTTGCGGGGCATCAAGGACATGAATTTCATCATGTTCAGCAACCTGTTTTCCTTCTGGCTGCTGGGCTTTGCCGCCTCCTGGTATCTGTGTTTCGAACGGGGTATGGGAGCCGAGGGACTGTGGATTGGAATCATTGTCGGCCTGACTGCTGCAGCCGTACTGAACACCTTGCGATTCAAAGCCAAAACACAAGCCAAAATGGTTCCGCCAGGTTCATGACAGATGTTCAATTTTGCCTAAATCTGACCCTTAGTTTGCGCAAAAAATGAGGTTAATTTGCTAAGTCATTGATATTAGGATGACGGAAAAATTTAGCCGATTTTATCCTTGCCAGTCACTGAAAATTTAAGATATTATCTTGTGTTGAGAGAGAGTAGTTCGGGAAGATTTGTGCCAGTGCGTGGCGCAAAACTTAACATTAGCCATCAGTGAAATAATCCAGGAATATGCAGCATACAGATCAAGAGTCCAAGTCCGGCAACGACGTTCAGAGTGCCGATCCCAAAGCAAGCAAATCCGAGTCCCAAGAGACCATCAACAACACTTCAAAATTCAACGTCATCCGTCGCAATGGTCAGGTAACTGCATTTGACGGGTCAAAAATTCAGGTCGCCATGACCAAGGCTTTTCTGGCTGTCGAGGGCGGGCAAGCCGCGGCGTCCAGACGGGTCAGAGAAACCGTAGAACAACTGGCCGACCAGGTATACATGGCTTTGTTCAGACACATGGACGATGGTGGCACGGTTCATATTGAGGACATTCAGGATCAGGTTGAACTGGCAATGATGCGAGCTGGCGAACACAAAGCCGCCCGTAATTACGTACTCTACCGCGAAAAACAAAACGAAAAACGAGCCAGGGCCAAAGCCCGGGCTGAAAAGAATGAGCCTGAAGCTGCCGCCAACGAGGAAGTCCTGCATGTGATTGATGCCGACGGTAACCGCAAACCATTGGACATGGCCCGCATTGAAACCATCATCACCGAAGCCACCCGTGGGCTGAAAGGCGTGACCAAAGAACTGATCATCAAAGACGTACGCCGCAATCTGTTTGATGGCATGGCAGAATCTGATGTCAATGCATCGGTCACCATGTCAGCCAGACAACTGATCGAAAAAGACCCCAACTATTCCCATGTCACGGCCCGCCTGCTGATGGATGGCATCCGTGCAGAGGCGCTGAGTTTCATCAACGGTGAACCCACTGTGGCCACTCAGAAAGACATGCAGGAAATCTACCCGGATTACTTCGGAAAATACATCCAACGTGGAGTTGAACTGAATCTGCTGGATTCAGAACTGACCCGCTATGACCTGCCCAGACTGGCCGCAGCGATCAAACCCGAACGAGATAAGAAATTCACTTACCTCGGCCTGCAAACCCTGTTTGACCGCTACTTCATTCACATGGGCAAAACCCGCATTGAATTGCCACAGGCATTTTTCATGCGCGTCTCCATGGGCCTGGCCATCAATGAGATTGACCGCGAAGCCCGGGCCATTGAATTCTATGAACTGCTCAGTTCATTTGATTTCATGAGCTCCACCCCAACTTTATTTAACTCAGGCACCCTGCGTCCACAGCTGTCCAGCTGTTACCTGACCACCGTACCTGATGACCTGGATGGCATTTTCAGCGCCATCAAAGACGATGCCCTGTTGTCCAAATACGCAGGTGGATTGGGCAATGACTGGACCCGTGTTCGTGGGTTGGGCTCACACATCAAAGGCACCAATGGTGAATCACAGGGTGTGGTACCCTTCCTGAAAGTCGCTAATGACACCGCCGTCGCGGTTAACCAGGGCGGTAAGCGCAAAGGAGCGATGTGCGCCTACCTGGAAACCTGGCACATTGACATGGAAGAGTTTCTTGAGCTGCGCAAAAACACCGGTGATGACCGGCGTCGAACGCACGACATGAACACCGCCAACTGGATCCCTGATTTATTCATGGAACGGGTTGCCAAAGACGAAAGCTGGACGCTGTTTTCGCCTGAAGAAGTGCCTGAGTTACATGAACTGTATGGCAAGGCCTTCAGAGAGCAGTACGAACAATACGAACTAGCCGCTCAAAACGGCGGAATCAAAAACTTCAAAGTGATCAAGGCCACTGATCTGTGGCGCAAGATGCTGGGTATGCTGTTTGAAACCGGCCACCCCTGGATCACCTTCAAAGACCCTTGTAACATCCGTTCACCACAACGCCATGCCGGTGTCGTGCACTCATCCAATCTGTGTACCGAAATCACCCTGAACACTTCAGATGCCGAGATCGCGGTGTGCAACCTCGGTTCAGTCAACCTGCCACATCATGTAACCGATAAAGGCATTGATCACAAGAAACTGGAAAAAACCATCACCACGGCCATGCGCATGCTGGATAACGTGATTGATTACAACTTCTATTCAGTACCTCAGGCCAGACGCTCCAATCTGAAACACCGTCCGGTTGGTCTCGGCTTGATGGGCTTCCAGGATGCCCTGTACAGCCAGGACCTGGCCTACGCCACCGAAGCAGCCATTCAGTTTGCTGATGAAACCATGGAAGCGGTGTCCTACTATGCCATCCAGGCATCCAGTGATCTGGCTGCAGAGCGTGGCACGTACCCTTCTTATGATGGCTCACTGTGGTCACAAGGCATTTTGCCAATTGATTCGGTCCAAATGCTTAAGGAAGAACGCGGTCAATTCATTGAACAAGACCAAAGCAGTACCCTGGACTGGGACACCCTGCGGGATAAAATCAAAACCCAGGGTATGCGCAACTCCAACACCATGGCAATCGCTCCGACGGCCACCATCTCCAACATCTCAGGGGTTTCTCAATCGGTCGAACCGGTTTACCAAAATCTGTTTGTTAAGTCCAACCTGTCCGGAGAATTCACCGTCATCAACCCATACCTGGTAGAAGACCTGAAAAAACTCGACATGTGGGATGATGTGATGGTCAACGACCTGAAATATTTTGATGGCAGTGTACAGCCCATCGATCGCGTCCCGGAAGAACTGAAAGCCAAATACGCCACCGCCTTTGAAATTGATTCCAGGTGGTTGGTGGAAGCCGCTTCACGAAGACAAAAATGGATTGACCAGGGTCAGTCACTGAACCTGTACATGGTTGAGCCTTCCGGTAAAAAACTGGACTCACTGTATAAACTCGCCTGGGTGCGTGGCCTGAAAACCACCTACTACCTGCGTTCGATTGGCGCCACCCATGTTGAGAAAAGTGTCGATTCAAGTTCGAACCAGGCCCCACAAATTTCCGAGCCGGGATCAGCAGCACCAAAAGCCTGCTCCATCCTCGATCCGGATTGTGAAGCCTGTCAATAAAGTCAGCGACCAGATGGGGTATCCTCATCTGGTCACTTCAATCAGCTGACCTTTTTCACAAACAAACGAAGGTCCGCTGAATATACTACGGACTGGAAACAGCTCGTGTGATTGGCCGGTGTATTGACACCAGCCTGCATGAAACCAACAAGCGATGTTCACACCCTGGCCGGTAACCACTGGACTGGAAACCTGAACACGTAAACAAATAGTGTGTGTAAGCGCTGGGATGGACCCATGCGTATTAGACTGAATCATTGAACCGATTATTTTAGGAGCTAAAAAAATCATGATGAATTGGGACGACCCGTTGGGCGTTGGCAAACCAAAAGAAGATGCCAAACAACCACCTGCGACTGAGCCGGCCAAAAAGCCAGCAGCTGAAGTCAAAAAACCTGAACCGGAAACCCTCAATGTGACCCCGGAAAACACATTGAACAATGCCTCCAGTGGTGTGGAACCGGTACGGGCTGAAGACAAACGGGTGATCAACGGACTGACCGATGTGAATCAGCTGGCACCGTTCAAATACCCCTGGGCGTGGAAGTTCTTCCTCAACGCCAATAAGAATCACTGGACGCCACTGGACATCAACATGACCCAGGACGTACATGATTATAACAAAACCCTGACCGAAGACGAAAAACACGTCTATCAGAACGTGCTGTCCTACCTGACCACGTCTGACATCCTGGCGATGCGTAACATTGGCCTGGCAGTGATGGAAAAAATGTCGGCTCCCGAACTACAAATCTACCAGGCCCGACAGGTCTATGAAGAAGCCCTGCACACCTGGACCTACCAGCACTGCATCGAGACCATTGGCCTCGACCAGGGGGAAATCTACAACCGCTACCGCGTGGTTCCGGAGATCAACCAAAAAATTCAGGTCGCCAACCGCCGCCTGAACAGTGTGTTGCGCCCCAACATCGACCTGAATGACCGCGACGAACTGGAAAACTTCGTGCTGGCCTACATGTTCTTTGGCGCGATCTTCGAAGGCTGCTGGTTCTACAACGGCTTCAGCCCAATCTTCGCTTTACAACGTCGTGGCCTGATGAAAGGCACCGCCGAACAGCTGCAATACATCATGCGTGATGAGGTGATGCACGCCTCCTTCGGTATCCGCGTGGTCAAGCAAATCATCGAAGAAGAAAACGTTAAACTGGACCCAGCCAAAATCCGCGAGATGTGGGATGAGTCAGAAGCCGCTGAAATCGGTTACGCCAAATACCTGCTGCGCCGCCCTATCCTCGGCTACTCAGCCGAAGACCACTCAGAACAGTTCCGCTACATCGCCAACCGCAGAGCCAGACAACTGGGCATTGAAGAACCCTTCCCAGGCGCCGAATGCACCCTGCCCTGGCTGGACGAACAATCCAACCTGAGAAAAGAAAAGAACTTCTTTGAAACCCGTGTAACGGAATACCAGACCGGTGGTGCGTTGAGTTGGGATTAATCAATTTCCCCCCTGACGCGTCAAGATCGATGAGATTTACGTCAAAGTATGTGAGATTTTAGCGTCAATCTTAATGAGATTAATAGGCCTTGCATTATATTGCAGGGCCTTTTTTTGGGTATATATCGTAATGGGATGCATAAAATGAGATTAGAGCCCTAATAAATGAGATTATTGGGATACATAAAATGAGATTAAAAGACCAGGCGCGTCTCGATTTATGAGATAAAAGTCATTTACCTTGAGTTTATTGGTTCAAGATAAATGAGCCTACAAGGCTTGAATTTATTATTCAGGCCTTTTTTGCGGACAAAAAATCAAACTTGTTAGGACTGAACTTACTCAAAATTCTTTTGGTGTTTTTCGAATTCAATCATTTTATTATTGACTTAGATGCTGAATACCTAATCTGTATTGATAACTATCTGTAACAAATGAATCTACTCCACTATCTATCAAAACCTTACTTATTACGATAGAAAACATGATTATTGACAATCCATTAATTTCACTGATATGGATCTTTGATAAAAATTCGTTTTCTTCACCCTTGGGATGAGTAATACCTGCTCTAATACGTGAAATTGACCTTCCTGGATCTAAATTAAATTTCTTCAAGAAGAATCGTTTTAATTTATTATTAATTAATTCAGATCCAAATTTCTCTATTGGAAATAAAAACTTTGAGTCTGTCTCATTGTATTCCTTACTTATTGACTCGAATTGAGCACATAGGAGTATGTAATCACCATATATATCCCTAATATTTACCCATTCCCCTCTATGTTGAACCATAGTGGACAATACATTTACATTGTATTGACCCCTACCCAGAAACAGTACCAGCCAAAACTAGAGATTTCTGACTCTTTCTCTGTTGTTGACAAAACTCCTTGGGGGTGAGATTTGACAGCGATGAATGTGGTCGGAACTCGTTG
>NZ_MVBD01000029.1 GCF_002000055.1 Marinicella sediminis | reverse complement strand
TGGTAATAAGGTGTCTCAGAGACACTGATCTGATATTTCCTGGCCAATCCCATGGTTATCTCCGTTTAAAACCATGATTTTCAGAAATTCAGCTGGAATTAGCTGTGGCAAATCTCTGATGAGGCCGTATGATATTTCTTAGGGAGTGCCTGTCCGCGCTTTTGCGACCCCAAGCCATGAGTGCACGTTTATCTGTCCAGTCCCTGTTGTTATTGACCTTCAGGACGATGTGAAAGTGGTTCGACATCACTGCATAGGCGCAGATGTCTATGCTGAACAGCTTTGCCAGGTATTGAAAGCGCTGAACCACCCATTTTCTGCGGTGCTCAAATGTCCTGCCAGTGGTATGATCATCACCACAGAGGAAGGCCCTGCGGACGCATCGACTCACCACATGGTAATAAGGTGTCTCCTGGTAACAAATCTGGTATTTCCTTGCCAGTCCCATGGTTTTCTCCGTTTAAAACCATGATTTTCAGAGATTCAGCTGTAATTAGCTGTGGCAAATATCTGAAGTGGCCGTATGATATTTCTGAGGGAGTGCCTGTCCTGGATATTATTCAAATGGTAGAATGACTATCGGGCCTTCTCATCATTCGAATACAGGAAGATTTAAAAATTTTGATCCTTTTTCAAAAATTGAGCTTTAGAAAGACATCATAATTATGTACATTAAAGATTTAGAACAGTGCGATTTTCTACCTATAAAGGAAGATTTTATATTAGCAGTAGGTTGGCTAGATAAAAATTATGATTTTAATAAGGGTAGTGTTTCAATTGAGTTTTACAAAAAGTTAAAAGAGTTATGTAATAACCCTTGGCAACCATTCGTATCAGCTGGAATGCACAAGTGTAACATTTGTCAATTTGATGGGCCTGTTTTCAACTCAAATATTTACTTGCCTGAAAATGATAAAATCTATGTTAGCCCAGTTGCAATACTACACTATATTAATTGCCATCATTATTCCCCGCCAAATGAATATGTTAATGCAGTATTAAACTGTCCTGATATTTCTAGTATGGAATACAAAAAAAAGCTGTTAAGCAATGGTGGAGGAGTTTTATTGAAGGGAAGATAAGAAACACCGGTGGAAATATTGGAAAAACACCGGGAAAACACCGGGACAGGCACTTTTCAGAGGAACCAGCTTGAGAAATTCAGCTGGTTTTTTTGTCGAAGATCAGAAAATTAATGTGGTTTAGAGGTGTTGTTCAGGCTTAAAACATCAAATGCAATGTATCAGACCGAAATGGCCTGATTAGAAGTGAGTGGGACGGTGGCAGACAGAATCTGCAGGATGGGTTTGTTGGAAAACACCGGGACAGGCACTTTTCAGAGGAACCAGCTTGAGAAATTCAGCTGGTTTTTTTGTCGAAGATCAGAAAATTAATGTGGTTTAGAGGTGTTGTTCAGGCTTAAAACATCAAATGCTAAATACAGGGACAGGCATTAGCTAGATAAACCAGTTGAAGAAATTAAGCTGGTTTATATGTCGAAAATAGTTGTATTGATTAGTCAGGAAGGAGAATGTGAGGCCTGAACGCTCGGTTTTGATGAATTTAACTGAATTGGCCTGATTTCAGATGAGTTGGACGGTAGCAGACAGAATCTGCAATCAGGTTATGTTGGGTGGATAGCTACTCCAGGGCTGGTTTCAGACGGTGACCTACAGCAAATCTTTTGCCGACTTTCTGGCAGAAACTTTTAAGCTGATCAACTGTACCTACAGCGGAGAAACCTACTGATCTGAAGCCAGTTAATTCACCCAGCCAAGTGTCTGGATTGAGTTGCAATCGTTCGAGTATGGGCGGTAGGCTTTCAGGAATATAACCACGCTTATTTTCCAGGATAGCTCTCCCAGAATAGTCCACGAGGTCCAGGTAT
>NZ_MVBD01000028.1 GCF_002000055.1 Marinicella sediminis | reverse complement strand
TGGTAATAAGGTGTCTCAGAGACACTGATCTGATATTTCCTGGCCAATCCCATGGTTATCTCCGTTTAAAACCATGATTTTCAGAAATTCAGCTGGAATTAGCTGTGGCAAATCTCTGAAGTGTCCGTATGATATTTCTGAGGGAGTGCCTGTCCGCGCTTTTCTTATATAAATTCAAGCCTGGTGGTGCTGATATGCAAGAATATTATTTGGATCAAGACAGTTATATTGCAGCAGCAAGGTCATTTTGGGCTCCAAATTCGAGAAATGGAGTTATGCAGGATACTAGGTCTTCAGATGGTGCAATTATTAGATTTGAACCCTCAACTGGTTATGTGGGAGTGATGCAAGAGGGGTCAATTAGTACCTTTTTCAGGCTGACTTCACAAATTGAGGGTGTTTCTGATGCTCAAGCTCAAGTGACATGGTTTTTAAATAGTATAGATGGTTGGTAAAAAATGTCTAATTCAAAAAACAAATTTACATCGGAATATTATATTTGTGGCTGGAAACAGTTTATTGAAGAGTGTGAAGATGGATATGGTTGGGACTATGGTGAATATATTAATGAGTTAAGTATAAGAAATGGAATTGAGTACTATATGCAAAAGAAAAACGATGAAGAATTTGAAGCGAAGATTAGAAAGCTTGATGAAGAATTCAAAAGTTTATTAATTCCTGGTGCTTCACTGAAAAAATATAATTCATGGTGGGAAAATGGAGTTTTAAAATACGCAGGTGAAGGATATGCACAATTCATGAAACATAATGGATTTGATGTTGAAATAGTTTGAAAAAATACCAAACAAGGAAACAATACAGGGACAGGCATTAGCTAGATAAACCAGTTGGAGAGATAAAATACAGGGACAGGCACTTTTCAGAGAGACCAGCTTGTATGATTGAGCTGGTTTTTTTGTGGAAGATTAGAAAATTGACGTGGTGTAGAGGCGTTTTTCAGGTTTGAAACACCAGGTGAAATGATCATGGCCAGAAATGCCAGATTTGGAATTAATGGGGTCAGAGTCATTAATTCGCATTCGAGAAAACAAGCAGGTCATTAAAATCAATGACTCTGACCCCATTGACTCACGCATAAATCCATGATTTTCAGAGATTCAGCTGTAATTAGCTGTGGCAAATGTCTGAAGTGGCCGTATGATATTTCTGAGGGAGTGAGGGAGTGCCTGTCCGCGCTTTTCTATAAATAACCTGAAAAGGTATATAAATAGACTCAATATGAATAATGAATTAATTAACAAAAATATGAAATTAGCAATATTAATTTTCTCAATTACCATTGTTTTATCATCATGCCGAGAAAGCAATGTCAATATTGATAGGCCTCTAACTTGTGAGGTTTTATTATATAGCGTGACTTTTTATACTAATGATACACATCTTTTTTTGGATTTTAATAACAATAAATATAATTTTAAACGAATTCAAAATAGCTTGCCAATAGTTGGCAAATTTTCGGAGATTGAGAGTATTACAATAAAGACTTTAAATGAAAAAAATCTATTAACAATTATATTTAGTAAAGAGTTCAATGCTCATTATTACGGTTGGAATCACTACACTTTTGGAAATATTAGTAATCAATGTAAAACTCAGTTGCTTGAAATTTCAAACTCTAGAGGTATTGAATTTAAAGAGAAACTAATCAGGAGGAATACAGGGACGGAGGAGAAATACAGGGACAGGCACTTTTCAAAGAGACCAGCTTGAGTGATTGAGCTGGTTTTTTTGTGGAAGATTAGAAAATTGACGTGGTTTAGAGGCGTTTTTCAGGTTTGAAAAACGGTAATCCCCCCGAAAAATAGCTGAAGTCAAAAGTAGAATTTTCTGATGATGAATCTTAAGGAGATTCGCATGAAAAAGTCCAAATATTCAGACTGCCAGATTCAGAACAACAAGACAGCGACAGGCACCAATCAGGGAAACTAAATTGAAATATTCAGCTGGTTTTTCATCACAGCCATCGCCATATCAGTTGAGTTCAATTGTATTTTGTCATCGTCCCACCTGGGAGCTGTTCAGTCGCCAAACCCATCGGCAAAGATGATGTCCACTTCCCAGCGGGCCAGCGCCAAACAGCGGTGAAGTTGGTTGTTGTGAGTGAATTCATACCGCAGCCGGTCGGTGCCATTGACGCTGTGGCTGAGCTGAAAACTGACCTGGCCTGAACCATCACTTGTGCCATTGAGCACCGTGCCTGTGCCAGGTCCTTTGAACACCGTCAATTGAACCTGTGTGCCGGTCAGCGGGCTGCCATCTGCCTGGTGCAGGTAAAGCGCCAGGGTGTTGTCTTGTTCAGGGTCGATGAT
>NZ_MVBD01000027.1 GCF_002000055.1 Marinicella sediminis | reverse complement strand
TGTTGCCACTGCTGTTTATTCAAAGGATCGGATTTTTTCATGTCATCACCAGGCCACACGCAGCCCGCGGAAAAACGTTGCACAGTATAACCCAATTGATGGGCTAAACATGGGACTTCCGCTCACAGATAACGCCTATATGAGTGGTTACACAAAATCCCATGTTGTTCAGAACTGAACCGCCGTTCTGAGTTGTTGGTACACACCATCCCTGACTCATCCCTGGGTAATGACTTCCTGTGATCCTTATCTCATGAAGCGCCCGGTGTGTGACGGGCGCTCACGGTCTTCCCTGATTCATCCCTGATCATTAACCATCCCTGCATTCCTTATGACAGCAGCCCTGGCTGGAGCCATTGTTGACTGTCATACCTTTATAAACGCAAAAACCTGGGGTTTCTTGTCAAAATTCAACACTTTTATCCATCCAGCCCCATCGACAGGTTCTGCAAAAATGAATCACAGTTTTTTCGACTGCTCAATCAGTGTTTATCAGGCTGGCGATGAGGCGGCTGACCGAAACAGGCTTTTGACTCCATCAATGGGCCGGCATTGTCAGTTTTTTACTTCAACAGGCCAATACATCAGTGGTTGATAAACTGCATATTTGTGTGATGAAGCAGGTCATCATTGAGCCACAAAAAAACCGGGATTAACCCGGTTTTTTTTCAGTGTTAAGAATGACTTTACTGGTTACGAGGCATTGGACCATGCAACACAATTTGATCACCAATCACAAAAGGTGTGGCTGCATCCACCATACCCAAATGGTTGATGCGTGGCTTCACTGAACTGACATCAGGCACTTTACTGTCATATCTGGCAGCACCTTTCTCATCAGTGATGATCATGTATGTATTGGCCATTTTATTGTCACCTTCCCAACGGTAATACACATCTGCTTCATCGCCTTTGATGGCATGGTACTTGATGTAAGTAGAACCATCTTTCTGGTTAATGAAACTGATTTCCATCAACCAGTAATCTCCTGCCACCGGCTTGGTATCCGGTTTGGTGAACGACTTGATGCGGATCAGATCCACATTCAGCATCACTGTACTGAGGTCATTTTCATCCTGGTAAACCCGAAACAGGGTAAATGAATCGCCATTCTCATACGAATTCACAAGACTGTCTACCCTCAGGGTAAATTCAAACTGAGCCAAAGTGTCTGGAAAGTCGTTCAGATCAAAGCCAAAAGTATTCTGGAACACCGCAAAGTCACCGGCTCTGGTTGGTTGCCCAACAATGTCAACAAAAGCCGTATCACAACTGAACGTTCTCAGGTTGCGGTCTTCGGCGTCAACTGTTTGCTTTAAGTTATTGACCCAAAATATCGAATCAATCCAGCTGGTTGTGTCAAAACCATCCCTGACAAAACCAGTGGGTGCCAAAACCGTCTCTATACATTTATCGTCATCATTGGACATGACTGGCAAACTGAACAAAATGACTGCTGTAATTACAATCGATCTAAACATGGTATTACTCCTTTCATTAATATGGGTATGGCATTCATTGTTCGACGGGATTGCCATACTTTTGATTTAACTTGTTTCCAAGTTGAAAATAAAAACTGTTTTTTCCTGCTTTGTGTTCAATAAATGGCCAGGCCTCTTTGATCAAAGTGGCGGCTTTCTCAGTTTCACCGGTCAGATCATAAAGGTACGCCAGATAGACACGGCTTTGTGACTCGCTGTAGCGTGCAGGCATATTAAATGCCGCAAAAAATTCAATTTGATTCTGCAATAACTGCTCAGCCTCTGCAAAGCGTTGCAACTCAATCAATGTTTTAGCGTATGCCCTTTGCATGATGTTTAAATTGATCAGTGCTTTCCCTTCAGCGCCTGTCATCAATTCAAAAGCCCTTTGATAGTACTTCAGTGAAAGCTCATATGCCTTGAGCTTAGAGGAATACAACTCGGCTGCATTATAGTAACTGCTTGCCAGGCGGGGGCTGTCCTCGCCATAAAGTTGGGTTTTGACCTCGATACCCTGATGATAAAAATCCAATGCCTTCTGTGGATCTCCCAGCCTTTCAGCCATGATTCCCAAACTGTTCAGTGAATTGGCCACTTTTAAATGATCTTGACCATAGATTGTCAACAGCAATTCATGCACTTCCAAAAATATTTGGTTGGCTTCTTCAAGTCGGCCAACGTCTTTCAACAGAATGGCCACGCTGGTTTTCACCTCACTGAGTTGGATGAGATCATCATGATGCTGTTCAAGTAATTCTGCGGCTTCCTGATACAACAACAGACTTGCGGGCTTTTCATCGATGTTTGACCGTTTGATGCGGGCCAGATTGATCAGGCTGTTCAGGTATTCATTGGAAGCCGCAGAATATCGTTGCAAAGCATCCATTCGGTTTTTAGATGCCAAAGCCGTGGCTTCATGAATCTGGCCACTGGCGTTCAGGATATTGGCCTTTAAAATGCTCAATGCCAGGGCATTCTGATCAGTTAACTCAGCATCTTGCAGCAAACTGATGGCTTCTTCTGCAGCATCCTCCTGCTGGTTACTCAATAACAGGCGCGCTGTTTTTAGGATGAACCGATGGTCTGCATCAGCATCCGACACCTGGGGCTGGTACATTTGATACAGTTCATGAGCCTGATCAAAGTCGGCCAGGCTTAAATAGACATCACCCAAAGCTTCCACCAAACGGTTTTTAACCAATGGATCAAAGGCTTCTCGTTCAATTTGGAGCATCCCTTGCCTGAGGATGTCACCAGCGGTCAGTTCAGTACCCAGGGTTTGGGTGGGGTCGGCTGATTTGAATGTTTCCACCAAAAAATCTGTCACCTCTTCGGCGACTTTTTTCTCAGTCAGCGCTTTGTCACGCTCGGCCATGATGGTTTGTGATTGTTGCCAAATCCACACCGATGA
>NZ_MVBD01000026.1 GCF_002000055.1 Marinicella sediminis | reverse complement strand
ACTTTGACCTTCAGTTTATCTTCAATCTGTTGAATAAATTGACTACTTCCCCAATATCCAGGACAGGCACTCCCTCAGAAATATCATACGGCCACTTCAGACATTTGCCACAGCTAATTACAGCTGAATCTCTGAAAATCATGGATTTATGCGTGAGTCAATGGGGTCAGAGTCATTGATTTTAATGACCTGCTTGTTTTCTCGAATGCGAATCAATGACTCTGACCCCATTGATTCTGACCCCATTGATTCCAAATCAGGCATTTCTGGCCATGATCATTTCACCTGGTGTTTCAAACCTGAAAAACGCCTCTACACCACGTCAATTTTCTAATCTTCCACAAAAAAACCAGCTCAATCACTCAAGCTGGTCTCTCTGAAAAGTGCCTGTCCCTGTATTTCATTCAATCAGGTCATTTTGGGCGCCATTCATAGCATTTGATGTTTCAAGCCTGAAAAACACCTCTGAACCACGTTAATTTTCTGATCTTCCACAAAAAAACCAGCTGAATCTCTCAAGCTGGTTCCTCTGATAAGTGCCTGTGCCAGAATTTGTTCTTCAAGCCCAAGGTCACTCAGGGTTTTCCGAAATGAAATATCTTATACTTTTTTTGATCTTCTTTGCTTAAGCCGTTAAACCATAAAGTCCAATTTTTCAAGTAATCTTCTCCAGCTCCCATTCTCCAACCGATATCATTTTCAGTATATTCTGGAAATTTTTTTTCAGGCGGCAACTTTTCGATAATACAGTCATCATATTTTTTTTCCAGTTCATCTCTGACTTTCATCAAAAGCATCCCTAATACGTTGTCACCATTGCCATCTCCACCATATCCCCAAAAACTGTCATTTTTAATATGTTCAACAATTTTATTTTTTCCTGTAGAAAATAAAACTTCCCTAGCATCATAATTTTGTATGAACTTTGCCATTAATATTTCATACATGATTTGAGTTTTGACTTCTTCCCAATCCTCTCTAATTGGAGATAGAGATCTACCTAATTTTGCTGCCTCATGAGGTGTCTCACTCGATGCAATTAATAACTCATGATCATATGACAATCCATAAAATTTCATTCCTTGAAATGCATGCTCTGATGTCTTCCAGAATCTATAATAGTACACCTCGTGTTTAGAAAAATTAGAGAGAGATCCGTATTTTTCGTTAGTTTTATAAAAATTTATTGTTTCCATTTTATTTCCATAGTGGCTCAATCGCTCGCATAGGAACATATTGGTGAATCAAATATTCTTGTTGCCAAACAGTCCGATGATATACAGTTTTTGCTTTTTCATTCAACCCAAAAAGCGCGAAACAAAAGCGCGGACAGGCACTCCCTAAGAAATATCATACGGCCTCATCAGAGATTTGCCACAGCTAATTCCAGCTGAATTTCTGAAAACCATGGATTTATGCGTGAGTCAATGAGGTCAGAGTCATTGATTTTAATGACCTGCTTGTTTTCTCGAATGCGAATTAATGACTCTGACCCCATTAATTCCAAATCTGGCATTTCTGGCCATGATCATTTCACCTGGTGTTTCAAACCTGAAAAACGCCTCTACACCACGTCAATTTTCTAATCTTCCACAAAAAAACCAGCTCAATCATTCAAGCTGGTCTCTCTGAAAAGTGCCTGTCCCTGTATTTTACCTGTATTTGCCTGTCCCCTAGTTTGTCTCAGTGTTTTATAATTCAATTCATACATTCAACAATTGATTTTGAGAGCAGCAGATATTTATCCCTTTCAGGAGTTTCAGTAGATTCAATCAGTAAATCGAAATTTTGGGCCATGAATTTATTGAACTTCAAACAATAATTTTTCCAAACTTTATTGGCTTCAAAATCCGCAACCAAAACACTGTTTTCTCCATCTTGATTCACTAGATAATTGATCACCCTCCAAAGCAAAGCATCTGGGACAGTAGAAAATTTACTATTAATAGCTTGTTTTCCGAGACTCAATATTGCTTGTGTTTGACCTTCCATTGCAGATGCGATAAGCATTTCAAACATCTCTTTTTTGGAAAAATCACTAATATACCGATCATTTTCATCATCATGATAAACACCGACAAGAAACATGGCCTCAACACTGCCTCTTTTAGCTGCTTCAACCAAATATCTCT
This sequence comes from Marinicella sediminis, assembly GCF_002000055.1. Classification (GTDB taxonomy): domain Bacteria; phylum Pseudomonadota; class Gammaproteobacteria; order Xanthomonadales; family Marinicellaceae; genus Marinicella; species Marinicella sediminis. The sequence goes on along the minus strand of NZ_MVBD01000026.1, from coordinate 1,321 downwards.
CAGCCATAGCTTTATCATCCAAAGTCAAATGATTATAAAGGTTGTATCCAGCTTCTTTATGCCCTAATTCAAATGCATTCTTTAACTGTTTAATGGCTTTTTTTTCTGAACTCCTAATGAATATATAATGTTTCAAATATTCATAATTCATTTCATTAATGACTTTCCTCGATCTGTCCAATAATTTAATTAGCTCCTTCTCTTCATACTCATCAAAATTATTAAAGATAAGCCACTCTATCTGTTCATAACGTAGTTCTTTTGTTAATTCTTTAGAGCAACTCACAGTGCAATTAAAAAGCAAGATTATTAGTACCATAAATATTTTTGAATATAACTTCACTTTTAATTTCTCCTAACGACAAAAGCGCGGACAGGCACTCCCTCATCTAAGCTTCCACAAAATAACCAGCTCAATCATTCAAGCTGGTCTCTCTGAAAAGTGCCTGTCCCTGTATTTTGTAGGCACAGTTGATCAGCTTAAAAGTTTCTGCCAGAAAGTCGGTAAAAGATTTGCATTAGGTCACCGTCTGAAACCAGCCCTGGAGTTGCTATCCACCCAACATAACCTGATTGCAGATTCTGTCTGCTACCGTCCAACTCATCTGAAATCAGGCCAATTCAGTTAAAATCATCAAAACCGAGCGTTCAGGTCTCACATTCACCTTACTGACCAATCAATACAACTATTTTCGACATATAAACCAGCTTAATTTCTCCAACTGGTTTATCTAGCTAATGCCTGTCCCTGTATTTTTTTGTCCCTGTGTTGTTTTTATTTTATTGTCTTGGAAGCTTGATAGCGTCTTTTGATGACATCAATTTTAATTGTATCAGAAACTTTATCCTTACCATTATACCCAAAGTATCTAGTAGCTCCTTCAATTGTAAATGATTTTTCTGCATTGCAATTTTCACAATAAATCAGCCTTTCAAAAACACTGTGCTCCCTTTCAAGAGGAATATCTATCCTGGTTAATATTGCTTGTTCACACTCAGGACAAGTAACTCTTGCATTTTTAATTGCGCCAAGTTTTGTTATTGCATCTAACCATTTTTTATACATCTTATTTGTTTCCATGATTTCAAAAAAGCGCGGACAGGCACTCCCTAAGAAATATCATACGGCCACTTCAGACATTTGCCACAGCTAATTCCAGCTGAATTTCTGAAAATCATGGTTTTAAACGGAGAAAACCATCGGACTGGCAAGGAAATACCAGATTTGTGTTGAACAAACCCCCTACTACCATGTGGTAAGTCGATGCGTCCGCAGAGCCTTCCTGTGTGGTGACGATCATGCTTCTGGAAGGTCATTTGA
>NZ_MVBD01000025.1 GCF_002000055.1 Marinicella sediminis | reverse complement strand
CAGTCCCATGGTTTTCTCCGTTTAAAACCATGATTTTCAGAGATTCAGCTGTAATTAGCTGTGGCAAATATCTGAAGTGGCCGTATGATATTTCTGAGGGAGTGCCTGTCCGCGCTTTTTTTTTTAGGGAAGCAGGTGCAGATAAAGAAAATATAAACTACAGACAAATTAAACGAAATGGAAAAAGAGCGAAAAGGTTACAAAAACACAAAGAATGGGAGTAGGAAGAATGAAAAGATTATTTGTAATATTTTTAATTTTTGTATCAATAGAAATTAAAAGTAAAGAAAGTAATGATTCTAATACGTTTCTGTTAATTGGAGAACCATACAAAATCGAGTTTGTAGAGTTCAACTCTGATGAAAATAAAATCAGGCCTTCTACCTGGAAATTATCAATAAGGAATGTCGAAATAATTGAAGGCAAAGATGTTTCATATCCAAATAGGATAAGTGTTTATTTAGAGGCACGTAATGGAACTGTTATTGAAAAATATAAACAGATAGTTTTGAAGGTTGAAGGAGTGTCAGAAAAACCAGAATTACTGCATTGGTTTAAGCCTGTTCAAGTTATTTGTCTTCCAGAAAATTTGGTAGATGATGAGATGTTAGATATATATTTCGAAATCCCTATGAGTGAGTGGTCAGATAAGTGCAGGTTTTATAACGAACCAATTAAATAAAAAACAAATACAGGGACACGGAAATACAGGAGAGATAAATACAGGGACAGGCATTAGCTAGATAAACCAGTTGGAGAAATTAAGCTGGTTTATATGTCGAAAATAGTTGTATTGATTGGTCAGGAAGGTGAATGTGAGACCTGAACGCTCGGTTTTGATGAATTTAACTGAATTGGCCTGATTTCAGATGAGTTGGACGGTAGCAGACAGAATCTGCAATCAGGTTATGTTGGGTGGATAGCTACTCCAGAACTGGTTTTAATCGGTGGCCCACAGCAAATCTTTTACCGACTTTCTGGCAGAAACTTTTGAGCTGATCCACTGTGCCGACAGCGGAGAATCCGACTGATTTGAAGCCTTTAAGCTCATCGAGCCAGGTGTCTGGGTCGAGGCTCAGTCGGTCGAGAATCGGTGGTAGGTTTTCTGGAATGTATCCGCGTTTGGTTTCCAGGATTGCCCTTCCAGAATAATCAACCAGATCAAGGTAACCCGACAGTGAAAATGGCAGGTCTTTTTCATCATGGCCAAAGCCTATAAGCCTAGTGTTTTTGTCTTTAATTCTTTCCTGGATGGATGTGTAGTCAGATTGCTCGGGAGTTTTGCACATAGCGGCTCGAATAGGGTTGAGATCTACGTAGGCCATACAGGTTAGCAGCGCGCGTTCGTCTAGCAGGGCTTGGCTTTTAAACCGGCTTTCCCAAAAGTGACCAGTACAGCCATCTTCAATATTTGCCCTGCGAGCGATGTACTCATTCAGCGTTTTCATAAACCAAGAGATAGACCTCAGTCTCTTGCGATAAACATCCGCTTTTTGAATCACGAAATCCAATTGAGGTTTGCTTATGTGCTCACCCCTCAGGTAGGGCTCACAGGGTCCTGGCAAATCAAACAAGCCACCCCAAGCTATGAGTACACGTTTATCTGTCCAGTCCTTGTTGTTATTAACCTTCAAGACAATATGAAAATGATTCGACATCACCGCATATGCGCAGATGTCAATGCTGAATAATCTGTAAAGGTATTTCATGCGTTCTACGACCCACTTTCTTCGGTGCTCGAACGACCTCCCAGAGGCATGGTCATCACCACACAAAAAAGCTCTGCGGACGCATCGACTTACCACATGGTAGTAGGGTGTTTCATCTATACAAATCTGTTGTTTCCTTGCCAGTCCCATGGTTTTCTCCGTTTAAAACCATGATTTTCAGAAATTCAGCTGGAATTAGCTGTGGCAAATGTCTGAAGTGGCCGTATGATATTTCTGAGGGAGTGCCTGTCCTGGATATTCAATTGGTGGACGACGCAGTCAGGTCACCACTGCTGGGGTTACCTATGATTATGAGTATCATGCGGAACACATTCATGGTGTTGAGTTCATGAATCTGGCCTCCAACAACTCAGTTGAAAAATCTTTCCAGTATGATGATGTGGGCAACCAAATCGTTTCAGATGGCAGGGTCATTGAATACACACCATTCAATAAAGCCAGTTACCTCAGTGAGGGTGGTCACTCTGTAGAGTTTGTCTATGGGGCCAACAATGAAAAAATAATTCGCAAAGACACCACAGATGGTGAGACCACATTAACCTGGTACATCGGTAATGTGGAAATCATCAATGAAGGTTGGGCCGATGGTATGGCCAACAGTATCAAGGTGAAAAGGTACCTGGGCGACTCGGTTGTCACCCACAACAACCTTTCAAATATTGATGTCCAATATATACATAAGGATCATTTGGGCAGCACCCAGGTCATCACCAACCAATTGTTCAATGGCAATGTGACCCGTAATTTGTCATACGATGTGTTTGGCAAACGCCGCAGTTTAGGTTCCCCGGATTATAAACTATCGTTTAATCCGGTTGATGGCATCACCAACTATGGATTCACCGGGCAAAGTCATATCGACAAGCTGGGCTTGGTTAACTTCAAGGCCCGGTTATACGATCCGGATTTGGGCATGATGTTGCAGGCTGACACCGTCATTCCTCCTGGATCTGTGGTTGATTCTTTGAATCGATATGCCTATGTGTTCAATAATCCTTTGAGTTATACGGATCCGACTGGACATGTGCCGATGTCAAATGCCCTTACGGAAGTTGCCGCAAATATTATAGAAATTGACAGGCAAGTTGCAGAGAAAGCGAAACAAGAAGGTACGACTAAGAATAAAATTTACAATGAATTAAGAAGAGCAACCACAAGAACACCTGCTTCTGGTGTGAATTTTAGTACCTTTGATTCTGAAAATATGGGACAAATATTGTTGTCTGAGGACAATACAGTTTCAAATTGCATTGAGCCTTCACTTTGTGATGTTACTGAACAACCTGAGCCTTCGTATGAATGTTTATCACCAATGAGATCATGTTCAGAAGTTGCAGATGACTACTTAACAGAGTTGGACAAAAAAGGAGGGCTACCTTATCAATGGGGGTTTAATTCAGTTACCGAGGCGAATATGGCTGCTGCGGAAACCTTTGGGCCTGCAGCACAAGAATCAAATCGAGAGGTTAATTGGTATGCGTTTAAAAACAAGAACACAGGTTTATGGGGTTTTACATATCCAGGAGTTGGTAAGAAAGGATCTAAAAGTTCTAAAAAACCTTGGCAAATTAGACGAAGGTTTGATAAAAACAATAAAATTGGACTAACCCCTAATTCATTGGGGCACTCTCACTTTGATGATAATTTAAGTTTCAGTCTTACTGATCTATATAGTTTTGTAGGCCAAGCTGGAACGTTTACTTTATTGAATAAACATGGCGACTTATCGTGGACATCAGCAACAAAATTGAGTGATCTTCATGGAATAAAAGACAAAGAGGACGTGAAAAAATTAGAACATGAGAAAAACATAGGCGGTCCAATTCAGGACACAGGTGTTTACGGATTATTTTTAGGGAACATTTATGACTAAAAGTACAATAAGAGTCTTGTTATTGTTGGTTTCATTTTTTATTTCAAAATCTGGAGCTCAAGATATTATTGGTGAAGTAGAGGAGTTAGGATTTACCAACGAAAATAGAAAGTATCAAATATCTATGTATGCTCTTGCTGCAAATCCAGATGAATATAATGAAAAAATTGTATATGTATCTGGATTCATAAGCTATGCATATGAAATGCGTATATTTGCGGATAAAAGCTCATGCACCGAGTCATTTTTGGTCAACTCGATCTCACTCAGCGTCACGAAGGATGAAACTTTAGATTACAGCTCAAAACATGGGAAGTGTGAACAATTCAATGTTTCTGGTACTTTTTTAAAAATTAACGACTATGGGAAAGACAATTTTGAAAAATTGACTATAGGTCACATTGATCCAGTCTTAACTATTGATCAGAATTGAATAATCTGGACTTGTAGCCTCAAATCGACAACACAGGCAAAATACAGGGACAGGTGATCAGTATCGCCTGTCCAATTTATTGGGCGGGAACAAATTCCGAGACAGGCACTTTCAAAAGGAACCAGCTTGAGTCATTGAGCTTGAAATACTGGGACAGGCATTAGCTAGATAAACCAGTTGAAGAAATTAAGCTGGTTTATATGTCGAAAATAGTTGTATTGATTGGTCAGGAAGGAGAATGTGAGGCCTGAACGCTCGGTTTTGATGAATTTAACTGAATTGGCCTGATTTCAGATGAGTTGGACGGTAGCAGACAGAATCTGCAATCAGGTTATGTTGGGTGGATAGCTACTCCAGGGCTGGTTTCAGACGGTGACCTACAGCAAATCTTTTGCCGACTTTCTGGCAGAAACTTTTAAGCTGATCAACTGTGCCTACAGCGGAGAAACCTACTGATCTGAAGCCAGTTAATTCATCCAGCCAAGTGTCTGGATTGAGTTGCAATCGTTCGAGTATCGGCGGTAGGCTTTCAGGAATATAACCACGCTTATTTTCAAGGATAGCTCTACCAGAATAGTCCACGAGGTCCAGGTATCCTGAGAGTGAAAAAGGAAGATCATTTACGTCATAACCAAGACCGATCAGTCTGGTGTTTTTGTTTTTGATTCTTTCCTGGATGGAGGTGTATTCAGACTGCTCAGGGGTCTTCGCCATGGCAGCTCGAATTGGGTTGAGGTCCACGTAAGCCATACACG
>NZ_MVBD01000024.1 GCF_002000055.1 Marinicella sediminis | reverse complement strand
TCCTGTCCCAGGTGGCGGCCAAATGCACGCGGGAACAATGCACCTGCCAGGCGCAGCAGTTCAGGCTCACTGCCCAGGTCAGAGGTGCTGTATTGTGATGTTTGTGCATACACACAAACATCACAACAAAGACCCAATAACCAACCACGACCTGATGATGCATGTTGCAACACCCCAACCACTGGAACCGAAACCTGAACCAATGCATCGGCCAGGCGCAACCACGGTTCAATGCCCTGGTCAGCAGGCAACCATTGTTCATGGGCACTGGAAAGCACCAGCGCATGACAACCTTCATCTGGGTGAGAGCGCAACAACACATCAACCAGGGATTCAACCAAAACAGCACCATCGGTGGCTGTGGCATCCAGCGCCACATGCCACAGCCCCGGTGAGGGTTGATCCAGCACCAATCCAGCACCAACCTGGGGGGGTGAGGCCACACGGTCCTGCCCTGTAACATCCCCTGATACCAGGCCCAAACCAGACCCTCCTGCAGGTATTTGCACCGCCAAATGGGCCTTGAGCAGGCCCAGTGCCTTGGCTGATTTGGTAACCAGGTTCAAAGCCAATTGGCGGGCTTTGTCATTCAGTTGCCCACCTGGTACGACCTGCCCTGTGTGACCTGCGTTGCGGCAGGCTTGGCCGGTACGGGCTTTGGGCCCATAAAGCCAGGTTTGGGCCTGCGAATAACCAAACCGTTGTGTAAGCACCGCCGCATCCTGTGTGGTGGCATAAACATTCGCATCAACATCCGTGTAGGCATAGTACTTCTCTGCTGCCAACAACATGAAGTCGCACATGGCACCCAACAACAAGCTCAGACCAATCGCATCTTCACTCATCACCGCAATCACAGGGTATGGAAACTCAATCAGACCAGCACACAAATCCTGTGCCCAGCTGGCCTGCTGTGCGGCCAGACCCAGGGATTCGTTGCTCAAGCCCTTGAGCAACAAAACCTGAATGGACGACTCTTCAGCAGCTCGCTGCAAACCAGCCAACAAGGCTTTGCCCTGGGCTTGCTGATCACCATCGCTCATCGGCATCAATTCCAACACACCAACACCATCACCCTGGTGATGCAAACGCACGCGGTCAGACTCATCAGCGTCCACAAAAGCCATCAGCGAAGGTGGTAACAACGACACTTTGGGTCCTGCCGAATAAGTCGGCAATGGCTCACTGGCCATCACTGCCGGATCAACCAAAGACAAGCCACTGGGCTTGTTCAGCACCGGTGCGCTGAGCTCACCGGATGATGAACCTGACTCATAAACCGGCAAATACACCGGGGTGGTCGGCTTTGCTGCCAACACCGGTAAGGACGGCGTGGCTGACATAGCCGGCTCATCACCCACTGGCAATGCAACCGACAACATCCGGCAATTCAATAATTGGGCACACAACTGACCTGATTCATCATACAAGTCAACATCCATTGCCGCCTGTGCGGGATGTTGATCCGAAAACGCCTGAACCCGGGCATACAAACGCGGGCTGCTGGCTCCCAACACATGCACCGTACCGATTTGCGAAACCATCCAGCGACTTGACTGACCGGCACCCAACAAACCTGACAACAATCCATGGGTCAGCGAGGGCGTCAACAAAACACCTGGCAACGAGTCAACCTCAAGCACTTCATATACCGGGTCATTCACATCAACGGCATCGGGCACGGCACGGGCTGTCAAATACCCATATCCCTGACAGTGTACGTGCTGAACCGATTCTGACGGCTCACTGTACACCTCAAAACCAACCTGACCTGAATCACCTGGCAACAATGCGATCATCAACTGACCATCACCAGCCACATATGGGTGACCAAAGGCCACCGAACCCAGGGCCAGCATCTGATCATCTGACAGAACACCAAAGGCATCTGACAAAGCCGCCCGGGCCAGCTCCAAATACGCCGAAACAGGAAAATGGCCTGACTCATTGGCCAGATAAAACTCATCACCAACAAACTCACTGCGGTAACTCAAATGATGCAGATTCGAGCAGTTGCTGTGTAACAACGGGTGTAGTTGCGCGGGCCGACTCAGTTCAACATCACCTGGCATCGACAACCAATAATGTTCCTCGGCAAAGGGGTAAGTCGGTAAACTCACCTTGTGCATCTGACGACCCACATACAACTGTGACCAATCCAGGGGCAAACCTTTCACCCACAACGACAGCAAACGTGACCACTGGCCTTCACTCACCCACTTATTAACCGCCGTTTGTAAGTCCTGATCTGAACCAAACAACGACAAGGTCTCACGACCCTGGTCTGTGTGCCCTTCATAAACATCATCCAGGCCCGATTCACCAGACACATAAGACCCCAGCTTCGAAAGCAGGTCCGCCATGTCTTCAACCACCAGACCAAGCCGGTGGGCCATCGGTTCACGGCCCGTTTGCAAGGTGTAACCAACTCCACCCAAATCAAGCTCTTCGCGAACCGATAAGTGATTCAACAAATCCGCCGCCCTGGCCTGCAGTTGCTCGCTTGTGCGCGCTGATAAAACAATCAGTACCGAACCGGCAACCACCGCTTGAGCAGCCGGTGCCACATATTCTTCAACCACCATGTGCGCGTTGGATCCTCCCGCGCCAAATGACGACAAGCCAGCCACCCGAGGGACCTGAACACCATCAACCTCCGGACGTTCCCAGGCACAAAGCGTCTGATTAACCTTGAAAGGACTGTTGGCAAAATCAATGTGTGGGTTCAGCGTCGATGAATGCAACGAGGGTGCAACCTGGCCATGACGCATTTGCAATAAAATCTTCGTCAAGCCAGCAATCCCTGCCGCCGCTTCACAATGACCAATGTTCGACTTGGCCGATCCCAACAGGCAATAACCCTTCTGATCGGTATCCATCCCAAACACCTTCGACAAACCATTGACTTCAATCGGGTCTCCCAGTGAGGTCCCCGTGCCATGGGCTTCAACATAACTGATGTGACGGGCATCAACGCCTGAACGACGCAATGCCAAATCAATCACCTGGGCTTGGGCCTGCGGATTAGGAACCGTAAAACCATGGGTCTTACCCCCGTGGTTCAATGCACTTGAACGAATCAATCCATGGATGTGGTCTCCTGCCTGCTGGGCATCTGACAACCGACGCAACAAAACAACACCAACTCCTTCACCAGGCACATAACCATCGCCACCTTCACCAAAACTTTGGCAACGCCCATCACTGGAGACAAACTGACCGGCACTGAGCATCAGGTACTTGTTTGGATGTATGCTGATGTTCACACCTCCGGCAACGCCAAAACTCGTTCGACCTTCCCGCAAATCCTGACAAGCCAGGTGAATCGCCGTCAATGACGATGAACACATCGTGTCCAGGGTCATGCTCGGTCCATGGGCATTGAGCACATATGAAACCCGGTTGGCGATGCTTGCAATGCTGCTGGCTGTACCCAGGCGAACACCTTGCAAACTCGATTCTGCTCCCAAAAGCTGGTATTCCCCATACATCACACCCACATAAACGCCAACCTGCCCGGGTGGTTCTTCTCCGTTTCCAGCACGCAAGCCCTCGCGGGTATAACCCGCTTCTTCCATCGCCTGCCAGGCGTGGGTCAAAAACAGCCGTTCTTGTGGATCCAGCAACTTCGCTTCCTTGGGTGAAATACCAAAAAAACGGGGGTCAAACACATCAACACCATCAATGAAACCACCCCACTTGCTAAAGTGGCCACCAGCGGCCGTGCGGTCTGCGGTGTAATAATCTTCCCAACGCCAGCGCGAAGCCGGTACTTCTTCAATGCAGTCCCGACCTGATTGTAAATTCAACCAATAGGACTCCAGGTCCGGTGACTGAGGGTAACTGCCACTGAGTCCAATGATCGCAATGGGATCAGTGGACAGCGGCTGAACAGCCGCTGTCCGGGGGCTGGCCGATGAGCTGGGCCGCGTCCTGAAACGGCGTTTGGTGAGCGCAACCCGGGGGGTATCAACTGACTTGGCTGCCGCGGCAGCAGCACCGCTCGGGGCAGCAGCACCTGAAGGGGTCGGGCTTGCCAGCAGCTCATCGAGCTGTTGGGCATGTGATTGCACAAAGTACTCACCCAGTTGAGCAATCGTTTGGTATTCAAAAAACAACGTCTTGGACAAGGTGCCAAACACCTTCTCCAGTTCACGTGTCAAACTCATCGCCAGAATCGAATCAATCCCATATCGTTCAAAGCCAACCTCCGGACCAACCTCTGACTCCGGCAACTTCAACCAACGGGAAAACTGACGGCTCAGGTACGCATTGACCCGGGCGTGAACATCTGGTTCGCTGGAAGCTGAAACAACTTCAGCCTCCCCGTGGGCCGGTTCTGCAACCGGATCATCAACAACCCTCACCACACCTTGGGCCGGTAACATCGCCTGCGGCAAACGGGAACGGTCTCCTGACAGCGCAATCACCTGATCCGAATCCAACAACAGGCTCTGACTGAACAGCCCAAGGCCTTCTTCATCGGACAACACCGACAAGCCCATCAGCTCTTTGAAAGCCGCTTGTTCTTCTGCCGTCATCTGCATCCCACCTGAGGACCACAGCGGCCAATTGATCGATACCGTCCTGCCATGGCACAAACCAGCCGAGACCGCCGCATTGCGGTGGGCCGCAAAACCATCCATAAAACCATTGGCCGCCGCATAATCTGCCTGACCTGCGTTACCTCCCCAAGCAGACAACGAAGAAAACAGCACCATGAAATCCAACGGCAAATGCGCACTGGCTTGCGACAGGTTCACACTGCCTGCAACCTTCGGTGACAACACTTGGGCACAAGCCGAAGCCTCTTTGTGCAACAACAACCCATCTGACAACATCCCGGCCATGTGCAAAACACCATCAACCCGGCCGGTGGCCGAAACCACCCGTTCAAACATCGCGCTGACCGACGATAATGACGACAAATCAACCTGCTCATAAAGAACCTGTTCATCTGCACCTGATAACTGTGCCAATAAACTGGCGCGGTTGGCATCCAAAGCTTCCCGGCCAGTCAAAACCAGCCGAACCCCTTCGGCCTGGTCCAGTATCCAACGCGCAAAAACACGGCCCAA
>NZ_MVBD01000023.1 GCF_002000055.1 Marinicella sediminis | reverse complement strand
GACGTGACATTGACTGCTGAGGCAGGTTATGTGGCTCCGCGCAATGACACTGAGGCTGCTTTGGTTGATATCTGGTCTGAAGTGCTGGGGTTTAAAAATGATGTCATTGGTGTCCACGACAGTTTTTTTGACCTTGGCGGTCACTCACTGTTGGCTACCCAGGTGGTTTCCAAAATACGCAAGCAATTCAACTTGGAAGTGTCTCTCAACACACTTTTTGAAAACCCCCGAATCGATCAATTTGTGCATCACCTGATCACCGCCGATACAACAAAAATCAAACCCATTGAAGTGGTCGACAGAACGGAAGTGGATCAGCTGCCATTGAGTTTTGCCCAGGAACGGTTGTGGTTCCTGCATCAATTGGATCCGGGCGACACCAGTTACAATGTCCCCGGAGCCTTCTATTTGAGGGACCAGACTTCACTTGATCACATTGAATTGGCCTTGAATATTTTGGTGGAACGACACGAAAGTTTGCGAACGATTTTCGTCAATGAACAAGGCAAAGCCAGTCAACAAATAATCCCCGATTGGCGATTGAACCTGGAAGTTGTTAATTTAACCCGTTACCGCAACCACAATAACCAACAGAAAAAATTACAAGAGCTGTGTCTCGCAGAGGCAACCACGCCATTTGATTTGGCCAAAGGGCCTTTGATGAGAGGCCTGTTGTTTCAACTTGATGATCAAAATTCGGTGATTTTACTGAACTTTCATCACACCATCATGGACGGTTGGTCCGTAGGTGTATTGTTCAAAGAATTGGCCCAGGTGTTGGGTTTTTTAAACAAGCAACAAAAAGTACAACTGCCCGCATTGGAATTTCAATACGCTGATTTTGCTGTTTGGCAGCGAAGCTGGCTGGAAAACAGTGATCTGTTGCAATCCCAATTGAAATATTGGCAAACTCAATTGGCTGGAGCACCTGCTTCACTTGAATTACTGACTGACTTTCCGCGCAAGGAAGCATTGAATGTGACCGGCGGTGTGCATCGATTTGAGCTGGATCAATCGCTGGTTTCGAGATTGAATAGTTTTGCTGAACAGCATGGCTGTACCTTGTTCATGCAATTATTGTCGGTGTTCAAGGTATTGCTGTGGCGATACACTGGTCAATCAGACATTTGTATTGGCACCCCCATTGCCAACCGCCATTATGAAGGCACCCAAGCATTGGTGGGCATGTTTGTTAATACATTGGTGATAAGAACCCAGTTCAATGAAACCGATGATTATGTTCACACCCTCAATTCCGTCAGGCAAACCTGCATGGAAGCCTATGAAAACCAAGATGCGCCCTTTGAAAAAGTGGTTGATGCAGTCCAGCCAGAGCGGATTCAGGATCAGAACCCATTGTTCCAGGTGATGTTTATTTTGCAAAATACTGAATCAGCAGACCTGGTCTCATCTCATGAGCCATACCCGCTGGATATCCACAACAGTTTATTTGACATTTCGATGGAGTTTGAACCGCATTTTGAGGGTCACCTGTCTGGCTTTTTGAAATACAACGATGGCTTGTTCAAAGCGGAAACCATTGCCAGAATGGCCGCTCATTTTGAGGCTTTGTGTGAAGCTGTTCTGCTTGCGGCTGACAGTAAAATAGCTTACCTTGATTACTTGACAGACGCCGAAAAACAGCAGTTATCGACTTTCAATGACACGGCCATGGCGCTTCCTGAAAACACCTGTTTACATGATTTGTTTATCAATCAGGTTAAACAGGACCCAAATGCCATAGCGGTGGTGTTGAATGACGCCCAATTGACCTATCAACAACTGCACGATAAGAGTCAGCAGTTTGCCTGCTATTTGCAACAAAAAGGCGTCCTGGCAGATGAACTGGTTGGTTTATACATTGATCGTTCAGAAATGATGTTGGTGGGTATCATCGGCATCATGATGGCTGGCGGTGCCTATGTACCATTGGATCCCGGCTACCCGGACCAAAGGTTAAATTACATGCTCAACGACAGCGGTGTAAAAGTCATCGTCACTGAAGCCAGTTTGTCCTCAAAAATACAGGACCTGGCTGACAATGAAGTTTTGTGCATTGACATCGGTGACTGGCAAACCATTGAGTCAGCAACCACTGACTGGAACAGTCCTGATACCGAACCCCGCAAACCGGTTAAACCTGAAAACCTGGCTTATGTGATTTATACATCTGGTTCAACGGGCCAACCCAAAGGGGTGATGATCCAACACAGAAGTGTGATCAACCACACCCTTTATGTCAGTAAACAGTATGGCTTGGACGCCAGCGATGTACAAATACAATTCGCCAGCATGGGTTTTGACTTATTCATTGAAGAGGTGTTCGTGGTGTTGAGTGTGGGGGCCCGGCTGGTTCTCGCGGACAAGGATGAATTGCTTTCCATGCACGGTTTAGCGGCTGTGGTTAAACAGTTTGGCGTCACTGCATTTAATTTACCCACCGCGTTTTTCCATCAATTGGTCAGCGCTGGATTTGATTTGTCACCTATCAAAACAATCATCGTCGGTGGTGAAAAACTGGACAAACAAAAGTCAAAAGAGTGCCTTACCAAGTACCCTGAATTAAATTTGTATAACACCTATGGTCCAACAGAAACCACCATCATCAGCTCGATGGTCAGGGCCAATGACGTGCTGGACTACCCGGAATTGCCCATTGGCAAACCCATTGCCAACACTGCACTGCATGTTCTGGATCAATGGGGAAATCAGGTGCCTGTTGGCGTACCCGGGGAACTGCACATTGCAGGTGAAGGTCTGGCCCGTGGTTATTTACACCGCCCCGATTTAACGGCAGAGAAATTCATCGATAACCCATACCAAACTGGCAGCCGGATGTATTGCAGTGGGGATTTGGTTCGTTGGCTGGCCGATGGCAACCTTGAATACCTGGGCCGCATCGACACACAGGTTAAAATCCGTGGGTTCAGAATCGAAACAGGTGAAATTGAGTCCACATTGTTCAAGCATGAGCAGATCGCTGATTGTGTGGTTGTGGCTCAAGGTGATCAGAGCAACAAAACCCTGGTTGCATTTTACACCGCTGACAGCGAAGCCGAACTGGCCTCAATCGAGCCAGAAAAACTGCGCGGGTATTTGCAAACCACGCTCCCTGAGTACATGGTCCCTTCGGTTTTTGTTGGCCTTGACAGCATTCCTTTGACACCCAATGGCAAGGTGGACCGCAAAGCATTGGAAAACCATGAAGTTGAGCGAACAGCCGACGCTGGGTATGTCGCACCACGCAATGAAACAGAAGCCGTCATGGTCGATATTTGGGCCAGCGTTCTGGGCTTGAAACCCGAAGTCATCGGGGTGTATGACAGCTTCTTTAATTTGGGTGGTCATTCTCTGCTGGCTACTCAAGTGATATCCAAAATCCGCAACCAAATCAACCTTGAAGTATCACTTCGAACCTTATTTGATAACCCACAAGTGGCTCAGTTTGTGCATCATTTGTCATCAGCCAGTGTCACTGAAATCAAGTCAATTGAAGTGATCGACAGAGAGAAAGTGAACCAGCTGCCGTTGAGTTTTGCTCAGGAACGTTTGTGGTTCCTCGATCAACTTTATCCGGGAGACACCACCTACAACCTGCCAGGTGCCTTTTACCTGAAAGATCAGGCAGCGGTTAAACACATCGAACAAGCCCTGAATATATTGATTGAACGGCATGAAAGTTTACGAACCGTGTTCGTGAATGACGCCGGTCAAGCCAGCCAGGAAGTCTTGCCAGATTGGCGAATGAACCTGGAATTGGTGGATTTGACCCGCCACCGCAACAAACGCAAGCGTGAGCTGAAATTGCGTGAAATGTGTGAGGCTGAAGCGGCCACACCCTTTGACCTTGCGACAGGGCCGTTGATGCGTGGTATCTTGTTTAAACTGGATGGTAAACAATCTGTTATTTTATTGAATTTCCATCACACCATCATGGATGGTTGGTCCGTTGGCGTGCTGTTCAAAGAATTGTCCCTGGTATTGGATGCCTTGAAGAATGGGCAAGCGGTGCAGTTACCACCACTGGACTTTCAGTATGTTGATTTTGCTGCTTGGCAAAGGCATTGGCTGGAAGACAGCGACTTATTGCAAGCGCAACTGGCTTACTGGCAAAACAAATTGTCGGGTGTGCCAGCCTCGCTGGAGTTGCTCACTGATTACCCCCGCAAAGATTCCTTGAATGTGTCAGGGGCGGTTCATCGGTTCGAATTACCAGCCTCGTTGGTCACCCGCATGAATGATTATGCAGAACAGCATGGTTGCACTTTGTTCATGCACTTATTGACGGTCTTTAAAGTGCTGTTGTGGCGCTATACAGGCCAGCAGGACATTTGTATTGGCAGCCCGATTGCAAACCGCCAATATGAGGGAACTCAGGCATTGGTTGGTATGTTTGTTAACACCCTGGTGTTTCGTTCTCAATTCAATAAAGAGGATGATTTTGTTGATACCTTGATTGCCGTTAAGCACACCTGTTTGGAAGCCTATGAAAACCAGGATGCACCCTTTGAAAAAGTCGTGGATGCAGTACAACCGGAGAGGATACAAGACCAGAACCCATTGTTTCAGATCATGTTCATTTTGCAAAACACTGAATCGGCGGACCTGGTTTCAACTTTTGAGTCTTACCCACTTGATGTGCACAACAGTTTGTTTGATATTTCAATGGAGTTCGAACCACATCACAAAGGCCATCTGGAAGGGTTTCTGAAATACAACAACGGCCTGTTCAAGCCTGAAACCATTGCCAAAATGGCTCATCATTATGTGGCTTTGTGCGAGGCTGTCTTGGTCGCTGCGGATACCAACATCGGGGCCATTGATTTCCTGGATCAGTCTGAAAAAGATCAGTTGTTGATTGCATTCAACGACACCGGAGTTGAATTGGCTGCAGATCGGTGTTTGCATCAACTGTTTGAAAGTCAGGCTCAAAGTACCCCCGATGCCCCCGCTTTGTTGCATGAAGGCAAGGTCATCTCATATGGTGAGTTGGAGCTGGCCAGCCGTCAGTTGGCTCTTTATTTGCAAGCCAGGGGCATAGGCGCCGGTGACTTGGTGGCAGTTTGCCTTGACCGATCGCCGATCATGGTCACAGCCCT
>NZ_MVBD01000022.1 GCF_002000055.1 Marinicella sediminis | reverse complement strand
TGGAGTTGATTGAAAAATTACTCAAAAAAAGGCTTGCAAAAGGATTTAAAAAAGCGATAATATCGCACCCTTCCGCACGAAATGTTCGGGAGTTAATTTAAAGCAAATTAAAAAGTAATAGATAACTTGTGTGGGCACTTGGAGTGAGATGTATTTAAGGTACAACGACAAGTGACCATAATTAGAATCACGTAATTTTTTTGATATATAGTTAGTGGTCAAACTGGTGGCATTGTAACAGATGTTGCCGCAATAAATTAGATGGGCATTTATGTTCATCGAACAATTAATTGAAGAGTTTGATCCTGGCTCAGATTGAACGCTGGCGGTATGCCTAACACATGCAAGTCGAACGGTAACAGAGAGAAGCTTGCTTCTTTGCTGACGAGTGGCGGACGGGTGAGTAACGCGTGGGAATCTACCTGATAGTTGGGGATAGCCCGGAGAAATCCGGATTAATACCGAATAATATCTACGGATGAAAAGGTGCCTCTGCTTGCAAGCACTTGCTAACAGATGAGCCCGCGTTAGATTAGTTTGTTGGTGGGGTAAAGGCCTACCAAGACTGCGATCTATAGCTGGTTTGAGAGGATGATCAGCCACATTGGGACTGAGACACGGCCCAGACTCCTACGGGAGGCAGCAGTGGGGAATATTGGACAATGGGCGCAAGCCTGATCCAGCAATACCGCGTGTGTGAAGAAGGCCTTAGGGTTGTAAAGCACTTTTATGTGGGAAGAACGGTTGAGTGTTAATAGCGCTTGACTTTGACGGTACCACAAGAATAAGCACCGGCTAACTCCGTGCCAGCAGCCGCGGTAATACGGAGGGTGCGAGCGTTAATCGGAATTACTGGGCGTAAAGGGTACGTAGGCGGCTTAATAAGTCAGATGTGAAATCCCCGGGCTTAACCTGGGAACTGCATTTGAAACTGTTTGGCTAGAGTGAGTGAGAGGTTAGTGGAATTCAAGGCGTAGCGGTGAAATGCGTAGAGGTCTTGAGGAACATCAGTGGCGAAGGCGACTAACTGGCACTACACTGACGCTGAGGTACGAAAGCGTGGGGAGCGAACAGGATTAGATACCCTGGTAGTCCACGCCCTAAACGATGAGGACTGGCTGTTGGCGCTATAGACGCGTCGGTAGCGAAGCTAACGCGTTAAGTTCTCCGCCTGGGGAGTACGACCGCAAGGTTGAAACTCAAAGGAATTGACGGGGGCCCGCACAAGCGGTGGAGCATGTGGTTTAATTCGATGCAACGCGAAGAACCTTACCATCCCTTGACATCCTCAGAATGATCTGTAATCGATCAGTGCCTTCGGGAACTGAGTGACAGGTGCTGCACGGCTGTCGTCAGCTCGTGTCGTGAGATGTTGGGTTAAGTCCCGCAACGAGCGCAACCCCTATCTATAGTTGCCAGCACGTAATGGTGGGAACTCTATAGAGACTGCCGGTGATAAGCCGGAGGAAGGTGGGGACGACGTCAAGTCATCATGGCCCTTACGGGATGGGCTACACACGTGCTACAATGGTGCATACAGAGGGTTGCCAACCCGCGAGGGGGAGCTAATCTCAGAAAGTGCATCTTAGTCCGGATTGCAGTCTGCAACTCGACTGCATGAAGTCGGAATCGCTAGTAATCGCGAATCAGCAATGTCGCGGTGAATACGTTCCCGGGCCTTGTACACACCGCCCGTCACACCATGGGAGTGGGTTGCTCCAGAAGTGGCTAGTCTAACCTTCGGGGAGACGGTCACCACGGAGTGATTCATGACTGGGGTGAAGTCGTAACAAGGTAGCCGTTGGGGAACCAGTGGCTGGATCACCTCCTAAAAGATGACCTTGGTATGTTTCTTTATCCGGGTGTCCACACAAGTTATCTAAAGTATGAAAAGCATAACGCCGATTACGGGGCTATAGCTCAGCTGGGAGAGCACTTGATTTGCATTCAAGAGGTCTGCGGTTCGATCCCGCATAGCTCCACCAGTTATTATGACTGGGTCTGTAGCTCAGTTGGTTAGAGCGCACCCCTGATAAGGGTGAGGTCGGAGGTTCAAATCCTCCCAGACCCACCAGTTTTTTACTTGTTCATTTGATGATGAAGTAGAAGCTCAGTAGTTATGTAGAGAGAATGTCTTTACCAGGTCAGTGATGACTTGGTAAGGGTATTTGCCGGGATGAAACATTTCGGATCGCAGGACGCGAACATACTTGTAAATTAACAATTTGGAATATGAGTCAGAAATGATCGTGATGAGCGATTATTTCTACAAATCAATCAATTTGATTTGAGTCAATGGCGTCTTAATAGAATTTTTGTAGTGTATATAAAAAATCGTTATTAAATAGAGACCAGCGGAACGACGAGAGTTGTTCCCGATCGATCCATATGATCTTGTGTATGTAGCCTCAGATTTTTTGGGGTTATATGATCAAGTGAATAAGCGTATGTGGTGGATGCCTTGGCGGTAGGAGGCGATGAAGGACGTGTAAGTCTGCGATAAGCTGTGGTTAGCTGACACGAAAGCGTATAACCCACAGATTTCCGAATGGGGAAACCCAACCTTTTAAGGTTATCATTTGGCTGTAAGGCCTTGTGAAGCGAACCCGGAGAACTGAAATATCTAAGTACCCGGAGGAAAAGAAATCAACCGAGATTCCGCAAGTAGCGACGAGCGAACGCGGACTAGCCCAAAAGTCTCATAGTTTTTAGTCGAATGGCGTGGGAAAGCCAACCGAAGAAGGTGATAGTCCTGTAGACGAAAGAGATTATGAGATGAATGTGAGTAGGGCGGGGCACGTGAAACCCTGTCTGAATATAGGTGGACCATCATCTAAGGCTAAATACTCCCTACCGACCGATAGTGAACCAGTACCGTGAGGGAAAGGCGAAAAGAACCCCTGTGAGGGGAGTGAAATAGACCCTGAAACCGCATACGTACAAGCAGTCAAAGCATCCTTCGGGGTGTGATGGCGTACCTTTTGTATAATGGGTCAGCGACTTAATTTCAGTAGCAAGCTTAAGCGAATAGTGTAGGCGAAGGGAAACCGAGTCTTAATAGGGCGACTAAGTTGCTGGGATTAGACCCGAAACCGGGCGATCTATCCATGGCCAGGTTGAAGGTCGGGTAAAACCGACTGGAGGACCGAACCCACGTATGTTGAAAAATGCGGGGATGAGCTGTGGATTGGAGTGAAAGGCTAAACAAGCCCGGAGATAGCTGGTTCTCCCCGAAAACTATTTAGGTAGTGCCTTATGTATCACTCACGGGGGTAGAGCACTGTTATGGCTAGGGGGTCACACCGACCTACCGTCCCATGGCAAACTCCGAATACCGTGAAGTGCAATCATAGGAGACAGACTACGGGTGCTAACGTCCGTAGTCAAGAGGGCAACAACCCAGACCGCCAGCTAAGGTCCCAAAATCACCACTCAGTGGGAAACGAAGTGGAAAGGCCCAGACAGCCAGGAGGTTGGCTTAGAAGCAGCCACCCTTTAAAGAAAGCGTAATAGCTCACTGGTCGAGTCGGTCTGCGCGGAAGATTTACCGGGGCTAAGTGGTGTACCGAAGCTGCGGATGCTAATTTATTAGCATGGTAGGGGAGCGTTCTGTAAGCCTGTGAAGGTGTGTTGAGAAGCATGCTGGAGGTATCAGAAGTGCGAATGCTGACATGAGTAACGATAAAGGGGGTGAAAAACCCCCTCGCCGGAAGTCCAAGGTTTCCTCGTGCAACGTTAATCGGCACAGGGTGAGTCGGCCCCTAAGGCGAGGCAGAAATGCGTAGTCGATGGGAAACAGGTTAATATTCCTGTACTTTTATATACTGCGATGGAGTGACGGAGAAGGCTAGGTCATCCGGGTGATGGTTATCCCGGTCCAAGCGTTTAGGCAGTGAGATTAGGTAAATCCGGTTTCATAATGCTGAGGCGTGATGGGGAGTCCAATTGCGGACGAAGTGATCGATGCCCTGCTTCCAGGAAAACCTTCTAAGCATAGGTATATAAGAACCGTACTGTAAACCAACACAGGTGGACAAGATGAGAATTCTAAGGCGCTTGAGAGAACTCGGGTGAAGGAACTAGGCAAAATGGTACCGTAACTTCGGGAGAAGGTACGCCCCTACAGGTTCAGAGCTAGTGGGGGCCGCAGAGACCAGGTGGCTGCGACTGTTTATCAAAAACATAGCACTATGCAAACACGAAAGTGGACGTATATGGTGTGACGCCTGCCCGGTGCCGGAAGGTTAATTGATGGGGTTAGCGTATGCGAAGCTCTTGATCGAAGCCCCGGTAAACGGCGGCCGTAACTATAACGGTCCTAAGGTAGCGAAATTCCTTGTCGGGTAAGTTCCGACCTGCACGAATGGCGTAACGACGGCCACACTGTCTCCACCCGAGACTCAGTGAAATTGAAATAGCTGTTAAGATGCAGTTTACCCGCGGCTAGACGGAAAGACCCCGTGAACCTTTACTATAGCTTCACAGTGGACTTTGATTAGATATGTGTAGGATAGGTGGGAGACTTTGAAGCGTGTGCGCCAGCATGCGTGGAGTCGTCCTTGAAATACCACCCTTGTGTAATTGGAGTTCTAACCTCGATCAGTTATCCTGATCAGGGACATTGTGTGGTGGGTAGTTTGACTGGGGCGGTCTCCTCCCAAAGAGTAACGGAGGAGCACGAAGGTGCGCTAAGTACGGTCGGACATCGTACGGTTAGTGTAAAGGCAAAAGCGCGCTTGACTGCGAGACTGACAAGTCGAGCAGGTACGAAAGTAGGTCTTAGTGATCCGGTGGTTCTGTATGGAAGGGCCATCGCTCAACGGATAAAAGGTACTCCGGGGATAACAGGCTGATACCGCCCAAGAGTTCATATCGACGGCGGTGTTTGGCACCTCGATGTCGGCTCATCTCATCCTGGGGCTGAAGCCGGTCCCAAGGGTATGGCTGTTCGCCATTTAAAGAGGTACGCGAGCTGGGTTCAGAACGTCGTGAGACAGTTCGGTCCCTATCTGCCGTGGGCGTTTGAGATTTGAGGAAAGCTGCTCCTAGTACGAGAGGACCGGAGTGGACGAACCTCTGGTGTTCGGGTTGTCACGCCAGTGGCATTGCCCGGTAGCTATGTTCGGACGGGATAACCGCTGAAAGCATCTAAGCGGGAAGCCTCTTCCAAGATGAGATCTCACTTTGTTCTTGAAACAACTGAAGGGCCCTTGAAGACTACAAGGTTGATAGGCTGGGTGTGGAAGTGCAGTAATGTATGAAGCTAACCAGTACTAATTGCCCGTGAGGCTTGATCATATAACACCCAAGAAATTTGGTGTGGTGATTAAACAAGTTCAAGGATCACAACTCTCTATGTAAAGCGATTTTAGATATACCGCAAAATCAGAAGCCATAGA
>NZ_MVBD01000021.1 GCF_002000055.1 Marinicella sediminis | reverse complement strand
CCGCCGCATTTGCCTTCACCGCATTTGCCTTCGGCTTTTTTGTCATCGCCGCCGCATTTGCCTTCACCGCATTTGCCTTCGGTCTTCTTGTCATCGCCGCCGCATTTGCCTTCACCACATTTGCCTTCTCCAGACCCATCGGCTTTGGCAATGCGTCCATCAGCATTTTGGTAACCGTCTGTCAGGTCGTTTTGACCAAATGGGTTGTCAGATTCGCTCATCAAAGCGCCTGCACCCACGACTGTCACAGCTGCTGCGATGGCTGCATTAACAGGTTTTAACTTAAAGTTTTTCATAATTATCTCCTCCGAGGGAATGATTAAAATTTACATTTTTCAAAACGCTGGTTGATTTGAATGAGCCTTTGGCTCACCATCAACGACTTGTTTCGGTGTTTATTATAAGCACACAGAGATGACCTCAGCCAAGATAATTTATTACAAAAAAAACGCCCAATAAAAAATTATTGAGCGTTTTGAGAGACTGATTAATGAAAAATTAACTCGTCATCTGGTCTTGGACAAGTCTTTGATCATGGCTGCCAGGAAACGGGCGGCTTCACCGCCAGTGACGGCTCGGTGATCAAATGTCAAAGACAATGGGATGATGCGGTGGGCTTCCATGCCGCCCAGTACGGGTACCACTTCATGCCGCAATTTGCCGGCGGCAATGATCGACACACAAGGTGGGGTGATCACCGGCGTGGCATAACGTCCTGCATAAACCCCAAAGTTTGACAACATGATGGTGTAATCCTTCATGGCTTCTGGTGGAATGCTGCGTCCCTGAACCTGTTGCTTGATGGTGTTCATCGCTTCACGTACACCCTGAGCGTCCAGTGATTCGCAGTTGCGCATGGTCGGTACAAACAAGCCGTCTTCGGTGTCAACGGCAATGCCAACATCCACATGACTGATCAGCCTGCGGGAAAGTTTTTCACCGTCAAACCAGGCATTCAGTGTGGGTTCGGCTTCTACTGCCACCACCAGTGAGCGAATCAGGCGTGCAGTGATGTCCTCACCTGGTTGCCAGTTATTGATGTCTGCATCGTCCATGATGGTGGTCGGTACAATACTGGCATGTGAGTTTTGCATGACCCGTGCCATGGTTCTTCTTGAGCCTTTGACCTGTTGCCACTGATCGTCCACCACCACTTTACTGGGTGCAGGGGCAGCCTGTTTTTCAGGTAAAGCTGGCCTTGTCTCAGGGGCAGGCTTGCTGTTCTGAACAGGAGCTGCTGGTTGAGTAGCCGGTTTTTTGGGGTTGGCGGCAGCGGCCTTGACATCAGATGGTCTGATCACGCCACCGGCACCAGTGGCCTCAACTGTGCTCAGATCAACTTTGAGTTTCTTGGCCAGTGCACGCACCGCTGGTGCTGCTTTCTTGCCACCAAAATCGGTCATGCTGTCAACCACCTGGTCTGATGATTCCATTTGACCTACCACCGTACCGATGTTTTCGCTTTTCTTCGCATCAGCGGCGGGTTCTTCATCGTTCAGGTCCATCAGGACCTGCTCAGCTTCTTCACGAAGCTTGGCAGGGGTGTCACCCTGGTTGTCAGTTGCGGCATCGTTGGTACTGGCTGGAGTTTCGCCATCAACACTGAATTCAATCAGTGGTGCGCCGGTATCAATCACATCGCCAGGTTCGCCATACAGTTTAGCCACCACACCTGCGGTTGGTACGGGTACATCAACCACTGCTTTGGCGGTTTCCATGGAGACCATAGGCTGGTCCACTTCGACGGTATCGCCGACTTTGACATGCCATTCAACAATTTCTGCATCCGGTAAACCTTCACCCAGATCAGGTAATTTAAAAATACTCATGATACCTCCATCACTTGATTGACTTTCTGTAAGATTCTGTCCACTGACGGCATGTATTTCATTTCCATCTTGAACAATGGCATGATCGTATCATAACCGGTTACCCGCTTCACAGGCGCCAGCAAGTCGTATATGCCCTGGTCGGCCAGGTTGGCCGCAATTTCTGAAGACACTGAACAATGTTTAGCAGCTTCCTGAATGATAACGCAGCGCCCTGTTTTGGCCACAGACTCATGAATGGTTTCCATGTCAAGCGGGCTGATGCTGGCCACATCGATGACTTCTGCTGAAATTCCTTGTTCTGCCAATTTGTCAGCTGCTGCCAAGGTTTCTTTCATCATGGCTCCCCAGGTGACCAGGGTCACATCTGTGCCTTCACGAATCACAAAACACATGTCCAGTGGGTACTCTTCGCCATCGTCTTCGACTTCTTCTTTGTTCAGGTGGTAAATGCGCTTGGGTTCAAAAAACAACACTGGATCCGGACTGCGGATGGCAGCTAACAGCAAACCATAAGCCCTTGAAGGTGATGATGGAATGACCACTTTGATGCCAGGGGTGTGGGCAAACATCGACTCAATGCTTTCTGAATGATGCTCCGGGGCGTGAATGCCGCCACCATATGGAGCGCGAATCACCAGTGGACAGGTTAAGCGGCCACGTGTTCGGTTGCGCATACGTGCAGCATGACAAACGATGTGCTCAAACATGGGGAAGATAAAGCCCATGAATTGTGCTTCTGCCACTGGTTTCATGCCCTGCGTTGCCATGCCAACGGTCATCCCGGCGATCATGGCTTCTGCCAGTGGCGTATCGATCACCCGATCTTCGCCAAATTTTTGAGCCAGGCCATTGGTGGCACGAAACACACCGCCATTGATGCCTACGTCTTCACCCAGTACAACCACATCCTTGTCATGTTCCAATTCGTGAGCCAACGCCATGGTTACGGCTTCTACCATTGTCACTTTAGCCATTAGACTTCTCCTCCATTGCTTCTGCGTAGGCTTTTTGTTCAGCCAGGTCATGTGGTAATTCATCGTACATGTAATCAAACATGTCGCCCACTTTGGGTTTTGAGACATTCAGGTATTCTTCAACTGCAGCGTCCACTTCCACTTTACATGTGTTGAGCAGTTGGTTCTCCAGTTGTTCATTCCACTGACCCTGACTGGTCAGGTATTTGCGCATGCGTTTGATGGGCTCAAACTGACGGGCATTTTCAACTTCATCATCGGGACGGTATCTGGATGCATCATCGGCAGTGGTATGATCACTGAGGCGATAAGTGATGGCCTCAATGACCGAGGCTCCTTTGCCTTCATAAGCCCGTTTTAAAGCGGCTTTGACAGCGGTGTATACAGCAATGTAATCATTACCATCAACCTGAATGGATGGCAGGCCGCCGGCCAGGCCTTTTTGAGCCAGGGTGCGGCCGGTGCTTTGTTTTTTGCGGGGCACAGAGATTGCCCACTGGTTATTGACAATCATCAGTACCATGGGCAGTTTAAAGGCGCTGGCCGCATTGATGGCTTCCAGAAAATCACCTTTTGAGCTACCGCCGTCACCAACCACTGATACTGCCGCGCGTTTCTCACCACGCAGTTTATAAGCCAGGGCTGCACCAGCAGCATGGGTACATTGGGTGGCGATGGGCACGCACCAGGGGAAATCATGTTTGGGTCCTGAAAAATCACTGCCGCGTTCATCGCCGCCCCAGTACAACAGAACTTCTGATAATTTAACTCCCCGATAGAACTGGGCACCATATTCGCGGTACATGGGGGCAAAGCAATCTTCTTCTGCCATCGCAGAACCGATGCCAATGTGCACCGCTTCGTGGCCCAGGCAAGAGGCATAAGTGCCCAATTTACCGGTTCTTTGCAACGCCACAGCTTTGGCGTCAAAGGTGCGGGTCAGTACCATCAGCTCATAAATGGACTTCAACTGTTCAAAGTCTGTCGCGATGCTGGGTTTCTTATCGCCGACCAGTTCACCATTGGGTGTCAGGTATTGCAGATAGTCAATATTAAAAGATGCAACTGTGGTCAATTTCACTCTCCGAAAATGTTGGCAAAGGGTGTCAGTCGCGACCCATCATTCCCATCAATGAAAATGAATTTCGAATCAGTTTGGGTGATTGGTCTCAACTTGACAGAAGCCTGTGGTGTCACTGAAAATGAATAAACAATCATTCAGTTCACACATCGTCGCTTCTGTCTTTATAATGCAGGCCAGTAAACTTCAGTTATGTGGCACTTTAAGCGGCACGTATTATATCGGAATGGAGCCGTTTAATAAATGCCTGCAGCCAGTTATCTGGGAAAAATTCTCCGTCCCGGAGTCAAGACAGTTAGAATAATCAACCTAGAATCATAAAAATTACAATCATGAGTAGCGAAAAAAACTTCAGACCATTGGAAGCTGGTATCAGACTGGACCTTTCAGAACGAAAAAATTACGGTGGCTATTTGTGTCTGGACACGCTGTTTGCTGCACAAAAGCCCATCAGTGATCCAGAGCACCATGATGAAATGTTGTTCATCATTCAGCATCAGACTTCTGAATTATGGATGAAGCTGATTGTTCATGAACTGAATGAAGCCATTCGGTGTGTCCAGATCAAGCGGTTGGGCAGGGCGTCAAAAATCCTGGCCAGGGTTAAACAAATACAAAAACAATTGTTTGAGCAATGGTCCGTGCTTGAGACCCTGACACCGAGTGAATACATGCAGTTTCGTCATGTGTTGGGTAATGCTTCCGGGTTTCAGTCAGTCCATTACCGCCAGGTGGAATTTTTGCTGGGGAATAAGAATCACAAAATGATCAAGGTATTTCCCGAAGGATCAGCCTCCAGGAATACTTTGGAAGAGGTGCTCAGTTCACCCAGCATATATGATGTGTTTATTCGTCACTTATCGGACCAGGGATATGCGATTCCTGAAGCATTGGTCAACCGCGACATCCGGCAGCCCCATGAATTCAGTGAGCCATTGATGGACGTGCTGGTAGAAGTGTATCAACAGCCAGATCAGCATTGGCCTATTTATGCATTCTGTGAGCAATTGGTTGATGTTGAACAGTCATTCCAGCTCTGGCGATTCAGGCACATGAAAACAGTTGAACGCATCATTGGCTTCAAGCAGGGAACAGGCGGTTCATCGGGTGTCAGCTTTCTGAAGAAGGCGCTTGAGCTGACCTTCTTTCCTGAGTTGCTAAAACTCAGAACTGTGCTCTAGAGCCCGCCATTGTAGGCGGCTTGCCAGCAAGTGGTTGATTGGTCTAACTGTTGAAACTTATCCCGCCGTATCCAAGGAACATCCCTGTCTGTTGAAGGGGCATCAGTTATCCACAAAAGCTGTGGATAACTTTGTTAATAACTTTCATTTTATCCAGCCTTGTTCACACCCCTGTTACATCCTGGTCAGATTGGTTAATTTTTAACCGACAATCATTGTTCTTTAATATCAACAACTTAAGATGGTTATTGAATGTAGTGGTTAAGTGTTTTTTGCTAAATCGCTGTTTTGTTGATAATCCATGACGGCTTGTGCATAAAAAAACGTTTGTCAATCGTTTTTGAATGTTTTTTTAGTGATTTGAGTCAAATTGAAACTGTGCAAAGCCCACATTGGCATACGTGCCTTCGGGAACATTGGTTTCATACTCACTGATCAGGGAAATCATCTCCAGCTGAAAGGCTTGCATTCTTTTTTCGATCATTTGGTTGACCTCAGGGTGTTTGCTGTGGGGGATTTTGCTTGAGTATATGGAAGCCTGGTTTAGGTGCTCTGCCTGTTCAGCGGCAAACATTTTTTTGTAAAACGTTTGAAACAGTCTTTTGGTGGTGATGTCAACTTCATCAGCCAGGGCGGCTTGCTGGATCAGGTGTTCGTTCAATGATTCGGTGATCAGGTATTGGTTGTCTTGCTTTTGAATGATGTTGTTGGCCAATAATTCGGTGATCACCGCTCTGGCTCTGATGTGATTGCCATAGATGCCATCAATCAGGTTGGTGATGGCTGAATGGGTCAGCGTGTCGTGCTGGCTTTTGGATTTCTGCAGCGCCATGATGACCATGTCCATTTTGTTCAAGGCTTCTTGTCTGGGCTCGTCTTCATTGCTTAATTCTGCGATGACCCGGCGATCGATGCCGGTTTTAACGGCAATGGCCTGATGAGTGATCTTGATGCCATCTTCACGAAGCAGCTCTTCAGCGGCCTTGATATAGGCCTGTTGTATTTTGGTCTTGAATTCCTGGCATTGCAGACCGAATTTAATGACCAGTTTACTCACCGGTATCAATGCTTTCTGTAGCTGAACCAAATGTCTGTTGGAAGTCTTCATATTATTTTTGCGCGCATATTTGTACGCAATATTATCACGTCATGCAGTTCATGTACAATTTACCTAACCTGAGCGTTGAAGCATCAGTTTTATCTCATTTCGCAACATGTGAAACGATCAGGGGGAGGTCAAATTTATCTCCAAATCGTGGGATTTAATCATTCCTACACCAGCAGGGCAGTACAGAGTTTTGTGGGTTGACGTTTTCTCTCTGTGCTGTGCCTGCAACCTCGCGACCTGTTGCAGCCTCTTTTATCCTCAATAAATAAGTTCAGAGATGACCTGTGTTCGGTTAAAATCTCAGTTTTGATATTCTGTTGGTGGCCATGACCGCACTCAGCGTTAACTTAAACAAAATTGCCTTGCTCAGGAATTCACGTGGCAGGGATTACCCCAACGTGTTGCAGTATGCTCAAAAGTTACTGGCCATGGGGGTTGATGGGATCACGGTTCATCCCCGTCAGGATGAGCGTCATGCCACCAGGAAAGACACCAGGGAGCTGGCGAATCTGATCAAACATCATCCTTCAGCAGAGTTTAATGTCGAAGGATTCCCGTCAGAATCATTCATGGCATTGATAGCGGAAACAAAGCCTGATCAATGCACGCTGGTTCCTGATGGTCCGGATCAGCTGACATCGGATCATGGTTGGGATCTGCATCAACACGCCACCGAGGTAACCACACTGGCTCAGCAGTTAAACCACATGAATGTCCGTTGTTCAGTTTTTCTGGATCCGGACCTTGAGCAAGTCAGGCTGGCTGCTCAATGCGGTGTTGACCGGATAGAGTTGTACACCGAGTCCTATGCCCAGGCTTACGGACAGGATAATCAGCATGAAGTGCTGGCCAGATACCGGGAAGCCACCAAGTTGGCCACTTCGTTGGGGTTGGGTGTGAACGCCGGTCATGACCTGGATTTGCATAATCTCAAAGACTTTCTGACCATACCAGATATTCTTGAAGTTTCCATTGGTCATGCGCTGACCATTGAGTCGCTTGAGATGGGAGTCGGTCAGGTGATCAGCAGATACCTTGAAATATGTGCATCAGCAGCTTGATTTCATTGCAGACATGCTATAATTTGCGGCTTTTTTTGAATAACCCCTGCAGGTGTTTTGCAACACCTGATTGAAACACGGAAACGAATGATGATTACAGTAACCCTGGCTGATGGCAGCCAACGTTCATATGAACAAGCTTTGTCGGTTGGAGATGTGGCCGCGGACATCGGTCCGGGACTGGCCAATGCGGCGCTGGCAGCACGTGTCAATGAAGACATGGTTGATTTATCTTATGTGATAGACAAAGACGTTGATCTGACCATCATTACGGGAAAAAGTGAAGACGGTTTGGAAGTGATCCGCCATTCATGTGCACACTTGATGGCTCAGGCAGTGCAACGCCTGTTTCCCGATGTCGAAGTGACCATCGGCCCGGTGATTGATAACGGTTTCTATTATGATTTTGCAAGTCCGGAGCCTTTCCACGAAGATGACCTGGCCAAAATCACTGCAGAAATGAAAAAAATCGTCAAAGAAAAACTACCTGTGGAGCGATTTGAGTTGTCTCGGGATGAGGCCATTGAGTTTTTTGAAGAGAAAGGCGAAAAATACAAAGCGGAAATCATTCGCGATATCCCTCAGGATGAGGTGCTGTCCTTATACCGTCAGGGAGAGTTCACTGACTTGTGTCGGGGGCCCCATGTTCCCAATACCGGTAGAATTAAGGTGTTTAAGCTGATGAGCATCGCTGGTGCATACTGGCGCGGTGACAGCAACAATGAAATGTTGCAGCGTGTTTATGGCACGGCATGGACTGACAAGAAAGACCTCAAGGATTACCTGCATTTTCTGGAGGAAGCTGAAAAACGCGATCATCGGAAACTGGGTAAAAAGATGGACTTATTCCATTTTCAGGAAGAAGCACCTGGTATGGTGTTCTGGCATGATCGTGGTTGGTCGATTTATCAGTCGATTCAACAATACATGCGCGTTAAATTGAACGCCAGAGATTATAAGGAAATCAATACACCTTCCGTGGTTGAGTACACTTTATGGGAAAAATCAGGACACGCCGATAAGTTTGGCGATGACATGTTCAGCGTGGAATCTGAAAATCGTCAGTTTGCTGTTAAACCTATGAACTGCCCATGTCATGTTCAGGTGTATAACCAGGGTTTGAAGTCATATCGTGATTTACCCATCAGGTTGGCAGAATTTGGTTCGTGTCATCGCAATGAGCCTTCGGGAGCGTTGCATGGTTTGATGCGGGTCCGTGGATTTGTTCAGGATGATGCGCATATTTTTTGTGAAGAGAGTCAGATCAGTGCCGAAGTGTCTGAGTTCATTGATTTTTTGCATGAAGTGTATGCTGATTTTGGCTTTACAGACATTATATACCGCATTTCAACCCGACCTGAAAAGCGGGTGGGGAGTGATGAGGTCTGGGATAAATCTGAAAAAGCCCTGGCTGATGCATTGGATGACAAAGGCATTGAATGGGAAGAACTGCCAGGTGAAGGGGCTTTTTACGGTCCGAAAATTGAATTTTCACTGAAAGATTGCCTGAATCGAGTTTGGCAATGTGGCACAATACAAGTGGATTTTTCCATGCCCAATCGTTTGGAAGCCACTTACATAGATGAACATGGCGACCGGGTTACTCCGGTGATGTTGCATCGTGCCATCCTTGGATCATTCGAGCGATTCATTGGTATTTTGCTGGAACACCATGCCGGAAACATGCCTTTGTGGCTGGCGCCAACCCAGGCTGCTGTACTCAATATCACCGGTCAACAGGCTGAATATGCTGAAAAAGTGGGACAAACTTTGAAAAATCATGGGTTTAGGTCCATTTATGACTTGAGAAACGAAAAGATCGGCTATAAAATTCGCCAGCACACATTGAACAAGACCAATTATTTGGTTATTGTGGGTAACAAAGAAATGGAAGAAGGTACCATTACCGTTCGATCACACGATGGTGAAGATCTGGGTTCCATGACAGTTGATGCGTTGATTGAACTGATGAATCAACAAATCAAAGATAAAAAATAACATTTGGAGGATTGACTAATCGCTAGAAATGACAAGGTACGCAGGAACAACCAAATCAGGGTTCCTGAAGTAAGACTGATTGACCAACATGGAGAACAGGTTGGTATCATATCAACGGCCGAAGCCCGTGACCGGGCAGCAGGTGCGGGGCTGGATTTGGTTGAGATTTCACCCAAAGCAGTACCACCGGTATGTAAAATCATGG
This sequence comes from Marinicella sediminis, assembly GCF_002000055.1. Lineage (GTDB taxonomy): Bacteria > Pseudomonadota > Gammaproteobacteria > Xanthomonadales > Marinicellaceae > Marinicella > Marinicella sediminis. Next base: position 704 of record NZ_MVBD01000021.1, on the reverse strand, counting down.
ATTATGGCAAGTTCAAATTTGAAATGGCCAAAAAACAACAGTTAGCGAAGAAAAAACAGAAGAAAGTTCAGTTGAAGGAGGTCAAATTCAGGCCCAATACTGAAGAAGCTGATTTTCAGGTCAAACTCAGAAATTTAAGAAAATTCATCGGCCAGGGTAATAAGGTTAAGGTCACCATCATGTTCCGAGGACGTGAGCTGGCTCACCGGGACATCGGTTCTGACATCCTGGACCGTTTGGAAGAAGAATTGAAGGAAGAAGTGGTCGTGGAACAGCGACCAGCGAAAATGGAAGGTCGTTTCATGATTATGTTGTTGGCTCCTAAGCCAGCTAAGTGATCACTGAATACAGTGAAGTCCCCGGACTTCACCGGGGCTTAATGCCCATTTGTCATGAAGCTTTTGTTTTGCAAAAGAGTCTGACATGTCGTCTGAGGAAAGGCGGTTTTGTGCCCAGCACAAAGAAGCCTTGTCGAAGACACTGAAGTTTATTAACTTCAAACCCGCGCAAGCGATGAGAACGGTTGGTGAGTGTGAACGAACCAGAGTTTTTCTCCTTGATGCAGTCGCAGAAAAGGCGGTTTTGTGCCCAGCACAAAGAAGCCTAATCGAAGACACTGAAGTTTATTAACTTCAAACCCGCGCAAGCGATGAGAACGGTTGGTGAGTGTCAACGAACCAGAGTTTTTCTCCTTGATGCAGTCG
>NZ_MVBD01000020.1 GCF_002000055.1 Marinicella sediminis | reverse complement strand
GTACCACGACCTGAAATTGAGAAAATGTCTTCAATCGGCATCAAAAATGGCTTATCGGTTTCACGCTCAGGAGTTGGAATGTATGCATCCATCTCATCCAGCAATTTAGCAACTGCTGGTACACCAATGTCAGAAGTATCACCTTCCAGTGCTTTCAGCGCAGAACCCATAACCAATGGTGTGTCATCACCAGGGAACTCGTAGTCGTTCAACAACTCACGAACTTCCATCTCAACCAGTTCCAACAACTCTTCGTCATCAACCTGATCACATTTGTTCAGGAACACAACAATGTAAGGTACGCCAACCTGACGAGCCAACAGAATGTGCTCACGGGTTTGTGGCATCGGACCATCAGCTGCTGACACAACCAAAATAGCACCGTCCATTTGTGCCGCACCAGTAATCATGTTTTTCACATAGTCAGCATGGCCCGGACAGTCAACGTGTGCATAGTGACGACCATCAGTTTCGTACTCAACGTGAGCCGTAGAAATGGTGATACCACGCTCTCTTTCTTCCGGCGCGTTATCAATTTGGTCGTAATCCTTAAATTCACCGCCTTGTTTTTCAGCAGCAACTTTTGTGATCGCTGCAGTCAAGGTTGTTTTACCATGGTCAACGTGACCGATTGTGCCCACGTTTACATGGGGCTTCGTGCGTTCAAATTTTTCTTTTGACATTGTCGTTTCTCAAACTAAATTTTAATTTTTAATATCCGTTCATTTCTGCCAGCACATTTGCAGGCGCTTCGCTGTAGTGATCAAACTCCATCGAATAACTTGCCCGTCCTTGTGTGGCAGATCTGAGCGAAGTGGCATAACCAAACATTTCAGCCAGCGGGATTTGACATCTGATCACCTTACCTGAAGGCGACTCATCAATACCATCCAGCGTGCCGCGGCGACGATTAACGTCTCCAACCACATCACCCATATAATCTTCCGGGGTAACCACCTCAACCTTCATTATGGGTTCCAGCAGTACCGGCGATGCCGCTTTGGCACCTTCGCGGAAAGCCATTGATCCGGCAACCTTAAAAGCCATTTCATTCGAATCCACCTCATGAAATGAACCATCGTATAAAGTCACCCGACAATCAACGACTGGAAAACCGGCCAAAACGCCGCTTTCCATTTGTTCTTGTATACCTTTATCAACCGGACCAATGAACTCCTTGGGTATTACCCCACCGGTTATATCGTTAACAAACTCATAACCAAAGCCCTGTTCCATCGGTTCAATTTTGATTTTCACATGTCCGTATTGACCCTTGCCTCCGGACTGCTTAATAAATTTACCTTCCTGGCTCACCGACCGGGTGATGGTTTCCCGGTAGGCGACCTGTGGATTACCCACGTTGGCATCTACCTTAAACTCTCTTTTCATGCGATCAACAATGATATCCAGATGCAGCTCACCCATACCTGAAATGATGGTTTGACCTGAATCATCATCTGTGGACACACGAAAAGACGGATCTTCCTGAGCCAATTTGCCCAGCGCCACCGCCATTTTCTCCTGGTCACCCGTTGTTCTGGGTTCGACCGCCACTGAAATCACCGGCTCTGGAAACTCCATCTTCTCCAGCGTTATGATCTCATCGGTGGCACACAAAGTGTCACCCGTACTGACGTTTTTCAACCCGACTGCGGCGGCGATATCACCAGCAAAAACTTCCTTAATTTCCTCACGGGAATTTGAATGCATTTGCAAAATACGCCCCAGACGCTCTTTGCTTCCCTTGACTGGGTTCAGGACCGTATCGCCAGTCTTGACAACACCGGAATAAACCCTGAAGAAAGTCAAAGAACCCACAAAAGGGTCCGTAGCAATCTTGAATGCCAATGCCGCAAACGGTGATTCATCAGATGCCGGCCGGGTAGCTTCAGTCTCATTTCCATCGTCCAGCACGCCAGTGATCGCAGGCACTTCAGTGGGCGAAGGCATCAATTCAACAACCATGTCCAGTAATGCCTGTACACCCTTGTTTTTAAACGCCGACCCACATAAACAACAAATCAGTTCATTGTTGATGGTTCCGTTTCTCAAACCAGCTATGATCTGCTCTCTGGACAACTCACCTGTCTCCAGGTAAACATCCATCAGCTCTTCACTGGTTTCAGCAGCCGCCTCAATCATATTCTCCCTGGCCGCTTCACATTGTTCTGCCATATCTGCAGGAATATCAGACAACTCATAAGTTGAGCCCATGTCTTCTTCATTCCAGTAAATGGCTTTCATTCTGAACAAATCCACCACGCCCTTAAAGTTTTCTTCAGCACCAATAGGCAACTGAAGAGGGACCGCATGGGCACCCAGACGTTTTCTCATTTGTTCAACGACACGCACAAAATCAGCGCCAGCACGATCCATTTTGTTGACAAAAGCCAACCTGGGCACATGATACTTATCTGCTTGTCGCCATACCGTTTCTGACTGAGGCTCCACCCCACCCACGGCACAAAACACAGCGACCGCACCATCGAGCACCCGCAGCGAACGCTCAACCTCAATGGTGAAGTCAACGTGGCCAGGGGTATCAATGATGTTGATCCTGTGTTCTTCAAATTGGCGATCCATGCCTTGCCAAAAACAAGTGGTGGCAGCCGATGTAATCGTGATGCCACGCTCTTGCTCTTGTTCCATCCAATCCATGGTGGCATTGCCATCATGGACTTCACCTATTTTGTGAGAGATTCCAGTGTAATACAGAATCCGTTCTGTGGTCGTCGTTTTACCGGCATCAATGTGGGCCATGATGCCAATGTTTCGGTATCTCTCAATCGGTGTTTTACGGCCCACTTCAAATTCCTTTCCCTTGGTTGCTTTTTACCAACGGTAATGTGCAAAGGCCTTATTGGCTTCTGCCATCTTGTGAACTTCTTCTCTGCGTTTCATGGCCGCACCACGATCATGCAAAGCGTCCATCATTTCGCCAGCGAGTTTCAGAGGCATGTTGGCCTCACCACGCTTACGTGCAGCTTCAATGGTCCAACGCATGGCCAAAGCCATTTGTCGACGGGGACGAACCTCAACAGGAACCTGGTAAGTAGCACCACCAACCCGGCGGGACTTAACCTCAACCATTGGCTTAACCTTCTCCAGGGCTTTTTCGGTCAACTCAACCACATCACCCTGCTCTTTCAGTGCAATTTGATCCATGGCACCGTAGACAATTTTCTCTGCCACAGATTTCTTACCACTTTTCATCACCATGTTGATGTACTTACTGATCAATTCACTTCCGTACTTAGGATCAGGCAATACGTCACGCTTAAAATTACTTCTTTTTCTAGACATCTCTATAACCTATTTGATTGTTATTTGGGTCGCTTAGTACCGTATTTTGAACGACCTTGTTTACGGTTGTTCACGCCTGCTGTATCCAATGCGCCACGGACAATGTGGTAACGCACACCTGGCAAGTCTTTTACACGACCACCCCTGATCAAAACGATAGAGTGTTCTTGTAAATTATGTCCTTCACCACCGATGTAACTGGTTACCTCATAGCCATTAGTTAATCTGACACGAGCCACTTTACGCAATGCCGAGTTCGGCTTTTTAGGAGTTGTTGTGTATACACGAGAACACACACCTCTGCGCTGTGGACATGCTTCTAAAGCTGGTACATTTGTCTTGTACACTTTGTCTTTTCTTGGTTTTCTAACCAACTGATTTACTGTTGCCATATGCAAAATTTACCCTATAGAAAATAAACGACAGGCCAGTAAAGACCGGCCTGTCGAAAATAAGAACGGGGATTGTAGTTATTTACCCCGAAATAGTCAAGCACAGAATCGGCTTTTTTCAGACCGATTCTGTGCTGTTTTCCATTTTATGCTGTCATTATTCTGCTTCGTCCGAACCTGCCACAGCATCATCCTGACTCAACTGGCTTAACTGATCCATCAATGCCTGCTCAGAATCCACCACGCCTTCATTACTGGCAGCGGCCTCATTGACCATTGCCTGTAACTCATTCTGCAGTTCAGCTTCTTTAGACTGTAATTGATCCTGATGATAAGCCAGACCTGTTCCTGCAGGAATCAAACGTCCTACAATGACGTTTTCCTTCAAGCCACGCAACTGGTCTCTGGTGCCTTTCACCGAAGCCTCTGTCAACACCCGTGTGGTTTCCTGGAAAGAAGCCGCTGAGATGAATGAGTCAGTGGCCAAAGAAGCCTTGGTAATACCCAACAACATCACTTCAAACACCGCCGGAATACCGTCTTGTTTGAGGATCTCTTTGTTGGTTGCCGTCACTTCTTTCAAAGTCAACTGAGTCGTCTTCAGGTAATCGGTATCACCTGGCTCTACAATTTCAACTTTACGCAGCATTTGACGAATGATACATTCAATGTGCTTGTCATTGATTTTCACACCTTGCAGGCGGTATACATCCTGAATTTCATTCACCAGATAAGCAGCCAAAGCCACCACACCCTGTAAACGCAGAATGTCATGTGGGTTAGGTTCGCCCTCAACCACGACATCACCTTTTTCAACGTGCTCACCTTCAAACACAACTATCTGACGCCATTTAGGAATCAACGACTCCACTTTCTCACCATTGGCTTTGGTGATGACCAAACGATTTTTACCTTTGGTGTCTTTACCAAAACTAACGATACCGGTGTCTTCTGCCTGAATAGCCGCATCTTTTGGCCGTCTGGCTTCAAACAGATCCGCCACCCGTGGCAGACCACCGGTGATGTCACGGGTCTTGGAAGACGCCTGTGGAATCCGCGCCAGGAAGTCACCAACCGACACGTCTTGTCCATTTTGAATATTGATCACCGCACCTGGTGGCAGAAAATACTGAGCAGGGACATCAGACCCAGGGATCATGATGGGCTTGCCTTTTTTGTCTTCCAATCTCACCATGGGGCGCAAATCTTTACCTGCAGAACCACGTTGTTTTGGATCAGTGATGATGAAACTGGTCAAACCAGTCAATTCATCCAGCTTCTCTTCAACAGTAACACCGTCTTTAAAATCAATCAGTTTAACCCGACCTGCCACTTCCGAAACAATCGGATGCGTGTGTGGATCCCAGTTAACGATGATGTCACCAGCAGATACACTGTCATTCTCATTGACGTTAATCACTGCGCCGTAAGGCACTTTGTATCGCTCTTTTTCTTTACCGGATTTTTCAATGACCGAAATCTCACCTGAACGCGAAATTGATACCAATTTTTTGTCCGCATTGGTGACGTGTTTGATGTTATGCATTCTGATGGTACCATCAGATTTAACCAACACATGATCTGAAGCTGCAGATTTAGAAGCCGCACCACCAATGTGGAAGGTACGCATGGTCAGCTGAGTACCAGGTTCACCAATACTTTGCGCCGCCATCACACCAACTGCTTCACCAATATTAACCCGATGACCACGAGACAGGTCACGTCCGTAACACTGGGCACAGATACCAAAGTCAGCCTGACAACTGATCGGTGATCGAACTGTGATGCTGTCCAGACCATTTTGTTCAATCAGTTCAAGGCTGCTTTCACCAATCAGGGTGCCGGCTTCAATGACCAGTTCACCATCCTGATTACTCACGTCTTCAGCAACGACCCGGCCCAACACGCGGTTGGCCAGGGTTTCGATCACTTCACCACCATCGACGATGGGATGCATGACCAATCCTTCTGTGGTTCCACAGTCAACTTCTGTGATAACCACATCCTGTGCCACATCAACCAAACGACGGGTCAAATAACCTGAGTTGGCAGTTTTCAATGCAGTATCTGCCAAACCTTTACGTGCTCCGTGAGTTGAAGAGAAGTACTGCATCACGTCCAGACCTTCACGGAAGTTCGCCTTAATTGGCGTCTCAATGATCGACCCATCTGGCTTAGCCATCAGGCCACGCATACCAGACAACTGACGCATCTGGGCCTGTGAGCCCCTGGCGCCTGAGTCGGCCATGATAAACACTGAATTCATAGAATCCTGCAACACCTGGTTGCCGTCTTTATCTTCCACCTCATCTTTACCCAGCACTTCCATCATGGCGTTGGCCACATCTTCGTTGGCTTTGGACCAAATATCCACCACCTTGTTGTACCGCTCACCAGCTGTCACCAGGCCCGAAGTGTATTGTTCCTGGATCTTCAGCACTTCTTTATCGGCTTCTTCCAGAATGACTTTCTTCTTTTCGGGAATGGTCAAATCAGTCACACCAATGGAAATACCTGCGATGGTTGAGTATCTGAAACCAGTGTACATCAGCTGGTCAGCAAAAATGACCGTGGCTTTGGTACCCAGTTGGTGGTAACACTCATTCAACAGATTTGAAATGGCTTTTTTGTTCAATGTCTGATTCATGTATTTGAAATCAAGACCTTTGGGCAGAATATCTGCCAGAATCGCACGACCCACAGTGGTTTCAACCAGATTGGTTGACTCTTCACCTGATTCCTCATCTGTGGTGGTCAAACGCACCCGAACCAGTGCCTGTAAAGAAACCTGCTCGTTTTGATATGCCCTGTTGACTTCACCCATGTCTGAGAAGATCATGCCTTCACCTTTCTCATTGACGAGGGCACGGGTCATGTAATAAAGACCCAATACCACGTCCTGTGAAGGTACGATGATGGGCTCACCAGAAGCTGGTGACAAAATGTTATTGGTTGACATCATCAAGGAACGGGCTTCCAGCTGCGCTTCGATCGACAATGGCACATGAACCGCCATTTGGTCACCATCGAAGTCGGCATTAAAGGCTGTACAAACCAGAGGGTGTAACTGAATGGCTTTTCCTTCAATCAAAACCGGCTCAAATGCCTGAATACCCAATCTGTGCAATGTCGGCGCCCGGTTCAACAGAATCGGATGCTCACGAATCACTTGTTCCAGGATGTCCCAAACCTCAGGTGTTTCAGCATCGACTGATCTTTTAGCGGCTTTGATGGTGGAAACAAAACCATCTTTCAGCAATCGGCCAAGAATGAAAGGCTTGAACAATTCCAGAGCCATTTTCTTTGGCAAACCACATTGATGCAGACGCAAAGTAGGTCCAACCACAATCACCGAACGACCGGAATAATCGACCCGCTTACCCAACAGATTTTGTCTGAAGCGACCTTGTTTACCTTTGATCATATCGGCCAAAGATTTCAATGGACGGCGGTTGCTGCCAGTTACCGCACGACCACGACGACCGTTATCGAGCAGCGCATCGACAGATTCCTGCAACATACGCTTTTCATTTCGCACGATGATATCAGGCGCATGCAGATCCAACAATCGCTTCAGGCGGTTGTTGCGGTTGATTACCCGACGGTACAAATCATTCAGATCAGAAGTCGCGAAACGACCACCATCCAAAGGCACCAACGGACGCAGGTCCGGTGGCAGAATCGGCAGCACAGTGAGGATCATGTGTTCAGGCTTGTTGCCTGATTTATTGAATGCATCATACAGCGCAATCCGCTTGGACAAACGCTTGATTTTAGTGGCTGATTTGGTTGACTCAATGTCTTCATGCATTTTGACCAATTCAGCATTGATGTCAATTTCTTCCAGCAATGAATAAATTGCTTCAGCACCCATCAGGGCTTTGAATTCATCACCCCAATTTTCAATGGCCTGGGCATACTGCTCATCGGTCAGCAATGAGCCCTTCTCCAGATCTGTCATGCCTGGGTCAGTGACCACAAATGATTCGAAGTACAGAATGCGCTCAATTTCACGCAAAGTCATATCGAGCATCAAACCAATTCTGGAAGGCAGTGATTTCAGGAACCAAATATGTGCCACCGGACTGGCCAGCTCAATGTGCCCCATACGTTCGCGGCGCACTTTAGTCAAGGTGACTTCAGTACCACATTTTTCACAAACCACACCCCGATGTTTCATGCGTTTGTATTTACCACACAAACACTCATAATCTTTGATTGGGCCAAACACAGCGGCACAGAACAAACCATCACGCTCAGGTTTGAATGTCCGGTAGTTAATAGTCTCTGGTTTTTTCACTTCACCGTAGGACCATGACCGAATCAGTTCGGGCGGAGCCAATGAGACTTTAATCGAGTTAAAGTCCTGGATTTCTTTTTTAGGATTAAATAATTTAATTAAATCTTTCATATGTATTCTCCCAGACTTACTCGTTTTCCAGTTCCATGTTCAGACCCAGTGCACGCACCTCTTTGACCAGAACATTGAAGGACTCAGGTATTCCTGAAACGGTGTTGTGGTTACCATCGACGATGTTTTTGTAGGTGGCGTTTCTGCCTTGCACATCATCAGATTTAACGGTGAGCATTTCCTGCAAGGTATATGCTGCACCATAGGCTTCCAGTGCCCACACTTCCATTTCACCGAATCGCTGACCACCAAACTGGGCTTTACCACCCAGAGGCTGTTGGGTTACCAACGAGTAAGGACCTGTTGAACGGGCATGCATTTTGTCATCAATCAAGTGGTTCAGTTTCAGCATGTACATGTATCCAACTGTCACTTTACGATCAAACTTCTTACCGGTACGGCCATCAAACAAAGTGGTTTGACCATCTTCATCCAGACCTGCCAGTTTAAACAGTTTGCGGATGTGTTCTTCTTTGGCACCATCAAATACTGGCGTTGCCATCGGCACACCACCTTTGAGGTTGTGTGACAATTCCATCATTTCATCTTTAGTGAAACCACTGAAACTGACCTTGCCTTCGCCATCGATGTTATACACCTCTGTGAGGAACTCTTTGAGCTTGGCAGCAGTGGCTTTTTCTTCCAGCATTTTCTCAATCTGATAACCCAGACCACGGGCAGCCATTCCCAAATGAACTTCAAGTATCTGTCCGATATTCATCCGCGAGGGTACCCCCAATGGATTCAGACAGATATCAACAGGGCGCCCGTTTTCATCGAATGGCATGTCTTCTTCAGGGACAATCATTGAGATCACACCCTTGTTACCGTGTCGACCTGCCATTTTATCGCCAGGCTGAATGCGACGTTTCACAGCGAGATAGACTTTGACCATTTTCAATACACCTGGGGCCAAATCATCGCCTCGGGATATTTTTTCTTTTTTCTCTTCGAAACGTTTGTCGAATATGGTGCGTTGTTCTGCGATCTGTTCCGCCATGGCATCCATTTGTTCTGCCAGGGCATTGTCCTGCGGCTTGATGTCAAACCACTGATCCAGTTCCAGGGTATCAAAGTATCCTTCTTCGATCACCTGACCTTTCTTCATACCTGGCGCTTTGGTGACTTTGGCACCAACCAACAGTTCCTTGATGCGTTGATGTATCACAGAACGCATGATGCGGAATTGGTCATTTAAATCCTTGCGGACTTTTTCAATCTCTTCCTGCTCGATTCGTTCGGCACGGGAGCCTTTTTCAATGCCTTCCCGGGTGTAAACCTGAACATCAACGACGGTACCACTGGTGCCGGATTTAACCCGCAGTGAAGAATCTTTCACATCCAATGCTTTTTCACCAAAAATGGCACGCAACAGTTTTTCTTCAGGAGTCAGTTGGGTTTCACCTTTGGGGGTTACTTTACCCACCAGAATATCACCAGGACCCACTTCAGCACCGACGTATACGATACCTGAATCATCCAACTTGGTTAATGTGCCTTCGCTGATGTTGGGGATATCGGCAGTGATCTCCTCAGAACCCAGTTTGGTATCACGGGCGATACAAGTCAGTTCTTCAATGTGAATGGTGGTCAAACGGTCTTCTTTAACAACCCGCTCTGAAATCAGGATGGAATCCTCAAAGTTATAACCATTCCATGGCATGAAAGCCACCAGCATGTTTTGGCCCAATGCCAGCTCACCCAAATCAGTGGAAGGGCCATCTGCCAACACATCTCCAGCCTCAATGCGGTCGCCCACTTTAACAATAGGACGTTGATTGACACAGGTGTTCTGATTAGAACGCATGTATTTGATCAGGTTATAAATATCGACACCCGGATCTTTGTCACCAATTTCAGATTGGTCAACCCGGACCACAATGCGGCCGGCATCAGATATTTCTACGACACCACCACGTTTAGCGATCACGGTCACACCGGAATCACGCGATACAATGCGTTCCATACCGGTACCCACCAACGGCTTATCAGCTTTTAATGTAGGAACCGCCTGACGTTGCATGTTTGACCCCATCAATGCACGGTTGGCATCATCATGTTCCAGGAAAGGAATCAAGGCCGCTGCAACAGACACAATTTGCTTTTCAGAAACGTCCATGTAGGAAATTTCTTCAGCCTGCTTCAGTACCACTTCACCTTTGTGACGACAAATGATGAAATCATCTACGAATTTGCCGTTTTTATCCAGCTTCGCACTGTTTTGTGCAATCGGATTATCAGAATCCTGAATGGCTGACAAATAAACAATCTCATCAGTCACTTTACCGTTCACAACTTTGCGGTAAGGGGTTTCCAGGAAACCATAATCATTGGTTCTGGAGTAAACCGCCATAGAGTTGATCAAGCCAATGTTCGGACCCTCTGGTGTTTCAATCGGACACAAACGACCATAATGCGTTGGATGAACATCACGCACTTCAAAACCGGCACGTTCACGAGTCAGACCTCCAGGTCCCAAAGCTGACACCCGTCTTTTATGGGTAATTTCTGACAGTGGGTTGTTTTGATCCATGAACTGCGACAATTGGTTTGAACCAAAAAATTCTTTGATGGCAGCAGAAATGGGCTTGGCATTGATCAGATCCTGAGGTGTCAGGCCTTCAGACTCAGCAACAGTCAAACGCTCTTTCACTGCACGCTGCACACGAACAAGACCAACACGGAAAACATTTTCTGCCATTTCACCAACAGATCTTACCCGGCGATTACCCAGGTGATCGATGTCATCGACATGACCAATACCGTTACGGATGTTTACCAATTCTTTCATCACTGCAACGATGTCTTCTTTACTGAGCGTACCTTCACCTTCGATGGCCTCATTGCCCAGACGCATGTTAAATTTCATGCGACCAACGGCGGACAGGTCATAACGCTCTTTGGTGAAGAACAAACCATCAAACAAGGTTCTGGCAGCTTCTTCGGTAGGCGGTTCACCCGGACGCATCATGCGGTAAATTTCGATCAATGCTTCTTCTGGCGTGGTGGTTGGATCAATGTTCAGGGTGTTGGACATATAAGCCCCACGATCCAGGTCATTGACAAACAGGATATCAAACGACTTAACGCCTGCATCTCGTAATTTTTCAAGCACTTCTTCAGTGATACTGGTATTGGCCGGATAAATTACTTCACCGGTTTCTTTATCAATCACATTATGGGCCAGAATTTTTTCAACCAGATAGCTGTCTTCCAGGGTAAGCATTTTCAGGCTTGATTTTTTCAGTTTCCTTTCATGCCTGCTGGTGATGCGCTTTCCAGACTCAACGATGACGTCTTTGCCATCCTTGATGTCAAAACCAAATGTTTCGCCTTTGATGTACTCAGGCACCAATTTCATTTTTGAATTGGTTTTATTCAAGGTGATGCTGATTTTTTCAAAGAACATATCAAGGATTTGTTCATTGTTGTACTCCAATGCACGCAAGAGAATCGAGGCCGGTAACTTACGGCGACGATCAATCCTGACAAAAACGCTGTCTTTGGCATCAAATTCCATATCCAGCCATGAACCACGGTATGGAATCACCCGCGCAGAATACAAAATCTTACCGGATGAATGGGTTTTGCCTTTATCGTGATCAAAAAAGACACCCGGCGAACGATGTAATTGGTTCACAATTACCCGCTCTGTACCATTGATGACGAAGGTCCCTGTTGGGGTCATCAATGGCAAATCACCAAGGTATACATTCTGTTCTTTGATGTACTTAACTTTCTTTTTCTTCTTGGTGCTTTTTTCTTTATCATAAATCACCAATTGAATGCGGGCACGGATGGAGGCCGCATAGGTCATACCACGTAATTTACATTCCAACACATCAAACTCAGGGTCTTCTACCCCAACACTGACGTACTCCAACCGGGCGAAACCTGAATAACTCTCAATCGGAAAAATGGAATTTAACGCATCGTCCAAACCATTCAGACCTTTGTCATTTTCACCCAAAAAAGCTTCGAATGATTTGACCTGTGTGTCCAGTAAGTAAGGTACATCCAGTACAGCTGAAGAACTACCAAAGTCCTTTCTGATTCTTTTTTTCTCAGTAAATGTATAACCCATCGCTTTTGTCACCTTCACCATGCGAGCAAAACGTTATGTTCTGCATATTTAATTGTTTGATAACGCTTATTAGTATTGTTTTTATTAAGCGACTAAAGGCCGACATAAAATGCCAGCCTTTAGATTTAAAAAATTACGTGTTGTAATTATTTCAACTCAACTGAAGCACCGGCTTCTTCGAGTTGTTTCTTAACTTCTTCAGCTTCGGCTTTATCAACGCCTTCTTTGATTGGAGCAGGAGCGCCTTCAACCAATTCTTTCGCTTCTTTCAAGCCCAGGCCAGTGATGCCACGAACAGCTTTAATCACACCAACTTTCTTATCACCAAAACTTGACAGAATTACGTCAAACTCAGTTTGCTCAGCAGCAGCTTCTCCGCCACCAGCGGCAGCAGCAGGAGCGGCAGCAACTGCAGCAGCAGCTGATACACCGAATTTTTCTTCCATTGCTTCGATTAACTCAACAACGTCCATTACGCTCATTGCTGAGATTGCTTCTAAAATATCATCTTTTGATACGGCCATTTTAATTCTCCAAAAATATATGCTTTAAATCTTATGCAGCTTTCTGATCTTTGATCGCTGCGATTGTACGTGTCAGTTTTGCGTGCGGCTCTGCCAGGGTTCTGACAAACTTCTCTACTGGTGCCTTCATGACAGACATCAACATTGCAATTGCCTGGTCTTTGGTTGGCAAACTGGCCAGACGACCCAATTCGGATCCTGCCAGCAACTCACCACCAATTGAGACAAATTTAACATCAAGTTTATCGTTTTCTTTGGCATGTTCTTTGATCAAACGGGCGGCACAACCAGGGTCTTCCTGACTGAACGCATACAGCAAAGGACCAACAAGTGCGTCAGTAACACACTCATATTCAGTTCCTTCAACTGCTCTTTTAACCAAAGTATTTTTTGCCACTTTCAGGTAAACACCACTCTTACGTGCATCAGAACGCATGGCCGTCATCAGATCGACTGATGAACCACGGTATTCTGCGGCAACCAAAGAATGGGCATCCTGGGCCACGACAGCAATTTCACTGACTACAGCTTTTTTCTGCTCTAAACTGAGCGCCATGATAACCTCCAAAGGCTCATGCAGCATATGCTGCAGTACTTCAAACCCACCCCATAAGGATGGAACCATTTTGGTGACCAATATATTCGTTTATTGGGGCACCATCTGCGCTGGGAATTAAGGAAACCAGGTTTCCACCAGCGGTCTTTGATGGTTGTCGTCAGGAATCCTTCCAACAACCCTCAAAATTTTTTTACTTTTTTATGTCAGACCCAAAGAGCCTTGTTCCACTTCCATACCAGGACCCATGGTTGATGAGATGCTGACTTTACGAATGAAGCGACCTTTAGATGTGGCAGGTTTTTTCTTGCTTAAATCGGCCAACAAAACCTTCAGGTTTTCAGTCAATGCTTCAGGTGTGAAAGACGCTTTACCTAAAACAGTGTGAATAATTCCAGCTTTGTCAATGCGGTACATTGCCTGACCTGACTTATTGTTTTTTACAGCCGTGGCTACATCAGGGGTTACTGTACCAACTTTAGGATTCGGCATCAGCCCTTTGGGACCCAAAATGGTACCCAACTGACCCACAACGCGCATGGCATCCGGAGCAGCAATAACCACATCGAAATCAAAGTTACCTTTTTTGACTTCATCAGCCAGGTCATCAAACCCAACAATATCCGCACCAGCAGCTTTGGCTTCTTCGGCTTTTTCACCTTGAGCGAACACAGCCACTTTTACATTTTTACCGGTTCCGTGTGGCAATACTGTGGCACCTCGAACAGCCTGATCTGATTTTCTGGCATCAACACCCAGCTGAATAGCCACGTCCACAGTTTCATCAAAGTTTTTAGAACTGTTTGATTTAACAAAAGACAGTACGTCTTCAATGCTGTATTTTTTGGTTTTGTCAATTTGCTCCTTGAGCGCTTTAATTCTTTTTCCAGACATCAGTTCACCCCTTCAGTTTCAATACCCATACTACGCGCAGTACCTGCAATGGTACGTACTGCCGCGTCCATGTCAGCAGCCGTTAAATCCGGCTCTTTCATTTTGGCAATTTCCTCCAGCTGATCACGGTTAACCTTGGCCACCTTGTCGGTGTTCGGCGTACCACTGCCTTTAGGAATTCCAGCCGCTTTCATCAACAGCACAGCTGCTGGCGGGGTTTTGGTAATGAATGTAAAACTGCGGTCGTTGTATACAGTGATCACAACAGGAATGGGCAAACCTGGCTCAACTGAACCTGTTTGCGCATTGAATGCTTTACAAAATTCCATGATGTTCACCCCGTGTTGACCCAATGCCGGACCAACTGGTGGTGAAGGATTGGCCTGACCGGCAGGCACCTGTAACTTAATGTATGATTCTACTTTTTTAGCCATTTGTTTCTCCGGGTACGAACGCCTCAGTGAGGCTCCCCATTAATTCAAAAGTTATACTTTTTCAACCTGGCCGAACTCCAGTTCGACAGGGGTTGATCGTCCAAAAATGGAAACAGCCACACGCATGCGGCTCTTTTCATAGTTGACTTCTTCCACTTCGCCATTGAAATCAGCAAAGGGACCGTCGATGACGCGAACAACTTCGCCGACATCGAACAATGTTTTTGGTTGTGGCTTATTCTCACCGTCCTGAATGCGTTGCAAAATCGCATCAGCTTCACGCTCGGTGATGGGGGCAGGTCGTTCTGCAGTACCACCTATAAAGCCCAACACTTTGGGCACACTTTTCACCAGATGCCAGGTTTCATCGTTCATTTCCATTTGCACCAGCACATAACCCGGGAAAAATTTTCGTTCACTTTTCCGCTTCTGGCCCTTTTTCATTTCAACAACGGTTTCCTTGGGCACCAACACTTCACCAAACTGATCCTGCATTTGGTTTCTTTCAATGCGTTCTTCAAGGGATTTACAAACCTGTTGCTCAAATCCCGAATAGGCGTGGACCACGTACCATCTTAGTGACATGAAAAAGCTCCTGTTGAATTACTCAAAGAAATATTCAATGAGATTACTGAACATTGAATCGACCAGGAATAAAAAGAAACCGATGATAACAACCAGTATCAATACTATGATGGTCGTTTGAATCGTTTCATTCTTGGTTGGCCAAACAATTTTTTGTCGTTCAATATTGGCATTTTTGACGAATTTGGCAAACTCTTTGCCTTTGGCTGTGGTGTAACACACAAAACCACCAACCACAATGCCACCAATGACCATCAACGCTCTGATGATTGGCGCATAGACATCAACAAAATACAAACTGGCAGCGACACCTCCAACAATGATCGCAATCCCCAACCACCATTTCAATTTGTCACCAGCACCTTGTGCCGTCTCAACATTACTCATAAACGTGTTCCAAATATGCCATTGTCAAAAAAAACAATGGCAGGCCAGGAGGGAATCGAACCCCCAACCTGCGGTTTTGGAGACCGCTGCTCTGCCAATTGAGCTACTGGCCTAAAAATCGTAAAGACAGCAAAAGCCAACAGCGAACTGTTGGCTTTCATTGTCATGAATCAATTATTATTCAATAATTTTTGCCACAACGCCCGCACCTACTGTACGGCCGCCTTCACGAATCGCGAAGCGTAAGCCTTCGTCCATCGCAATCGGTGCAATCAACTCAACAACCATCTTGATGTTGTCACCAGGCATAACCATTTCTACACCTTCTGGCAACTCACATGC
>NZ_MVBD01000002.1 GCF_002000055.1 Marinicella sediminis | reverse complement strand
AAGGCGTTTCCCATTGGGAGCGCAGGTTTGCAGAAAGACAAACCCTAAAAAAACTTTCAACCATGAATATGGAGAGTTGGCCGAGTGGCTGAAGGCGCTCCCCTGCTAAGGGAGTATGGGTTAAAAGCTCATCGAGGGTTCGAATCCCTCACTCTCCGCCATATTTATTCAGGTCCGAACAGCGGGCTGAAATAAATATACCGGAGCATGAAGGTTGAGAAGCCGAGGTTCGAAAAAAACGCCGGGAGCGTTTTTTATCGCCGCAGGCGCCGCGAAGCGGAGAAAACAGGAAGTTTTCTATCATCCCGAATGTTTCGTGCAGTTCACGCAAAAAATGTTGAGATTTATGGTTGACTTAACAGGTAAAAAGCAACATAATTCGCAACCCTTGAGCGCCCGTAGCTCAGTTGGATCAGAGTACCTGGCTACGAACCAGGTGGTCGGAGGTTCGAATCCTTCCGGGCGCGCCATTTTACAGGATGAGGTTAAGTCTAAATTAATCCCATTCGTTCATTGAAATATGAACAAGAAACCTCAATTTATCATTGAACTTGGTGGTTTTAGGTATTAAAATTCGCCAGCTTGATGAAATGAGTACCGTCGGGGTATAGCGCAGCCTGGTAGCGCAACTGCTTTGGGAGCAGTGGGTCGGGAGTTCGAATCTCTCTACCCCGACCATTTTACATATGACCATATGCGCCCGTAGCTCAACTGGATAGAGCATCGGCCTTCTAAGCCGAGGGTTGCAGGTTCGAGTCCTGCCGGGCGCGCCAGGTAGGCATTGTGGTGGCTGTAGTTCAGTTGGTAGAGCGCCAGATTGTGATTCTGGTTGTCGTGGGTTCGAGCCCCATCAGCCACCCCATCCTTTCTTTTTTCATCATGATGATACATTTCAGCGAAAGTGGCGGAATTGGTAGACGCGCTGGTTTTAGGTACCAGTATCATTTGATGTGAGAGTTCGAGTCTCTCCTTTCGCACCAATTAATGATTTACACGTGGAGTAAAGATGCAAATCTCAATCGATCAATCTGAAGGTTTGGAACGTTTGGTTAACATTGCTTTAGAAGCAGATGATATTCAATCTAAAGTAGATGCCAAGTTAACAGAGCTGGGCAAAGAAGTCAGGCTCAAAGGGTTCAGACAAGGCAAAGTTCCTAAAAACATCTTAAAGCAAAGATTTGGTCAACATGCCAGGCAAGAAGTGCTGGGCCAATTGATGCAGGATTCTATTGAAAAAGCCATCAAAGACAACGAGTTGAACATTGTTTCTGCTCCTGAAGTGACCAAAGCCGACGACACCGAAAATGGTGGTTTCGAGTTTCAGGCCAAAGTTGAGCTGATGCCACAAATTCCGGAAATTGATTTCACGGCCATTAAGGTGGAAAAAGCAGTGTCTGAAGTGAAAGATAAAGACATCGACGGAATGATCAAAAACCTGCAGAAACAAAAGCAGGATTGGAAAGAAAGCAAAGGCAAAATAGCCAGCAAAGACTTGGTGACCATTGAGTACAGCGCGGCCGGAAAAGACTTCACTTATCCTGAAGATGGCACTGAAAAGATGGGTATCTTGCTGGGTGAAAGCCGGGTCCCTGAAGAACTGGCTAAATCGCTGGTGGGACTGAAAGTCAAAGAAGAAACGGCTGTTGAACTGGAGTTCCCTGCAGACTTCAATGTCAAAGAGCTGGCTGATAAGAAGGCCAAAATGTCTTTGACTGTGACTGATGTTCGGAAAGCCAAATTGCCTAAAGTTGATGAAGAATTTGTGAAGTCATTTGGTGTGGAAAGTGGTGATGTTGAAGAGTTTAAATCTGACATCAAAAAGAATCTTGAGCGTGAACTGAAGCAATCAGTCAGCAATGGTTTCAAACAAAACGCTCTGGAAGGACTGCGTTCTGCTTGCGAAGACACCGAGGTGCCACAATCAATGATCAGCAGAGAAAGTGAGCAAATGGCCAGACAAGAGCAGCAACGGGCTATGCAAATGGGCATTGAAAATGCACCGATGCCAGAACCCGCTCAGTTTGAAGAAGCTGCTAAAAAGCGCATTCTGAACACCCTGATCATCCAGGACATTGCCCGTAAACAGGACATCAAAACTGATTTTGCCAAAGTTCGTGAGCAAATCAATGAGATTGCTCAGACTTTTGAGCAACCTGAAGAAGTGGTGCAAATGTACTACAAGAACCCTGACCTGATGGCTGGTATTGAACAGACTGTCGTTGAAAGTCAGGTCATGGAGTGGCTGGAGTCTCAGGTTTCTATTAAAGAGAAAAAACAGTCATTTGATGACATCATGAAGCCAACCGCATGAATATGAACCGAATTGAAGAAGCCATGAACCTGGTGCCTATGGTGATTGAGCGCACTGCCAGGGGTGAGCGATCTTACGACATCTATTCAAGACTGTTGAAAGAACGCATCATCTTCCTGGTGGGGCAGATTGAAGATCACATGGCCAATCTGGTGGTAGCGCAATTGTTGTTTCTGGAAGCAGAAAACCCGGATAAAGACATCAATTTGTACATCAACAGCCCTGGTGGAGTGATCACCTCAGGGATGTCAATTTATGACACCATGCAATTCATTAAACCCGATGTCAGTACCATGTGTATTGGTCAGGCTGCCAGTATGGGGGCTTTCTTGTTGAATGCGGGTTCTGCCGGCAAACGTTTTGCATTGCCAAATTCCAGGGTCATGATTCATCAGCCTTTGGGTGGCTTCCAGGGCCAGGCTTCTGACATTGATATCCACGCCCGTGAAATGCTCAAAGTCAAACAAAAAATGAACGAACTGATGGCCAAACATTCAGGTCAGCCGGTTGAGAAAGTGAGTCAGGATACTGACCGCGATCATTTCCTCAGTGCGGAGGAAGCCAAAGAATACGGCATCATTGACCAAGTCATTGAATCCAGATAATATCCCGCCACATTCTGTCAAACGAGCTGTTATTTACCTTGAATAACAGCTCGAAATCCACATATTAGCATCTATAAAGGCAGTAATTAACGTCAATGCTGTAGGCAATGACCCGCAATTTCTGTATCATATTCATATTACAACTGCAAAAAACCCAACTATGAGTGAAAACAAAGGATTAGAAGAAGTCAAACACTGCAGCTTTTGCGGAAAAAGCCAGCAGGAAGTGACTAAACTGATCGCCGGACCCAGTGTCTTTATCTGCGATGAGTGTGTTGATCTGTGTAATGAAATCATCCGTGACGAAATGGAAGAGTCACTGTCAGAAAGCCTGGAAGACCTGCCAACTCCAAAACGCATTCATGAATTATTGAATGATTATGTGATTGGCCAGGAAAATGCCAAAAAAGTTCTGGCGGTAGCTGTCTACAATCATTACAAAAGAATCCGTTCTAATCATTCCGATAGCAATGATGAAGTGGAACTGTCCAAATCGAACATTTTGCTGGTAGGGCCGACCGGTTCCGGTAAAACCCTGTTGGCGGAAACCCTGGCAAGAATTCTTAACGTCCCTTTCACCATTGCTGATGCTACCACCCTGACCGAAGCCGGTTATGTGGGTGAAGATGTTGAAAACATCATTCAGAAGCTGTTACAAAATTGTGATTACGATGTGGATAAAGCCGAATCCGGTATCATTTACATTGATGAAATCGATAAAGTATCCAGAAAATCAGAGAATCCATCCATCACCCGTGATGTTTCCGGTGAAGGGGTGCAACAGGCCCTGTTGAAACTGATTGAAGGTACGGTGGCATCGATTCCGCCTCAGGGTGGCAGAAAACACCCACAGCAGGAGTTTTTACAGGTTAATACCCGCAACATTCTGTTCATTTGTGGTGGTGCATTTTCTGGTCTTGAAAAAATCATTCAGGAACGTTCAGTTAAAACCGGTATAGGGTTTTCTGCTGAAGTGGCCTCACAGAAAGAACAGGATGAACAGCTGGCTTTGTTTGATGGGCTGGAATCAGACGACCTGGTGAAATATGGCCTGATCCCTGAGTTTGTTGGTCGATTACCTGTGTCAGCCACCCTGGAACGGTTGGACGAAGCGGCATTGATCAGGATTCTCAAAGAACCCAAGAATGCCATTTCAAAACAGTTTATGCGATTGTTCGACATGGAAAATGTTGAGTTGGAAATCAGAGACGACGCTTATGAAGCCATTGCCAAACTGGCTTTGGCGAGAAAAACCGGTGCCAGGGGCTTGAGAACCATCATGGAGTCCGCATTATTGGAAATCATGTACGAATTGCCGGATCAGGAAAACATTGAAAAAGTTGTGATTGACCGGGCAGTGATTGAAGACGGTAACAAACCGTATCTGGTATACGGAAAAATTGCCAATCAGGTAACTGAATAACACTTATTTATGACAAACCCACAAGAAAAAACGTCTGTATTGCCACTGAGAGATGTGGTGATTTTCCCCGGTATGGTGGTCCCATTGTTCGTGGGCCGCGAGAAATCAGTATTGGCCCTGGAAAGTGCCATGAAAACCAATCAACCTGTGATTCTGGTTGCCCAGAAACAGCCTGAGGTTGATGAGCCACATCTGGATGATGTTTATCAGGTTGGCACCTTATCTTCGATCCTGCAAATGGTTAAATTACAGGACGGTACACACAAGGTGTTGATCGAAGGAAAAACCCGGGTTCGTATTCAGGACCTTGAAGACGATCAGTATTTCAAAGCCAATTACATTGAAAGCAAAGTGGTCAAAGCGCCTGCTGACGCTGAATACCTGGCCATGAAAAGGACGTTGCGGGAACGCTTCAAAGAGTACGTCCGCAAACACAAAAAAATCCCCAAGGAAATCACCAACAACATCACCAGTATTGAAGACATTGGTAAATTGACCGACACCGTGTCGGCACACCTGGTCATCAAGCATCAGGACAAACAGAATTTACTGGAAATAGTGGATGAAGGTGAGCGCCTGGAGCACATCCTTGCGATCATAGAAGCAGAACTCGAACTGATCATCATGGAGAAGAAAATCCGTGGTCGTGTCAAAGGGCAAATAGAAAAGAATCAACGTGAGTATTACCTCAACGAACAAATCAAAGCCATCAAGAAAGAATTGACGGACATTGATGAGTCACATTCAGAATATGCCGACCTGGAAAAGAAAATTGCAGATACGCAATTGTCTGACAATGCCAGGGAAAAAGTGGATGCGGAATTCAAGAAATTGCAAATGATGCCCCAGATGTCAGCAGAAGCCACAGTGGTGCGCAATTATCTGGATACCATTTTGGCGCTTCCGTGGCAACAGCGCAGTGAGCTGAAACTGGATTTGGCATATGCCAAAAAAGTGCTGGATGAGGACCATTATGGTTTGTCAGAAATCAAAGAACGCATATTGGAATACCTGGCTGTCCAGCAAAGAACCCCCAAAATGAAAGGCGCCATCATGTGTCTGGTGGGTCCTCCTGGTGTTGGCAAAACATCACTGGGTAAATCAATCGCCAAGGCCACTAACCGCAAATTCAGCCGGTTCTCATTGGGAGGCGTGTCTGATGAATCTGAAATCAGGGGGCATCGCAGAACATACATCGGTTCGATGCCTGGCAGAGTGATCCAAAACATTTCTAAAGTGAAAGCCTGTAATCCGGTGATGATCCTCGATGAACTGGATAAAATGTCACGCGACTTTCGTGGTGACCCGGCAGCCGCTTTGCTTGAAGTGCTGGATCCTGAGCAAAACAATGCATTCACTGATCATTACCTGGAAGTGGATTTTGATCTTAGTGAAGTGATGTTCATAGCCACCGCCAATTCTCTGAATATTCCCGCACCTCTGCGTGACCGTATGGAAATCATCAGGATTCCTGGCTACACTGAAGAAGAAAAAATTGAAATCGCGGTACGTTATTTGTTGCCCAAACAATTAAAAGCGCATGGCTTGGCCAACCCAGAGGTTAAACTCTCCAAAGCCGCCATCCGTGACATTGTTCGTTACTATACCCGGGAATCAGGTGTCAGAAGCCTGGAACGGGAAATTGCCAAGATCTGTCGCAAAGCAGTGAAACAATTGTTGTCCGATAAGAAACTAAAATCCATCAATGTGTCCATCAAGAACCTGACAGACTTTCTGGGGGTTCGAAAGGTGAGTTTTGGTGTGGCTGAGAAAAGTGATGAGATTGGTAACGTCACTGGCTTGGCCTGGACTGAAGTGGGTGGTGATCTGCTGCAGATTGAGGCCGCAGTTTACCCAGGGACTGGAAAACTGAACCTCACAGGTCATTTAGGATCAGTGATGAAAGAATCCATACAGGCTGCTTTATCAGTGGTCAAATCAAGGGCGGCCCTGTTTGGAGTGAGTCAGGATATGTTCACCAAACACGACATTCATGTGCACGTGCCTGAGGGTGCCACACCCAAAGACGGCCCCAGTGCCGGGATCGGGATGTGCACCGCATTGGTATCTGCCCTGAGCCAGAATCCAGTCAAAGCAAATGTGGCGATGACTGGTGAAATAACCTTGCGCGGCAGGGTGCTGGAAATCGGTGGTCTCAAGGAAAAATTGTTGGCAGCCCTGAGGGGTGGTGTGAAGACGGTCATCATTCCCAAAGACAATGAAAAGAATTTGTCTGAGATGCCAGCGAACATCACAGAGAAACTGAACATTGTTCCGGTGCAGTGGATTGATGAGGTTTTGACCCTGGCATTGTCACAGAAAATCAAGCACATCACAGCTGAAGATGCAGAGAAGGCTGACGTCAGTCTACTGGAAAAACAAGCTGGATTACAGAACGAGAAAAGTCATTAACAATGAACCAGTAACGGTTCATTGTTAATGTGAATAGCAACCGCACAATTTCACCATAATTTTCGATTTATCAACAAATAAGACTTGCTTATCAAATCAAGCTATGCTTACGTTTGCGCATAATGTGAGGGGTTTTGCAAAGCTGAAAAAAATAATGAAAATATATTGGCAAAAAGCGCTTGAGTTGTTATAAAATGCGCCTTTCTTGACGCATGATGTCAATAATTAAAATACAACGAGACGAAGGAGATACACAATGAAAAAACAAGATTTTATCAAAGCTGTTGCTGACAGTGCTAACGTGTCACAATCCACAGCCAGTGACTGTTTTGATGCGGTGGTTGGAACCATCACTGAATCTTTGCAAAAAGGCGAAAAGCTGACTTTTGTTGGATTCGGAACTTTTTCTGTTAAAGAGCGTGCAGCGCGTCAAGGTCGTAACCCAAGAACCGGTAAAACCATTGAAATTAAAGCTGCAAAAATTCCAGCATTTAAAGCTGGAAAAGCATTAAAAGATGCAGTAAACTAACGCTCCCTGAATCGGGTGCTTAGCTCAGCTGGGAGAGCATCGCCCTTACAAGGCGAGGGTCGGGGGTTCGATCCCCTCAGCACCCACCAGATTCGGAGCGGTAGTTCAGTTGGTTAGAATACCGGCCTGTCACGCCGGGGGTCGCGGGTTCGAGTCCCGTCCGCTCCGCCACATAAAAGAAGGGTGTCATTCAGACACCCTTTTTTTTTAGCAACAATTTAGACGAAAAAAGATATGTTAACTTGGATCAGAAAAAAATCATCAGGCGTGTTCATGACCGTTGTCATGGGCATTTTGATTTTGGCATTTGCCTTGTGGGGAGTCGGGGATTATTTTGCTCAATCCAGCAACGATACCCTGGCCACAGTCAATGGTGAAACCATTACTTACACCGAGTTCAATTCGCAGTTCAATACGTACCGCAACAACATGTTGAATCAGTTTGGTGAAGGTTTCGACCCCAGTTTTTTCGACACGCCAATGATGCGGAGAAATTTTCTGGAGTCAATGATCAACAACGCGTTGGTTAAACAATTGGCCCTGGATAACGGTTACACCATCACTGAAGCAGAAATCAGAGAAACCATTGAACAGGCACCGGCATTTCAGGATGCAAATGGTCAGTTTGATAAATCCTTATACGCTGCCTGGCTGGTACAAACCAATCAGTCCGCACAAATGCTGCAAATGAAGCTGGAAGAAGAGCAGGCCGGTCAGGTACTCAATGAATTGTTCAATACCACGGCTTTTGTAACGCCTTTTGAAACCAATAAAATGGTTCAGTTGAACAAACAAACCAGAGATTTTGACTACATCACCGTAGATCCGGCTCAATTCATTGAAAGCATTGAATTGTCAGAAGAAGAAATCACTGCCTATTACGATGAAAATGCCGCTGAATACATGACTGAAGAACAAGTTTCTGTCAACTACCTGGAACTCAATGCGGCAGATGTGGCCATGCAGATTGAAATTGATGAAGCAGAAGCATTGCAATATTTCGAATCTGATAAGGCCCGTTTTCAAAAGCCTGAACAAAGACTGGCTTCGCACATCCTGATCAATGATGATGGTAATGCAGAAGCTCAATTACAGGACATTCAGGATAAACTGGCCGCCGGCGAAGCATTTGCTGAACTGGCTGAAGCTTATTCGCAGGACCCTGGTTCAGCCAGCAGTGGTGGAGACCTGGGTTGGGTATCACCTGATGACATGGTTGATGAGTTTGAGGATGCATTATTTGCCATGGAAGTGGGCAGTGTCTCAGAGCCTGTCAAATCACAGTTTGGCTATCATCTGATTCAATTGAATGACATCAGACCGCCTTCAATTCCAGTTTATGAAGAAGTTAAGTTTGACATCATTCAGGAACTGCAGGCTTCACAATCTGAAAACGTATTTCTTGATCAGGCCAGTTTGTTGTCTGAGCAAGTGTTGGATGCCGGTGCAGGTTTGGATGCCGCTGCAGAAGCCACTGGTCTGAGTATTCAAACCACAGAATTTTTTGGCCGCAGTGGTGGCGTGGGTTTGGCCGCCAATCCAGAATTCATCAATGCCGCGTTTTCGTCGATTGTTAAAGATGAATTACTCAACTCAGATGTTATCAATATCTCCGACACACACATTGTGTTCCTGAACCTCAGCGAAGTGAAAGAAGCATCGTTGAAACCACTGGAAGAAGTCAGGGAAAGCATTGTCACCGCTTTGAAAAATGACAAAGCTGCTGATCAGGCCCGTGAAATGGCAGATGCCATCATGGCCGAACTGGAAACTGGAGATGCTGATCTGACACAAGCGGCTGCTGACCGCGACCTGGAAGTACAACAAGCCAGGGACATTGCCCGAACAGGATCTTCCTTGCCGTTCAGTTTGGTGAAGAATGTTTTTGAAATGGGCCGTCCGGCAGATGATGTGACTGCCGAAGTCCTGGAGAGCAATGGCAATGAGTTGGCAGTGGTGCATTTACTGGCGGTCAACGATGTAAACCCTGAAGAAATGGAAGACAAGAGCACAGACTCAGCTCAATTGAGCAGAAACATCAAAAACAATGAACAGGTGTTATTGCTTCAGGCGCTGCGCGAATCAGCCAGTGTTACCATCAATGAAGATTTGCTTAACCAGTCAGCGCTGTAAGCCTGATTGTTCAAACTTTCATGAAAGGAGCCTGAGGGCTCCTTTTTTTGTGGGTAAAGGTTCATTTCGGGATGCTTGATCTCACGCCCTTTGTTTTATGCCCTGTAGATATACACCAGCAAAATGCCATCAACGCAAGGTCCTGAGAATGAATTATATGAGTTCCTGTTCAATGTCAGCATGTACAACAGCCAGCCATGTGTGGGTGTTGTTGTAACGGGCCGGCAATGCCAATTGATACCAGGGGGTTAATCAAGCGGAGTGATCTATTCAGCTTTTCAAGGTTTTGTCACTCATTGTTGTTCGATTGGAATGATATACAGGTTCATGAACTCACTGTGGCAGGCAAGTCACGCGTTGTCTACTGCGATCAATTAATCAGGTTGGTTGTTTGTGCTGATGATCAGTGTTTCCTGGCCTTTACCTGACAGGTTTTCTATGAATGGGTGACTGTCATCAGTATTCAGTGATCCAATCAATGCCAAATAAATGACTGATTGAGTGCTGTTGGTCAGGCCAACGGGGTCTCAAATAAAAAAAAGGAGCCTGAATGGCTCCTTTTCAATGCGTTTAAGGCATTTGCTTACTGGTCGTATTTTTCCTTGTAACGTTCATACAACTCTTGTTGACGGGTGTGCAACTCGACCGGTCTGCCATCAATGTATGCTTGTTCAACCACATTACCCCGCATATCCAGGGCATCTCCCTGGCTAATGAAAAAGGTGGCGCTCTTACCAACTTCCAGGGTGCCGTATTGATCATCAATGCCCAGTATTTGCGCAGCTGTGCCGGTGATCATTTGCAGGGCTTGTTCAGTTGACAGGCCGTAGGCCACAGTACTCCCTGCGGCAAAAGCCAGGTTGCGCGAACTCATGGATCCTGGATAAGTCAAGGCAGTCTGGATACCAGCCTGAAGCAGCCTTGCCGGCAGGCTGTAGCGTTCATCGATGGAGTCATCGGACAGTTGGGGGAGGGCATGTGTACCATTGATGATGACACTGATTTGCTGTTCTTGCAGGAACTCAATGACAGATCCTGCTGCTTGTCCAGTAACCAAAACAGGATCATCTATTCCCATTGACTTGATATGGCTGATGGCCTCAATGATTGACTTGGGGTTGTTGGTGTGGATGAAGACTTTCTTTTGCCCGCTGAACACTGGTTTGACGGCATTGAGTTTGACGTTATTGTCATGACCTGTACTGCGTGCATCTGCCAGTAAGGCTTTGATCTGATCAGTTTTCTCAGTGTACTTGTCGTCTTTTTTCAGTTGCATGGTAAAAGTGCTGAAATCAAATCGCTTTGACCACTCAGCAGGCCAGTTGATGTGCAGGCCATCATCGGCTTTGACCACAGCATCTTCCCAATTCCAGGCGTCCAGCTGGACCACTGAAGAGGTGCCGCTGACCAGTCCACCAGAAGGGGTGGTTTGGGCCAAAAGAATGCCATTAAAACGCATTGTGGGTATGCGTTCCGAGTCGGTATTGTAGGCAATCAGTGCGCGGACATTGGGGTTGAGCTGTCCGGTTTCTGTGGCATCTATGGTGGCCTTCACTGAATCCACTTCGGTCAGCCCCAGATTGGTTGAAGCCAGAATGAATCCAGGGTATATGTGTTGACCCTTAAGATCAATTTCGCTGCCATCCAGGGCCATTCTGTAATAGCCCGCACGGCTGATTTTCCCATCACTGATGGCAAACTGTGCATTTTCCAGAACTTCGCCGTTACCCACATGGATGTTGGCGTTGATGAATACCTGGTCAACCGGTTTTGCAGCCGGAGCAGGGGTCAATGCAGAGGCTGCCATTGAGCACATCATGAGGGTTGTGGTGATGACTTTTTTCATTGCTGTGCTCCTGTGTAAAACATGTGGTCAAACTCATGGTATCCGGTGATGCTTTCGCATTCATAGGTTTTGGGTGGCATTGATTTGAAAGGTGCTTTTTGCCCTGGTGACGCTTTGCTGAGATCAATCAGCCGTTGTTTTTCAGTGGCTATCATGGACTCAAGGTCAGCTTGTTGTTCCCGGTCAAAGTAAAGCACACCATCAACCAGGGTTTTCTCAGCCTTGGCATAAATCGACAGCGGATGATCAGACCACAATACCAGATCAGCGTCTTTACCAACGGCAATGGAACCCATGCGGTCATCAAGGTGCAACAGCTTAGCTGGATTGAGCGTCACCAATTTCCACGCTTCGGTTTCGCTCAGTCCTCCATATTTAATTGCCTTGGCGGCTTCCTGATTTAACCTTCTGGACATTTCTGCTGAATCTGAATTGATGGCAGTGACCACACCTTCGTTGTTCATCAGTGCCGCGTTGTAGGGAATCGCATAATTAACTTCCCATTTATAGGCCCACCAATCGGCAAAAGTAGATCCGCCCACTCCATGGGCTTTCATTTTGTCAGCCACTTTGTAGCCTTCGAGGATGTGGGTGAAGGTGTTGACCCTGAAATCGAAATCTTCAGCAACATGCATCAACATGTTGATTTCAGATTGTACATAAGAGTGGCAAGATACAAAGCGTTGTTGATTGAGCACCTCAAGGGTGGCTTCCATGGCCAGGTCTTTACGTGGTGGGGTGGTTCTTTTTTGAGCCCGGCTACTGAGGTTGTTGAAAGCCTGCCATTCCTGTTCGTATGCCCTGGCTTGGGTAAAGGCATCGCGGTAAACCTGTTCGACGCCCATGCGGGTCAGCGGATAGCGGATAGAATCCTGGCTGCGCGAACGTTTGACGTTTTCACCAAGGGCAAACTTGATGAAGCCTTTGGCGTCATCAATCAGCAGGTCTTCCGGGTGACTGGCTCCCCATTTGAGTTTGATCAGGGCAGATTGACCACCAATTGGATTGGCCGAACCGTGCAGTAATTGAGCAGCGGTGACACCGCCTGAGAGGTTGCGATAGATGTTGATGTCATGCGGATTGACCACATCCTCCATTCTGACCATTGAAGAATTGACGGCAATGTCATTGACAGACAACAATGCGATGTGGGCATGTTCATCAATGATGCCTGTGGTCAGGTGTAGTTCACTGCCATCAATCACTTTGATGTCATGAGCGGCTTGCAGATTTTGTCCCAGTTTGTTGATTTTGCCATCGATCACCAGGACATCGGTGTTTTGCAGAATGCCTTGCTCTTCATTGGTCCACACCGTGGCGTTTTGAATCAGCACCGAGTCACTGGGGTCGATGGAAGCCATGCCATAAGCAGTGAATGGGCTTGGAATAACCGGCTGCGTGGGTTGATCTTTGGTCGGATCAGTCTGCTTGTCAGCATCGAGGTCGCTGGTTTTACTGATCACCCAACCGCTGCCGTCGGTGGCATTGATGGCGTGGTCTTTGATCAGGCCCAGCAGTTTGACTTCTTTTTCATCTGACTTAACCGTCAGTTTAGCGAATTGTCCAGCTGTGGTCAGCTGATAGCTGTACGGGTCATCCTCTGCAACCGGAGAGAGTTTGTATTTACCTTTTTCGCGCTTCAGTTCAAACTGATGGCTGTGGTCTTTCATGGCCAGTTCATACATTCCGCTCAACAAATCAGGCCGGCCATTGATGGTGTGGTTTTGACCAGCCACCCAGGTTTCTGCGATTTGCGTGCCTTTGGACAACAAAGGTCCATCGGTGATCACCAGATTGGCCAGATAGCCTTCAGCCACAGCGCCGAGGTCTTTGGCTCCCAACAGTTGAGCTGGTGTTTCTGTCAGTGCAGCCAGTGCCGCGCGTTGACTGAGGCCTTTTTCATGTGCGGTTCTGAGGTCTTTAAGAAAGCCTCCCAGTGCCTTAGGTCCTTCGTCCGGAACCAGTGCGAAAGTGATTTCCTGTTGTTCCAGCAGTGCAGGATTGTGGGGTGCCAGTTCCCATTTTTTCAGGTCGGTATAATCAATGTTCCAGGCATCAAGCTGATCATGAATTTCAGGTGCTTTGGGAAACTTCAGGGGCACGATCAAAGCCTGGCCGGTGGCTTTCACCGCAGTCAGGTTTTGGTAAGAATCCCCTTGGGTTCTGACCATGAATTGAGTTGCAAATTCGGTGGCGATTTTATCTGCCAGGAGGTTTTGCTGCCAATTGCCCACGGTGATGAATTTAGGCAGTTGTTGCTGTTGGTTGATGGCTGCCAGATCAAGGTCTACCATGACGTCCTGCCTGGCATACCAGTCGGCATCCAGCCAGGTTTGTCTGATCAATGCCGCCGCACCCATCAGAGATATTGGGTAATCTTGTTTGGATGAACCTTTGTCAAATGAGTAATGTTGTGCCACCTGCGACTTGATGATGCTCAATTCAGGGGCGCCATCAGACAAGTGTGTCAGCACAGAAGTGCCGCGCATGATGCCGTCTTTGCGGTGACTCAGGGCCACAGTGAATCCGGCTTCACGAAGTTTTTGATTGGCTTTGGCATCGGTGTTGAAATGCTCAGCGGCATCGTAGCTGGCTTTGATGGCTTCGTTGTTGTTATATGCACCTGGTTTGGTGCTGTTTATGGTTTCTTTGCCACCCCAGCTGAATGGTGGTTTTTTGTCAGGCTCAGGCAAACCGGTTGACGCATCCAGGTGGATGAATCCGGGATAAATGTGTAAACCACGATAATTGATTACTTGGGCATCATCGGGTACCTGATTATCCTCGCTGATTCCCACAATGCGGTCACCTTGTATCAATACGGTGGCTTGTTCAAGGGTTTTATCCGGATTGACATGAATGGTGGCATGGGTCAATGCCATCAGTGGGGTGCGCTGATCAATGTTGCCATTGACGGTTTCTGTGGGTACTTGTGCAGCCTGCGCGAATTGGCTGCAGGCAAGCACAGCCCAGGCTGTCAACTTGAGTTTTGTATTCATTATTTTCCTATTTTGAGTAGACGGTTAAGTAGTTTTGCCGTGGTGACAGGGTCTTTCAGCAACCAGGCGTGGTGCAATGCCCGGTTGACTTCAGAGCCGATGATGGTGTGCAGTTCCTGGTCATCAATAACCAACTGGGTTCCTGAATCGGGTGAAAAATAAAAATGCCAGCGATCTGCACGCCTGGCTTCAGGTAATTTTTCAACCAGTCGATTGATGATGATTTGATTGAACTTGATGGACTCTTGGTCTTTCAGGTTGTTTTCTATGAGTTCTTTGAAGTGTTGGTGAACCTGTTCTTCGGTGGTCACTGGCACCAACCATTCAATTTCAAACTGCATGGTTTGTACACCATTTCTGATGTCGCTGGCGTCATGGATGCCTTTGGGTGCAAGTAAGGTGAGTCGATAAGGTGTTTTGTAACCCCAGTCAATGTCGGTACTACCTAAATGAACCCATTGGGTTTCTGAGTAGGTCAGGGCATTGATCAGCCAGGTCAGCAAGAGGATAGATTTCATGCAATGATTATAAAATGAAATGCATGATAATACAAAAGCCCGTTGGCCTGTTTTGTGAAGTGGACCGTGGTCCTGAAAAATGGGGGAGAAGTGGTGGCTATACCTGGACTTGAACCAGGGACCCCAGCATTATGAATGCTGTGCTCTAACCAGCTGAGCTATATAGCCACAAGAGAGCGCGAATTTTCATATCAATCATGCTTTTTGTCAAGTTCTTTCCGTAGAAATAAACGCATTTTTGCTGTCGGTATTCCTGACTGCCCCCGAATGCCTTCAGGTCGGGGGCAGTCGCTCATTGGCCAGGCTGTTTTTGCTGGCTGGTTAATTGGCAACTGAGGGTTGTTTTTGATTCAACTTGAACAGTAAAACATACAACAGTGGGGCTATGGAGCCAGTGACACATGTCCCCAGGATCCAAGGCCAGGGGTTTCGCCCGGCCTGTTTGGCATCCTGCCACAACCACAATAAAAACAAACCCAAGGCAATGACCAGATCTGTCAGTACCTGAATACCTGCATAGGTACTCAGTTGAAAGGCAAAAAGTCCCACATAACCATGATGCCACAAAGCCACTGCAGTGAGGCCTGAAAACAACAGCAATACCAGGCCGGCAATCCACTTTTTCATATCTATTCTCCAGGTAATCAGATTCAGTGGTTGTATGGTGTCATATATGCTTAAATGTGGCCATTACCTCTGAGGTTAAGTGGATATGAAAAGCAGTGCCCTGATGGTCCCTCAAAATACCCTTGGTTCGATGTTACGTTTCTGGCGCCAGCAAAAAAACATCAGTCAGTTACAACTGGCCATGGACATTGGTATCTCAACCAAACACCTGAGTTACATGGAAAATGACAAGTCAAAACCCAGTAAAGAGATGGTGATGTATCTTGGTCAGGCCCTGTGTTTGCCATTCAGACAACAGAACCGTCTGCTGGAAGCGGCGGGTTATGCACCTCATTTCAAGGAACAGGGACTGGACAGTGAAGAGATGGCATTGGTTAACCAGGCATTGCAACAATTGCTGAATAACCACAATCCTTTTCCCGCGCTGGTAATGAACAGTCGTTATGATGTTTTGCTGAGTAATTCAGGATATCAGGCATTTTTAACAGCGGTTATGGGTCAGCGCAACAGGCAACAATATAACAATGCGCTGGAGTTGTTTTTTGCCAGCGATGGATTGCGTTCTCAGGTGAAGAATTGGGATCTGGTGGCTCCGATGCTGCTGGCCAGGGTCAGGGAAGAGGCCATCAGCCTACAGGATGATTGGTTATTGAACTGGGTCAATGCAGTGGACTCGCCTGAACCAGCGAAAGACAGCATGGGTCACTTGAATTATGGATTACCTATGTTGACACTGGAATTTGATTTCAATGGAAAAACCGGGCGTTTTTTTACCACCATTGCCACCATCGGTACACCATTGGACCTCACCACGCAGGAAATCAGGCTGGAGCTGCTGTACCCGGCTGATGAATTCACTCAACAGCTGTTTACAGCCCGGGGAAACAACTGCTGAGTAAAGTCTGCATCTTATGACTTAAGGTCGGGTTTTTAATGTCTCTGTGGTGTTGTGGAAGCGGATGTCAGGATGGCGGTCTTGTGCCAGTTGCAGGTTCACCATGGAAGGAGCCAGATAAACCAGGTGTCCATGGGCATCTTCTGCGAGGTTCATTTCATTTTTGTTCCTGAACTGTTGCATTTTCTTGTCATCGTCGGTATCCACCCAGTAGGCAGTGCGGGTATCAACATTTTCAAAGATGGCTTCCACATTGTATTCCCGTTTCAGGCGATAGGCGACCACTTCAAACTGCAGTACACCGACCGCACCAAGGATCAGTTCATTGCTGATCAATGGCCTGAAAAACTGAGTGGCTCCTTCTTCAGATAACTGTGCCAATCCTTTTTGCAGGGCTTTGAGTTTCAGTGGATCTTTGAGTCTGGCCCGGCGGAATAACTCCGGCGCAAAGCTGGGAATTCCGGTGAACTGCAGGTTTTCGGTTTCGCTGAAAGAATCACCAATGCTGATGGTCCCATGGTTATGTATGCCGATGATGTCACCCGGATAGGCGTGTTCAACATGATCCCGGTGTTCAGCCAGAAAAGTCAGGGCATTGGGAATCTTGATGTCTTTTCCAGTGCGGGAATTTTTCAATTTCATGCCCTGGGTGAAGACACCGGAACAGATGCGCATAAAGGCCACCCGGTCACGGTGATTGGGGTCCATATTGGCTTGTATTTTGAACACAAAGCCACTGCATTTGGTTTCGTCAGGCTCAACCACCCGTTCGGTGGTGGCCCTGGGTTGGGGCTCAGGTGCATGCTCAACGAATGAGTCCAGTAACGGTTGCACACCAAAGTTGTTGATCGCTGAACCAAAAAACACTGGGGACAATTCACCGTTCAGGTAGGCTTGTTTATCAAATTTATGCGAAGCGCCCTGTACCAGTTCAATTTCTTCACGCAACTCGGCGGCCACATCGCCCAGCTTTTCATCAAGTTCAGGTGAGTTCAAACCTTTGATCACCACAGCCTGCTGGGTTTCATAGTTCTTGCCGGCTTCATACAACAAGACTTCATCATCGATGAAATGATAAACCCCTTTGAGTCGTTTGCCCATGCCTATGGGCCAGGTGATTGGAGCACAGCGGATTTTCAGCACGTCTTCCACTTCATCCAGTAATTCAATCGGGTCTTTACCCTCCCGGTCAAGCTTGTTGATGAAGGTATATATTGGGGTGGTTCTCAGGCGACACACTTCCATCAGTTTGATGGTTCGCTCTTCCACACCTTTGGCACAATCGATCACCATCAAAGCCGAATCCACAGCAGTCAGCGTGCGGTAGGTATCCTCCGAGAAGTCGGCATGGCCCGGGGTGTCCAGCAGGTTCATGGTGCGACCTTTGTAAGGGAATTGCATGATGGAGGAGGTGATCGAGATGCCCCGTTCCTGTTCCATGGCCATCCAGTCTGAAGTGGCATGGCGATCGGCTTTTCTGGATTTCACCGAGCCCGCGACCTGAATGGCACCACCGAACAACAGAATCTTTTCGGTGATGGTGGTTTTACCCGCATCCGGATGCGAGATGATGGCAAACGTCCTGCGGTTCAGGTATTCGTTGCGTTGTCCGGATTTTGATTGAGACATGAAAATGCGCCCGATGAAACAAGGGGCGCATTTTACCAGAAAATCTGCCTGGATAGTATGGCAGTCAAAAGCTGGTAATTGGTGAAGTTATTTTGTGTGGTTTTTGAACTGACTGGCATTTGAGAGGTTAATCAATGAATAAGAGGAAGTACCATGAAAACCACCATCACCGCTTTGTGTCTGCTGTCGCTGACGTCTTTGCCTGTGGCAGCTGCAGAATTCTGTGTCGGCACGGCCACTGAATTGAGAAACGCATTGAACATTGCCTCAGGCAACAATCAGGATGATGACATCCGGGTTGAACTGGGGGTGTTTGCCAGCAATGGCAGTACTTTCCAATACAATGAAACCCAGGGGTTCGATTTGCGCATTTCCGGAGGTTGGATCGATTTTTTCGACAATGATTGCGGTATTCAGTCCCCCAATCAACCGCTGGGCACCATCCTCGATGGCTCTGAAACCACCCGGGCACTGTACATCAGAGCTTCAGGTGATGCGGACATCGAAGTGACTAACCTGACCTTCAGAAATGGTGTCTCCAGTCAGTCCGGTGGTGGCCTGAACATCGTCCGGGTAAACAACCTCAACAGTGGTGAAGTCACCATTGCCAATAACGTTTTTATCAGCAACCAGGCCACCTTTGGATCGGCCATGAGTGTGTCAAGTGCAGATACCTTCCATCTGCGCAATAACCTGGTCATCGACAACAATGCGCTGGTACGGTATGCGGTTCAGGTGGTGCAAAATGACGCTAATGGCATCTATTTCAATAACAACACAGTGACAGGCAATACCAGTGACCTGCTGGATGAATCGGGTGGGGTTTACCTCTCCACCAGTGGCTCCTCAAACCTGCTGGTAGCCAACAACGTCCTCAACGGTAATCAGCTGCAAGATCTGGATGGCCGGAATTCGGCTTCATCTGTTTTTTACCTGTTTGATAACAACCTGGATGTCTTAACCGGTAGTGCTCCTGATGTGGTCAGTGGTAATTTTAATTTGCCCAACCGGTTTGAAAGCGGACTCTTCAGTTTCACCCCTGATGTGGATTCACCGCTGGTCAACGCCGGTCGCTCACCGTGTGGCATGGTGTGTCCGTTTCCCACACCATTTGTCAATGACTGGAGTCTTGGCGACACCGATGTGCTGGCTCAGGGCCGGGTTCAGATTGGCGTGGTCGATATCGGTGCGATTGAATCCGGTCATGCCAGGGATTTGATCTTTTGGGACCGGTTTTGAGTGAAGAAAGGGTGTTACTCAGGCTGGTGGTGAAACCAGCCTGAGTAAGGATTAATCAGAAGGTCAGACGGAAGCCCGCAGAAATGCTGCGGCCTGGTCTGGGGGCGATGTCCTTGATGAATGAGGCGTGGTCACGGATTTCCTCATCCAGCAAATTGGCGCCTTTGATGAATACCAGGGTTTCGAACTGATCTGAATAGTGAACCCAGTTCAGACTCAGGTCCAGCAGGTCATAGCCCTCAGTGGGCAGCTCAAATTCTGCAATGGAGTTTTGTCTGGCCACATGGGTGTGATCCAGAGAAACTGACCAGGGCCCACGCAACCAATTGATGTTGACGCCATATCGCTCAGCAGGAATGCGGGGAATATTGTCCCCGGTGTTCAACTCGGCTTCGGTCATGTCAGCAAACAAACGAAATGACCATTGGTTGTTCCATGAGTCATCAAACTGATAGCCCAGATCAGTTTCAAAACCGGTGAAGGTACTGTTCTGCTGCACGTATTCAAAGATCGGCGTTTCTTCCTCTTCCAGACCGGTGTCACGCAAAAAGATGTAGTCATCAATCTGGTTGTAGAACACCGACAGATTGAAACTGAAACCTTCGTTTCGGTAGCGCAACCCGATGTCCAGATTATTGGCGGTTTCGTGAACCAGGTCCGGGTTACCAATTTCGATGGTTGAGGTGGCCAGGTGAGGAATCAGCTCATCAATGCCGGATTGGTTTGAGAAGTACTCTTCTGCGGTGGGCAGGCGTTGGGCTGATGACAGATTAACCGGCAAGGTCCAATGCTCATTCAGATCAAAAGTGGCGCCCAGTGAGACACTGAAGGCTGAATCGGTGATGTCATTGAACAGTGCAGTGTCAACTGTCTGATCATCATAGCGAAAACCAAACTCACCGTGCCAGCCATCAAAGTCACGTTCTTCAATCAGGAACAGACTCCAGATGCGGGTTTCTGATGGCAGGATGTACGCTTCTTCGCCGATGGCCGAGAAATCACGGTTCGACCACTGTAATCCCCACACGCCTTCAAAACCGGCCCGTTGGCTGTGCGTCAGTTCGAAACGGAATTCGTCAGCCTGATTATCAAAAACAGTGCCAATTTCATCACCTTCCAGTTCAATGTGCTGGTAATCTGTATTGGAGTAATGGGTTCTGAATTGAGTGAAGTAATTGTTGTTGGCAAAGCGGTGCAGGCCTTTCAGGTTAAACACTTGTTTGTCCAGATCGATGCGCACAATTTCTTCTTCCTCTTCATCATGCTCGTCGCCATGCTCATCGCCATGATCGTCATCATGATCATCGTGCTCTTCTTCATGGCCGTGCTCATGGCCTGGAATGCCATAGTTGCGATCGAAGTCAGAAAATGAAACCCCCCAGTAACCTTGTTGATTGAACACGGTCAGGCCGACATTCACACCACTGGAATTGACCGAAGAATTTTCCAGCAAACCCATGCCTTCTTCTTCCTCTTCTTCGTCTTCATCATGGCCTTCGGCTTCGTGCAGGATTTCAGATTCAGCATTGCCGGGGATTTCATAGTCATCAGTTTGTGAGTCGAAATAACTGAAATGGCCGGCCACTCGGTCATTGAACCCATAGTTCAGCGACAACACACCCGCCTGTTCACCCAACGCACTGTCAGAAAAGCGGCCTTCCAGACCACCATTCAGACCATCAATCGGTTGAGTGGGTATGGTCTCATCGATGACATTTACCAGACCGCCAACGGCACCACCGCCGTAGAGCAGGGTTGCGGGGCCTTTAAGAACTTCGATTTGTTTGGCCAATAAGGGCTCTGAAGAGATCCAGTGATCAGGAGATACAGAAGCTGCGTCTTGATTGGTGATGTTGTTGGTGAGTACCATTACCCGTGGGCCTTGTTGGCCGCGGATTACGATTTGCCCTGAACCTGCTCCAAAACTGCCGGAGTTAACGCCACTGATGTTATTCAGGGTTTGGTCCAGTGACAGGCCACGATCCATGACCAGGTCTTCCTCACTGAGGATGGCCACTGGTGTGGTCATTTTCAATTGGCTGTGTTCCAAAGGGTTGGCAGAGACCACCAGGTCATCCAGTTTAAGCAGATCCACATTGACCACCAGGGCATCGCCTGTATGATCTATCACGGTGTTGTAATGCTTGCTGTTGGAAATTTCGATGTCAATTTCATACTCGCCCAGGGGCAGGTCGGCAAACCGAAACTGACCTTCATTGTCAGAAATTGCGGATTGGCCGGATTCGTGTATCCGGACTTTGGCTTGGCTGATGCGTTCGTTTTTGTTGTTGGTCAGGGTGCCCGTCAACTCAGCAGATTGTGCCCAGACGGATGTGCTGCACAACAACAGCAGCAGTGAATATATTTTCATGATTCATTCTCGTTAAATCAGAGACTCATGTCTCAGGTGTGATGATGTACGCCCACGGTCAAAGACCAGGGCTGTTTTGTTATGTAAAGGGGTGATTTAACTGAATACGGGTGGTCCACGTGGCGCTTGTTGCAACGGGACTGTTTGATGAACGAGGGGTTGGGTAACAACGACCGGACCATGTTGAGTCGATGGCCAATGGTTACTGGTGAAGAGTTCCGCAGCCACATCGCTGTCATCAGATGACTGGATGTGCAAGCAGATGTCACAAACGCCTTGTTCATGCACTGAAATCGTATGCACCATATTGGCACTCAGTGCCAACAGGAAGACAACGATGAAAGTGTGGGTCAGACGATTGCTCATATTGGCTATTCTAAGAGCTGTCTGACATAAATCAATAGGTCAAAGGTGTTTTTTTATCATCAACACCTGGCAAAGCCAGGCCAGGTGTTGATGGTGAAGGGCCGGTGATCAGTCTTTTTGACAGAATTGAACCACACTCACACCAGGGCTGGCCAGGACTGCATTGAGCTGTTGCTGACAATATGCCATGGTGCTGCCAGTGAGGGTCAGGAAATTAACCCGATGGGTGTGTTGGCCATTTTCATTGGTGTACCAGGTGATGTAACTGACCTCTGCACTGTAGGTGGCAGATGGGTCATCAAAATCATCATCGCGGCCGACACCCACTGCGGTACAACCAGTACAGGCGGCCTGCGCAGATGCGGCACCCAACAGCAGGCTGAAAGTAAATAAAATGGTTTTGCCATTGATTTTCATGTGGTTCTCCTCTTTTGGTAAAAATAAAAAAGTGTTGTTTTATAATGTGTTCATCCATCGTTGGTTTGTGTGAACATCTGATGTTGATGAAGCGGTGACCAGTGTATCGACCATCAGGCTTTGGTGGTTGAACTGCGCTGGTCAAAATTGGTAAAAAATAAAAAAAATCCATTGATTTCAATTATATAAACCGACTTGGTAAAGTCTTTTGGAATGTGTGTTTTACCGATTTTTTAACAGACCGTGAGTGGTTTAATGTTTTATTAATGTCTCCACCACCGCGTAAAAAGGCTGTTATGTGGTATTTTGGGTCCTTCTGTGGAAGCAGGTACAACCATGGATCGGCTGTTTCAGTTGTCATTCATCTTTAAGGTGATACAATGGCGCCATTGAAATAGATGATTAAACCCATATATTTTAAGGACCAAACAAGGGGACGACCTGGCTTCGACGTGGGTAACGAAACTTGTGGGTGCATGCCGAGGGTGAAATTCACCTCGTAAAACTCAATTTCAAAGTTATAGTTGCAAACGACGATAACTACGCTTTAGCAGCTTAATTGCTAACGGGCACTCGCGATTTCTTGCGTTCGTGAACTGTCCGTCATAACCAGCAAGATCGCTTGATGTGCTGTCTAGACGCATCAAGTTAAATTAAATCTATTCTGGTGTCGGTAAATCCTGATTGGCGGAGTTGCCGGCATAAGATTAAAAGCCAAAACTAAGCATGTAGAGCTCCAAGCGGAGGACTTGCGGACGCGGGTTCGATTCCCGCCGTCTCCACCATATCAAGGTACAAGGACGTATCTTAACTTCCACCAAACCCATACATACCAACAGGTTTAAATCAAAACATGATATACTTACGTCCACAGGAATCCAGCTAGAAACACTGTTATTGGTGGTAACGCTGGTGGTAACGAACATTTAGTGGTGGTAACGTGGCGATAATCAAAGACACAACAATAAAAAGTCTCAAAATTAAATATTACGAAGATGGCGATAAAAAAGGTGAGCCTAAACAGTATAAATTTACAGTTGATGTCGGCTTTTATGTGTTGGTTAGAAAGAACGGTTCAAAACTCTGGCAACACCAATACCGCATCAATGGAAAAAGAAAAGTTTCCTCTTATGGCCAATATCCAAAAGTCTCACTGAAAGACGCAAGAATCAAATATCTGGAAACATGTGAATTACTGGATAAGGGGATTGATCCGTTTGAAGAGAAAAAAAGAATTGAACTAGAACAAGCTCAAGAAATCGAAGCACAAAAAACAAAAGAACAAAAAGAAGCTGAAGAAAGAAGCCACCTAGAAAAATTCACCTTTGAGAAAATGGCCAAGGAATGGCATGAAACTAAATGTCCAGAATGGAGCGAACGCCACAGACATGAAGTTATGAGTTCACTTGATCGCTTTATCTTTCCTAAAGTTGGTCATAAACCGATCAGTGACATCACAAGATTTGATTTGATGGAAATATTCAAGGGAATTGAAAGCAGAAAAAACCCTCCATTAACAGCACTCAGAAAAGTAAGGCAGCGAGTCGAAAGTATATTTTGGTATGTCATTGATACCTATGGCGGTACTGTAATCTTCAGCAATCCTGCATCTGATATCAAGAGTACATCATTTAAAAAAGAAAAAGTCAGAAACCTCAGAGCCCTTAGCAGTAATGATTTACCTATTCTTATGGATGGCATTGAAAACTACACTGGATTCACCACCACAAAACTGGCTTTGAAGATGCTGGTTTACACCTTTGTAAGAATGAGCGAGTTAAGGTTTGCCACTTGGGAAGAAATCGATTGGGATAAAAGAGTTTGGATAGTGCCTCGTGAAAGGATGAAACGAGATAAAGCCTTGGTTGTACCAATTTCAAATCAAGTAATGACCATTCTCGAAGAGCTAAAATCAATCAACGGAGATTTTCCTTACCTCTTTGCCAGCGCCCATAAACCACATAAACAGCCCATCAGTGAAAATGCCCTACTGGTTATGCTGAAGAATATTGGACTGTGGCAAAAAACAACTTGTCATGGACTGAGGTCAACATTCTCAACAGTGGCTAATGAAGCTCAAATCAATCCTGATGTGATTGAACGACAATTAGCCCATGCACCCAGCAACAAAATACGCAGTGCCTACAACAGAAGCGAATACCTACCTCAAAGAACTGCTTTGATGCAATGGTATGCAGATTATGTTGATGGGGAAAGAATAGCCTTTGATGAATTTTATGAGTCTTTTAATTATGAAAGTTACAGTGAAAGATGAAAATTTTTAAACCTAAAAACTTAAGTGACGTAAAAGGTTTGCCGGAATGGTTTGATTACAACCACTACATAAGATTAAGTGAAGAAAAAGATTTAAGCATCTGGGCTATGGAGTTTCTCAAAAGAAATGAGGGCTTTAATAAGGAATACCTTGTTGAATCAACAGGTGGAATAACCTACAAGAATGGAAATCCAGGTATAAAACTAGAATGGAGAAATGGTGTATTTACTAGTTGGATGCCACATAAATATTTAAATGATTTGAAGAATCATTACTTTGAAGAAGCTGGAGGAATATTTATTCCTGATGAGGAGAAAGATGAGCATCCTCAAACAATATTTGAATCATATATCAGAACAACGGAAGCCAACCCCAAAAAAGAGTATTACATGGGATACCATAACTACAGTAAGACTGGGCTTACATATTTTCCAGATAAAGAATCTCTTGAAAAATATCGAGATAATGTTAGAAAGCTAACTCGTACAACCAGTTCCATATTAATAAATGCTGAAATGCCCATTAAAAAAATCCTAGACGAAGTTAAAACCCAAATTTCAAAAATTAGAACTGCAAAAGGTATATTAAAACCAAGAGTCAAATATCATAAATTTGACACATGGGCCATGGGACTTGGATGTTTTGATTTAAAAAGAAAAGGAATGAAAAAATCAGAGATCATTAAAAAGTACTTAGTTTATTGTTACACAGGATCACAAATACCAGACTCTCAAACCTTGACCGACGATGAAAATAATTACTGGAAGGACGCCTATGACCAGACTGTAAAAATGATTGAAGAGGGCTGGAAAGCCCTTGTCGGAAATCCAACCTAAATCCACCATTCTCGAAATGGTGGATTTTGACGCATTAAGAAATCCACCAGAATATAAATTCCATATCATTAACATATTCCACATGGATGTAATAAAACTTATATCCATACATTAATTAATTTATTTATTAACTGGAGATGTTATATGACACAAGAGAAATTTATCAGATTAGAACAACTACTACAGATAGTTCCCATGTCCAAATCATGGATATTTGCCAAGATTCAAGCCGGAGAATTTCCAAGTAATTTTAAACTTGGGAATTCAAGAGCAGCAGTCTGGAAACTATCCGAGATTAACAAATGGATGGAAGAACAGTCTGAGGAGGTAGTTAATGAATCAGCAAGTTCTTAAAGCTGTTATTTTTAATAACCCAATAAAAAACCCGCTCAACTCTGCAAAGTCATCACGGGTTTTAATTCGCCACTTAAGGCAACAATACAGGAGAAATTCATATGAATTCAACCAACAACAATTATAACAACGAATCACATAGCAGTCCAATCAAGAATGTTATTCCATTTAAATCAAATTTATCAGCAATTGATGAAACTCACTTGATCAAAGAAGGTGTTTATGAAGCTACTTTGAACACCTGGGAAACTACAATCAGTTTTGGACTACCTAGATTAATCTTATATTTCACCATCACTGAATGTGGTGAGCATTTTGGAAAGACATTCCGAAAGTTCTACTATGTAAAAAAACTCAATGGTAAGCCAAAAATTAAAGGCAAATTCATAGCTAAATGCTCTGGATCTTTCCTCAAACATTGGTACAAAGTTTTTCCCAAAATCAAAAGACTCAGGACAGACAGGGTTCCGATGCAAAACCTAAATGGAATAGTCATTAAGGTTAAGGTCAGAACTGTAAAGAAAGACTTTGAAGGCGATAAACTGCCAGAACAAATGCAATATTCAGTTGTAGATGAATTGCTAGAAAATTAGATTCATTCAATATTATAAACTTTACTTATCACAACCCATCGT
Source organism: Marinicella sediminis (assembly GCF_002000055.1). Taxonomy (GTDB): domain Bacteria; phylum Pseudomonadota; class Gammaproteobacteria; order Xanthomonadales; family Marinicellaceae; genus Marinicella; species Marinicella sediminis. Next base: position 490,473 of record NZ_MVBD01000002.1, on the reverse strand, counting down.
TATCTAACCTATTTAAAATAGTTAAATAGCGGTGCTAAAAACTAGATATACCAGTATTTAGAGTGAGAATAAATAAAAGTATTAATGGCAAGTTTGAATCAAAAGAATTGACCTATGGGGTCAAATAGTAAGGTCAAAACAACCATGTTATAACTATGGGGAGGTTTAACTACCTCCCTCCCAAAAAAACAATCATTCCCCTCTCACAGAAATTAAAGGTTCTTCTACGATTTTAATATTTTACGGGTGCAAGTGATCGCAGGATAGCGCTAGAAACCAAATTTACTATAGGTCATCATCATAATAGAAATTAAAATAAATCCATGAGTTAAACGTTATATTTATCTTTTATTTCAGTTATATAGGCTAATTACTTTAGGTGATTTAAACATGGTTTTAAATTGACTTCATACTTATTTAAAGTGAATTGTTTTACTAGTTTTAAAAAAATATAATTGGGTGATAATCACTTTACTTCCAACAATCACTACTCCTTTTTCATAAATCAAAGGTTCTTCTGGAGTTTTAATGTTTTACGGGTGCAAGTGATCGCAAGATTGAGCTAGATACAAAAGTACCTATAGGGCAACAACATAATAGAAGATGAAATAAAATATACGATTTAGGTCATATAAATCTTTTACTATCAACGTTATATGACATAAAAGAGATATAATTATTAAACAAGTTTATTATGACTTTTTTATTTTCAAGTGGCCAAATTTAAAACTATAAAATTGTGACTCATATTTCTAGCTAAAAATTATAGTTTAATAAGGTATGATAGACATATATGTGCAATAATTTAAAAAAACTAAATAAAAATTTTTGAGCCAAATGGATGATCCAGAAAAAAAGGACGATAAAATAACACCAATTCCAGAGTTACCATTTGAAGTTAAAAAAGCTGCTGAAAATGGTAAATTGGTATTATTTGTTGGAGCCGGTGCTTCAATGTTGCTAGGGATGCCATCATGGAATGAGTTGGCTGAAAAAGTTTTAAAATGTTTAAGACTTGAGGGGGAAATTGATTATGCTGAACTTAATCAACTCAAAAACTTAGACGCTAAAAAGCAATTATCTATAGCATATACACTAGCAGATAAAAAAATAGATTTAGATTTACCTCAATACCTAGTTAGAACTAAAGATAGTAATATCTACAGGTACTTAAATTCGATTGGATCTGTATATGTAACTACAAATTATGACCATGAATTGAATCCACAAAACAGCTCCCCTTCATCTGATCAAGCTATTCAGACAGTGGATAGGATTAGTGACCCAAATGATTTTAATACAGCATTACTTAAGAACCCAGGTACGGTTATTCACTTACACGGAGACATGTTAAATCCTAACGAAATGATTGTCACCACACGTCAATACCTTGCTCATTATGACCATCCGAATGTTATCAATTTCTTAGCAAAACTTTTTAAGGAATATACAGTGTTATTCGTTGGGTATAGTTTAGAAGAGGCTGAAATTTTAGAACACATTTTAAGAAGAGGTAATGCTAGAGAAGAAGGCAAAGATACTAATGGACTGAAACGATTTTTACTTCAGGGGTATTTTGAAAGTGAACAGCCCTTATATGAAAAATTAGTCACTTACTACAGGAAATCTTTTGGTGTTAACCTCAAAGGGTTTTCAAAAGACAAGGAGGACTATTGTCAGCTTGAAAAAATAATAAAGGATTGGTCAGAACAAATTGAAGTTCTACCTCCTCCAACTATTGATGATATAGCAGAGATAGATAGAGTAGTTGTTGATGAATAGTTTAACTCAAGAAGAACTTGATTTATTGACTAGGGTAAAAGAAAAACCTGAGTTGAGAGGTTACTTTTTTAACAAAATAAAGTCACTAAAGTGGTTCGACACATTAAAAGCAAATGGTTTTTTAGACCCGACTGAGATTCCACATCCTAAAAAACTTGAAGGAGGTGACTATCAAATTCCTGTTTGGCCAGTATTGAATTATTTAGTTGAGTCTTCAAAGAGGATTGCTGCTGAAAAAAATTATAAGTTTGCTAACAAATATTTAGCCCTATTTCGAGAATACTTTATTGTTTTTAAAGGTGACAATCTATGCAATGGTAGAGTCTGGTGGAAATTAAGTGAAGCTCTTCGATATATTCCTACAGAACTAATTACAAATGAAGATGTTGAGATGTTCGACTCATGGTTGGATAATCGATTTGAAAGGAGTCTAATTATAGATGAACTTTCTAATTTACTCATACATTGGCTTGATGACTATGATGTTGAAAATAAAGACAAATGTATTCGATTGATAGAAATTCTTTTTAAATTTCAAGTAGTCGAAGAGCGGGAAATTAAGTTATCTCACAATGAATTGGTTTTTAGGGCTCAATCATTTAAATATACAAATAAAATTGAAAATATTGCTTATGAATCTGGTAAAAAAATTGGAATTGATGCAGTAAAGTTATTCCATATTCTTCTTACTCAGGCAATAACTAAACGAGGAGGTGATGACTTCTCCTACATTTGGCGAATAACTATAGAAGATCATGAGCAAAACAATTCTTCTAGTGATACAGAAGATTTTTTTATTGTCGCATTTCGTGAATCGATTATTGCATGTGAGAAATACTGGCCAGGGTCAGCAAAAAAATTAATTGAGTCAATTCTTAAATCTGATCTTAATATAAATAAGCGAATTGCAATTTATACAATTAATCAAAATTTTCAAGAATACAAAAATACACTTTTTAATAAACTACTGAATGAGAAGTCTTTCAGCTTGAATTTAAAGCATGAATTTTGGGAGTTAATAAAAAATAATTTCGCTGAATTTTCAAATATTCAAAAACTCAATTTTTTTGAATTGGTTTCTCAAATTAAGCATTATAAAAATACTGACGAGCCAGGGCTGCATGAACAAGCTGAATGGTTGGCTGCCATAAAGGATATAGATTTAGATGCTTCAAATAAATACGATCAATTAGTTAAATTAATTCAATTTGAACCAGAGCACCCTGGGTTATCAACTTTTAGAACATCAGCTGAATGGATAGATGAAAAGGATAGTTCTCCATTATCTATCGAAGAGCTCAAAGAAATAGGTAATGTTTCAAATTTAATTATTACTTTAAACAAGTATGTAAATGAAGAGAGTATTGCTAGTGACTTTGATATTGAAGGATTAGTAAAAGTCTTCAAGTCTTTCGTTCTTTTAGAAGAAAAGGAAGGTAATCAGTTATTTCTTCATCTGGATAAATATAAAAATTTGAATATTTGTTTTCTTTACGAGTTAATCGATTCTTATAATCAAATTTGGAGAGAAGAAAATGAATATCAACAATTTAATTGGACTGAAGCATGGCCAGCTCTAATTACATTTATATCAGATATCATTTCTTCGAATGAGTTTTGGGAATCTACTCATGATAAAAGTGATGCATTCATTGGAAATCGGTTTTGGCTAATAAGTTCTGTTTGTAGACTTATTGAAAATGGTTCAAAAAAAGATGGTGATAAAAGAAATTTACCCATATCTAAATATAAAAATATTCTGGTTTTTTTAAAAAAGATTATTGAAACCACATCATATTCTGATTTTGGAGAAATTAGAGATGCAGTTTCATCAGCAATAAACTCACCTTATGGACATGCAATACAGGCAGTAGTTACTTTGGCTTTGTATGTGTCTAGATATAAAGATAGTGAAAATGGATCACATTTACAAGTTTGGGAAGAGTTTGAACCAATATTTAATAATGAGTTAGATAAACAAGAAAATTTAGAGTTTTATACTCTTATTCCATTATATTTAAATAATATGTTTTTTTTATCGAAAAAGTGGATAGAGCATAACTTTAGATCATTCTTTAACCCTTCAAACTCAGTTCAGTGGGTATGTGCTTTAAATGGGTTGTCATACAACAATCGTCCTAGTGAAATTGTTTTAGAGTTTTTTAAAGAAAAAGGAATATATGAACAGGTACTCGACGACACTCAAAATATTAGAACTGAAAAAAGATTTGTTGATTATGGTGTTTTTTTATATCTTTGGGATAAGGAAAGTGTTGATGACAAAGACAGCTTAATTGCTAGACTTTTAAATCGAAGAAAGCCAGATGAGCTTAGACAAATGATTTGGTTTTTCAGATACGGACTTAAATATGATAATAAAATCAAAACAAAAGTTTTGGAGCTATTTCCTAAAATACTAGAACGAATTGATTTTGATACATTGGATGGTAAAAGATTGGCATCTTATTTAGCTCACTGGTTTATATTAATAGATGATTTAAACGAACAATCAATAAGTTGGATCAAAGAAGTTATACCCTATGTTGAAGCAGACCATAATTCAAATGAGGCGATTGAAGCTATAGAAATTTGGAGTAATACACATCAGAAAGAAGTTGTCGAGATCTGGATGGAGATGTTCAAAATAAACCCAGGTTACCCTTATCCTGAAGACTCTTTCAAAGCTGCATTTAGAAATTTAATTAATTCTAATTTAGAGAGAAAAGTAAAAGATATTGTAGGAGAATACATGAAATTCAATTCATATGCCCCTCAAGAGTGGTTGAAGTCAGTATTAGAAGAATAGTATGGACAAATTACTATTTTTTTATAACGGTAAAGATTCAAGAGTTTGCATTTAAAAAGACTTAGTAAAAAAATCTTTTAGTGAGATCAAATAAAACAAGCATTTTTTAAGTAACTGGAAGCTATAAATGATTAATGAAGCAATAAAATATATTACTGGCAGCGTTCATGATCCCGCTTTAGCTCACCCTAAATTACCAAAGGAAATAAAGTCTAAGGTCAGAAGCACAAAGGTAATCATCAATAGCTTTAAAAAAGTTGGTGATTTATACAAATATTTAAGCAGGTTTAGTAACAACCTCCATGGCGGCGGTGGTCGTGAAATGTATGATGAAATGAGTAAGTACGGACTTGAAACTCATGAATCAATTTTCGAAAGGTTTAAGGAGAAATTCAAATATGAAGTTAATGATTTCACTGTTCTCACAGACTTTGTAATAGGTGAAACTTATTCTTCATATGATATAGCTAACTTTGCTGGTACATATGATGTTAGACAAGGAATATATTTAGTTGGGAAAGAACCAAATTACGAAGCTATTTTTTCTAAAGTTACAATAGGTAATGATACAGGATATCCGAATGCTTGGATAGAGGAAGGAACTGAGCTGAAGCATTACCTCAAAGCAAGTAACAACAGTTTCACAGATAAAAATCTAAGTTGGAAACATAATAGAGCTTTTATAAACTCACAAGAAAACAACACTCCTATTTATATTTATATTAAAGATGGCACAAATTGTTACTTACAAGGAATTTTTAAGTATAAAAATTTTGAATATGATGTAAATGGTGGGATTTATTTTAGATTGTTGAAAGCTGATATAGAGGACAAAAGAACAGAGATTACCTTAGAAGCATATAATGAGGACCTAGAATCAAAAGTAAAGCAAGCAAGTAAAAGCTCTAAGATAGATAGGCTAGCTAGATTAAAAAATGCCCCCAAGAAACCTGGTAAACAAACAATTATAGTTTCAGGTTATAAGCGAAACCCCGATGTAATAGCTGAAGTATTAGAAAGAGCAAATGGAGTTTGTGAGGGCTGCATAGAAGAAGCTCCATTTATTAGATCTAAAGACGATACACCATACTTAGAGGTTCATCATGTTATTCAGTTATCTGAAGGCGGTGATGACACTGTGGATAATGCTATGGCCTTATGTCCAAATTGTCACAGAAATAGACACTTTGGAGTTGATTTTAAGAGTCAATGAATTGTTGTTTTGCAGCTTGTCGATAAAACACGGTTGTACATGAAAGTAATGCTTGCTTGTGTTGTTTTTTCGAACTAAGGTTAAATGGATATAAATCAATACTTACGCAGATAATGCTTTCAAACAATCCATATAGCTTAGAGTGGCTAAATCAATTTCAATATTCAGATAAAAAAGTTGCTAAAGATTTTCTTAATGAATTTGAGTATGTTGAATCTCAAAAAATTATTAGAGAATTAAAGTCTTTTATTGAAAACTACATTTCTAAAACAAAAGATAATCTTCTTCTAATTCCTGTTAGAGACATTAAACCAAGCTATGGTGCAATTTTTTCAATAAATAATAACAACCATGGAGCCACAATATTACTACCAAATGTTTCACCTGGTAGTGAAGCATTAATTTCAAACTTGGTAACTCAAATAAACAGAGCACATAAAAGTAGATGTTTTGATTATGAAAAAAAGTCAATAACAGTCAATAAAATCAGAAAAGAAGCAGTCAAAACTATACTACTAGTTGATGATGTTGTCGCATCTGGATCTACTAGCAAAAAATTTCTAAAATCTTTATTTGCTAACAAAACTCTTAATAGTTGGGTTTCAGGTAACTATGTAAAGATAGTTTATCTTGCTTACATGTGTTCTAAAACTGGTGAAAATGCAATCAGTAAGCACAAACAAAAGATTGAGCTCATGAGTTTATATAGCTATCCGACTTTTGATGATATGGAATATCACAAATATAAAAAGTATTACAATTTAGTATATAAATACAGTGATAAAAGTGAATCAATGATATTTGGTTATGATAAGTGTTTCGGAAAAGCATTTTTTGAATATAGTATTCCTAATAATACACCAGCAATTTTATGGAAATCATATGAAAACTATTTACCAAACACAAAACATTTATTAAACCTTAAGTCTTGGGTGGCATTGTTTCCTGGGAGAGCCGTTCCAGAGTTAGTTTCTAGAAATTTTAAGTCAAATATTAAAAGAAATAAAAACTCTCTACGCTACTCTTTTCTACACACTCTAAAGTCACTAGAAAAAAAGAATAAAAATATCGATAAAGATGATCTATACCTTGTACTAAAGTCTGAGTATTCAGAAACAAGAGAAATAGTAAAAAACCTACAAAGAAATAACTTGATTGATTCAAATCTTTCATTAACTAAAGAGGGTTATAAGGAGCTTAAGTATTTGAAAAAAAGAAGGATAGAAGTTGATTATACCAATGAATTTTATTACCCTTTATCTTGTCATGACTAGGGTTATGATCTCGTTCATTCTAGAGTTAATAAAATGCAAAGCATTTTATGCATTTTGCTGTCGTAGGCATAATGTTCTGTGTAAACACTTTAGACTTCAGGTTTACTGTGTTTACAGGGTGGTTTTGATTCAAAACTACTTTAGGAAGAGGTTAGGCTTTAATACAAATGCAGTTTTTCTTAACTTTGCTCTTCGTGGCCTCAGTCAGTTAAGAAACACTACATTTTCAATAAAAGGTAGAGTGAATGGGTATTAATCTTAGTCATGCCTATTTAAATCAGGGTGCAAGTCTAGGTTACTCAATTGAAAAAATTGAGAGTCTTTTGATCGAATCTTATGAACTTATTAAAAGCGGTTTTCCTCCATTATTTAGTTTAAATCACCTTGCCAAAAATTCAGATGTAGACTTTTATAACTTAAGAAAAGTTATTCAGAGAAAATGTACAGATTTTAAATATCTTTACGATATTCATAAAATTCCTAAAAGATCCGGAGGTTTTAGATTTATTCACTCTCCTGGAAGCCAAATAAAACGAGTCCAACGCTGGATAAATGAATGCATACTTTACAATTCGAAACCGCATTGGAGGTGTTTTTCATTTCATCCAGGTGGGTCTATTTTGGATTGTGCCTCAATTCATTGTGAATCAAAATGGTTGATAAAAATAGATATCGAAAGGTTTTTTGACTCAATCACTGAAAAACAAGTGTATGAAGTGTTTGTTGAGTTAGGCTACAAGCCGCTGATATCTTTTGAACTTGCAAGAATATGTACCGTAAACCACAAAAAGAAAATTAAAAAGCACTATTATAAAAAATGGGTAATGTTTAATACTGACAAAGGGATGCCCTATAAGAAAGATGAAATAAAAACTATTGGTTACCTTCCGCAAGGAGCACCAACAAGTCCCCAGCTTTCAAATTTAGTTTTTAAAAAGCATGATGAGCACATTTTTGAGGTTGCTAAAAAAAATGATTTGCAATACACACGTTATGCGGATGATATGACATTTTCAACCGTCAAAAAAAACTTCTCACGTGAAAAAGCTGTAACCTTTGTCAAAGAACTATATTCATACTTGTCAAAGTATGGTTTTAGCCCTAATCATACCAAACTTAAAATTGTTCCTCCTGGAGCCCATAAGGTAGTATTAGGTTTAAATGTCAATTCAAATACGCCGAGGCTTTCAAGGGTATTCAAGAATAGAGTTGAAAATCATTTGAGGTGTATTGAAAAATATGGATTAGAGTCACATCGTATTCATATTCAGTTTAATTCAATATTTGCTTTGATTGACCATATCAGAGGGCTAATTAATTATGCGCTACAGATCGATACAAACTATGGCCATAAATTATCGCATAGATATTTAGAGCTTTTAAGGTCAAATGGATTTTAAGAAACAATAAAGGTTGTTTACCGCTTTGAGTAATCGCAAATGGTGGTAATAGCGGTGGTAATTTCAAATTAAATTATTTTTCAAGAATTAATATTATTTAACATCAATAGCTTATAAATAAGTTCGGTGTTCGCCGTCACCACCAGCCAAATGCCATTCACTTCCCATAACCCTGAATAAACGCAGCCAGTTCTTCATGCTGCAGGGGTTTGGCGATGTGGAAGCCCTGGATGTAGTTGACCCCGGATTGCAGGGCGAGGGTGTATTGTTCCGCGGTTTCGATGCCTTCCAGAACGGTTTGGTGCTGAAGGGTGCGGCTGATTTCCAGGCAGGATTTGAACACCGCGGCACCTTCTGCTGATTCCAGCTGTTCGGTGAACTCCATGTCGTATTTGATGCCGTGAATGTTCAGTTTGGGTAACATCGCCAGGGCTGAATAGCCGGAGCCAAAATCATCCAGGAACACCGATATGCCTTCGTCTTTGAGGATCTTTAAATGCTCATTGATGAGGTGCTCTTCAAACACCGCCTGATTCTCCAGTATTTCGATGCAAAAAGGGTGTTTTGATTTACGGTGCATGTCCAGCAGGAAGTCGATGAAAGCCGGGTCGAGCAGGGAGCCGGGTGAAATGTTGATCGAAATTTCAATGTCAGAGAAATCACTGGGCCAGTCGTGAGATTGTTTTACAGCTCGTTTGACTACCCATTTATCAATTTCAGTGGACAGGCCCACATCTGATAAGTCATTGATGAATGTGGGTAGCTGGATGTTGCCATGTTTGTCTTGCAGTCGCAATAAGGCTTCCACTTTGGCCACTTGTCTGGTGCGGGTGTCTATGATGGGCTGGTAATTCAGCAGCAGCTTGCCATGTGACAGTTTAAACAGGAAGGCATTGACCTGGTTTTCGGTTTCCAGGTTTTTCATCATGGATTGTTGATTGCGGTACTGCAGTGCCTGAATGTTGCTGGATTCGAGGTCGAACCGGCTCATGAAGTCCTTGACCAATCCTTCATCCAGGTGTGATGCTTCCAGCATCCTGATGAATTTCAAATAGATCAGAACGCCCAGGGCCAGGTTAACAAGTTGCAGCAGTACGGCCAGCAGATCACCACCGGTGGCCAGGTATGCGTTCAGTAAGGGTGGGGTGGTCCAGGGCACCGCGACCACCACCGGTGACACCAGACCGATTGACATGAACAGGTAGGTATTGAGGTATAAAATCACCGGAACCACCAGAAATGGCACCAGTAGAAACGGATTAAACACCACAGGCAGGCCATAATGAATGATCTCTGAGATGTTGAAGGTGCTGGGTATCACTGCCAGTTTGGCTACCCGTTTATTGCGGCTTGATTTGGAATACAGCAGGATGGCCAGAATCAGACACATCGAGGAACCCGCACCACCAATATCGGTAAAAAAGTAGTTCCCCGGGGCGTTGATGTTAGGTATGGGCAGGCCTGCGTCGAAAGCCGCTTGGTTGTTGATGAATGCTTCGTGGTAAGGGTATTGCAGGAATGAAAAAATGTGTGAAGGGTTGACGCCGATGAACCAGGTCAGCTTATAGATCAACTTGATCATGATCACGCCAAAGATGTCTTCGGTATTGGTCACGGCCAAGTGCGAGGTGAACTCGGCCTGACTCATGACTTGCCAGATGGTTTCAAACATCATGAACAGCACAAACACCACAAAGAAAGTGATGGCCGATGGGATGATGTAATTAAAGGTTTTATTCAAATGGTATGACATGAAGTCAGCTTTGAACAAGTGCAGACTGTGTTGGTTGGCAAAGTATCGGAGTACGCTGGCAGTGAAATAGCACAACGGGATGGGAATGACCTTGAAATAGGTGGAGGATTTCAGCTCTTCCAGGTTGCTCACATCGCCGGCAATCGATAAGGTCAGCATACTCACACAGATGATCACCAGCGCAGTGGGATCCACTTCTTTGCTTTTGGCGAATGAAACCGCCAGGCTGACGGTGAAGATCAAGGGGAAAAACACATAAAAGTATCGGTAGATACTTTTGATGTAAGTGATCATTGTGGTGTCAGAAAACAAAGTCAGTCCTTCACCGATCATCAACAAAAAGGTCATCGTCAGTATCATCGGCACCAGCGCAATCGACGCATCTTGCAAAGCAATGATGCTGCGACTTTTATTCAGGCGGCTTAACACAGAACTGAACTGTCCCACAATCTTTGAACTCACACACTTTTTTATACTCGGAAGATCAGTTTATCATAAATCATGGCAGGCAAACGCGGCATATGCCGGCATAATGGGGGACGGCGCCAGAGATGACCACTGGTGGAAATCTGAATCATTTTCATACTAACAAAAATTGTCATCTGTGGCCGTTATTGAAAACGCAGTAGGGCATGGCGGTACAAACCCCCGCTGAATTGCAAAACAATGTCTCGCAAAGCGCGGTATTCGTTGACTTCATGCCGAATACGCATAAACTTGGCTGATCTCATTTTTGTGACACAGTTCGAAGACAACATTATGAAAATTGTAGTTTTGATTTTACTCTTTGCCTCCGTGGCCGGATATGCCCAGGAAGAAAACAAGAAACGACCCAGCTGGTCTCAGGGATTACCAGAGCGTCAAGCGGCGATGAAACCTGGTGATGCGGGATTCAAGCCTGCCAGACCGGGTGCGCCAGAGGTGGATGTGACACCTGATTTGGAACCCATGGGTGGCGACCTTGATATGGAGTTGGTGACTGAGCCGATTGCAGTGCCTCAACCGGTTATTGATGCACCTGTGAACACCACAGAAGCTGAAATCACCAACCGTGAAGAAGCCCGTGAGCAATACTTCTCCGGACAGGCTGTCATTGCCAGTGCTGAGCAGGAAGCGTTGATCAAACAATACAAATGGGCGGTATTGAAAACCTCGCCGATAAACATTCCCAGTGATTACACGGGTACTGATTCACTGAAGCTACACATTCAAATCAATCCCAAAGGCAAAGTGGTCAAAGTAACCCGTGCCGATGCCGGCATTCCTGAGTATGTGGTTGACAGTGCTGAAAAAAGCATCAAGCGCTGGCGTTTTGAGCCACCCGAAGATATGGGTATCGAGGAAGTGATCGGCCGCACGTTCACCATCGATGTGGTGACTGATGCCTGATGTCTTAATGATGATAATAGCTTGATTCTTAGGCTCCCGGTTGGGGGCCTTTTTTTTGCCGGACAGTTTGTTTTTGGGACAATTGTTCACAGCATATTAAGCCACTGAATGTTAAGCTGTGACTTTCTTAAGAGATTGTTGTCAGACATGAAAAAACTGATTAAATGGATGCTGGGCCTGGTGGCCGGACTGGTTGTGCTGTTGGTGTTGGCGATCATTTTGTTGCCGGTGTTCTTTGATCCCAATGACCATAAACCCCGCATCCAGCAAATGGCTGCAGACACCATTGGTCGTGAAGTGGTGCTCAATGGACCCATCAAATGGTCTGTTTTTCCCTGGCTGGCCATCAATCTCAAAGACGTTTCCATTGCCAATGAATCTGGCTTCAAAGGCGATCACCTGGCGCAGGTTGAACAGGTGGCGGTGCGGGTCAAGCTGTTGCCTTTGCTGAGTCAACAGATTCAGGTAGGCCAGGTGGAGTTGCAAAAGCCTGAGATCAGGTTGCAGGTGGCTGGGTCCGGCAAAAGCAACTGGCAGTCTATGCTGGATCATTTGGCGGCTGAACCAGCTGACTCCGGTCAGCAGGGTGAGGGTGGTACTTCGTTGGCCATTGAAGGTATCATCATCAGTGAAGGATCATTGACCTATGTTGATGGTGGCGCTGATTTACAAGTCAATATGACAGACCTGCGTTTCACCAGTGATGCCATACAGGCCGGTTCTCCAACCGCGATGAGCCTTGCGTCTCAAGTGGCATTGCCGGCACAAGCGATGCAAGGTCGCTTACAGGCAGACTGGCAAGCCAATCATTTGGCCGATGAGCAACCGGTGGTGATGACTTTTGCTGAGTTGTCATATGAAGGAGCGATGGATGGTGTTACGCTTTCTTTGGACAGTCCGGATGGCATGCTCCTGGATCTGGGCAATGATCAATTGTCACTCAACCAGCTGGCATTGCGCTATGGGCCGATGAAACTGGTGACAGAGGTCAAGGGAGAAAACCTGTCACAGCAGATGAAGCTGTCCGGTGCGTTGAAAATGGAAGCTTTTGCTTTGTCTGAACTCCTCGCGCAAATGGGTTCGCCATTGGACAATCAGGCTGAGAATGAATTTTCCGGTGCATTGAATTGGGTGCTTGCCGGTGACCGGCTGCAGTTGAAAGATGTGCAGGCCAGACTCGATGACAGCCAGATCAGCGGATCTGTTGATATCACTCAGCTCAGTGCGCTGAAGGGGCGTTTTGAGTTGAATCTGGATCAATTGAATCTGGATCAGTATGTACCAGTCAGTGATGCAACAGCTTCGACATCAGCTGCCACCGAAGTCGCATCACCCATGGATTTGGGGCAAATGAACGGACAAATTAAGCTGGGTAGTTTGCAGGCTGCCGGGGTACAGATGAAGGACATCACCCTGAACGTTTCCACCCGAGGCACCGCCATCAGACTTGAGCCTTTGCAAGCTGGCTTTTATCAGGGATTGATCCGCACCGAGTTGCAGCTGGATCCGCAGAAAACCTCACAGAAACTCTCTGTCAGTCACCGCATGCGCGATTTTCAGGCTGGAGGTTTATTGGCTGACCTGATCGGCAGTGAATACCTGACTGGACTGGGCCAGCTGGAGGCTGACATCACGGTGGATGAGCCATTCAGTGCTGAACCATTGAAAACCGCGAATGGGTCGTTGTCTTACCAGTTGCGGGATGGTGATATTGTTGGCATTGATGTGTTTCAAATCATGCAGCAAAGCTTGAGTTTATTGAACAAAACGGATGCCATGAATAACAGTGATGAACTGAAAACGGCTTTTGGCCTGATGGATATCCAGGCGGATGTCAATCAAGGGGTGCTGACCACCCGTGCACTGAAAATTGATTCGCCTTATTTTAACCTGACTGGGCAGGTCAGCATCGACCTCAACCAACAAACCATCAACGGTACCATCCGGCCGATGTTGACCAACATTCCTGAAGGGGTGATGGATCAGCGGTTTGAGAAATTGCTAAACCTGAGGATCCCTGTGAGCCTCAAAGGCGAACTGATGGCGCCGGCTGTTTCTATCGATCTGCAAAAACTCATTCTGGAAACCCAAAAAGCCAAAATTGATGAGAAGAAAGAAGAGCTGAAGGAAGACCTGTTTGATGCCATTCTGGGTTCCGACAAGGACAAAGGCGGCGAATCAGCAGAGGCGTCAGGTGATGAAGCAGGCCAGCCGATGACCGATGATGAGCGCAAAAAGGCAGAAAAAGATCAGCTGAAACGTAATTTACTGGAAGGTTTGTTTAAATCAGCCAAGCAAAAAGACAAAGATAAAAAAGATCAGTCTGATGATGACAATGGAGGTGGGAACTGATCAAAGCCCTTCATGGTGTTGGTCAGATCATATCCCATGAATACATTGAAATTCAAATAGATAGCCAGATTAATTCATGTGATCATTGAATAAACAATGGAACCAGTGAACTTAAGGGTGTAACGGGTTAGGTGCAGCCTCTGTCAGCAGATGGTGTTCAGGGTTGAATGGTAAAAGGATAACTTCAGTTTGACAGGACTTTGACCAATGCCTTGTTACATTGTGTGGTTTTGTATAACAGGAGAAATCGATGGATGTATTGATGGTACTGACCTCACATGATGAGTTGGGAGACACCGGCGAGAAAACCGGATTCTGGCTGGAAGAATTTGCCAGTCCTTATTATGTATTGCGTGATGCCGGCGTTAACGTAACCCTTGCTTCACCAGCCGGCGGACAACCACCGGTTGATCCCAAGAGTGCCAACACCGATGCGCAAACCGATGCCACCAGGCGTTTTCATGGTGACACCACGGCCAAACAGGAGCTGGCCAATACCATGCAGTTGGATGATGTGCAGGCCAATCAATACGACGCGGTGTTTTATCCCGGTGGTCATGGTCCTCTGTGGGATCTGTATCAACACCCCGGTTCTCTTGAATTGATTGAGTACATGCATGCCGAAGGCAAGCCGGTGGCGGCGGTTTGCCATGCACCAGCTGTGTTATTAAAGGCCCAAAGTCCAACTGGTCAACCCCTGGTAAAAGGGCTTAAGGTCACTGGTTTCAGTAACAGTGAAGAAGAGGCTGTGGGCTTGAGTGATGTGGTACCGTATTTGCTGGAGAGCGCACTGCAGGATCAAGGTGGTTTATACAGCAAGGGTGATGACTGGGCTGCATTTGTCATTACGGATGGACACCTGATCACCGGTCAGAATCCTGCCTCTTCAGAGGCCACCGCTCAAGCTTTGGTTGAACTGCTCAAATCCTGACTGGGCGGGTCAGCTGAACAACTCAGCTGACCCGCAGGTTTAACCTTGGTCGATGGGCTTCATTTGCGCATCGAATGGGGTTGTACCCGTGCTGATGACCCCGCCATTGGCATATTCATAGCGCAGTGCAGCGGCCCCGCCAAGCATGGGTGTGGAGGATAAATCACCGCTTTGATTGTGGTGTTTGATCCATTCCCGTTTCAGCCCGTTGGCAGCATAGGTGATGGTTAACCTTCTTTTCAGTTGGTGCTGATCATCAAGGCTTTCATTGATTGTCTGATTGCCGAATGAATCGTATGCATTGCGGATCATGAAATCGCCCCAGGCAAAGCCTTTGGGATCGCCCTTAAGGTCAAAGCCACGCAATCCGATTTTATTCCCTGAAGCATCATACAAATGTTCACCAACATGAACCCCGGGCCGGTTGCCTTCTACTGGCTTATGGTCTTTGTCAAACACTTGCCAGCGTTGAAAATTACCATGTAAATCAAAGTAAATACGGTCGATACCTGCACCAGAATCGTTGTTGGTGGGCTGACCATTGAGGCCCAGGTTTTCCAGTTTATGTATGAAGCCCCTGCGATCAAAAGTCATGCGGGTTTCGTGAAACACAAATTCTGGCCTGATGGGTTGTTGCTCACCTGCCAGGTTGAAACGTTTTTCCAGCAACTGGTGATCATTGAGGTGCTGCCATGTATAGCGGTTGATGTGCCAGGTATTTTCACTGGGCTGTTGACTTTCATTGGTAAAAGTCAAACTGACCCGTTGCCCCTGGTCATTCAGTTGGTATATCGCCTGATAAACGTCGCCATGAACGGTGATGCGTTCGTTTACTCTGTTGTGATAGCGATGTATTTCTTGTTGATCGCCATACTCAATGGTGACTTTTGGGGCGAACCAGATGAAAGTGTCCCAATTGCCATTGTTGTGGATGATGTGCTCGCCAATGCGGTGTGATACAGCGGTCACGCGTCCCTGGTCATCATGGTCAAACCGATAATGAGCGGTGGACCTGGCTTGTTGTTGAGTGATGGGATAAATGCCACGATATGTACTGAAAGGCGTTTCGCGGAATGCCAGGTGGCGGAAATAAGTGCTTTCTCCTGTTTGGTGTTGCTCCGCGTGTGTTTGGTTGGTCATACCAATCAGGATGAATAAAATAAAGTATATATATGATTTCATTGAATTGTTCCAGTTGTGTTTGAGGGGTGGTTATAGTTCTGCAGATTGAAACCAGGCGGCAAATTGTTCAGCTGCGGCGTCGGCATAGAACAATACTTCGTTCACATCTTTGCGCAAGGCAGTCCGCTGTGAGGTCCAGGCGGTGAATGCCGGGTTGCGATGTGACGGTTCACCATATGTGTGTTGCATTGTTTGCTCCAGTTGACCCAGTTCAGAAGCCTCTACCAGGATCCAACTCAAGTGCAGCTGATCGTCTTTGAAGACAAATTCAGCCAGTCTGGACCTGCTGGCATAATGAAAACCATGACAGTCCAGTTGAGTATGGGTTTTGGCGTCTGGTATTTGTGGTGGGCTGATGGTTTGTCTGTTGATGGTCTCGCAGCGGTTCGTTAACTGCTGTTCAACGACTTGTGATGATTCACCAAATGTGATGTCGGCCGGTGCATTGATGTTTGCAAACTGTCCGGCCTGAGCTGTACAACTCATCAACACGGCGAGCATTGGGGTAATCCTTTTGGGCATGTTGTATTCTCATGGTTAAGAACAGTCAGCTTAATCCGCGGTGAAGCAGTGATGATAAAAGCGAACCGAATTATCAGAATGATTTTTCTTTGTTGCAATCTGACCAATGACACATGTTTATGGCTGTGCAACATGGATAATGGGACTCCTTTCATTGAAATGTTTGATATGTCAATAACTTTACCCGGATTGTTCTATTTGATGGCCCTGGCCCAGGCGGTGTTGTTGGTTGGTGTTTTGTGGTCAAAAAGCCGGCCTGGTGAACCAGGCAGGATACTGGCTCTGTTGGTCGCGGTGATGGCATATAAGCTGCTGGAAGGGGTTTTGCTCAATTCAGACGGATACACCGCATTACCGCATTTGATTGACTGGCTTCCAGGCGTGGCTTTATTGCTGGGGCCCATATTTCTGGCCTATGTCAATCGCATGTCTGGTGGTGAGCGGTGGACAGTGCGGCAATGGCTGTTACACGGCTTACCGTTTTTGCTGGTCTTTTTCTGGGGAGTGCCGGGTTTGTTGCTGCCAGCAGAACAGAAAGTGGCTATGTATACCGCCTGGCAAAACAACGCCACAGGTGGTGTAATTCCCGGGCGGTTTGTGGTGTTGTTGGTGGTCATCAAATGCCACCTGGGCAGTTATTTATGGACCGCCTGGAGACAACTGGCGGAGGTGGCCAAACAAGCAGTCAGTCAGACATCTGATGACAGCCGCTGGACCGTACAGTGGCAAAAGAAACTGTGTCTGATGCTGATGGGGCTGGAGGCCTTCTGGGTGGTGTTGTTCCTGGCACAGCAATGGTTTGGCTTGGCCACACTGGATGCCGTGGGACAGTACTGGCTGCTGTTCATGAGTGGATTGGTGCTGTTGATGGGTTACTGGGGGTTGCAACATCCGCATTTGATACTGGTTTCGCCATCATCGAATGATGACCCATCACCGGCCACCACTCAGTCCGGTGAATCATTGCCAATGGATGCAACGGATAAATACCGCCATTCCTTGTTGGATGAGGAAACTGCTGAATTGATGGCCCGGGAAATACATCGCAGTCTGGCAGATGAACAACTTTACCTGCAACCGTCATTGAATCTGGATCAGCTATCCAATCACCTGGGCATCAGAAAACACCTGGTTTCGCAGGTTATTAACCAGACTTTACAGACCTCTTTTTTTGCTTTGATCAATGGTTATCGTGTCAATCATGCCAAGGCCATGATTGATGACCGACATCACTCGTTTACCCTGGAAAGAATTGCCATTGAAAGTGGATTCAACAATCGGGTGACATTCAACAAGGCCTTTAAAGCCAGTGAAGGTCATTCGCCATCGGTATACCGCAAAGAATTGCGTTTGGCCAGTTGATCAGGATAATTTGGTTCGGGATTATCACCTCAACACCCACGTACGGCTAAAGTCTGTGTTTTTAATTACAGAGTAATCAACCATGCAGAAAACCATGTTAACTTTGGCCGCCCTGATGGGTTCATATCAGGTGTGGGCCGGCCCGGTGACTGAGCGATATTCGGCCGCCAATACCATACAATTCGCAGTCTCAGAGGAAACCAAAACATTTGTCGGCAGCGCTTTTCTGTTACAGCATCAGAAAAACCTGTATGCGGTGACCGCCAAACATGTGTTGATGGCGGTGATGGACCAGGGTATCCAATACATTGATGTGGCTAATCATGTCAAACAGTGGCAACTGCACCCTTTTAACGAGGTGACAGGTACGGTGACATTGGGGCGTCTGATCAATGCAGATGCCACAGAAAAGCTGGACATGGAGGTGTTGAAAGATGATTGGTTGTTGTTTGAGGTTAACAACAATGACGCCGCCCTGAAGCCGGTTCAGCTGGCCAGTGAACCACTCAAAGCCGGTGACCAGATTCACGTTTTCGGTTGTTACTACCAGGTTCAGGACAGCTGTCAGCAGGAACATTTCACCGGTGTATACCTCAAACACACAGATCACAATCTGTTGGTTCGTTTGGATGACGTTGAAACAGCTCAGTTGCGTGGCTTGAGTGGCGCACCTGTACTGAATGACCGGCATGAAGTGGTGGGCATCGTTTCCAATACAATCCCTGGTGAATCAGGTGAATTGTTGTTTGCACCTTTTGACATCCGGCCGCTGGCAGAATACCTGAAGCGGCTTTAAAAAAAGCTGAGGTGATGGGCTGGGCAGGGTGCCTGACCTTGTGCTATGCTGAGATTTTTTTGAAGACAGGAAAGACCGATGACGACCATGAGTTTTATGGTGTTGTATCCACCACCTGCCGATGTGGATCAGTTTGAGCGGGATTACCAGGCCCATCTGGAATTGTTGCACAAGAAACTCGGCATACCCAGTGACGAGCGGCCATACACCGTAACCAAAATGCTCGATGGCCCCACTGGTCCGGCGACCTTTTATCAGCTGTTCAGCATGGATTTTGCAGATTCGGATCAGTTACATGAGGTGCTGTCTTCCAGTGCAATGCAACAGGTGGCGGCTGACGCCAATCGCATTTCCACTGGCGGTGCGCCGGTGGTACTGGTCGGTCAGCCAGAAGTCATGGCATCAGCTCAGGGAGGTCAGTGATGACACAAGCAAAACACCAGGGTTCATGTTTATGTGGGTCAGTGAAGTTCACTGTTGATGGTGAATTGGGTGCTGGTGACATGTGTCACTGTCAGCAATGCCGGTTGTGGACCGGCCATGTTTATGCCAGTACTGAAGTCAAACGCTCGGCTTTACACTTTGATTCAAAAGAAACCCTCAAATGGTTTGAATCATCAGGGAAAGTTCGCCGGGGGTTTTGTGGTGCCTGTGGCTCACCAATGTTTTTTGATCCCATGGATCATCAGCAACATGATTGGATTGGTATCGCCCTGGGTTCATTCACCAACGCCACCGGGGTTGATATCGAACGGCATATATTTACTGCAGAAAAAGGCGATTACTACATCATCGCTGATGGTGCACCACAACATGATTATTGATTATTCATGAGTCACGAATCAAATCAGCAGCTGCTTAAGAAAAGCTGGCAAATTCATGACCTTGCAGAGCAGTTCTATCAACAGCATGAAGCCGATAAAAGTCATCCTGAGTGGCTGGAGAAACAGCGTTATCTGTTGGTGGATATGGCGACTCATTTGATTCAGACGGCCCTGCAGGAAGGGCCGCTGGATCAATCCCGTCTGACTGAAAACCTGTTTTCGATCATGACCATTGCTGATGGCTTTTTGCCTGGTCAGGAATTAAAACAATCTGCCATGCGGTTACTGGAACAAAACCAACAGTGTGATCAATGATGAGCCATGCATTTTCTCTTCATAGACTGTGAAACGGACTCAGCAATTTACTGACCCGCACGCAATTAACTGACAGTCTTTGGGTTTGTGCTAATATGGGTGGTTTTTTGTTTCGAGGAACTCATGCACACACCCAGAAAAATCATTCAGATCGTCCTGTTATTGTTGCTTTTTTTGCAAGCGTCAGTGGCCATGGCAGAAACCCGCCTGATGTCACAACCCGCCATCAGTGATGAGCACATCGTATTTGTTTATGCAGAAGACCTTTGGGTGGTGAACCGTGATGGTTCTGATCCACGCCGGCTGACTGTTTCACCAGGGGTGGAGTCTTTCCCCATCATCTCGCCAGATGGTTCATTGGTTGCTTTTGATGCCGAATATGACGGAAACCATGATGTGTATGTGATGCCAATCACCGGTGGCGTGCCCAAACGCCTGACCTGGCATCCTTACCATGATGCCGTGGTGGATTTTAATCAGGATGGCAGTGAAGTGCTGTTCACTTCCAATCGCTTTTCCCACACCAACCGTTTTTCTCAGTTACACACCATTTCAGTAAACGGTGGTCCAGCCACTGAATTACCGATTCCCACCGGGTTTTGGGCCGCATTTTCCGATGACGATTCGCACATTGCTTACACACCCAATCGCACGGTGTTTAATCAATGGAAAAATTACCGCGGCGGCACCATGGGTAAAATCTGGTTATACAACCGGGAAACCCATGCCGTGGATGAAATTGCCAAGCCCGCCACCGGCAGCAATGACAGCAACCCACAGTGGTCTGGTGAACATGTTTATTTCCGCAGTGACCGCAACGGTGAATTCAATATCTTCAGTTATCACACCACCAGCAAAGCCATCAAACAACTGACCTTTCATGACGACTACCCGGTGTTGAGTCTGAAAGTCCATCAGCAGACCCTGGTTTATGAGCAAGCCGGCCTGATCCACACCCTGGATATCAGCAGTGGTCAGCAACACAGCGTGGCGATCACCATCAATACGGACTTGTTGGAGCACCGCACCAGGTACGCAGCTGGTAAAGAGTTTGTGCGCACGGCCACCATTTCTCCGGCCGGTGAACGGGTGGTGATTGATTTCCGTGGCGAAGTGGTTTCCGTTCCGGTGGATAAAGGTGATCCTAAAAACCTCACACAGACTCCGGGCAGTCATGAAAACCAACCGGTCTGGTCGCCCAATGGTCAGTATGTGGCTTACTTCTCCAACCAGTCGGGTGAATACAAATTACATGTGCGAGACATGAGCACCAAATCCGTTAAAGCCATTGAGCTGGAAGGAGCTGGTTTTTATGCCCACATCCATTGGTCACCGGACAGTGAAAAAGTCAGTTATGCTGACAATGGCAGGCAGTTGTTCATCACCGATATCGGTGATGGTGAAACCACCCGCATCGCTGCAGATCAGCAATACATACCGGGTCCGTTCCGTGATCTCACTGGTGGTTGGTCACCTGATTCAAAATGGCTGGCTTACACCCTGATCGAAGAAAACAGTTTTGAGCATGTGTACCTGTATTCATTGGAAAAGAAAAAATCTTACGCCTTGTCTGATGGCTTGTCCAACCTGAGCCATCCGGTTTTTGATCCCAATGGACAGTACCTGTATGTGCTGGCCTCGACTGATGCCGGTCCGGTACAGAATTGGTTTGATCAGTCCAGCATCGACATGCAAAGCACCAACAATATTTACCTGGTGACTTTACAAAAAGATGTGGTGTCACCCTTTAAAAAGGACAATGACCAGGTGGTCATCCAGTCCGTAGAATCGGCCGACAAGTCGAAAGATGAAGACAAATCCGAAGAACCAGCGACCATGCGCATTGACTGGTCAGGCATCAGTCAGCGGATCATTGATCTGCCTTTGGCCAGTGCGCAATATGCCAACCTCAGGGTTGGTAAAACCGGTGAGCTGTATTACACCAAAGCTGATGAGCAAGGTCAGCTGACACTGCACAAATACAGCCTCGCAGACAAAGAAGAAACCGCTTTACTGGCAACAGATGCTTTTGAGCTGTCAGCCACCAACAGCCACGTGCTGTATCAAAGTAAAGGCAGTTGGGGAACTGTTGACCTGGCCAAAGATCCGAAGAAGGGCAACCCTTTGAACTGGGATGCGGTGCAAGTAAAAGTGGTGCCTCAGGCAGAGTGGGCCAATATTTTTGCTGAAGCCTGGCAGGTTAACCGGGATTATTTCTATGATCCGGGCATGCATGGTGCCGATTGGCCGGCCATGAAAGACAAGTATGAGGTCTTCTTACCGCACCTGGCAACGAAAAGTGACTTGTATAGGGTCATGCAATGGATGTTCAGTGAATTGGCCGTGGGTCACCACCGCTTCAACAGCCGCGGCGATCGGCTGCATGAAATGAAGACGGTCAAAGGCGGTCTGCTGGGAGCTGATTTTGAACGTAACAATGACCGCTATCAAATCAGTAAGATCTTTGGCGGGCTGAACTGGAACCCGGGCTTGCGTTCACCATTGACTGAACCAGGCGTGGATGTTGCGGAAGGTGATTACCTGTTGGCAGTCAACGGCCAGCCAATAACCGTTGATGACAACCTGTTCAGTTTCTTTGAAAACACCGCTGACACGGTGACCACCCTGACAGTCAGCAAGCGAGCCGATGGTAAAAACAGTCGCCAGATCGAGGTTACCCCTGTAGACCAGGAATACGCCCTGAGAAACCGGGACTGGGTGGAAGGCAACATCAAAAAAGTCGATGAAGCCACCGATGGCCAGGTGGCTTATGTCTACGTGCCCAACA
This sequence comes from Marinicella sediminis, assembly GCF_002000055.1. Lineage (GTDB taxonomy): Bacteria > Pseudomonadota > Gammaproteobacteria > Xanthomonadales > Marinicellaceae > Marinicella > Marinicella sediminis. Next base: position 467,784 of record NZ_MVBD01000002.1, on the reverse strand, counting down.
CCGCCAATGCCGGTCATGAGTACTTCAAACGCTACTTCTTCCCGCAGGTGCACAAGAAAGCCATCATTGTTGATGAGCGCTACAACGGCGGTGGTTACCTGGCCGATTACGTGATTGACCTGTTGAACAGGCCGGAAGTTGCGCAGTGGAACTTCCGTTACGGCAACGACCTGAAGGCCCCGCATGCCTCGATCCAGGGCCCCAAAGTGATGATCATCGATGAAAACGCCGGTTCCGGTGGCGATTACCTGCCGTACATGTTTCGCCGTTATGGCCTCGGCACCCTGGTGGGCAAAACCACCTGGGGTGGCCTGGTGGGTGTATTGGGTTATCCTAACTTCATCGACGGCGGCTCGGTCTCAGCCCCCAATGTGGCCTTCTTCAACGAGCAGGGCTTCGGCATCGAAAACGCCGGTGTGGCTCCCGATGTGGAGGTCGATCAATGGCCCGCCCAGGTCATCAACGGCGAAGACCCCCAACTGGACAAAGCCATCGAACTGATCAAACAAAAAATGCAAAACATGCCCGAATCACCCATCCAACGCCCGGATTACCCGGACCGGCATGGGTTGTTCAGGGATTGATGGTTTGAATTCGCCTGGCCACCAGCTTTGGGTGGCCGGGCTTTTGTTGAAGAAACCCATTAAAGTTAAAAAAAATGATCATCTCACCATGGCACTATGGAGTCAGGATGGCCTCACCTGACGGAACGTCAGTCGCGGAAATGAAGGATGCCTATGAAATTGCAATGGGTGGTCCAACCCAGGGCAGTCTGGAACTATCTAATGGAATGAAGCTTGAATGTTGTAGTCCCTCAATTCAGTGGTCTGCTGACTCACAATTCCTTGCAGTGCCACAATGGACTCCGGATAAGCGACAACGACTGATTGTTGTGGATATGGTCAATCGTTATGTCAAGGTGTTTCCAGGTACCTATCGGGTGTTGCAAATAGAATCATTCGATGATGGAACCATTCATGGAGTGGACTCACCCATCCACAAGCCTTGCATGGTCAATCGTCATATCAGTGAATTAACATAGCCTGAGCGCATGAAAACAACACAAATCACATTACTCGATGAGCCAAACCATACATTTGGATCTTCAAGTAACGAACGATCATATCCGAATGAGTTGTTAATTGAGGACAGGTATCTGCCTGCTTCCATTCATGGGGTGTTCATTGATGAGGTGCCCTTTGCTGTCATTGGAACGGGAGGTGGACCAACCGGTGTTCACAATAATTCTTTACTGTTAATTAAGGAGATGGCTTTTGTTGCTGTGGGCGATCAGGTCATTGTCATAAGCTTAAAAGAGAAGAGCATCAAATGGCATATGAGGATTGATGATGCAACGTGTTTTGGCTTGTATTATTCAGAAAAACACCAAGCTTTAATTGCTCATGGAGAATTGAGCATATCACGATTTACAGATTCAGGTGAATTGTTGTGGCAAACATCTGGAAGAGACATATTCAGCGAAGGATTTAAATTGATGGATGAATGGATTGAGGTGGTTGATTTTGATGGTGTCGTTTATCACTTTTGCTATCTTACTGGCAATGTGTTGTAGCGCAGTTAAATCAATGACAGGGGAGTGTTGTTGATTTTTTTTGACGTACCCTGAAATGCCTGAAGTGAATGATTTCATTCATTAAAAGACGCTGGGTTGCGGCCTCCGAGCCGGAACCCAGTGTCATTTGATCGGGTGGCACCTGTGGTTGTGTGCATCGAATATCACTTGCCCACAGGGCCAACATCAGAGCTCATCTTCAGTCATTCACTCAAAACACCGCGGCCTTAATCCGTTCGATTTCGTCGCGCAGGTCGGCGGCTTTTTCGAATTCCAGGTCGGCGGCGTGTTGTTTCATTTGTTTCTCAAGTTTCTTCAGTAAGGTACCGAGTTCTTTGGCTTTTTTACCGGAGTAGGCCGCATTTCCTTCGGCCACTTTAACCAATTCGCGGGGTTCGTTTTGTTCATAAGCATCTTGTAAGTCATGGATTTTACGAATCACTGATTTAGGTGTGATGCCATGTTCTTTATTGTGTGCTACTTGTTTTTCACGGCGGCGTTCGGTTTCATCAATCGCCACCTGCATGGCGGCGGTGATCTTGTCGCCATATAGAATGGCTTTGCCATTGAGGTTTCGCGAAGCGCGGCCGATGGTTTGGATCAGTGAGCTTTGAGAGCGTAAAAAACCCTGCTTGTCGGCATCAAGGATCGCCACCAAGGACACTTCCGGCATGTCCAGTCCCTCACGTAAGAGGTTGATGCCGACCAATACATCAAACACCCCTTTGCGTAAATCACGGATGATTTCCACCCGTTCCACGGTTTCGATTTCTGAGTGCAGGTAACGCACCCGGATGCCTTTGTCGGTGAGGTAGTCCGTCAGGTCTTCACTCATGCGTTTGGTCAGGGTGGTGACCAGTACCCGCTCTTCCAGTTTGACGCGTTGGTTGATTTCTGACAGCAGGTCGTCAACCTGGGTGGCCACCGGCCGGACTTCAATGGTGGGGTCGATCAATCCGGTTGGTCTGACGATTTGTTCAATCACCTGGTTCTGGTGCTCGGCTTCATACTTCCCAGGGGTAGCAGAAACAAACACCGTTCTGGGGGTGCGTTCTTCCCATTCGGCAAATTTCAGTGGTCTGTTGTCCAGCGCGCAGGGCAGGCGGAAACCAAAGCGCACCAGGTTTTCTTTGCGTGACCGGTCACCTTTGTACATCGCCCCAATTTGCGGGATGGTGACATGAGATTCATCGATCACCAGCAGGGCATCACTCGGCAGGTAATCAAACAGACACGGCGGCGGATGGCCCACCGGCAAGCCGGTCAGGTGTCTGGAATAGTTCTCGATGCCCTGACAGTAACCCAGCTCCTGCATCATCTCCAGATCGTACATGGTGCGCTGTTCAAGGCGTTGGGCTTCTACCAGCCGGTTGTCGTCATACAGCACTTTGAGCCGGTCTTTCAGTTCTTCGCGGATGTTGTTGATGGCGTTCAGAATTCGTTCCCTGGGCGTGGCATAGTGGGAGGTCGGGAAAATATTGATGGTTTGTTCTTCACTGATTTTGCGACCGGTTAATGGGTCAAAGTAACACAGTGATTCAATTTCATCATCAAACATTTCAATCCGTACTGCAGCTTTTTCCGAGTCAGCCGGGAACACATCAATCACCTCACCACGTACACGGAAGGTGCTGCGCTCAAGGATGATGTCGTTGCGGTTGTATTGCAGTTCTGCCAGCCGGCGGAGCAGGGTGCGCTGATCAATGGTGTCACCTACATTCAGTGAAATGAGCATTTGCAGGTATGACTGAGGATCGCCCAAGCCATATATCGCCGAAACTGTGGCCACGATGATCACGTCCTGACGTTCCATCAGGGATTTGGTGGCACTCAGGCGCATTTGTTCGATGTATTCGTTGATCGAGGCGTCTTTTTCAATGTACAGGTCAGTGGCCGGAATATAGGCTTCGGGTTGGTAATAGTCGTAGTAAGAGACAAAGTATTCAACTGCATTGTCAGGAAAGAACTCCTTGAACTCAGAATACAACTGGGCGGCCAGGGTTTTGTTGTGGGCCATGATCATGGTGGTTTTCTGTACTTTGTTGATCATGTGGGCGATGGTGAAGGTTTTACCTGAACCGGTCACGCCGAGCAGGGTTTGTGACTTCAGACCATCTTCAAATCCTGAGACCAGTTTTTCAATGGCCTGCGGTTGATCGCCGGCCGGTTCAAACGGGCTGTTGATGGTGAATGGCTTGGGTTTCTTTTTGATCTGCAGGTTGACGGTTTCCATGGTGGCTAATGATAGCTCAATCAATCTGCAAGTTGTAGTGTGTCTGGTCCATTAGTCACGAATTTGATCAGGGTGATTGACTATGTAATAAATGATATAGTATGCTATATATATTCTTATATAGTAACGAGGTGTGGTATGGATTGGGTGCATGACATTTTCAGGAACATTCATGTGGTGGGTGGTTTTATTGGTTTGGCGTTATTCTGGATTCCTCTGTTAAGCAAAAAAGGCAGTCCGTTGCATAAAAAAACAGGTAAGATCTGGGTCTGGCTGGCCCGGGTGGTGTTGTTTACCGCCTTCGCCGGTGTGTTGATGTACATCCCACAGTTGCAGGCCAAAGGCCATGGACTTGTCAGTCATCCGAACAGCTATGCATTTATTCTGTTTCTTGGCTACCTGTCGGTGATCACTTTTATCATCACCATTTATGCCGTGGATGTTTTGCAACACAAAAAAGACATCAGCGGACTGGCCACGCCGTATATGAAGTTGATGGCCTGGTTAAGTATCCTGCTCAGCGGATTAATTGTTGCATATGCATTGATTCTCAGACCCGAGATGATGCCGGTATTGCTGGCCCTGAGTCCGGTTGGTTTCACCACCGGCATGGGCATGCTCAGCTACATGGGTGGCAAGGAGAGCAGTCCACGGGGCTGGCTGTATGAACACCTGGGCTCCATGATTGGTGCGGGCATCGCTTTTCACACGGCCTTTGCGGTGTTCGGTATGACCCGCATGTTTGATATTGGTTTAACTGGCTGGGTGGCGGTGATTCCGTGGATCTTACCGGCTGCAATCGGCATCCCGGCTTCAATTATCTGGCGCCGGCACTATCAGCGCAAATTCAAAGAAATCCCGGCGTAAAGGAGGCGGTTTGAGTTTAAAACACATCTTACTGGGCATCCTGCAGCAGCCCCAAAGCGGATACGACATCAAAAAAATGTTTGATGAAGTGTTCAGTAATTTCTGGGCTGCTGAACTGTCACAAATCTATCCGCAGCTGAGGAAGCTCAAAGAGCAGGGTTTGCTCACGGTGGAGTCTGTGCCATCTGATAAAGGGCCGGATAAAAAACTCTATGAGGTGACGCCGGCCGGACAGCAGGAATTGGTGAAGTGGCTGGCAGAAGGGCCGATCACCAACACCGAAAAACTGGCCTACCTGGCACAAACCTTTTTTCTTGGCGCGCTGCCCGATGATCAGGCGCGGATTGATTTCCTCGAACCATTACACAGCCATATGAAGCAATGGCATGAACATCTGGTGTGTATACAGGAGCAGACCAAAACCGAATTTCCGGATTATCCGCATGATTTACCGGATGAAGAATTTTATCCCAATCTGACGTTGATGCTGGGGGTTAAAAAAGTCGGTGCCAAAGTGGAGTGGGTTGAAGAGTGCATTGCGTTGATTAAGTCACGCATGAACCGATGAGCCATCCCGTGGTCAGAACAGTATGCGTCTGATCACCTTACTGTTGTTGTGTGTTGTCAGTCCTGTCAGGGCCGACAGCGTGTGCCGTGGCCAGAGCCATCAGGGTTCCATTGAAGGTGCGGTGCGCTTACCGGCCAGTGGTGAGAACTTTGTGGTCTTCAGTGAATTGGCCTGGCACCTGGGTCGCACCCATGTGCACCATCAGGTGGCTGAGGTGGTCATGTCCAGTTATACGGAACTGGTCAACACCCGTCCGGGCACTCAATACATGTATGCCGAAACCGGTTGGCCACAAGGTGGTCGGTTCAAACCCCACCGAACCCACCAAAACGGATTGTCCGTGGATTTTATGGTGCCGGTTCTGAAGGACATGCGATCGGTGTTGCTGCCGGTCAGTATCAGTAATCGCTGGGGTTATGACCTGGAATTTAACGCCGAGGGCCAGATGGGGGCGTATCGGATTGATTATGCTGCTTTGGCAGATCATCTGAAGACCTTACATCAACACGCGGTGGCTGCAGGCTTTGACATCAAAAAAGTAATCCTTGATCCCCGCCTGCAACCGGCTGTGTTGGACACACCAGCTGGTGCCTACCTCAGAGAACACATCACCTTCAATCATCAACAGGTCTGGGTGCGGCACGATGAGCATTACCATGTGGACTTTGCCATTCCCTGCCAGCCATTGCCCTGAATCAAGACCTGATGTCATGATCTGTGTCATCTTAAGGGCAGGTAGTTAAGAAAAAGGTTGCGATCTGTAGACAGTCTCTTAAGATAGGCAGTTTTTAACACTTTGACAGCGGGAATGAACGATTTTGTTGCAGATCTGGTGAAGCGGGTAAAACCCTCTGCCACCATAGCCGTCAGTATGAAAGCGGCGGAACTGAAGAGGGCCGGTAAGGATGTGATAGGACTGGGCGCCGGAGAACCGGATTTTGATACCCCGGATCACATCAAACAAGCCGCCATAGAGGCGATCAATGCCGGACAAACCAAGTACACAGCGGTCGACGGTACCCCAGAACTTAAACAGGCCATCATGGGCAAGCTGCTGAGAGAAAATCACGTCAGTTATCAGGCCAATGAAATCCTGGTTTCCTGTGGTGCCAAACACAGCATTTTCAATTTGCTCAATGCGGTGATTAACCCAGGTGATGAAGTCATCATTCCAACACCTTATTGGGTATCATACCCCGACATGACCCTGTTGGCCGGCGGTGAATCTGTGATTGTTGAAACCACAGCGGAAGCTGATTTTAAACTCACCGCTGCACAATTGGCGGCGGCCATTACGCCCAAAACCCGTTTGGTGATGCTCAATTCACCCAGTAACCCAACAGGTAAGGCGTATACCCGCCAAGAGCTGAGTGAACTGGCTGATGTCATTAAGAACAACCCGCATGTGCTGGTGGCGACCGATGACATTTATGAGCACATTTATTGGGGATCTGAACCATTGGCCAACATGGTGGCCTTGTGTCCTGAAATCAGGGACCGGGTCATCATCATCAATGGGGTTTCCAAAGCCTATGCCATGACCGGCTGGCGCATTGGTTATGCAGCCGCTCATGCCGACATCATCACAGCGATGCGTAAAATTCAGTCGCAAAGCACTTCCAACCCATGTTCAATTTCACAAGCCGCTGCCACGGCTGCTTACAACGGTCCGCAGGATTGTCTGGTGGAAATGAAGCAAGCGTTCAAAGAACGGCACGATTACCTGGTGGCGGCATTGAATGACTTACCTGGTATCCATTGCCAGTCCGGCGATGGGGCCTTTTATGCCTTCCCGGATGTGCGCGAAGTGGTGGCCGGTATTGAAGGGGTGAATGACGACATTGAACTGTCTACCTGGTTGCTTGAAGAAGCCGGTGTGGCAGTTGTGCCTGGCACACCATTTGGTGCCCCTGGTTATGTGCGGTTGTCTTTTGCCACTTCCATTGATGTGTTGCAGGATGCCATAGCTCGCATCAAGAAGGCATTGTCTGTTCATTTTTAATTGGCATCAGGCATGAAATACCGCATCATTGTTCATTATGCTGAGTTGGCCCTGAAAGGCAAAAATCGCAAGGATTTCGTCAAGCGGTTGCGCAAAAACATCCGCCGTAAAGTGGTCTCTCTGGGACACGACTGGGAAGTTAAATCCATTCATGACCGGTTGTTTGTGGAGGTTGGCACGGCACCCGCTGAAGTGGCTGAACAAGCGGTTGAATCTTTGTCCGGTATTCCCGGTATTGCCTGGCTCAGCCATGTGCATTGGTTTGATGAGCAGAAATACCGCTTTTTGCGTGCACAACCTGACATGCAACCCATTCATGACATCATCAGTGAACTGGCCCAAAAGACCTATCAGCCGGGTAAAACCTTTGCCCTGGATGTGAAACGCAGTGATAAAAATTTCCGCATCAACTCCAATGACCTGACCATTCAGTTGGCCCAAACCATCGCTGACAACAGTAACTGGCGCGATGTGGATATCAATCACGCTGATCAGTATTTTTATGTCAACATTTCATCTCGTGGAACCGCAGTACACACCAATAAGATTCATGGAACAGGTGGCTTGCCGGTGTCATCTACGGGGCGGGTATTGACCCTGTTATCTGGTGGTTTTGATTCGCCGGTAGCTGCCTGGCTGATGGCCAACCGGGGATGCAATGTCGATTTCATCCACTTTTCTGCCAGTCATCACAACCTCAAAGATTTAGAAGCCTATAAAATCACCCGCATCGTCAGACAATTGAGTACGGTGTTGGGGCGAACCCGGTTATATGTGGTGCCGTATACGCATTTTGATATGGCTCTGATGGAACATGGATTGGCCTATGACCTGATCCTGTTCAGGAGATTCATGGCCCGGGTGGCCGATGCCGTGATGCAGCGCATTGAAGCCAAAGCCCTGGTGACGGGTGACAATCTAGGTCAGGTGGCTTCGCAAACCCTGGAAAACATTGACTCCATGAACAGGGCCATACAAACACCAATTTTGAGGCCTTTGATCACCTACAACAAAGAGCAGATCATTGAGCACTCGAATCGCCTGGGTCTGTTTGACATGTGTTGCGAACCGTACAAAGACTGTTGTGCACTGATCAGTAAAAACCCCAGAACCAAATCCAAAGCTTCACTGCTGGAAAAGCTCGAAGAGAATCACTTACCGGATTACGATGAAATCATGAACGACACGCTGGCTGAAATGACCGAGGTGGTTTATAACTTCGGCGAGCTTGAACACATCAAGGCAACCAATGAATGAACCCATCATCAGACTGATTGAGCCTGAAGACAACGCGGCGGTCAAAGCCCTGGTGCTTGAAACGTTGGCCGAATTCGGTCTTGCAGGAGTCGGCTATGCCGGGGTGGATGCTGAACTGGATGACATGTATCAGGCTTATGATCATTCTTTGAGCGCTTATTATGTGGTTGAGGTCAATGGTGACATCAAAGGGGTTGGAGGATTTGCTTCTTTGCAGGGAACCGATCCCGGTACCACCGCTGAGTTGAGAAAAATGTACCTGGCACCTGACCTGCGTGGCCTTGGTGTGGGTGAACAATTGATTCGCAAGTGCATCAAAGGGGCTGCTGACTGCGGCTACGAAGGCATCTACCTGGAAACCGTTCCGGCCATGAAAGCTGCGCAAAAATTGTATCAGAAGCATGGCTTTGACTATCTTGATAAACGCATGGGGGATACCGGCCACACAGGTTGTGGCGTCACTATGTGGAGGTCACTGGGTGCTTAAACTGCTGCTGTGCTGTCTGTTGTTGCTGTCTTGTCAACAGCAGCGACCTGATGTCAGCAACAAACTACCAGATTCCTTACCCCAGCCCCTGACCAACCATGCAGTTGCTGCCTTAACAGTGGATGGTCAGCCACAAATTTACAGTTTCAACGGCCTGCGTGCCGGAAAGGGGTATCAGGACATCACCAATCAGGCCACCGTCTGGCGAGCCGGGCAATGGCATACTTTATCAACCCCATTGTCTCAACCGCCTGTGCTGGCCTCGGTGGCCGTGGCAGTTGGTGAAGCCGTCTATTTGTTCGGTGGCTATACGGTAGCCCCTGACCACAGTGAACTGTCGGTACCCAACGTCTGGAAAATTGATGCCCGCACCGACCGATGGCAGGCTTTGCCGCCGATGCCAACTCCGGTTGATGACACTGTGGCACTGGTTTATCAGCAACGATACATCTACCTCATCAGTGGTTGGCATGATGTTGATAACGTTGCTTTGGTACAGGTGCTGGACACGGTGTCTTTGACCTGGCAACAGGCCACACCTTATCCATTGCCGCCTGTGTTTGGTCATGCCGGTGCCATGATCGGCCATCAAATGGTGATCTGTGATGGGGTCAAGGTCAGTTGGTCTGGCGAAAAAAAATCATTTTCACCTTCCCCGGCTTGTGCTCTGGGTGAAATCAGTGTCACTGACCCAACGAAGATTGCCTGGCAAACCATTCCACACCACAGTGGCGTTGCGTACTATCGCATGGCTGCTACTGATGATGGACGACAGCGTTTGGTGTTTGCTGCGGGCAGTGATAACCCCTACAACTACAACGGCATCGGTTATAATCAAGAACCTGCAGCGCCTTCCGGCGACCTCAGGATTTACAATTTACAACAACGCAACTGGGAAATCAGCCATGATGTCCTGAGTCCAACCATGGATCATCGCAGCTTACTACGCCTGGGAGATCAGGGGCTCATTTTGGGTGGAATGCTGGCCAACCAAAAGGTTGATGATGGCATCATTTACTTTCCGTTGCTGAACAAAGAATGACATGACTAAGACCGCTCAGATTCAATTGATTAGCTTATTGCTGATGACCCCCGCACTGTCTACAGCCTCTCAGAATCCTTCTGAATGGCCAGATAACCCACCTTGGGTGGTGATGGCAGATTATCCTGACAAAGCCAGTGTCCTGGACTTAAAAGAAGACATCGATTTTTGGAAACTGGATGAGAAAAATAAGACTGTCTTGCTGATGGTCAAAAGCCATCAGGAGTTGAATCAACTCAAAAGCCTGGGCTTCCGGCTCAGGCTCAGCCAGCCTCAAATGGATAAACACCTCAAATTGCTGCATAACGAACGATCAAACAACATTCGGACCATCGATAATTTCCCCTGTTACCGGACTGTACAGGAAACTTATGACGCCATGGCGAACATGGCCAGCACCTATCCAGATTTGGTCAGCCTGGTAGATATTGGTGATTCATGGCACAAAGAAACGCCGGGTGGTGATGCTGGTTATGATATGCAGGTGGTGAAAATAACCAACCAGAATTTGCCGCTGAATGACAAGCCAGTTTTGTATGCCATGGGATCCATTCATGCCAGGGAGTATCCTCCGGCCGAACTGGTGACCCGGTTTGCTGAATACCTGTTGAGTCAATATGGTCAGGATGCTGATGTGACCTGGTTGGTTGATTACCACGAAATCCATTTACTGCTGCAAGGCAATCCGGATGGCAGAACCATCGCGCAAACTGAGCCTTTTGCCAATCAGCGTAAAAACATGAACGAAAACCATTGTTTAAATGGTAACCAGCAGGGCGTTGACATGAACCGTAATTTTCTGTTTCGCTGGAATGAGGGCACCGGTTCCAGTGACAATGATTGCAGCCAGGTTTTTCGTGGCGAATCAGCGGTCAGTGAACCGGAAACCGAAGCCATCAATGAATACATCAAAACCCTGTTTCCCGATGATCGTCCCGATGATCTGGTGACACCGGCTCCATTGACCAAACCCGGTGTCTATCTGGACATACACAATGTGGCTGAACTGATTCTGTTTCCCTTTGGCTATGCCAACGGTGCGGGTCAGGCACCCAACCATGATCAGTTGATGACGCTGGCCAGGCGCATGGCATATTACTCCAATTACCGCCCAGAGCAGTCCAATGCAACCCTTGGCGGTGCAGATGGCGCTTCGGATGACAATGCCTATGGCACACTGGGCGTGGCGGCATATACCATTGAACTGGGAGAAGGGGACTTTTACTCCAGTTGTGATGCTTTTGAAAACACCATTTATCCGGATAATCTGCCGGCATTGATTTATGCGGCCAAGGCATCCCGGATGCCTTATGTTCTGGCTTCAGGACCCGATGTGACGAACTTGCCTGATACTCCTGTTCAGGTGGAAACAGGTGGTGCATTTGTCATTGCCGGCACCGCCACAGATTTACAGTTCAACAGCAGCAATGGCAGTGAGCCAACACACAACATCACTGCCGTGAATGCCTATCTGGCAATGCCTTCATGGGACGGTACAGCCACGGCAGTCAGTCTGTCTGCCAGCGATGGGAACTTCAACAGTAAGACGGAAAACTTCAATGGTACAGTTGCCACTGCTGGGTTGTCTGAAGGCCGTTATACCTTGTGGTTGGAGGCCACCGATGCAACTGGCACCACAGGTGTACCATCTGCGGTGTTTGTCGATGTGATTGATCCGGCCAACATAGGTACGGTCTCCGGGCAGGTGACCGATGCGCTGACCGGAGCACCAGTGGCGCAAGCCTTGCTGAGCTATGCAGGAATCCAGGACAGCACTGATCAGCAAGGGCAATACAGCATACAAACCGCCGCCACCACCAGTGATCTGAACATCAGTAAATTGGGTTATTTCAGCCAGTCACTCGCCGCTGTTCAAACCACCGGTGGGCTGGTCACCAACCGGAACATCGTCTTGCAACCTGTGTGTGAACAATCTTTGTTGGCCGATGATGTGGATGACTATGCAAACATCAATGAAGCCATCAGTGAGGGAGGCTGGTCGGTGGACCCGCCATTGGGCAGCAATGATTTTCGAGTGGAGACAGGTGATGACCACAGTACAGGATCAGCCAATAGTTTTGTATCTACAAATGAAGCTGTCGTCACTGATAAAAGCCTGATGACGATTGCAATGACGTTGCCAGTGCAGGCTGAATTGCAATTTTGGCACAAGCATCAATTTGAATCGGGCAATGCCGACTATGATGGTGGTGTGATTGAAATCAGCACCAATGCGGGCACTGACTGGCAGGATTTGGGGTCATACATCACGCAAAATGGTTATAACGGCACCCTCAGTGGGGGATTTGATAATCCGTTGGGCGGCCGGCAGGCATTCACTGGTTCGCTGGGTGTGTTTACGGAAGTCAAAGTGGACCTGGCTGCCTTTGCCAATGAGTCAGTGATGATCAGGTGGCGTATGGGAACTGACAACACACAAGGAGCCGGTGACTGGAAGATTGATGATGTGCACATTACCGCGGCAGGTGTTTGTGAATTAAGCGATCTGATTTTCATTGATGGTTTCAATGCACAACCATGAAGGAGCGTTCAATGATCAAATGTGGAATTGTCCTTTGCCTGCTCTTCAGCCAGTTAAGCTGTGCTGGTAAAGAGAGCATCCGGTTGACAGATTATGAGGTTAAGCCGATCAATACCACTTATCCAATTGAACCTTCTGGGCTGACCAGCCTGGATGGTCAACTGTATACAGTATGTGATGATGCCAACGCCATTTTTCGTTTGCAACCAGACGCTGATGGTGAGTGGCAGGCTGAAGTAGCTATCAATCTTGATACCAATCCCTTATCGGCATCCAGCTTCGATCTGGAAGGCATTACTGTGGTTGAGGGACAGTTTTTTGTAGTCAGCGAAGTGCATCACAAGATGCTGAGGGTTTCAGAAGGTCACCTGAGCTGGGTACCAGAGCATAACGGGGTGTATCAATCGGCCTACAAAGCCGGTTTATTTCAACTGCATAATGCCGGTTTAGAGGCGGTGGCTTACCTCGGAGATCAGCGCTTTTTATTGTCTGTTGAGAGACAACCCAGGGGCGTTATAGAAGTGACATTCGATGCGCAATTTGAGCAGATCATCAGCCAGACCAATCAGGTGTTCAATGACACGGCTCACCAGCTGGATTCACACCGCCATCCGGATTTAACCGGGCTGTATGTCTATGACGGAGTCATTTATGCCTTGCATCGCAACGCTTATGTGATACATGAACTGATCAAAGGTGCTGATGGTTTGTACCATGAAGGTAAAACTTGGAGCTATGAGCACATTGTCAAAGACCCGCAATATGCTTATCAGGATATGCAGTATGGTCATGCCGAGGGACTGGTTGTGGATGCGGATTATTTTTATCTGGTTTTGGACAATAACAACGATCCACGCCTGAAAAACCCCAATGACCGCAGGCCCTTATTGATCAAAGCCAGACGCCAGTGACTGCTCAATAATGAGGTTGTCTGTGCTGATGAAAGGCTTAGGCATTTGATGTGCCGGCCTGGGCTGGATATCAAAACGGTCATCCTGTAATAAGTCTACACTGTGGGTTTGAATCAACCAGTTGAGGGATTCATCCGGATCAGTTATTAATTCAATTTTGAGTTGCTTTTTGCCACTGAAGTAGTACCGCAAGAGCCGTTGTCCTGATGCAATCTGCAATGGCTCATCAAACACATGAATGCGGTCTTCAATGGTCAGTTGGTGTACCCGCATGGTTGATTTACTGTAGATTTCAATGAGCTTGCTGTTTCTGTGAGCAGTCAGTTCTATATTCAAGCGTTGATTCCCGGTTTGAACCAGAGGACGATTAACCTCAGCCTTGATGGGTTGCAGGGTGATGGGATCAGCCAAACGGTGCAACTGGCGTACAGGCTTTTTATGAGCCTGGCGAAATTGTCGTAAATCCTCGGCAGATGCTGTGCCGGTAAACATGAACTCATTCCAACCGGAATTGATTGAATCATAGTTGAAATAAACCCCCTCATTGGTGTCCGTGTTGTACAGGTAGGATAAGCTGGTGGGGTGTGCCGTGTTTGGGGTGAAGTGACGGTTTTGAAACATCGCCCATGACATCAGTGCCAGCGGCACACAGCAACTCAGCAGTACCCGCCATTGACTGCCGGATGGGTGAAACACCGGGCTGTATAGTCCCAAAAGTAAAGTCAGAATACAGGCCGTGGCGGGCAGCATGGCCACACCCAGAGCGATGGGTAGGTTGATCAGTACCGAACCCAGCAGCCAGCCGCTGAGCAGTAACAGGATCAACAGCAGCTGTTCACCCCAGCGGGGCGAGTGATGCCAGACAACCAGTCCCAATGCAGAGCCCAATACCGGCCAAATTAAAAAACCACTGCCCGGCATGTGGTACATCAATACGGCCATCAGTGTCAGCCACAGGCCTTGTAGCAGCTGAGTGATTTGTCGAAGGTGACTGTGACGGTGGCCCCAGCCGGCTGTAGCCAGTAATGCTCCCGATAGCAGACAGCCAAACATCATGGCATGTCCCTGGTAGGGAAATCCTTGCAGGATGTCAGCATGACCCGGAAATACCTGGCGGATGACAAACAACACCGACCAGGTGAGCAGAAACACACCGGCAGAGATCAGCAACACGCCCAATCCCGCAGCAAGCCAGCCGGTTTTGCGTGACGTGCCTGGGCCTGGTTTGCGCCACAAGCCATAAAGCCATAAACAAAAGGTCAGCAGCCAAAGCACATAATTGAGATGGGTGTCATAGGTAACCAGCCCCAAACCTGGCAGGTTAAAATAGATCAACGAGTCTTCTGACGTGAGCTGATTCAGATCAGTGTTGGCAAAATGACTGAGCAGGCTTTTTAATTGTATGACCTGATGAGCCAAGGTGTCAGGAGACAGGTTGGCCAGGGTGTCCTGACGGGTGTGGTAATTAAAATGATGGTCGATGAATGCCAGATTGAAACCGTCAATACCGGCTTGTTGATTGAATGGAGTCAAGTCGGTGTCATTGGGTAATAAGCGATATATTTCATAATGCAGTGAGGTGGTCACTGGTAAAGGCACATCAGCCGCCGCAAATGCCTGAATCAAGCCTTTGTTACCCGACACGGTTTCTGGCCACATCATCACCGGGCCGCCGCTGCCACGGGCTTCCAGATTGATGATCAGCTTGATGTTGTGATTCATCAGTTGTTCCCTGATGAATGCCTGTGCGCCCAGTAAACCGACTTCCTCGGCATCTGTTAACAACACCATCAGATTGTTTTCTGGTCGCTGGCCGCTTTGCAGATAAGCGTGCACGACTTCGAGGATGACGGCCACACCGCTGGCATCATCAGCGGCACCTGTTGAATTAAATTCAGCCGCATCATAATGAGCCATCAACACCAGAGTGGGGGCATCAGGCTGGGTTCCTTCATAGGTGGCGATGATGTTTTCAACCGGCGCTGCATTTTTATTGGCTCTGCTATAAACAGTGGATTTTTGTTTTCTGACTGTCAACCCAGAACGGCTCAGTTGATTGGTCAGATAGATGCGGGCAATGCCGTGGTGGTAATCGCCAATTGCCCTGGGGTGCTTGCTGATTTCCTTGATGTGATTGGTTATCTTTTCCAGGAATATGCCGTCGTAGTACAGATCAGGCGGGGTGTTAGATGGATAACTGATCAGATAACCACCCCAGCTAACCAGGGTGAACAACAGGATATAAAAGCTATTTCTGAGCATAATGACCAGTGGCAAAAAGGTGCAGACACTTTATCACATCTGTACCCTTTTGCGGAGGTCTGACCAACTCAGCTTCTGATGATTTTGGCGCCTAATTGATTCATTTTTTCTTCAATGGCCTCATAACCGCGGTCAATGTAATGAATGTCGTGGACTTCGGTTTGACCCTGCGCGGCGAGGCCTGCCAGAACCAATGAAGCAGATGCCCTTAAGTCGGTGGCAGTGACCGGCGCGCCACTGAGGTGATCAACACCTTTGATGATGGCTTGATTGCCTTCCACATGAATATTGGCTCCCATTCTGTTCAGTTCTTCGACATGCATGAACCGGTTTTCAAACAATGTTTCGGTGATCACGCTGGTGCCTTCAGCAATGGCATTAAGGGCACAGAACTGAGCCTGCATGTCTGTGGGGAAAGCCGGGTGGGGGGCAGTTCTGATGTCAACCGGTTGTGGTCTCTTGCCATGCATATTTAATGTCACGGTATCGGTGGTGGTTTCCACACTGGCTCCGGTTTCAGTCAACTTGTCAAACACCGCATCCAGATCATCATTGCAGGAATTGTGAATGGTGATCGAGCCACCGGTGATGGCTGCAGCAACCAGAAAAGTTCCGATCTCAATGCGGTCAGGCATGACCGCGTGATGGGTGCCGGTTAACTGATCTTTACCCTGGATGTAAATTTTTGAGGTGCCCTCACCGCTGATGTCAGCGCCCATGGCCTTCAGGTATTTTGCCAGATCTACCACTTCCGGCTCAATGGCTGCATTTTCAATCAGGGTTTCTCCTTTGGCCAGGGTGGCCGCAATTAAAATGTTTTCGGTACCGGTTACCGTCACTTTATCCATAACGATGCGGTTGCCTTTTAGCCGGTCACATGTGGCATGGATGTAACCATCAACAACTTCAATTTTTGCACCCATGGCTTGCAAGCCTTTGATGTGTAAGTCAACGGGCCTGGCGCCAATCTGACAACCGCCTGGCAGGGACACTTTGGCTGTCCCGTAGCGGGCCACCAGTGGGCCCAGCGCAAGGATGGAAGCGCGCATGGATTTGACCGTTTCATAAGGTGCTGTCTGGTTGCTCAAATGATCGGTATTGATGGTGATGTCGGCATGATGATCCACTGTCAGTCTGGCACCCATCTGAGCCAGTAGTTCATTCATGGTTGTCACATCATGCAAATGAGGTACCCTGGAAATGTGAGATTCGCCCTGACCGACAATGGTTGCCGCAAGGATCGGCAATACAGCATTCTTCGCGCCTGATGCCTGTATTGAACCAGCGATCTGATGTCCCCCGGTGATGGTGATTTTGTTCATATGGTCTGCCTTTGTCATTATGGGTTGAGGGACTGGTGTTCTTCAGGGGTCATGGCTTTGATGCTCAATGCATGAATGTCAGCGGCCATATGGTCGCCAAGGGCCTGGTAGATCAGTCGGTGTCTTTTGATTTTCATCATGCCATTGAAGGCTGCTGAAACCACCAGGGCTTCATAGTGCCTTAAATCTTCACCGTGTACTTCGATGTGGTCACACTCAATGTGTTGTTTGATCAGTTTTTTTATTTCTTCGGGGTGCATGAATCTGAATTGTTGTTTGTTGAGGGCGCATTATCTTGTAAAATAGAACGTTTATAAAGAGATTGTCATGAATAATTGACAATCATTGACCCATTTAAGGAAAAAATTATTATATGTTGATCTCTTCGCTGTATTTGGTGGTTGGTCTGATCTTACTCATCATCGCCGCCGATAAATTTGTGCTGGGCGCCGCATCCACGGCCAAGCACATGGGCGTTTCCACCATGCTGGTGGGTCTCATCATTGTTGGGTTTGGAACTTCAGCACCTGAAATGGTGGTTTCTGCCATTGCGTCATTCAACGGTAATTCAGGGTTGGCACTGGGAAATGCCGTTGGCTCAAACATCACCAACATCGCTTTGGTACTCGGAACCGGATTGTTGATTGTCCCGATGAGTATACAATCACAAACCATCAAAAGGGAAATGCCCATCTTGTTGTTGGTCAGTTTGTTGGTTTTATTTCTGCTGATTGATTTACAGCTGACTTTTTCCGATGGAGTGATTATGATCATCTCCATGTTACTGGTGACCGGTTTTCTGACCATCATTGGTATCAAAGGGGAGCGTGATGAATTCAGTGACGAAATTGAAGCCGAATTTGATCTGGATATTTCCCTGAGAAAAGCCATCCTGTTGCTCATTGTTGGTATTGTGGTGTTGCCGATCGCATCACAAATGATGGTCAAGGGGGCCACTGAAATTGCCCTTGAGTTTGGGGTTTCTGATATGGTCATTGGACTGACCATAGTTGCCCTGGGTACTTCGTTACCTGAGCTGGCAGCCACGGTGGCCAGTGCGCTGAAAAAAGAACACGATCTGGCCATTGGAAACATCGTTGGATCCAATATGTTCAACCTGTTAGGCGTGATTGGTATTTCTGGTCTGATCAGGGAATATGAATTCAGCGCTCATTTCATCAAGTATGATTATTTCTACATGCTGATGCTGACGGTTTTTTTATTTCTGGCATCGGTTTATTTCGTTGTCAAAGATCGGTTTATTTCCAGGGTCATCGGTGTGGTATTGGTGGTGATGTACGTCAGTTATATGGTTTGGTTGTACGTGAGTAAAAGCATATGAAACAGTTCACCGCAGAAGACGTCTTACGTCTGGGTCATCAGGTTTTTGATATTGAGATGCAAGGTCTGAAAAACCTCAATGCCAGCATCGGCAAGGATTTCGTGGCGGCGATCAATGCAATGGCAACGTGCACAGGTCATGTGGTGGTGATTGGAATGGGTAAATCAGGTCACATTGGCAACAAAATTTCAGCCACTTTGGCTTCCACCGGTACACCGGCATTTTTTGTTCACCCCGGTGAAGCCAGTCATGGAGATTTGGGCATGATCACTTCAGGAGACCTGGTGCTGGCGATCTCAAATTCAGGTGAAACTGAGGAAGTACTGACATTACTGCCTCTGATAAAACGCATGGGTGTCACATTGGTTTCCATGACCGGTAAACCCAATTCCAGCCTGGCTCGTAACTCAGACGTACACATCGATGTTTCGGTCCCTGAAGAAGCTTGTCCGCTGGGCTTGGCGCCAACCGCCAGTACCACGGCAACGTTGGTCATGGGTGATGCCATGGCAGTTACCTTGCTTGAGTTACGGGGGTTCACCAAAGAGGATTTTGCCATGTCGCACCCCGCAGGATCACTGGGTAAACGGTTGTTACTGGGTATCAAAGATGTGATGCGAACCGGAGATGACGTGCCCTGTGTGAGCCTGCAGTCTGAATTCAGTGAGGCCTTGGTTGAGATGAACCAGAAAGGACTGGGAATGACTGCAGTGGTCAATGCTGACGGAACGGTCGCCGGGGTATTCACCGATGGTGATTTGCGACGGACGTTGAACCAACTGGAACACCTGAAGAAAAGAACGATGAAAGAGCTGGCTACGTTGCATCCGATCATGATTCATGAAGATAAAATGGCAGTGGAAGCTGCTCAGATCATGGAAGAACACAAGATTCATTCGTTGTTGGTCACCAATGATGATGGTCGTTTGGTGGGTGCCTTGAACATACACGATTTATTGAGAGCGGGGGTGGTTTAATGGAGTTTAATGAGCAGGTTCTGGCACTGGCCAGTAAAATCAAACTGGTTATTTTTGATGTGGATGGGGTGCTGACTGATGGTGGTTTGTATTTCACAGACGATGGCCGGGAAATCAAAAAATTCAACGTCAGGGATGGTCTGGGCATCTCTTTGTTGGTCAAAACCGGAGTTGAAGTCGCTGTCATCACTGGCAGGAACTCTGTGATTGTTGCTGAAAGAATGAAATCTTTAGGCGTCAGCCATGTCTATCAGGGAAGAATGAATAAACTGGAAACATATGAAAACCTGAAGCTGGCGCTGGAAATCACTGATGAAGAAGTGGCATTTGTCGGTGATGACATCATAGATTTACCCATCATGAACATCTGTGCTTTGCCGGTTGCTGTTGGTGATGCCCATGATGACGTCAAATCCAAAGCGGTTTTGGTGGTTGATAAAACAGGTGGTCATGGTGCAGCCAGAGATGTCTGTGATCTGATCATGAGGGCGCAGAATCTGAGTTACGATTTCACTGCCACACAATGAACATTGAACGGTTCAGACTGCGTCAGCTGATCCTTTTTGCTGTGATGGCATTGGGCAGTTATGCCATTTTCGATATGTACCACAGTAAAGAGGATGCCTTCAGCTACGAACCATTCACCAAAGGCTATTCGATTGAAGGTGTGATCATCAGAAACAGTGACGAGTCGGGACGCATTGTCAGTACCATTCAGGCACCCTCGGTGATCCATTATGCTGACTCTGGTATGACATTGATCAATCAGCCCAGATACCGAATGCATCAAGCTGATGGTGATTGGTTGTTTTCATCTGAATCGGGTGAAATCAATGAAGCACAAACTGAATTATTTTTTCCACAGGCGGTGACCCTGGAGCTGGAGGATGTAACGACAGATCGGGTATTGATTGAGACCAGCGAACTCACCATAAACCTGAAACAGAAAACCGGCACCAGCCAGCAAAAACTCAAGGTCACGCAACCAGGAGCGGTGTTGCAGGGGGTAGGCTCGGTGATTAAATTTGAACAACAGGAAATAGAAATTTTAGAGGATTTGTATGCGGAATTTGAAACTTAACGGGTTGTTGATGTTGACAGTGTTCAGCTTGCCAGCAGTGGGTCTGGATACAGACCGCTCAGCGAAAATTGTCATCCAGGGACCTGGTTGCGTCAGTAAACTCAAGCTGAACCAGACTGAATGTCAGAAAGGGTTGACCATTGAACAGGGCAGTTTGCTGATTCGATCCTCATACGGGCTGATTCATCACCAGGGTAAAGGTGTGACCCGGGTTGAAATGAAAGGTCAGCAGGTATACATGGAACAACTGATGGAAAACAATGACAAGATGGTCATCAAGGCAGATGAAATTGATTACCTCAAAGCCGAAGACAAGGTGTTTCTTACCGGGAATGTATCCATCACCAGTGCCATTGGGGTCACCACTGGTGAAGCCATTGAGTTTGACCTGCAAACACAGGAAATAACAGCTGCCGGTGAAGATACTGGGCAGCAATTCAAAATGGTGATAGATCAGAACGATGATTGAAGCCAGGCAGATTGCCAAATCCTATAAGAAACGGGAAGTGATCTCGTCGGTGTCATTTCGCCTTGATCAAGGCGAGGTGGTTGGTTTGCTGGGCCCCAATGGCGCCGGAAAAACCACTTGCTTTTACATGATTGTGGGTTTGATTCCTGTCGACAAAGGCCAGATAATGATCGACTCCGTTGATGCTTCGGGTTATGGCATGCATGAAAGGGCCAGACTGGGAGTTGGCTACCTGCCTCAGGAAGCATCGGTGTTCAGAAAGCTTTCGGTGAGGGATAACATCATGGCTGTGCTTGAACTGCGCAAAGACCTGACCGCATCAGACCGTAATAACCGCTGTCTTGAGCTTATGGAAGAGTTGAACATTGAACATGTTAAAAACCAAATGGGCATCAGTTTATCCGGTGGCGAGCGCAGACGGGTTGAAATAGCCCGTTCGTTGGCCATGGAGCCCAAGTATATTTTATTGGATGAGCCTTTTGCGGGGGTTGACCCGGTTTCTGTGATTGATATACAAAAAATTGTCTATCATTTGAAAAGCAAAGGCATTGGTGTACTGATCACAGATCACAATGTGCGTGAGACCCTGGGGATTTGCGACCGGGCTTACATCCTTAATGCCGGCAGCATGCTGACAGAGGGTAAACCAGAACAAATCATCAGTAATAAAGAGGTGAAAAAGGTGTATTTGGGTCAGGATTTTTCCATGTAATATCAACGGATAATTGTTGTAATGGTACTGTGATTTAGGTATATTAATATTCAAGGAGTATCATAAAATTAATGACCACCCAAGCAGTCAAATTCAATGTCAACCAGCCTTATCTCGAGTGCGACATGACCTTGAATTGTCTGAAAATCCCTTCCCAAACAACCCTTTTGAAACTGTCTGAGCCTGAAACACACAATGTATTTTTCATTGCACGTTACTTTGGTCGAATCAGTCAAACAGGGGCTTTTTCCATTAACTTGAGTAGCCACTCAAAGCCAGAGGTATCTATCATATGCAACTAACAATCACAGGCCACCAACTGGAAGTCACCGATCCCATCAAAGAATACATCGAAACCAAATTTGCCCGCATCAAAAGACATTTTGATCAGGTGCTCAATGTTCATGTCATCATCAGTGTGGAAAAATTAAGACACAAGTCAGAAGCGACGATGCACATCGGCGGCCGTGATTTTTTTGCAGAATCCACTGAAGATCATTTATATAAATCAATTGACCTGCTGGTAGATAAGCTGGATAAACAAATCCGCAGACACAAAGACAAGATGACTGATCATCATAATGTAGAAGCCATCAGAATGAATCAGGCCAGTTACTGAGCAGGATTTCAAACAATTTAAATAAACAATGGGGCTTAACCTGAACAGTTAAGCCCTTTTGGTTGCTATGAAAATAATTGATATTTTAGAAGAAGATAAAATCCTGATGAATCACCACTTCATCAGTAAAAAAAGGTTGTTTGAAACCATGGCCCAACTGTTGGCTGACCAGGATGATGATTATTTGAAAATTTATCACAGCATGGTAAACAGAGAGAAACTGGGTAACACCTCTCTGGGCAATGGCGTGGCCCTGCCACATGGTAAATGTTTGCCCAATGATGAAATCAAAGCATGCATCATTCAAATGTCACAACCGGCAGATTATGAAGCCATTGATGGTATACCGGTCAACATCGTACTCGGAATTGCTTTTCCGCAAGAAGTGAGCAAAAGGCATCTGGAGCTGATGAAAGAAACTGCTGGTTTATTCAGACAACACCGGCTTTATAAAAACATCATTCATGCAGAAAGCAAAGAAAATCTGCTGGAAGAAATTATGGTAGGGTTTCAGTTATGCAACAGCTGGTCATAGTCACAGGGCTCTCAGGAGCAGGGAAAACAGTGGTCCTGAGGTCATTGGAAGATATGGAGTTTTATTGTGTGGACAACATGCCAATCAACATGTTGCCGCAATTGGTTGAACACATCAAGGCCGATGTTGAATTCTATCCCAAGGTGGCTGTGGGTATTGATGTGCGAAGCAAGAACCAGGCCCTGCTGGAGTTTGAGTTTTTGGTTTCCGGAGTCAATCAGTCTGAAATCAACACCACAGTGATTTTTCTGTCGGCTGAAGAAAAAACCCTGCTCAAGCGCTACAATGAAACACGCAGAAGGCATCCGCTTTCAACCGTCCACCATAACTACAGTTTGACAGAAGCCATCAGGATGGACATCGAGTTGATGGCTGCCATCAAAATGCACTCAGACTTGGTGATAGATACCACGCAGCTCAAAATCCAGCAGTTAAAACAGCAGATCTGGCAAATCATGAGTGAGCCGAATGATCATGTCTCGATCATCGTCAAGTCATTCGCCTTTAAACGAGGGGTCCCGTTTGACGCAGACTTTGTGTTTGATGCCCGTTGTTTACCAAACCCATTCTGGCAACATGAATTACGGCAATTAACCGGCCGTGATGATGAGGTAAAACAGTTTTTGCAGAATGAACCCATGGTGACAGACTACATGAAAGACTTGAGTTTTTTTGCGCGAAAATGGATCAAGCAATTTGAAGCCAATGACCGCAGCTACATCACCATTGCCATTGGTTGTACTGGTGGACAACACAGATCGGTATATCTGGCCGAAGCCTTACATAGTTATCTCGAGGACCAATCCATTCAAAACATGGTCCAGCACAGGGAACTGGATCAGCTGACCCGGTCATAGAATTCAAATGACAACTCATAATCAGGGTTGTTGTCATTGATGGGTACAGTCGTCTTTCTGGTCAAATGCCACTGGTTCCAGTTCACTTCAGGAAAATAAGTGTCACCTGTAAATGTGTGTTTGATTCTCGTCAGTATCAGGTGGTCGCCACGGGGTAATAACCAACGATAAATGCTGCTGCCACCTATCACCATCACTGATTGCTCATCAATATCTGAGAGCTGTTCAATACATTCAAACCCTTCGGCCTTGAATGCTTTGTTACGGGTCAATACCAGGTTGCGTCTGCCTGGCAAAGGGAAGGGCAGTGATTCACATGTCTTGCGTCCCATGACAATAGGCTTGCCGATGGTTTGTTGTTTGAAAAACTGGAGGTCTGCAGATATGTGCCAGGGAAGTTGGTTGTCCTTGCCAATCAAACCTTGCTGATCCATGGCAGCAATGAGGGTTAATTTCATACCGCAACTGCACCTTTGATGTGAGGGTGGGCTTGGTAGTTGACCAGCTCAAAATCTTCATAACGGAAGGCAAACAGGTCATCAATTTCTGGGTTGATGTTCATTTGTGGCAATGGATAAGGCTCACGACTGAGTTGCTCTTTGATTTGGTCGAGGTGGTTGGAGTAGATATGTGCATCACCAAAAGTATGCACAAAATCGCCTGGTTGATAGCCACAAACCTGAGCCATCATCAATGTCAACAGGGCGTATGAAGCGATGTTAAATGGTACGCCCAGAAACACATCTGCGCTGCGTTGGTATAACTGGCAGGAAAGTTTGTTATCTGCCACGTAAAACTGAAACAGACAATGGCAGGGTGGCAAAGCCATGTGGTCGACATCAGCGACATTCCAGGCACTGACAATGTGTCGTCTGGAGTCCGGATTGGATTTTAATTGCTCAATCAGTAACTTGATTTGATCAACGGTGGAGCCGTCTGGTTTTGGCCATGAACGCCATTGATGTCCATACACGGGTCCCAGGTTACCTTCCTCATCGGCCCATTCGTCCCAGATTCTGACTCCATTATCCTGCAAATAGGTGACATTTGTGTCACCGGCAATGAACCACAACAATTCGTGGATGATTGATTTGAGGTGAAGCTTTTTGGTGGTCAACAAAGGGAATCCCTGCTGTAGATTGAAACGCATCTGGTGGCCAAAAACACTGGTGGTGCCGGTTCCTGTCCGGTCATGTTTCTGTTGTCCATTGGTGAGTATGTGACGGGCAAAATCCAGGTACTGCTGCATAAAAAAAACCTTGTTATAATCTTCTGAATTATAACAAGGTTTCGGTTTTCTTTTTTGCTGAATTAATCAGGCAGACAGTAATTTTTTAATGACATTCTTGCCATTGAAGCTGCTGATGATTTCATTGACATTGATGTCCACAGAGTCAGCTTTCATTGCGCCTGTGATGCATGGACGTTCTTTGTTAGAAAACATGGGTTTCTTGGACAAGTCCACGAATTTTGGTTTTTCCAGCATTTGATCTTTATTGTCTTTGATCAACAGTACTTCTGGCTTCAGACGCTTGGTCTTGTTGTGTGATAACACCAGACCGGTAGAACCATCAGACAACTGTACAACTGTCCCGGCAGGGTACAAGCCGATGGCTTGAATGAACTCATCAACCAGCTTGGCGCTGAATAACTTGTTGCGTTGTTTGTACAACCACTCCATCGCCTGAGATGATGTATACACCTGTCCGTAAGGTTTCTTGCTGGTCATGGCGTCAAAAGTATCAACAATGCCTGCAATCTGACCGAAAGCGGGTATTTCATCACCAACCAGTCCGTACGGGTAACCACTGCCATCAAAACGTTCATGATGGGTTTCTGCAATGGTCAGAATGTTGTGATCAATGTTCGGGTCGGAAGCCAATAACTCAACACCCAGTTCAACATGAGATTTGAAAATCTCTTTTTCTTCTTCGGTGTATTCGCCGGCTTTGTTGAGCAGTTTGCGATTGATTTTGGTTTTACCAATGTCTGCCAGCAATACGCCAGATACCAGGATTTCCAAAGCGTCTTCATTAACCCCCAGGTGTCTGCCAAAAACTGCAGCAAGGATACCTGAGCGCAATGAGTGACCGTAAACATATTGGCCTTGTTCTTTCAATTGTGTTAACCAAACCAGGGTGTTGGGGTTTCTGATCACAGAATTAACCACCTGAGAGGCTACTTGTTTGGTCTTCTTGATATCGAGGCCTTTGCCAACCCGCAGATTGAAGCTGGTTTCCTCGATGGCAGAGTTCAGATCCAGCATCAGGTTGTGTGCGGCGCTGAATTCAGCTTTGATGGGTTTGAGTTGGGGGGTATAGTAGTCGTGATTAACGATCAGTGGTTTACTGCGACTTCTGTATTTGCTTTTTTTGTTGTTTTTCCTTAACAAAGGAGACGGTTTAGAAATCTCCGGTTGATTGTTAAGTGTCTTACCTTTTACGACATCTATATATACATGTTCACAGAACGCCTGCAAATCTCTGATTTCATTCTTGGAGCGGATGTAAAATCCCTGGAACGGAAACGGTGTGTCCAACCAAGAACGATCAAGTTTGCATACATACATGCCAACCTTCAAAAACTTGACCGATATTTTTTCTTTTTCGATGTTCATTACGGTTCTCAAACAATTGTTATAAATATACCCATGATGAATATTAACACGGAAGTTTTGAAATGGTAGTGATGGAGTTCACAAAAAATGCAGAAAAGTGACTTTTTTTGTCAATTTTTTGGTGTTTTGAAGGTTTTTTTGTGGTGAAGCTCAAAAAAAGTGACGTTTTTGGACTGCAGGTATTGACGGGGTGTGTTTTTTTGTATATTTGCGCGACACGGGATGTGTCGCGCTGTTCAGGGTGCTTCAATCAGGACATGGCCTTGATTTTGGCGTTGAGTCTGCTCTTATGACGAGCAATTTTGTTTCTGTGATACAAGCCTTTGCGCGCCACACCGTCAACCACAGGTACCATTTTATTGAACAGTTCCTGAGCTGATTTCTTGTCACCGCTTTCAATTGCAGTGATGACTTTTTTGATTGATGTGCGTGCTTTTGAACGTAAGCTCATGTTATGCTGCCTGTTTTTTGCAGCCTGTCTTACGCGCTTTCTTGCAGATGCTGAATTTGCCAAACCTTTTTCTCCTTACAACAAGAATTTTAAAAAACGGCGCATTTTCCCACTTATGATATGAATAGTCAATAAGGACGCGTTATTTATTGAATGAATTTGTTTAGATCGACCGCAGTGGTCAGTATTTTTACCCTGATATCCAGAATTGCTGGATTTATCCGCGATGCCATGTTTGCCCGTTTCTTCGGCGCGTCTGTATGGACGGATGCTTTTGTAGTGGCTTTCAAAATTCCCAATTTCATGCGCCGGATTTTTGCCGAAGGGTCGTTCTCTCTGGCTTTCATTCCGGTGTTGAATGAATTGAAAGCCCGTGATGATGAACAGTACCTCAAACAATTTATCAGCCACATCATGGGTTGCTTACTGGCGGTGTTGCTGATCGTGCTTGCCCTCATGGAGCTATTGGCTCCGGGTATCATCATGGCGTTTGCTCCTGGATTTGTTGATCAACCTTCGGTGTTTGCTGTTGCAGTTGACATGCTGCGCATCACTTTGCCTTATATGTTATTGATTTCACTGGTGGCTTTTTGTTCTGGTGTGCTCAATAGTTTTGGTCGCTTTGCGGTTCCTGCAGCCACCCCGATCTTACTGAATGTGGTACTGATTCTGTCTATGCTGTATCTGCGTGATGAATTTGCTGTGCCGGTGATGTCATTGGCAGTGGGGGTGCTGATTGCTGGTTTCGTTCAGTTGATGTTTCAAATTCCTTTTTTGTTCAGGCTGGGTATCATTCCTAAGCCAGTGGTGCGTTTTCATGACCCTGAAGTGAGAAAAGTGATGACCCTGATGTTGCCGACTTTGCTGGGTTCATCGGTGGCGCAAATCAATTTGTTGATTGATACCATGCTGGCAACCTTGTTGCCACTGGTTGGTAGTCCAACATACCTGTACTATTCGGATCGCCTCCTGGAATTCCCATTGGGCTTGTTTGGGATTGCCATCGCCACCGTAATTTTGCCCAGGTTGTCGCAAACGTTTGCCCGTAAAGATCAGGCTGAATATCAGCAAACCTTGCGTTGGGCGATGTCATTGGCCATGTTTGTGGCCCTGCCATCTGCCCTGGGATTATTGGTGTTGGCCCAGCCAGTGGTGATTACTTTGTTTGCTTATGACCAATTCAGTCTGCAAAGTGCTCAGTTTACCTCATACAGTCTGATGGTGTTCATGCTGGGTTTGCCGGCATTCGTGGGCAACAAAGTGCTTCTGCCGGCTTTTTATTCACGCAAAGATGCCAAATCTCCGGTTAAAATTGCCTTGAAAGCCATGTTGGCCAATGTCATCATGAATTTTGCATTTGTTGGGTTTTTGTATTACCTGGAGGTGGTTTCATTGCACATGGGGCTGGCCATGGCTGGCGTCGGGTCTGCCTGGATGCAATGTGCCTGGTTGTACCGTAAATTGAAAGCCGATGGTGTGATCACTGAGGCTCTGCTGCGTTTTTCATTGATCTGGAAAATGTTGGTTTCCTTGTTGGTGATGGCTGTGGTTTTGGTGGTGCACTGGATGATGGATATTCAGTGGTATCAATTAAGGTGGTATGAGCGTTTCTGGCAATTGTTTACAGTGATAACAGTGGCTGGTATGTCATATCTGGTCAGTATGTGGTTATTGCAAGCCAAAAAAGAATTTGAATGAACATAATCCGTTATCCGCATCATCAGCCCTTGTCTGTTCCGTGTTGTTTGACCATCGGAAATTTTGATGGTGTTCATCTGGGACATCAGGCCTTGATCAACCGGGTCTGTCAACAAGCCGTATCGCGGGGCATGCCCTCGTGCGTGGTGACCATGAAACCTCTGCCGTTGCAGTATTTTGGGGGGTCCGGTGCGGTAGAGATACTCACTGGATTCAAGCACAAAGCACGCATCCTTGAACGCATGAATGTGGATGTGATGTGCGTACTGAATTTCAATGCTGCTATGGCCAGGATGTCTGCAGAACAGTTCTTCGAACAGGTGTTGTGGCATGGTCTGCAAGCCAGGTACATCCTCATAGGAGATGACTTCAGGTTTGGCAAAGGTCGTCAGGGAGGGGCGCGGGAATTGCAGTCATGGGGGGCGCAGTGCGGGATGGAAGTGGAACAATCCAGTGCTGTGCAAGTGGCTGACAGCAGGGTCAGTTCCAGTCAGATCAGACGGCATTTGAGAGCAGGAAATTTTATGTCTGCGCGGGACATGCTGGGACGTGATTTTAATGTCATAGGACGGGTTGCACATGGTCGTAAGATGGGTCGTGATCTGGGTTTTCCGACCCTCAATATAGAGCTGAAATCGGGGGCTTTTCCACTGCACGGGGTCTACGTCACACGGGTCAGAATTGGTGCTCAATGGTATCAGTCGGTGACTTCTGTGGGGTATAACCCAACGGTGGGTGGCAATGCCATGCGGGCGGAAGTTCATGTGTTTGATTTTTCTGCCGATGTTTATGGCCAAACTGTTGAAGTTTTGTTTTATCAAAAGCTCAGAAATGAAGTAGAATTCGTCAGCTTAGATGATTTGATCGTTGCCATTAAACAAGATGTGCAGGCAGGTCATGATTTTTTTGCAGCATATAAAGGAGAGCCCGAGTGAGCCAGGCATACAAAGACACACTCAATTTACCCAAAACCAACTTCAAGATGAAGGCTTCATTGGCCACCAAAGAACCTCAGTGGATCAAGCAATGGAACAAAGATGGTTTATATCAGGCTTTACAGGAGCACAACAAAGACCAGCCCGCATTCATTCTTCATGATGGACCACCGTATGCCAATGGGGCGATTCATATTGGTCATGCGGTAAATAAAATCCTCAAAGACATCATTGTCAAATCCAAGTTGATGTCTGGGTTCAGGTCGCCTTATGTGCCTGGCTGGGATTGTCATGGCTTGCCGATAGAGGTTCAGGTCGAAAAGAAAATTGGCAAAGTGGGCGTCAAAGTGGATGCCAAAACTTTTCGTCAGAAGTGCCGTGATTACGCAGAAAATCAAGTCAACATTCAAAAACAGGATTTCATCAGGCTGGGTGTGCTGGGTGACTGGGATAACCCGTATCTGACCAAGTCTTTTGATTATGAAGCCAACATGATCCGGGCTCTGGCAGAAATTGCTGAGAATGGGCACATTGAAAAAGGCGTGAAGCCTGTGAATTGGTGTTTTGATTGCGGGTCTGCTCTGGCAGAGGCTGAGATTGAGTATCAGGAGAAAACCTCGCCAGCCATTGATGTGGCATTTGCTTTTGACAGCAACGTCAAGGTGCATGAGGCGTTTGGTGGAGTGGAGTCAGATCAACAGGCAGCTGTGCCAATCTGGACCACCACGCCGTGGACGATTCCTGCCAATCAGGCGGTTTCATTACACCCGGAATTGAATTATGCATTGGTCAGTGGTCACAAGGACTTTGATCTGGTGATCGCTGAAGACATGGTGGCATCTGTCATGGAGCGATTGCAAGTCGCTGATTACCAGGTGCTGGGTGTGACCACCGGGCAAACCCTGGAATTGTTGCAGTTGCATCATCCTTTGTATGACAAACAGGTTCCGGTGATCCTCGGTGAACACGTCAACACCGAAGCAGGTACCGGTGCAGTGCACACTGCACCTGGCCACGGTGTGGATGACTTCATCGTTGGAAAACAATACGATCTGGAGATTTATAACCCGGTTGATTCCGCTGGTGTTTACCTGATTGACACACCCATGTTTGCCGGACAACATGTTTGGCAGGCCAATAAAACAGTGGTGGAAGCCCTGCAGGATGCCGGTCAGCTTTTACACCATGAAAACATCCGGCACAGTTATCCGCACTGCTGGCGACACAAGACACCCACCGCTTTCAGAACCACCCCGCAGTGGTTCATCAGTATGGACAAAGAGGGTTTGCGATCAAGGGCACTGTCTGAAATCAAGCAGGTTCAATGGATTCCGTCATGGGGCGAGGAACGCATCTATAAAATGATCGAGAACCGTCCCGAGTGGTGTATTTCGCGGCAGCGGACCTGGGGTGTGCCCATCACTTTATACGTCCATAAAATCAGCGGCGAATTGCATCCGCAGACGGGTGCATTGATGGCTCAGGTGGCTGATCTGGTTGAGCAAAAAGGCATGGATGTGTGGTTTGATCTTGACGACAGTCAATTGTTGGGCGATGAAGTTGATCAGTATGAAAAAGTCACTGATGTGTTGGATGTCTGGTTTGATTCAGGGGTCAGCCATTATTGTGTCCTGAAGCAAAACGAAGCACTTGAAGAGCCGGCAGATTTATACCTTGAGGGTTCAGACCAGCACCGTGGTTGGTTCCATTCATCGCTGCTCACCGGAGTGGCCATCAATCAGCGTGCGCCTTATAAGCAGGTGTTGACGCATGGTTTTGTGGTTGATCAGGATGGCAAGAAAATGTCCAAATCGCTGGGCAATGTGATCTCTCCCAAAGACGTGGTGAACACATTGGGCGCAGATATTTTGCGGCTGTGGGTAGCCTCAGCAGATTATCGCGGTGAAATGACCATTTCACAGGAAATTCTCAATCGGGCTGCAGATGGTTATCGACGCATCAGAAATACCGCGCGGTTTATGCTTGGCAACCTCAATAATTTTGCTGCTGATGATCTGTTGCCGATGGATGAATGTGCAGAAATTGATCGCTGGGCGGTCAATCAGGCCAGTCAGTTGCAACAGGAGGTGCTGGCTCATTACAATGAATATCAGTTACATCTGGTGTTTCAGAAAATACACCATTTTTGTTCTCAGGACATGGGTGCTTTTTACCTGGATGTCATCAAAGATCGCCTGTATACCTGTAAGGACCAGGGGGTGGCCAGAAAATCAGCACAGACGGCGATGTATCATATCCTGAATTCACTGGTCAGGCTGGTGGCGCCAATCCTGACATTCACGGCAGATGAGATCAGATTGTCTATGAATCAGCCACAGCACATCCTGTTTGAACAGTGGTATACATTCCCTGAATTTGAAGCCGTCAGCGACAGTCGTTGGGCCCTGATCAGCGAGATCAGGCAACTGGTTTCTAAACAATTGGAGAAGCTGCGGGTAGAGGGCAGCATTGGATCATCGCTGGATGCAGCTGTTACCTTATATTTGCCAGAAGACAGTCATCAGTTATTGGCTGACATGAGTGATGAATTGCGTTTTGTGCTGATCACTTCAGCGGCTGGTGTTCAGGTTTGGAATGAAGGTGAAGCGGATCATGTTTTCAGCTTGAATGATGGCAGTCAGGCAGGCGTTACGGTTGAAAAAGCCGCTGGCGAGAAATGCATCCGTTGTTGGCACATCCGAAGCGATGTGGGTGTGAATGCTGAGCACCCTGAAATTTGTGGGCGTTGTGTGGAAAATGTAGAAGGAGCCGGCGAACTGCGGAGGTTTGCCTGATGTTCAAAAACACCGGTTGGTCCTGGTTGTGGGTCAGTGGTCTGGTGGTCATTGCTGACCAGATTACCAAATACCTGGCATCCAGCCATCTGGAGTTGTATGTGCCGCATAAAATCACCGGTTTTTTTAATCTGACCTTGATGCACAATGAAGGTGTGGCTTTCAGTATCCTGGCCGACCAGTCTGGCTGGCAACGCTATTTTATTGCTGTGGTGGCCAGTTTGATCGTCATCTGGTTGCTTTACTGGCTGAAGCAAAACCGCAAGCACATGACCCTGCAAAATGTGGCGCTGGTGATGGTGATTGGTGGCGCGCTGGGCAACATATGGGATCGGATTGTGTTGGGTTACGTGGTTGATTTCATTGAATTGCACTACAAATCTTACTATTGGCCGGCATTCAATATCGCAGATTCTGCGATCACCTTGGGTGCGGTTTTATTAATCATTGACGCGTTTAAAAACAAAGATGAAAGTTCTGCTGGCTAATCCAAGGGGTTTTTGTGCCGGTGTCGACCGGGCCATTGACATTGTTAACCGGGCACTGGATGCATTCGGTGCGCCCATCTATGTCAGGCATGAAGTGGTTCACAACCAGTTTGTGGTGGATACATTGCGCCAGCGGGGTGCGGTTTTTGTCGATGAGCTGGAAGAAATTCCCGATCAGCAGATCGTGATTTTTTCTGCCCATGGTGTATCCAAAGCGGTGCGCCAGGAAGCGGCCAACAGGCAGTTGAAGGTTTTTGATGCCACCTGTCCGTTGGTGACCAAAGTACATATGGAAGTTTACCGCTATTGCAAGCAGGGTTTTGACCTGATCCTGATTGGCCATCACGGTCATCCGGAAGTCGAGGGAACCCTTGGGCAATGGGATCAATTAAAGGCCAGTGGCACCATATATCTGGTAGATTCAGTCGAGGAGGCTAATCAAATTGCGATTCGCCAGCCAGACAAAGTGGCTTATGTCACACAAACCACTTTGTCCATGGATGATACCAAGGAAATCATTGCTGAGTTGAGGCGACGATTTCCCAGGATAGAAGGCCCCAGGCACGATGACATTTGTTATGCCACACAAAACCGGCAAATGGCGGTCAGGCAGCTGGCGGCTGAATCAGATCTGGTGTTTGTGGTGGGCAGTGTTAACAGTTCAAACTCCAACCGGCTTAAAGAACTGGCTGAGCGGCAAGGGGTGACTTCCTATTTGATCGACGGAGCTGCCGACATCAATCCGGCATGGCTTGATGGTAAGCAAAGCATAGGCCTGACAGCTGGGGCTTCTGCGCCGGAGAAATTGGTCAAAGATGTGATCGAATACCTCAAGCAATTCGATGACTCCCTGCAAATATCTGAGTTGGACGGAGAGCCCGAAAATATGGTGTTTGCTTTGCCCAAAGAACTTCGGCTGGTACAAAAATAACCATTCATCGGCGATAATTTACCGCTGGTCGGTCGGCCGCTGATTCCCCTTGTGTACTTGACTTCACTTGCCTATGATTGATGGTGGTTTAAATCATAAGTAAAACGAGTGCACAATAATCACTGTAAACAAAAAGGCTTCACGCTGGTTGAGTTGATCATCACCTTGCTGATTGGCTCATTGTTGTTGGCGTGGGGCGTTCCTGAGTACCGGGAATTGAAGGCCCGGCGAATGGTCACCGATATCACCAATGAAATTGTAACAAGCTTCACCCAGGCCAGGGCGGAAGCAGTTCGTTATGGCAATAATGTCGTGGTGTCCCCCAATGGTACCTGGCAAAATGGCTGGACCATCACTGCTCAGGGCGTGGATGGCAATAACGATGAATTGCTGGCGATTCAGGACCCCATTGACCCGATGGTTCAAGTGTCACAAACCGGTCCATTGGTCGGTGATGTGATCTTCAACAGGATTGGCGGTCTGGAAGGTGGTCTGGAAGGTGAAATTACCCTCGTTCACCAAACCAATTCGACCTACAAGAGAACTGTTTCTATTGGTCTTTCAGGGTCAGCGAGGGTGCAACAATGATCATGTTCAAAAAGCGCAGTGAACAGGGTTTTACCCTGTTGGAAGTATTGATTGCAGTACTGGTTTTTTCATTTGGCTTACTGGGAATAGCTGGCATGATGACCATTTCAGTGAGGAATAATCACAATGGTTATTTGCGTTCACAAGCCAACTTTTTGGCAGAAAACATGCTCGACCGGATGCGCGCCAATCCCACAGCGGTGTGGAATGGCTGGTACAACGGTACCGCAGTAGTCACTTCTACTGAATGCAGCCTGACTGCACCATGCACCTATCAGGATTTGGCTGATCAGGACATCAGTTTATGGGCACAATCCCTGCAGGTGGCATTGCCAAATGGTGCAGGTAATGTCAATTGTGTTAATAACTCAGCCTTACCGGGCAATATTCAACCTGCCGACTTGCCTTCAATCTGGTTTCCGGCCCCGGTTTTTGATGGCGTGTGTACCATCACCGTCACCTGGGATGAGGCCAATCGAGATTCGGCTGCAGAACAACAGTCTATGGTCCTGGTGGCCCAACCATGAGGAAGGTAACTATGAAAATGAAAACACGTGGATTTTCACTGATTGAATTGATGGTCGCCATGGTCATTGGTGTGATCGTGTTATTGGGATTGGTGTCCCTTTTTAACAACAGCAGTGTATTGAACCGGGCGCAAACCGGGCTTTCTTTGTTGCAGGAAAACGGCCGTTATGCCATTTCACGATTGAAAGAAGACATTGAACTGGCTGGTAAAAAGCACTGTTCAACCATGACCCTTCCTGTTGAAGTAATCACCAATTGGAACCAGGGTTATGAAATGAACACCTGGTCGATTGACCGCAGTGTGGACTTTGATAATGGCCTGCCGGCTTTTAATCAGATTCTATTGGATGACAGTGACAACGATCAGTTGCCAGACAGTGTCAATTATTCGACCCTGTTTCCTAATCAATCGACTTATCCGCTTGACCCCAGTTATTTCATTCGTGGCCATGAATGCAACAACGGCGCCTGCCTGCCAGATTTCACTGAGTTGGGTGCTGATTTCTCCACTGACTTCAGGAGCACCGGTACAGATGACAATTCACGGGCGGACAACACCGATGTGTTGACGGTGCGTTATCTGACTGGAGGACATCGGGTAACCGGTTTAAATATTGACCCGGATCCCAATATTTCTGATTCGGTAACGGTGGCCCCGGAAGAAGTCATGGATTACACCGAGGGCGATGCCCTGATCGGTGATTGTGTGAATACGTATGTGTCCACAGCAAACTGGGCTGCCAATGCAGTTACATTTACCGGCAACACCAATTTGCCATACATGTCAGCTAAATCCGATACCCGGGTTTATAACATGGATGAGGATTTTAAAACGGTGTCCTATTTTGTCGGCATCGACAATGACCGCAATGATTCCAGCCGCAAAATCAGCTCATTGTACCGCTCAGAAAACGGTTTGGTACAGCAGCTGGTTGAAGGTGTTGAACGCTTTGACGTGTTTTATCTGGCGCAGTTGCAAACCGGTCATGTTGCCCGGCTGACTGCTGATGAAGTCAGTAGTCTGGCTGGTGGCGGTGATGGTGATGGTGATGGCCGCATTGATGGAACTCAGGGCTGCATCATTCAACCTGTATCCAAAAACTTACCCAGTGGCATTAAGCTGGCCAATGGACCTGGTTGTTTATGGCGATCAATCTATGCCATTGAGGTTCACTTATTACTGAATACCGTTAATGACAGCAGTGTGGAAGAAGACGACCGGTTTATTTATGCCCCGGATGGCCTGTCCCCACAATCACCACAAGGCGGACTGGCCAGTGGTCTGGAAGGCGAGCGGATGTACCGCAGGGCCTTTACTGCATTGGTTCCGATCAGGAGTTATACATTATGAACAGGCACGTAAATCAAAACATGAAACAACACGCGAAACAACAAGGTGCTGCATTGGCCGTAGGTCTGATTTTATTGCTGATCATCACCCTGATGGGGTACACCGGCATGAAAGGCACCATGCTGCAGGAAAAAATGGCTGCTGGCTTGCACAACCGCTCTTTGGCAAATGCCGGGGCGAACAGCGCGTTGCGAGCCGGAGAAGATTTTCTTTATAACCTGGTGGAAAGCACCAATGGTGTGATTCCGGAAGGCACACCTGATGGGGTTTTACAGGGTATATATTCCCGCTTGGGTGGTGATCAGGAACCCACTGATCCTTTGAATCCCATTGTGGTGGATTTCAAGAAACGCAACTGGAGTCACCCTGCCGGTGTGGATCATGCTTTTGACTTCACAGCGGTCAATAACAATGGAGCGCTCTATGAAACCCCGGAATACATCATTGAAGAAATTGCCGGTATCACCGGTGCACTGGACAACAGTCAGGCCTGGGGCGAAACAGGTGGCAGTGGATCTGCAGGCTCCAACCTGCGTAATTACCTGATCACAGGTAAAAGCATGAGTGGCGATGGCAAGACCATTTCCCTGGTTCAATCAACCTTCACCGTGGTGCCCAGCAGCGCCGCAACCAACTGAGGAAGCACATTATGAGCATCAATCAATTATTCAAAGTTTCTGTGATGGCACTGACGGTGTCATTTGCGGGCATGGGTGGTGCCAATGCATCGCTGTTGCAACTCACCCATGATCCCTTGTTTCTGAACCAGACTGTGCCACCAGCCATTGCTGTGACCATGGATGATTCGGGTTCTATGGCCTGGAGTTACATGGGTTCGGGCAGTCGGGGCAATGAATTTGCCGATCCGCTGCAGAATCGGATTTATTTCAACCCTGATATCACCTATACGCCACCATTGCGTGCAGATGGAACCCGCATGCCGGATTCCAAACCCACCGCGGCCTGGGTCGATGGTTATCCCAATGACATGACTGATACGGTTGATTTGACGCAGGATTATGTTCCCATCAGAGAATATGTTTTCAGCCGTACGGGTAATGATGTAACGATTCGTTTTACTTATGTGAATGCCGTACCAAACGTTAATTCCACCAACATTGATGATAATCGGTATACCAATTACCACCCCAACTTCAATACCTGGGGTACGCGGGCTTTTTATCTGACGCGGAATAATGATGGCAGTTACAACATCAATTACATCAATAACGCGGCTCAACTGCAAAATTTTGCCAATTGGTATTCCTATTACAATTCAAGAATGAAGCTGGCCCGGGCAGCAATCTCCAGAGCGTTTGCCAACTTTGGTCCAAGTTTTAAACTGGGATGGCAGGAAATCAACCGGGACAGAACGTACACCAATTTGAATAAATTCGAACTGGATCATCGTGAAGATTTTTATGACTGGTTGTTTGGTGTGCCCACCAGTGGTGGAACACCTTTACGTAGTGCTTTCAAGCGCACCACTGATCTGTTTAAGCTGAACAGCAGTTATTACTCAGAAGATTTCAAAACCAACTTATCCTGTCAGCAAAATTTCCACATCGCCATTTCAGATGGCGCCTGGAACGGTGACTCTGGTTACAATGATGGCACAGATGGGTTTTTACAGGATGAGCAGAACTTTTCATTGCCAGGTGACACCGATAACCTGTATACCGGGTACAATGGTGGTGGTGAGCAAGTCATCTATGAAGCCAGTGAAGACGGCTCAACATTGGCTGACATTGCCTTTGATGCCTGGGCCAGAGACCTCAACCCAGCATTGGACAACAACGTCAAGCGTTTCAAGAAAAGTTACACCGACAGCACTGGTACAGAAATTGATTTCACCAATGTGGATAATGAATGGGATGTGCCAGCCTTTATGTGGAATCCGAAAAATGATCCGGCTTACTGGCAACACGTGGTGACTTACAATGTAGGACTGGGGCTGGAAGCCTCCCGCATTTTGGAATACCAGGCGGGTAATTTTGGTAATTGTCCATTCATTACTGGCTTGGAGCCCAAGGAGGCTGTTTATCGTTCGTTGCGCAACGCGGCTACACCGAATTGTGATTGGCCAGCAGCCAATAATGACGGGCGCAAAGTCGACGATGTCTGGCATGCTTCATTGAACAGCCGGGGCGGATTCTTTTCGGCCAATGACCCCAATCAGTTGATTAAAGCTTTGAATGAAGTGGTTAATAATATTTTGGAACGCTTATCCAGAGGCAGCACCTCAACCGTGTCATCTGGTGTGATCACTTCCAATACAGAAGCTTATACGCCTGGTTTCGATTCAGCCAACTGGACCGGCAACCTGTTCGCCAGATACGTGAACAGTGAAGGTGAATTCAGTGATGACATCCTATGGGATACGTCATGTATACTGACTGATCCAACCCTGAGGGAATGTCCTACTGCAGTGGTTAATGAGTCTTATCAACCGTTCAGTGACAGAAATATATTTGTTTATGACAAAGATGCTGAAGCCACTTCTAATTTGAATGCTTTGAGTGCCAATTTGTCTGAAAAATTAACCAAAAATGCCGCTGAAATGCTGTTGCGCACCGGTGGAACACCTCAACAACTGGTGAATTTTATTCGGGGTGATCAAAGCACAGAATCATTCCAGAATGGCCCTTTCAGAGATCGTGACAGTGTGTTGTCTGATATTGTTCATTCAGGCCCCTTCTTACAACGTGGTCCCAGTGCCAATTATCTGGATGACTACTGGCCCGAGGGATCGCCAGAGAGTGAAAACAACTATCTGGATTTCAAGATAGCCAACCAGGACCGTGAAAACATCCTGTTCATTGGTTCCAACAGTGGTATGTTGCACGCCATTAAAATCGAAGACACTGGAATGGGTAGATCGCCAGGTTCTGAGAAATGGGCCTTTATTCCTTCCAAGGCATTTGAAAACGCCCATCGTTTGGCTGACCCCGATTTTAAACACTGGTCATATGTAGACAATACACCTCGGGTAACTGATGCCTTCATCAACGGCAGCTGGAGCAGTGTGCTGGTCGGTGGTATGCGTTATGGAGGTCAGGCGTTTTATGCCATAGACGTCACCAACCCCAATGCCAGTCAGCCAGATGTTTTGTGGGAATTCTCGGATGCCGATGATCCGGACATGGGCTTTTCTTATGGTCAGGCCACCATTACCCGAATTTCAAGTACCGGTCAATGGGTGGCATTGATCCCCAATGGTTACAACAACTCTGAAAAAGATTACGAAGATGCCAACGATCCGCGTAACATCATTGGTGACGGCACCGCGGTACTGTATGTGGTGAGTTTAAGTGATGGTGCCTTGTTGGCCAAACTGGACACCAATGTAGGTAGTCAAGGTACACCAAATGGCATGTCTACTGCCGTGGCTGTAGACAGTGAGTACTACAGTGAAGGCAGTTCTCCTCCAGGCACGGCAGAGAACAATAACAACATCGATATTGGTGCCGATTATGCATATGCCGGTGACTTATATGGCAACCTTTGGCGCTTTGATTTCACCAATCCTGACCCCAGTAATTGGTCTTCTTCCATCGAGCGGGTGGTCAGAGCGGATAACATCAAAGACCGGCCCATCACTGTTAAACCATTGGTGGTATCGATTCCCAACGAATCACAATCAAAAGCCAATGACGTGGTGGTGGTTTATGGAACTGGAAAATACATAGAAATTCCTGATCGTTCGACAAACCTGCCTGCCAAGCAATATTTTGTTGGGGTTTATGACGGCCTGACTTCAGGAGATTCAGACCTCAGCATCACCAGTGGACGCTTTGTCGATCGGGTTTTGAAGAAAAAAACCGCAAACCTGAGGGATATCCTGCCATTGGAACCTGAAGATTTGCCTAATTTTACGGCTGATTATGGATGGAAGATTGAGTTAGGCAGGGAAGGTGAAGACGGTGAGCGTCTGGCCAATCCATTGACATTGATTGGGGGTAGAATTGTATTGGCAGCCACCACTGTGACCGCCGGTATTGATCCCTGTCAAGGTGGAGGTGTGAGTTGGTTGACCGGTTTCGACCCACTGTATGGTGGTTCACCATTTGTTGGGCCATTATTCAATGGAGAGAATGAAATCACGGGCCCTGATGGTGATCCGATCACTGTACTGCTGGCCGCAGACAGCGTTAAAATTGATGACCTGGTGATTGGTCGTCCACCTATTCTGGAAAATCAGGGTGGTGGTAACATCAATGTGGTGATTGAAGGCGCTGAAAACACCCAGGTGATTGCATTGAGCCAGTTTACCTGGCGTCGGCGTAATTGGACTAACCTGTTGACTGAATAATTGATTGGAGATGAACATGTTTGTAACAAACAAAATGAAAAAACTGATGCTGATGACTGGTTTACTGCTGGTTTCCGGCCTGTCTCTGGCTCAACAGGACCGATACGTTACCCGGCTGATTGAAAGTTCGCTGGATGATGTTAATATAGGATCCGGCACTGTGATTGTACAGGGTCGGTCCTACAAGTACCGACTGGAAGCCAATAAAAGCCAGGCCTATCTGGATGAAGACATCAACAAAGCCCTCAGCATCAGAGACCTGAAGCCTGGAGAGGTGTATTTTTTTGAGCTGTATTCAAAAGCCGATGTGCCTGAACTGAGTGACTTTAAACAAATCATTGTGGTGGCCAAAGAGAAACCAGCGGAGTAAGTATGAAAAAAGTGAAGGGTTTTACCCTGGTAGAATTATTAATCACAGTGGCCATTGTGGCCCTGTTGGCGGCTTATGCCATTCCCAATTACCGACAGTATGTGGTACAGAGTAAACGCACTGAAGCACACAATAAGTTGCTTGAAGTCGCTGGGATGTATGAGAAGTTTTATGCCAACACCAATCGTTATCCAACCAACGTGTCTGGTGGCGGTACGGCATTGTCATTGGATAACTCTTACCTGCGTTGGGAAGATTATCAAATCAGACACCAGGACCGGCCCAATGGAGGCTGGCGACTACAGGCTGTTGCCCTGGGTAATCAGGCATCTGATGATCCGGATTGCCTGCGCATTCGGTTTGATAGTCTGGGCCAGAGAACCCCGGCAGGTTGCTGGAACGATTGATCAGAGCTGATTGCCTTTAAGGATTCGTTGTTTTTGACGATTCCAATCCTTTTCTTTGGAAGCTGCCCGCTTGTCGTGCAGCTTCTTGCCTTGTGCCAGAATGACTTTGAGTTTGACTTTGCCTTTTATCCAGTAGAGGCTTCTGGCCACCAGAGTCAGGCCTTTGCGTTCCACAGCACCGATCAGGTGGTTGATTTGATGTCTGTGTAACAACAGTTTTTTGGTGCGATTGGGCTCGGCGACCACATGAGTGGAGGCTGTGTTCAATGGAGTGATGTGACAGTTGGTCAGAAAGACTTCCCCGTTTTTAATAAACACATAGCTTTCGGCCAGATTGACTTTTCCTTCCCGGATGGCTTTGACTTCCCAGCCCTGTAATTCAAGCCCGGCTTCAAATTCTTCAATAAAATGGTATTCGTGGGATGCCTTTTTATTGACGACAATGGTATTATCCTT
Source organism: Marinicella sediminis (assembly GCF_002000055.1). Taxonomy (GTDB): domain Bacteria; phylum Pseudomonadota; class Gammaproteobacteria; order Xanthomonadales; family Marinicellaceae; genus Marinicella; species Marinicella sediminis. Next base: position 426,199 of record NZ_MVBD01000002.1, on the reverse strand, counting down.
TTTCTTGGTCTTGGCCATATCGGTTGTGTGTGACGAAATGGTTTTGATTGTATTGAATTTAATGTAAAAATGCACCCCTGAAAGACGCTTATGTCAGAAATAGTCAAATCTGCTTTGGTACCTTATGACAGTGAACAAATGTTGTCATTGGTGAATCATGTCCAGGCTTATCCTGAGTTTTTACAATGGTGCCGGAGGGGATTTGTTCAGCATCAATTTGAAAATGGTTATGAAGCAGGGATGCTGATTAAAATCAAAGGTATTCAGGTAGAGTTTGTTACCCGCAACGAAATTATCAGGGAGGCAGAAAAAACCCGTATGTTGATGAGTCTGATCAGTGGTCCGTTTCAAAGCTTGTCTGGTGAGTGGCGGTTTTTACAGTTTCCAGAGCTTGGATCGAAGGTTGAATTACAGTTAAGCTATGAAATCAGGTCTCAGGTGATAGGGAAAATGTTTGCCAAAGGTTTTGACCAGATCGCCGGCCGGCTGGTGAATGATTTTGTTAACCGGGCAGGGGCTGTATATGCTTAAGGTTGAGGTTATCTATGCCACTTTGGAAGAGCAAAAACTGTTTCTGGTTCATTTGCCAAAACCCGCCACAATACAACAAAGCATAGAAGCTTCAGGGGTTTTGCAACACCATCCGGAAATTGATTTGGCAAAGATGAAAGTAGGGGTGTTCAGCCAAGTTAAATCTCTTGATCATCAGCTCCGTGATGGAGACCGTGTTGAGATTTACCGGCCATTGATTGCCGACCCCAAAGAAGTGCGTCGGCAACGGGCATTGCAGAATAAGTAAGGCGGTTTTATTCGATTTCGGTGGTGGTTACTTCATCCTTGTTGGGAAAATAGTTACCTTCGGTTTTGACCAGTTGATTGTCTTCAAAAAACAGGCTGAACTTCTTGAGCTTTTTGTATTTTCCTTTTGATTTAAGGGTGTTTATGTAGTCCCAGCGATCCTGGTTGAAAGGATCGGCAATGGTGGGTGTGCCTAATATGATGGCGACTTGTTGCTTGGTCATACCAGGTTTGACTTCATCAATGTCTTCCTGCTTGAGGATGTTGCCTTGTTGAACCGGGGCTTTGTAGCATCCTGATAAGGTCAAAGTGGTCAAGAACACGGCAATAAGAATAGTTTTCATTTTAATTAGGTATCCAAAATTGAACCGAGAATGATACAATAAATTCAATTAAATATCAGTTAATTCTTATCCATGAGCAAAAAAGACATCAAAGATGCAGGCCTTAAAGTTACCTTACCCCGACTACAGATTTTGGAGTTTCTGACCGACCACAAAGGTAAGCATTACAGTGCAGAAGCGCTGTATGATGAAATGAAAGCAGCCGATCATGACATTGGTTTGGCGACCATTTACCGGGTGCTGAATCAATTCGAAACAGCTGGTTTGGTGTGTAAACATCAATTTGAAGAAAATCAGGCTGTCTATGAACTGGACACTGGTGAGCACCATGATCACATGGTTGACGTTGACTCTGGGAAAGTAATTGAATTTTACGATGCCGAGCTTGAAAAATTACAGGTTAAAATAGTGGAAGAGCAAGGCTATGAATTGATCGACCACAAAATGGTGCTGTACGTAAAGAAAAAGTAAATGGATATTTATAAAGAGTTTTACCTGGAATCAGCTCACTGGTTGCCAAATGTGCCCGATGGTCACAAATGTGGAAACCTGCATGGTCATTCATTTAAAGTCATCATTACCGTCAGTGGTGAGCCTGATCCTGAGTTGGGTTGGATCATTGACTTTGCCGACATCAAGACTGCCTTTGCGCCTTTATATGATGAATTGGACCATGCCTGTCTGAATCATATCGAAGGTCTGGAAAATCCCACCAGTGAAAATCTGGCGTTGTGGATTTGGCAAAAACTGAAAGCCAAACTGCCGGAATTATCACAAATTGAAGTCTGTGAAACCTGTACCTCCGGTTGTGTCTACCGAGGATGAAAAATTTCACAATTTCTTCATAAAAGGAATTGACTCAGGGACAAATTATGTCCATAATACGCAACCTCTTAAGTGGGGCTATAGCTCAGCTGGGAGAGCGCAACACTGGCAGTGTTGAGGTCAGCGGTTCGATCCCGCTTAGCTCCACCAACTTAAGAGACCATTAACAATCAGATGTCCTGTGTCCCATTCGTCTAGTGGCCTAGGACTCCGCCCTTTCACGGCGGCAACAGGGGTTCGAGTCCCCTATGGGACGCCATCTTCGTCTGACATGTGATTGTTAAGCCAATGAAAGTCCAGCGTCCCATTCGTCTAGTGGCCTAGGACTCCGCCCTTTCACGGCGGCAACAGGGGTTCGAGTCCCCTATGGGACGCCAATTTCACCATTCTGAACGTACTGTTACTGCTCAGCAAACAGTTGCTGTTTTACTGGGTTCTTTGCCAGGCATAATCACACAAAAACAACAAAGCGCCTTTGGCCACTGAATCAGGTAAGTCACTGATGGCTTGCTGTGCTTGTTTGCTGTGTTGCCGGGCTACTTCCAGGGTGTAGTGAATGGCTTCAGAATCAAGTACCATTTGTCTGAAATGTATGAAATTGGTTTCATCTGGAGACTGAATGGCTGAACTGACTTGTTGTTGTTGGGTTTCATTGCCTGATTTGAGCAAGTAAATCAGCGGCAGGGTGAGTTTGCCTTCGCGAAAGTCATCTCCAAGATTTTTGCCGAGGGAATCGTCATCAGCGATATAATCAAGTACATCATCAGCAATCTGAAAAGCCGTACCCAGACGCATTCCATATTCACCCAACAGTCGTTTTTGCTGTTTATTCTGGCCAGTAATTACCCCGGCCAATTGGCAAGCTGCTTCGAACAGTTTGGCCGTTTTATTGGCAATGATCTGATGATAAGCTGACTCTGTAATATCCACGTTGCCTATGTTCAGTAATTGTTGAACTTCGCCTTCAGATATCTTGTTGGTGGCATCAGAGAGGATCGACATGACTTCCATGCTGTCCGCCTGAACCATCATTTGAAACGATTTGGAGTACAAAAAGTCACCCACCAGGACGCTGGCTGAATTACCCCAGATTTCATGAGAGGTTTTTTCACCACGACGCATTTCAGACTCATCAACCACATCATCGTGTAACAATGTGGCGGTATGTATCAATTCAATCACCGCAGCCAAATTAATGTGTTGATTGCCTTCATAATTCAGGGCGCGGGCCAGCAAAACCATCAAAACCGGTCTTAATCGCTTGCCACCATTGTTGATGATGTAAGCAGCTATTTGGTTGATCAGTACCACCTCTGAATTCAGTTGCTGTTTAAGGTGGCGGTTTACCTGTTGCATGTCTTGCTGTGTCAGCGACATCACATCATTGATGTTGTTGATGGTTGGCTCCATGTCTGTTGTTGTGTTGAATGGGTGACGCTATTATAAACGAATGATCTTGGCCCTTCATTTACTTTTGTTGCTGACATCATGCAAAGACGATGCATTGCAAGGTAAAAGGTGATTTTGCAAAGGTGTCGCATGAAAAACCCCGGTTATGACCAGGGCTTATCTTTTGTGATTTTTGAGCACATCATTCAGTTACCATGGTTTGATGAGCAATCAGATAATCACAGCAATGATCTGAGTCATTTTGAACTGATGGTGTTTTTCAGGACCTGTGCGGCCTGATCATGCAGGCGCTTAAAACAGCTCGCCGATGGTGCTGATGATCTGCATAAAGCGGTGGTTATCCTGCCCCTTTGGTGCTAAGATTCGCTGCCATTATGTCACGTATGAATTCAATCGAAAAAAGATCAGCACTGGCCATCGCTTTCATGATTGCCTTGCGCATGTATGGGTTGTTTTTGATTCTCCCGGTGTTTGCCATCATGGGCCAGGAAATCAATGGTTCTACCCCTGTGTTGTTGGGTGTTGCAGTGGGTGTTTATGGTTTGACCCAGGCTATATTGCAAATTCCCATGGGCTTCCTCTCTGATGTTTGGGGTCGGAAAAAAGTCATTACCCTTGGGCTGACCTTGTTTCTGACAGGGTCAGTGATCGCCGCGCTGGCAAGCAGCATAGAAATGATTATATTGGGCCGGCTGATACAGGGCATGGGTGCAATTGCTTCAACGGGTCTGGCATTGATCGCTGATGTGTCACGACCTGAACAAAGGGGCAAGATGATGGGTATTGTTGGCTCCAGCATTGGACTGTCTTTCATGCTGGCATTCATTACCGGGCCGATACTGGCCAATCTGTTTGGTCTGTCAGGCTTGTTCTGGATAACCGCCCTGTTGGCAGCACTGGCTTTGGTGGTGCTTTGGGCGTTTGTCAATGAACCGGCTAAACGCACCCGCAGGGATTATCAATGGTCTGAACTGTTATTTTGTATCAAACAAAAACAACTGGTGTTTATGGACCTGGGAATTTTTGTGCTGCATGCCAGCATGACCGCTTTATTCCTGGTGTTACCGGTGATGCTGGCAGATCAGTTCGGAATGCCCATAGAGACACACTGGAAGGTCTATCTGCCGGTGCTGTTGGCTTCATTATTGATCATGGTTCCAATGATCATATTGCAGGAAAAATTCAAAAAACACCATGCTTTCATGCTGACCAGCTTTTTGTTACTTGGGTTGAATTTTTTGCTGTTCACCCTGGGTATCAGTTCATTGCTGTTGTTGGCATTGTTGTTGGTGGTTTATTTTGGCCTGTTTAATTTTCTTGAGGCCGCCATGCCTGCTTTACTGTCTAAAACTGCCAGTGAACAGTACCGTGGTGCAGCCATGGGGGTGTTTTCATCGGCTGAATTCCTCGGTGCTTTTATGGGGGGTATCGGCGCTGGGTGGTTGTTGTCACGTTCCATGGAAGAGGTGTTTTATGCGCTGGCGGTGTTGCTGGCATCAATGGCGCTTGCCGGGCTGATGATATTGCGTGGACGATCCAGAGGTTAGCCGGTCTTTGTGGGCGGTTCGATCAGCACTTTGCTGATGATGTTATCGGCTGTGATTTCCAGAATGGTCATGTGAAAACCATTGATGGTAACTGCCAGGTCCTTGGTGGGCAAATCCTGCAAGTGTTCGGTGATCAGGCCATTGATTGTGGTGGCTTCTTCAGTTGGCAGATTCCACTGCAGTCGTCGATTCAGTGAACGCACCGCGATGCGACCTTTAACGATGTATTGGTTGTCATCTTGTTTGATGATTTTCAGGCCACGATCACCGGGTTCAGAGGTGAATTTACCGACAATTTCTTCCAGAATATCATCCAGTGTCACCAGGCCCACAAGGTCGCCATATTCATCAACCACCAGTCCCATGCGGCGTTCTTTGTTCTGAAACTCACGCAGTTGAGCAGACAAACTGGCTGATTCGGGGACAAAGTAGGGTTTGCGCAGGATTCTTTTCAGCTTGTCACCATTCAGGGTTTGATTTTTCAGCATGGTCAGGATGGTGCGAATGTGCAAGATCCCTATGACCTGGTCGATGTTATCCACAAACACCGGCAAACGGGTCAGGTAGGTGTTGACCAATTGTTTTTCAATCACTGCCCAGTCATCATTCAGGTTAATGCCCTGGATTTCATTCCTTGGTACCATGACATCTTCAATTTTGATGTGGTCCAGGTCCATCACATTGATCATCATTTTTTGATGAACATCCGGATTGATCAGGTCGTTTTCAATCACCAGTGTCTTGAGTTCTTCACGGGAAAGTGCTTCCTGTGCAATGGATTTGGGTACGCCGAGCAGCCTCAGTAAGCCATTGGTGACCAGGTTGGTTGACCACACCACCGGATACAGTACTTTGAGCATGGGTGTAAGGATGAATGCCGCCACATATCCAATTTTTTCCGGATGTAATGCCGCATAGGTTTTGGGTGTAACTTCTGAAAAAATCAGGATGGCGAAGGTCAAAATGGCGGTGCCATATGCCACACCTTTATCTCCCGCTATTTTGATGGCCACAATGGTGGTCAAAGCAGTGGCAGCAATGTTAATGAAATTGTTGCCAATCAGAATAAGGCCAATCAAACGATCAGGTTTTTCCAGCAGTTTTTTGGCCAGGAATGCGCCTTTTTTGTGACGGGAATCATTTTTTAGTTTGATTCTGTTCAGCGCCATCAGGGCGGTTTCTGAACTGGAAAAAAAAGCCGATAAAAACAGCAAAATGCCAATGGCAATCAACAAAGTTGACGTGGAAATGTCTTCAAGCATGGGTCAAATCAGGTAATCCAGTACCACGTAACTTCCCAGAAAACCCAACATCAGGAAGGTCATGGCCAGTAAGTTCAGTTTAATGGCGGTTTTGCCGCGCCAGCCTTTGGTCAGGCGGCCGACAATCAATAAGGCAAACAACACCCAGGCTGCCAATGAGAATATCACTTTGTGACCCATACCATCACTCAGAAAGCCTTTGACAAACATGATACCTGTGACCAGGGCACAACTGAGGAACAACCAGCCGAACACAATCATCCTGAACAATTTTTCTTCGTTCTTCAATAAACTGTTGATGTTCATGCTTTGTGAGATGAAGACATTTTTTTTCATTTTATGAATTTGTATGCCCAGGTTCAGAGAAACAATGGAGGACACGAACAACAGGCTGTAAGCCAGAATAGAAAACAGGATGTGCAGATCCAGGGTCCAGACATAAGGTTTGGGTTCGCTGGGAAACGGCAACCAGTAGATCCATAACAGCACGCCAATGGCAATCAGGTGAGTCAGGATACGGGTCAATAACAGATAAAATCGACTCACCAGGATGATGATATTGGTCAACCAGCTGACCACCAGACAGGCATTTTGTGCTGAGAAGTGCCAACCAGCATCTGACAACAAAATCTGGCCACAGAGAATGGTCTGTAAAGCACTGGCAGTCAGTAACAGCAGAAAGTAAGGCTTGTGGCTTTTGCTGCTGAACAGCGCCAGCAAGTGGGCTGCCAGAGTGGCCATGAACAGCAAATTCATATGGTGTCAGAGACAATAATAATGACTGGTCTCATTTAACTTTGATAATTAAGCCATTATAATAGCATGTCTCATTATTACCAACAGGATAATCAACACAATGTTTGATAACTTAACGGACAAACTGTCGAAAAGCATCCAGAAGATCAGGGGACAGGCCAACCTGTCTGAGGACAACGTCAAGGAAGCACTCCGCGAAGTGCGGGTCGCATTACTTGAGGCCGATGTGGCGCTGCCAGTGGTCAAGTCATTCATTGAAGACGTCAAAACCCGGGCGCTGGGTAAAGAGGTGATGACCAGTCTGAAACCTGCACAGGTGATGGTGAAAGTGGTTCAGGAAGAACTCATCAAAGTGCTGGGTGAATCAACCGAGGGGATCAATTTCAACGCCCAACCCCCCGTGGTAATCCTGATGGCAGGTCTGCAAGGTGCGGGTAAAACCACCACCACAGGCAAGCTGGCCAAATACCTGCAGGAACGCGAGAATAAAAAAGTCATGGTGGTATCTGCGGACGTGTACCGTCCCGCAGCGATCGAACAGTTGCAAACCGTGGCAGAGCAGGTAGGAGCGACCTGGTTCCCTTCGTCGGTGGTGGACGATCCGGTGACCATCGGTATGACGGCATTGCAGGCCGCTAAAAAAGGGTATTTTGATGTCCTGATTGTCGATACCGCAGGTCGTTTGGCTGTCGATGATGCAATGATGAAAGAAATCAAGTCGTTGCAGAACACCATCAGTCCGACCGAAACCTTGTTTGTGGTGGATGCCATGACCGGTCAGGATGCCGCGAATACCGCAAAAGCCTTTTCTGACGCCCTTGATCTGACCGGTGTGGTACTGACGAAAATTGATGGTGATGCCCGTGGAGGTGCGGCATTGTCGGTCAAGACCATCACAGGTAAACCGATCAAGTTTCAGGGTGTCGGTGAAAAAATGGAGGCATTGGAACCCTTCCATCCGGACCGGATTGCTTCCAGCATCCTGGGCATGGGTGATGTGTTGTCACTGGTCGAAGAAGTTGAACGTAAAATCGATAAAAAGAAAGCCGAGAAACTGGCCAAAAAGGTGGCCACCGGTAACAAATTCACCCTGGAAGATTTTCAGGAGCAATTGCTGCAAATGCAAAACATGGGTGGAATGACCTCCATGCTCGATAAACTGCCAGGCATGAGCAACCTACCAGACATGGTCAAAGACCAGGTCAATGACAAGACCACTGGACGTATGTTGGCGGTGATCAACTCGATGACGATCAAGGAGAAGCGCTACCCGCAATTGATCAAAGGTTCCAGAAAACGCCGCATCGCCAATGGTTCAGGTACCACCATACAGGATGTTTCCAAATTGTTGAAGCAATACACCCAGATGCAAAAAATGATGCGTAAATTCAAAGGTAAAGGCATGATGAAAATGATGCAAAAACTGGGCGGTAAAATGCCTGGCGGCATGCCATTCTGATTTTTTATGGCCATGAAGGGGGTGTTGTTTTTGTTGTTATTGCCACTGTTTGTTGACGCAAAAGCACCACAAGTGTATCGCTGTCAGCAGGCCGACGGCAGCGTGGTGATTCAAGACCGCAGGTGCCTGGTCACCCATACCAGACCGGCTTTGACCGACCAAAAGCCTCAACAAAACCGACATGAGGCCGCACGTCAGCCAGCCATCAGCCCGTCCCCTCAATTGCCGGGACGCCTGGCCCGAAGGCCAGCTGTGAAAAAGTCCGGGCAGCAAGCCAAAAGTCAGTATTTCAGCCTGGGATGGGAACGCTTTTTACCAGCCAATTGGTTGTTGGTGAAAAATGAATCGCCATTTGTACACCTTTGGTTGCTTTCACGGCGTACATTTGCTGGCATGAATGATTTCTCTGAGGGCATCAAGCTGGCGGTTTATCCGAGCACACATCGCTCGTACCGTCAAGGGGCATTCGGTCATGCTCTTGACCTGTATCACGGCATCCGGGAGCAGTATCAAGCCAGCTTGCTTGACAGTCAGTTCCGCTCTCATGAGCGTTTTAAGGTGTTCAATATCAAATACCGTCTACCAGGCGGGCGATTGGCGCTGACAGAGTTTTTCATCGATGAACACAACAATGACCTGTTTGTACTCACCATCCAGTCTGACAATCAAAAATGGCGCAGTCATGAACAACTGGCAGAGCAAATCATCGCCCGATTGTGATCGCCCATCAGGGATCATTCGTGGATACCACATTCCCTTTTCAATCCCATAAAGCGTAACTGATCTTCCGAATCTACTTCGTGAATTGACCGCGTGGTATGGGTGTCGCCAACCGTAAGATAACCTTGGTCCCACAAGGGATGTTGTGGCAATTGGTGTCGTTGTAGATACAGGTACATGTCTCTCTCAGACCAGTCCAGCAGGGGGTGAACCTTTAACCGTTGGTTTTTCAATTGTACCCATGGCAAGGATTGCCGGTGTTCAGATTGATCCCGGCGTACACCAGAAAACCACACATCCACTTCGCTTTGTTGCAAAGCCTGCTTGAGCGGTTGGACCTTTCTGAGTTGATTGTATTGTTCAATACCGGTCAGCCCCTGGGTCCAAAGTTGACCGTGAATCGCTTCGAAACGAGCTGCGCTGTGTGGACTTTGAACCACCTGCAGGTTTAAGCGGAGCTGCTGCTGCAGCTGTTCGGCGAATTGATAGGTTTCAGCAAACAGGTAGCCGGTGTCGACCATGATGACGGGGATACCTGGAATCACCTGATTAATCAGGTGTAAAGTGACCGCAGCATGAATACCAAAGCTTGAAGTCATTGCCATTTGACCAGTCACTTCATTGGCCATCAGTTCGACGCGCTGCTGGGCTGTGAGGTCTGCAAATTGCTGATTCCAGCGGTTGATTTGACTTTTGGTGGCAGTCATGGAGCACGGGTGTTTGAGACATACCTGAGTCATGATCACACCACCTGCAGGTGCACCTGGCGACCATGTTCAACGGCTTTTACATAACCTGCGCGTATCACGAAGTCACCAAATGCTTCCTCAACCTGAGCGTCATTGGCATAAGCACGAAATAACTCATCCAGTTGCTTAAGAATCTCCTTTTCATCGATGTTTTCCCGATACATCTGATTCAGCCGGGTGCCTTGTGGGTTGCCACCGAGGTACAGGTTGTAACGTCCAGGTGCTTTGCCGACAAATCCCAGTTCGGCCATGAAAGGCCGGGCACAACCGTTGGGACAACCCGTCATGCGGGTAACGATGCCCCTGGAAGCGATGCCATGCTTCAGTTGCAGGTCATCAATGTGATCAATCAGTTCTGGCAGGTAACGTTCAGCTTCAGCCATGGCCAGCGCACAGGTAGGAAAGGCCACACAGGCCATTGACAGAGAACGGGTGAGGCTGATGTTTTCGGTCAGCTGGTGTGTTTTCAACAGGTCATCGATGTGGTCTTTTTGGTCTTCAGGTACATCGGCAATGATCAGGTTTTGATTCGCTGTTAAGCGGAAAGTGCCTTTATGGCTACCGGCAATTTCACGCAAGGCTGTTTTTAAGGTCTGCCGCTGATCATCCTGCACCCGGCCACTGGCAACGTACAGGGTGTGATGCCAACTGCCATCGGCATTTTGTCGCCAGCCATAGCGATCACCATTGTGGGTAAATTCTGCCTGCTCAGGTGGCTCCAGAGACCAGCCCATGCGGGTGGTCAGTTGATCCCTTAGCCAGGGCAGACCATGGTCATCAACGGTGTACTTGAAGCGGGCGTGTTTGCGGTTGGTGCGATCACCATGGTCACGTTGAATCATGACAATGTGTTCAGCCACTTCAAGGATTTGTTCTGGACGGCAAAATCCCAGGGTTTGAGCCAGCAATGGGAAGGTGTCGGCATCACCATGTGTGGTGCCCATGCCGCCCCCAACGGTGATGTTATATCCCAGCAGTTTTTGGTCTCTGACTATGGCCACAAATCCAAGGTCATGGGCCAGTACATCCACGTCATTGTCGGGTGGAATGACCACTGCAGTTTTGAATTTGCGGGGCAAATATGTTTGCCCGTAAATGGGTTCAGCATCTTTGGGTTGATTGTTGGTGACTTGTTGACCATCCAACCAGATTTCATGATAGGCTCTTGTTTGTGGTGTGAGATGAGCGCTGATTCTGGCCGCGTCCTCGTATACCTGCTGGTGTACAGCAGACAGTTCGGGATTGGCGGTGCACATCACGTTGCGGTTGACATCTCCGCAGGCTGCCAGGGTGTCCATCAGCTGTTCGTTGATCGCAGCCACCGTTGATTTCAGCCGGGTTTTGATCACCCCATGAAATTGAAATGCCTGGCGGGTGGTCAGTCGGATGCTGCCATTGGCAAATGTGTCTGCCATTTGATCGACTGCCAACCACTGATCGGTGGTCATCACTCCGCCGGGAACCCTGGCCCGGATCATGAAACTGTAGAGTGGTTCCAGTTTTTGCCGGGCGCGTTCTTTGCGTAAATCCCGGTCATCTTGTTGATAAATGCCATGAAATTTCGTTAATTGGGTGTCATCTGCAGTGATCGATCCAGTGATTGGGTTGATTAATTCACTGGCAATGGTGCCTCGCAGGAAATTACTGCGGTCTTTGATGACTTCCACAGCTTCCAATTTGTTGGTTTGCTTGTTCATTTCAGTAAACGTCCTTCTGATAGCGTTGTTCGCGTTTTAAATGGGTCAAATGGTTCTTGGCTTCAGTGGAATCCAGCTGGCCATGCTCAATAAATATGGCCAGTAAAGCCTGTTCAACATCTTTGGCCATGCGATTGGCATCACCGCACACATAGATGGCAGCACCCTGATCAAGCCATTGCCACAGCCGTTCGCCTTCCCGTTGTATTTCATGTTGTACATAATGCTTGTCCTCCTGATCTCTGGAAAAGGCCAGATTGAGGTGATTCAGCACGTCCTGGTCATGCCACTTCAGCCATTCGGTCTGATAAAGAAAGTCTGTGGCAAAGTTCGGGTTGCCAAAGAACAACCAATTCTTTCCGGTATGCTGTAATTCATGCCGTTGTTGGATGAAAGATCTGAAAGGTGCGATGCCGGTGCCCGGACCGATCATGATGATGTTTTGTGCTTCATTGGCGGGTAGTTTGAAGTGCCTGTTTGGCTCAACATAAACCTGCAACTCATCACCCTCGGTGAGCCGGTTACACAACAGCCCACTGGCCAGTCCATGAAAACCTGACTGACTGGGTGATGCCAGGTTGATGGTCAGGTGTACTTCATCTTCATGCACAGTTTGAGATGATGCAATTGAATACAAGCGGGGAGTGATGCCTTTCAGTTGTTGTAACAGGAGGCCTGGATCATCAGGCAGAAGTGATTGTTGGGCGCTTAACACGTCCAGTAGCTGTCGATCCGCCACATACTGGATAAATGATTGGTGATCTGATGCTGCTTGTTGAATCAATTCATCCCCCCCTGCTTGAGCCAACCATTGAATCAATGGCTTGCTGACTTGAGTGATTTCAATGTGTTTGAGCAACAAAGTCCTGATGTTTTCCTTGGTGTCTTTGAAGGTCAATACTTCTTCACCCGTGAGGTTCAGTAATGCCAGTAACTGCGCCACCTGATTGGGGTCATTGTCAGCCCAGATGCCCAGTGAGTCGCCAGGCTGATATTGAATCCGCTCAGGATTTATGGCCAATTCCAGGTGGTAGGTATCTTTCACTGAGCCCCGACCAGTGATTTTTTGAATGGTCACTAATTCTGCGGTCTGTGGATCTTCTTTGCTGGCCAGTTGAGAAACGGTGCTTTGATCCAGTGGTTGCGCCACGGGAAATGGGGCGATGTTATTGGCTTCTGCTAATTCAGGTTTTACCGTTTCAAGGGTGCTGGAAATCCAGTCGGCGGCACTGGTTTCATAATCAACATCGCAATCCAGTCGTTCGGCAAACCGGTCCCCACCCAATTCACTCAGCCGTTTATCAATTTCTTTACCTGTTTGGCAAAACCACTCATAGCTGCTGTCACCAAGGGCCAGTACATTAAAATGAAGTCCTTTCAGCTGTGGAGCCCGTTTGCTGAACAGTTGTTCATAGAACAGTTCGGCATCATCAGGTGCTTCACCTTCTCCATGAGTGCTGATAACCAGCGACAGCCACTGATCTTTGGCCAGTTTTTTCAATGAATAGTCCGCCATTGAATGCAGTTGGGCAGAGATGCCCATGGCACTGGCCTGTCGCAGTAATTGTTCTGCGATGGTCTTGCCGTTGCCGGTTTGGCTGCCATAGAGGATGGTCAGAACAGCTGCCGGGGCAGGGTTGTTCAAAACCGCAGGCTGTTGTTCCAATGGCAGGTGATTTAAAGCCGCCAGATACCCGGATAGCCACCACCTTTGTTCGGTTGTAAGGTTGTTGATGTGTTGTTTCAGTTGCAGCCAGATCGTGGGATCAATGGGCGAGCCATCAGGCTGTGGTAACTGGGTCAGTGCGTTGGTGCTCATGCGCAGTATCTAAATCAATAAAAACTGCAGTTTAGACGTCTAAACGGTTGCTGTGAACTGAGATAACGCTATATCCTTATGCGTGTATGTTATGAAAGAATGAGATTGGATAAAAAAATTCCGGACAGCAGGTTGCCTGCTGTCCGGATGGTTTGCCTTTATTTGGGTTCCAGTCTAACGGCTCCATCGAGACGAATGGTTGAGCCATTGAGGTAGGTATTTTCAATGATGTGTTCTGCCATGCGGGCGAATTCATCGGGTTGGCCCAGGCGTGAAGGGAACGGTACCGATGCACCCAGTGCGGCTTTGATGTCATCAGGCAGGCCTGCGACCATGGGAGTGAGGAATACGCCCGGTGCGATGGTCATGACGCGAATTCCAAAACGGGTCAGTTCTCTGGCCATTGGTAAAGTCATACCAACGATACCACCTTTACTGGCTGAATACGCGGCCTGTCCGATTTGACCTTCATATGCGGCAACCGATGCCGTGTTAATGATCACGCCGCGTTGTCCGTCTTCATCGGCTGTATTGTGTTGCATCAGATTGGCTGCAGCCTTGGAGACATTGAAACTGCCGATCAGGTTGACCTGGATGGCTTTGTTGAAGTGACTCAGTGCCATGGGCTCTTCTCTGCCTAGTACTCGTCCACCGGCCAGGACACCTGCGCAATTGATGACCACATTAATGTGTCCCATGAAGTTTTTGGCTTGATCACAGGCAGTGACAATAGCGGCTTCATTACTGACATCTGCCTTGATAAAATGGGCATTGTCTGTACCCAATTTGTTCACGGCATCAGCGCCGGCTGACTCATTGACATCCAATAAAGTCACCTGACCGCCATTGCTGACCACATGTTCTGCACAGGCAAAGCCAAGTCCTGAAGCACCACCGGTTATGATGGCTTTGGTTTGTTTTAGGTTCATAGTTTTCTCGGTTTATGGGTGATTGGGGTTCATGGGGTGCATCAGATAGCACAGGCAGTCTAACCGAATGGCCCTGATGCTTTGGGTGATCATGGCTGGAATGACCGGTTGTTTGATGCACACACTGGTGCCCCTTTTTTCAAAATAATGATCCGTGATGTCATGCCCGATCTGATCGGTTACCACAAATGGCATGATGGTGTCTTCATGATCAAGCCGCCCAAATTCTGTGCCTGATTCCAACAAATGAAAGTTGTGGTAATCAAGGTCATCGTTGATGATGAAGTTCACCGGATGAGTTACTTCTCCCTGAATGCCAATGCTGACTTCAGGCTTAACCTTTACGGTGGAAAAGATATTCAGTACCTGGCGGTGTTCAGCCACTCCGGGAACGCTTTTCAAAGAAGGTAAATGTATCAGGTTTTCCAGGAAAGTGTGGGTTTGTTCAATGCCATCGGCGGTGCCTGACATACCACATTCGATGGTCACCGAGGGACAAAAACGGGCAAATGCGCCTGACTGTATGCCATCAGGGCTGGTGAAGTGAATGATGGTGTCGGAAAACAATGACGCCAGGTTGACAAATGGTGTTTGTAATGAGTTGATGCCCGCATAGTGCGGATTTCTGCCTGAGTTGTTGTGAATGTCGACACTGGCAAAAGGTTTGATTCTGGCCATCAGGTCGGTGATTTCCTGCATGGTTTTAGCAACCTCGTTTTGCTGATTATGAATACCTGGCCAGCACCGGTTGAAATCTGGTTGGTCATCCAGTTGCCGACTGTTGATGCGGGCGGCCTGGACGTTACCAAACAGCAGGTAAATGCTTCTTGGTAATTTATTCTGGTGGTTCAATAACAGCAACTTCATGGCATCCCAACCAGTGGTTTCATCACCATGCTGCAAGATAGAGACGAACAATGGCCGCTCTATTTGTCCTTTGAGGTGGACCAGGGTGTGGTTATCCACAAAACGATGCAGTTCAGTTGCATCAACATCAAGTATGCCTTCTGGCAATTGTTTAGGTACATCATTCATGAAATGTGTTTTGTCCGAATCTTTTTCAGTCCCGTTCAGGCTGGTCATTTGACGGGGAGACGCCATGGCAGTGTGCGCCATAACAGCAAAGCATATTAGTCAAGAGCTGCAAGGAAGTCAATGCTTTATGGTGTTCTGTGGTCTCAACTGTTATTGTGGAGCGAGTCGGTACATCCAGGATTAAGCTGAACAGCCAGTCCATGGAGTTTTCTTTGGATTATTAATCAGCTGCTCTTGAAATATCAATGAGGGCCACTATGATTCGAAAGTTAAATGGCTCAAAATTCTGAACCGTTTCAGGATTTACTCATTATTAAAGTGTGACGATGCAGCGGGTTCAGGACAACAACTGAACGTGGCTTGTGTTGTCTTGTAGATGGAGAATTAAACAGTCATGATTGAATGTTTGCATTTAAGTAAGAAGTTTGGCCAATTTACTGCAGTGGACGACCTCAGTTTCACTGCTCAAAAAGGCCAGGTTTTGGGTTTTCTGGGTCCCAATGGAGCTGGAAAGTCCACCACCATGAAAATGATCACAGGCTTTCTTGAGCCCACATCAGGGCAAATCAAAGTTTGCGGTACTGACATTGCTGAGGATCCGATCAGGGTCAAACAGAAAATCGGCTACTTGCCGGAAGGAGCGCCCAGTTATGGCGAAATGGAAGTGGGGCAGTTTTTGTATTTTGTCGCCGCCATGCGAGGCATTGAAAAAGACCTGATCAGGGCAGCAGTGGAATCTGTGATTTCACGTGTCAACCTGGAAAAGGTGTATTACCAGAAAATAGAAACCCTTTCCAAGGGATTCAAGCGTCGGGTGGGGCTGGCACAGGCCATCATTCATGACCCAGAGGTGTTGATCATGGATGAACCAACAGATGGTCTGGATCCCAATCAGAAACATCAGGTCAGATCACTGATCACCGACATGTCCAAAGACAAAACCATCATTTTGTCTACTCACATTTTGGAAGAAGTGCATGCGGTCTGTGACCGGGCCATCATCATTGCGGGAGGCCAGTTGGTTGCTGATAACACACCTGCAGAAATGGAAGGCATGTCACGATACCACCATGCGGTTAGTTTTGTGTCTGATTTAGATACTGAATTACTGAATAAAATCAAAGGCATGGATTGCGTACTTGATGTCACTTATGATTCCAGACTCAAAGAAACCACGGTGTTTCCCACGCAAGGGTTGTTTATTTTTGATGAAATCAGTGAATTTTTACGCAAACAATCCATTCAGGTGAAAAGCCTGAAAATGGAAGCGGGTCGCCTGGATGAGGTGTTCCGCAACATCACCCAGGGACAAAATGAAAGAGAGGTGGTTAAATGACTACAATCAAACCAATCATCAAACGTGAGTTGCAAAGCTATTTTGCCACTCCCATAGCTTATGTGTTCATTGTCATTTTTCTGATTATGAGCGGGGTATTTGCTTTTTATTTTGGCAATTTATATGAACGCGGACAGGCTGATTTGATACCGTTTTTTAATTTTCACCCCTGGTTATACCTGTTTTTGGTGCCGGCTGTTTCTATGAGGATATGGTCAGAAGAACGCAACAGTGGCAACATTGAATTGTTGATGACCCTGCCTGTGAAAAAAATGGATTGGGTGATGGGCAAATATTTTTCAGCCTGGTTGTTCATTGGTCTGGCTCTGGTGCTGACATTTCCCATGGTGATTTCCATCAATTACCTCGGTGATCCGGATAATGGGCTGATCCTGGCCAGTTACCTGGGAAGCTTTTTACTGGCCGGCGGTTTTCTGGCCATAGGTGCCTGTATTTCTGCGGCCACCAAAAACCAGGTCATTGCCTTCATTCTGACGGTGGTGGTGTGTTTCCTGTTTCTGTTATCAGGATTTCCGATGGTGTTGAACTTTTTTAAATTGTTCATGCCTCAAATCATGGTTGATGCAGTGGCTTCAACCAGTTTTCTGACACATTATGACTCCATCACCAAGGGCGTTCTGGACCTGGGTGATCTGAGCTATTTTGCCATCACCATTGGACTTTGGCTGTATGCCACTTCTTTGATTATTGACATGAAAAAGGCGGATTGATCATGAAAAAACAAGCACACAAGACTCAATTATTGATTCTGGCGGCCATTTTTTTACTGTCGTCAGTCGTCATCAGTCAAAGCGGATTGTTTTCCAGACTCAGGGTTGATTTAACAGAAAACAACTTGTTTACCCTCAATCAGGGGACCAAAAACATCCTGAGCAACATTGATGAAACAATACACTTGCGGTTGTTTTATTCTGACGAAGCCACCGAGAACATTCCTTTGTTAAGAACATATCACCGACAAGTCGTTGATTTTCTTGAGGAGCTTGAGCGGTATGGTGATGGTAAGCTGAAGGTGACACTGATTGATCCGGTGTCTTTTTCAGAGGAAGAAGATCAGGCTTCCCAGTTTGGGCTGCAAGCACTGCCAGTCGGTGAAGGGGGTGAAAATGTGTTCTTTGGATTGGCCGGAACCAACGCCCTTGATCAGGTGGAGGTGATTCCATTCTTGCAACCTGATAAAGAAGCCTTTCTGGAGTACGACGTGGCTCAATTGATTTACAACCTGAATCATCCCGATAAACGCACCATTGGGGTGATGAGTGAATTACCATTGCTTGGTTCCTTTGACCCACAACTGGGTCAGGTACCAGGGCAGATCATGTTTGAGCAGCTCAAGGAAATGTACGATGTACAAACTGTTGCCACCAGTTCGACAGATTTCAGTGAAATTGATTTACTGTTATTGGTTCATCCTAAAAACCTGACCTCAGAAACCCTGTTTGCAATTGATCAGTTTGTCATGGATGGTGGTCGTCTGATGGTCTTTGTCGACCCCATGGCTCAGGCGGAAGAAGTGCCTGCAGACCCACAGAATCCGATGTCCCAGTTGCAAGCTGACCGCAGTTCCGACTTGCAGGTGTTGTTCTCCGTCTGGGGTGTTGGTTTTGATCCACAACAAGTGGTGCTGGATACCCAGCAAGCGATTTCAATTCAATCACCTCAAGGGGAGGCAATCAGACATCTGGGTATCAATTCCTGGGTGAAAGACAACCTCAATGAAGAGGACATTGTGATGCTGGATTTATCAGCAGTCAATACCGCTTTGGCCGGTACATTGGTCGCTGAAGAAGGTCGGCTGACCCCTTTGCTGACCACTTCACGGCAATCCATGCTGACACGCAGTGACCCCATGTCATTGCTGTTTAATCCAGCTGGCTTGTTTCAGAATTTTCAGGCTGATGATCAGCAACACGTGATTGCGGCACGACTCACCGGTGCGGTTAATACCGCATTTCCTGATGGTATCGGTGATGTAACGGCAGAACAGGTCTTACAAGGCAATGAACAACCGAATGTGGTTATCTTTGCGGATGTGGATGTGTTGTTTGATCGGATGTGGGTGCGAGCTCAAAACTTCTTTGGCCGGCAGATTTATTCTAATTTTGCAGACAATGGTAGCCTGATCAATAACCTGATTGACAATTTGACAGGCAGTGCTGACTTGATTCAGGTCAGGGCCAGGGGTACTTCAAACCGTCCTTTTGATAAGGTCCAGGATATCCAGCGGGTGAGTGAACAGAAATACCGCGAGACGGAAAATCAGTTGCTGCAACAGTTGCGTGAGACAGAAGCTAAATTGAATGAATTGCAACGCAGCAAAGGGCAGGAGAATCAGCTGATCATCAGTCAGGAGCAACAACAGGAAATCGCCAGATTTAAACAACGTAAGCTGGAAGTTCGTAAAAGCTTGCGGGAAGTGAAAAGAAACCTCAATAAAGACATTGAAGCCCTGGGCAGTCAATTGAAATTCATCAACATTGTTCTTTTGCCATTGTTGCTTACCCTGGTGGTGGTATTCATGTCGTGGAGAAAGTCAAAAAGAAAGGAGCGTCAATATGGTTAATAACATGAAAGTTTTGTTGGGTATATTGATTGTGGTTGCTGGGTTTGCTTATTTCGTTATTCAACAACAATCACCTGATCAGGCAGCTGAGCACAGCGCCCTGGTTCCGGAATGGCAAAGTCAGCCTGAAGCGGTCAGTCAGATCAGTAGAGTGGTGCTGTCGCAAAATGGAGAAACCATGGAACTGACTAAAGCGCAAGACCATTGGATTCTGAACGGTGGGTTTTATGCCAATATGGAGCCATTGTTCAGTTTGCTGCAGTCAATGAAAAATGCCCGCATTGTTGAAGTGAAAACAGCCAATCCTGAGAACCACCAACGCCTGGACCTGGCTGATGATGACCTGCGGGTCAGTCTCTACAAAGGAGATGAGCTGGTCAAAGCGGTGCAATTGGGTAAAGCTGGCACAGCAGGAACACAGTTTGTGAGAATGGCTGAAGAAGACCAGACATATTTGGTCGAGGGGCTTAAGCCAGTGGTTTTCAATGAAGATTCCTGGACCTTAAAAACCGTATTGAATATACCTGCCGAACAAATCAACGCAGTGCAGATACGACCTCATGAGGACAAGCCGTTCAAGGTCACCAGAAACCCTGAAGATAACCAGTGGGATATTCAGCCACTGGATGAGCAGGAGCAGTTAAAGGACGGCGTAAGCCCTGAGGTGTTGTCACAAGGGTTGACCAGGCTGATGATTGAATCAGCAGAGCAGGTCGATGTGTCTGCGCTGACACCTGTGGTGACCCTGGATTATGCGTTGGTTGATGGGTCATCGATTCAGCTGAATGTTTATCAACAAGCAGATGACTATCAATTGAACATCAGTGGCAGTCAATGGTCCCATTATGAGCCATGGCTGATGACCATTGCTGAATATAAGTTCACCGCATTGAACAAAACACTGAGTGATTTCACCGAACTGAAAACCGAACCTCTGACCATTGAGGAAGAAGGTGAATAAATCATCCATCTTGCTGATTGTGGCAGCGGTCTATGGTTTGACCGCTGTTGCTCTTGGTGCGATGGGCCAACATGCATTCGGACTGGTTCCGGGAACCCGTGAATCACTGTTATTCCAGCACGCTTATACATACCAACTGATACATGCCTTATTGCTGATTTGGGTGGCCAGTCAGTTTGATCAGGGGTTTTGGGTGCGATCAGCAGCGTATGCATTGATCCTTGGGGTATTGATGTTTTGTGGCGGCCTGTATTTATTGGTGTTTGCCGGTAAAACGGCCTTTTCGTGGGTCACTCCGGTCGGTGGGTCGCTGATTATTTTGTCCTGGCTTAACCTGGTGATACATGGATTTAAACGTCTGAAAAAAAAGCCCTGATGGTTTTTATTAGCTCCTGTTTTGCGGGTATTCAATGGCAGACAATTTTTGTCACCAGCAGATTTCAGTTCCTGGCTTTGCTGTTTTTGTGGCAAGCCAGATTTAATTTATCGTTAATCGGTGACTCTTCAGCTGATGAGCTGTGAAAATATGAGACCGTAATCACATTAATTTTGTGGCGCATTTTTAAACTGAATTCAAGTCATTTGAATTGAGTAGCCATGAAACAAGAATCTAAACACAGGAGACAGCTGGTGGCAGCTGGTCTGGCAGCGGCCGCTTTGACAGCGGTTCCCGGGGCCAACCGGGCTGCGTCACAGTCAACACCCAGCAGCTCCGGAACCCCTCGTAACACCCAGGCAACACCAACTGGTATCCGTGCAGTACCGCTGCCACAACAATCTTTTGCACACATGGTATATGCCCGTTTGGGCTATGGCATCACTCCCGGGGAGTTTGATGAATCCAGCTTTGCGGCTTTGCCAGGTGCCACGAATGCCGATAAATTGTCTCATTTTGTGGATCAGCAATTAGCCGGTGGTAACGATGTTGAGGTCAATGCCAGAATAGCCGATGCTGGCAATTACGTGACCCTGAACAAGTCTTTGGTTCAAATGTGGAGTGATCACCATGTGAACTCCGGTTCCGGATTGATGAGCTCTTCAAGGCCCATTTATGAAATGAAGCGTTTGAAATTCCTGCGGGCTGCTTACAGTCTTTTTCCTTTGCAGGAACGCATTGCTGATTTTTGGCATGATCATTTCAGCCTTGATGGTGATGATTATTATGCCCGGTCAACCATGACCAGTTGGGATCGTGATGTGATCAGGACCCACATGCTTGGTAACTTTAAAGATTTTCTGATTGATACGGCCCAACACCCTGCGATGCTGTATTACCTCGATAATTATAACAATTCAGATTCCGAACCCAATGAGAACTATGCCCGTGAGTTGATTGAATTACACACCCTGGGTGTGGAAAACTATTATGGTTTGGCCCAGCAGCATGAAGTGCCGCAAATTCAGGTCAGTGACTCTGGTGGGCCATGGCCAGCCAGTGGCATGATTCAGGAGTTTTACGTCGACAGTGATGTCTATGAAGCCACTCGTTGCCTGACCGGCTGGCGGGTCAATGATTCCAGCAGCCTGGGCGATACGGGCGAGTTTATGTATGATGATAACCGTCATGACCGCTTCCAGAAATCTGTGTTGGTGGGTGGCTTTGCCAATATTCCGGCCAATCAGCAAGTACAGGATGGTTATGACCTGATCGAACTGCTGGCTTATCACCCCGGTACCGCCAAACACATTGCTGGTAAATTGGCGCGCTTTTTCATCAGTGATCAGCCACCACAAAATGTGATTGATGATGTGGCGACTGTTTTTTACGACAACCGCTATGCCGCTAATCAACTGGAATTGGTATTCAAAGCATTATTCAACCACGCTGAATTTGCCAACCCAACTTACTGGCAGTCCAAGTTGAAGCGGCCTTTTGATTCGGTGGTTTCTGCCATGCGGGCCTGTCAGGCTGATTTCACAGTTAAACCAGATGACGATAACAGTAACACCCTGGAATACCGCATGGATGACACCGGGCATTTTCCTTTTGAGTGGCAGGCGCCTGATGGGTATCCTTCCGCTTCAGGTTATTGGATGAGTTCCACGGCACTGATCCAGACCTGGAAAACCATGGATTGGTTGATTGACCGCAATAATTCTGGTGTTTATTTGTGTCCAATCAGGGTTGAAACACTGGCTGAATACCAAAATCAGCAAGCCAATCTGACACCGGAAAATTTGATTGAGTTCTGGATGAGCAAAATTTTTGATCACTCACCAGCAGGTGGCTGGTCTGGTGACCCCGTGTTTGAGTCAATCATCAATTTCATGATTCAGCAACCATCTGACGGGTCTTATCCGCCCTGGCAAAGGAATCTGACCATTCCATTTGACGACCTGGAAGACAACAACTGGCCTTATCGCTGGCATGAACGCCTCAGAGGTATGATCAGCCTGATTCTGGCATCGCCTTATTTTATGCAACGTTGAAGGAGCACACTGATGACAAATATGAAACGAAGAACATTTTTACAGTCAGCAGCGTTGCTGAGTGCCTTTTCTGGCGTTAAAGTGGCTCGCGCCGGTGGTTCGGCGCCATCCAGTCAGCCCATCATCATTGATTTGTTCATGCGAGGTGGGATGGATGGGTTGAATGTGGTGCCGCCCTGGTCAGGTCCCGACAGAACGGTCTATGAGCAAATCAGACCCAATATTCAGGTTCCTTTGCCAGGTGCCAATATCACCAATCCGGTATTGGACATTGGTGAAGTCTTTGGCTTCCATCCGGCTGCCAGTGGGTTGAGAGATCTGTATTTATCTGGTGATCTGGCAATTATTCATGGCACTGGTTTGCCACAGAATAATGTAACACGCAGTCACTTTGATGCCATGAAACTGGTTGAACTGGGTACCCCAACCAGTTTGAGTACGGTGGATGGCTGGTTAACCAGACATTTGAACAGCACACCGCAAATCACTGGCAATGAAGTGATTCCGGTGTTGGTTTCAGCGGGTTCAAACCCCATCAGTCTGCAATCATATTACAACGCATTGACCGTCGATCAAGTCAGTGGTTATCACCCCAACTCAGGACAATTTGAGGCACAACATGCGGCTTCAATTGCTGACATGTATGCCGGTAACAGCGCCCTGGATTTGTCTGTTTCGGGAGCCATGGACACATTGGCCATTATCAATGAACTGGATTTGGATAACTACACCCCGGCAGGTGGAGTGACTTATCCTGATACCAGTTTTGGTGATCAACTGTCTTTGATAGCTCAACTGATCAGAGCAGATCTGAATATCAATGTGGCCACCGCAGACTTGGGTGGCTGGGATACCCATAACGGCCAGGGTGATGGTGGGGGTGGCTTTTTCTTCAACAAAGTGACTGACATGTCAGATTGTGTTGCAGCCATGTACAATGACCTGAAAGCTGCGGGTCTGGCTGATCAGGTAACCGTGGTGATTCACAGTGAATTCGGCCGTCGTGCCAGACAAAACGGAGAGGGTGGTAGTGGTACTGATCATGGCTCCGGTAACATCATGCTGGTGCTTGGTGGTCGGGTCAACGGTGGCCAGTCATATGGTAATTTTGCCGGACTTTCGAATGATGATTTGTTTGATGGTGAAGACGTGTCTCCGGAAATTGATTACCGTCAGGTATATTCGACCATAGTCAAAGAAGTGTTGGGTAATCCAAATCTGGATCAGGTGTTCCCTGGTTATAACAACCATGTGTCCATGGATTTTGTGCCATCTGATATGATTTTCCGTGGTGGATTTGACTAATCAGTAATACCCAGAACCAGTTGGGTGAGATCAGCTGTGGACTGCCAGTGCAGTCCACAGACAAACCGCGGTAAACACCAAGGGTTAGAGTCCCGAGTCACCGCTTTGGGATCACAACTGAAAGCACCAGTCAGCTGGTGCTTTTGTTGTTGTTCAGGGAGGTATTGTTTGATCAGGTATTCATTGTATTGACCAAATGGGAAGCAAAATAATTGGCAGTCCAGGCCAGTGTTTTTGGTGATTTGCTGTCCGGCAAACAGTATTTGCTGATCAGCCAGTGTCTCACAATTGATGTTTCTGAAGTCTGCCTCGCGGTGATCATAAATGGCAGGATGCCGGTGGTCCCAAGAGTGATTTTCTATACTGAACAGTGGGGAATCACTGGCTGCTTTCCACCACTTATCTGACATCAATTGCTGGCCCTCTAATGAATGAGACTCAATGGCTCGTCTGGCTTTGGGTGATGCAATGACAAAACTGGTGAGGTGCGCATGGGGTTGACGTTCTTTACCCACCTCGTCGATGAAGGATTGCAGTATCTGAAAAAAACCTGGTTGTTGACCCTGGTCAAGAAAATTTCCGGATTCATAATCAAGATTGAGGCCATCATCACAGCTGATGGCTACCAGTTTGCCATTATTCAGTTCACCCAAGTTGCGCTTTCCCTGTACCCATTCAGCCACCCACAACAGCGGTATGACCTGAAAACCATGTTCATGAAGGGTGTTCAGGTCTGTTTTCAGCGCCGTGTGGTCATTTTCAGCATAAGCAGTGCCGGTGATGTTGTTGGCATGATAAGTGAGAACCGGTATGCGCAGCCCTTTCATGGTTTACACAAATTCTTTTTTTACCTGGGCAAAGGCATCCAGGGCGATGTCCAAGTCGTTCTGCGAGTGGGCGGCAGAAATTTGCAGCCTGATCCGGGCTTTGCCTTTTGGAACCACCGGATAACTGAAGCCAATGCAATAAATGCCCAGCTCTAGTAAGCGATCAGCCATGTTCTTAGCCAGTCTGGCATCACCCAGCATGATAGGTGTGATCGGATGATTGTCACCAGATACGGTGTATCCAAGTTCAACGATTTTTTTTCTGAAATAAGTGGTGTTGCGTTCCAGTTGGTCACGCAATTCAGTGGACTCATTGAGAATGTCAAAGACTTTGATACTGGCAGCTACCAATGGTGGGGGCAGGGTGTTGGAAAACAGATAGGGCCTGGATCGTTGGCGCAGTAATTCAATGATTTCTTTTTTGCCCGTAGTGAATCCGCCTGAGCCACCGCCAAGGGCTTTACCCAATGTTGAAGTGAACACATCCACTTTGTCCATCACGCCATCCAGTTCAGCAGATCCCCTGCCGGTGGCCCCGATAAAACCGGTGGCATGTGAGTCATCCACCACAACCATGGCGTCATATTGTTCAGCCAGATCGGTGATGGCTTTCAGGTTGGCGATGGTGCCATCCATACTGAACACACCGTCGGTGACGATCAGGCGTTGTTTACAATCCTGAGTGGCTTTCAGCTTTTCTTCCAGTTCAGCCATGTCATTGTTTTTGTAGCGATGGCGCTGGGCTTTGCAAAGCCGCACGCCATCGATGATAGAAGCGTGGTTCAGTTCATCACTGATCACGGCATCCTCTTGATCAAGTATGGTTTCGAATAAACCGCCATTGGCATCAAAACAGGAGGTGTAAAGGATGGTGTCACCGGTGCCAAAGAATTGGCTGATTTTATCTTCCAGTTCTTTGTGTAAATCCTGGGTGCCACAGATGAATCTGACTGAGGCCATGCCAAAACCATGGGTATCAAGGGCTTTTTTTGCGGCCTTTATGATCGCTGGATGATCAGCCAGTCCCAGGTAATTATTGGCACAAAAGTTGATGACTTTCTGACCGCCGGGCAACTCTATGTGTGAGGATTGGGGGCTGGTGATGATTCGCTCACTTTTATACAAGCCTTCATCTTTTATGTCTTGAATGATTTCTGAGTAATTTTTCATGGTGCATCAGCTCCAGCTACAGACAACTTTGCCACACTGGCCAGAGGCCATCAGGTCAAATCCTTGTTGGAAGTTGTCGATGTGAATTTCATGGGTGAGGGCTTGTTCCAGAGGAAAGCCTGATAACAGTAATTGAGTCATCTTGTACCAGGTTTCATACATTTTCCGACCAGTAATGCCTTTCACTGACAGGCCTTTGAAAATGATGTTGTCCCAGTTGATCTGAGTGCTGTCAGGTAACATCCCCAGCAAGGTGATTTTTCCCCCATTGTACATATTGTCGAGCATGTCGTTGAATGCCATCGGGTTGCCGGACATTTCCATGCCAAGGTCAAATCCAGTGATGTTCATGTCATGCATCACTTCAGAAAGTTTTTCCCTGGTCACATTGACGCAGCGCGTGGCGCCCATTTTTTCGGCCAGTGACAGGCGGTAATCATTGACGTCTGTGATGACCACATTACGTGCACCGACGTGTTTACAAATGCCAGTGGCAATGATGCCGATGGGTCCGGCCCCGGTAATCAAAACATCTTCACCAACCATGTCGTATTCAAGTGCACAGTGTGCGGCGTTACCAAATGGATCGAAAAAAGCCGCCAGTTTCGATGGTATGCTGTCAGGCACCGGCCATAGATTTTGTACTGGCATGGTGAGGTATTCCGCAAAAGCTCCGTTTCGGGTTACGCCGATGCCTTCAGTGTTGGGGCACAGGTGAGGTGTGCCGGCTCGGCAGTTGCGACAGACGCCACAGACGATGTGACCCTCAGCACTGACTCGCTGGCCAACTTCATATCCGGTTACTTCGCTACCCATATCAACAATGTGGCCAACAAATTCATGGCCGATAACCAGTGGTGGTTTGATGGTTTTGGCAGACCACTCATCCCATTTGTAAATGTGTAAGTCGGTACCGCATATGGCGGTTTTTTCGACTTTGATCAGGACATCGTTGTGCCCCATTTCCGGCATGGGTACTTCATCCATCCAGATGCCCTCTTCAGGGCGTTTTTTGACCAGTGCTTTCATGTGTTTGTATTCAC
Organism: Marinicella sediminis; assembly: GCF_002000055.1. Classification (GTDB taxonomy): domain Bacteria; phylum Pseudomonadota; class Gammaproteobacteria; order Xanthomonadales; family Marinicellaceae; genus Marinicella; species Marinicella sediminis. The sequence goes on along the minus strand of NZ_MVBD01000002.1, from coordinate 399,193 downwards.
TTTCCCGGCCGCTGAAGTGGTTCAGGCGGCATGATTAATGATGGAATGACCCCGGTGTGTCATTCACGTACGGTTACCAAAAATGAAGGTGGCTGTGGTGATCATGTCGAGTGATCAAACATTCATCCGGCTGGATTGCTGGTGCTTGGGTATGTGGATCAATTCATCAATGGTACCTGATGGGATTTACACACCTGGATTTCATCAGCAGCCTAACTTGACCAGATCGGCGGCAGAGCAAATCTTCAGCCCTTCAAAAACAGCGCATATTATAAACTTTTTGGGGGTAGGGTGCGTAGCTGTGATAACAAATACGCACCGCAATGTGTCAATCAGGTCTCAGGTCTTTGCGAAGAATTTTGCCCACGTTGCTTTTGGGCAGTTCTTCCCTGAATTCGATCAGTTTAGGGACTTTGTAGCCAGTCAGATTGGCACGGCAATGGTCAATCACATCTTTTTCGTTGAGATCCTCTGATCCACGAACCACAAATAGTTTAACCACTTCTCCCGATTTCTCATCCGGTAAACCGATGGCAGCAGATTCAATGATGTCTGGATGCAGACAAGCGGCATCTTCGATTTCATTGGGGAAAACATTGAAACCGGAAACCAGAATCATGTCTTTTTTACGATCAACTATTTTAAAATAGCCCTGCTCATCCATCACAGCAATGTCACCGGTTTTTAGCCATCCGTCAACGATGGTTTTGGCAGTCTCATCAGGACGGTTCAGATACCCAAGCATCACCTGAGGACCTTTGATGCACAGTTCACCGGCTTCACCGATGGGTAAGGGGTTGCCGTCATCGTCTTGTATCTGGCATTCGGTGGACGGAATTGGCAGTCCGATGGTGCCATTGTATTCTGACATCGGAATGAGGTTCATACAGGCGGCTGGAGAGGTTTCTGTTAAGCCATAGGCTTCAGCCAGGGTTACACCGGTGACTTCCTTCCATTTCATCGCCGTGGCTTTTTGAACGGCCATGCCGCCACCCAGGGCAAATTTGAATGATGAGAAGTCCAGCTGATCAAAACCAGGGGTGTTCAGTAATCCGTTGAATAAGGTATTGACGCCAGTTAATACGGTGAATTTGTGCTGTCCCAGTTCCTTGACAAAGCCAGGCATGTCTCTGGGATTGGTGATGAGGATGTTTTTCGCCCCATACTGGCAAAAAGTCAGGCAGTTAGCAGTCAGTGCAAAAATATGATAAAGCGGTAATGCAGTGATGATGATTTCATCACCATCGACAATCTCATTGGAAATCCATAAACGTGTTTGTGTGACGTTGGAAACCATGTTGCGATTGGTCAGCATGGCGCCTTTTGAAACCCCAGTGGTGCCACCTGTGTATTGTAAAAAAGCAATGTCATCCAGGGTGCGCTTGACAGGTGTGTAAGCCAGAGACTTACCCTGTTTGAGGGCTTCTTTGAAGGTGATTGCACCAGGTAAATCAAACGGTGGCACCATTTTCTTGACCCTTTTGATCATGAAATCCATGATGCTGCCTTTCAGACCGCCAATCATTTCTCCGATGGTGGCGGTGATGACCTGTTGAACACCGGTTTCTTCAATCACCTCAGATAACGTACAGGCGGTATTTTCAATCACAATGATGGCTTTGGCAGCTGCATCATTCAATTGATGTTTAAGTTCTCTTGGGGTGTACAAAGGGTTGACATTGGTCACCACCATGCCTGCCCGCAGGATACCCAATACCGCGATGGGGTATTGCAATACATTGGGCATCATGATGGCAATTGAATCACCGGTTTTGAAATGTGCCTGCAAAAAAGCCGCCAATTGTTGACTGTATTCATCCAGTTGCTGGTAAGTCATGGCCTTGCCAAAATTCACGAAAGCATCCTGAGTCTGATACTTTTGGCAGGCATCAATCATCATGTCAGCTGCGGTTTCGTATGGCAGTTCGCCCACTTCAGCCGGAACACCGGGCCGGTATTGCTTTAACCAAGGTCTTTCAGTTGTCATATCACCCCTTAATTGTGTGGTTGTTGATAGCTGTGCGGAGCGACACTGAGTCATGCTTGATGTCTGTGTTTTTGTCAGTCCCCACTGTCATTTGATGCAGAATTAATCGTTATTATGTTGACACATAATGTGTCCGTTTTATGTCAATCCGGCTTTTTCATGATAAATGTTTTTATGACTTTTATCTACCAATTTGATAGACTTTAAGCTCATCTCTAATCCTGTCTTATATGGAATCTGAAGTTTTAGCCAATACCCTGCAACCCCATTCACTGGGGGTGTTGATACTGACATTGGTGGCACTGATTTTGTTTGCCAATGACCGCATTCCGTTGCAGACATCCAGTTTATTCGTGCTCTGTGCACTAATCCTGGGCTTTCATGTGTTCCCCTATCAGTTGAATGACGGTTCAATTTTCCCGATCAAAACATTCTTCCTCGGGTTTGGCAATGAAGCATTGATTGCGGTATGTGCCCTCATGGTGGCTGGTCAGGCATTGGTCAGAACCGGTGCGATGGAGCCGATTGGCCGGTATTTGGCAAAAATCTGGAAAATGAGCCCCTCGTTGTCGCTGTTACTGACCCTGGTGACTGGAGCGGTGCTCAGTGCTTTTGTTAACAATACCCCGATTGTGGTGTTGTTGTTACCGGTGTTGATCAGTGTGTCGCTGCGTACGGGTCAGTCTTCAGCAGGGACCCTGATGCCGATGGGACTGGCCACTTTGCTGGGAGGTATGGCCACCACCATTGGTACCTCAACCAATCTGTTGGTGGTGAAAGTGGCTGAAGGCTTGGGTGTGCCTGAATTTGGCATGTTTGATTTCGTGTTGCCAGTGACCATCACCGGGGTTGTGGCTGTGTTGTACCTGTGGCTGATTGTTCCGAGGATACTGCCCGACCGCTCACCACCATTGAAAGACACTTCGCCGAGGATGTTTTCAGCAGAAATACACGTCAATGAAGGTGGCTTTGCTGATGGCAAAACCCTGGCCGAAATACGCGACAAAGTGGATGGCAAAATTTCAATCCAGCGAATTGTCAGGGGCGAGGGTTTGTCCATTGCAACATTACCCGATGTGGTGATCAAAGCCGGAGACCGCCTGGTGGTCAGTGACACGGCCGATAACCTGCGTGAATATGAAGTGGAACTGGGTGGTGCTCTGTATACCGGTGAACATCAGGTGGATGAGTCGCATCCATTGTCGGCCGGGGATCAGTCGATTGCCGAGCTGGTGATCACTTCCGGATCACTGCTGGACCGGGTGCGGGTCGGTGATTCAAGGCTGAACAGTAAATATGGCCTGACTCTATTGGCAGTTCATTCGCAGGGTAAGGAGACCACCGCAGCATCCAAAGGCATGGATGACATCATCTTCAGACCAGGCGATGTATTGCTGGTCCAGGGAACCCATAAAGCGATCCAGGAGGTCAAAACCACCGGTTCGTTGCTGGTACTGGATGGTGGTGAGGAATTACCGCATACCCGCAAAGCACCGTTGGCGCTGGCAGTGATGGCCGCGGTGGTTGGACTGGCGGCTTTCAACATACTGCCCATATCCATTAGTGCGGTGGTGGGTTGCTTCGTGATGATTGCTACCGGCTGCCTGCGTTGGCGTGATGCCACCCACGCACTGAGTGCTCAGGTGATTTTCATTATTGTGGCTTCATTGGCGCTGGGTGCTGCTCTGATGGCCACAGGTGGCGCCGATTACCTGGCTAACTTATTTGTGGTATCGACTTCGGGGTTTGCACCTGGGGTGGTACTGGGAATCCTGATGTTTTCAATGGCCATCATGACCAATGTCATTTCCAACAATGCCGCGGCAGTGATTGGCACACCGATTGCGGTGAGTATTGCTCAGCGACTTGGCATGCCTGTAGAGCCCTTTGTACTGGCGGTGTTATTTGGTGCCAACCTCAGTTACGCCACGCCGATGGCTTATCAGACCAACCTGCTGGTGATGAATGCAGGTGGTTATAAGTTCATTGATTTTGTCAAAGTGGGTGTGCCATTGACCATCATTACCTGGGCGATGTTGACTGGGATGCTGACCTGGATCTATCAATTGTATTAGAATAAAAGAAAACCACCACCATAAAGAGGCGAGCTATGGGTGAACAAAATATTTCCAGAGGGGGAGATAACGAAGCCAAGCGGTTGTTTACCCGCGCGGTACTGAATGATTTAAGGGCGTTGGAACTGATGATTGACCAGGGCTTGATCGAATCCGGGGCCAGACGCATCGGGGCTGAGCAGGAAATGTTCATCACCGATGGTGATTACAGCCCCAATCTGACAGCGCTAGAAATCCTCAACGACATCAATGACGATCGGTTTACCAATGAGATTGCGCTGTTTAATATTGAAGCCAATCTAACGCCAAGGAAATTCACCGGAAAATGCCTGCGGGAAATGGAAGAGGAGATCAAAGAAGTCATTTCCATCGCCCGTCACCATGCCGGTGTGCATGACTCCAGGATTATTCTGGCTGGCATTTTGCCAACCTTGAGGCAAATGGATTTGACCATGGACAGCATCACGCCAGTCGACCGATACTATGAGTTGAATGACCGCTTAAAAGAAATACGGGGTTCTGATTTCAGAATGGATATTCGTGGCGTGGACGAACTGTCAGTCACCCATGATAATTTTTTACTGGAAGCGATGAATACCAGTTTTCAGGTGCATTTTCAGGTATCCGGTAACGAATTTGTGGACATGTACAACCTGTCTCAGGCAGTGACCGGCCCGCTGATGGCACTGGCTGTGAATTCCGGGTTGATCCATCACTACCGGTTGTGGCATGAGTCCAGAATAGCGGTGTTTCAAAATTCCATTGACACCCGTTCTACCACCCATCAGAAAAGAGGTACCCAACCGCGGGTTCATTTTGGCAATGAATGGATCGAAAGTATTGTGGATGTGTTCAGAGACGACATCTCTCGTTTTTCAGTGGTGCTGACATCTGAATATGAAGAGGACCCGGTGGCCATGGTGCAGGCGGGTGAAATGCCGAAACTCAAAGCCCTGATGCTACACAATGGTACCGTATATCGCTGGAATCGGCCCTGCTATGGAGTTAAGGACAATGTGCCTCACCTGCGCATCGAGAATCGGGTGCTGCCGTCTGGTCCTTCGGTGATTGATGAAGTGGCCAACTCAGCATTTTATTTTGGCTTGATGTCTGGCATGAGTCAGGGTGATCATGACATCACCAGCAACATGCGTTTTTCTCATGCCAGAAATAACTTTTTACAGGCCTGTCGCACGGGTCTTGAATGCCATTTTACCTGGCTCAATGGAGACAGTGTTTCAGCCACCCGGCTGATCAGGGATGAATTGTTGCCCATAGCGGACAGGGGATTACGACAATCCGGACTGGATAAGGATGACATTGAAAAATACCTGTCAATCATTGCTCAACGGGTAGACAACAAGCAAACCGGTGCACAGTGGGCCATACGGTCAATCACTGAAATGGATAAGGACATTCACCCGGATGAAAAAGTCAGGTCCATTGTGGCTGAAATGGATCAACAGCAGGCAGTGGACAACCCCATCCATCAATGGCCACTGGCACATGCTGACAAAAGAACGGACTGGCGGGCCGGCTTTTTATTGGTCGGTCAGTTCATGACCACTAAATTATTGACGGTGCGGCCGGATGATTCCATGGATCTGGCAGCCAGCATCATGGATTGGAAGCGGGTGCGGCACGTGCCTGTGGAAAATGATGAAGGCGAATTGGTTGGACTGGTTTCACACCGCTCAATCCTGAAAAAGGTGGTGGATGGTGACAACAACAAAGCCACTGCTATCAGCGAAATCATGAACGATCATCCAATTTCAGCCAACCCCAAAACCACCACAGTAGAAGCCATTCAAATCATGCGTGAAAAACGGGTCAGCTGTTTGCCAGTGGTGGAAAATGACCGGCTGGTCGGTGTGATAACCGAGTATGACCTGATCAAAATAGCCAGCCAGTTACTGGAGGCAGATCTGAAAGCCTATCGCAAGAAGCTCAACCTTCATGAATCCGCAAAAGATTCCTGAGGTTGATATAACATGTAATAATCGCTGCGTTGATATTCGGATTCAAATGGATGGGCTTTGCGAACAAAGCCAAAACGTTCGTAGAGTTTGATCGCTGGTGCCAATGAAGAATGTGATTCCAGATACAGTTGTTTTCCACCGAGTTCACCGAACTCTTGTATGCATTGGGTCATCAGTTCAGCACCGATGCCTTTGGCCTGACTCTGGGCTGTGACAGCCATTTTAGTCAACTCAAAAACCCCTTTGCCGTGGTGTTTGAGAGCAACACAGCCCACCACCTGTTGTCCGAGTTTGGCATACAGAATCTGACCCCCTTCCTGAATGATTTTTTCCGGGTGAGACAACACCTGTTGATCGATAGGTTCAATGACAAAAAAGCGTGTCAGCCATTCTTCATTCAGGGATTTAAAATAAGTGCCCAGTGAGTGCTGGTGTCGGCTGATGGTCAGTGCGGAAGAAGTGCTGTGGTCATTCATTTGGTTTCAATGGTGTCTGGTTGGTTATCTGTCACTTCAGGCACTGCTGATGTGGTTCGGTTTTGTGTATAATAATTCATTTTTGCAGCAAGGGAAAATAAATGGGTATTTGGGATAAATTATTTGGTGAATTGGTGGATGTCATTGAGTGGACGGATGACACTCAGCACACGTTGGCATACCGGTTTCCAAGGTATGGAAATGAAATCAAGAATGGCGCCATGCTGACAGTCAGAGAGGGTCAGATGGCGGTTTTGGTCAACGAAGGAGAAGTGGCGGATGTGTTCGAACCCGGCCTGTATGAACTGAACACAGCCAATGTGCCGATTCTGTCTTCATTGCAAGGCTGGAAGCATGGTTTTGAAAGTCCATTCAAGGCTGAAGTTTATTTTTTCAATACCCGGGTGTTCACCGACATGAAATGGGGCTTGCGCAATCCGCTGATTTTGCGTGACCGCGAATTTGGCGTGATCCGCGTCCGGGCCTTCGGAAGTTATGCCTTTCGCGTCAAAGACCCACGCACCATGTTGTCAGAAATTGTCGGCACCGACGGACACTTCGTGCTGGAAGAAATCATCGGCCAACTCAAAAATCTGGTGGTCACCGGGTTTGCCAAGGTGGTCAGTGAATCAGGTGTGCCCGTGTTGGATCTGGCGGCCAGCTATGATGATCTTGGGGCCTTTTTGACCGATCAGATTCAGCCCATGTTTACCGCCTTTGGTTTGTCTTTGGAAACCATGCTGGTGGAGAATGTATCGGTGCCTGAGGCAGTGGAAAAAGCCCTCGATGAACGGGCCAGTTCAATTGCAGTTGGTGACTTGAATCGTTTTACCCGTTATCAACAGGCACAATCCATGCGGGATGCGGCCAATAACCAGGGTGCTGCCGGAGGTGGTTTGGCCATGGGTATGGGGTTTGGAATGGCGCAGTCTTTTGGTCAGGCGATGACCAAAGGAGATGACACAGATCCTCTGGCCCCGCCTCCTGTTCCGGAGCAGGCCAAAGAAATCAAACATTACTTTGTCATCATCGATGGCGAGCGGGCAGGGCCGCTCAACCTGATGGCTGTTGCAGATCTGATAGGCCAACAAAAAATCACCCCGGAAACCTTGATCTGGTCTGCGGGAATGGGCGATTGGGCTGCTGCCGATACCGTTCCTGAAGTGGCTCATCAGCTGCATCACCAACCACCGCCAATGCCCGTGTAATTCAAGGATGACTCCATACCGGCACTTCAAGTGTAATCATTGTGGTTCAGACCTGGATTACGCCATTGGTCTGCATTCACTCAAATGCATCAGCTGTGGTCATGTCGACCCCATCGAAGCATCGGCACTAGACCGATACCTGGTGCATGATTACAAAGCGGCCATCAGTCAGATCAATTATTTTGATCCCAGTGACATCCAGCATGAACTCAAATGTGAGAATTGTGGGGCTGATTTCGTACTGGCAGACAATGTTCACGCTGATGAATGTCCTTACTGTGATCTGAATGTGGTGGTGCCAGTGCAGCATGAACGGCAATTGTCACCTGATGGGCTGTTACCTTTTGAAGTGGTGCAGTCAGCTGCTGAGGCATCCTTTAAAAAATGGATCAATGGTTTGTGGTTTGCCCCAACCGCACTGAAACGCAAGGCCATCCAGGCCAAACCCATATTGGGTGCCTACCTGCCTATATGGGCATTTGATGCTCAGGTTGACAGTGAATATGAGGGTCAACGGGGTGATAATTACACCACTTACCGAAACGTCAGGGTCAAGGTGAACGGTAAAACGGTCAGCCGCAGACAGGCCGTGACCAAAATCCGCTGGCGACATCGTTCGGGACGGGTGTTCAATCAGTTTGATGATGTGCTGGTGCTGGGGAGTTTTACCCTGCCATTGAAGTTTCAGCGGTTTTTATCGGTCTGGGATTTAACTCAAACCCGTGAATACAATGAAAAATACCTCAGTGGTTTTCGGTCTGAATTGTATCAGGTCAGTTTGCCGGAAGGTTTTAAAAGAGCCAAAGACGTTATGTATCAGACCATCCGGGCAACGGTCAAACGTGACATAGGAGGTGATCATCAGCGCATTCACCACATCGATTCCACTTACCATGAGGTGGGGTTTAAGCTGATTCTGGCTCCCATGTGGATTTCAGCCTTTAACTTTAAAAATAAATCGTTTCGCTATGTGATTAATGGTCAGAATGGAAAAGCCCACGGAGAGCGACCATGGAGCATCTATAAAATCATCGGCTCAGTGATGATGCTGGCAATGATTGCCGCGTTGATTTATGTGTTGACACAACAGTAGAAAAAGCCCTGAGATTCACCTGATCAATGATGGACATCCGGTTTTATAAGCTATAAACTTAGCACGTGTTTAGCTAATAAAAGGTGTGACAAAAAAACCTTAATGACAGACGACCAGAGTAGGAAAGATTCTGATCCGGAACATCAGAAATCCTGGCTGAGTAAATTGGCCAATATATTTACGGACGAACCCCGCAACCGCGACGATCTGCTGGAAATTCTTTTGGAATCTCATCAGAATGGCTTGCTTGATATGGATGCCCTGAACATGATGAAAGGGGCATTGAAAGTGACTGATTTACAGGTCAGACAAGTCATGGTTCCCAGGGCGCAAATGGTGGTGATACCACTGACCTCCGACATCGAAGAGGTATTGCCCATCATTGTTGAATCAGGTCACTCAAGATTTCCTGTGGTCGGAGAAGACAAAGATGAGCTGGAAGGCATCCTGTTGGCCAAAGACGTGCTGAAATCATTTGTCAAAGAAGAAAATGATTTTAATCTCAAAGAAATCCTCAGGCCAGCGGTGGTCATCCCTGAATCCAAACAAGTCAACATTCTACTGAATGAGTTCAGAACAACAAGGAATCACATGGCCATCATCATTGATGAATATGGCGGAGTGGCCGGTCTGGTGACCATTGAGGACATCCTTGAAGTGATCGTCGGTGAAATCGATGATGAATACGATGATCATGAAGATCCATACATCATGAAGGTCAGTGAAGACCAATATCGCATCAATGCCTTGACCACCATAGAAGAGTTCAATGAAGCCTTTGACTACAACTTTGACGATGCTGAATTTGATACCGTCGGTGGACTGGTGGCCAGTGTGGCAGGTCGTTTACCGGAAACCGGTGAGGAAATTCTGGTTGAGGATTTGCGGTTTAAAGTCATCAAGTCTGATAAACGTCGCATAGAATTTGTGCAAATTGATTTCACCTAAGGCGTTTTCCCTGTTGCTTGTTTTGTTGCTGGCCCAGTCATTGGCGTCAGCCAAAACGGTGCGCCTGATCACCATTGGTCCCGGTGATGAATTTTGGTCTGCTTTTGGTCACACGGCCCTGGCCATCGATCAGGATGTGTATGGTTTTGGTTATTTCAGCTTTGAACAGGAAGGATTGATCAAAGCATTCATTGATAATCAAATGTATTATGAAATCGGCCTCAGTGACCTCAATGAAGAAGTGCAGCTGGCCCAGTGGCAAAACCGCTCTTTTTGGGTGCAGCAGCTGAAACTCAGTGATACACAAATTCAGGAAATTGAAGAACACCTGATCTGGCACATCCTCCCTGAAAACCAAAGCTACCATTACGATTATTTCAACAACAATTGTTCAACTAAAATCAGGGATTTACTTGATCAGGTCTGGCAAGGACGGCTGCAGCGAAAATTTGATCAGCCAACAGCCCTGAACCATTATCAACTGACGGTACCTGCCAATCAACAAAGCTGGATGAACCTGGGCATCAGTCTGGTTTATGGCTGGTCAGCTTACCAACCCAGAACAGCCTGGGAACTGATGGCCTATCCTGAATATTTATATGCTGCCATGGAAACGTCCATGCAGCAGCAGATTGATCACACACAATTGGTTTATCAGCAGCAATCCATTACTGTCTGGCAGATGATATGGCAGACCCATGGTGCCATACTGGCCATCCTGGGGTTTGGTTTGGTGTTATTGGCTTTTGGCCGGACCCGTCGGTTCATGGCCTGGATCTTGGTGGTTTCACAATCACTGATCGGCGTGACTCTTGGGGCATTCTGGATGATCGGCGGATATGAAATGGCTTCCATGAATTTCAATTTATTGCTGTTCATGCCATTGGCATGGCTGCTGATCTGGTGGCCTGTGATGAAGCGGATATTGATGTTTTGTTATGTCTTATGGTCGCTGATTGCCCTATACCTGGGGGCTTGGTACCTGACACCGTTTTTGGTCTTACATGTATTGGCGGTTTGGGTGTTGCGTCAGCCGCGGCCCCGTTCAAATATTTTCCAGGGTGCCTGAACCTTTGGTGAGGTTATCAATGTCTGCAGTGAATGCGGAGACCTGTTGCTGCGGAATACGCAACACAAAAGTGGCTCCTCTGGTACTGAAAGTCTGATCGTCGATTTGTCCATTCAATTGAGCGACCAGCTGAAAAATCATCTGGCTGTGTTGAAAATCAGCCTGCAATTTCAGCGTGGTCATCGGTAAATGCGTTGTAAAGGGCGCTGCCTGCAACAACCTGGCAATGGTCCCGCCATAAGCCCTGGCCAGCCCGCCTGTACCCAATTTGATGCCGCCATAATGTCTGATGACCAGTGCGCCGATGTGATCGAAGCCTGAGCCGTCCAGGGCTGCGAGTATGGGTTTTCCGGCAGTGCCTGAGGGCTCTCCATCGTCATTGAAACGGTATTCATTACCGATTTTATAGGCCCAGCAATTGTGAGTGGCGGCTGGATCGGCAAATTGATCCAGTTGACTCATGAATTCAGTCGGCTTATCGCAGTGGAAACACACCCCCATGAACAGGCTTTTCTTGATCACCTCTTCATGGGTGTGTGGGGATTTGAGTATTTTAAAAGTCAAGTAACTCGCTGGGGATGGTTGCGTCTGGATAGGTTTTTTCAATGAATCCTATCAGGCTATCGGCTTTATCAGTGTCGCCGGTCGCAACGGCTGTTTTCAAGGCATCCATGGCTCTTTCAAGGGTGTTGTAGCGCATGGCGTACCGCATGTTGTTTCTGCTGATCTCTTTGCGGGCTTTGCGCTCTTCAACAGTGATGGGCTCAGGAGCTGGTTCAAACAAAGTGGGGGTTTCTTCAACCACCTCGTTTTTTGCTGGCATGGGTTGTGGTTTTTTGAGGCTTTCCGGAACACCCTTGCTGACAACTGCTGGTTGAGTAACGGCTGGCTTTTTATCAGCAGCAGGCTCCTCATCACCGATGAATTTCCAGGCAGCCGCACCGGCCAGCAACAGTCCTGAGATAATCAGAAAAGGTAAAATGAATGATTGTGACTTGGTAGACATGTTTTATTTCCTAACATTTATGATTTGATTTGTTGCGCTTAGATTGTGTCTTTGTCCAAACGTTCAAAAATTTTAGCGCGTATTTTACCAGAATTTAACCGGGTTTCTACTGTATCACCGATTTTAACCTGTTGACTGTCGGTAACTGGCTTTTGTTGTTCATCAGTGGTCAGGCTGTAGCCTCTGGCCAAAACCTGCAATGGGTTGAGGTTGTTTAATGAGCGGATGTTTTGTGTCAGCAGCAGATTGGCATTGTGTTTTTTTTGCTTGATCACTTGCGTTCCCCGATGTATCCAGTTATGAATCATCTGTTGCTGATGGTGTACATCGGGCAGCTGGGACTGCAGATGCTGGTCTTTGAGGGTCAGCAGATTTTGCAAAAAAGCGGTTTTCCCGGTGATGGTTTGATGCAGCTCCTTACTGGCCTGCTTAAGCAATTGGTGTTGATTTTCCAGGGTGCGTTCCGGGTGTTGTTGAAACAATTGATGGGCTTTTTGGTCCAGTGATTGTTGGTGTTGCCGGTTGCGGTCCCTGATCAGGTGATTCAGTTGTTGCTGGTGTTGGATGAGGGTTTGCTTGAGTCGGGAAAAGTCTCCTGCAAGCAGGTGGGCTGCTGCTGTGGGTGTGATGCAGCTTTGATCGGCCACCAGATCAGAGATGGACTCATCGGTCTCATGGCCAACTGCGCTGATCACGGGTGTTTCCAGTTGAGCCAGTTGATAGGCCAGCATTTCATCATTGAAGGCCCACAGGTCTTCTTTGGAGCCTCCACCGCGGGTCAGCAACAACACATCATGACTGTCTTCATCAGCGGTACGCAGCGCATCACAGATCATAGGTGGCGCGGCCGTACCCTGTACCTGGGTTGGATAGATGGTGATTTCAATCAACGGGTTGTTTTGAACCATCACATCGAGGATGTCGTGTAAAGCCGCACCGTTGGGAGAGGTGATGATGCCCAGTCGTCTGACTACTTTGGGAATGGTTTTCTTGCGGTTTACATCAAACAGGCCAGCAGCTGACAATTTCTGCTTGAGCATCAGTAATTGCTGTTCCAGGCCTCCGGCTCCTGATTTGACAACCCGAATGGCATTCACTTGCAGGTTTCCTTTTGGCGTATACAGGGTGATTTCTCCAAGCAGCGTCACTTGTTCTCCCTGTTTGAGTTTGATGACTTGTTTTTGCCTGAACAACACGCACTTGATGCCTGATTGATCATCTTTCAGTGTGAAGTAGTGATGGCCGGCAGCTGACTGATAAAGTTCGATGATTTCACCACTGAGCCAGAAGCTGTCAAATGAGCGGCTCAAATGATTTTTTAACATTTGGTTCAGGTCAGATGGAGACAGGGGATTTTGAGGTGTTTTTCCGCGTGTTGATTGCATGCTTTTGTGTTAGAATACGCCGCTATTTTCAGACCCAAAGGTGGCCCCATGAGAGTTTTGTACGATGCCTTAACCTTCGACGATGTTTTGTTGGTTCCTGATTACTCTGACATCTTACCAAAGGATGTCGATTTGTCCACACAGTTAACCCGTAACATTCGCCTGAATATTCCGGTTGTCTCCGCAGCCATGGATACCGTCACTGAAGCCCGACTGGCTATCGCCATGGCCCAGCTGGGTGGCATCGGTGTGATCCACAAGAACCTCAGCATTGCTGAACAATGTGCGGAAGTGGTCAAAGTCAAAAAGTATGAATCCGGGGTGATCAAAGATCCCATTACAGTTAATCCCATGACCACCATCCGTGAAGTTCTGGAAATCACCCGCAAACACCGTATTTCCGGTGTGCCGGTGGTCGATGGTGAAGAGTTGGTGGGTATCGTAACCAGTCGTGACATGCGTTTTGAAACGGTGTTGGATGACCCTGTTCGAAACATCATGACCCGCAAAGAAGACCTGGTGACCGTCGGTGAAGATGCTGAAGCCAGTGAGGTATTGCAACTGTTTCACCAGAACCGCATTGAAAAAGTGCTGGTGGTTAATGATGCCTTTAAGCTCAAAGGCCTCATTACGGTAAAAGACATCCAGAAATCTCAGGATTTTCCGCTGGCAGTGAAAGACAGCAGCGAACAGCTGCGTGTGGCAGCAGCGGTTGGACCGGGCGGAGATTCTGTTGAGCGGGTGGATGCATTGGTTAAAGCCGGTGTTGATGTGTTGGTGGTTGACACCGCTCATGGTCACTCCAAAGGGGTGATTGAGCGGGTCAGGGACGTAAAAAATCAATACCCTGATGTCGACGTCATAGCCGGGAACATCACCACGGGCAAAGCCGCATTGGCATTGGTTGAGGCGGGTGTTGATGCCGTCAAAGTCGGTGTGGGTCCGGGTTCAATTTGTACCACACGGATTGTTGCCGGTGTGGGCGTACCCCAAATTTCAGCCATTGATGACGTGGCCAAAGCCCTGGAAGGCACTGGCGTCCCGCTGATTGCCGATGGTGGCGTCAGGTATTCAGGTGATTTAGCCAAAGCCATTGTCGCCGGTGCATCAACCATCATGATGGGCGGCATGTTTGCCGGGACCGAAGAGTCGCCTGGTGAAGTGGAGTTGTATCAGGGCAGAACCTTTAAATCTTACCGTGGTATGGGATCCCTCGGAGCCATGGACAAAGGCTCCAAAGACCGCTACTTCCAGGATGAAGTGGATGCCGAGAAACTGGTTCCCGAGGGCATCGAAGGCCGGGTGGCATTCAAAGGTGCCCTGGCACCGGTGGTGCATCAGCTGATGGGAGGCCTCAGGGCTTCCATGGGTTATGTGGGCTGTCGTGACATTGAAGAAATGAAAACCAAGCCCAGCATGGTCCGCATCACCAATTCCGGGGTCAAAGAATCGCATGTGCATGATGTGCACATCACCAAAGAAGCACCTAACTACCGCACCCGTACCTGAGGACATGCAGATGGATATCAAGCACAGTAAAATTCTGATACTGGATTTTGGTTCACAATACACCCAATTAATTGCCCGACGGGTCAGGGAACTGGATGTGTACTGTGAGATATATGCCTGGGATGCTGATGCACAAGACGTCAAAGCATTTGATCCTCAGGGCATCATCCTCTCAGGAGGACCTGAATCAGTACACATGGATAATGCGCCGACCCTGAATGAGGTGGTGCTGGAGATGGAAATACCGGTATTGGGCATTTGTTATGGCATGCAGTTGCTGAATGATCATTTCGGGGGCGATGTTGAAGGCTCTGAAGAAAAAGAATTCGGTTATGCCAAAGTGCATGTGACCGGTGAATCTGAGTTGTTTGCCGGTGTGTCACACAAAGAGCTGGATGTGTGGATGAGTCATGGTGACAAAGTCAAATCACTGGCCAGTGTGTTCAACAGTATCGCTCATACCAGTTCAACACCGTATGCGGCCTGCCAGCACCAGTCTCTGCCTGTGTTTGGTGTGCAATTTCATCCCGAAGTGGAGCATACTGCCGACGGCCGGGCCATTCTGAGTCAGTTTGTTCACCAGATATGTGGTTGTGAAAGCCTGTGGAAAACCGATAACATCATCGACACCCATGTAGAGGCCATCCGTGAGCTGGTGGGTGAAGAAAAGGTCTTGTTGGGGTTATCTGGCGGAGTGGATTCTTCGGTGGTGGCAGCCTTATTGCACAAAGCCATTGGTGATCAATTGGTTTGTGTGTTTGTCGACACGGGACTGTTGCGCTACCAGGAAGGTGATCAGGTGATGCAGACCATGGCCGATAAAATGGACATCAATGTGATTCGGGTCAATGCTCAACAACGCTATTACGATGCCCTCCAGGGGGAGTCAGATCCGGAACGTAAGCGCAAGATCATTGGTGAATTATTCATTCGCATATTTGAACGACAGGCCAAAGAACTGGATGACATTCAATGGCTGGCACAAGGCACCATTTATCCGGACGTCATTGAGTCAGCGGCTTCCAAAACCGGTAAAGCCCATGTCATCAAATCTCATCACAATGTGGGCGGGCTGCCTGAAGACCTGGCTCTTAAACTGATTGAACCCCTCAAGGACCTGTTTAAAGATGAAGTCAGAAAACTGGGTGTGAGCCTGGGTCTGGCACCTGAATTGGTATACCGTCATCCTTTTCCCGGACCAGGTCTGGGAGTGCGCATTCTGGGAGAGGTCAAAGCCGAATATGCCGGCATTCTTGCCAAGGCTGATCACATATTCATCGAAGAACTGCGGCGTCATGATCTGTATGACAAAACCAGTCAGGCATTCGCGGTGTTTTTGCCGGTCAAGTCAGTCGGTGTGGTAGGTGATGCCCGGCGTTATGAATACGTGATTGCCCTCAGGGCAGTCGAAACCATCGATTTCATGACTGCAAGATGGGCCCATTTACCTTATGAATTCATCGATCTGGTATCGCGTCGCATCATGAATGAAATCGCTCAGGTTTCACGGGTTGTTTATGATGTTTCAAGTAAGCCGCCAGCCACCATTGAATGGGAATAACCGAGGACGAGCAAGATCGCCAATTCATGCGCCTGGCCATGGAGCAGGCGCAGTTGGCTGAACAACAGGGTGAAGTCCCGGTAGGGGCGGTGCTGGTCAAGTCAGGTGAAGTCATTGCCCATGGACACAATCAGGTCATCAGTCTCAACGATCCTTGCGCCCATGCAGAAATTCAAGCCCTCAAAGCTGCAGGCAAAGCCCTCGGTAATTACCGGTTGGTCGATTGTCACCTGTATGTCACTCTGGAGCCATGTGTGATGTGCACTGGGGCTCTGATACATGCCCGCATTGGGCGATTGATTTATGGCGCTCATGACCCAAAAACCGGAGTGATCAGCAGTGTTGACCAAATTACAGAGCGAACTTATCACAATCATTACTTCGACATCAGCGCAGGGATAATGGGCGATGAATGCAGTCAAATGCTCAGTGATTTTTTCAAACGCCGGCGTACAGCCAAAAGGTCATCGCGTTGTGAATGAAGTGAGCCAGTACGGCCGGTAACACCGAGCCGGCCCGGTATCTGAGCCAGCCATACATCATACCGGCAAGAAAGACGCTGACCACCAATGGCCAGCTGGGGTGTATCAGGGCAAAGAATCCGGCACTGAGTGCGATCACCCAATGAGCCCTGAAATGTACTTGCAGGGTGTTGAACAGCAGCCCCCGGAAAAAAACCTCTTCAACCAATGGTGCCAAGACCACTGTACCTGCGAATACGCTCCAACTCAGATAAGCCGCCTGGTTGATGTGCCATTGTTGTTGACTGGTGGTCATTTGATCGGCATCCAGCCACATGAAAAACCAGTGATCAAGCTGCCAGTAAATCACAGCCAGTGCGACAGCCAGTCCCAGCCATTTGACATCACAGGCTCTTGTTTGCAGGGTGACCCGCCAATTTCCACCCATCAAACTGACCAGTAGCAGCATGATCAATAGAGTGCTGATAAATACCAGGAATCCCGGGTACAGGGATTGACTGTCAATGGTGGCCACGGCCATTAGCATGGCACACACGGTCCACACCATGGTTATCAGGGTAATCAGCCACAGCCGAGCCGGTGTGAGCCGGTGTGGTGAGGTGTTTGAATCAGCCGTGGTAGGACTCAACGACCCGATGCATTGATGGTGAGGTTGCCTGGTTGTTGATTGGCGGCATTCAGCCTGGCAGACTGTTGATAGCGTTTGTACAGGATCTTGACCCGGCGCACGTATTCACGGGTTTCCGGGAATGGTGGAATGGCCCGGCCATATTTTTCCACTGCGGTTTCACCCGAGTTATAAGCCGCCAGATAAACATCGAGGCGGTTATACACTCCTTTGAGGTGCTTCAGGTAGGCACTGCCACCATGGATGTTTTGCAGGGGGTCATATGGATCGCTGACCTGGTAGGTTTTTTGGGTCAATGGCATCAGTTGCATCAGGCCTTGTGCCCCGGCTGAGGATACTGCTTTGTGTTTAAACGCTGATTCGGCATGAATCACCGCTTTGATCAATGCGGGCTCCAGATCGTGTTTTCTTGCGGCGCTTTCAATTTCCAGTGAAAATTTATTGTCGATCAATGGCGTGGTGTTCCAGTCGACTGAATTGCGCCAGGCGGCACATTCAGGACAGCGGACGTTAAGGATGTTATAGGATTTGCCAACGGGTTTTTTCGATGAGTAGTGTATAATTCCGTTTTTATCGACGTGCTTGTAAACCGTCAGGTTTTTGGCCTGCACAGCAAAGGCACTGCCGATGAGCAGCAAACTCATAAACATGTGTTTAATTGGTTTTACACTGATATAATCCATGGGCACAAAATAAAGATAACAGTTCAAATTATAATGAAATCAAATAGTTTAAACAAACTGATGAAGCGAAATATCATTAAATTTCACCCAAAATCAACCTCAACAGCTGTTCTGCTGCTGTTGTTGACCATGATTGGCGGCTGTGGTTCCACTGGCACCATACAAATTGACGAAGACACCTTTTATCAGTTGGAAGCTGATGTGCAGAATGTGCTGGCTTCTCCTGTGGCCGATGCCGCGCCGCTGGAAATGAAGTTCATCAAAGAAAAACTGGTGTTGGCGAAAGAAGCCAAAGCCAGCCGTAAAAGGAAACTGGAAGCGCAGTTGACAGAACAAATCTATGCCGATATCAAGATCGCCCGAATGCGTGCAGAATTGAATCAACTGAACAACGAACTGCTGGATAAGCGGGATCAGGTTTCTGCTGCCCGGTTGTATCTGTCTGAATTACAGGAGCGCTTACAATGAAAAGATTGATCATGTTTCTGTGCCTGATACTGTGCCTGGATGCACTGGCTGCGAAAAAGAATCTGGAACTTGAAGCCTTGCGTCTGGAGTTTGATAACTTCATCACTGAAGAACGTTACCGGCCTTATGCAAAAACCGAAAAAGCCAAAGCCAAATCCGCCATTGAAGGGTTGTATTCTCAAAGCGGAAAAGTCAAAGAACATGCTGTTTTTATGGCACGTCATCAATTGATGACTGCCAAAATGCGGGCAGAAACTGAATACCTTAAAGACCAGATTCAGGCAGAGGACGAACAGTTGGAAGTGATCAACATCGATACCTTGAGAACAGAAGCCGCGGTGGCCCGACTGGAAGCCGATCGGGCTCAGTTGATGCTCAGCCTGCAGGCAGAAGAAGTTGAACGTGAACGATTACAAAAGCAACAGGCACTGGAACTGGCTTCGCAAATTGCCAATGAAAAGGAAATGACCCAGGCAGAGCTGGAAGCGGCCAGGGAATATGCCAGGGCACAGGAGCGGGTGGCTGAATTGGCCAAACAGGAAGCCGATCTGGCATTCGAAGAAATCGATGCGTTGCGCAGACAACTGGAGTCACTGGCTGCCCGTGAAACCGTCGATGGTTTGGTCATGACGCTGGGTGATTTTGTCTTCGATTCAGCCTCTGCCAACATCAAACAAACCGCGGTGGATAATTTTGGTAAAGTATTGGAATTCATTGATGGCTATCCAGATCGATCAATCCGCATAGAAGGACATACCGACTCTTCAGGCAGCGAATCATTTAACCTGAAACTGTCACAGGAACGGGCCGATGCGGTCAAAGCCTTGCTGGTAGAGTATGGTATTGCGGCCGCTCGTATTGAGGCCATTGGTATGGGTGAATCATTGCCTGTAGCAGACAACAACAGCGAAGCAGGTAAAGCCAAAAATCGCCGGGTTGATGTCATTATTCTGAATAACTAACACACAAAAATCAAATAGGGACACACATGCAAGTAGTCAATTCAGTGCTTGACCTGATTGGTCGCACGCCAATGGTTAAAGTCAATCACCTGGACACCGGTCCATGCAACCTCTACCTCAAGCTGGAAAACATGAATCCCGGTGGATCCATCAAGGACCGCATCGGTATGTCGATGATAGAGGAAGCGGAAAAAGCCGGTCACATCAAACCTGGTGATACCCTGGTGGAAGGCACCGCTGGTAATACCGGCATTGGCCTGGCGCTGGTGGCTGCACAAAAAGGCTATAAATTGATCCTGGTGATTCCGGATAAAATGAGTAAAGAAAAAATCTTTAACCTCAAAGCCATGGGTGCAGAGATCGTATTGACCCGTTCCGATGTGGCCAAGGGCCACCCGCAATATTACCAGGACCTTGCTGCCAGCATTGCCGAAGAAACCCCGGGTGCTTATTTCATCAATCAATTTGCCAACCCCAACAACCCCAAAGCCCATTACCTGACCACTGCGCCGGAAATTTTTGAACAACTGAACAATGAGGTCGATGCCATCGTTTTTGGTGTGGGGTCCAGTGGCACAGTCACCGGACTCAGTCAATATGTCACAGAGCACCACCCTGATACCGAGTTGATCCTCGCTGATCCGGTGGGCAGCATCCTGGCCCAGTACATCAATGAAGGCGTGCTCAGTGAAGACAGTGGCAGTTGGAAAGTGGAGGGCATCGGTGAAGATTTTCTGCCCAGCATCAGTGATTTTTCCCATGTAACCAAAGCTTACGCGATCAGTGATCAGCGCAGTTTTGCCGCCGGTCGTGAGCTGTTGTGTAAAGAGGGTATTCTGGGAGGGTCATCCACCGGCACTTTGATTCAGGCGGCATTGAATTACTGCCAGGAAGCCACTGAACCCAAAAATGTAGTGGTCTTTGTTTGTGACACCGGTAACAAATACCTCTCGAAAATGTACAACGATTACTGGATGATGGATAATGGTTATATCGAAACGCCCCAACATGGCGATTTACGCGACCTGATCTCCAGACCTTATCAATCCAATGACACCATCGTCATGCGGCCCAATGAAACCCTGGGTACGGTCTATCAACGCATGAAACTGTATGATGTGTCGCAAATGCCGGTAATGAAAGGTGACGAGATTGTTGGCATCATCGATGAATCGGATGTCTTGCTGAAGGTATTTGAAAATGCCAACGCTTTTGCCGACACCGTGGAATCGGCGATGACCAGTAATTTGGAGTTTCTCAGTGTAAAAACCCCACTGGATCAACTGATGCCTATTTTTGATGAAGGGAAAGTGGCCATTGTGAAAGAAAACAACCAGTTTCTGGGCTTGATCACCCGCATTGATTTACTCAATTACCTGCGCAGGGTTGATGTCAATCAGTGACAATCTGATGCCAGAATCAAACACGAAAAAGTAAGCTTTTGAACGACAACGAATACAAAAAAGACAAAAACTATCGGGGCCTGCAAACCAAAGCCATCCATGCCGGGCAATTTGCAGACCCCACCACCGGTGCGGTGATGCCACCAATATTTACCAGCTCTACTTATCTGCAAAGCAGTCCGGGTAAGCACCAGGGGTTTGAATATTCCAGATCACACAACCCCACACGTTTTGCTTATGAGCGGGCAGTGGCGGCGATGGAAAATGGCAGTCATGGTTTTGCTTTTGCCTCAGGTATGGCAGCGACCTCAACCATCATTGAGTTATTGGATGCCGGAGATCATGTGATTGCCATGAATGATTTGTATGGCGGCACCAATCGTTTGTTCCGCATGGTGCGCAAGCGGTCAGCCAATTTGACCTTTGATTACGTTGATTTAACTGCAGAAGCCGATAACCTGGAGCAATTCCTCAAACCCAACACCCGAATGATATGGGTGGAAACGCCGACCAACCCCATGTTGAAAGTGGTTGACATCAAAAAAATCACGGCTTTTGCCAAAAAGCATGATCTGTTGACAGTGGTAGATAACACCTTTGCCTCACCGTACCTGCAAAACCCGCTGGACATGGGCGCTGATTTAGTGATGCATTCGGCCACCAAATTCATCAACGGTCATTCTGACATGGTGGGTGGTTTTGTAGTTGTTAATGACTCAGAATTGGCCGATCAGGTGGGTTTTTTACAAAATGCCATCGGTGGCGTGAGCGGTGCTTTTGATGCTTATATGGCTTTGAGGGGCTTTAAGACCTTGCCTTTGCGCATGGAAAGGCATTGTCAAAATGCCCAAGCCATCGCTGAGTGGTTGGAACAAGATTCCCGGGTTGATCAAGTCATCTACCCCGGACTTAAATCACACCCGCAGCATGAACTGGCCAAACAACAAATGCGCGGATTTGGTGGTGTCATCAGCGTTTTGATCAAAGGTGGTCTGGATGAAACCACAGCCATGATGGAGCGGTGTCAATTGTTTGCTCTTGCTGAGTCGCTCGGCGGCATCGAGTCGCTGATTAATCACCCAGCCATCATGACTCATGCATCGGTTCCAGCCGAACAAAGGGCACAGATAGGCATCACCGATAATCTGGTGCGCCTGTCAGTCGGTATCGAAGACATCGAAGACCTGATCGCTGACTTGGATGAAGCGCTGGATTGATTGTTATGTGCTAATCACTGAGACCCTTTCAGTGAGTGGTTCTTGTCTCCTGCATCATTTACGAAGTCATTGTAAGCGTTGCGTGGCATACCGTGTATGTGCAGAAAATCATGCCATTTAGACCAATCACTGAGCGGATTTAATAAGTGAATGATCTTGGGACTTCATTCACTTTTGTTCCTGACAAGCGAGTTCACCTCACAATTGACTGTGTTACAAACCGTGAATCTTGCAAAACTCGGCAAATGACTGCAGCAAAGAATCCACATCAACATCAGGCGCTAAGGAAGCCCTGACCACGTAGTCTTTGTCACTTTCTTTTGTTGTGCCTTGTGTCGAGGTGGCGGGAATGGTCCAGTAGCTGCCTTTGAGTTGGCCATAACTGACACAGTTTTTACACTCATTCGGATGCCTCCCGATCATGAACTGAATCAGTTTTTTATTCAACTCTTTTTGCCGCTCCATACGTTCCTGGGGTGAATCTTCATTGACCGGTAAATCCAGTGAAAATACCGAAGGCATAAACCCCTGTTTTGCCATGGTTTCTGTTACATAAAATACCTTCGAAGATGGCAGCAGTGTTTGAATTCTACTGACAAAATCACGGGTGTTTCTATACGCTTTTATGATGCGATCAGGCATTGATGGCATGGTCTCAGCCAGTGTGTTTATTTGTCTGGCATCAGCTTCATTGTCAGACAGTTTTAAATGTTTAGCTACCAAACTCATCAGTTCACTGGCAGCTTGATTGGCTGCGCAATAGCCTGCAATGCAACGACCACCACTTGGAAACTTTGAACCACTGGCAAAGGAGATGGTTTTCACCCCATTCAATTCACTCTCGGCCTGTAGCAGCTGAACATTGGGGCAAAAGGTTTGATCGACCATCAGTGTGGGTTCAATGGCTGCAATCGCAGTGGCTGTCAGTCGCTGTTTTTTTAATGTCTGCCCCAGTAACTGCATGTTTGGCACTTCAACCCGCGGGTTGGTAGGAATTTCAACCAGGATGATGGGTACACCATCTTCTGCTGCGACTGTCTCAAGCGTTGTTTCTAAACTGTTAACCAGATCTGCACCACCATCAACCAATAAGTCAACAATGCTGACCTGCGGAATCAGCTCAGCGACACGTCGGGACTGATCATTTGTTCCACCATAACAGTTGGGGGGCAAGATGATTTTGATGGCTTTATCCGGGTGAGTGGTCAGGGCACTTTCAACCAATCCCATCAGGATGGCGTATTGAATAGAGAGCCCACTGGAGGCAACCAGAGGCACAGCTTGGCTGCCAGTGTTATCACGAATACATTGCGTCACAATGGTTTGGGCATCGGTATTGAGCTGAGTGTTCTGGTAGCTGATGCCAAGAACCTCATTCAATGCGTTGTAACAGTTCAATGGTGACATGGCGATGGTTTCCCGTCTGCGCACATGTTGAACGGCCCCGACAATTTGAGCTGATGTGCTGTGCTTGGGAACCTGGCCATGATCTTTCACATTAGTTGATGAGTGGTGAATCACCACATATGAACCAAAGGTTGGGTGCACGTTCACCGTGATATCGATGTTCGGGTTTACGCTGAGGTTGTTGGTCAAGGGTTTTTGGCTGACAAAAACCACCATTGCATGGTCATCATGATGCGCAGGTACTTCATCAACTGAAGTCACTTTTTTCATGTGGTATTGATAACCATAAACAGACTTCAATCGCGCTTCATCAATCAGTGGACCACCTTGCCATGTTTCTGAGTCGTTCTCAGCCCAATAAATATAAGTGCTCCTGTTGTGGATGGTGTTGTGACGCAAGAGGGCCAAAACCGGCATGGTTTTCGAAGCAAAAGTAATCACTTGATCGTCGGGCACCTGGTTGATCTCAGCCAAAACCCACTCCAGTAAACTTGATAGTTGATGACCTAATCTGATGTAATCATACGCCGTCGGTAACTGTTCAAGGTTATTGCTGTCGATTTTCCCCTGAGAAATCAGTCCTTTCAATTCACTTAAAAATTCAGATTTGGCCTGAGATTCACGGTAAATATCCAGGCGGTGGGTGGTGAGTTCCAGCCAGTTTTTGGGGAGGTTTTTCAGCAGTGTTTTGATTGAATCAAAAACAGTATTCAGCGTGCTCAATGGTCAGTCCTTCATTAAATATAAAATCACTGCTATTGTACCTTTTTTCCCTTCAGACTAAAAATGCATAAAGGAGTGATCCTGCGACTTCAGCCACCAATTCAGTCCCGGCTCTGACTCCTGTACCGATGGATCTGTTTTTTTGTTTAATGGCCCAACAGTCCTTTCTATTGGTGTTGGAAACGATTGGTCATCATTGAGTTTTTGCTCAGAGGTCTGGGTTTTTATGATCTTCCTGAACGGCTCAGGGTGGTCATCGGCGCAGCAGAGTAAGTATTTTTAAGCATCTGACGCATACAGCACTGCCATGTCTAAGACTGATGAGGAATTAAGTGCGCCCGGGATTGTGCATTAATTAATCAGTTGGATACAATTGATTGGCAGTTTACTGTCCGAAAAAAGACCACCTGAATGCACTTTCATAACCCTGCTTACCTGCCACGATCACATAGCAATAAACCCTGGTATACCGATGAAGGAAATGCCAGCAATTCAGTTGATTGATGAAACGCATTGAAGCAGGGAGCAACGCTGGGATAAATACAATTACCTGCATGAACTGACCTGCTGTGGGTGTACAATCGAGCAAAAAGTCAGCCTATGAGAAATAGAATACGTGAAGAAATTGGTCGCATTAAGCCGCATGATGCTCAAGAAAAAGACACCATACAGGAAATTCTCAAGTGGATAGATTCCGGAGTTGAGCTATGTAGACTACAAAAGCCTGATTTTCCGAAAAAGCATTTGGTATCGTATTTTGCCGTTGTTGATGATGATTATTTATTGCTGGTGGACCATTTGAATGCCGAAATGTGGTTGCCAACAGGCGGACATGTTGAACCTGGTGAGCACCCACGGGATACAGCACTTCGTGAGTGTTTGGAGGAGCTGAATATCAACGGCGAGTTCTTAATCGAGGCGCCTGTGTTGGTTACCAGTACCGAAACAGTCGGCAAAACAAGTGGGCATACAGACGTGTCAATTTGGTATGCTTTAAAAGGGAACCGAAAATTACCAATTGAGTACGACACAAGTGAATTTAACGGTGTGAAATGGTTTCATAAAGACAGCTTGCCGGAACAAACTGATCCACACCTGGGTAGGTTTGTTGAGAAGCTCTGTGCGAATTTCACCTGACATACGGGTGTTTCCAGGTGCAGTTGTTGTGCCAGCGAGGCGGGCATTGGACACATTTCACTGGTGCTTAGTCTGGCGCTGAACCACAGGAATTTAAATAATAGGTAAACAGATGAGCCATCTGAAATTTGTACTGCTGATCATACCGTTGTGTGCTCTTGCATACGGTCATCCTGACATCGAAAGTCCGGAACAGTTGTTGTGGGAAAACCGTATTGTGATGATATGGGCTGACGGGCAGGTGGGCAGTAGACAAATGCTGGATGCGGCAGGGGCTGAAATTGAAGATCGTGATGTGGTGTGGTTTGTCATAGATGGTCTGAACGTCACCAGTAACTATCGGGGGGAAATTGCCGACCATTTTGTTACAGTCGCCAATCAGAAATATGCAGGTTTAAGCAAAAAGGTCGTCCTGCTCGGCAAAGACGGTGGTGTCAAATACACCAGTGATGAGTTGCGGTTAGACGTGCTGTTTCAGGAAATTGACTCAATGCCCATGAGGAAGAATGAAATGAAATTCAGGGGCAGCAAAGGCAGCTTTTGAGTAATGGCCGGTTAACCTTTTCATGCAGTGTGACACGCATAAATAAATAGATATGGGTTGGGGTTCGGTATTTGGGTTGACTAAATATGCAAATAAAATGATATTTAAATCAAGTAAATATGAATTACATTTAATGTAAAAAATCATAAATGGTGGTGGCCATTTTTTCGCTGATTCCGGTGACGGTTTTGATTTCATCCAGGCTGGCTTTGTTGAGACCTTGCAAGCCACCAAAATGTTTGAGCAGGGCGTTTCGGCGGTGGGCGCCAATGCCGGGAATGTTTTCCAGGGTGGATTGGTTGCGTGATTTTTTGAACGCTTTGCGGTGGCTTTTGACTGCAAACCGGTGGGCTTCGTCTCGTATGAATTGCACCATCAGTGAAAGCAGGCCATGGCGTTCAGGTTTGATGAATTGGTTGCTGTCGGGCAGATAAAGGCGTTCTTCACCGGCGGTGCGGTTGTCGTCTTTGGTGACACCGATCACTTTGATGACGGTGACCTGGTGTTCTTCCAGGATTGCCAGGGCCTGGTTTACCTGGCCTTTGCCGCCATCAATCAGAAACACATCCGGGTATCCCAGGCTGGCTTTGTCGATGCTGGCCAGGCGTTTTTCAATCACCTGTCGCATGGCAGCGTAATCATCAGCGGCGGTGATGTTTTCCATGATGTATTGGCGGTATTGCTTTTTCACTGGCCCAGTGGAATCAAACACCACACAGGAAGCGCGGGTGTGTTCGCCCATTTGATGGCTGATGTCAAAACATTCAACCCGTTGAGGTTCGGAATCCAGACCCAACTCACTTTGCCACAACGCCCATTTGTTCTGCCAGGTTTGATATTTGTTGGCTTTTATGGTCAATGCATTGGTCATATTTTCTTCGGCTTGTTTCAGCAATTTCAAACGGTTGCCGCGGGGTTTTGAAGTGATGAATAGCTTTTTGCCCTTGATTTCTGAGAGCAGTTCACTTAATCCATTTTTATCCACCGGGTCGATGTTGCACAGGATGGCATCAGCGGTGATCTGGTCGTCATAATACAAGCTCATAAAGGCGCTGATGAATTCAGCCAATGGGGTGCCTTTGGGCGTCGACGGGTGGTGGTTTCTGTAACCCATGAACTGACCATTGCGTACCGTGCCCACAGTGGCCAGGTAAATGCCGGTTTGCTGGCCTACCACCAGCAAATCGAAATTATCATCGGGCTGAAGTTCAACGGTTTGTTTGGACTGTATCATGCGGATCGCTTTGATCTGATCACGGTATTCGGCGGCTTTTTCGTAATCCTGCAGATCGGCTGCATGTTCCATGTTTTTCATCAATTCATCGGCCACCTGATTGGACTTGCCTTCAATGAAATCAAAGGTGTATTGCAGTTGTTGACGGTATGCCTGCTGGCTGACCAGACCGACACAAGGTGCGGTACAGCGGTTGATCTGGTGTTGCAGGCAGGGTCTTGAACGGTTCTGGAAGGTGCTGTTGTTGCATTGCCTGACTTTGAAGACTTTTTGTAAAAAATGCAATGAGTTGCGAACATAGGCAGCGCTGGGAAAGGGGCCGAAATAACGGCCTTTGCCATGCTTTTTCCCTCGTCTGAATTCAATCAGTGGGAATTCGTCTTCATTGACCGAACAGTATATGTACGGATAGCTTTTGCCGTCTTTGAGCAATACATTGTATCTGGGGCTGTGTTTTTTGATCAGTTGGTTTTCCAGCAACAGGGCTTCAGCTTCAGAACGGGTGATGTGGAATGACATGGCGGCTATGGAAGCCACCAGTGCCATGGTTTTGTTGTCTTTGGCTTTGCCACTGAAGTAACTGCCTACGCGGTTTTTCAGGTGCCTGGCTTTGCCCACGTAGATGATTTCACCCTGATCATCAAACATTTGATAGACCCCTGGCAGTTTGGGCAGGTCATTGACGAATTTTTTGGCATCAAAAGGCACGTTTCAAAGCCTCACAGGTTGGCCTCAACCCAGCCGGTTTCGCCATCACTGTAGTGTTCGTTCTTCCAGATGGGCACCCGTGCTTTGGTTTGGTTCAGGATGTACTGACAGGCCGCAAAGGCTGCTTCGCGGTGATCGGCAGAGACCCCGACCCAAATGGCCATGTCGCCGACTTTCAACAGCCCCACACGGTGGCTGCATACGGCTTCATTGATGGCAAATTGTTCCCGGGCTTCGTCAAGGATTTCATTGCCCACCTTTGTGGCCAACTTGTCATGCGCCTGGTAATCCAGTTGTTGCACTGACTTGTTGTGGTTGTGGTTGCGTACCCAACCTTCAAAACTGACAAAGCCTCCACTGCGGTCATTGATAACCTGGGCTTTGAGGTTGTCAGCATTCAGTGCCTGGTCACTCAAGGTGAACATATCAGCCTCCCGATGCGGGTGGGAAAAACCCCACGGTGTCATTGTCTTTTGGACAGTCCTGCCAATCACAAAAAGCATCGTTGATGATGGGTTTGATGATCCTGGACTCATCCGGCTGTTGATGCGATGTGCACAATTCAAGGTAGATCGAAAGCACGTTGGTGGCAACGGTGTGGTGCTTCAATGGCTGGTCTGAGAACTGACTTTGTAGCCGGCCATAAAATTCCAGGGTGATATTAATGGATTTATTCATGAGGATGTTATGGGGCCTGAAAATCAGATTTTCCACCTGTTTTGTGAATCAACCGGGTTTCCCGGATGACGATGTCGTGACTCAGGGCTTTACACATATCATAGACGGTCAGGGCAGCCACCGAGCAGCCGGTTAGGGCTTCCATTTCAATGCCGGTTTTTGCTGTGATGCGGCATTCACAGGTGACTTCCAGGTTGCGATCTGCATTTGGACGGATGCTGATGGTGCAATGTTCCATGCCAATGGGGTGACAAAAAGGGATCAATTCATGGGTTTTTTTCGCCGCCATGACTCCAGCGATGATGGCGGTCTGAAACACCGGCCCTTTTTTGGATTGGATTTCATCATTCTCCATGGCCTGGCGGACAGGGTCGGGTAATTCGATGATGCACCGGGCCCTGGCCGTGCGGCTGGTGACTTGTTTGTCACCTACATCCACCATGGTCGGTTGGTTGTTGGCGTCGATGTGGGTGAATTCCCTGCTCATTTTTATCCTCCTATGACAAACATTTCGATTTTCTTTCCAGCGGTTTTTCGTTGTTGCTTACGATCCATGGAATAGCGGTCGGAGCGCTGTTGCCAGATGGTTGACAGGCGATCAAAAAGCTCATCGGGTAATTTGCTCAATGCCCTCACTGGATGACCTTGCTGACCAAACAGGCAGGTGTAAACTTCACCTTGAGCGCTGAGGCGAGCCCGGTTACAGTCCAGACAAAATGGTTCGGAAATGGAGCTGATCAAGCCAAATTCACCCTGACCATCGGTGAATCGGTGGCGATTGGCCACTTCTCCCGGATGACTGGCAGGTAAGGCTTGGTGTGGCCATTTGTCAGCGATTTGTTGCAGGACCTGATGACTTTCAAGTACTTGTTGTTGTTGCCAGCCATTGATGTTCCCGACATCCATAAACTCGATAAACCGAACTTCCACTCCGGTGCCCCGGAACAGTTGTAACAGTGGCATGACCTGGTGTTCATTGATGCCTTTTTGTAACACACAGTTGACTTTGACCTTTTTCAAATCGCTGTCAGCACATCGATTGATGGTGTTGATGATGTCACTGACTTGATAACGGGTGCCGGTCATCTGTTCAAACAGTTGCTGGTCAATGGCGTCCATGCTGATGGTGATGCGGTCCAATCCGGCAGCAATCAACTCATCAAGAACGGGATCGAGCAATGCGCCGTTGGTGGTCAGGGCGACTTCTTTGATGCCATTGATTTGTTTGATGTTGCTGATCAGTTCATGCAGGTTTTTTCTCAGCAGGGGTTCACCACCAGTGAGGCGTACTTTCTCTACTCCAAGGCGGGCAAAGGCGCTGGTGATGGCGTGAATTTCCTGGAAACTCAAATGATTTTCAGGTTTGCTGTGCTGGCGCATGACATCCACATGCTCGGCAGGCAAACAGTACTGGCAGCGAAACTGACAGCGGTCAGTCAAAGAGATGCGCAGGTCACGAATGGGTCTGTTCAGTTGATCGGTGATCTCAGTGGCCATGATATGCGTCCATCAGGATTTGCCATTGTTGCTCAATCCCTTCGCTGTGTTCGTCAGGTGTTACTTTGTCAACCGAGCGTTTCAGTCTTTTGAGGTTTTTCTCGCACCAGCCGGGTTGCGGTTTTCTGATCTGGCCTTTGTCAAAATCGATGACATGAACCAATTTGTCTGACAAGAGTATGTTATGGGCATTCAAATCCGCGTGAAACACCCCGTGTTCATGAAAACGGGCGATGGTTTGACCGGTCATTTGCCAATCTTGTTCGCTGGTTTCATGAGCGATGATGGCTTGAGCCAGGGTTTGTCGGTGTGGAATATGAGCCATGATCAGGTCATTCTGATACATCAATCCGGATTTGCGGATCTTGGCCGCAACCGGGGCAGGGGCCGGCAATTGCCAAGTCTGCAGTTGTTGTAATAATTCAAATTCCCGGTATGCCCGGGTGTTTTTCAGGCCGCTCCACAAGTAGTGGTCTTTGTTGAGTTTGGCATAGAGGCCGCCGCGCAGGTAATGTCTGAGGACCCATTTACCCCATTCTGATTTGATCACCCATGCTGATCCTCGGCCGCTGTTGGCACCCAACAATCGTCCCTGGTTCAACCAGTGGCTTTGATCAAACCAATCACCATTGATGTCATCTTTGATGTCATCAATGGCCACAATCCATTGTTTGTTTTTATGGGTAATGTGCAAAGTCGCCGAGCCTAAAATGTTAGAATGTTTCATTTTAAATGATTTGACCGATGACAACAAACCATCTGCAAAATCCCCGCTCAATTTGTCTGTTCAGGCTGTCGGCCATCGGTGATGTGACGCACGTTATTCCGGTGATTAAAACCCTTCAACATCAATTCCCTGAAGCTGAGATCACCTGGGTCATTGGTCGCCTGGAACATCGCTTGTTGAGTGGCTTGCCAGGTGTCAGGTTCATTGAGTTCGATAAAAAGTCGGGCTGGCAGGGTATCAAACAACTGAGGCGGGCCGTAGGTGCGATGCCTTTTGATGTGTTGTTGCACATGCAACTGTCGTTTCGCGCCAACCTGGTCTCACGCTTTATTCCAGCCATCAGGCGGGTGGGTTTTGATCGCCAGCGCAGCAAGGAAGGCCATGGTTTGGTGATCAATGAACGCATTCCATACCTCAAAGACTGCCATGTGCTGGATGGTTTTATGCAGTTTGCCACACACCTGGGTTGTCAACAAACTGTGATGAACTGGGATTTGCCAATTGCAGATGAAGATGAACAGTTTGCCCGTCAGGTGTTGGCCTCTGAAGGACCCAGGGTGGTGATCAGTCCTTGTTCCAGTCATGCGTTGAGGAACTGGTCAGTGGCCAGGTACAGTGCATTGGTGGATTGGTTGGTTGAAGTCCATCGTGCCCAGGTCATTCTTACCGGCAGTCCCTCGGCCAAAGAACGGGCTTTTGTGGCGGACATTGAGGCGCAGGCCAGTCATACTGTGACCAATATTGCCGGTCAGGACACCCTCAAACAGTTGTGGTGTTTGCTTAAAGCCGCCGATCTGGTGATTTCTCCGGATTCAGGGCCGATGCACATGGCCGGTTGTGTTGGAACCCCGGTGATCGGCTTGCTGGCTGCCAGTAATTACCGCCGATCCGGGTCGTATCAATTTCCTGAACTGACCGTGGACAAATATCCGGAGGCTTGTGAACAGTTTCTGCATAAGCCGGTTGGTGAAGTCAGGTGGGGCACCAAAACTGAGTTTCCAGGTGCCATGAAGCTGATTGAGCTGACTGATGTACAGGCCAAAGTCAATCAGGTGCTGACTGAGTCGAAATAGCCCTGATCACCAAACATATATGATTTGGGCATCCACCAGTGGGTAGGCATAGTCCATCTCATCAACTTTTTTGTTCACCAGCCTTTTCACCGGTCCGGTGATGGTCACGGCTTTTTTCAGGAAAAACTCTGGTTCCAGAAATTTAGGTTTGCAGGCCAGAAACCGACCTTGATCCAGGCGAATTCGTTTGGATGGCCGACTGAGTTCATCAGGAACCTTGGCCATGATGGTCAGGCAACTGTGGTCATTCTGGTTGTCCACGTCGACCACAAAGCCGGTCCAGCGAACCACCAGGTCTTTTACCGGATTGGCTTGATAGGCTTGTGGGCTGACGTCACTGAATTCACCGCGCAATGGTTTGGGTGGTTGTACACAGGCGCTGAGGGTCAGTGCGCTGATGACGAATACAATATATTTCATGATGCTTGATGGTATGACTCACGGCTATTATGAAACCGCTTACTTGAACCGAGGCTGAATCAATGGGGTGGCCAGTCGACCAGTGCAGACAAACCCAGTGATAAACCAACAAAAACCAGCACCAACAGACAAAAAGCCATGAATTCACTGATCACCTGAAAGCCGAAACATACGATTTCCCAGTGACGGTGGAGGGTCATTGTCAGCCATACCACTGCTCCCAGTCCCAGCGCGATGGCCGAAAACCACAGTGGCGATATCAGCAACAACACGGATGCTGGTGTAATGAAGTAAAGCAGGGAATGGGTGTGTATCTTGTGGGTATTCATTGGTAGACTCCGAATTTGAATGACCGTTTCATTGAAACACCGGAGATTCTCAATACCTGAGAATGGTCTCAGCGAAATCACAATAAGCTCAAGGTTAATTTTTGCCGCTTGAATTAAAAAGCTACCATGGTTTAAAATCATTAGGATGTGTGCAGCTCAAAATATATTGAAAGATGTCTTTGGTTATGACCAATACAGACATCAACAGGAACAAATCGTAGATACCCTTGTTAAGGGGCAAGACGCCCTGGTGCTGATGCCCACCGGGGGTGGCAAGTCATTGTGTTACCAGATTCCAGCCATAGCCAGACCCGGTGTCGGGGTGGTGGTATCACCATTGATCGCGCTGATGCAGGATCAGGTCAATGCACTGAATCAATTGGGGGTCAAGGCCGCCTACATCAATTCCACCTTGTCAGCCAGAGAGATTGAACAGGTCAAACAACAGGCACTGGATGATGAACTTGATTTGTTGTATTTGTCACCTGAACGGTTGGTGGGTGAAGAAATGCAAGGCTTTCTGCAGCGAATCAAGGTGGCACTGTTTGCCATTGATGAAGCCCATTGTGTGTCACAATGGGGTCATGATTTCAGGAAAGAATACCAGAACCTGTCGATGTTGCATGAACAATTTCCTGAGGTGCCAAGAATTGCCCTCACGGCCACCGCCGATCAAAGGGTGCGCAAGGAAATCGTCAAACAATTGCAATTGGATGATGCAGAAATTTTCATTTCCAGTTTTGACCGACCAAACATCACCTATGCCATTGAAGAACAGGAGTCGGGTAAACAACAATTGTGGCGCTTCATCAATGACAATCACCCGAATGACGCGGGCATTGTCTACTGTTTGTCCCGCAGGAAGGTGGAAAGTGTGGCCGAGTTTTTGTCTGGCAAAGGCCGCAAAGCATTACCGTACCATGCCGGATTATCCAATAAAATCAGAGAACGCAATCAGCATCAGTTTCTCATGGAAGATGGCATCATCATCGTAGCAACCATCGCTTTTGGTATGGGCATTGACAAACCGGATGTGCGGTTTGTGGCGCATTTTTCGATGCCTAAAAACATCGAGTCATACTATCAGGAAACGGGTAGGGCAGGCCGGGATGGCCAGCCATCCAACGCCTGGATGGCCTATAACTATCAAGACGTGGTGATGCAAAGGCAATTCATCAGGGATTCAGATGCTGCTGATGAACACAAAGAAGTGTTGCACAACAAACTGGATTCCCTGGTAGACCTGTGTGAACAACTGGAGTGTCGGCGTCAAACCCTGTTGCGCTACTTTGATGAGGTGTTGGAAGAACCCTGCGGTAACTGTGACAATTGTCTGAATCCGCCGGAAAAAATTGATGCTTCAAAAGAAGCGCAGATGGCCATGTCAGCCATCTACCGCACCGAACAGAAATTTGGCATCATGTACCTGATTGATCTGTTGTTGGGTAATGACAATGATGAGCGGGTCAGTAAATTGAAGCATGATCAGCTGAATGTGTTTGGAATTGGAAAAGACCATGTAAAAACCTGGTGGCGCAGGTTATACCGGCAACTGATCAGTCAGGGATACATTGATGTAGACCCGGAACATGGCTCCTTATTGCTAACAGACAAGGCCAAGCCGATCCTCAAGGGGGATGAATCCTTTTACTTGCGGGATGTGGTCAAAGCCAAGAATAAAAGCAAAAAAGCCGAAGAGATTGATTTGGGTCGTCACGACACCGTGTTGTGGAATGCCTTGAAAAAACTGCGTACCGACCTGGCCACTGATCAGGGGGTGCCTCCTTATGTGATTTTCAGTGATGCCTCTTTATTGGAAATGGTCAGGAAAAGGCCTGTGGAAGGTGAAAAATTCATGTACATCTCAGGTGTTGGTGAATACAAACTGGCTAAATATGGAGACGTTTTTATCCAGGTTATCAAAGACAACCCGTTGCCGAAGAAACTGGATAACCGCCTGGAAGACGAAGTCAATGTAACACTGGATCATTTCCTGGAACACAAATCGGTTGAAACGGTGGCTGAGGTGCTGGATTTGAACCTAAACACCGTATACATGCACTTGTCTAAAGCCATTGCTGTGGGTCTGGTTGACAAAAAAGACGTTACCGGACTGCAAGATGAAGACATCGATTACATCATTCAGATGGCTGAAATGACCGGGTACCTGGAAGACAAAAAGATGAAGCCGGTGTTTGATGCACTTGATGGCATGTATGATTATGGTACCTTGCGTTGTGTACTGGCTGAACTGGAGTGAGTCGGTTGAATCAATTATTCAAGTTGCACAGTGATTGAACCCCGGGTATTACACATCACCAATGGCGACTATGCCGTCCATAACCTGAAAGAGGCGGGCTTCAGTGGTGAATTTTTGCCGGTCAGGGATGTATTGCATGTGGGACCTTTGTTGCCCGGAGATGATTTTATTGGCATATCATCTGCCAGATGCCAGTTCATTGTTGCACAGGGTTGGGCCAGTCAGCAACGGGTTGATGCGTTTCAAAGGGAGCGACGGGCTTTGCTTCGTGATCTGACAATTTATGCAGAAATCTGGTTGTGGTTCGAACATGATTTGTATGACCAATTACAACTGATCCGGGTGTTACAGTTCCTCGCTGAATCGACGATTAATTTATCGCAGGTGAGGTTGGTGGTGACTGATCAATACCTGGGCGAGGCCAATGCCGAAACCTGTCAGGAGTTGCTGCGCTTCGCTGAACCACTGAGCAGCGATCACCTTGAGACTGCTTGTCACATATGGGAGCAATTGACTGCAACAACGCCAGCAAGTTGGCCTGAGATGCTGCAACAATCGTATCCTTTACTGCCGTTTCTTCAAGCCGCACTGCGGCGATTTTTCAATGAATTTCCTTCCGCTTCAAATGGCCTCAGCCTGACCGCTGACAGGGCCCTGGCACTGGCGGACAGTGAAATGACTGCCGGAGAGTTGTTTGCTGCTGTACAAGTGCTTGATGAACCTCGTTTTATGGGTGATCTGTCATTTTTCGGCGTTCTTGACGGATTGCGGTCTTCACCGGCCAGTCTGCTGAAGGCTGCCGATGACCACTCCCTGAAGACTCATCCACAACAGCGCCTTTCATTGACAGAACTGGGTAAACAGGTCAGTTGCGGAGAGGTGCATTATCTGGATGTGTCTGCACCTGATTATTGGTTGGGTGGGGTACACATTAACGCCAAAAATCGCTGGTGCTATAATGATTCTGATCAATCGTTCAAACTGAGGCTTTTATGAAATATCAAAACACCATTACAGTAGAAGTGCCAATATCACGGTTTGTTGAACTGCTGGACAACCCGGAGAATATGAAGCACTGGCAAAAGGGATTGCAGTCTTATGAGCTCTTGGGTGATCATGAGCCAGGATCGGTGGGTGCACAAATGAAACTTCATTTTAAAATGGGCAAAAGGGACCTGACGATGATTGAGACCGTGACCATCAGTGATTTTCCACAGCGGTTTGCCGGGACCTATGAAACCAAAGGGGTATGGAATCTGGTGGACAACCATTTCAAAGAAAACGAACAAGGACATACGGTCTGGATTGCTGACTGTGAATTTAAGTTCAGTGGCTTGATGAAAGTCATGTCATGGTTCATGCCCAAGTCGATGTTTAAGAAACAATCCTGTCAATACCTGGAAGATTTCAAAAAATTTGCAGAAGCTCAGTGAACAAAATTTGGCACTTTGTGGTGCTTTTGTGTTGTGGTGCGATCAATCAAGCCTGTAAAGCTCCGTTTAAGCCTTAAATCAATCTAATTTAGACGAATTTGTAACATCATGTATTATATTTATGGTGTGTGTTTTGAGAGTGTGTGTTCATGGGGGATCGTCTAACGAGTCTGGTTGTGGTGGTTATTGCAGGTGCCGCCGCCGCTGTTGTCAATTTGTTCAGGTTACCACTGTTCTTTGAGGCGGAGTTTCTTTTTGGCCAGTTTTTGGTGTTACTGGTCGCCGTTTACCGAGGACCATTGGCTGGGTTGGCCTGTGCTGTCATTGCCACATGGCCTTTGGTGGATGCCTGGGGCAGCTACTGGGCCACACTGACCTTTGGTATGGAAGCATTGTTTGTGGGGCTGGCTTGTCGCTTTGTTCGTTTCAATGTGATCATGTTGGTCATGATTTACTGGATTGCCATTGGTATGCCGGTTTCCTGGTATTCCATTTCTGGGTATGAACATTTCCTTGATTCTCACCGCACGGCCATATTGATTAAACAGCTCACCAATGCCATTGTTTACGCGCACATAACGGCATTGGTGATGTATTTGCCGGTGACGCGCAAGCTGCTGGGTTTTGATCAAAAACCAGTGACTTTATCAATCAAAGAACAGTCGTCACACATCATCTCATCATTGCTGATCACTTGCGGAATTGGATTTTTTTTCTTCAATCTGGATCAAAGCATTAAAAATTCCGGCAGCGATTACAGCCAGGTCCATGACATCAAACATGAGCAGCTCAAAGCCCAGTTGGGTGAAGTTTTCAGCAGAAAAATCACTGCATTCAGTGAATATCGGGAAACATTGGCGCAACTATGGAATGATCCGGAAATGAGGCAACAATCCTTGTTGTCCTTCAATCAGCGTTATCCACAGTTCAGAACCATGGTCATCACTGATCAACACGGAGATTTACTCCACTCATCCCCGGAAGAGTTGGTGAAAAACGTCAAGTCACAAAACGAAAACATCAATGTGGCTGACCGGGACTACTTTACCCATGCCATCTCCAGCGACCAGACCTATGTCAGCCCGGCCTTTGTTGGCAGAGGATTTGGTAAAGATTTGATTGTGGCCATCAGCAGTGGTGTGCCCGATCTGCTGAACAGGCCATCCAATGTTGGCATCATTGAGGGATCGTTTATTTTGACCAATTTGCGCCATGTGAAGAGTTTGCTGGATAACATAGACCCTTCTGTGGAGGCCATTCTGATTGATCAAAATGGTCAGGTGGTGTTGGCATCAGAACAGTTGCAATTACCCCCGTTACAAACCTTCGAACTGGTGAAAGGTGTGGACACCTTTTATGAACACAGTCTGGTGACCATCAAAAAAACAGGTGGTGAACCCGGCAGAGAGGTTTATTACCTGGCTGAATCGTTATTTCCCTGGGGGTGGAAGCTGCTGAGTTTGCAAAATGAGGCCAGGTTTGCTGATGTCATTGAACGTTCATTGATCATCTTTGCGGTAACCATTGTACTGGTGGTTTTGATTTCTCACATCCTCGCATTTGCCATCAGTCATTCCTGGTCTTATCACATGACAAGATTGAATGAACTGATTGAACGGGGAGATGAGTTTAATCGGGAGTTGGATGAATTTGAAAATAATGACCAGTTGCCAGATGAGATTGTCAACCTGTATCAGGAAATCAAAAACAGCCGGCAAGCCATTGTCAAAATGAACACGGAATTGCAAAACACGGTGGCTGAGCGCACAGAAAAACTACAAATAGTGAATGCTAAACTGAATAAAATGGCCAGTACCGATGCCTTGACCGGGTTGGATAACCGTCGACAGTTTAATCAAAAACTCGATGAGATGTGGCAACACAGTCAGAAAAACCTCAGTCCATTGTCCATGTTGATCATCGACATTGATTATTTTAAAAAAATCAATGACACTTTTGGCCACCCTGTGGGTGACCAGGTTTTGGTGCAACTGGCAGAGCAATTGCAGCACTTCAATGATGACCGAATTGGTTGCCTGGCCCGTTTGGGTGGTGAGGAATTCTGCCTGTTGATGTCAGGACAAGAGCACACTGATGTCATCAGTCTGGCAGAACGCATCAGAAAACACATTGAAGAATACGCTTTTAAAATCGGCAGTGGTAAACCCTTTGAGTTGACCATTTCAGTGGGCGTGGCCACCATCAATCCAACCCGGTTTACCGCTTCAAAGCTGTATCAGTTGGCTGATAATGCGCTTTATGAAGCCAAACATTCGGGCAGAAACCAGGTGAGGTACTCACATTTGGATTGACCAGGTGTTAGTTTACCAGTGTTGCATGATGGTGATACCGGCATAGCTCAGGTCCTCGGTATAAAACTGGCCGTACGGTGAGTGGCCATCAAAATATTCAAAATAGACTTGAATGGGCAGTTGTGCCAAATTGGCGATTTCAACGCCAGCTCGCATGTTGATGTTGATGTTCCAGTCATAAGCCCCCCAAGTAGTCAGGTCCACGGCCCATAAAGGCTTGAAGTGGTCGGCAAAAGTTGTCCCTTGATACTGCCAGCCAGTTTGCCACATGACTTCACTCAGGTCGCCTGGTTCTGAACGGGTAATCAACCCCAACCCGGCATAGATATCCCAATTGCCAAAGGGTTTGTGGGCTTGCCATTGAATGGTTTCATAAGACAGGTTGATGCGTTGATCCGCAAATTCCGGGTTATCCAGTAAAAACTCATCACCGAGGTGCGTTGACCGGTGGGTGTAACTTAATCGCCAGTTCCAGTTGTTCAGTGTTTGAACCAGTTCTCCACCAACAGCAAAATCGGTGTTAATCAGGGCGCCACCACGGTTGTTACGGGTGTCCAGTTGTTCAACATCAAACTGGGATCTGATCAGGCCATGGATGTTAAACGTTAACGGCGGGCGATCATCCAGCCAGTCAAATGACTTCACTGCTTGCCTTTTACCGATGCCCAGCAGCACCGCTTGTGGTTGATTGCCCAAAAAATCCAATTCACCAAAACTGACAAACACGGCAGGTTCATTCAAGTCTGCCAAAAATGGTGGCATGGCACTGGGTTTTGGGTCATCAGACCGGGTTTCGGGCTGTTGAATATGAGCTGTCTGCCGGGCACTGATGTTGTCGTAGCAAGACAGTCTTTGTGTGCTGTCTTCGATGCCCTGACATTCGTTCAATTGGTCTTCAATGGAAGACTCTGCGAGCACAGTGGTTGAACTCATCGGCATCAGGAGCAAGCACAAAAGTGTGTGTGTTTTCATGGTTTTCTCAGTGGGTTTTGACTGGTGTCAAAAAAGGCAAGTTTAAACACTTGCCTTTTATTTGTCGAGTACCAGCGGCGTCCATGACCGTCACTTAGGTTATGATTATTAGCTGGCAAGGTCGCGTAAAACATAATGCAGGATGCCACCATGACGACAATACTCAACCTCTTTGGGGGTATCTATGCGCACGTCTACTTCAAAAGTGACTGTGCTGCCATCATCACGATGAACGGTGACCTGAGCCGTTTTGGAGGCCCCGTTCTTCAAGCCATCGATGTCGTATGTTTCTTTACCGGTTAAATCATAGGTGTCAGCGCTTTCACCGGCTTTGAACTGTAATGGGATAACACCCATTCCCACCAGGTTAGAGCGGTGAATTCGCTCATAGCTTTGTACCAGTACGGCTTTGACGCCCAGCAGGTTGGTGCCTTTGGCGGCCCAGTCCCGGGATGAGCCGGTACCATACTCCGTGCCACCAATAACCAGCAATGGGGTGTCTTCTGCCTGGTATTTCATTGACGCATCGAAAATACTCATTTCTTCATCAGAGGGTTGGTGTCTGGTCCAGCCTCCTTCGGTGCCCGGAGCCAGTTGGTTGCGCAATCTGATATTGGCAAAGGTACCGCGCATCATTACTTCATGATTCCCCCTGCGAGAGCCATAAGAGTTAAAATTGGCTTTTTCCACGCCTTTTTCCTGCAGGTAGAGGCCTGCGGGTGAATCAGCAGCGATGGCTCCTGCGGGAGAAATGTGATCTGTGGTGACTGAATCGCCCAGTTTGGCCAGTACCCTGGCTCCTTTGATGTTGTCTATGGTGCCCACATCGAGTGTCATTCCGGCGAAGTATGGTGGGTTTTTGATGTAAGTGGAATCATCTTGCCAGTCGAACAATTCAGATTCAGTGGTTTTCACCGCTTCCCAGTTGGCATCACCTTCAAAAATACCTTCATAACCCTGGGCAAAACTGTTTTGGTTGACGTTGTTGCCAATGGTGTCAGCGATTTCGTGATCGCTGGGCCAGATGTCTTTCAAATAGACCGGATGACCATCCTGGTCTTTGCCCAGGGCGTCATTGTAAAGATCAAAATCCATGGTGCCGGCAATGGCATAAGCCACCACCAGAGGGGGCGAGGCCAGGAAATTCATTTGAATATCTGCATGAATCCGCCCTTCAAAATTGCGGTTGCCTGACAGCACCGACGTGGCAATCAGGTCATTGTCATTGATGGCTTTGGATAAAGCCGGATCCAGGGGGCCTGAATTACCAATGCAAGTGGTACAGCCAAAACCAACGACATTGAATCCCAGGGATTCCAGGTCGTCCATTAAACCAGCAGAATTCAGGTAATGTGAAACCACCTTTGAACCAGGAGCCAGTGAGGTTTTAACCCAAGGCTTGACCTTAAGTCCTTTGGCGGCGGCATTGCGGGCCAACAGGCCAGCACCCAGCATCACAGCCGGATTTGAGGTGTTGGTACAAGAGGTGATGGCGGCCACAGCAATGTTGCCATCGGTGAATTCATAATCCCCTTTGGCAGATTTAACGGGAATAGACTTGACCGGCCGGCCATTCTCAAATTCAGTGAAATGCTGGTTGTATGTGGCCTTTGCCACGGTCAGTTCAATGCGGTCCTGTGGTCGTTTGGGCCCAGAAATGCTGGGTACGACGGTACTCATGTCCAGTTCAAGAACCGCGGTATACTCTGCATCCAGACTGTGTTCATCATGAAACATGCCTTGTGCTTTGGCGTATGCTTCCACCAGATTTACCTGTTCTTCACTGCGGCCTGTCAGGCGCAAATAACGCAATGATTCATTGTCCACCGGGAAGATGCCGCAAGTGGCACCGTATTCGGGAGCCATGTTTGCGATGGTGGCACGATCTGCCAGCGGCAAATGCTGTAGACCGGCACCAAAGAATTCCACAAATTTACCAACCACTCCATGTTCACGTAACATGTCGACCACCGTCAGCACCAAGTCGGTGGCGGTCACACCTTCCTGCAGTTTTCCAGTTAACTTGAAGCCCACAACCTGAGGAATCAGCATGGAGATGGCCTGGCCCAACATGGCCGCTTCGGCTTCAATGCCACCAACACCCCAGCCCAACACCCCAATTCCGTTGATCATGGTGGTGTGTGA
The DNA here is from genome assembly GCF_002000055.1 of Marinicella sediminis. Classification (GTDB taxonomy): domain Bacteria; phylum Pseudomonadota; class Gammaproteobacteria; order Xanthomonadales; family Marinicellaceae; genus Marinicella; species Marinicella sediminis. The sequence goes on along the minus strand of NZ_MVBD01000002.1, from coordinate 357,455 downwards.
ATCGGTTCCCACCACGGTGTCCGGATAAGCCATCAGTTCGCCGTTTTGTTCGGCGCCGAATATGACCCTGGCGAGGTATTCCAGGTTGACTTGATGGACGATGCCATTTCCCGGAGGGACCACTTTGAAAGAATCAAATGCCGTTTGCCCCCATTTGAGAAAACCATAACGTTCCATGTTTCGTTGAAATTCAATCTGGGTGTTCAGGTCTGCGGCATCGTTGGTACCGTATTTGTCCACTTGAATCGAGTGGTCAATCACCAGTTCTGCAGGCGACAGTGGGTTGATTTTCTGAACATCTCCACCCAGTGCTTTCATGGCATCACGCATGGCAGCCAGATCTACCACGGCCGGCACTCCGGTAAAGTCCTGCAGAACGACCCTTGAAGGTGTGAATGCTATTTCTGTGGAAGGTTCTGCTTTGGGGTCCCAATTACACAGGGCTTCAATGTCATCAACAGTCACATCGATGCCATCTTCATGACGCAGCAGGTTTTCCAACAGGATTTTTAAACTGAAGGGCAGGCGGCTGATGTCATGTGTTTCGGCCACTTTTTGCAGGCTGTGGTATTTATATGATTGGTTGTTACATGCCAATTGCATGGCGGTTTTTAAAGTATCACTCATTGGTTAACCCCTGGATTTGATTCAATTGATCATTGAATATGGATAATTTAACGTTATCACATCATTATCGCATTTTTGTCGTGAAAAATACAGACAGGGAAACCAGGCTGGTGATCATTCTTTGGTCTGATGTGCAGCGGTTAAGAATAGAAAAGAAAAAACCCGGAAGCCAGCCTGAAGGGTGGCATCCGGGTTTGCTTGCAGCTGTTGGTTGAGGCTGCCGGATCAGACGATGTCTGGAAGTTTGCTGGCTTTGTCTGCAACTGATGAAGCGGCTGCCTGACGGTGGTTCATGAAAGCCAGGTTACCTGGTTTGGTTTTCAGTGGTTTCAATGGTGGAGCAAACTGGGTGAGATTGATGCCTTCAACAGCGCCTTTGTATTCAGCCATGGTGGGCGTTCTGCCAAGAATGGCTGCCAGAACCACCACAGGTGTCGAAGCGAGCAGGGATTCCCCTTTTTTGCGATCAGAATCTTCCACCACACGTCCTTGGAATAGCCGTGTTGAAGTGGCCAGAACGGTGTCACCACGTGCGGCTTTTTCCTGGTTGCCCATGCACAGGTTACAGCCCGGTCGTTCCAGGTACATCATGTTTTCATAGTCTTTGCGGGCCTGTTGCTTGGGTGAGGCATCATCAAACTCAAAGCCAGAGTATTTCTGCAGGATTTCCCAGTCACCTTCCTGTTTCAGTTCATCGATGATATTGTAAGTAGGCGCAGCGACGATCAGCGGTGCATTGAACTTGACAAACCCTTGTGCTTGCTCGAGGTTTCTGAGCATTTGGACGATGATTTTTAAATCACCTTTGTGTACCATGCAGGAGCCAACAAAACCCAGGTCGACGTGTTTTTCACCATTGTAATAGGACAGCGGTCTGATGGTGTCATGGGTATATCGTTTGGAGACATCGTCGTTGTTAACATCCGGATCAGCGATCATGGGTTCGATCACTTCATCCAGGTCTACCACCATTTCAGCGAAGTAACTGGCGTTGTCATCCGGCATCAGGGCAGGGTTTTCACCTGACCTGATGTCAGCTATCCGTTGATTGGCTTTGTCAATCAGTCCCTGCAACACCCCGGCTTTATTGTCCATGCCTTTGTCAATCATGATTTGAATGCGGCTCTTGGCAATTTCCAGTGACTCAATCAGGGTTTCATCCTGAGAAATACAGATCGACGCTTTGGCTTTCATTTCCGCTGTCCAGTCTGTGAAGGTGAATGCCTGATCTGCAGGCAATGTGCCGATGTGAACTTCAATGACGCGTCCCTGGAATACATTGTCGCCAAACTGTTTCAGCATTTGTGACTGGGTGGCGTGAACCACGTCGCGGAAATCCATGTGGTTTTTCAAATCGCCTTTGAAGGTCACTTTGACTGATTGTGGGATGGGCATGGATGCTTCGCCGGTGGCCAGGGCGAGGGCGACTGTGCCTGAATCGGCACCAAAGGCAACCCCTTTGGACATCCGGGTATGTGAATCTCCACCAATGATGATGGCCCATTCGTCAACCGTGATGTCGTTGAGTACTTTATGGATCACATCGGTCATGGCATGGTATTCACCTTTGGGATCACGGGCAGTGATCAATCCAAACCTGTTCATAAAGCTCATCAGTTTGGGGATATTTTTCTGGGCTTTTTTATCCCATACCGAAGCGGTGTGACAACCTGATTGATAAGCCCCGTCAACCGTTGGGGAAATCACCGTGGCAGCCATGGCTTCCAATTCCTGAGATGTCATCAGACCGGTGGTGTCCTGTGAGCCAACGATGTTGACCTTGACACGCACATCAGAACCGGCATGCAAAGGTTCTTCGGTGCTCACGCCTACTGCATTTTTGTTGAAGATTTTTTCTACTGCGGTCAAGCCTTGCCCTTCATGGGTGATTTCCCTGGCAGGGGCAAAAACCAATGGCTGTTCTATGCCCAGTGTGCTGGCTGCAAAGCTTTGCAGTTTTTTACCAAACACGATGGCGTATGAACCTCCGGCTCGGATGAATTCCAGTTTCTGTGGGGTCAATGCAGATGAAATGTCTGCCACTTGTTGATCGCCGCTGTAGAGCTTTTTGTCAGTGGTGTTGATGGTCAGCACGGTGCCAGTGGCCACTGAATAGACCTGTTCCAATACGGGTTCGCCCTGATCATCCAGTACGGTGTTGCCATCGGCATCTTGTTTTTTCACCCAGTTTTTTAAATCCAGTCCAATGCCGCCGGTCACATCCACGGTGGTCAGGAAAATGGGTGAGATGCCATTGGTACCGCCAACGATGGGTGCAAAATTCACAAACGGAACATAGGGGCTGGCTTGTTTGCCTGTCCACAGAGCTACGTTGTTTACCCCAGACATTCTGGATGAACCCACGCCCATGGTGCCTTTTTCGGCCACCAGCATGACCCTCTTATCCGGGTGTTGTTGCTGTAAGGCCTGGATTTCAGCTTGTGCTGCCTCGGATATCATGCATTTCCCGTGCAATTCACGGTCAGATCTGGAGTGTGCCTGGTTGCCGGGAGAAAGCAGGTCGGTGGATATGTCACCTTCTGCAGCCACGTATGTCACCACATCAATGGTTTCATCCACTGGTGGCAGATTGGTGAAAAATTCTGCCTTGGCATAACTCTGTAAAATAGATTCTGCCATCCTATTGCCTGCCTGATAAGATTCAGCCAGCCTTTGGGTGTCTGCTTCATAGAGGAACACCTGGGTCTTCAAAACCGTTGCAGCTTGTTCGGCAATCGTCTGATCATTATCCAGAGCCAGGTCAATCAACACCTCAACTGATGGGCCCCCTTTCATGTGAGACAACAATTCAAAAGCATATGCCTGGTTAATTTCTTCAACGGCATGAACGCCCAGGATGATGTCTTTCAGGAAGCTGGCTTTTTCTTTGGCGGCGCCTGTGGTACCGGGAAGGGTGTGATAGATAAAGAAATCCAGAGCCCGAACCCGGTGCTCATTGTTGGTTTCTTTGATCAGTTCAACGATTTCTGCAATCAGTTGAGCATCATCAATGGGTAAAGGATTCAATCCCTGATTTTTTCTGACTTCGATGTCTTTCAGATAGTCGGTAAATAAGCTCATTTAGCACCCCAAAAAAAGCGCAGTATTATACCTGACTATCAATGAGAAGTTAACCGGAAGCCGCTTGAAAAGCAGGTAAATATTCAGCTTTCAGGGTAAAGCTTCGGTCATTTTCCATACTGTCCCGCATGGATTGACTGCATAGGTCAGAACCTGATGCAGAAAAAAAATCACCGCCATTCAAACAATCGTTTGAAATATGAGGTTGTCTGTGTTATTTTAATTTGCGATTTGTTTTTGCATGTGTCAGTCAAATAAAAAAAAACAGCAGACTGAGAAAAGGCATTGCGACATGACGTGGGGACGTTTTCACAATCACAAATCATTACTTTTTTACAAATTGAGGGATTTATCAATGAATAAACTAAACGTTTTGGGCGTGACCGCGTCTGTCATCTTGTCTACGGCCGCCTGGGCCAAAACTGAATTACCTGCCGCCAAGCACCTGGCAGGACCTGCTGAAGAAATTGAATTAATGCAACCAGCAAACCCTGAGTCAACGGCCATACTATCCAAACATGCCATGCTCAAAATTGGCATGGCCAGCCAAAAAAATGGGAACTTTGCATGGCAACAAAATGTGTTGATTGATGGGGAAAACCCCAAGGCATTGTTGTTTGCTCAGGATCGCCAGAATTGGGAATTGAGTATTCGGGGCGTGGGCGCACAAAAAAGCGGTGCAGTAAATGATGTGCCTTTTCAACGCACTGAAACCACTTTTGGCATGGCCAGTGAGCGATTTCCAGCCACCCAGTTTGATTTGGCTAACTTACCCGGCGGGCGTTACCAGTTCAACATCACCGCACCTCACAACAAAAACAGTCAGCCATCTGAAGCTTATCTGTTGGTCAGCAGTGACAGTCCTTACCAATTGTCTTCGTTCACCAGTGCACCTGGATATTTGGTAGGCCAGGTGATACAAATCAACAGCAAAGCCCAAATGGCCAACGAGAAATTCTCCATGGTAAAAAACGATTTACAGTTGATGCAAAATGCCCACCTGAAAATCACCATGCCTGATGGTCAGTTCAGTGAAATTAGCATGTTTGATGACGGTTTATTGATGGACAAATCCCCAACTGACGGTCAATTCAACGGCAGCTTTGTGGCAGAACAGCCCGGACTTTATCAGGTTCAGGTGATCGCACAGGGCATCACTCCGGAAGGCAAGCCTTTTTACCGAACTTCAGAGCATGTGATTCCAGTCATTGAATCTGACCTTGATCTGGCTTCAATGGAAGCTGCCGGCAGTTACTCAGCACCCAACAAAATAGACCTGGGAATCGGTATTGAAACCGCCAGACAAGATGGCAGATACCGGGTATTTGCTGAAGTGTGGAATGAGCACAAAGGTCAGTCATCAGCGGTAACCTGGTTGTCAACAATCAGTGATGTGAGTGATGGTCAATTGAAACTGCAATTGGATGATCGATGGCTGATGAGTCATAATAACAGCAAGGGCACATTCTCTTTGCGCAACATTCGGGTTGAAGAACTGGACCATTACATCAATGTCCTGTCTGTCGATGAATTGCCGTTGATGTTACCGCAGATTGATGAATATGCTAAATCAGGCTTTGACGGTCAATTGACCCAGTCTATGTTGATGGGTGAAAGGCCTGCTGGTTCACGAGTGGCCAGTAAAGCCGGTGGCAAATTGATGCTGGTACATGGCTACTGTTCAGGTGATGCCTGGGGACCCGTACAATCGCAATTCAGCAACAGTGTTAAGTTTACAGATTTTAACAAGAACCGCAGCCATGATGAATTTGCCAGACTGATTGACAGTTATGGTGATAACTTCCCATCTTTTGGCGTGGTGGCTCATTCGCAGGGTGGTGCAGCGTCCTTGCATTTGTATACTTACTACTGGAGTGGTCTGGATGATGCTGGTTCAGGGCGTTTGATCCAATCTGTGGGTACACCTTACCAAGGCACTCCACTGGCTGGCAATTTGGCCTTGATTGGTGATATCTTCGGTGTTGGTTGCGGCTACAACGCCAACCTGACCACGTCAGGAGCCAGCGCCTGGTTGTCTGGCATTCCTACCTGGGCCCGCAGTAAAGTGAATTATTACACCACATCGTTTACAGACAAATGGTGGCGTTATGATTACTGCAACATTGCTTCTGACCTGGTGTTGTCAGATCCGGAAGACGGTACCACTGAAAAATCGCGTGGTCAATTGTCTGGTGCGGTTAACCGTGGCCACAAAACAGGCCAATGTCACACCACAGGTATGAGAGACATGGCACAAACCCGTGACTCCAGCAGGAATGGCAGCATGAGTGCCAATGCGGCCCGTTAATTACAATTGATTGAGTTGATAAAAACCCGGCCATGGCCGGGTTTTTTTTTGCTGCTGACTATTTCACAGTTGTGCTTTTGATGATTGCTCACAAAGGTGGTTGAAAACAGCAGAAAATTCACACCATTTACGTCATAATTGACACGCTTTTATATCTGAAATATAACTCAATTGTATGAAAAAACCACAACTCTTCATCCTGCTGCTGTTGATATTGGCATCAGCTGTGCGGGCAGAATATGGACTTCATTTTGATGACAACGGTCAAATCATCAGGCCAGATGAGTATTATTTTGCTCAAGGTGTAGAGGATCGCGAGGATGGCTTTGCCGAAGCTGCGCACAGCCAATTCCTCAAAAGTGCCGCATATGGAAATCAGTTGGCCATGAGCATGGTGGGTTTTTATCACTTAAACAACAAAGACCTGGTAAAGGCAGTGGCCTGGTTTCAGTTGGTGAACCCTGGACAGGTTGACAACAGTCAACAAATCACAGACTTGATTGACAATATTTCAGCTGTGTTGACCGCTGAGGAACTGGCGATGGCTAAAAAGCTTCGCGCACAACTCGCTGAAACATATGGTCCCTTGCCGACCCTTGTCAAACGTGAAAGCTGGAAAAAAAGCCTCAAGTTCACCGGTACCAGTCTTAAGGGATACATACCTCCGTTTTTGCGTATTGAACTCAATTCAGGTATTTCAGTGACCGGTAGTAACCTGCGCAATCAGATTGATGGCTTCATCTATGAGTATGAATTTGGCGTGCCGGAGGGTAAGGTTACCCTGGATGACATCGAAATTCCTGAACAGCAAAAAGAGACTGATTCAAAACAGTGAATACGGTCATACCTGTTTGTATAGCCGGTGACTTACTTGTTACCGGACCTGCAGGTTTACTGACCGATCAATTGCTTTGCTGCATTGAGATAGCCATTCCTTTTGAACAGCAGTTGTAATTGCGTTCCTCCCAACTGTCGCCACAGCATGGCAGAGCGGATGCCCGCCAGTAAGATGGCGCGAATTTTCTCAGTGATGGCCGGATCTTTCAGGTGAAAAGGCTGTCCGGCAACGATTACCCGGGGTTGCATTTGGCTGATGGTCTTGGAATAGATTTGTGCCAGTTTATGGATCACATCGCGGTTGAAAGGTTCTTCATTGTTCTGCAACACTTTGGAGTCGTTGAGTCCCTTGGCAATGTCGTCCATCATTTCCGGTCGTTGCTGTAACTTTCCGGCCAGAGCCAGCAAGGTGATGGTGTATTTGATGACATTGATGTAATAACTGTCTTTATTGAAAGACTTGATCAATGCATTCAGCCCCAATGCCAGCTCGTTGATGTTGTTGTCGAATACATCTTCAGTGGAAGAGGCGTCCATCTTGTATAAACTTTTCAGGCTACACTCCCAGCTGCGCTGGTCTCTGATGGCTCCGGAGTTGGCCAGCTCGTGGGCCATGACGGCAGCCTGGTAAACACCGGCTAAAGCAATGGTACGATTTTTCATGGGTTTTTTAATTCACAGGTTGGGGTTAACAGGGTGGAGGAGTCGATGATGGCGCCACCTAGGCACTCGTCTCCATCATAAAACACAATCGACTGCCCTGGTGTGATGGCCCGTTGGGGTTCATCGAACCGGACTTGCAGTGTGCCATCGTTGCGGATGCTGACCTCACAGGATTGATCGGGTTGGCGGTATCTGATTTTGGCTTGGCATGGCACTGTTTTGTTGGGTGCCTCACCGGCCACCCAACTGACGTCTGTGGCCAGCAGTTCGTTATCCAGGATCAGTTGTTCATGGTTGCTTTGTCCGACAATCAAGCGGTTGTTGTGGTGGTCTTTGGCCAACACAAACCAGGGTTCTGGTAAAGCATCTCTGACGCCGCCAATACCCAAACCTTGTCGTTGGCCTATGGTGTAATACATCAGACCGTTGTGTTGACCGACTTCCTGACCATCAGGAGTAACAATGCTTCCGGGGTTGGGTTGCAGGTACTGAGACAGAAAATCCTGAAACTGTTTTTCACCAATGAAACAGATGCCTGTTGAATCTTTTTTATCGAACACATTCAGACCCAACGACTCCGCGATGGACCTTACTTCAGGCTTTTCCAGTTCGCCAACCGGAAACAGGGAACGGGATAATTGGTATTGATTGATGGTGTACAAAAAATAACTCTGATCTTTGTTCTGATCCAACCCTTTCAGCAATTGAAAGCGACCATTGGTTTCTCCTCTGCGTACATAATGACCGGTAGCCATTAAATCTGCCCCCAGGTCATCGGCATGATCCAGGAACGTCTTGAACTTGATTTCCCGGTTACACAAGATATCTGGATTGGGGGTTCTGCCCAGTTTGTACTCAGTGAGGAAGTCTTCAAATACATGATCCCAGTATTCTGTAGCAAAATTTCTGCGATGCAAACGAATACCTAACCTGTCACAAACGGCCTGGGCGTCTTTGGCGTCTTCATCGGCGGTACAAATTTCCTGGGTGTCATCTTCTTCCCAGTTTTTCATGAACATGCCTTCAACTTCATGGCCTTGTTGTTTGAGCAGGGCTGCACTGACTGACGAATCAACGCCTCCTGACATTCCGGTGATGACTTTCATGGTGATGAGTATGGTTGTTGTTTAATCGTAATAGCTGAACACATCTATGTCCGTTTTCTTGCCGTTTATATGGTGGTCTATGTGGTGTAAAACAAGAGGCGATCGCAATCGATTCAATTGACTGGCTACTTCATCACGACTCATCCAAACTGCTCTGATGATGCCGTCATCGAGGGTCTGTTGCGGATCGAAACTGAGTGCTGTGGCGGCAAAGCATGACCTCAGATAATGTTTGTTACTGTTGGGGCTGGTCCACTGAGAAAATTCAATCAGATGGTCAATACGGATGTGCCAGCCGGTTTCTTCCAGGGTTTCCCGAATGGCCGCATTGACCAGGGTTTCGCCCGGTTCAAGGTGACCGGCCGGCTGATTGATGATGTTGTTGCCATAGATGTCTTCTTCAACCATGAGAAATTTCCCATTGTCTTCTACCACTGCCGCAACAGTGACCCTGGGTAACCATTCCCTGCTCATGCCTCACGGCCCCGCCATTTCAGCCCGGCAAACATCAACAAGGCAGATGCGCTCAAGCACAACCACCAAGGCAAACCGAAACTCGCTGGAATGATGCCCAGAATCACCGCGAATGCTCCCACATAGATGGCATATGGCATTTGAGTTCTGACATGTTCAATGTGATCACACCCTGATGCCATGGAAGACAAGATGGTGGTGTCTGAAATGGGTGAACAGTGATCTCCCCAGACAGCACCGGCCAAAATGCTCGCGATGGTGATGTAAATGATGTAGAAATAGGCGGGATCAAGTAAGCCTTGGGCATCCATCATGTTCCAGCCAATAGGTACAATCAATGGAATCAGGATGCCCATGGCACCCCAGCTGGAACCGGTGGCAAAAGCGGTGAGGGCAGCCAGGAAGAAGGTCAGTACAGGCAGCCACTGAACTGGCAGGGTATCGGCGATCAGGGAAGAAATGTATTGACTGGTTTGAAGTTCTTTGCTGACAGCAGATAATGACCAGGCCAGTACCAGAATAATCATGGCCAGGACCATGGGTTTGATGCCTTTAAGCCAGGCATTGACCACCTGTTGCAGGGTCAGGATACCCTGTATCAGGCTGAGCAAGGCTGCCACCAGCACCCCGGCCATGGTGCCCCACAGCAGGGCAGTGTAAGAATTGGCATTGCCAATGATGTCGCGCAGTGATTGCTGACCAGCTTCAGGATCCAGGCCAGTGACATATAATCCAGTCAACACAACCAGAATCATGGTGAGGAACGGCAGGATGGCATTCCGGGCCCGTTGAGGCTTGCCTTCAACAGGCTCAATCTCATCCTCATCGTGCTGCTCAACGTTCACTGGAGCAACCTGACCTGAGCGGGCACGTTGTTCAGCCTGCAACATCGGGCCAAAGTCTTTGCCGGTGCCTGCCACCATGATGGTCATCAGTAATGCCAGGATCGGATAAAAACTGTATGGAATGGTTTCAAGGAACACGGAGTATCCACCAGCTTCATCATAGCCCACAACTTTCAGGGCATCATCAATCAATCCAACCTGAAAACCCACCCAGGTTGTGACCAATGCCAGACAGGCGATTGGAGCTGCAGTGGAATCAACCAAATAAGCCAGTTTCTCCCGTGATATTTTCATCTTGTCCGTGACAGGACGCATGGTGTTGCCCACCACCAGGGTGTTGGCATAATCATCGAAGAAAATGCTCATGCCCATGGATACAGTGGCCAAAGAAGCGCGTCTGACACTGTTGGCCCAGCGTATGATCAGGTTAACGATGCCTTGCATCCCGCCATTGCGTGATGTAATGCCCACCATGCCACCTATCATGAATGAAAACAAGATGATGGAGACATTATCGGCATCAGCCAGTGATTGCACGGCGTACTGTTCGAGGGTCACCAACGGTGCCATCAATAAAGCTTGCCACTGCAAACCGCCTATCACCCATACCCCAAAAACCAAGCCAATGAACAAGGCCGGAATGACCTGTTTGAAAGCCAGCGCCATGGCAATGGCCAATAATGGAGGTACCACAGATAGCCAGGTTCCGGCAAATGATACAGTGTCCTGAGTGGCGGATTCCTGTGCCATTAATGGAAGACAAAGAAACATTAATATCAGTGAGATACAAAATTTTGCTGGCGTAATATGATGCATTATTTTTTGGGTAGGGTTGTGATTAAGGGAAGGATTTTATCACTGTTGGGCATTTAATTCACGCAACCGTTGGTGGCTGCCCACATCATTCCACGCTCCCTGGTGAAGTTGTCCGGATATCAGTCCTTCATCACAGGCAGCCCTGACCAATGGAGTGACGCTGAAAACGTTGCCGGCTTGGCAGGTTGAAAACAGCCGGGGGTGGAATACACCAATGCCAGAATAAGTCAATGTGGGTTGACCAATGCCGGGGTTGCTTACTTTCGGTGGGTCAAAAGAAAAATCACCGTCGTTGTTATGCGCCGGGTTTTCGACCAGCACCAGGTGGGCCAAAACATCTGTCGCCATGGTTGGTAAGCTGGCAAATGTGAAATCAGTAAACAGATCGGCATTGATGGCCAGAAAGGGCTGTTCGCCGAGCAGGGGCAGGGCATTGAGCATGCCTCCACCGGTCTCCAGCGCATGCTGACCTTCATCGATGACCTGAATGTTCAGTTGTTTGTGTTTTGCTTGGTAGTCATTGATGAATTGGATGATCTGTTCTTTAAGCCAGCAAACATTGATGACCAGTTCGTTAAAACCAGCTGTCTCCAATTGTTCCAGATGGTACTGTAACAATGGTTTACCGCGAACCGATACCAAAGGCTTGGGTGTGTGATCCGTTAATGGTCTGAGGCGTTCACCCCGGCCGGCAGCCAGTATCATGGCTTTCATGCAGGGTGCCTGATGGTGGGCAACATTTCTTTCAGTAATTGTTTGAGCGCGCTCAATTCAGGGTAACAGTCACACACATCCTGAACATAACTCATGGTTCTCGGGATGTCTTTGAGGTATCCGGGTTTGCCATCCCGGTAATTCAGGCGGCTGAAAATACCGATGGCCTTAAGGTGGCGTTGCAGGCCCATCAGGTCAAACCACCGGACAAACTGTGTTCTGGAAAAGGCCGGCTTATGAGCTAAACCAGATTGTTGCAGATAATAACTGATCAAATCATCCACGGTGGGTTCAGGCAGACGAATGTAACAGTCCTTCAGAAGAGAAACGAGGTCATAGGTGACCGGTCCGCAAACGGCGTCCTGAAAATCGATAACTCCTGGTTTATCATCTGTCCACATCAGGTTTCTGGAGTGAAAGTCGCGATGCACAAACACCTGTGGCTGGGCCAGTGCATTGTCGATCAGCAATTCATGCAATTGTTGGACGATGAGTTGTTGCTGTTCGGTCAATTGATGATTCAGGTGGTGTCCAATGAACCACTCTGAAAATAAATTCAGTTCAGTGCTTAATAATGGTCGGTCATAAGCAGGTATGGCATCCACCGGGGCAGATTGCAGGATGACCAGTTCATCGATCGCCATGGCATACATGGCGTGGTAGTTGCTCTCATTGAGCAGGTCCAGATAAAGCTGATGGCCAAAATCTGTGAGCAACATGAATCCCATTACTTCATCATGGGCTTTGATCAATGGTACATGGACCTGATGTTGTTGCAGGATGGCTTGAACTTTAACAAAAGGACGACAATCTTCCAGTTGTGGAGGTGCGTCCATGGCAATGTAGCTTAAGTCACCACATTTGACCCTGAAATATTGTCGAAAACTGGCATCCTCGGAAGCGGTCTCAACCCGGAAATCATTGGTTTCCAGGACGTGGTTCAGCCATTGGCTGAGCTGTTCGGAACGGGACATTGGTTTTATTGTTTAGGCCGGGGTCCTGATTCTGTGGTTTTTGATTTTTTAAGCACTGTGGTGATCACGTGCTGATGTTCAAAATAAACCACAAAATCGGCATATTCCCAACGGGTGATGGGCGGATTGCCCACTGGCTCAGACATCATCAACGGGTCACCAAACGCAGTCCTCACCTGATTCATGGTGGTGCTCTTTTGCGGTAAATTGACCTGGTCTTTTGCAGCCACCCGTTCAATCAGTAATACATCACCCCGGGCATGAATGGTCAGCAACAACAGGATCAGCAATGGCAGTATCTGTTTCATCATGTTACCTGAATAAAAGAAAGCCATTCTAGCAAGTTTGAATCCTGCTTGTCACATCGATTTTGCTGTCAATGTGACCTGGTCCACATAAAGCAGGCCTGCGGCTTGATTCAGATGTCCGGATTTTTAAGTAACATCAGTGCCTGATGTGGCTTATAATTTGCCACATGAAGAAAGTTATGCTGTATTTCTATCAAATTTACGTTTGGCTGGTGGTTTATCCTTTTGCCTGGCTGCTCACCATTCTGGTGGCCATGCTCATCAGTCTGCTGTCGATATTAGGAGCGGCTGAATTTGCCGGTAAATACATCGCCCGTCCATGGGGGAAAGTGATTTTATGGATCACTCCGGTGATGGTTGAAAAAAACGGGCAATCGAACATTGAGCCTCACCAATCCTATGTGGTGATTGCCAACCACCAAAGCACCTATGACATTCTGGTGGTTTATGGCTATTTACCCCTGAATTTTAAATGGGTGATGAAAATTGAACTGAGGAAAATGCCTTTCGTTGGATTTGCCTGTGAAAAAATGGGTCATATCTATGTCGACCGCAGAAACCGCCAGGCCTCCATTCAAGCCATGCGTAATGCGCGCGAACAACTGGTGGATGGTACGTCTGTGTTTTTTTTCCCAGAAGGTACGCGCAGCTGTGGGGATCAACTGAAACCGTTCAAAAAAGGCGCCTTCAGAATGGCTAAGGACCTGCAGTTACCCATATTGCCAGTCACCATAGCCGGTGCTGACCAGGTTTTAAAAAGTGGTGGGTTGCTGATCACTCCCGGACGCATCGGATTGACCTTTCATGAACCCATACCTGTGGAACAAGTTACGAAGCTGGGTACCGCACAATTGATTGCCCGTTGTCAGGACATCATTGCCAGTGGCTTAACCGAAGAACAAACAACGGTTGTGACCTCTGATTAACTTGAATCAATGGGGCAGTTTCTAAATGGGTTTGTTTAAAGCCCGGCTAACAACATATAATGCATCATCATGAGTACATTTAAAAAAATCTTCACTTTGATTCTGGTTCTGCTGTTACTCACTGGCGCCATTGCGGTCAGCAGCCTCAACGCCGGACATGTAAACATCAATTTGTATTGGTTTGAGCTGAACTGGCCCTTGGGTTTTGCTCTGTTACTTTGTGGTACGCTGGGGGTTTTGGCTGGGTTGTTGATTGGCTGGTTGTATTGGACCTGGCCTGCCAACCGCCGGAAAATGTATTGGAAACGGGCTTATCACAAGGCCCTGGCTGAACAGCCTGAAAGCTCCCAAAGCCCACAATTAACTGAGCAGAGTAAAACCCCATGAGTCTTCCTGGGTTGTGGATTTCACTGGCCATTCTGGCTGGCGTGTTAATGGGCCTGTATCTGGCTTTCATTTTGCGGGCTGCCAACACCAAAAGAACATTCGAACAACTCAATCACCGATATTTCAAAGGCCTCAATTACCTTTTGAATGATGAATCTGACAAGGCCATTGATGTTTTTATTCAACTGGCTGAAACCTCGCAGGAAACCTTCGAGCCCCAATTGGCGCTGGGTAACCTTTATCGTCGCAAAGGTGAGGTTGACCGAGCCATCAAACTACATCAGGCATTGATTGCTCAGGCTGAACTGCCGGAACGTTATCGCACACGGGCTTTACTGGCCATCGGCAAAGATTACATGAGCGCCGGCTTACTTGATCGGGCAGAGGTGTTGTTTTCCGAATTGGTGGAAATTGAAGCGCACACCCCTGAAGCACTGCATTCACTGGTAGAAATATATCAGCAGGAACAGGATTGGTTACAGGCCATTAAGTCTGCCAGCAGGTATCAAAGTGCCACCAATCGTAATATGCAGATACCCATCGGACATTTCTATTGCGAACTGGCGGAGCTCTCTGTCAATCAACAAGATCCTGATCAGGCAGAGAAATACCTGGCTTCGGCATTGCGAATCGATAAAAAAGCGGTGCGTTCACATTTGATTTCAGCACGGTTAAGTCAACAGGCTGAGCAATGGCATCAGGCGATTGATCATTATGCTGCAGCCATTGAAGCTGATGACTCATTTGTGCCAATCTTCATTGATGACATGGCCGAATGTTACCTGGCACTTGAGCAGGGTGATTTGCTGGAAGACAAGCTGTTGTCTTTGACAGAATCTTACCATGGAGTATCACCGGTGTTGACCCTGGCCAGCTACTATGCCGGTACGCGGGGCGATGAATATGCCACTGAATACCTCAGTCAACAATTAAAAAAACGGGCTTCTTTCAAGGGTCTGAATGCTTTGTTGTTACTGAATGAGCAAAAATTGAATGAGATCGAAGATGATTTTGCCTATTTTGAGGTGCTCAAAGAGTTGATCGCTGAATTACTCAAAGGTAAACCCAAACTGCGCTGTCGCAAATGCGGATTTGGCGCCCATTCATTACACTGGCAATGTCCCAGTTGTAAACATTGGGGTGTGGTCAAGCCCATCTATGGACTGGAATCTGAATAATCCCTTTGTTCTGGCCATGATGACCACCGCCGTGGTGGGTCTGCTGTTGTGCTGGTATGTCTTTATGTCCAGCCGGGTGGTAACAGATCAGGCCACCAGCAGGAGTCTGCATCAGGGGCGGGCTGTCACAGGAGGTGGGTTGTGGATGTTTGTGCCTTTCGCCGCCATGTTGATTTGGCAACAACCCGGATTTCTGCCCGGTTATCTGCTGATGTTGATGGCCTTGTTGGGCTTTACTGATGACCACTTCGATTTGTCTTTTAAGCCCCGGTTGCTGGTTCAATTTGTGATTGCGTTGGCTTGTTTGTATGCCTTTGGTTACCCCCCGGGTTTATTTTGGTTATTCCTGACACTGGCTGTCATCTGGTGGTTGAATCTGTTTAATTTTATGGATGGGGCCAATGGTATGGCAGGCCTGCATGCCCTGGTGGTGTTGCTGTTTTATGCCTGGTTGATTCCCCCGGGTTTCGCGCAAGCGCAGCTGGTTTATTCGGGACTTGGGGTGGTATCGGTATACCTGATATTCAACCTGCTGCTGAAAAGACTGTTTATGGGTGATTCCGGTAGTTTGCCAATGGCATTTTTGCTTGCTGTGCTGGCTTTTCTGGCCATCACTGCAGGTTTGCTCAGTTATCACCAGGTGGCATTGATCCATGCGGTCTTTATCACTGATGCCACGCTCACTTTGCTCAATCGCCTGAAAGCAGGTGAAAACATCACCGAAGCTCATGCTTCTCATTTATACCAACGAATCATCAAAAGCGGCTTAAGCCATGGGGCCATTTCATGTATATACGCCTTGCTGACTGGCTTGTTTTGTGTGGTTGCGGTGTTGGTAACAGGACTGCCGGTTTGGCAGCAAATGGCTGTGGTGACAATCATTTATTTGTTGTTGGTGGTTATTTTTAGCAAAACTTTAAGGCTGGGACGGTAAAATACCGATATGCTGAAACGAGTCCTTCATTTGAGAATTGCGGTTGTTTGTCATGACCTGTTGATGGTTTGGCTGGCCTGGATGGCTGGTTTTTTCATCCGCTACAGCATTTGGCCTGACTCACCACCCTTGGTGTTTTGGTCGGCTGAAATCATGATGGTGATGGTGTTGCAGGGCTTGGTCAGTTTCAGGTTCAATATGTACCGGGGATTATGGCGCTTTGCCAGTATGCCGGACTTGATCAATTTGGTGAAATCAGCCACCATTGGAACATTGGTCATTGCTTTATTCTTTGTCCTGCTGAACCGACTCGAAGGAATTCCCCGCAGTGTATTGTTGTTGTATCCGGTCATCCTGCTGATTTTGTGGGGTGGGCCCAGGATCACCTACCGCTTGTGGAAAGACAAGTACTTCAACTTAAACAACAGCACCATTCCACGTGCGATTGTGATCGGAGCCGGCCATTTGGCCGATGCTTTCATCCGCAATGCCAGTAGCACCCGATCCTGTCATGTTTTGTCCATCATTGATGACAGCGAAGCACTCAAGGGAGCACACCTGAGGGGGGTGAAAATTCAATCAGGTCTGGAGGACCTGAGTCTGACAGTCTCCGAATTGCAGGCAGATCTGGTGGTGATTGCCAAACAGCGCCCTTCATCTGCGCTGATCCGGCAGGTGGTTGATCAGCTGGCAGAAACGGCTTGTACCATCCGCATTGCCCCCGACCCTGATGACCAGGATCATCACTTACTGAACGTCAATCAATTGCAACCTTTGACTGTTGAAGATTTGTTAGGTCGTGAAAAGATCGAGCTGGATTGGTCTGGAGTGGCGGCATACATCAAAAACAAATCAGTGCTTGTTACAGGGGGAGGCGGGTCCATAGGTTCTGAATTGTGTCGTCAGCTGGCCCGCTTTGGGGTCAGTCAATTGAGCATTGTTGATCATTCAGAGTTTAACCTTTATCTGGTGGATAAAGCCCTGAGTGAAATGGACCTGTTGGTTCATTCTCATTTATGTGATGTCACCAATAATTCTCACCTCTATCATATTTTCAAACAAACCCAGCCCGATGTGGTGTTTCATGCGGCGGCCTATAAACATGTCCCGTTGCTGGAGTCTCATGCTTGTGAGGGGTATTTGAACAACGTCATCGGCACCAAGAATGTTGCGGATTGTTGTGCTGATTTCGCTGTGGATAAAATGGTGCTGATTTCAACCGATAAAGCGGTCAATCCGTGTAGCGTCATGGGTGCCACCAAGCGCCTGGCAGAAAAGTACTGCCAATTGAAAAACCAACAAAGCCAAACCGATTTTTTCACTGTTCGATTTGGTAATGTACTGGGTTCAGCAGGCTCAGTGGTGCCGTTGTTTGAACAACAAATCGCAGCTGGCGGTCCATTGACTGTGACGCATGAGAAAATGGAACGTTATTTCATGACGATTGAAGAGGCTTGCCAGCTGATTTTACAAAGTCTGGTGCTGGAAAATGACAACGATGTGCTGGTGCTGGACATGGGGCAGCCTGTGAAAATCAAGTCTCTGGCTGAACGCATGATTGCACTGTCTGGAAAAGCCGGCGAAATCAAGATCAGCATCACCGGGCTGCGCTCAGGTGAAAAACTTTATGAAGAGTTGCACTATGACATGGAGTCATTGATTCCCACTGAGACCCAGAAGATCAGGGCCGTCAAACACAGCAATCAACAACCTGAACAGCTGAATCAACAAATCCTGCAAGCTGCTAAAATGGCCCGTCGGTTTGAACAGGATCAACTGAAAAAAATGCTGGGTCAGATGGTGCCGGAATTCAAAGGCAATGAACTCAGGGTGATTCAGTCTAATCCACAAACCACAGAACAAAAACAGTCATGAAAAAGATATCCAAAGCGGTTTTTCCCGTGGGCGGCATGGGAACCCGGTTTTTGCCAGCCACCAAATCAATACCCAAGGAATTGTTACCAATCATTGATAAGCCATTGATCCAATATGCGGTTGAAGAGGCCCTGGAGGCTGGTATCACCACTTTGATTTTCATCACCAGTGCCAGTAAGCATGCCATCAGCGACCATTTTGACCCCATGCCTGATTTGCGGGCCAAATTCAAAGCAGAGGGTAAAAATCATCTGGTTGAAAAGTTGGATACCCTGCCGGTTGACATCCAAAGGGTCTTCATTCCTCAGGGACAACCTTTGGGTCTTGGACATGCGGTATTACAGGCTGAAAGTCTGATTGAAGAGGATGAAATGTTTGCTGTTTTGTTGGCAGATGACTTTTTACAAGCCACGGAAAACCCTTTGCAGGCCTTGTTGTCAGCAGCTCAAAGTAATGGCAAAGCCACCGTCAGTGTTGAAACCGTCAGTGATGAGCGGATATCCAGTTATGGGGTAATTGAACCTCAGCAATGGGATAATAACGTCAGTCAGGTATTAGACATCATTGAAAAACCAGCGTTGTCACAGGCGCCATCCCGTTTTGGTGTGATAGGACGTTATGTGTTACCGCAAACGGTTTTTGGATACCTGAAGAACACCGCCATGGACAGTCACAATGAAATTCAACTGACTGATGCCCTTAAAGACCTGATGGAACAGCAAGGATTGCAGGCTGTGAAGTTGGCAGGTTTGCGGTTTGACTGTGGCAGTCAGGAAGGATTCGTACTGGCCAACCTGCATGTGGCCATGCAGAACCAATCATTGAAGTCTCAGGTCAGGGATTATTTTGCCAATTGCGAGTGATCAAAAGCATCCGGTAACAATTCCTTGATGGGTCTGGCTGTGAAATTGCCCTGGTTGTCTGGCTGTTCCAGATAAACCATGGTTTCCATGTGACCATGCTCAAAGATGATTTGCCGACATGCACCACAAGGCGGGCAAGGTTGCCCATCACCACCCACAATCAGGATGTGATCAATGGCCTGGCCTCCTGACATGATCATGTGTGCCACCGCTGCCTGTTCGGCACAACAGCCGATTGGGTAAGCTGCATTTTCCACGTTGCAACCAGCCGTGATTTGCTGGTTATTATCCAGAATTGCAGCGCCCACCCTAAAATGTGAATAAGGTGCGTAGGCTTTGTCTTGTGCCTGTTTGGCTGCCTGATACAATTGTGCTGTGATTGATGGTTTCATCAGGCATCCGGCAGGTAATAAATGGCTGGCAATTGCCTGAGTTTTTCTTCCAGATCCATGCCGTAGCCAAATATATAATGGTCCGGAATGTTCAGGGCCACGTAATCGGGCTTGTAATCTGCATAAGTCCGGTCATGTTCTTTGAGCACCAAAACAACTGAACTGGTCGATTGTGCCCCTTGCTTCATACACCAGTTGTGCGCTGCTTCCAACGTATGTCCTTCGTCATAAATGTCATCACAAAGGATCACATGGCGATTTTTCAGGTTGATTTCAGGTTGATACTTCCACACCAACTGGCCACCGGTTTTACTTTTCCCATAACGTGATAATTGCAGGTAATCCATTTCCATGTCGATATTCAAACGGGTGGATAACGCCGATGCAAATATCATCCCTCCATTCATGATGGTTAAAAAAGCCACTTCTTTATCGGCATAATCGCTGTTCAATTCTGCAGCCAGATCGTTGATGGCCTGATCGATGGTGCTTTCACTGATCAGGATTTCACTGCCTGCAGGTAATATTTTCTGATACATGGGGTTTAAGGTTTCTCAGTTGATTGAAAATTGGTAGAATAAATCGTCCTTTTTTGCAGAGACCATAATGATTAAAAAAACCATTGTTTTACTCACCTTATTGACCATGAATTTTATGGCCATTGCCAACAGTATGCAAGGTCAACCGGCGCCAAGCTTCAACTTGCAGGATCAATCCGGCAATCAGCATCAGTTATCAGATTATCAGGGGCAGTGGCTGGTGGTCTATTTTTACCCCAAGAATGACACCACAGGTTGTACCATAGAAGCCAAGGCTTTCCGGGATCATTATGAAAAACTGCAGCACATGAATACCGCTGTGCTGGGTGTTTCGCTGGATGATGCCGAATCTCACAAGGCCTTCATCAGCAAATATGACCTGCCATTCAATCTATTGGTAGATGCCAATAAATCGATGTCCCGTGATTATGGTGTGGATGGTGGCATGGCCTTTTTCAGTTATGCCAAGCGACAAACCTTCATCATCGATCCGCAGGGCATGATTGCCCGGCACTTTGAAGAAGTCAACCCAAGCACCCATGTACCTCAGGTGCTTGAAGCTTTGAACGCACTGCAAAGTAAGTCAGCGAAAGCTGCCAAAGCCAGTGACGTTCAAGTCACTGAACAAACTGAAGATTGGCGGGTATATGGCGCTCCATGGCCGCAGGAGGGCTTGGCTGAACAACCGCTTCAGGAAGTTCTGGCTGAGGCAGAACAAGCCGCAGGTGAAACCCGCATGATGAGTGGTCGTATCACCCGGGTATGTCAGAAAAAAGGGTGTTGGATGATCCTCGCTGATGGCGATGAATTTGTCCGTGTTGATTTCAATGACCATGCTTTCCTGATCCCGAAAGATGCCAGTGGTCAGGCACATGTCTATGGGCAGCTGGTGGCCAGAGAATTGACAGCTGAGCAGATAGCTCACTTTGAATCTGAAGGTGCCAAGGGGCTGAAAGGCAAGCAATATGAAATCATAGCTGATTCAGTCAAGATTCTGAATTGAGCATAACAGGGGATAACTGATGGAAGGTGTGATTGGCATACTGTTGTCGTTGGGATTGTTGATGTATCTGGCTTATCGAGGGGTCAGTGTGATCATCCTGGCGCCTGTTTTGGCCATGCTGGCAGTGGTTTTGGCTGGAGAAGGATCGCAGATGCTGGGCATCTATACCCAGATATTCATGACCAAAATGGGTTCATTTGCCATCAAGTATTTTCCCATCTTTTTATTGGGAGCGATTTTCGGCAAACTGATGGAAGACACCGGTGCAGCCAAATCGATTGCCAGAAGCATCATTGGTACACTGGGCATCAGGCATGCTGCATTGGCCATTGTGCTGGCCTGTGGACTGCTGACTTATGGAGGGGTTTCTGCTTTTGTGGTGGCCTTTGCGGTTTATCCACTGGCAGCGGCTTTGTTTCGCGAAGCCAATTTGCCTAAACGCTTCATTCCGGCAACCATTGCCCTGGGTGCATTTACCTTTACCATGACCTGTCTGCCGGGAACTTCACAGATTCACAACATCATTCCGGTCAGCTATTTCGGGACTGATATGTATGCCGCTCCACTGATTGGTTTATTGGCTGGTTTGGGCATGATGACCGGAGGATTGGCCTGGTTGAACCATCGGATCAAAAAGTACAGGGAAGAAGGATATGGCGATAACCACAGCAATGAACCAGTGGTCACAGAAGATCGTTTGTTACCAGGATTACTGACATCACTGGCTCCGATTCTGGTGGTCGTACTGGCCAACTTTGTACTGCAGAAACTCATCATCCCTGCCTGGGACACCAGTTATCTTGGCAGTGAAAAGTTTGGCCAGATCGAAGTTGGTAAAGTCAAATCCATCTGGTCGATGATCATTGCCCTGTTGATGGCCAACCTGGCAGTGGTGGCACTGCATTGGAAAAAACTGACGGACATCAATGGCACAATGACCAAAGGTGCCATGGGTTCTATGCTGCCAACATTCAATACCGCATCTGAAGTCGGCTATGGCGGCACCATCGCTTCGCTCGGTGCATTCCTGCTGGTCAAGGATGCGGTGATCAATATTTCTCCGCAAAATCCATTGATTTCCGAGGTGGTGGCCGTCAATGTACTGGCCGGTATCACCGGTTCAGCATCCGGTGGCTTGACCATCGCTCTGGAGGCATTGGGCAGTACATATGCTCAGTTGGCTGAACAGTTCAGCATCAACCCTGAGTGGATGCATCGTCTGGCTTCAATGGCCTCTGGTGGTTTCGATTCCTTGCCCCACAATGGTGCGGTGATCACATTACTGACCATCTGTGGTTTATCGCACAGGCAATCCTATAAGGACATTTTCATGGTGTCACTGGTGATACCGGTGATCATCACAGCAATCACCGTAGGCATCCTGAGTCTGGTGATTGCATGAAGCTCAGTGCCGAAGAAATCCAGTTATTTCATGAAGATGGTTACCTGATCAGACGTCAATTGATTGATATGACACTGCTCAATGAAATCAGGAATCAAACCAAACAACACCTGAGCATGCGACTGCCTCCCTTTGAGTTGGAGGCCACTCTGGGCTATCCCAAAGCCCCTCAATCAGTCGCAGAGCAGGGTGGAGACACCATCAGAAGATTGTTGTTGGCTTACAGTCGTGATTCTGCGTTTCGCGAGTGGGCAAAAAACAGAATGGTAAAAGGCATGCTGCAATCGTTGTTTGATTCAGAAGCGGTTTATCTGGTTCAGTCACACCACAACTGTATCATGACCAAACAGCCAGATTATTCCAGTAAAACGCTTTGGCACAGGGACATCAGGTATTGGCAATTTGCCAACGATCAACTGATTAATTCGTGGTTGGCCATGGGTACTGAAAACAACGAAAACGGTTGTTTGAAGGTGATCCCCGGATCACATCTTTGGAACACCAGTGAAGACATGGTAGATGAGCAGTTGTTTTTACAGGTTGAGCACCCTGATGCGCAACCTTGGCTTGAACAAGCCATTGATGTGGAATTACAGGCCGGTGATGTGTTGTTATTTCACGCCGCGCTTTTTCATGCAGCCAATAACAATGTCACGGATCAGGGTAAATTTTCATTGGTGTATTCATACCACGGTGAGGGCAATCACCCGTTACCAAATTCTAAATCCACACAGTTTGAAGAGGTTTGTTTGTAAACAGGGTTTCAAAGATCTGCAGCGATCGTTTGATTCCTGCCTGCATGTTTAGCCTGATACAAGGCTTTGTCCGCACATTTGACCCATTGATGAAAACTCGGTTTATCCGCAGTGATCTGACACAGACCAGCTGACAGAGTCACTGAAAAATCAGGGGCTTTGATGAGGTGGTGCATCTTGGCGGTTTTTTGACGCAGCTTTTCGATCCGATCAAAAGCTTGTTGTGGTGTGTAACCGGTCAAACAAACCAAAAATTCTTCTCCTCCGACACGCCCAGCCAGATCATTCTCACTGAATACGTCGCGACAATAATCGCCAAAAATTTTCAACACTTTGTCCCCCAGTGCATGACCAAACCGATCATTGATGTCTTTGAAATAATCCAGGTCAATCATCACCAGGTACATGGGTTGTTCTTTGTCCAGGTTTTTCAGTTTGTGTTTGATTGCGTAAATGGTGTTACTGCGGTTTCTCAGGCCTGTTAGCTCATCATAATTTGCCAGTTCATGTAAACGGGCACTTTGTCTGCGGAATTTGAAGGTAAAGTAAATCAGAAACAGCACCAGTAACAATGCACTGACCAGAAACAGCATGAGCAGTATGTTCTGTTGGTTTTTTATGGCCAGTTGCTGCTGTTGTAATTGGTTTTTTTGCGCCAGCAGCTGGTTCTCCTGTTCACTGGACTCAACTTCAAATATGGCCCTGATCTGATGTAATTTTTCGGCACTTTGTTGAGCCTCAAGTTCCTGAAGTTGTTTGACGGCATCAGTAAGCAGGTCATAAGCTTCTTCATGCTGGCCCCGGGCATCAAGGATGTTGGCCTGTTGTCTTTGGATGGCAATTTGTGAAAAAGGCAGCAATTGAGGGTCCACCTGTTGGGCGGCTGTCGTTAAATACTGTTCAGCCAGACCGAATTGTTTGGTTTGGGTGTATAACTGGCTTAACTGTATGTTGTTGTCGAACAACATGTATTGATTGCCGGCTTCGTTGAATCTTTGCCGGGCTTCCTGTAAATAAGATTCGGCTTTGTCATATTCCTGGAGGGATAAATGGTGCGTGGCCAACTCATTGAGTCCATAGGCAATGCCTTGCAGATCATTGATGGCCACAGCGATTTGGATGGATTCCTGCAGATAGGCTAATCCAGAGGCTGTGCGATCAAGGACCAGATGAGCCCGACCCAGTTCAAATAAGGCGATAGAAACCGCAAGTTTTTTATCTTTTTTGCGGTAATGGGCCAGTGTTTCCTGTAAATATGGCAGGGCAATTTCAAACTCATCACGGTATACATAAATGGCTGACATTTGGTTTGAAAAGTCTGCTTTGACCAAATCGGGCCCCTCGACAGGTGCCAGATCATAAGCTTCCTGCACCAACTGCAATGCCTGATTGTATTGATCGGTTTGAATGAGTAACTGACTGAGGATTAACATGGCATACAATCTGGTACCCAGGTCATTATTTTCTGCGCCCCAACGCTGAGCATCTTCTACCTTCGCCAGGCCTCTGATGCCTGTGCCGTTGCGATCCCAGGAGTCAACCAGGGCCAGGGAAAGCTGGTGGAACAGCCAGGGCTCCTCTTTTGAAGAAATCAAAGCCAGCCCCTGCTGGGCAGCGGTGGTCATTTTATTGGGGTAGTCAAGGTTGCCATAAAGCTGACTGGCGACCAGATGATGTTCGGCTTTTCTGGCGGCAGAAAAATCGACAGGATCCATTTCCTGCCAATATTGCAGGGCCTTTTGCGGCTGGTTTTCTGACAAATCCAGCAGGTCCTGATAGGCAGGGTTGAAGGCGCTGATCCTGGCCAGTCCGGCCAGTGAATAAAGCAGCAGACCCGTCCCCCAAATCATGTGCTTAAAATAAATGTTCATTGATACAGAATCACTCAGTTCTTGTGACTTCACGCATTGATCATACCACATCGAATCAGTGGTACATGGAAATTAAGGATGCCAGACAGGCAGGCAATGGCGTTGTAAGGAATATCAGGCAAAAAAAAACGGAATCCTGAGATTCCGTTTTAGCTGATTTTTTCAGAGCTGTATCACAGTGCAGTGATGTTTTCAGCCTGAGGACCTTTTTGTCCATCAACGATGTTGAATTCAACTTGTTGACCTTCTTGCAAAGTTCTGAATCCGTCTCCTTCTACGACAATGGCGCTGTAGTGTGCAAACACATCTGAACCTGACGCTTGTTGAATGAAACCAAAACCTTTTGACTCGTCAAACCACTTGACGGTACCTGTAACTTTTTCTGACATATGTATAACCTTAAATTAAAAAAAAACTGTTCGAGACCGCCCAATGCACAACTGGTCAACGATTTATGAATAAAGCTTTGAAAAGGAGATCTTAATTCAGGCGAGTATTCGAACAAGGTGAAGTCTATAGGTTGTGACAGGTTAAGTCAATGAAAAATAACGAACATCTGACCAGAAAGCGGTTATTTATAAGGTAAACCGCTTTCCTGAGCCTTCATATGCAGGATTTACATATTAGAGTAGTTGGGTCCGCCGCCGCCCTCTGGGGTTTCCCAATTGATGTTTTGTGAAGGGTCTTTGATGTCACAGGTCTTACAGTGCACACAATTTTGAGCGTTGATTCTGAAGACTTTTTGATCATTTTCTTCAATTACTTCATAAACTGCCGCCGGACAATAACGCTGAGCGGGCTCTGCCCATTCAGGCAAATTCACTGCAATAGGGATGCTGTGGTCTTTCAGTTGTAAATGACAGGGTTGATCCTCTTCGTGGTTGGTGCTTGATAAAAACACAGACGACAGTCGGTCAAATGATATTTCATTATCAGGTCGGGGGTATTCGATGGGCTGACATTCGCTGGCTGGTTTCAGTCTGGCATGGTCAGGAACCGGGTTTTTCCAGGTAAAAGGCAACTTGCCGGCAAAGATGTTTTGATCCAGATAGGTAAAAGCTGCACCAAAAAATGTGCCCATTTTGTTCAGTGCAGGCTCAAAATTACGGCTTTTCTTCAGTTCACTGTAGATGCTGGATGCTTCAATGTGAGCGGCATAACTGGTCAGTTCGCCAGAGACCTGATCATTCAGCAAGGCATCCCCAATACTTTGTGCAGCGATGAGGCCGCTTTTCAGAGCGGTGTGGGTACCTTTGATTTTTGCCGGATTTAAAAAGCCGGCTTCACAGCCCACCAGTAAGCCACCTGGGAACGTGAGTTTGGGCAATGACTGAAAGCCACCTTTGTTCAATGCCCGGGCGCCATAGGACACTCGCTTACCACCCTTGATGACCTGTTTGATGACCGGGTGTTGTTTCCATTGCTGAAATGTTTCAAATGGGCTCAGGTAGGGATTTTCGTAATTCAAAGCCACAACAAATCCCAGGGCGACAGTGCCTTTTTCAAGGTGGTACAGGAATCCTCCACCTTCGGTGTGATTATCCAGTGGCCATCCCAGGGTATGTACCACTTTGCCCGGGTCAGAAATGCTTTCGTCGATTTGCCAGACTTCTTTCAGGCCAATGCCATAGTGTTGTGGATCGGTGTCTTTATTAAGCTCAAAGCGGGCCATCAACTCTTTACCCAATGAACCCCGGCAACCTTCCGCAAATACAGTTTGCGGTGCCAGCAATTCGTAGCCGGGCTCGAAACTGCCTTTTTCATTTCCCTGGGCATCCACACCCATGTCACCGGTGATGATGCCTTTCACTTCACCATCCTCGCCATAAATCACTTCTTTGGCAGGAAAACCCGGAAAAATATTTACCCCCAGATTCTCAGCCTGCTCACCTAACCAACGACACAGTTTGCCCAATGAGATGATGTAATTGCCATGATTACGCATGGGTTTTGGAATCAGAAAGTTGGGTACTTTCCGGCCTTTTTCGAGACTTCTGAGGTAGTGAAATTCATCATCAGAAACTTCGGTTTTGACCGGTGCTCCCTGTGTCTTCCAGTCGGGGAAAAGTTCAGTCAATGCATCGGTTTCAATGACGGCTCCGGACATGATATGGGCACCAATTTCAGAACCTTTCTCAACCAACGCGATCTGCCAGTCTTTACCATGTTCCTGTGATAACTGTGCCAGGCGGCAGGCTGTCGCAAGGCCGGCAGGCCCTCCACCCACAATAACCACATCAAATTCCATCGATTCTCTGTTCATATTCTGTAACTCACAAATTTCATAATTTTCGACATGCCAGTCATGACGAGTTTGACTGGCTCGGGCAGTTCCACGCCACCGGCCTGTTTGGCATTTTCACCATGACGTATTTCATCCAACTGCATTTGTTTCAAAATGCTGATGGATCTGGCATCATCATCACCAATGTCTGTGATGTGATCCTGTAAATGAGATTCAACCTGACGTTCTGTTTCAATCACAAAGCCATAGCTGACAGCATCACCAAAGAAAGCCGCCAATGAACCGATGGCAAAGGAATGCAGGTACCACAATGGATTACTGATGCTGACCTGTTCACCGAGTTCATCCAGCCTGTTCTGGCACCAGTTAAGGTGATCATGTTCTTCTTTGGCAGCTTGTAACAAATGCTGTCTGGTCTGTTCATCACGGGCCATCATTGCCTGGCCGTTGTAAAGTGCCTGGGCACAGACTTCGCCGGTGTGATTGATGCGCATCAGACCCGCTATGTGTTTGGTACGATCATCACTTAACTTTGCCTCGTCAAGTGCTGCACCGGGAATGTTGTCGTTGGGGTCTGTCTGGTGATTCAATACTTTGAGCATGCGGTCAAATTCAATCATCAACCGATTGCCCAATGATTCGTTGGTCAGGTTCATTTCAGGTACTGTGATTTTTTGCAGACATTTTACCATTGATTCATCAAAATGAGATGAATTCTCAATATTTAACAGTTCGGAGGTTGCCATTTAAAACAAAACAGTTATATTACGCGGTTCCATTAAACATTGGTGAACAAATCATGAATAAAACCACCCTATATATGAGTCTGGCAGTGGCCAGCATGTGCTCAACGACTGTTTTGGCTGACGATCACGAAGGTGCCAAATGGTCAGGAACCGGCCAATTGGGCTTTTCCATGACATCGGGAAATTCCGACACGGAAAACCTGAGTGCCGGTCTGAAAGTGAAAAGAGAGTCTGATAACTGGGTCAGTGACCTCTCTCTGGATTTATTGCGCGCTTCCAACAATGATGTGGACACCGCTGAACGCTACACATTGAACACCAAAACCGGTTACAAATTTGATGACAATGATTATGCGTACTATGGTACCCGTTGGGACAAAGATAATTTTTCCGGTTTTGATTACACCATCACCACAACTGTTGGGTGGGGCCATAAATTTCATGACACCGAGACCTCCCGGCTGATCACTGAAATTGGTTTGGGTTATAAAACCGAGGCCATTGACGCTGATCGCAGTGAAAACAATGGTGCTGTCTTGTCTGGCAACCTGAACTACATGCGTCAGCTGACTGAAACCACTAAATTTGAAGATGTTTTGGTGGTAGAAGCCACAGACGACAACACCTTTATCCAGAACGACCTGGGTTTTTCATTCAAAGTCAGTGAAAAATTTGCCGTGAAACTGGCTCATCAATACCGTCACAATACCGATGCGCCAGCGGGTAAGGATTCCACCGATACATTGGTTTCTGCCAACCTGGTTTATGACTTCTGAAGATAAGGTCATTTATACCCCATAAAAAAGCCCGGAGAACCGGGCTTTTTTTGTGTTTAACGACAGCATGATCCGATCAGGTCAATTTGATTTTAGCAAATTTTCTTTTGCCTACCTGAAACACGTCGTGCGTGCCGGCCGGAAAAGTCTGTTTCGGATCGGCCACTTTTTCACCATTGATTTTGACTGCACCTTGCTTGACCATGCGGATGGCGTCTGAGGTACTGACACACAGTCCGGCATTTTTGAGTATGTGGGCAATTCCCATCACACCGTCTTCTGTCACCAGTTCAAGTTCATCAATGTCATCGGGAATGGCGCCTTTCTGGAATTGAGCTTTGAAGGCTGCCAGGGCTTGTTCTGCAGCAGCCTGATCGTGAAAGCGTTCAATCAGTTCCATGGCCAGGGCAAACTTAACGTCACGGGGGTTTTTGCCAGCGCCCACTTCTGTTTTGAGTTGTTCGATGTGCTGATTTGAATGGAAACTCAGCAACTCGAAATATCGCCACATCAAATCATCTGAGATGGACATGACTTTGCCGAACATGTCGGTGGGTGCATCATCAATGCCGATGTAGTTATCCAAAGACTTGGACATTTTGTTCACCCCATCCAGGCCTTCGAGCAGGGGCATGGTAATGACAATTTGAGGATCCTGGCCGACCTGAGCCTGCAGATGGCGACCCACCAACAGGTTGAATTTTTGGTCCGTTCCTCCCAATTCCACATCGCATTTAAGGGCCACAGAGTCGTAGCCTTGCACCAATGGGTACATGAATTCATGAATGGCAATGGATTGACCGCTTTTGTAACGCTTGTTGAAATCATCGCGTTCCAGCATGCGTGCCACATTATACTTGGCCGATAATTCAATCATGTCAGCAGCACTCATGTCTTTGAACCAATTTGAATTGAATTCAATGATGGTTTTCTCGCGGTCGAGAATTTTATAGATTTGTTCCTGATAAGTTTTGGCATTTTCCAGAACTTCTTCCCGGGTTAATGCTTTGCGGGTGGCGCTTTTGCCGGTCGGATCGCCAATCATACCGGTGAAGTCGCCAATCAGGAAAATCACTTCATGACCAAGGTCCTGAAACTGTTTCATTTTGTTGATCAATACCGTGTGACCGACATGGATGTCTGGTGCGGTGGGGTCAAATCCGGCTTTGACCCGTAATGTTTTGCCGGCTTTGAGCTTGGCTTCGAGCTCTTCCAGTTTGATCACTTCGTCGGTGCCACGACAGATTAAATCCAGGGCGTCTTGTACTGACATGTTGGTTAATGCGTTAAAAAGGGGTTAATTCTACAGAAAACAGCGGATATTTAGAACCTCAAATGAACCATTGGGGTAAAAAATAATCTATAATCTCAGTCAATCAAAGAATCCCGGTGGAAACAGCATTATCAAAGCGCAAGCCATACGTAAACAACGTCAAAACATCACTTTTGACCGACAACTGTCCCGCATAAAGGTGTTCATACAACGGCAACCCAAAGCCAAAAAACTGGTCATCCTGGTCATGGCATTGTTTGTTATGTATGCCATCTCAGACATCATTTCTGTCGATGCTGATGCCCACACAGAACGCCCACTCAGTCAGGCGTCTTTAGATATCCAGTTGCCGGACAGACCGTTGTTGAGTTTTGCTGAACGCGGCCTGGTGGGGTCCGAACAGTTCATTCATAAAGCCGTTACTGTACAAAAAGGGCAGACGTTATCGGGGATTTTTACCGACATGGGTTTGTCTCAGGCCTTGTTGCTTAAAATTGCTCATTTCAATGAAGACAGCAAGCGACTGGTGAAAGTCATGCCAGGAAATGACATTCATTTTACCCTGACTCCGGAAGGAGAGTTGACTCAGTTGCGCTATCAGGCTTCGGAATTTGAGGAACTGATCATTCATCATGACATGCAACAAATCTCTACTGAGATCATTACCCATGATCAACAGATCCGTTTGGTCAATGCACAGGGAGTGATCAGCAATTCATTGTTCGGTGCCGGTAAAGCCGCCGGTTTGACTGATAACATGGTCATGAAACTGGCCAATATATTCAGTTGGGATATAGATTTTGTGCTGGAAATCAGAAGCGGTGATTCATTCAGCCTGATCTATGAACAGGTGTATAAAAATGGTGATTACCTGACCGATGGCAAAATCCTGGCAGCTAGTTTCACCAACCAGGGTAAGACCTATGAAGCGGTTTATTATGAGGATGCTGATGGTGATGGCAGTTATTACGCACCAGACGGACGGGCCATGAAAAAAGCCTTCCTCAGGGCACCGCTGAATTTCTCTTACATCAGTTCCAACTTTAACCCAAAACGCAAGCACCCCATCACCAATCGAGTCAAGGCGCATCGCGGGATTGATTACCGGGCACCCACCGGTACACCGGTTTATGCCGCTGGTAGTGGTCGTGTGATCGAGGCCGCCTATAACAAATACAATGGCAACTACGTGTTCATTCAGCACCCCAATGGCATCGTTACCAAATACCTGCATTTTTCCAGGAAGGCGGTGAAAAAAGGGGCTCGGGTGAAACAAGGTCAAACCATTGGCTATGTGGGATCAACCGGACTGTCAACGGCCCCCCATCTGCATTATGAATTTATCTACAATGGCGTGCATCGCAATCCGCGAACAGTGTCATTGCCCAAGTCCAAACCGTTGTCGTCTGATCTGATGACCGACTTCATGAGTTATGCCACGCCACTGTTGAGTCAGCTCAGCCATCTGCAAGAACCTTTGGTGGCTGCCAACTGATGCTCTGCATTGGTGTGATGTCCGGCACCTCTTGTGATGGTGTCGATGTGGCTTTGGTTGATTTTGGGGTGCGACAAAAAACCCTGGCAACTCACTTCAAATGCTATCCTGATCATTTAAAAGCCACCTTGCACAAATTGATCAGTGAACAAAGTGCTGAACTGTCTGAGCTCAGCCAGCTGGATATCCGACTGGCCCGGTTCTATGCCGAAGTCGTTGGTGAGTTATTGGCAAGTCAACAAATACATCCTCATGAAGTATCTGTGTTGGGTCTGCATGGGCAAACCATCTATCATGACCCTGACCACACCCATGCCAATACGATACAGTGGGGTTCTGCTGCCATGGTGGCAGCACTGACCGGTATCGATACGGTCGCTGAATTCCGGCAAATGGATGTTGCTCTGGGCGGGCAGGGCGCGCCATTGGCTCCGGCATTTCATCAACACTTATTGCGCCTTATCAAACGGCCGGCTGCCATCCTTAACCTCGGTGGTATCGCCAATCTGACTGTCAGGAAAGGTCAGCATTTGATTGGGTTTGACACCGGACCGGCCAATTGTTTGCTGGATGGCTGGTGTGCCAGGCATTTGGGTGTAGACCTTGACTCAGGTGGACAATGGGCCGCACAAGGACAAGTCATTGCCGATTTACTGAGCCAATTGCTGGCCGATCCTTACTTTCAGCGGCAGCCTCCCAAAAGTACCGGCAGGGAGTTGTTTAACCTTGAATGGCTTGATGACATGCTTGCAGACCGGCAATACCGGGCAGTAGATGTTCAGCGGACCCTGCTGGCATTGACGGCTAAAAGTGTGGCCGCTGCACTGGAAGCAACCGAAGTTGTGGTTGATGAGGTGTATGTGTGTGGTGGTGGCGTGCATAACAGCGCCCTGATGAATGCTTTGTCAGATGAGCTATCTGTTCCGGTGTTGAGCACCGCCAGCTTAGGCGTAGCACCTGATGATGTGGAGGCGGTTCTGATGGCCTGGCTTGCATGGCAAAACAGTCAAAGAATGCAGACCGATTTGCGTGCTGTAACCGGTGCTGCTCAAGCCCATGTTTATGGCGTACTTCACAAATCGATCAGATAATAAAATCAATGACTTATCTGGATTTGTTAAAGTCTTTTTTGGTAATTAGCCAATGAATTCGACAATGATGGCAGTGATGTTATCCGAACCACCGTTTTCCAGGGCCTGTATCATCAGTTGATCACCAATCTCTTTGGGCTCCAGTGCTTTGCTCATGATTTCTTTGATGGTTTGATCGTCCACTTCTTCAGTGAGGCCATCGGTACATATCAGGAATTTATCATGCTTTTTGATGGTGCCATGTTTTTCTGAAATGACGATTTCGCTGTTGTCAGTGACACCCAATGCCTGAGTGACTACATTTCTGTGTGGATGTGATCTTGCCTGTTCTGCAGTGATCAGGTCCTGGTCAACCAATTCCTGAACATAGGAGTGGTCAGAGCTGATTGGCTCCAGGTGATTGTCAGAGAGCTTATATACCCTGGAATCTCCCACCCAGACACAATCAAAACGAGAGCCATTGGTTTTCAGCAGTGCAATGGTGGTGCCCATGGGTAAATCACCTGGTTTTTCCAGCGAGCTGTTAATGATTTCCTGATTGGCATCAAGAATGGCTTGTTTGATGGAAACGCCATCTTTGATGGCATGGAGGATGTGATCTCTGGCCAGTGCGCTGGCAATTTCTCCATGATCGTGACCGCCCATACCGTCGGCCACCAGAAATAACCCGGCATCCAAATCAATGCCATAGGTGTCTTCATTGTGATCCCGTTTGATGCCGGAATGAGAAGTATGTCCTAAGTTGATGTTCATTCAATAATTTTTTTTTTGATTATAGCACTGACCCTGACTCAATTAATTGTAGCATTTTGTTAAATGTTTTGTGAACACACAGAAAATGAGCATTGGTTCACATAATGGGTTTGTTCCAATGAGCAGCGGTGCGGTCTTTTTGCAACTTCCAGGCCATCAGTTGTTGGTAGGTCATGATGTTGTTCACGTAAATGACTGCGGTTCTGCCGTCGGCATTGCCAAACCTCAGCATAGGGGCCATGGCTGTGTTGTTCAACTGTTTTAAAAAGGGTTCAACATCCAGCCAGACATCCGGATCTTTTCCGGCACTTTGTGCCAGAATTCTGGCATCCTCCAAATGACCATAACCAATATTGTACGCCGCCAAAGCGAACAATGATTTGTCTGGTTCTTCAATGCGTTGTGGTATCTTGTTTTGCATGTTGCGAAAATATCGGATGCCACCAATCAGGCTTTGACGTGGATCAGTGCGATCTTCAATGTTCAGTTCTTCCGCTGTGGTGGCGGTCAGCATCATCAGGCCCTTGACGCCGGAGATAGAGACTGCATCCGGATCCCAGTGGGACTCTTGATAACTGATGGCAGCAAGCAACGCCGGATCAAAGCCTTCTTCTTCAGCCACTTCAAGTACCAGGTCTTTGATGTCAGGCCAGACGCTTTGCAGCTTATCAAAGAAAGTGACCGTATCGGCCACATCGATATCGGGGATGTGTTTCATCAGGTCATTCCTGAAGTTATTCAATAAACCATCCTTGCGTGCCTGTTGAATGAATTGATTCAAATGTAGGAGTAATTCTTCGCTGCGATACAGGTGGGTCATGAACACCACATCTTCTTTTGGAGAAAGTTGAATTGTTTGATAAATTCCCGGCACAAAATATTGATAAATATCAACAATTTCTGCGTCTGCAAAAGTGTAATCGAGGTCTTTTGAATTGATTTTTTTGATCAGCTCAAACAATGAGAACCGATTGGTCAACACAAGGTTTTTCGGTGAAAAGTCAGCCAGCTCATCAAGTAATTCAGCATAGCTGCTGTTACCGATCAATTCCCCCCGGGCTGGTTCGAAGGCATCCAGTGAGGTTTCATGCCGAAAATCAAAATGAGTCACCAGATTGATGGCTGTTTCACTGATGGGAGCAGAGAACTGATATGACATGGCCCGGGATTTGGTGCGTGATAAGTGGCCTCCTGCCAAATCAATTTCTCCGGATTCGAGGGCAGCCAACATGGCTCCATTGTTTTCAAAAACCACCGGTTCAAGTTGCAGGTTATTTTGTTCGCAAAAGGCTTTGAGTAACTGATGCTCATAACCAACCACATCATCTGTCACCCGAAAATATGACAACAATGAGATCCGGGTGCCGTATTTCAGCACACCGCGTTGTTCAATCAACTCCCATTGGGAAGTTTGTCGCAACGGGCTGAACAGCATCACGAAACCCAGCATGATGAACAACACCAGCAGGAGCTGTTGCAACAGCCTTTTGACATATGACTGTTTTATATCTTCATGGTCCGTCAATCGTCAAACCTGTGTCTTAATGGTTTCATTGTTCTTTTTCCCGCTGTCATTCTCATCAGTCTACATTATAATGACCCTTTTTAACGATTGGAAACAACACACATGAATCTGTCAGGATTTTTTTTGCGCTGGCTGTTTGCATTTATTCTGGTCTTTGCCACATACAACCCTTCCGGCTATTCATTGTACCATTGGATGATGCCATTGAATGACGCGCAGTTGCCGTTGAAAATACTGGCGGTGATTGTGGCACTGGGCTGTTATCTGTTCTATCTGTCAGCCACGGTCAAGTCTCTGGGAATTCTGGGGATTTTATTCGTGGTCGCCTTTTGTGGTACTTTGGTGTGGTTATTTGTGGATCAGGGTTGGCTTGATCTGAGTAATCCGGGGATCATGTCCTGGGTGATGATCATCACCATTTCAGTCATTCTGGGATTAGGTATTTCCTGGTCTCATTTCAAGAAAAAAATCACCGGTCAGTTTGACACCGATGAATTAGGAGAATAACCGATGAGTTTAGTCAGTACCCCCATGTCTGTGGGTGAATTGTTGGACAAAATCACCATCCTGGAAATCAAATCAGTAAAAATCACTGATCAGGATAAATTGAAAAACATCAATTATGAATTGCAATTGTTAAACCAAACCTGGCAGCAGACCGGATTGAAAAATGCCGATACAGATCGTTTGCAGGAAAGCCTTAAAGCAGTCAATCTGAGATTGTGGAAAATTGAAGATGATATTCGGATCAAAGAAAAAAACCGGGAGTTTGATGAGCAATTCATCGAGTTGGCCCGCAGCGTGTATTATCAGAATGATGACCGGGCCAAAGTAAAGAAAGACATCAACCTGCTCACTGGTTCAGACCTGGTGGAAGAAAAGTCATATCAATCCTACGAATGACAATCCAACTGCCTCAGAGCGGTGCGCTTGTAATGCCTGACCCTCAGCAGATATAATCATAGGTATGACTGAAGCCAACAAAACCGTGAGAAAAGAAAAGGAAATCATCATCATGGGTTTGAGCCTTACTTACGCCGTGTGTGTGGGTTTGTTTTCATTGATCAGGTATTTCAGTGAGGATTATGTCATTGCGGTGCTGGATCTGGTTCTGGCCCTGTTTGGCTTGTATGTATTTCTTCATGTTCTGAGAACCCGAACCACCGAGTTTCCAGCTTTGGCCATTGCCATCATTTCAGTGGCCGGAACCATCGCCACAATCATTCTCAAAGGCCCGGATCAGGTCTATTGGGCTTATCCTTCTGTGGCCCTGGTGTTTTACTTACTGCCAACACGACAGGCTTTGTTGTTGTGGTCTGTTTCTGCTGTGGTGATCTTGTTTTTGTTGATCGAACTGCCATTGATCAAGCTGGTTTCCATCGCCATGACATTATTCATCACCAGTTTTTTCTGTCATTTATTTTCCTCAAAAATGTATCAGCAGCATGCCCGCCTGAGGTTGATTGCCAATGAAGACGTATTGACCCGGGTCAAAAACAGGAGGGCTTTCAATCAGGATACCCTCAATCTTGGGAGCACCGATTCAGAGGTATCTGCCATCTTGCTGGATCTGGATAACTTTAAGCTGGTCAATGATTATTATGGTCATGCCACTGGTGACGACGTGCTTATTCAGGCAACCAAACTGGTGGCTGATTTGGTGGGCAATGAGGGTTGCTTTTACCGCATTGGCGGAGATGAGTTTGCCGTGCTGTGCCCAGGCTGTGATTTTGATCATGCTTACCAGTTGGCCAAGAACTTGCATGATGCCTTTGCCAGCAGTGAAATCAACAGCCAGTTTAAAATCACTTTGTCACTGGCCGTGGCACAAAAATACCAGGATGAGTCAGTCAGAGAGTGGCTGCATCGCCTTGACAACGCCTTGTATAAAGCCAAAAAATCCGGTCGTGATCAAATCGTCAAAGCCATCAGGTATTAGTGCCAGTGGTTGCACCGGTTGTCAGCGGTTCTCACTTTTTGAGACGATTGTGCGTTGTGATGGCATCATGAATCATTCAAACTGCACATGAACACCCCCAGAATTCAATTGTATTTCAGTCACGCGGTCGAGTTGCTGGCTACAAAACTGGCTCATGAAGTATCCCGTGAACAACGGCAGAATGGGGTTTTTGTACAGCCGAGCATCGTGGTTCCCAATGCCAATATGCAACGTTATCTGCAGTTACAACTGGCCAGTCACAATGGGGTGTGTGCCAATGTGGCCTTTCCATTTCTGGAAACCGGTCTGATGCAATTCATTAACCAGATCACTGGTCGGCAAAGCACCCAGTTAACGCAAAATAACCTGGCCTGGTCTGTGTGGCGCAAACTGACAATGGATAACTGGCGTGAAATGCCGGAATACCGGCCATTGAATCGTTATTTGCCCACCACTGATGGTGATCAACTGGCCAGTGCCAAGCGTTGGCAACTGAGTCAACGACTGGCTAAATTACTGCTCGACTACGAATCACAAAGACCTGAGATGATCATTGATTGGTTGGCTGGAAAACTTCGGTTTGCAGGCAGTCAGGATGTGCACCTGAGAGAGACTGAGTTGTTACAGAAAACACTCTACCTGTCATTGGCCCGACAGGAAGCTGGTGATGCCCGAACTTTGTTTCAGGCGATGCTGGAATTGGCAGAACACCCACCCAGTCCTGGTGGGCAAGCGATCCATGTGTTTACCCCATCACGGTTATCACAGTTACACCGTAAAATTCTGAATCTACTGGCCCGTCACCACACGGTGCATATTTACCAACTCAACGTGTGTGCAGAATACTGGGAAGATGTTCAAACTCCTGCCGAAGCCAGGTGGCTGGCAGCGGGTTTGAGTCAGTTCAGACGCATTGAGCCGCTGGTCACAGATCAGCAGGGTTTGACCTTGTCAAAACAAGATGTTGCTGAACAATTCACTGAACTGCCACCGATGGATGATGAAAATCCATTGCTCAGTGCCTGGGGTAAGCCAGGCCGGGAAGCCCTGAAATTGTTCAGTGAGCTGGAAGAGGAGGCGGTGTATTGTGAGGTTCATTTTGCCGAACAATGGCTCCGTGAAGAGGGACAACAAAGTGATTCATTACTGCATGCCATTCAACGTCAGGTGATGCACCGCAGGCATGAAACCCGGGTGGTGAAAGACCCTTCGGCGCTGATGTCTTTGCAGTTAGCCAACGCCCCGACCATTGAACGTGAAGTGGCGGCGGTGTATCAAAGCATCGTGAGTAACCTGCAACACAACCCCAAACTGAACCTCAGTGACGTGGCGGTCTTGGTGACTGATATGAACCAATATCGGTTTGTCATTGAACAGGTGTTTGAAGAACACAATAAACGTCTGGGTTTGCACATACCCTATGCGATCGTCGACAGTACAGTGGCCACTGAAAGCCGGTATGCCGATGCAGTAACGGACTTATTTCAGATGTTGCAGGATGACCTGATGCGGGCAGCGGTGTTTCGCTGGTTGGATAACCCTTGTGTTCAAGCTGCCAACCAATTGTCAGCTGATGACTGGCAGCGATGGCTGGATTTGAGTACGCAATTGGGTATATATGGCGGCTATCAGCAGTTGTACCATCAGGATAATGTACATCACCCAGAACCATTCACCTGGGAGCAGGGGTTGAGCCGATTGAGGTTGGCCCTCGCTGTTGACTTGCCGGATGAAGCGGCTGCCTTTCCTTTAACAGCTGAACAACTGGGCCAATTAACAGAGTTGATTGACACGTTATATGGTTGGCATGTGCGCTTCAGGAAGCCCATGTCCACGGTTCAGTGGCAAAAGCAGCTGTCGGTGATGTTTGAACAATTAATCACTGTACCGGAAGAACTGGCACAGGAACAAGTGGTCCAGATGGCCTTGTTTGATTCGTTGCACAAGCTGGCTGAGGCAGAACCTGAACTGATCCTTAACTGGGCTGACATCAGGCAGTTCATAGACCAGGAACTGAAACAGATTCCGGCTGGTAAAGGGCATTACCTGACCGGTGGTGTGGTGTGTGCTGCATTACAGCCGATGCGTCCGATACCATTTAAAATAACATATGTATTGGGTCTCAGTGACACCCA
Source organism: Marinicella sediminis (assembly GCF_002000055.1). Taxonomy (GTDB): domain Bacteria; phylum Pseudomonadota; class Gammaproteobacteria; order Xanthomonadales; family Marinicellaceae; genus Marinicella; species Marinicella sediminis. The sequence goes on along the minus strand of NZ_MVBD01000002.1, from coordinate 318,599 downwards.
TTTTCCAGGTCGGGTCAGTAAGGAAACCCTTGACCTGACTCACCGGTCAAGGCGCATAGGAGACATCAACACCATTGAAACCAATCAATATTTGTTTTTGGAAACTCTGATGTGTACCCGTGAACGTCTGTACCTGAGTTATGTGGGCAAGAACCTGCTCAAAGACGAGGATATTTCACCATCACCGGTGTTATTGACATTACAAAAATACGCCACTGAGTTATTACACCGCGAAGAATTGGATTTGGCTGAATTGCCGGTGCATGAACTGCCATTATTGGCCACCCACAGTGGTATTTTTGGTCAAAACGGTTTGCCCTGGCCTGACATCATGGTTAATTTTACCAGCCCAAAAAGCCAGGATGGTGAAGCGGTTGTGCAGTGCGATAAAGAGGTCACAACAGACCTGGCAGATGCGCCAGAGGTGGTTGATGTGAGCCTCAAAGAGTTGGCGGACTACCTACAAAATCCGCAGCGGGCTTTGTTGACTAAAAAAGGCGTGTTGCCGGCTCACCCGGAGGATGAATCACAGGTGGAACATGAGCCTTTTGAGTGGCCGCCATTGAAAAAACACGAGCTGTTTTGTGAGGCGCTGGCATTGTGGTTTGCGGCTGAGCAGAATGCCAGCTTCGCCGAAACCTTGAAAAGCGTTTATCAACAGATGTTACTGCATTCATCAGCGCCGGTTGAACCGTTTGCTCAACTGGAATCACTGACCAGCCATGAAGACCAGTTGGTTGCCATCAAAACCGAGGTCGCTGAAGTCCGGCCGCTGGGTGATGTGGTATTGGGTGATGCGCCCAGCCAGCAATCGCCCGGACTGCAGTTGCCAGCCATTGAATTGAGCGTTTCAGGGGGCAGGGTGGTCAGGCTGCATGGACTGGCCCGCCAAGTGTATATGTCGGAAGCCGGACTCAGCCATCAGTTGGTTTTCAGCAGCCAAAAAAACATCAGTGAATGGAATGACAAGTTACTGCAGCCTTTCCTTCACTGGTGTTGCTGGCAACTCAGTGATCATCCGGTTGCACCTGATCATCAGGTGTTGGTGCTGGGTGCAGATAAAACCACTGGCTGTACTTTAAAAGTGGTGACCAATGAGGCCATTTCTTTTGGTCAGAGAACAACCATTGCGCAGTATTTAAAAACACTGGTTGAAGATTATCTGGCTGAAGTGGATGGTTTTTTACCAGCTGCACACTTGCCTGCAATGACGGTTAATTACAAAGCGAAACAAGCTCAGGATGTTCCTTTTTTGGGCAGTAAAAGCAAATCGTCATCAATCAGTTATCTTGCCTATTTGCTGGACAATCTGAACCGGGAAGACCGCGATCAGCTGAGCCAAACTTATCAGTCAGCCATTCAGTGGCGGGAGTATGAAAACGTGTTGCAATTGGTGGAATGTCAGCCAATGAATGATTACCTCAAAGCATATCGTCAACGTTTTTTGCCCTTGTATTATATGCTCAAAGGGGTGGCGCCCGATCAGGCCAGGAGACCCGGTTGATGCGCATCACCCCACTTCACCAGGCATCTGATGTGAATTTGCGCCAACATGCGGTGATAGAAGCTTCAGCCGGAACCGGTAAAACGTACACTGTGATAGAACTGGTGATGCGTTGTTTGTTGGAGGATCAATTGACTCTGGAACAGATTTTGCTGGTTACCTTTACTGAAAAAGCCACCACTGAATTGCGTACCCGTATCCGGGAGCGAATTGAACAGCAACTGATCAAAAATGACCTCAGACCGGCGTTACAGGATCACCTGAGAAACCAGTTGTTGGCGGTGCATCAGGCGCCGATCCTTACCTTGCATGGATTTTGTCATGGGGTCCTGAAGGAGCATGCTTTTGAACAGGGAATGCCATTTGAACAGGAGGTGATTGAAGACAGGCTGGTCTATCTGCGGGTGTTGACCCGAATGAAGCGTCAGTGGGCCACGAACCAACAACTCAATCAGCAAATCAAAACTCACTTACATGGTTCGTCATTGTCGGCACTTGAAGAGTTGTTGATCAAATTGGCCAGTGATTATGACCCTGAATCTGATCACATTTTGAACAACAGTGACTCCATCACTGAGCAGGAAGTTGTCGGACAACTCAGGGCAGTAAGCATCCCAGATGAAACAATTGTGCTCAATGAATTGTTGAATCTTGAGCAAATGCCGAAGAGCAGACGTCTTGTCCATTGGTCAGAGGTGATCAAACCGATTTGTGAAGAAATCCAAAGGCTACAGTCTCTGGCAGATTATCAGGCCTTGGTTGATTGGAAAATCAGTTTTTTGGGCGTCAAAATTCAAACAGACTCAGTGGCAAAGAAAATGTTCTTTAAGGCTCCCAAAGTCTTCAATGAAGATCACATCCTCAGCAACAGACTATTGGCGCCGGTCTTGTTTAAGTTTTATGACGAAGTGAATCAATTGGTTTTGGATTGTGACAAACTGCAGAGGCAATTGATACCTAAGTTGGTCCGGGAGTTACAATTATGCAGTACCGCCTGGAAACGTGAACAGGGACAGATCAGCTATGCTGACATGATTCATTCATTGTGGGATCAATTGGCAGGAGAACAATTGTTACCGGCTGAGGATCAGTTGTTGAGTGAAGCATTGCGTGACAGGTTTCGGGTGGTGATGATTGATGAATTTCAGGACACAGACCGTTATCAATGGTTGATTTTTGAACACCTTTTTGTGCATGACCCGAAAAAAAGACACCGGCTGTTGGTGATCGGTGATCCCAAACAGGCCATTTACGGTTTCCGGGGTGCTGACTTACACACTTATTATCAGGCTGTACAAACCCTGACGACTCAATGTGAGGCTTTGACATACCGTTTGGCAACCAATTACCGAACCACCGCGGGATTGATCAGGCAGCTCAATCGGTTTTTTTCAGATCAGCATGACGGCGGCTGGTTTGCGCATGACAGTGTGGCGGTGTCTGCACCGTCTGCTGAACTCATCCATGAATTGGGTGGTCCGTTGCTGCTGGAAAATCCGACAGATTTACCTGAGTTGTGTTGTCTTGATGCCGGCATGAGCGGTAAAGCAGATGAGATAAAGCATCAACTGGCCCGGCAAATGGTCCAGGTCATGACAGGGCGCTTACTTGGTCAGGTGAAAATCATGCACAAGGGTCAGCGGCGAATGCTGGGACCATCAGACATTTGTGTTTTGCTACGCAGTGCCAATGATGGCGAGTATCTTGAACAGGCACTCAGGGAGCAGGGTGTGCCATTCACCAGACATAAAAAGAAAGACCTTTATCAATCATTGGAAGCCACTGAGTACCAGGTACTCCTCACTGCATTGTCCAGGCCACATGAACACAAGCGTCTGAATAATGCGTTGCTGACGGTGTTTTTTAACCTCAAACCGGATCAACTGGCTGATTTTTCTGAAGAACGGCTACCGGCAGTGCAGATGCATTGGTTGCAACTGAGGGAATTGGCAGCCGCCAAAGACTGGGTGCGTTTCTTTGCTGTGTTATTTGAGGACATGGGGACCATGAAACGGGTTGCCGGTGATTCCCGGAAACGAACCAATTTGCATCAATTGAAACAACAGCTGCTGTCGGCCGCACTGAAACAAAACCTGACTGCCAGGGGATTGTTACAGGTGCTGTTGCGTAACAAGACCATGAGTCATGAAGATGAGGATTATCATCAAAAAGACACGGAACTGCCGGCGGTCAGGCTGATGACCAAGCACATCAGCAAAGGATTGGAATTTCCGGTGGTTTTTTTATTCGGTGGATTTAATAACAACAGCCAAACAGACAAATATTACCGGTATCATGATTCTGAACGGGAACAACAGGTTTTTGATCTCAGTAAAACCAATAAACAGGCTTATCAGCAGGCTCAATTAGAAGAAGACCGACGTCTTTACTATGTGGCCATGACGCGAGCGGTTTTCATGCTGTTTTTGCCTTACTATCCTCACAAAGCCAGTGACCACAGGCTGGGTGCCTATGGCCGAACGGTGATGGCCCGCATTGATGAACTGGCACTGGACAAGATGGTTGTTGATCCGGATGAATTGCCCGTTCCAATTCCGTCCGGTACATGGACTGATCAGCAGAGTAATGAATCTTCATTCCTGCTACCCGTCCCGGAGAAACTCAGTCATCAGCGCAGACAATTGTATTCATTTTCGTCACTGAGTCAGTTCAAAGGCCGAACAGCCGGATTCGGTGATGGATATAATGAGGAGTTGACGGCTGAGTTACAAACCACAGCTGGTCAGGAAAAACTGTTGCCAGTTACCAGCTTGCGGCAGCAAGTTCCTGGCGGGGTCAAAACCGGACATGTGTTGCATGGTATTTTTGAAAACCTCGATTTTGTCCTGGCCTGTCGGCATCAAAACACCGACAAACTGACAGAAGACGCGGCAATCATGCGGGTGGTTGACCGACAGATGCAGCAATTCAGAATGGACAATCAACCACTGTTGGATGAACATGGCCAACCGTACAGTGATTATCGCAGTGAATTGGCTTCCTGGGTGTGGCACACCCTGAGAAAACCACTGGATGCCCTGGGTGGTGGTCAACTGGCAGATATTCCGGCGAATCAGCGGCAACATGAACTGGCTTTTTTCTGGAATCGTCAGGGGGTCAATCTGACCGGATTCATTGATCTGTTTTTCGCCGTGCCAGGTGATCATGGCACGGATTACTATATCCTTGACTGGAAAAGCAACCTCAGCGCACAGGGTTATTCCCCTGCGGTGCTTGATGAAGCAGTAATGACACACCACCAATACCATTGGCAATACCAGTTGTATGCGATGGCCATGCAACATTGGTTTGCTCAGTTGCAGCTACCTGATGCCAGACTTAAAGGTGCTTTATACTTGTTTTCAAGGGGTATTCAGGCCAATGATCCAGCCCCCAATGGGGTGTTTTACGATGATTTCAGCAAGGCCCAATGGCACATCGCAGATGTGGCAGATGAACTGATGAAACTGGCCAAAGAGGGACGTTACTGATGCAGTTTAAAGTGACGGCTCAAAGCCTGCAAAAAACCTTTCCCGGTATCACTTTGCCAGCAGAGGCATTGGCTGCAGAATTGAACCTGGACCTGGGACATCTGCAGTTGTTGAGAGATGGGTTCAATGAGTGGGACGCTGCCGATGAAACGGTGTGTCTGTTGTTGCTGTATTTGATTCATGAAATCAACCAGGGCTCATTGTGCCTCCATCTTCGGGATGAGCGGTTACTGGCTTTTGCCAGTCAGTTAGACTTGCCTGGATCTCCTGAAGATTGGCTGGCCATCGATTGGCACGCTTTCAGTTTATCTGGTCATGCCATGTTTGTACTTGCCAATGATTGCCTTTACCTGCGGAAATACCACAACGCGGAACAGCAATTAACCGCTGATATCAGTCGCCTGATCACCGGTTTCACCGGTTCCGCTTTCACTGCTGAACACATCAACGGGGTGCTGAGTGAACTGCTTGGCCAATTGAAATTTGAGCGGGTTGAGCCGAAACAAATACAAGCCATTGCAATTTGCTTGTTACAATCATTCAGCATCATCTCCGGAGGGCCGGGAACTGGTAAAACCACCATCATGTTGTCGGTATTGCGTGGTCTGGTTAAACTGGGTTATGCGGTTGATTCAATGGCCCTGGCAGCACCCACCGGCCGGGCAGCCAATCGCATGTCAGAAGCCATCAGACACGGCATACAACATGACATCCGTGACCCGGATGAAACCGATCAGGCCCTGACTGAACTGGAGGCCACCACCATCCATCGATTGCTTGGCGCCCGGGCTACCAGAGGCGGCTTCCAGCATGGCTCAGATAACCCGCTACGCTGTCAGGTTTTGGTGGTTGATGAAGTATCTATGGTGGACATCATGCTGATGAAACAATTGATGTCCGCAGTTGCGGATGATTGCCGGGTGATATTATTGGGTGATCAGTTTCAGTTGCCGTCAGTCAATGCCGGAGCGGTGTTGAGTGATCTGATGCCGCCACAGGAAGTCGTCGGGTATTGCAGTGAGCAATTACTTGAGGATTTGCAGGTCATGCTTGCTGGTTGCCCAGAAGCTGATGCAATCGTGCATTCATTGCAATGTGTCAATAAACCACAGCTGCTCACTGATCGGGTTACCGTGTTGTCGGTTTCCAAACGATGCCAGCCAGAAATTGCAGCGGCCAGTGAACTTGTCCGACAAGGACGGTCTTCGGCTTTGACCAGGTTGCTACCGGTGATCGATGAGGTACATGCCACACCAGACAGTGGTTTGGCCTGGTTGCCGGAAACCCTGAATGTGGATCAATGGCGTGGCTTTTATCTCAATTGGATTGGCAGGTATTATCAAAGCCATCAAGGCAATTTCAAGGCTCAGTTAGATGTTCTTGAAGGCTTCGCTGAAACGCAAATCCAACTGTATGATAACGCTCTGGGTGCCATTTTTAAAGTGATAGGACAGTGCCGGATTCTGACTTTTGTCAATCAAACTGAAGTGGGTGCCACAAGAATGAATGAGGTGGTCTGTCAGTGGATGAGGAGTTGGTTGGGTGAACCGGCGGGACTTTGGTTTCATGGTGCTGTGGTGATGATGCAGGAGAACAATCATACATTGGGGATTTACAACGGTGATGTCGCCATCCTGTTACGTGCTTCCAGTGGGCAAATGCGTGCGGTATTTCCTCATTCAGGCGGCTACCAGTCCCACTCCGTTCATGTTTTACCACGATTCACGGCAGCCTATGCCATGACAGTGCATAAAAGCCAGGGTTCAGAATTCACTCATGTTCTGATGCCGTTTCCAGACCGGCCTGAACACCGCCTGATGTGCCGTGAAATCTTATACACCGGAATGACCCGGGCGAAACAATCAGTGACCCTGTATGCCCGGGGGGTCTCGTTGAGGGCAGCCATCGAAAGGAAAACCAGGCGACACAGCGGACTGTCATTTTGGTACAATCCATCAAAAAAGAGGTGATAATATGCAAAAAGTAAGGGGTGTTGGGGGCTTGTTTTTTCAATGTGAAGATCCGGAAAAACTGGCAGCCTGGTACAAAAATCATTTAGGTATCCATATGGATGGGCCTACCTATGGCATGCTCAATCCCAATGAGGCCAAACCCATGGACCGCACCGTTTTCAGTACGTTTTCTAAAGACTCTGATTATTTCAGCCCGTCTAAACAAACCTTCATGTTTAATTTTATTGTGGACGATGTGGCAGCCATGCTGGAACAGGTGGTCAAAGGTGGAGCCCGGCAAATTGGCGAGATTCAGCAGGAGTCATATGGTGACTTTGGGTGGTTCACCGATCCGGAAGGCCATAAGGTTGAATTGTGGAGTCCCAAAGGCGATGAACTCAACTAAAGACCTCAGAATTCGGTTTGTTGGTGCCGGTAATATGGCCGCCAGCCTCATCGGTGGCTTGTTGAATAAAGGGCTGACCGCCAGTCAGATTTCAGCCAGTGACCCAGGCCTGGCACAACGTGATTACATCAAAGATACCTTCAGAATCATGGTGCATGAAGACAACAATGCTCATTTTGGCATGCCGGACATCGTGGTTTTGGCGGTTAAACCCCAGGTCATGAAACAGGTTCTTGCTGATGTGAAAGCCAGTATATTAACCAATGAGCCACTGGTGATATCGGTGGCAGCGGGCATCACCACAGCGCAAATTGAACGGTGGTTGTCCCCTCAGCTTTCGGTGGTCAGAACGATGCCCAATACCCCGGCACTGATTGGTCAGGGGGCCATTGGCATGTTTGCCAACGAACAGGTCAAGGATGCTCAAAAACGCATGACAGAACAAATCATGGATGCCGTGGGTACTTCGGTTTGGTTGAGTAAAGAAAGTCAGGTTGATGCGGTGACTGCTTTATCCGGCTCAGGCCCGGCATATTTCTTTATGTTCATGGAGCACTTACAGGCAGCAGCTGAACAGTTGGGATTGACGGCAGAAGATGCGGCCTTGCTGACCAAGAAAACCGCCGTGGGTGCGGCTTTACTGGCAGAGCGCAGTGATGAATCACTGGCTACTTTGCGGGAACGGGTTACTTCACCCAATGGCACCACCGCCGCGGCATTGGATGCCTTTGCCAGGCAGCATGTGGATGAGGTCATCAATCAAGCCGTTCAGGCTGCCAATGAACGGTCAGTCACCTTGTCACGGGAATTTGACTGATCAGCCAGGTCAAGGCCAGAATTTTTGGATGCCCGACCAGACTGCATTGCAGACAATGATGCACTGAGGTTGCCAACCATTGATCGTGCCAGGAAAGAGCATGAAGTCAGGCCCTCATTACTCTATAATGGTGGATTGGGTTAAAAAACACACCGCATTGAATCATGCTTAAAACACCAATCAGTATTAAAGGCCCGCTTGGCCAGCTTGAGGCTTTGTTTGCTGAAAGGCAGGTTTATCAGGCCTGTAAATTACTGGTTCATGAACCCATTGAACATTGGCGGTACAATGAAGAATCTTTGTTAACTCATGCCCGGATAAAGACAGCTGAGGGTGGCTTCAGTGTGACCATGGCCTGGCCTCCGCAGACAGATCCTCTTGGAACCTGTCAGTGTCAACAGCCTCAGCCTTGCGAACACCTTGCTGCGCTGGCGATTCATAACAAAGCCAAGCTGGATCAGATTTCCCCGTTTACCCGTCAGGTTAAAGCCCTCAGCGATGTCAATCAAACCTTCATGAATTGGTTGGCAAGGCAGCATCATGACCCATTTCCTGCCATGGCCAGACACCGCATGATTTATGTGCTTGACCGCCAAGGTCAGCAGTGGACGGTAAACTTATACAAGGCTTACCTGACTCAGGAAGACCGGTATGAAGTAAGGACGGCGCTCAGTTCTCAGGTTTATTCCCGCAAAATACTTCCGAAATTTGTCAGCCTTGCTGATCAATATGTGCTGCATTTGATGCACCAGTCTGGAATGAACGATCAGTCGCAATTTTCGGTTGATGATGAGTCTCATTTGAAACTGATGACTGCCATATTACAAACCGGAAGGTGTTTCTGGAAAGCCTGTTACCGTCCGCCAATGCACATCATCAATCGTGCGACTGTTCCTGCTGATGGGGTGTTCTTATGCCAGGGGTTGACTGTTCTGCCCGCGCAAAATGCGGTGGTGACGATTGAGCCTGACGAAAGTCATCATGCCAGTATTGACATTCCTGTAGATGCAACCATCATGCCAAGGGTGACGCTGAAAACCTCTGTCATCGATATAGGCTGGAAACCAATGCAACCGATACGGATTGACTGGCTGCAGATTTCTTTTGTCACCAAAGACCTGTCATTTACCCTTGCTGAAGTGACTGCAGGCAAGTTTCACCTCAATGAAAAACAATTGTCTCAAGTGGCGGCATATTGTTATCAGTTGGATAAATTACCTTCGGTACACGCCCATTTTGAGCCTCCCATACACCGACATTTTGACGTTAATGATCGATACGTTGAACACAGTTTTACCCAGCTGGCACCGATGCTGAGGGTATTGATGTCGCAGGGCTGGGATGTGGTGTTTGATCAGGGTTTTCGACTTGAAAGTCAGGCAGTTAGTCAGTTTCAAATTGATGTCCAGCCAGTCAGTGGCGCTGCTGCGAACGATTTTGAAGTCACGCTGGGTGCCAGCATCAATGGTGAAACAGTCAATTTGTTACCGTACCTGGCTCGAGCGGTGAAAACCGGTCAATTTGCTGAGGTAAGACATGAATTGCTGGTCAAACTGGATGGCGGAGAATTCATAGGGCTGGCTCGTGAGTCAGTCGAGCAAATATTGTCAACCCTGAATGAGTTGTATGATGAAAAGTCATTGGATCAAAGTGGGCATCTGATCATGAATAAGCACCAATTGGTGCGGCTGGCTGAACTGAAGACAGATGATGAGCAGGTGGTGGTGATGAATCTGGATTGGCTGGATGATCAACAGCTGAGTGACAAAGTCAGCGCATTATCAGCCATGCAACAATTACCTGAAGTGGCTGCACCTGTTGGGCTCAATGCCGAACTCAGGCCCTATCAGTTGTCTGGATTGGCCTGGCTGGAGTTTTTGCGTCTACACGAATTCAACGGGATCCTGGCCGATGACATGGGATTGGGAAAAACATTGCAGGTGCTGGCCCATGTTCAGCACCTCAAAGAGCATGGAGCGTTGGATCATCCGGTGCTCATTGTGGCCCCCACCAGTTTGCTGGGCAACTGGCAGGCAGAATGTGAAAAGTTCACACCTCAGCTCAAATCTTTGATCTTGTCAGGCCAAAACCGCAAACAACAGCTGAAAAAACTTGATCTGTTTGATTTGGTGATCACCAGTTATGGTGTGATGAGCCGTGATCGTAAAAAACTCGCCGCTCATCCATGGCACACGTTGGTGCTTGATGAAGCGCAGGCGATTAAGAATCGCAAAACTCAGGTTGCGCAATCTGCCAAGAGCATTCCGTCCCAACATCGTTTATGCCTCAGTGGCACACCAGTTGAAAACCACCTGGGGGAAATTTGGTCATTGTTTGAGTTTTTAATGCCTGGATTTCTGGCCAGCGAAAAAGTGTTTCAGCAATTGTATCAGTTGCCCATAGAGAAAGACCGCAATCAACAGAAAATGGAAGCGCTTCAAAAGCGGCTGAATCCATTCATTTTACGCAGAACCAAGAGCGAAGTGGCCACTGAGTTACCAGACAAAACCGAGATTGTTAAACTCATTGAGTTGCAGGAGGAGCAAGCCATGGTGTATGAAAGCATCCGCCTGACCATGGCCGATGAAATCAGGCAAGCGGTCAGTGATCAGCGGGCCAATCCGATTTTGATAGGTAATGCTTTGTTGCGGTTACGACAAATATGCTGCCATCCGGGCTTGTTGAAACTGGAGTCCATTGATCCTGGTATCGAGTCGGCCAAACTCAACTGGCTGATGATGGTACTGCCCAGCCTGATAGAAGAGGGCAGACGGATCTTGTTGTTTTCCAGTTTTACCAGTATGTTAAAACTCATTTCAGAGCAATTAAACCAACAGCAGATTGAACACTATTCGCTCACCGGTAAAACCCCGCCTGCTCAGAGAACAGCTGACATTGCAGCCTTTCAAGAGGGTCAGATACCAGTTTATCTGATCAGTCTCAAAGCCGGTGGCGCTGGGGTAAATCTGACCGCTGCGGATACGGTGATTCATTTTGATCCCTGGTGGAACCCGGCGGCTGAGCAGCAAGCCAGTGACCGGGCACACCGCATTGGTCAGGATAAACAGGTTTTTGTTTATAAACTCATCACCCGGGGCACCATTGAAGAACGCATTCATCAGATGCAGCACCAAAAGCGACATTTGGCTGACAATTTGCTGCAAAGCAGTACGCCGTTTTATGAGGTACTAGATCAACAACAATGGGAACAACTGCTGGCGCCGATCAAAACATGATGCGTTTATGAATTATTTGAGATCAAATGCCATTGAAATCAGTGATTTTATGGCGATGGATCATCAAACATGATTAAATATCCGTTTTTTTATATGCAAGGGAGGAAGACCCATGGTTTCAAAAGGTAAGTTGGCACTGATGATGTCATCGATGTTGGCAGTGAGCCACATCCACGCAGGTGGATTGACATCTAAAATCATTGTGAATGAGTTTTACCGTGCCGGTGATCTGGCAGGCGGTAATGAATTTGCTGAATTGGTCCTGCTGGAAGATTTGACCGCAGCTGAACTGAATACCTTTTTTGTTGGTGATTCAACCGGCTCAACCGCCGCTAAATTCTCCGGATATCAGTTCACCAACATGCAGAGCATAGCCAACACCTTTTGTGCAGGTACCATCATCACTGTGGCCGGTGATACCGGTCCCGCTGCGGATTCCGCATATGATCCGGCAACGGGTGATTGGAATCTGACATTGAATACCAGTGGTGCCAATCTGACCACCAATGGCAGCACTGGTAACTTTGCCGGTACTGATGTGGTCTATGTGGACACCAATGGTACCAATGGCAACACCACCATTTCTGCTGATGGTTTCGCGATTAACTGGGACTCTTCTCCCGGAGTCTTTGGTGCCAATGCCACCTTCACCCTGACCAATTCGCCAGCCAACAACACCGGTGCATTTTTGAGTGGTCAACTGCAAAATGCGGATTTGGATGCCGAATGGGTTTCGGACACCGCCCTTGGCTCATTGACCCCAGGTGTGGGTAATGGCGGTTTAAACTCTGCCAGCATCGATAACCTGCGCAGCCCTTTTGGTAACGTCACTTTGACCGGGACTCCATCACTGAATGAGGGTGATGCCGGTAACACGGCATTTGACTTCACCGTGACCCGCAGCAACAGTTGTCTGCCAACCAACCTGCCTTACAATGTGTTTGGTTCAGGTGCAAATGCAGCTGATGCGGCTGATTTTGGTGGTCTGGTGCCATCAGGCAATGTGGCATTCACTGCCGGCGAGACTTCTGTGACACTGACCATCAATGTCTCTGGTGATACAGACGTAGAACCCGATGAAGGATTTACCGTACAAATCCTGCAACCATTTCCACGGGGTGGAGACCTGGCCTCTGATACCGGTACCATTCTCAATGATGATGTGCTGGTGGTACCCAACATCAACATCGATGATGTGACCCAAAATGAAGGCAATGCCGGTACCAGTACTTTTGATTTCACCGTCAGCATGGATGCGTCGGCTGATGTGTCTGTTCAGGTTGACACTGCCGATGGAACAGCCACCACAGCAGACAATGACTATGTGGCAATCACCAGTCAGGTGATCAATTTCACCGCAGGTGGCGCCACTTCACAAACGGTGTCTGTCACGGTCAATGGAGACACCACCGTTGAGGGTGATGAAAACTTCCTGGTTAACCTGTCCAACGCCACCGGGGGCGTGATTGTCGATGGTCAGGGTGAAGGGGTGATCAGCAATGATGATTCTGCAAATGTTTCCATCGATGATGTGACATTGAGTGAAGGTGATGCCGGAGTGACGGCTTTTAACTTTACCGTGAGCATCGACCAGTCGGTTGATGCCAGTGTGCAGGTGGATACCGCTGATGGTACAGCCACCACTGCAGACAATGATTATGTGGCGGTTGCCGGTCAGGTGGTTAATTTCACCGCGGGTGGTGCCACTTCACAGGTGGTTTCAGTCAGTGTCAATGGCGACGTGGCGATTGAAGGCAATGAAACGTTTAATGTAAACCTGAGTAATCCCACAGGTGCGCTGATTGCTGATAACCAGGGGGTGGGTACCATCAACAATGATGACACCGTGCAGGCCCAGCTGGTACTGACCAAGTCAGTCAGCGGTAGTAATCGCCCTGGCGAAGTGGCGACCTATAGCATATTGGTGGAAAACACAGGCCCCAATGATCAGCTGGATAATCCAGGCGATGAATTAACAGATGTGTTGCCACCGGAAGTGACCTTTTTGTCAGCCGCTGCCACTTCAGGTGCTGTCAGCAACGCGGGTAACACGGTTTCCTGGAATGGCACGGTACCCGCAGGCGGATCTGTGACCGTTACCATCGATGTGACCATTAACCAGGGGGTGCGTGGCGATGTTGTGAATCAGGCACAGGGGTTCTTTGACAGCAACGGCGATAATAACAATGATTCGAACGTGCTCAGTAACCCGCCGAATGGCGTTGGACCCACCATATTTGCCGCGCTTTTTGACATACCAGTACCTGGTTTGGGCCTGGGTGGTTTGTTGCTGATGGCTGGATTGATGCTGTGGTTCTTAAGCAGACGTCGATTGGTTTAATTGATATGCACTGAAGACATTAAAAAAGCCCGCTTCATCGCGGGCTTTTTTATTTAACTGGCAGTTCAGTGGTGCTTTTCTTTTGCCTCAGAATTAAATTGGTGTTGGTGGATTGAATCACCCCGGATGACAACAATTCCCGCATCAGGAAATTTTCCAGTTCTTCGGTGTCCGCGGCAATGACTTTCATCACGTAATCAAAATTGCCTGCAGTGGCGTGACAATCCAGGATGTATGGACTTTGCTCAACAAAGTCGAGGAAAACCTGTAATGTGTTCAGGTCATGATCTTTCATCGATACCTGGACGTATGCCATCACCGATAAACCCAATTTTCGGTGATCCAGCAAAGCCACATATTTTCTGATGTAGCCGGATTCTTCGAGTTTTTTCACCCTTCTCCAACAAGGTGTTTTGGACAGATTGACCCGTTCGGCCAGCGCCTGCATATGGATGCTTGAGTCTTCCTGTAACACCTTCAAAATACTTAAATCAAATGAATCCAGCTCGTTCATGCAAATATGTGCCTATAAATGGGGGTTGAAAGGAATAATATTCCAATATTGGTCAAATATAAAGAATTATTGGGATTTGGTTCCTGAGAAAATACATACAATGTGCTTACGTTAAATGATTTACTGACATGAGCCGTTACACCTCCAACAACTACCTCGCGAAACAAGCCGATTCTGAAGGTCTGATTCAATATGAGGCAGATGAACATGCCATGTGGGCCGAATTATTCAACGCGCAAATCAGTCTGGTACAAAGGCATATGGTTAACGAGTATTTAGAGGGATTAGCCACACTCGATCTGCCCAGCCACAGAATTCCCCAGTGTTCTGAAATCTCTGAAAAATTATCATCCATAACTGGTTGGCAGGTTGTGCCTGTACCAGCACTGATAGGCTATCAACGGTTTTTTGACATGCTTGCCAACAAGCAGTTTCCAGCAGCGTCATTCATTCGCAGAAAAGAAGACTTTGCTTATGTCAAAGAACCTGACATCTTCCATGAAATATTTGGCCACACCCCATTACTGACCAACCACAAAGTGGCTGAATTTTCTCAAACAATTGGCCGGATTGGCCAACAAGCCACCAGTCAGCAACATGCCTGGTTGGCCAGATTGTATTGGTTCACCATAGAATTTGGACTGATAAAAAACAACACGAACCACATGGTACCCATGGGTTCAGGATTAGCGTCTTCTCCCACAGAATTAATATACGCTGCTACCAGTGATTTACCACAACGTTTGCCATTTGAGTTAACTGAGGTGTTGACCACACCTTACCGGATTGATATCAAACAACCCATTTATTATGTATTGGATTCATTTGACCATCTGGCTGAAATCACCGAGTGTGACTTACTCAGTGAAATAGAAAAAGCCCGGACCAGGGGGCTTAAAGAGCCTCATCACTTATTGGCCAGAGCGGTATAATGTATTTTTCACCACAGTAAAGGAGTCTGCACATGAACTTCAGTGAACAACATTGTGATCCGTGCCAAAGTGGCTTGGGTTTGTTGACGCAGGATGATCTGTACGAGTACATGAAAGTCATCAATGCTGGCTGGCAGATCAGTGATGATGGCCTGATAATAAGCCGTAATTTTGGTTTTAAAAATTTTGCCAAAACCATGTTCTTCATCAATGCCCTGGCCAATCTGGCCGATCAGCAGGGTCATCATCCTGATGTTTGTTTTGGCTACAATTATGCCCGGGTTTCATTCACTACCCACGAGGCCAAAGGACTGACCAGAAATGATTTCATTTGTGCCAAAGCCGTTGACGAGCTGACAGTCGCATCAAGGGCATAACGGTCAGAGCAGTCAAAGTGATTCAACAGTACGTAGGTTGCTTGTGGAAGTTCCTGGCTTGTGAGGGGCTGTCTGTGAACCCTGTTATGCATCAGAATGTTGGTTGCCTGATACCTTGATCGCATCTAAGTTGAGACAAAAGGCAGTCGCAGATGTAAGCGAAAGTAATGAAAATGCTTTGCTTATTTCAAGGGTTTGAAGTGCTTAATGTCTAACGCTGCACCTGTTAACTGCTTGTCAGCAGGCGACAGTGGGTCACAGCGGTTGAATGAAGCCAGACAACGTTTTGTCAGGTGTTGATAAACGCCTGTGCCTTCTGTTTTCCAGCTGATTTGCTGATCGGTGACTGTTTTTTTGACTTCGGCAGGTGAGCCGGCAATGATGGATCTGTCAGGAGCAATGAAGCCGGGTTTGATGTAACTCAATGCCGCGATCATGCATTCGCTTCCGATGACGGCATTGTCCATGATCACCGATTGGATGCCCACCATGCTGTTCTCGCCAATCACACAGCCGTGCAGTACCGCTCCGTGACTGATGTGGCCGTTTTGCTCAACACGGGTTTCACCACCGGGAAAGCAATGAGCGATACAACCGTCCTGAAAGTTGACCCCATCCTCCAGCACAATGCGGCCAAAGTCACCGCGTAAACTGGCGTGTGGGCCGATGTAACAATGCTTGCCGATGATGACATCACCAATCACTGAAGCGGTGGGGTGAACAAAGCTGCTGGGATCAACTTGAGGTCGTATCCCATCTATGCTGTAAAAACTCATGACGAAACCTGATTAATCATCGATGTTAGGACGCAATATTCTACCAGCTTCTTCCACAGTTATCCCTTTTCGCTTGGCATAATCAGTTACCTGTTGCTGATTGATCTTGCCAACCACGAAATACTGGGAATCAGGATGGGCATAGTAAAAACCGCTGACAGAGGAGGCTGGATACATGGTTAACCCTGAAGTCAGTTCGATGCCGGTGTTGTTGGTCACATCCAGTAACTTAAATAACAACTCTTTCTGGGTGTGATCAGGACAAGCCGGATAACCGGGGGCGGGTCGTATGCCAAGGTATTGTTCGTTGATCAGTTCATCGTTAGACAGCGTTTCTTCAGGCTGGTAACCCCAATAACGGATACGGACCTGTTGATGCAGGTACTCAGCACAGGCTTCTGCAAGTCGGTCAGCCAGGGCTTTGAGCAGGATGCTGTTGTAATCATCATTGGCTTCATCAAAACGTTTGATATGTGGTTCAATACCCAGGCCTGCGGTCACCGCAAATGCCCCGATGTGGTCTTGCTTGGCAGTGGATGCTGGTGCTATGAAATCACTCAGGCAAAGGTTGGCTTTGGGTTTGTTGGCCTGTTGTCTGAGGTTCAGCAGGCGATGCGTGGTGCCCTGGTGTTCAATCAGTACATCATCGCCTTCAGCGTGGGCTGGGAAAAACCCGAGTACGGCTTTGCATTGCAACCAATTTTCATCGATGATTTGTTGGAGCATGGCCCGTGCATCGCGGTATAACTCTGAGGCACTTGTTCCAACCAGCTCATCTTCCAGGATGGCAGGGAATCGTCCGTGCAGTTCCCAGGTTTGAAAAAACGGCGTCCAATCTATGAATTCACTGATGGTTTGCAGTGACATGTCGTGCAGAACCCGTACGCCAGTGAAAGAGGGGGTGACTGGCGTGAAATGATCCCAGTCAAGCTGGAGGGCATTGCTGCGGGCTTGACTCAAATCAATCAGTGACTTTTGACCACTGCGGTTTTTTCGCCTTTCCCGGATGGTGTGGTAGTCGGCTTTGATTTGTTGGCAGTAGTTGACCTGGTCGACCTCAGAAAGTAATTGTTGAACCACTCCCACAGCTCTGGATGCGTCTTTGACCCACACCGTGGCGTGTTCGTATTCAGGTTCAATTTTTAATGCCGTGTGGGTCCTTGATGTGGTCGCCCCGCCGATCAATAAGGGGATGTCCATTTCCTGTTGTTGCATGGCTGATGCCACGTAGCACATTTCATCCAGGGATGGCGTGATCAAACCAGACAGTCCGATGATGTCTGCCTGATGGTCCCTGGCTGCCTGCAGTATTTGTGTCGCTGGCACCATGACTCCTAAGTCGATGATTTCATAGTTATTACATCCCAGCACCACGCCAACGATGTTCTTGCCGATGTCGTGGACATCTCCTTTAACGGTGGCCATGATGATTTTGCCTTTGGCTTGTTGCCGGCCTTTGCGGGCTTCGATGTGTGGTGTCAGCCAGGCCACGGCTTTTTTCATTACCCGTGCTGATTTCACCACCTGTGGCAGGAACATTTTGCCTTCACCAAACAAATCGCCAACCACATTCATACCGTCCATCAATGGCCCTTCAATCACCGCAAGTGGATCATTGATTTCGTCCAGTGCGGCCTCGGCGTCCGTTTCAATGAAATCGATGATGCCATGCACCAAGGCATGTTTGATGCGTTCAGTGACCGGTAGTTCCCGCCAGGCCAGTTTGTTTTCATCACTCTGGGCCTGTCCCTGCATGTCTTTAGCCAGCTCCAACAATTCCTCTGTGGCGTTGGGGTCCCGGTTGAACAGTAAATCTTCAATTTTGTCTTTGATCTCGGTTGGAATGTCATCATAAACCGTCAGTTGTCCAGCGTTCACAATGCCCATGTTCATACCGGCTTTGATGGCATGGTACAGGAACACTGAGTGAATGGCTTCTCTTAAGGGGTTGTTGCCACGGAATGAAAATGAAATATTAGATACACCACCTGAGACCATGGCATGGGGTAGGTTTTGTTTGATCCAACGGGTGGCATCAATGAAGTCCTTGCCGTAGTTGTTGTGTTCTTCAATGCCAGTACCAATGGCAAAAATATTGGGATCAAAAATGATGTCTTCCGGGGGGAAATTAACCTGTTGGGTGAGAACGTCATATGAACGCTGGCAAATTTCAGTTTTCCGTTCAAAGCTATCGGCCTGTCCGGTTTCATCAAAGGCCATGACGATCACTGCCGCCCCATATTTTTGGGCCAGCCGGGCTTGCCTGATGAAACTGTCTTCACCTTCTTTAAGGCTGATCGAATTAACAATCCCTTTACCCTGAATGTGTTGTAAACCTGCCTCAAGGATGTCCCATTTTGAGGAATCAAGCATGATGGGCACCCGGCCAATTCCAGGTTCTGAACCAATCAGATTAAGGAAGGTGACCATCATTTCTTTGGAGTCGATCAGTCCTTCATCCATATTGATGTCAATGATTTGGGCACCGTTGTCTACTTGTTGCTGGGCAATTTCCAGTGCGGTGACCAGATCGTTTTCTTTGATCAGTCTCTTGAATTTCAGTGATCCGGTGACATTGGTTCGTTCTCCGACGTTGATGAAATTCAGTTCCGGGGTAATGGTCAATGGTTCCAGGCCGGA
The DNA here is from genome assembly GCF_002000055.1 of Marinicella sediminis. Taxonomy (GTDB): domain Bacteria; phylum Pseudomonadota; class Gammaproteobacteria; order Xanthomonadales; family Marinicellaceae; genus Marinicella; species Marinicella sediminis. Next base: position 299,613 of record NZ_MVBD01000002.1, on the reverse strand, counting down.
GAGCCTGCAATGGGGCGCAGGTTCAGGCAAAACCCGTGGTGAGTGACCAGCTGCCAGTTCAGCCATGGCTTTGATGTGTTCAGGGGTGGTGCCACAGCAGCCTCCCATGATGTTGACCTGACCTTGATTTACCATGTGCTTCATGATGTCAGCCATGTGTTCAGGGCTGTGATCATATTCACCAAGTTCATTGGGCAAACCTGCGTTTGGATGAATGCTCACGAAACACTCACAAATGTCCGATAACTCTTTGATATATGGAATTAAGTCATCTGCACCCAGTGCACAATTCAGGCCGATGGCCAGGGGTTTGACATGCCGGATTGAATGGTAAAAAGCGGCCAATGTCTGACCTGATAGGGTGCGGCCACTGGCATCCACAATGGTGCCGGAAATCATCACCGGTATGTCATCTGACTGTTTTTCAAGGACCGTTTGTACGGCGAATAATGCAGCTCTGGCATTCAGCGTATCGAAAATGGTTTCGACCATCAAGACATCAGCGCCGCCAGCCAGTAAGCCTTCTGCAGCTTCGGTGTAAGCTGCTACCAGCTCAGCGAATGTCACATTGCGGTATTCAGGCCGGTTGATGTCAGGTGAGATTGACGCTGTGCGATTGGTGGGGCCGAGTACCCCGATCACCCAGCGTGGTTTGTCGGCTGAGCTGTATTGATCACAGGCTTGTTTGGCCAACACGGCAGACTGTCGGTTGATTTCATATGTCAATGATTCAGTTTGGTAATCAGCCTGGGCAATGCAGGTGGCATTGAAGGTGTTGGTTTCAACAAAATCAGAACCGGCAGCCAGGTTTTGTTCATGGATGGTGCGTATGATGTCTGGTTGGGTCAGTGACAGGATGTCATTATTGCCTTTGAGGTCGCTGGCATGGTCTTGTAACAATTCGCCGCGGTAATCCTGCTCAGTCAATTTCAGGGTCTGGATCATGGTTCCCATGGCTGAATCCAGCAGTAATATACGCTTTTGCAGGTGTCTTTCGAGTTCTTTTTTGACAGAAATTGATTGATTCATGATGTTTGTGGGTGGTTATTTGGTGGCTTCAACAGTGATGATTTTAAAGTGAGGTTTGCGTTGTTCCTGAGAGCTGACAGCAACATTGACGTGTTCAAAACCAGCTTTCTGGCAGAGTTGTTTCAGGGTGGTGACATCAAAACCCAGGTTTTTGTGACCATATTCTGTTCGGACAAATTCATGTGGATGTTGATCCAGGGTATTGATAATTAACTGGCCGCCAGGCCGACATACCCGATGTGCTTGTTTGATGACTTTGAGCGGGTCATCAGAATAAGTCAGTACGTGTAACATCAACACATGGTCAAATTGGTTATCTGGTAAGACAAGTTGATGAATATCGGCCTGGTGAAACTCCACATTATTCAGATGTTTAAGGCGGTCTTTAGCCGCCTTAATGGCTTTGTTGTTATTGTCAACACAGACATAATGTTCACTGTTGGCGGCAAGTAACTCAGCCAGAACGCCATCTCCTGAACCCAGGTCCAGTACCCGGCCCAGATTGGCCAGCCTGGAAACCACACGGGTGGTGGCTTCCCAGGTTCGCCCTGGAGAATAATGACGTTCCATGTCGCCAGCTACAGCGTCGACCCACTGATTGGATGCTGCCTGACTGGCCATCACCAGTGACAATTGTTCCTTATCCTGTTGAATCAACGGATGTTCTGCATAGTGCTCGGTGACCAGCTCCAGAATACCATTGAAGTCTTCTGTAAATTGAATTTCATTGAGTCGGTAATACGAACTGACACCCTGTTTGCGCACCTGAACCAGGTGATTTTTTTTCAGGTGTGACAGGTGTGTTGAAACCCTTGGCTGAGCCAGACGGGTGATCTCAGCCAATTCAGCCACGGTTAATTCCTGTTGCTGTAGCAGCAGAATTAACCGGATCCTTGACTCGTCAGCAAGGGTTTTAAACACATCGTTCAAATTCATTATATCTTTATATCTTGATTAAGAGATATTATGAATTTTAGTGGTTTATGTGAAATATACAAGCATTAATCAATGTGATATAAAGAAACAGACTAAGAACAACAGCAGTTGTCACAAATCCGGAGGAGCAATGATAACACTATACACATACAACACCATCAATGGTCAGGTGGCAGAACTGGTTTTGCATTGTCTGGAACAACCGCATCAGATCAAAACAGTGGATTTAATGAAAGGTGAGCAGCGATCAGCTGAGTTCTTGAAGATGAATCCCTCTGGCAGGATTCCGGTATTGGTTGATCCTGCTGAACGTGACGGGCGGGATAAGCCCTTGGTGGTCTCACAAACCGGAGCCATCGTGACTTATTTGGGACGGCAATATGGTGATGCATGGTACCCACAGAATGAAAGTTCCCGAAGTCAGGTAGACGAATGGATTTGGTTTCAGCTCACCGACATATCCACCAATCTGTTCAACAATTTTTATCTCAAAAGCCTCATTGAAGTACCACAGCCGGAAGCTGCCAATGTATTGCGTGATCGGGCTTTGGATTTTTATCAGGTGTTCGATCAAGCCCTGAAGGTCCGGGCATACCTGACAGGCAGTGACATGACCCTGGCAGACCTGGTGAGTTTTCCAGTGGTTCATGCATCGGCCAAATATGGTTTGACTGATCGGTATGCTGGGTTGAAGCGTTGGTATCGGGACATGCAGGCGGACCTGAAAATCCGAAGCTGGCTCGATCGGTTGAGATGAATTGCAGGCCTGAAAAAGTTTATCCAATTATATTTTTTCATTCGCTGTATTTCGTTCACTGAAAACGTTAAAATTCAAGTTCTCATCAGCGTCATAAAAACATGAGGTTGGCCGGCACTGATGACAGAACACGACGGGGACTGATGACACCAACAACAGTTGATTTGTGGAACAGTGGGTTACTCGTTTTGGGGACAGTGACTCAGCAACAGTGCTGAGCACTGGTATATTGTTTGACCCGGTCACAACCCAGAATCAACAGATTCAGGCGACATGGCTGGTTGTTACATTCATGCGAAGAAGATACCAGAGAATCTGATGCAATCGTTATTAACTGCTGAACACAAAAAGTTCATCAAAAAGTTTTCCAGTCAGGTCACCCAGAGTGACTCTCCTTATACCGACAGCATAAAACAGTTGGGTAAACAACTGTTTATGCACATGTCTATGGACGAAGTGGAGTCCCATGACATGGATTATTGGATGCACACAGTGCATACCATGATCAACAGCATGTCGTTGAGAAAGTTACGCAATCCCATCATTGAGGTTATTCAGGACACCCCGGATGAAGCGGTGTCACAGTTGTTGCTGGTCAATGACAACATTCCCTTTCTGGTCGATTCAGCCACCATGGCCTGTGCCGAATTTGGGCTTTCCATTAAGTTGATTTCGCATCCCATTATTCAGGTTGAAGGCAAAGACAACAAAAGGGTGCTCATCGACAAACCCAAAAAAGGTCAGACCCAGACCAAATCTTTGATTTATATCGAAGTCAAACACATCGAAAGCAAAGCTCAGGTTAAGGCATTCAAAGACTACCTGAACCAGGTATTCGCACAAATCAGAAAGGCAGTGGGAGACTGGCAGCCAATGTTGAAAACCATTTCAGCTGTTAAAAATCAACTGGGTGATCTGGATGATTCTGGAGTCAGGAAACAGCAACAGGCCTTCATTGACTGGCTGATGGATGATCACTTCACGTTCCTTGGTTATCGCAAGCATACTGTGAAGAAGCAACAGCTGGTGGCAGAACCGGAATCAGGTTTGGGCTTGCTCAGTGAAGACCTTGATGCCAATGCCAATGACGCCAGTCAGCTTTCTGTCGAAGATTATCAGGTGGCCAAACAATCAGATCTGGTGGTCATCACCAAAGTCAATGTTTTGTCAAAGATTCACCGCAAAGGTAACCTGGATTACATTGGTTTTCTGGAAACCGACAAGCAGGGCAAAGTCATCGCTGAACACCGGTTCATCGGTTTGTTCACTTCCGTTGCCAGTAACACCAACTCATTGAAAATCCCATACATCAACAGCAAGATCAAAGTACTGATCAAACAATTTGGGTTTGATGAAAATTCACACAGTGGCAAGATGCTGATGCACATCATCGATACCATGCCGCGGGATGAAGTGTTGCAATCAAACACCAAAGAACTGTTCAAAGCGGTCTATCAATCATTGGTGATTCAGGAAAAAATAACCACTCAGGTCACTGCCAGAAGAGATAAATTCAATCGGTTCTGTTCATTCATGGTCTATGTGCCGCGTGACCTGTTCAGCACCAGCACACGACACAAGATACAAAAACTCCTGGCCGATGCGGTTGGTGGTATTGAAGTTGAATTTGCGGTGGCCATTGACGATTCTCATTATGCGCGTTTATATGTGGTCATCAGGGACATCAAACAATTCAATGATGACATCCTGAAAACCATCAAGACAGATGTCATTGAGGTGGTGACCACCTGGGAAGACCGACTCTCGATGGCCTTGAAAGAACGCCTGGGCAATGAAGAGAGTGTGCGTTTGATGGATCGCTTCAAAGGATCATTTCCAGTGGCCTATACTGAAGATGTGAGCCCTTGGGTGGCTTCTTTTGATGTGGAAAATGCCGCCAAACTGGACGGTGAAGATGACATTAAAATGAGTTTATACGCCCCAAGGGTTAAACGTCAGGGTGATTTTCGTTTTAAAGTATTCCGTTATCACAGCTCCATTCCTTTGAGTGCGGTGTTACCTGATCTGGAAAACCTTGGGCTGCATGTGGTCAGTGAAAGACCTTATGAATTGAAACTGGCTGATGGTGAGAATATTTGGGTTCAGGATTTTGACCTGAATCTGGCATCTGGCAAGGGCCTGGAGCTGGATCTGGTGAAAACCCGCTTCCATGAAGCATTCGGTCAGGTAGTGGCTGGTGAGCTGGAATCAGACCCTTTGAACAAACTCATCATTCTTGGTGGGCTGACTTGGCGCCAAATCAATTTTCTCCGTGGTGTGGTGAAATACCTGCTGCAGACTGGGTTGCCATACAGCAAAGACTACATTGAGAAAGCCATGATCCAGCATCCGCACATTTCGCGTTGGCTGGTTGAGTTATTTACCATTCGCTTTTCACCAAAGCTTGAAGTGGTGGAGCCCAAAGAGGTGCGTACCTACCTGGATCGCTTCAGCGAGAAATTTTCTTTACAATGTCATCACCTGAATGTGACATTGACCCAGTATCAACAGGATTGTGTGGATAAATACGTCCGCAGCCGAAAATTCACCCGGCAAACCATGTCTGATAAAGTGGTTAAAGTCATCACTGCATTACTGGATACCGTGAAATCTCAGGATGAAGACCGCATCATCAGGCACGTGGTGGATACCATCAAAGCGATGTTGCGTACCAATTTTTATCAAACCAACAAAGAAGGTTCTTTTAAACCGGCAATCAGCATGAAGATCAATTCTTCGGCCTTGTCTTTCCTGCCCAAGCCCGTGCCTTTTCGGGAAATTTTTGTTTATTCACCGCGGGTAGAAGCGATTCATCTGCGAATGGGTAAGGTGGCCCGTGGTGGGCTGCGTTGGTCTGACCGTTATGAAGATTTTCGCACCGAAGTGCTGGGTCTGATGAAAGCCCAGAATGTGAAAAACTCCATCATCGTACCAGTTGGGTCAAAAGGTGGGTTTGTGGTCAAACAACTACCCAATGGCAGCCGCGACGAAGTGATGGCTGAAGTGGTCAGTTGTTACCAATCATTCATTGGCAGCATGCTGGACATTACCGACAACATCAAAGGCAAACGGATCATCGCCCCGAGGAATGTGGTTTGTCATGATGAGGAAGACCCTTATCTGGTGGTGGCCGCTGACAAGGGAACTGCGACTTTTTCGGACATCGCTAATGCAATTTCAGAAGAGCGGGGCTTCTGGCTGGGTGATGCCTTCGCCTCAGGCGGTTCGGCTGGTTATGATCACAAAGGCATGGGCATCACCGCCAAGGGAGCCTGGGAGTCAGTCAAACGTCATTTCCGGGAATTGGGTGTGGATTGTCAAGCCGAGGATTTTTCAGTGGTAGGCATTGGTGACATGATGGGCGATGTGTTTGGTAACGGCATGCTGCTGTCAAAACACATATGTTTAAAGGCTGCGTTTAATCACCTGCACATTTTCCTCGATCCCAATCCGGATTCAGCGAAAACCTGGGAAGAACGTAATCGCCTGTTTCAGCTATCCCGTTCGAGTTGGGAAGATTATGATCAATCACTGATTTCCAAAGGCGGTGGCATCTATTCGCGTTCAGACAAGGCCATTCCCATTTCGCCTGAAGTGAAGGCCTGGCTGAAGATCAGAGAAGATGAACTGGCACCTCAGGAATTGATTAACCGCTTATTATTGTCAGAAGTGGATTTGATTTGGAATGGTGGTATTGGGACTTATGTCAAAGCTTCAGATGAAACTCATTCTGATGCAGGTGACAGTGCAAATAATGCCTTAAGAGTTGATGGTAAGCAATTGAAATGTAAAGTTTTTGGTGAAGGTGGAAATCTCGGTATGACACAAAAAGGTCGCATCGAATTTGCCCATAATGGTGGTAAAGTCAACACCGATTTCATCGACAATTCGGCTGGGGTTGATTGTTCTGACCATGAAGTGAACATCAAAATCTTGCTCAAAGCCATGATGGAAGATGGTCATTTTGACCTCAAATCCCGTAACAAGTTATTGGCATCCATGACTGATGACGTCAGTGATCTGGTTTTGAAAAACAATTACATGCAAACCCAAACCCTGAGTTTCATGTCATTCCTCAGCTCAAACCGGGTAGGGGCCAAAGCTCATCTGATCAAACAACTTGAAGACAAAGGGTTGCTGGACAGGGACATAGAGTTTTTGCCCAACGATGCCGAACTGGAACGTCGGCGTAAGAATGGGGAAGGCCTGAGCCGGCCAGAACTGTGTGTGCTGTTGTCTTATGCCAAATTGGATTTGTATGATCAGATCATCGGCTCAAAAGTACTTGATGATCCCTGGTTACGTCGTTTAGTGGTGAATTATTTTCCGAAAAAATTACAGAAAGTGGATGCCAAATACCTGGACAATCACCGACTGAAACGTGAAATCATTGGCACCATCCTGACCAGTCAGGTGATTGACCGCATGGGAGCTACTTTTGTGATGCGCATGCAAGAAGACACCGGTGCCGATGTGGGGGCCATTTGTCAGGCTTTTTATATCACCACAGAATTGTTTAAGTTGAATGAACTGTGGCAAGGCATCGAACATCATGATGGTGAGGTAGAGGTGGTGAAACAGATTGAGGCTTTTGTGGAAATCTGGAAGTTTGTCAGACAAACCACCCGTTGGGTATTGAATAACCTGGGTCATCAACTGAACATTGAATCTCAGGTCAATTTGTTGAATAAAGGGGTCAATCAATTCAGTAAGGATTTAGCCAAGTACCTCAGTGATGCCGATCAAACAGCACTCAATAAGTCTGTTAAAACATATCAAAAACAAGGTTTTAGCGACGATCTTTCAAGTAAAATATCAGCACTTCCATACCTCAGTGCATCTTTGGATGTGGTCAGCGTGGCCAACCAACAATCTGTCACCGTCAAACAAGCCGCTGACATGTATTTCCCACTGGGTAAGATGCTCAATCTACTGTGGTTGCAGAACATGATCGAGCAGCTTAAGGTCAACAATCAATGGCACGTTCATGCACGTGGTGGCTTGCGGGATGATCTGACTGAATACCACGCTGAACTCACGGCTTCCTTGATCAAACGATATGGCAAGAAACAAAGCAGTGATGTGATACTGACTCAGTGGGGTCAGGATTTCAGTGTTCAGGTGAAAAATGTCAAAGACATGATGGCTTCAATCAAGTTGGAAAAACAAGTGGATTATCCGACCATTATGGTGGCCATCAATACCCTGAGTCATTTGGTGAGCGCCACCAAGTAAAAGGTGTCATCAGCCGGGGCAGGTTCATGCCCTGGCTGTTTACCGTTTGCGGAATTTGGCTATACTGCCTTTCATCAGGTAGCGCACCAGGCTTTCTGGCAACAGTTTGCATAACCGGGCAATCAACCGGTTACGCCAGCCGTTGATATAGACAGCCTGGTTATCGTTCACGGCCTGCAGCCCCTGGGATACCACATCTTCAGCAGACATCCATAGTTTTTTCGACATTGTGCTGACCATCTTGCGGGTGCCATTCACATCATGGAATTCTGTGTAAGTAAAACCGGGACACAAAGCCGTTACATGCACCCCATGATCGCTGGCTTCGAGATGCAGGGATTGACTGAATTTAACCAGAAAAGCCTTTACTGCACCATAAAGGGTGTGACCTGCTGTGGCTGGAGTCAAGCCAGCCAGCGATGATACATTGATGATCTGGCCTTGTTGACGTTGTTTCATCAACGGATAATACAGGTGGCACAACTCAATCACCGATGTGAGCATCACTTGTAACATGTCCTGATGAGTCTGCCAGTCAACCGCATCAAAATCACCAGGTACGCCATATCCTGCATTGTTGATCAGGGTGTCTATTTGCCAGTTATTTTGCTGAGAATGATCAAACAGGGTTTGGTTGGCATCAGGCTCGCTGAGGTCCAGTGCCAGGTACTCACATTCAACCTGATGGGCTGCTTTGATGTGAGATTGCAGTTCTTTGAGTTGCGCTTCACGCCTGGCGACCAGTAAAACTGCCTGTCCTTTAGCGGCCAATTGTAAAGCAAATTGTTTACCCAGTCCGGCTGATGCGCCGGTAACAAGTGCCCATGATGTTGTCATCTGTGTTTCTCCAAAGCAAAAAAAAGGCCAGAAATCTGGCCTTTGGTGTCAATCGGTGCTGACCTATTTAATGGTCAGATCTCGCAACCGGTTTTCTTTCAGGGTTGAGTAGTAAGTGGCTACATTTTCGATGTCTTCGTCAGTCAATGTGGCTGCAAAACCGGCCATGATGGCATTCTTACGGGCACCTGAACGATAGTCTTTCAATGCGCGTTCCATGTAATCGGCATACTGACCAGCCAGTTTTGGGTAAGTATTGTCAATGCCCACACCATCCATACCGTGACATGTAGCGCAGACTTGCTGGGCTTTTTCTTTGCCTTTTTCAGCATCGCCGGCAATGGCTGTTGAACCCACAAACAATAAGCATAAAATCAAAACGTTTTTCATGATGGATTCCTGTTATTTAAGCGATGAAAAATAGGCAGCGATGTCAGCAATGTCCTGATCAGTCAGGTTGCCGGCTTGGGCCTGCATGGTGGAATGGCTCCTTTCGCCGGATCGATAGGCTTTCAGCGCCAGAGCGATGTAAGCTTCATTCTGTCCACCCAGTCGGGGTACATGATAAGCAGGGTAGGTGTTTTGGTAAAAAGGAATGCCATGACAACCTGTACAGGTGTAGGCAATTTTTTTGCCATTTTCTACATCGCCTTCAGCGAATAATTGGAATGATGAAAGCACCAGAGCCAGTGTCAGTATTTTTTTCATTTCGTGCCAAATTATAAAAAGTGACCATTATAGTCAGATCACAGCCATCTCTCAATCTAATTCAATTCAATTCCACAAAAAAAGGGTTGCAGAACAACCCTTTAATCACGTGCTTGGATGAAAATCGTGTTTATTTCAAACTGGCGTAATATGCAGCGATGTTGGCGATGTCTTCATCGGTCAGTGCTGCCACCATAGGCGCCATGCTTGGGTCTTTGCGTTCGCCGCTTTTAAAAGCTTTGATTTGTTTGACCAGGTACGCTTCCTTTTGTCCGGCCAGGTTGGGCCACAATGGATTGGAGCTGATGCCTGCAGGTCCATGACACGCTGCACAAACCACGGATTTGGCTTTACCTGCTTCAACATCTCCAGCCATGGCAGGAGCGGAAAACAGACCTAATGTGAGTAACAGAACAGTTATTTTTTTCATGTGGATTATCCAATAAATAAAAGCAGGGCAAGCTTATCATTATTAAGGAATCAATGGTTAAGAACAGTTAATAAAAACAGAGGAAACTGACTGATTTTTGATCTGGATCAAGTTATTGTATTTGCTGACAATGTTTTACAAAACCCTGACTTCTTCTTCCAGCTCAATGGCAAATTTATTCTTCACTGCACGTTTGGCAGACTTGCTGATGCGCAACAGGTCCTGGCCGGTGGCGTTACCGTAATTCACCAATATCAGTGCGTGTTTGTCATAAAAACCGGCATCGCCTTCCTTGTGTCCTTTAAAACCACATTGTTCAAGCAACCAGGCGGCACTGGTTTTGTGCTCATCAGGCTGGCCCGTATCAAACAATGGCATTTCTTTAAAACGGCGTTGTAATCTTTTGGCTTGCTGATCGCTGATGATGGGGTTCTTGAAAAAGCTACCGGCATTGGCCAATGTTTTAGGGTCAGGGAGTTTGCTGGCGCGGATTTGCGTCACCGCGGTGGCTACCTGTTGATATGTTGGGGTACCCCCAAGGTTATCAAACACTGTTTTCAGAGGGCCATAGCTGACATTGATGGGATTGTCGGGGCGTAAATCGAGGGCAATCCGACTGATGATCCAGGGTTGGTCATGGTATTTGAATATGCTGTGCCGGTAGGAAAGCATACACTCTTCGTTGCTCAGGCGATGATACAGTCCGGTGTGCCAGTTGTATACCTCAACCCATACCAGGCAGTCTTTGATCTCCGCTCCATAAGCCCCAATGTTCTGAAAAGGTGCGCCACCTACCAGGCCCGGTATGGCCGCCAGGTTTTCAATCCCGCCCAGGTTTCGTTGTACCGCCCATTGTACCAGGTCATCCCAAACGGTGCCGGCCCAGGCGACCACCAGGTTATCAACGATGGTGATGTGTTTGCGGGGTTTGATGTGGGCCACAAAACGAGGTAGGTCCTGAGTGAACAATAAATTACTGCCGCCACCCAATACCAGCATTTCGGTGATTTTAATGTCTTTGGGAAGGGCTTCCAGGTCAGCCAGTGAATTGATTTCGGCAAACTGCTCACAACAACAATCGACGCCCAGGGTGTTGAGGTTTTTCAGGTTGTGGTTACGCAGTATCTTCACTATTCAGATGGTCATTTATTTGTTTGATCAGTTGATTACCCTTGAGTACAAATCCTGTGTAAATCTGGATCAGGTCTGCCCCCAGTTTTATTTTGTCCAGTGCGTCTTGTTTATCTATGATACCACCAACCGCAATAATTGGGAAATTTTCACCGGCAAATTCTCTGACCAGTCCCAATGTCTGGTTTGATTTTTGTTGTAATGGCCTGCCACTGAGACCGCCACTTTCCCTGGTCAGTGAGGATTCGCTTTGTAGTGAATCCGGCCGGTCAATGGTGGTGTTGGTACAGATAATCCCGTCAAAACCTGCGGCTTTGATTTGCTCAACCATGAAAGCCAATTGTTGAGGGTTTTGATCCGGTGAAATTTTCACCAGAATGGGGGTGTATTTTCCGTCTTTGCGTTCACATTCGAGCTGTTTGGCTTTGACACCGTTAAGCAGGTCAGTCAATGCCTGATCGTTTTGCAATTCACGTAAATCCGGGGTGTTGGGAGATGAAATATTTACGGTGATGTAGTCACACAAGGTGTGGGCTTTTTCAAAGCAGTGCACATAATCATCCACCGCCCGTTCATTTGGGGTGACTTTGTTTTTTCCGATGTTGATCCCCAATACCCCTTGATAAGAAGATTTTTTGACTTGTTTAACCAGGTGATCAATGCCTTTGTTGTTAAAGCCCATGCGGTTGATGATGGCTTGATCTGCTGAGAGTCTGAACAACCTGGGTTTGTCATTACCGGCTTGGGGTTTGGGAGTGATGGTGCCGATTTCCAGGAATCCAAAACCTTGTTTGCTCAGTCCGTGAAGGGCGTCGCCATTTTTATCAAAGCCGGCAGCCAACCCCACTGGGTTGGGGAAAGTGATGCCCATCAGCTCAACCGGGTTGTTCACCGTCGGGGCTTTGGCAAAAACAGCAAGGGGAGAGCCCAGGGCTTTGATGGCCAGGTCGTGGGCCAGTTCCGGCGGCAGGTGTTGCAGGGTGTTGCGGGCGAGCCATTCAAACATAGCGAAATCAAACCATCTTCAGAAAGTGTGGTTGAATTTTAATGCATTTAAGCGTGCCGAGAAACCCCTGGGTTCAGCAAGCGCCAGATGATTCACTCAGCCGTTATCGACAAAGGCCCGCTCAATCACATAATCGCCCGGATAACCAATGCGTGGGGATATATTAAAGCCCAGCTCGTCCAGCAGTGCACAACTGTCTTTGAGCATGGCTGGATTGCCGCACAACATGGCCCGGTCAGTTTGTGGATTCAGTGCTGGTAATCCCAAGTCGCAGGTCAATTGGCCAGAGCTGATGATCTCAGTCACCCGGCCGGCATGCAAGGCTGGTTCACGGGTCACTGTGGGGTAATAGATCAGTTGATCTCTGATCATCTCACCCAGGTATTCGTGTTCAGGTAATTCTTTTTCAATGAAGTCTTTATAGGCCAGGTCGTTGTTCTGTCGGACGCCATGTACCAGAATGACCCGTTTGAATTTTTCGTAGACCTCAGGATCCTGAATCAATGACATGAACGGAGCCAGGCCAGTCCCGGTGGCCAGCATGAACAGATTATCTGCCTGATGCACATCATGCAGGAGCAGGGTTCCTGTGGGTTTTTTGCTGATCCAGACCGTGTCTCCGGGCTGCAGATTTTGCAAATGAGATGTCAGTCGTCCGTGCTCCAGTTTGATGGAGAAAAACTCCAGGTGCTCGGCGTAATTAGGACTGGCTATGGAATAGGCCCGCATCACTGGCTTGCCGTTGATCACCAGACCGACCATGACAAACTGGCCGTTTTCAAACCGCAGCCCATCATTTCTGGTGGTGCGGAAAGAGAATAATTTATCATTCCAATGGTGCACTTCAGTGACCACTTCGGGATAGGCGTTTCTGACTTCAGTGGCATTGGTTTCGGTGGTTGGAGCCACTTGTTGGTTGGGTAAATTCATGGGTACACCTGGCGGTAATTGTTTTTCAATAAAGCGACTGGTCAAATCGCTTCAGCTTCTGTGTATTGCTGCCTGTGCATTGTACTGATTTGGCGGGTAAATTAAACCCCAACAGAGGCTGTTTTTGACTGTTGTCAAACATTGGTTTAAATTGCCATCAGCAGTTGGTATCCGGACAATAAGTCTGAGTCAATTGACGGTGGTTTTCTGTTGTGATCATCTGTCAACGGCAGTCATTACATGCAGCAGACACAGTTGTTGCAGCAAAGTGGATGTTCATTTGTATATTGGTGTGCCTAATGGGGGCGTGATTGGTTTAATGTATTAATAATTGTTAAGAGACAGTTCTGGTTCTGTGTGGTTGTCATGACTGAGTTTGACATGAGCAGAATGAGGAATTCAATCAGTATGAATAAACAGCGATGTGAGCAATAAAAAAGGGCCCCGCAGGACCCTTTTTCATCAAACAGTTTTCAACCCTCAGATATCAAATTTAATGCCTTGTGCCAGGGGCAGTTCGGTTGAGTAGTTGATGGTGTTGGTTTGACGACGCATGTAGGCTTTCCATGCATCGGATCCGGCTTCACGTCCGCCACCGGTTTCTTTCTCTCCGCCGAAGGCGCCACCGATTTCAGCACCAGAAGTCCCGATGTTGACATTGGCGATGCCACAGTCTGAACCCGCCGATGAAAGGAATTGCTCGGCCTGGCGCAAATCGTTGGTGAAAATGGCTGATGACAGGCCGTGTGCCACGTCATTTTGCGCTTCAATCACTGCGTCAAGATCACTGAATGTCATGACATACAGGATGGGGGCAAAAGTTTCGGTTTTTACCACATCCCAGTCAGCCTGTGCTTTGATCACACATGGCTCAACAAAATTGCCAGGACCATCTACACGGTTTCCTCCGGTCAGCACTTCGCCACCAGCTGCCTTGGCTTTTTCCACTGCATTCAGGTACATGTTAACTGAGTTTTCATCGATCAGGGGACCCATCAGTGTGTTGGTATCCAATGGGTTGCCAATGGGAACTTGTTTATAAGCATTGACCACTTTTTCTGTCAGTTCTTCTGCGATGTCTTCGTGGACAAACAAACGACGGGTGGTGGTGCAGCGTTGTCCTGCAGTTCCCACAGCACCAAACACAATGGCCGGCACTGCCAATTTCAGATCAGCCGATTTGTCAACGATCAGGGCGTTATTGCCACCCAGTTCCAGCAATGAGCGACCCATGCGTTTGGCCACCTGAACCCCCACTTGTTTACCAACCTGTGTTGATCCGGTGAATGAAACCAGGTTTACCCGCTTGTCATCAACGAACTTTTTAGCCAGTTCATTACTGTCGTCATTAAACAGCAGGAAGATCGGTGGGAAACCGGCGTCTTTCAGTGCCTGGTTGCAGATGTTTTGCACAGCGATTGAGCACAGCGGTACTTTCTGGCTGGGCTTCCATACTGACACATTGCCACAAATGGCTGCAACAAAAGCATTCCATGACCACACGGCCACAGGGAAGTTGAAGGCTGAAATGATGCCCACCACACCCAATGGATGCCATTGGTCGTACATGCGGTGACCCGGGCGTTCTGAATGCATGGTGTTGCCATACATCATGCGAGCCTGACCAACGGCAAAATCAGCCATGTCGATCATTTCCTGAACTTCACCGTCACCTTCGGATTTGATTTTACCCATTTCGGCGGCCACCAGTGAACCCAGGGCATCTTTGTGTTTACGCAGGGCTTCCCCGACCAGTCGAACCGCTTCACCACGTTGCGGGCCAGGGACTTTGCGCCATTCTTTAAATACCGCTTGCGCTTTGCTGATGACATTTTCGTAGTCAGCTTCAGATGCTGAAACCACTTTGCCGAGCAACTCGCCGGTGGCAGGATTGTGTGATTCAATCAGGCCAGCTGATTCATCAGTTGACCATTCATTGTGATCTGTGCAGGTGCCGAAATTGACATCTTTAAGACCGAGTTCTTTTAAAAAATCCATTGTTGATACCTCAGAGTTTTTCCATCATTTCAGGAATGATTTTAAATAAGTCGCCAACCAGGCCCACATCGGCCACTTCGAAAATCGGCGCGTCACCGTCTTTGTTGATGGCCACGATGGTGCCGGCGTCTTTGATGCCGGTTAAATGTTGAATGGCACCGGAAATGCCGAAACACATGTACAGGTCAGGGGCGATGATTTTACCGGTTTGACCCACTTGCATGTCATTGGGTACATAGCCGGCGTCCACGGCAGCCCTTGAGGCTCCTGTGGCTGCGCCAATTTTGTCTGCCAGTTGATAGACGATGGCAAAGTTTTCTTCACTGCCCACGCCACGGCCACCAGAGATGACTTTGTCAGCAGTCTGTAAATCTGGACGATCAGAGTCACCGCTGGACAATTTCACGAAAGATGTGTGATTGGCGGCGGTATTCAGTGTGCTTTCTTCTACCGATGCTGAACCACCGGTGGTTTTATCAGCGCTGAATGAAGCGGTTCGAACTGTGGCTACAATTTGTGCGGTGTCGGTGTTTACCGTGATGATTGCATTGCCGGCATAGATGGGGCGCTTGAAGGTATGGGCGTCGATGATTTCCATCACATCGCTGACTTGATTAACACCCAGCAGTGCGGCCACACGTGGCATCACATCTTTACCAAAAGTGGTCGATGGTCCCCAGACATGGGTGTATTCTTTGCCTTTGTCAGCCAACGTAGGTGCAATGGAAGCGGCCAATTGGTCGTGGTTGTCTTCACAAGCCACACAAAAAACCTGATTCACACCCTCGTGTCCGGCGATTTGTGTTGCCAGCCCGGTGTTGCCGGTAAACAACATCACGTCAATCGCTTCAGGGTTGAGCTGTTTAGCGGCTGCCAGTACTTTGGCAGTTGATTGATTGATTGCATTGCCGTTGTGTTCGGCCAGAATTAATACTTTGCTCATGATACCAACCCCTTGTCTTTCAAAATCTCGATCAACTCATCCACAGTCTCAACCATGATGCCTTTCTGGCGGGGTTGAGGGGCTTCGTGTTGAGTCACTTCAATGGCTTTGCCTTGCAGGTCAGGAGCCAGTTCGCCAATGGCTTTGACATCCAGTGGTTTGCGTTTGGCTTTCATGATGTCCGGTAATTTCACGAAACGGGGCTCATTCAGACGCAGGTCAGTTGATACCACAGCAGGCAGTTCAACCTGGATGGTTTCCAGGCCGGCATCCACTTCTCGGGTAACCTGCAGGCCACCGTCAACAAATTCAATCTTTGAGGCAAAAGTGGCTTGTGGTCTGTTCCACAGTGTGGCCAACATTTGCGGAGTTTGGTTGTTGTCATCATCGATGGCCTGCTTGCCAGTAATGACCAGTCCTGGTGATTCTTGCTCGATGACTTTTAACAGTACCTGTGCGGCTTGCAATGGCTGGACAGCGACATCACTCTCCACCAGAATGGCGCGGTCAGCGCCCATGGCCATGGCGGTGCGCAGTTGTTGCTGTGAGTCGTTGGTACCAATGGTGACCACCACGACTTCGTCGGCTTTGCCTTGCTCTTTGATGCGCAGGGCTTCTTCAATGGCGATTTCGTCAAAAGGATTGATGCTCATTTTGACCCCATCTGTGGCGACACCCGAACCGTCAGGTTTAACCTGAACGCGCACGTTGTAATCAACCACACGCTTGATAGCTACAAGAATTTTCATGTGAGTTATTTTAGGTCTGTTAAAAGGCGTGGGATTATATCACTTTGGTCTTTGAATATCACTAGTGAAGGGCTCGCAAATCAATATTTATCGGGGTTTCAATCGCTTCTGCTACAGAACTTTCACAAGGCTGCGATTTTGTCTCTGGGTTTTGCTAGAATACCGCATTTAAAACGGGTTTAATTGCATGGCGACCAATTACTGGAAAAAGTTTGAAAAGAGTGATTTTTTTCAACGGGCCAAACTGCGCATGCGGCAGATGTATGGTCGTGAACCCCGGTTTGACGAAGACCTGAAGGTGAAAAACACCATCATTGGTGATTGGGGGTTTCCGGCAGACCGGTTGCCGGATGAACCTGTGGTATACACTTTTGGGGTGTGTGACGACATCGATTTTGAATTGGCCTTGATCGAGCAGAAACAAGCCCGGGTGTTTGCTTTTGATCCCACCCCGTACGCTGTTGAGTGGATTGCTCAACAGCAATTACCGGATCAGTTTTGCTTTACTCCATTGGCCTGCGCTGCGGAGGATGGCGAATATTTTCTTTACCCTTTGCTTGATAAGCATGGTCGCAAATCTGCAATCATGTTCAGTTTTCACCAACAGGAAGAAGACCGTGATGACGGTGTTCGAGTGCCTGCGCTGACGGTCAGTTCAACCATGACAAAGATGCAGCACGATCACATCGATTTGTTGAAAATGGATGTTGAGGGGGCTGAATATGAAGTGCTTGATAGCGTGCTTTCATCAGGCATCCGGCCAGCAATGATCATGGTTGAGTTTCACCACCGTTTTAAAGGCATTGGTAAAGAAAAAACCATCAATGCGGTGGCAGAATTGCGGGATGCCGGCTATCAAATAGGCTATATTTCACCTGCAGGCAGGGAAATGTGTTTTATCCATTCGACATAATTATGCATGCCGCCGATCATTTTTTTTCTTGTAACTTACGCAAATAGCTACTGAGGATTTGTCTTCTGAGGCGCAATTCTTTTGCCGGAATCAGCCATGAAAGCAATGCGGCCAGGACCAATTCTGGCGCATATTTGATGAACACAAATGCATGTCCTGTGGCACGCCGAAGGCCGTTGAAGTATTTGCTGATGTAGGTGTGTTTGGAGATGATCGCAGAAGTTTTACTGCGCACCCTGTCAGCGGTGTCTGATTGACTTGATAGGCCATGATGGTGCACCCAGATGGTATCCATGGTATTGCCTACGGTCATTTGTTGTCGGTGCGCTCGGTGGCACAGGTCGACATCTTCCATGTACATGAAAAAGTCATCATCCCACCCACGCAAGCGGTCAAACTCATCGCGGCCGATCAGCACCACGGACCCCGAAACCCAGTCTACCGGATGGATTTGAGCCTGGCTTGGCGCGGCTTTGTGTTTTTTGAAGAAACCACCCAACAAGGGGGCATACCTGGCAATTCCTGGAAAACTGCCGCCGGTTTCTTTGGCTTGTCCCAATTGGTTTTTTTGACCACAGCTGAGTATGTGAACATCATTGTCCTGATAAACCCTTAACAAAGTGTCCAGGCCATCACCAGGAATCTCGATGTCTGGATTACAAAACAACAAGTACTGACCGGTGGCTGCTTCGGCCCCGATGTTATTGGCCGCAGCAAATCCAGCATTGTGATCATGTGCAATGAACTGATGGTCAATGCTTGCCTGTTTCAGGGGGGCGAATATACCCTCAGGTTGTGACAATGTAGATGCGTTGTCTACAGCAATCACTTCAAAATCCTTCATGGTCTGTTTGGCCAGTGTCTTGAACAATGATTTCATTGGTTCCCAGCTGTTGTAGTTCACAATGATGATGGATAAAGCTTTTTGTTGATTCATGGCGTTTTGCTTACTTGCGGTTTTAGGATGATCATAGATCGGGCATGAGCGAAGGGCATTATACGATATATTTTGTTACAGCCTTTGTCGTTTTCGATCAGTAGATTCAGTGGTTGTTGGCCTGATGTCTGATTTTGGGCCATCAATTGCTGAGCATGGATGATGTTTTTTTATTTTTTTATGTCACCACTTTGCAGCCTTTCACGGATGTACAAGTGAGCAGGTTATTTCGGGGCACTTCAGATTCCCGTGTGTTAACCAAGTCATCGTAAATATCAATAATCAAGGAGTCGTTCATGAACAATCGTATGCACCTGTTATGGCTGATGGTCAGCTGTGTCGCATTTCAACCTGCCCGGGCAGACATCTGGGTTGGTGCTGATAACAATTGTCAGTTTCAGTCCATTCAAAGCGCATTGAATCTGTTGGAGACCGGTTCAGACAGTGTCATTAAAATCGCTAACAACATCAACAATGGGGTTTATCTGGAAAACCTGACCCTGGACCTGAGCAATGCCCCTGGTTCCATGCTGATTCAGGGCGGTTATGACAGTTGTGAGGGGAATTTCATTGCCACCCCAGTGACCATTGACGGGGGAAGCAATGGTCCGGTTTTTCAAATCACCGGTGATGGCGACACACAGAGTCTTAACTTAAGTAAACTGGTAATTAAAAATGGTCTGTTTGATCCGGTGGATGAGCGATCCGGAGGTTTGAATGTGATCGGGGATGAGTTGAGGCTGTTATTGAATGAAGTCACCATCAGTCAAAACAGTGGTTGGAAAGGGGGTGGTTTTTTTGCCCGTGGGGTTAATCAGACTGTGAATATGTACCATGTGAACATGTTCAATAACACCGCCCAAAACGGTGGCGGCCTGGCCTGTGAATTAAGCCGGGTATCCTTGTTCGAAGAAACCGGGATTGCGTTTAATACCGCAGCATCCGGCTTGCCTGATCAAGGGAATGGTGGTGGCGTATATGCCGATTCTGGTTGCGTTGTGGCGCTGTATACTGGTGATCAGTCGGTGGCTGGTTTCGCTGGCATAGTGGGGAACCAGGCCAGTACCCATGGAGGAGGGGTCTATGTTCAGGGTCAGGGGTTGTTCTCCACCGTCAGGCTGTCGGCTGATGTCATTCCTGTCATCAAGGAAAACCTGGCTGACAGCAACAACGATGGCAATGGCTTCGGAGGCGGGGTGTATGTCACTGGTGATGGTTCAGTGGCCACCTTGAATCAGGCAGTTGTCACTGACAATGCGGCTGCCAATGGTGGGGCAGTGGCGGCTGAACTACTGGGTCGGGTGAACATTTATCCTGCCAGTACCTCTTGTGCCATGAATCAACCTTGTACCCGGTTTACAGGCAACACCGCAGGGGCTAATGTCAGTGGCGTATCAGTCGGGGCAGGCGGGGCGTTTTATGCCACAACGGGTGCTTATATGCGGGTGGTTCGCAGCCTCATTGAGGAGCATCGGGCGGACAGTGGTGTGGTGGCCGCAGTGAACTCAGGTGGGTATATCAGTTATGCCTCCAGTCTGATCACAGACAATGGAGGTCCCGCACAGGCTGGTTTGAGTGACAATTATCTGTTGCTGAGTATTGATGATGACAGTCGGATAACATTGGGCAATGTCACCCTGGCCAACAATCAGATCAATGAATCGCTGATGCTGCTGGCATTTGGTGCCACCATGGATGTTGAGTACAGCATCATCACCGATGCCTCAGCGGATGTACTGGAATCTTTCAATGATTCAGGCCAGCCGGTGTTTTCCAGTTATAAATGTTCTGTATTGCACGAAATCCAGTCTATTTCCGGGGCCGACATCAATACACAGAATGTCCAGTCTGTCGTTGATCATTTTGTTGACTCAGCAGGCAGGGACTATCACCTTGATCCTGCTTCTCCTGCGGTTGATCTGTGTGCCGACTCAACCAGCTGGAATGTTGACATAGATGGGCAGGACTGGGCTTTAGACGACCCGGATGTGGCCAACCTTCATGGTGCATTTGATGCCGGCGCTGATGAAACTTACCGCAGTGATGTACTCTTTGCTGATGATTTTGATTAACACACTAGGTGGCGCGATTTCACCGCTGGCTGGAGGAATCAGTTAACTGGCGGTGAAATCTCTTTGATGTGTTTTTTATGACTGGTGAACTGTTCAAGGGCCAGGGGTTGGCTGGTGATCAGGGGGTCATTCTGGTAAGTTTCAATTAACTTCAGGGCATCGCGATACTGGCCTTGCTGATAATAAGCGTCTTCAAGTGCCAGAGCACAATAGACTTCCATGATGTTGCGGCTGGTGTCACTTTGGGCATTGCGCAAACAGCGTTCACCCACAGCAACACCCTTGTCCAGTTGTTGCAATGCAGTATGGGTTTTGGTGAGGATGACTTCAACATATAAAGTGGCACGGTGCTGAGGACCAAGTTTGGCCTGTTGAGCAGGTAATATCTGCAACAATTCATCGAGTGCTTGCTGATGTTGCTGGTTCTTAACCAACATGGCTACCAATGAGGTCTTGTATTGCAGCGTTTCGTGGTGTGTTTCCCCCAATTGTTTGTTATAAATCCCGACGGCTTTGCTGGCATGTTGAATGGCCGCTTTCAACTTGCCCTGAGCCAATAAAGTCCCGCCCAGGCTCATCATTACTTTGGCCGTGAATACATGCTGATCGCCAAATGTTCGCTGGGCTCCTGTCAAAGCTTGATTGGCATACTCAGCGGCTTGGTCCAGTTGGTTAAGTGCTCTGAATGCAGTGGATAGTAAGAACTGAGATTTGGTTACCCTTGGATGATATTCGCCCATCAGCGCTTGCTGTGCAGGAATGATGGCCTCAAACATGGTGACCGCTTGCTTGACCCTGTTGCCACTCGAACTGAGGAACATTTCTGCCAATTGAGCCCTCAGGTTGAGGGTCAGTGGGTGTTCCGGGCCGGTGTGTTCTTCGCTGAGTTGAATGGCTTGACCGATCAATGTGATGGCCTGTTCTGCTTCATCCTGTTCCAGCAGGCTTTCAGCATGGGCCGCCAGCACATCAACTTGTGCCTGGATGTCATCATTGATTGTGGTCAGTTCCCTGGCCAAGGAAAATTGCTGTTCAGCTGCGCTGAAATTGGCATCAGCCACCAGAATACCGGCTTTGATCAAGGCTCCTTTGAGTAACTGAGGTGTGTTTGCTTCGTCATTCACATTGATGAAGCGCTGCAGGTATTGTTGCGCCATTACTGCATCATTTTGTGCCAGTCCCAGTTCAGCCATCAGCAGCAAACCTTCACGGTCATCCGGTTGGTTTGCAAGGGCCTGGTTGAGGTTGTTGCTGGCAGATTCATAGGCACCCAATTGATAAAAGGCCTGAGCCAGTGTCAACAGCAGTTCCTGTCGAATGTTTGGGTCTGTTAGCTGAGTTTGCAGGTTATGAATTTCAACCTGATGAAGCATGTCTTTGACCGTTAAATCTTCACCCAAACTGATTTCCGGATCGGTTTGTTTAATGGCATCGAGCAAAACCTGCTTGATTTGCCTGGCATTGGCAGTTTCCAGTGCCGCAATTTCATATTGATGCTGATAGAACAGCAGGCCTGTCACCATCGACACCATGGTCAACAGACCCAAAGCAAAGGTCAGGGGCTGACGTTGCAGAAACTTTTTACCACGGTAGAATAAGCTGTTGCTGAAGGTTCTGATGGGTAGTTTTTTTTGCCACAGGTTCTGATCAAGCACCAAGGCAGAAACTGTGCGGTAGCGATGGGACTCATTTTGTTTCAGGCCTTTGGCAATGATCATTTTTAAATCGCCATCCAGCAAGTCTGACTGTAAAGCTGATTGCTGCCAATCCCGTTGTTGATCATTGTGACCTGTCAGGCAATGTAACAACAATGAACACAATGCAAAGATGTCGCTGGATGCTGTGGGGCTGTGCTGATTGCGCTGTTGTTCGGGGGCCGCATAACCAGGGGTGTAAGCCCGGTGATCGGGTACTGCCCCTGTCAAAGCGGCGATTCCAAAATCCAGTACTTTCAGATGACCATGCTGATCAACTACCACATTACTGGGTTTGATGTCCTGATGAATGATCTGATTTTGGTGAGCGTAATCCAAAACCTGTCCAAGGGTGATGAACAGACTGATCACTTGTTGAGGTGTCAGTTGATGCTGTTGGACATATTGATCGATGGGCAGACAATGCTCGACCAACTCCATCACCAGATATGGCGTACCACAGTCGTCCACATCACCATGGTGCATGGCTATGATGTTGGGATGATAGAGGCGGGCCAGGGTGTCCAGCTCACTTTTAAACAGTGCGATGGTCTGACGGGTCCGTAAATTGGCTGGTATGAGTTTTATGGCAACATCTTTCTGAGCTTCAACGGCTTTTTTTCTGGCCCGGTACACTGATGACATGCCGCCATGTGCCAACAGTTCTGTCAATTCGTATGATCCCAGAGTTGAACCACTGAGGTCGGCATTTTTCAGGGACCTGAGGAACAGTAGTTCGGGTTGGTCAAGCAATGTCAGTTCATGCAGCTTGTTACCAAAAAGCTGTCGGACTTTTTCTTGTGCACCTGTTGTCAATTGTTGATACACAGGTTGTTCGGTCAATTCAGCAAGGTTCAGATGCAGGCTTTTTTCAAACACTTCCCGTGCCGATTGCCAGTCTATGATGTGTTGCTCATCCTGGTTCACGATGTGGCTCCCAATAAAGTCACCAGCATGGTTTTGGCCACTTGCCATTTACGCAATAACTGTCGTTTTGAATAACCGAGTAATTGCCCCATTTCGGTGAAAGTCAGTCCGCCAAAACAATGTAACTCAACCAGTTCTGACAGTCCGTGATCAATTTTTTCAAGTTGCAGTAACGCCCGGTTAACTTCCATGAAGTTCAGGTCTACATTGCGCTCACCCATTAACTGGGTCATCAGACTGGTTTGCAGGGCAGCGTTTCTTTTGTCGGTGTTTTTGGCCCGCAGTTGATCAATCAGGAATTGCCTCATGCATTTGGCCACCAGGCAGTAAAAATGTTTATCACTGTGCAATCCGAGGTTGTCTTTGTTTTGCAGTTTCAGGTAACACTCGCTGACCAGGACGGTGGGAGAAATGGTTTGCCCAGCCTGCAATTGATGCAACTGGGCATATGCTATCTTTTTGATCTCTGGGTACAGACTGGAAAACACCTGGTCTAAGTGGTCATCTGCCAGCCCTGGAGAATCATTATGTGGGGGCGATTGGTTGTTCATTGATGGGTATTGCTGTGTTGTGGTCACGGTTTATTATATTACCTGTTTTGGATTTGTCAGGGGTGAAAGTTTATCAATCAACTTGAATACAGTGAACTGGCTGGCAGGTTTGCAACAGCTTGATTAAGCCACTGTTCAGGGTCATACCGGAAGGCCTTTATGACTGATAACTGACGCTCAGAAATTAAACCAGTGGGACGCTTTTATGTGTTTGAGACATGTTATAATGCGCGGTTTTAATTCACGTCGATCATATGTCAGAAAAATGGTTGGTCACCGGTGGGGCAGGCTTCATCGGGGGTAATTTTGTCCTGCGACAAGTACTCAAAAACAACAGAAAAATCATCAACCTGGACAAGCTCAGCTATGCCGGTAACCTGGACACATTGGCTGCTTTGGCAGATCACCCGGATCACCGGTTCATTCATGGCGACATCAATGACAGTCAATTACTGAGTCAGTTACTGGAAGAAGAGCAGCCAGATGCAGTGGTGCATTTTGCTGCAGAATCTCATGTGGACCGATCCATAGAAGGGCCTCAGGTGTTCATTGAAACCAATGTCATGGGAACCTTTCAGATGTTGCAGCAATCGCTGCGCTATTACCAGCAGTTGTCTGCAGAGAAGCAAAAATCGTTCCGTTTTTTGCATGTTTCGACAGACGAAGTGTATGGGTCATTGGGAGAGACCGGAGCATTCAGTGAAACCACTCCTTACGCGCCTAACTCCCCATATTCGGCATCCAAGGCCGGTTCAGACCATCTGGTCAGGGCATATCATCACACCTTTGGTTTACCGGTGCTGACCACCAATTGCTCGAATAATTATGGCCCTTATCAGTTTCCGGAAAAACTCATACCTTTGATGATCGAAAAGGCCCTGGCCGGAGAGCCATTACCTGTGTACGGTGACGGTAAGAATGTCCGCGACTGGTTGTTTGTGGAAGATCATTGCCGGGCCATTGAAACGGTGATTGCATGTGGTAAGCCAGGAGAAGTCTATAACGTGGGTGGAAACGAAGAGCGGCAAAACATCGAAATTGTTCACACCCTGTGTGACATCCTTGATGAACTCAGGCCGTTGGATCACAGCCGACGGGACTTGATCACTTATGTGAAAGACCGGCCTGGTCATGATCGTCGTTATGCCATTGATGCCAGCAAACTGGCCAATGAACTTAACTGGCAACCAACAGAAACCTTCTCATCCGGCATCAGAAAAACCATCCAATGGTATCTGGACAACCAAACATGGACTGACCGCGTAAAAGACGGCAGTTATCAGGGGCAACGACTGGGCAGTGACAACACAGGAGCATCATCATGAGCAGAAAAGGCATCATATTGGCCGGTGGATCGGGTACCCGGCTGTACCCATTGACCCATTCGATCAGCAAACAGTTATTACCGGTTTATGATAAGCCAATGATTTACTATCCGTTGAGCACCCTCATGGCCGCCGGAATCAAAGATGTTTTGATCATCAATACCCCGCATGAACAACCCCTGTTTCAACAGTTGCTGGGAGATGGCTCTCAATGGGGGATGAATTTGCAATATGCGGTTCAGCCCGATCCGGGCGGATTAGCTCAGGCTTATCTGATCGGTGATTCTTTTGTGGCTGGTGATCCATCTTGCCTGATTCTTGGTGACAACATTTATCATGGTGCCGGCATGCGGGCATTGATGAAGAATGCCCATGAACGTTCCTCCGGAGCCACTGTGTTTGGTTACCGGGTCCATGATCCGGAACGTTATGGTGTGGCAGCATTTGATGACAATGGAGTGGTCATTGATTTAGAAGAAAAACCAGTTAAGCCTAAATCCAACTATGCAGTTACTGGCTTGTATTTTTATGACGGCCAGGCCACAGACATTGCCAAATCATTGAAACCATCTCCCCGGGGAGAGCTGGAAATCACAGATCTCAATAAAGTTTATCTGGCCAATCAGGCATTGAATGTTGAATTGATGGGACGTGGATATGCCTGGCTGGATACCGGAACCCATGATTCACTGGCCGAAGCCACCAACTTCATTTCCACCATTGAAAAAAGGCAAGGCATCAAAATTGCCTGTCCAGAAGAGATTGCTTATCAGCAGGGCTGGATCAACGATGAACAGGTATTGAAACTGGCCGAGCCCATCAAAAAGAATGGTTATGGACAATACCTGTTGACGCTGATCAAGGGACACCAATGAAAGTTACCCGTTCGGCCATTTCTGGAGTGTTGACCATCGAGCCTCAGGTATTTGGTGATGACCGTGGGTATTTCATGGAATCCTGGCAGGCAAACAGGTATCGTGAGGCAGGCATCAAAGAGACTTTTGTTCAAAGCAATGTATCCAAATCCCAGCAAGGCGTGCTCCGTGGATTGCACTTTCAAAATCCCCATGCTCAGGGAAAACTGGTTTACGTGCTGTCTGGAGAAGTGTTTGATGTGGCGGTGGATATTCGCCGGGGATCACCCACTTTTGGCCAGCATGAATCCATTATTCTGAGTGAGGACAATCACCGCCAGTTTTATGTCCCGCCGGGCTTTGCCCATGGTTTTTGTGTGTTGTCGGCCACCGCGACCTTTTGTTACCTCTGTACTGATTATTATCATGCAGAGGCTGATGCATCGTTGTTATGGAATGATCCGGCATTGGGGATTGACTGGCCAGTTAGTTCACCTGAATTATCAGAAAAAGACTCCAAAGCACTGAAATTAAGTGACTTTGATGAAAATAAATTACCGGTGTTTGAACCATGAAAGTATTGTTGACTGGTGCCGAAGGCCAAGTGGGGTATGAGTTGTGGCGAACTCTGCAATTCAATCGGGAAGTGATTCCCACCACTTCTGATGGACGTGAAGTGAATGGCATGACCACCATCAAGCTGGATTTGACGGATGCCGATGACATCAACAAAAAACTGGAAGTGATCCAACCTGATGTGATTTGCAATGCAGCGGCTTACACCCAGGTAGACCAGGCTGAAGAAGACCATGAGATGGCCCGCAGGATCAACACAGATGCGGTTCGCCAATTGGCAGCACAGGCCAGGGAGATCAAAGCACTGCTGGTCCATTATTCAACTGATTACGTTTTTTCCGGCGATCATAAGTTTCCCTGGAAAGAGAATGACCAGATCAACCCGCAGTCGGTATATGGACAAACCAAAGCTGATGGCGAACAGGCTGTGATTGACAGCGGTTGTGAGTACATGATTTTTCGCACGGCCTGGGTGTTTTCCACGCGTCGGCAAAACTTTCTGAAAACCATGCTCAGGCTTGCCGCTGAACATCCGCAATTGCGCATCGTCAATGACCAACAAGGCTCGCCCACCTGGGCTGCCACCATCGCGCTGGCCACCATGCTGGCGTTGAACATCCCGGAAACCGGGTTATACCACCTGACATCCAATGGCTCGACAACCTGGTTTGGTTTCGCTCAACGAATATTTTCTCAGGCCCAACGCATTGGGTTACTGGAGCAAAAGCCAGAACTGATCCCCATCTCTTCCAAAGATTTTCCCACAGCAGCCGAAAGACCCAAATATTCGGTGCTTAATTGTCAGAAATTTGAGGGGACTTTTAATGTCAAATTACCTCACTGGCAAAACACTTTACAACTCTGCATGCAAAGGATGAAATCATGAACATCATACCTGTTATCTTATCTGGCGGTGCCGGCACCCGATTGTGGCCGGTGTCCAGAAAAGCCTACCCCAAACCCTTCATGAAACTGGCCAGCGGTCAGACCCTGGCCGAATTAACTTTTAACCGGGCCATGGACATTTCCAGTGATGGTTCAGTGGTCACAGTGACTTCCAGAGATTATTATTTTCTGTGTAAAGACCTGTATAAAAAACACCCACAATGTGATCTCGACAAACAAACGTTTCTGTTGGAACCAATGGGCCGTAATACCGCACCGGCAATAGCTCTGGCGGCTTTGCAAGTACAACAAATGCATGGCGATGATGCAATCATGGTAATCATGCCTTCAGATCACCTGATCAAAGACAGTGTTACTTTCAACAGCACCGTACAACAAGCTGCCAAGCTGGCTGCTGAAGGTTATTTAACCACTTTTGGTATTTTTCCGACGGCCCCTGAAACCGGTTATGGTTACATCAAAGCCGGTAGCAAGCTGAATGAACAGGCTGCTGAAATAGCCAGCTTTGTGGAAAAACCCAACCTGGAAACTGCGCAACAATACCTGGCTTCCGGTGAGTACAGCTGGAATTCCGGAATGTTCTGTTTTCGTGTTGGCAGTTTGCTGGATGCATTGCAACAAACGGCTCCAGACGTTCTCAGCCAATCTCGGGTGTGTTTTGCTCAAACTGATACGTCAGGCACTCAAATTGAATTCGATGCCAATCTGTTTCAGCAATTGCCGGACATTTCTGTCGATTACGCGGTGATGGAAAAGGCCAGTAAACGGGCGGTCGTCGATTCACGGTTTGACTGGAATGACATTGGATCCTGGAATGCCATGGCCAGCTTGTCTGACTCAGATGAATCGGGTAACCGCATTGAAGGTAAGGCAGTGACCGTTGATTCTGAAAATTGTTACATTCGCGCTGGAGACCGCCTGGTAGCCGTGGTTGGCGTCAATGATCTGATGGTGGTGGACACCACAGATGCTGTTTTGATTGCTCACAAAGACAAATCACAGGGTGTCAAAGACGTGGTGCAATTCCTTAAGGCCAAAGACGATGAAGCCGCGGTATTCCACAAGACAGTTCATCGCCCCTGGGGCAGTTATACCATTCTTGAAGACGAAGATGACTGTAAGGTCAAGCGTCTGGTGGTTAAGCCGGGACAGGTGTTGTCATTGCAGTTGCATCACAAACGCAGTGAACACTGGACGGTGGTCAGCGGAACAGCCAAAGTGAGGGTGGGCGATGATGAATTTTTGTTGGAAGCAAACAAATCAGTGTACATCCCTGTGGAAACATTGCATCGTCTGGAAAACCCCACCGATGAAGACATCGCCCTGATTGAGGTGCAATGCGGTTCGTACTTTGGTGAAGATGACATTGAACGATTTGAAGACATATACGGACGCATCGATGAGCAACAAGCCAAAGCCTGACCAGGAGACGCTGCAGCGATTGCTGAAGGTGGCTAAGGAAGCCGCCGGGTTGGCAGAAAAAGTGATTCGTCGTCACTATCAGGATGCCGGACTGGAAACCGAAGTGAAAGGCGATATGACACCGGTAACCATGGCTGATAAACAATCTGAGCAAGTCATCAGGGCGCATTTGAGGGATGCCTTTCCTGATCATGGTATTTGGGGAGAAGAATTGGGTCGCAGTGACCATGAAGACAGTGATTACCTGTGGCTGATTGATCCCATTGATGGTACCAAAAGTTTTGTGCGGCAATACCCGTTTTTTTCCACTCAGATTGCCCTGATGTATCAGGGGGAATTGATTCTGGGTGTTTCCAACGCCCCGATGTTTGGAGAAATGGCCTGGGCTGCACTTGGTCAGGGCGCATTTATCAATAATGAACAGGTACGCGTGGCGAAAGAATTGGAAGCACACAGTTCTTGTGTGTCTACTGGTAACATCCAGTCAATGATCAA
Organism: Marinicella sediminis; assembly: GCF_002000055.1. Classification (GTDB taxonomy): domain Bacteria; phylum Pseudomonadota; class Gammaproteobacteria; order Xanthomonadales; family Marinicellaceae; genus Marinicella; species Marinicella sediminis. The sequence continues at coordinate 270,252 of NZ_MVBD01000002.1, read as the reverse complement.
TGGTAATTGGGAAGGATTGGGCCGGTTACTGAGTCGGTTCAGTAAAATTCGTGGATATGGTGATTTTTATCACTATCATTTGTTGGCAGCGGGTAAAATTGATCTGGTGATTGAGTCTGATGTCAACATATTAGACATCGCAGCTTTGACTGTGATTATCAGGGAAGCCGGGGGGATCATGACTGATCTGACAGGTGCACCAATCACTTTGGATACCTGCAGCATTCTGGCAGGAACATCATTAACCCATGCTTTGGGACTGAGGGTTTTAAATGAAAGATTTATTGAAGGAAATTGAACAATTATCAGTGACTGCCGGGAAGGCGATCATGGACGTGTATGAATCTGGCGATTTTGGCGTGGACCACAAATCTGACGATTCACCATTGACCAAGGCTGATCTGGCTTCGCACCGGGTGATTGTCGATGGGTTAAATTCATTGACACCAGATGTGCCGGTGTTGTCAGAGGAATCTGCTGACATTCCATTTGAAGAGCGTCAGAAATGGGAGAAGTACTGGCTGGTTGATCCGCTGGATGGGACCAAAGAATTCATCAAAAGAAATGGTGAATTTACAGTCAATATTGCCCTGGTTGAATCCGGCAAACCCATTCTCTCGGTGGTTTACGTTCCGGTTACCCATGTGACCTATGCCGCTGCACAGGGTGTGGGTGTATTCAAAGTAGAAGGTGGTAAACGCAGTTCAATCGGTGTGATGAAAAACAGCCGGTTTAAACCCACCGTGGTGGGCAGTCGCTCACACATGAGTGATGAAGTGAAAGAGTACCTGGAAAGGTTGGGTCAGCATGAACTGGTCAGCATGGGCAGTTCACTGAAATTCTGTCTGGTTGCAGAAGGCAAGGCAGATTTGTATCCACGACTGGGTCTGACCTCAGAATGGGACACCGCAGCAGCTCAGTGTATCGTTGAACAAGCCGGCGGTCAGGTGGTTACCCTGGATGGCGAACCGCTACAATACAACAGCAAAGATTCATTGCTGAATCCGCACTTCATGGTTTTTGGTGATAAAAGCCGGGATTGGGTCAACATCTGACCATTGGCTGAATCTCCGCACAGTGCTGTGATGTAGGTCATCACAGCCAGTTTCATTCGTTCCTGAATTTTTTGATGTCCCTGCGTTGTTTCTTGGTGGGACGTTTTTCCGGTCTGGGTGTGGATTGAAATTCCATTTTTCTGAGTAACGTAGCTGACTCACGCTGTTTGACGCTTTCAGCTGTTTCCTGATACAAGGTTTGAGCCACTTTGGCCGGTCCTCTGCGTTCTGAGAGTTCCACCACATCAATGATCCAGGTGGTCTCACTTTTTTGAATGGTGAGCTGATCACCGACTTCAAGGTTACGGGAGGGTTTACACTTCTGGCCACCAATTTTGACTTTGCCTTGTTCAACCATTTTCTTGGCCAGTGAACGGGTTTTAAAAAATCTGGCTGCCCAAAGCCATTTGTCTATTCTGATCATATATTGAATTATACCTAAAAAAAAGGCACCCTCGGAAGGGTGCCTGTATTTAGCCTGAAAAGGTTAATCAGTCTGGAGCCTGACAACCGGTCACTCTGACATTGTCAATGACCCAACCATCTGGTCGGCCAACAGAAGTGTCTGAAGAGATGCGGAATGCAAACTGCACATCATTGCCCGCATCGGCATTCACATCGACGTTAAACACTGTTGCGCTCAATGGGTCACCACACCAACCAGGTTCACCTGAAGCGGGGCCGGCATTGATGTTGCCTGTGTAGTCATCGTTGATGATGTCAGCATCTGTGACTTGTGTGAAACCACCGCCATTCACAGATTTAAGCAATTGACCGGCATCCCAGCAACTGGTCGCATTACGTGATTCCAATGATTGCTCATTCCAGAAACGCAGGGTCAATGGGCCTGAACCACTGGGTAAACTCATAACAGGCGAAACCACCGAGGTGTCGTTGGTGGTTGGTAAATCATTTGCCTGCCAGGCATAGGAACCATTAAAACCAACTTGTTCAAGTGCCCAATTGGCATCTCCGGCATCGGTGCTGACAGTCCAGCCCTGAGTCTCGGGTAAACCACCCACCACACCAACCGGTGTATCCAAATCATGCTCAAAAATGATGTCATCCGGTGAGCTGAAAGTGTACTCGAAGAACGTAATCTGTTGCTGACCAACTGAACAATCCCCAGGTAATGCCAAAGTGGTGAAAGAAGAGGTGCTGCTCACCGCATTACCACAACCGTTGAGTGTGGTGATTCGCCAAAAGTACTCTGTACTTGAGTCCAGATCAGTGGTCACATCATATGAGTTGGTGTCTAACTGTTCGCTGATGATGACATTGTTGAATCCGCTGTCGGTAGCTACCTCAATCAAATAGTCGGTTGAATTTGGGTCAGCACTCCAACTGAAAGACGGTTGCAAAGGCACGTTGGTGGCTGCATCCAAAGGATCTGTGAGGGCGCTTGGTGCAGCTGCAGTATCGGCATAGTTAATGGTGAAATCAACCGTTTTCAGGGTGATGTCACCCAGGTCGTTGCCTGAGCCCTGAATGGTGACGGTTTCGGTACCTGAAAGGCCATTGTTATTGACATCAAAGCCATAGGTGGCATTAAACGGAGCCATTTGTCCATTCGGGCTGAAGCTACCATTGATGACATAGTTAGGCGTGTCATCTTCAGACAAGGTGATCACACCCTGATAATTCTGAGTGGGTGTCAAACCGATTTCAACCTCGACATTGGTGTCATTGGCACACACATCGATGCTTGAAGGTGTGGCAGTCATGTTGAATGAAGGCTGACCAAACTGGTTGACATCGGTACCCACCATGGCATTGGTTGGTGAACCCCGGTGGTCCGTCCAGATCATGGCTATTTTGTCGCCAACAACAGATAAACCGTTGTAGTCACCCCACTCAAATCCGCCACTGATGTTGGTGGATGTTTGGGTTGAAAAACGTTGCTCACCCTGAGGCAGCCAGGTGGCACCTCCATCGAGTGAAACATTGTAATAAAAGTCCACGCCTGTTCGGTTGGTGGAGTTTCTGGTGTCATAAAAACCTACATGAATGGCGTCATTTTCTCCGATCATCATCCAGGGATGGAAACGGTCAATGGGGTTTCCAGAGTTTAACTGGCCATCATCAGCATGTGGCTTGTCCAGCTCAGTCCAGTTGGCGCCACCATCGGTTGATTTAAAGACGCGGATTTCTCCCCGGTTGTTGTTGGGGTTGGTTTGTCCGCCACCGGCACTGTCTGCCGTTTCATCAGTGATGGCTACGATAATGTTGTTGCTTGAGTCGACATCCGCAGCTGCATAAATGAATACCTCACGGGTTTCCATGGCAGGAATCGGAAAATCAAAGTCACCGCGCAAAGGAGTGATTTGCACCGGACTTTGCCAGTTCAAGCCGCCATCAGTGGACTTCATGGAAATCAGACCAGCACCGCTGACACTGGGATAAATGTAATAGATGTTACCTGCTGAGTCGGTGGTGATGTCACTACCGATGCCTCGATCATTGGTGTTCAGGCCAACTGGTGTGCTCCAGGTTTCACCGAAGTCAGTCGATCGGGCAAATTGCATGACATTGTTTTTGTGATACGTGATGTACACATTGTCTTTGTGTGGTGACGTGGGTGAACGATCCACGTGGATGAATTCTTTGTCGTTTTGATTGTCACCATCGATCTCAATCATGGTGGCCCAGGTGGCACCACCATCAGTTGAATATGATGCACGAATGTCACAACCAGAAGTACAACTGGCCAAATCGGCCTGGTAAACACGTTGCGGAACCACGTCGGTTGTTGACCAGTCCACAGTGGGGTCACAACATGAACTGGGGTTGACCTGTGAAAAACTCCAGGTTTGACCACCGTCTGTGCTGTAATACATGGATTGACCACCATTGGCATTTACCCCGGCAACGGCCTGCATGTTGTTGTCCGGGTTGAATTCGATGGTTGATTCTGCGCCAGCTGTCAAAACTGTTTCCAGATCAGGGTTGACTTGACCACCCCGGAAGTTGGGGTCTGGCTTACCATCCAGGCCGTCAGGATGGTGATACAGGCCCAGACCTTCTTTGTACCAATGACCATCAACGATCAGTCCGCCATGATGGATCAGAAAAGACTGATACAATTCCCGGGGGTAATATTTACCGATGTTGGGGTTATCTCTGCGGGCCCAGACTTTAAAAAATACAGGGACGTTTCTCAGGTATTGATCATTGTCTGGCAACACGTCCAGGTCTTCTTTGGTTAATTGGTAGTTTCTGTCGTCCCAGGGACCCATTTCGGCCAGGGAGGCATAGTCAACAGAGGGGTCTATACCCAGCTCTTGTCTGATTTCTGCATGTGTGGAAAATGCGGTCACTATCATGACGGCGGTGATGATGAATTTCATTGATACTCCTCTTTTTGTTGTTTTCAGGTCAGTGATATTAGTTAACATGAATATAAAGCGCAAGGATGATTTTCATTAATTTTCAAGACATTCTGATTTTGAAAATTATTGTGAAAAAGCCCACAATTCCATGGCAATAAAAAGTGATTAAAAGGTATGTAATCGTTTATTTTGTAAAGATTTTTACATCTGCGTTTAAGCCATTGACAATGTTTGGCAGAAATGATCTGACTGCTTGTGTTCAGAGGTCTTTTTTCGGTGGAACCAATAGGTTGCCAACCAGTAAACCCACCGAAATGGCCACGGCGATCAGCACTGCATTGAATGCGGCCTGAACTCCATTCATGGTATCATTGGTGTACATCGCAGAAAGTGAGTTGAAGCCAATGCTGCCAGGCACCAACAGAATAATACCTGGTATGTGCATCACTGATGCCGGGTTAGAGCTGATGCGGGAATAGACATTGCCGGCCACAGAAATCAGCATCACTGCAACCAATGATTTAAACGGCTGCTCAATCCACAAACCAATCAGGCTGGAGCCTGAGTAAGCCAAACCGATGGACAGAAAAATCCAGAAAGTGTCGGCAATACGTGCTTTGAACAAAACCCCAAAGCACAAGGCTGTAAACACCAGAGCAAGGTAGGTGAACCACTCAGGTACTCCCGGCAGTTTATTGACCTCTGTTGCACCAAAAATGGTTTGTGCGATCATATAACCCAGGGCCAGGCCAAAGGACAATAAAAATAAGGTGGTCACTGCACCGGCCATGCGGCTGCTGCCTGACACCAGGTGTCCTGTTGATAATTCCCGCATGGCGACGGTGATACCCAAACCTGGAACCAATATAATCAGACCCGCCAAAGACACCAGAAAATGATCGATGGTTTGTAAGTAGTGACTGATGGTCACGGCCAACAGGCCCACCATCATTGCAGCCAATGGCGCCAGCAATTGTGACAGGTATTTATAAGGAGCGCTGTAAATGGTGATGATGCCGGTGGTCAGCCCCAACAAGCCAGCCACTGCCACATCATACCAACTGCCGGAGAATAGGGTGGTGAAGCCACAACCCACCAATCCAAAACACAAAGCAAACAACCAATTGGGATAATCAGCAGGTTTGGTGGTGATTTCTTTGATTGACTTGAGGGCAACATCCAGATCTATGTCATCGTTTTCCAATTGATTGATCACCGAGTTGATGGTGTGCATGGTGTTCAGGTTGATGTCATTGGGATTGGTTTTGATCATGTATGATCGTTGAGAGTATTCATCTTCACCAATGCTGGCCAGGACGGCTGTGGGCATGGCAAAAAAACTGGCTTCCAGCTCAAATTTTTCTGAAATGACTTGCATATAAGATTCCAGACGATGGGCCGGCGCTCCAGCCTCTGAAATGGCTTTACAGATGTGCAGCAGAATATTGGCTTGTTTGCGGCGGGTCTGTCGGTCCCGTTTACGAACGACTGCTTTGAGCGATTCTTGCTTTTCGTTGGACATGCTTGTGGTGAATGATTCTGAACAACAGCAATGTTAACCCGATTCCTGTATAGATCAAAGGTTCAGTCACATCAGATTTCACCAGCCACAGGAAATGCAGGCAGCCCAAACCAATGACCAGATAGATTGATTGATGCAAGCGTTTCCATTTTTGACCCAATTTCCGGACCATATGGCGGTTTGATGTGATGGCCATGGGCAGCATCAGCAACCAGGCCAGCATACCAACGGTGATGTATGGCCTTTCGATCACATCTTCGAAAAAATGTGCCCAGTCCAGGCCCAAATCGAGCCACACATAGACCAGTAAATGCATACTGGCATAAAAAAACGTGAACAAACCGAGCATTCTTCTGAGCCGGATAAACAGGGCTGACCCAGTCAGTACCTTCAGCGGTGTCATGAGCAGGGTGATCAGCAGGATGCGCAGTGACCAGAGGCCAGTGCGGTGGAGGATTTCTTCGATGGGGTCAGCCGTCAGGTTGTCCTGAACACCATCCAAGATGATCAAAACAAAGGGCACAAGTAGCAGCAAAAAAAGAGCTGCTTTGACCGCAGTCAGGTATCGGTTCATCAATAATAACGGGTTAAATCCATGCCATTATACAGATCAGCCACGTAGTCGCCATAACCATTGAACATTTGCGTGTCGATGCGGCTGTTGAACAAAGAAAACCCGCCTGTGATGCGACGCTCTGTGGCCTGTGACCAGCGTGGATGGTCCACCTCTGGATTGACGTTGGCATAAAAGCCATATTCCTGAGGCGCAATGGCCTGCCATGAATTGACTGGTTGTTGATCAAGGAATTTCATTTTGACAATTGATTTGATGCCTTTGAAACCGTATTTCCAGGGCACCACCAGTCGCAAGGGTGCGCCATTTTGATTGGGTAATTCTTTGCCATACATGCCAACCGCCATCAGGGTCAGTTCATTCATGGCTTCATCCATGCGCAATCCTTCCCGGTAAGGCCAGGGTATGGAACGGCCGTTTTGGCCAGGCATTTGTTTGGGGTCGTACAAAGTTTCAAAATACACATATTTGGCCGAACTCAAAGGTTTACACATCTTGATCAGGTCTGCCAGTTTAAAGCCCATCCAGGGAATGATCATGGACCAGGCTTCAACACAACGCATGCGATAAATGCGCTCTTCAACATTGATGCCATTGACCAGATTTTGTAAATCCAGTTTTCCCTGAACTTCACACAACCCTCCGATTTCCAGCGTCCAGGGTTCGGTTTTCAGCGTGTGGGCGTTCTCTGCCGGATCAGATTTGGACAGGCCAAATTCATAAAAGTTATTGTATGTGGTAGCATCTTTTTCGCGAGTGATTTCATCGATCACAAAGCGTTCGTTTTTATCAGTTGTCGTGGGTAAGGTCAGGCTGAATGCCGGGGAGGCGGCCAGTCCGGCTGCGCCAAGAAGACCAGCCTTGATCAATTTGCGGCGACTTTGGTAAATGGATTCGTCGGTGACCTGGTGGTCTTTGTGGGTGTTTTTAAACTTCATCTCTGGTTTAGCTTGGTATTTTTTTTAAATGTACTACAATTCAAGACACTCAAACGTGAAAATCCTTACAAATAAATGACCGTTTATAACTTTTCAGCAGGACCTGCTGCTTTGCCCATGGCTGTAAAACAACAGATCGCTGATGAGCTTTTTGATTGGCAGGGAACCGGTTGTTCGGTGATGGAAGTGTCCCACCGCAGCCCTGAATTTGTCAACCTGGCCGAACACACTGAACAACTGGCCCGTGAGTTGATTGGTATTTCTGATGATTATGCTGTGATGTTTATTCAGGGCGGAGCCAGAACGCAGTACGCCATGTTGCCTATGAACCTGTCATCTCCGCAGGGTCAGGCAGTCTATGCCGTCAATGGTCATTGGGGAAAGCTGGCACTCAAAGAAGGAGGCCGCTTCACTCAGGCAATCACCACCGCACCAGTCAGTGAAACCACGTATGCCAGTATTCCAGATTATGAGGCTGATGAAATTCCTCAGACAGCCAATTATTTTCATTACACCAGCAATGAAACCCTCGAAGGTGTGCAATGGTCAAAGCCTCCTGAATGCGGTGCTGTGCCTTTGTGCTGTGACATGACATCAGATTTGCTGAGTCGTGAATTCGACATGAACCGGCATGCCATGATTTACGCCAGTGCGCAAAAAAACATGGGCATTGCCGGCATTACTTTTGTGGCTTTGCGTAAAGACCTGATTGGACAGTCAGCTAACCTGATCCCAATGATGAACGATTATCAGACTTATGCCAACAGCGGTTCGATGTACAATACCCCTCCGACTTTTCCCTGGTATGTGATGAACCTGGTGTTGCAGTGGGTCAAGGGGCAGGGCGGACTGGCTGGTATTCAGCGGATTAACCGACAAAAATCCGGTTTGTTGTATGAATATGTGGATCGCAGTGATTTTTATCAGAACATGGTGAGCAAAAATTGTCGTTCGGAAGTCAATGTTCCTTTTTGGTTGGCCGATGAAAGCCTCAACCAGGCCTTTCTTGACAACAGTGCGGCTGCTGGTCTGAAAGCCCTCAAAGGTCACAAAGCCGTCGGTGGCATGCGGGCCAGTATTTACAACGCCATTCCTGAAGCCGGGATTGAGGCGTTGATCAGCTTTATGCAGGAATTCGAGCGTACACATGGATAAAAAAACCAAACTGGGCCAACTCAACCGCCTCACTGTTAAACACCTTACTGGTATGGGTGCAACCCTGGATGGTGGGCAAATGGGTGACTTGCTGTTACCCAGAAAGCACATGCCAGATTCCTTACAGGAAGGGTCACAAATTGAAGTGTTTGTGTACCTTGATTCAGAGGATCAGCCGGTGGCCACCACCGAAACCCCCAAAGTCATGGTCGGCCAGGTGGCATACCTGAAAGTGATTGATGTGAACAAAACGGGGGCCTTCCTTGATTGGGGCTTACCCAAAGACCTGTTGTTGCCTTTTGCTGAACAAACCAATGCATTGCGTCCGGGTATGCACAAAGTGATTTATGTTTATCTGGACAAAGCCTCCAGGCGAATCACTGCCTCGGCCAGACTGGATAAATACCTCAAAGAAGAAAACACCCCATTACAGCCTGGACAGCCGGTGGATCTGCTGTTTTGTGGACGCAGTGAATTGGGCCACAAAGCCGTGATCAATGGCCGCTACCTGGGCCTGTTGCATCACAGTGATGCTTATCAGAACATCATGATTGGCACCACCAAGCAGGGCTTTGTGAAATCAATTAATCCCGACGGAAGGGTGAACCTTGCATTGCACCTGCCTAACAAAGCGCAACTCAGTGAACTGGCAGAACGCATCCTGGCTGATCTTGAAGCCACCGGCGGTGTGTCGCAGTTGACAGATAAAAGCCAACCAGATGACATCAAAGCCCGCTGGAAGGTTTCCAAAGGCAGTTACAAAAAAGCCATAGGCGCACTGTACAAACAGCGCAAAATCATCATCCATCCTGATCGAATCGAATTGGTGAAGGATTGATTGGCTGATCAGCCAAAGACACTGGGGGGTATTGGCTCACTTACCAACAAAGCTGCGGTTGGCTTTGCATGGTGAAAAATGATCCTGTCATTAATTATGAGGCTTGCATCATCACAAGGTATTGAGATGTCATCTTTAACTATTGCTGTGCGTTTGAAGCGTGTAGTTCAGTCTGCAAAAAAAAACCTCTCGCGATCTGCGCTGCAATTGCAGGCTTTAACCACACCTCGTTGCAGAGTAATTGGAGCCTCAGCTTCAGCCAGCTTTTAAAGTCAATAAATCATTGGTCAATTGCCTGTTGATGAACGCAGTGAACACCTCTTTGTCGTGGCACCGGCCACAATCCAGTGTCTCCATAAACGAGGACTGAAGGCCACGCTCCCTGCAATGAATGTTGGTTGTTGAAACAGCAACACCGTGATATTACCGACTGTTGGATTCATAAAAACCGTCATGCGGAACCTGTTGTTAACTCTGTTGGCTTCATCCCGGCATTGCCATTAATACTGATAACGTCATCCTGGACCCTGATCCGGGACCCAGTGTCTTCTTGCCACGTTGTGTTACCTGCATGGCCGAACAGTCCGGTTTGTTATTGCCTGACAGAAATGGGTGTTGTGTGAACAAAGGCACATGACTGTGACCTTGTTCATTGGCTATAATCAACCCATATCATTGAATGGAGTAACGTGATGAAACAATTTGGAATGTTTTCCTTTCTGGGCTTGATCTTTGTGTCTGCTGGTCTTCTGGCTACAGAACTCAACAATGATCATGAAACACAAAATTCAGCTGAGTATCAAGCATGGCGTTATGACATGTATCGCAGTTTGCAGAATCATGACGACATCAATGTCAGGATCACAGTAGCCGGCGTACTGGATGATGCCTATGACTTGATTAACAATCAGGTCGTTGACCGACATGAAATCGATGAAGTGACCCTGCTTAATCTGATTCAGCAAGGCATCAAAGATCCACAGGCCAGTTGGCAATCGCTGATGATCATCAGACGATTGTGCCAGAGTGACACATACAAAGAATCCTGTGATGCATCCTTCATCGATGATCGCCTCATCAGCCTCAGACCCCACGATTTCAGTAGTTATCTGTGGCTATTAAACCGCGCCTATCAGGAAGAAGAGGAAAAAACCATCGTGGTCACTCTTGAACGCATGTCTGAAACCTCACAAGCCTCATTCTTATTTCAGATTGATGACCCAATCAGGGCTGCGATGGCCGCTTATGTCATGACTCATCCGATACCAGACGCGTTGCCAGAAATGGTGGATGCCGCTGAAAAACAGCAGGTTAATCTTGAACAGTTGTTGCTGAGCATGGAGCTCATGATGTTGAAATTGTCTGGAAACCATATGCTGATAGGTTACGAGTTCAGACCGTTGACCGAATTATGCAATGGAGACCGGCTCTGGTTAGCAGCCTGCGAAACCATTGGTGATGTGCTGTTGCACAACAGTGACAGCTTCATTTATCAGACCATCGGACAAAACCTGCACAATCTGGTGTATTCCACCCAGGGTCGAACTGAAGAACTTGATGTTCTGGAACTCCAGGGTAAAAACAGAAACCAAAAAATCATGTGTCTCTCCAAAGTGATGGAGCCAGCCTGGGAATACACGCTGACTGATATCAAGTACCTGGACGCCTTAACCAACAGCCAACATGAAGGCAAGACCATGGAAGCGTTGGCCCAATTAAGTTACCACTATCTGCTTCAGACAAAACCTGATCAGGCGGTCGATCCGGCCACCTGTGGTTTGCCGTATCAGAAAAATACAGAAGAGGGCTGATCATCAGTTGTCCTTGGCGCATTGGTTACAACCGACGATTTTAGTCTTGAAGTCTGTGAGCAAAACATCTCTTGATTTACTCAGTGAACACTTCTCCGTCAGCCAACCACCATTGTTTCAGCCTTCGAGCAGGGACCCAGTGTTTTTTTCTTTGCAGAATTAAAAATCACTGAGTAACGACTTGGCTCCCACGGTTGGTTGACTTTGATGCTTTGCAGCCAGGGCGAAACAGCCATTCATGTTTGTCGCTGGATGAGTTTGTCCACACCCATATACCCGGGTAGTTGCCCTTAGCCTGGCTGATTCAGATGATGATCAGCTTTGCTGATGAGGTCGACTGAAGTCAACGCGCCATTGGGGTTGGCTACAAGCTTCCAGCTAAAAGCTTCCGTGCGTTGGCTGAGGCTGTCGTGGCTTTTCATTGGGTGTCAGCCAATTTTTCAGGTGTCATGAATTTCAGCGTTTTGACGAAGTAAAGGGTATCTATACAAACAGGGGCTTTATGATGAAGAAATTATTTCTTTATGGGATGCTGTGTGGGTGGTTACTACCGGCCAGTTCAGCAACGTTCAATGTCAATACGCTCATTGATGGGGTTGATGGCAATCCGGGTGATGGGGTGTGTGAAATCACCCCCGCAACCGGGGATTGCAGTCTGCGGGCTGCCTTCAATGAAATCAATGTCCTGGGCGGTAACCACATCATTAACCTGGGAACTGGCATCCACCAAATCACCTTGACCGGTGAAGAAGATGCCGGGCTGTCAGGAGATTTGGATTTATTTGGCGCTGAAGTTCAGATCAGTGGACAGGGATCTGCAAGCACAGTGATTGATGGTAATGACTTGCACCGGGTGTTCCATGTGTTCAACGAAGGAAACTTCAGCCTCACCGGAGTTACTGTGACCGGGGGCCGTGCTGATACAGCTGCGCATAACATTGGAGGTGGTCTGCTGATTGCAGGTGGTTCAACCAGCGCCATGTTCCAGGACGTGGTGATCCTGGATAACGCCGCCAACGCCGGTGGTGGCATGTTTGTCTCAGGCGCCAATGTGATCATGACGGATTCATTGGTACAAGGCAATGCCGCAGAATCATTGGGGTTCACCAATCCATTCGGCCCAGGCATTTTTGTCAACAGTGGCATCATCACCATCCGCAACAGCACATTCACTGAAAATAATGTAGGTACCAAGGCCATTCGCGTCGAAGGAGGTGAGATTTACATGACCAATTCCACAGTCAGTGGTAACGATGGTGGCGGATTACGCACTGCCAACGCCAGCGGCAGTGTGCGTGCAAGTACCTTCTACAGCACCATTGGAGCCAATGTGTCGCATTTCAGCTTCGATGATACTCATGTGTTGTTCATTGGTTCATCGGTGCTGACCACCGGCTCAGATCAGCCTCAGTTTAATTGTCAGGCTGGCGATAAACCCACCTCACTGGGCCACAACGTGGTCAATGATGACAGTTGCTCGTTTATGGCCACCGGTGATCAGGAGAACACTGAAGCCAATCTTTTGGGTCTGGCGAACAATGGTGGTGCCTGGCCGACACATGCCTTGTCCCTGGGAAGTCCGGCCATTGATGCAGTACCGTTGGCCAGTTGTGTTGATGCCATGGGCGCTTCATTGGGTGAAGATCAACGTGGTTTCATCAGACCATCAGGTGTGACCTGTGATGCCGGTGCTTATGAAATGGATGCAGACGTGTTGTTTGCCAATGGTTTTGACGGTGTCCTGTGAGCCTGGTTGTCTAAGACTAAAACGTTTTTTCTGCCCCAAATTGATGATGCCGGTGATCAGGCCATGATGGTATTGGGGAGTGAGGAACCTTCTGTCATGACCATCGGTGGCATCGTCTGTAGCCACATCGCTGTCCCCCAATAGTCGATATTCAGAGACACACTTCATGGTAAAATCCACCCATGTCTTTTCGTCTGTATGACCTGATTCTCATCACCGGTATTGTTCAAGGCTTGGTTGCCAGTGTTCTGATGATCAGCAGCCGGCAGTTTCAGCCGCATCAGAAGCTGTTGGGGTTGATTGTGGTGGTGTTTGTCACGGTCATTATGCGGGCGTTGGTATACAGTTTGAATTGGGATGCCATTCATTGGTTGCGGTTTGCCCCATTGGGCCTTGAATTATTTCTGCCGCCGTTGTTGTATTTTTATGTGTGTCTGGTCACCGCGGTTTCCGGCGCTCAACAGCCAGCACATCGAAACCACCTGGTGTTGCCTGTGGTGTGGTTCAGTTATGATCTGGTGGTATTTGTCCTGACATTAATCCAACCGGATACGGCAACACAAAACCACCTGGCTATTGCACTTTATTACGAATCTGTAAATCTGGTGGAAGATAAACTGATCCTGTTGTCCACCTGGCTGTATCTGATTTTGGGGCTTCGGCGATTTCTGCACTTCAGTCATCACATGGATCAGCTTGATCATGCCAAAAGCCAGGTGTTGTATCGGTGGGTATGGCAAATACTCATCTGGATGGTGATGTTGGCTTTGTTCCTGATGCTGAATAATGTTTTGGACTTACTGGGAATTTGGACTGAATACCGCTGGCCCCGCTGGATGGGTTTTAACATCTATCTGGCATTGACCACATATTACCTGGGCTCACTGGGTATGCGCCTACAAAGCCCGCGTTTGTTTGAAGCCATCCAGTCCATCAAAGTCCATCAACACAAAAGCCAGGCCAATGACTATGAGCAGCTCAGGCAACAGTTGCATCAATATTTGTTTGTGGAGCAACATTACCTGGAACCTGATCTCAGCAGTCAGCAGGTGGCCGAAGCCCTGAACATTCCAGCTGAAACCTTGTCTTTTTTATTGAACCGCAAACTCAAAGTCAGTTTTCGGGACTTGCTCAATCAATACCGCATCGATGTTGTAAAATCGCTGATCAAAGAACGGACTGCCATAGAAAAGCTCTCCACCAACAGCATCCTTGATCTGGCTATGGAAGCGGGTTTTAATTCTCAGGCCAGTTTCTACAGGGCGTTCAAAAAGTTTGTTGGCATCACCCCCTTACAATTTGCCACGCAACAGAAAGACCATTGATTTTTTCATTCTCATTTCATGATTTGAGAGGTGTAACAACCGATCAATCAGTAATCTGTGCATTTTCTACATCTTTCAATATCAAGCAAATATGAACAAAAGCACACACAGCACTTTCATCGTCCGCATCACTAAATGGCTGCTGTTGCTGAGCCTGGTCATCGGGCTCGGCGTGGTGGTCTGGGTGGAGTATGAAATGCGTCTGATGAAAGGCCAGTTTACGCCGGAAATAGAAACCGCAGATCTCAACATTAAAACGGGACTTTTCATCATCAAAAACAGCCAGGTGTTGCAACCAGATGCCACTGCATTCACTGCTGCTCAGGATGTATTGATTGATGATGGCATGATCAAACAGTTGGGGCCACAACTGACTGTGCCGATTGATGCCACCGTCATTGATGGCAGTGGACAATACCTGATTCCCGGCTTGATGGATGGTCATGTTCACCTCAAGGAAAACCGCAATAACCTCTGGCTTTATCTGGCCAATGGTGTGACCCACGTGCGCGATATGGGCGGCACTGATTACCAGTTGTCTGTCAGAGACACCGATCCGGCAGAAGTGCTCAGACCTGATGTGTTCGTGTCCTCAGAAAAAGTCTATGACACACCCTGGTGGCAGGTGTGGTACATGAACTGGACCCGCAGCCGCATCACCATGAGTGATGCCGGTCAGGGCGATGACATTGTCCGGGATTTGATGACGCGTGGTTTTGATGGTCTGAAGATCAGCAATGGTCTGACGGCAGAACAATACCGCAGTCTGGTCAGTGCCGCGCATCAGCAAGGCTTATTGGTCACCGGCCACATCCCAAACAGTGTCAGCCTGGATGATGTGTTCGAGCTGGGTCAACAGGAGATCGCCCATGTCGAAGAAATCACCAAAGCCTTTGACCGTGAGTATGGACTGGCATTCAGTGACCTGACCCCACAAACCGCAGCCGAATACCTGGATTATGTGCGCAGCCGCAGTGAAGAGGTGGCCCCGGTGATCAAAGCCAAAGGCATCCACATCACCTCAGTGGTGTGGTTGATGGAAAGCCTGGTCAGACAAAAGCTGGCGCTGGAGGAATTCCTTGGCACCGTGGAATTGGCCTTTGTTGATCCGCATGAGCTGGAGGGCTGGAAAATGGCCAGAGGCTGGTTGCCGGGTAACCACAGCTATGCCAGCTCACCATACTGGCTGGAAACCGAAGAACGCCGGCAAAAAATTAAGCTGTTCTGGGACACCTATGTCGATGCCATTCACATCATGACCCGTGCCTTGGTGCGACATGAGATGCCGTTCACCGCTGGGACCGATTCTGTGGTCACCGGAGGAGTGGCTGGATTTTCCCTGCACGATGAACTTGAGTCGCTGGTCAAGCTCGGCATGACACCCGCCCAGGCACTGCGCACCGCCACCGTGATTCCCGGACAATGGCTTAAACAGGTTGGCAAAGGCGCGCAAAGTGGCCAGATCAGGGCAGGGGACCCGGCCAATCTGGTGCTCTTGAATGCCAATCCCCTTGATGACATCAACAACACCCGCAGCATTGATGCGGTCATCGTCCATGGCCACTTGTTGACCCGTGATCAACTGCATATCATACTTGAACGCATCAAAGCCATTAACAACAATGAACGCAACCGCGACATCAGCGCTTATCTTAACCATGGGCATTGATGATTTCAGCGATCACCTGCTCAGTCACAGTGAAGGACGGTGGTGATTGCCACACCTTAGGCTCGCCATGATGAAGATTTGCAATGATGAGCGTTCATCACTAAGCAGGAGCGTGGTCTTCAGTCCACGTAAATGACACTGGGTTGTAACCTTTGCCGCAATCACCTGGTTTTAAAAAAATAAAATTATTTTTCCCATTCTCAGGATTTGCGAAAACCGGGTGAGATCATGTAACCACTCAATAACCGGAAAGCAACATGCAACAACTCGTGATTAAACTCAGTCCTGAAGCCACCCGTGATTACCTGAACATCGCCCAGGCCAACAATCAACAAGCCAAACTGGACATTAACATGGCGCTGATTTCTGGTCTGTGTTTCGCCGATATCGGCGTGAATGGTCAACGCATCAGTAACGACACTGACAGCGATGACCTGCAGGTCGAACTCATTGAACTGGACGCCTGATTCAAAGCGGCATCACCCACACCCACACCCACACATGATAAAGAGGTAATGACATGAAAACAGATTTTAACCACATCCCCCATGACCCTGAAACCACCGTACTGTTTCAGCTGGAATCCTGTTTTGACGATATCCCGGCGTGTTATCAATCATGGCATTTTGATGGCATTCGCGGTGAAAGCATCATATTTATGAATAAAGACCTGAAAAACCGCAATGACACCGACCTGATCGCCAAAGTCAAAGCCTCACGGTTGGTCAAGAAAAACACCCCGGTTACCCTCAGCCGAAACCCACCAGGCTACCTGTTTATTAACTTCAACATACATCTGGATGGATGAAAATATTCGAAGACTTCTTCAGGCGGCTCATGTGTGGGTCACGGGACTCAGATGGCTTACAAGGAGAGCTTCCCGCAAGGGCCTTCCCAATCAATACAAATGGTGTATGTGAAATCACCTAACTTGATGGTGTAGCATTTTGAACCACCACACCTGACTGGTTTTCTGGGCTTGGGTCCCCAGTCTACCGGTTCTCTGACACTGAAAGCCGTTGAAAGCACTTGTCTGTCGACGGCCTTGTCTGACCAGACATCCAAGTCAATGGCCACAATGCCATTCATGGACTGTTCCTCTTCACTGGATTGGCCAAACACCGCGGTGAATTCTTTCATCGATCGATCGATGAGGTTTTTGATTTTTCGTTCATGAGCTTCAGGCACGTGTCCATGAAGGCTGTTTATGGTTAATTGATCGATTGATATGTGTTGTGAACTGTTCATTTGATGGCTCCTGGGGTCTACCCACATTGTGTTTGCACCCTTGTGTATCGCTCTGTGATGGCGGTGAAGCTCAACTTTGATTGGCCAGGCAGTGATGAAACCCACTGTATGTGTCCACGTCAGGTTGATCTGCATGCATGACAGCACAAGTCAGAGGTCCATAGCGTGGTGCTTAAAAGGCAACCCCTGATCAGCAAAATTGATTCACTCAATCTTGCTTGATTTGATCATTACAAAATTTTCGGGCTGAGCGCTGTAGGCAATTTCTGAACAGGCAGTCAATAAATGCTTACCTGCATTTGAGGTAAGCAAGCAATCCATATACTTTTATCGTGTTGATGAACCGAATTTACTGAAGGAACAGAAGCGCATTTGCGGAGGTTGGATTGAAGGTGATTGAACTTGAGAACAGCCTGAGTATGTCATCAGCCACTTTCATGCAGAGCCGGATACAAGTGAAGCAGACAGCCTTTGCCGGCAAAAGTCAGTCTGTATCTTGGCTCTGAACCGTCTGCTGAAGTGCTTTCCAGGAAGCCTTTTTCTATCAGGAAATCCAGCATCGCTTTCGACAGTTGCTGTGCCTTGAGGCGAGCTGCGATGTCCACTTGAGAAACCACACCCCTGGCCAGATATACGGCTTTGAGAATCTTCGCTTCAAGCTCAGAAAATTCAGGCAGCGGACCGGTGTATGCCGGGTATTGGAGTTCCGGGTATTTGCCACGGATTTTTTTATATGACTCCTGGATTGAACGGATGTCATCATCCATGTTATCGGTTAACTGAAAAGTGTGGAATACGCCGGATTGCTTGTTTTTAAAATCCACTTTGGCAAGGAAAATCGGTAAATCACAGCCTTTGGCAGTATGATAAAAGCCGGTTTTCCATTTGTTCACCTTGCCACGGGTGCCCTCGGGTGTAAACAGGAAAAAGATTTGCTGGTTTTTGTGTTTGTCAACAAACCGCGTGATTCTGGCAATCTGCCCCTGACCACCGGCTTGCCTGGAAACCGGGATGGCTCCCAGCCACAACATGATGCGGCCAATGACTGGAATCTGGCACCAGCTTTCCTTGATGGTGAAATATATCTTGATGTCCAGTAAGATCGCCGCACCCATGGCATACACCACATCCCAATTCGAGGTATGTGGAGCGGCGATGGTCACGCCAGCGCCTTCATAATCCGATTTAATTGGCTGCCAACCGGACAGTTTAAACCACACTTTAAAAATTACTTTCAGGAAGTACTTGCCAATGACCCCATCAAAAATGGTTTTATCACGAATGTCTAATTGTTTTTTACTCATCAGGAATGCGGTGGTTAAATGTTTGGTTGGCCAATAATGACAATGGATTATAAAGCCAGTAATCTCATATGAAGGTGAAATATTGTTGCAGTCATGCGATTTATTTGGAATATCTCTGAACAATGATAAAAACCTGTCCAGCACCACAGCCTGCAACCTGTTTACTGACCAAGAAACCAGTGGTTTATGGCAATTTTTGTCATCCTGATCCGAACACCATCCATCGGCCTCTGCCATCCAATCAGCATCAGATAATCATTGCTGAATCGAATTATTTTGCCGGCATCATCATTCAGCTGCTCAACTGATTGAACAAAGATAAATCACAAAGACAGCTGTGCTCGACGTGTTAATTTAATTAAACTTATTATGTGTATTAATGTCCGAACCATGGAGGAGTGATTCAATTTGAAGATTCCGGTGATTACATCCGGGTCATGTATAGCAATACGGAAAAGAGGAGAGGCAATGAAATCAATCATAACTACAATCGCATTATTCACCCTGGTGGCTTGCACCAGCACATTCAATAAATCATCAGTCAGCAAAAATAAACAGCCCAGCACAGACCTCAATGATCAATTGTTGGCGCTGGCCAAGTTGTATGGTTATGTGCGTTATTTTCATCCCACAGATGAAGCCATGGTCGTAGATTGGGACGCTTTCCTGGTCCACAGCATCAATGAGGTTAAAAAACAGGAACAACCGCTTGATAAGACCCTGGATGAATTGTTTAAACCCATCACCCAGCATGTCCAGGTGCTTTCCATATATGACTCAACACCCATCACCAAGCTTGAACAACCCACCAAAGCAGCCCAGCTAAAATACTGGCAGCACCATGGTCTGGGTGACGACGCACCAGCGGCATACCACAGCAGTCGGGTAGGGGATGTTCCTGCAACTCCACTGAATGCCTTCGCAACCTGGCTGGAAGTTCAAGACATCGCCAATCACCAATACCGCCTGTCAGCCCGGGTCAAAGTGATGACTGATCAAGTCGCGGCCGGAGGGCGTCTGACTTTTTCTGCATTCAGTCCTGCGTATCAGACATTTGGGCAAAACACCCTGACTGATCATTTGATCACCGACAATGAATGGCAAACCGTAACACTAACGGGTCAACTCACTGAAGATGCGATATTTCTCATTGTTGGTGCTGAGCTGGTTGGAAAAGGCCAAATGTGGGTGGACGATTTTGCGCTTGAAGTCTCAGCTGATGGCGAACACTGGCAATCCATACCGGTACCCAATCACCAATTCA
This sequence comes from Marinicella sediminis, assembly GCF_002000055.1. Classification (GTDB taxonomy): domain Bacteria; phylum Pseudomonadota; class Gammaproteobacteria; order Xanthomonadales; family Marinicellaceae; genus Marinicella; species Marinicella sediminis. The sequence continues at coordinate 250,473 of NZ_MVBD01000002.1, read as the reverse complement.
ATGCAGATCCCGATGATGATTCCGGGCAATGGAGGTTCAATGATTCAGCGCTCTATCAATTTGAGGTTGTGAATGAGCAGGACAATAAAGTCATGCAGATTACTGGCTCAGAATGGGCCAAACCCGGAGCCATTTTCAAACAACAGGAGTCCATGGTTTATACCGTGCAGGAAAAAGCGCTGAATGAAGATTGGAAAGTGCACTTGCCGATCACCGTTTGGGACATGCCGGGTGAACAACTTAACACGGCATATGAATTGTTGAATCTACAGCTGACCCACACTGACATGACAGCCATGGATGGTACTGATGAGGCCCTGAGAATTGCCAACACCATCATCATGTGGGCGGTGTTGAATCATTTTTATCCCTATTTTGATGTCGTGGATGTCGATTGGGATGCTGCCTTACACACCGCACTGACTGATGCGCTTAACGATCAGAATGAAATCGACCACATCAACTCATTGCAGCGCTTGATGGCCAGAATCCAGGACGGTCATGGGGTGGTTTTTGCACCGGAGTCAGTTCAGCTCACAGGCGTTCCGGTGGCTGTGCAACTGGTTGGTGATGAGCTGGTGGTGACCGGTAGCCGCCTTGAAGCCATTCAAAGGGGAGACGTCATTACCGCAGTTGATGGTACGGCTGCCATGAGTTATTTTCACGAACAGAAACTGCGGGTGTCCGGCTCACCTCAACTGGTTCAATTCCGTGCACTTAACCAATTGGGTTTGGGTGAAATGAATGACAATGTGACGCTCTCTGTACAACGTGGGACTGACCTGTTTGATCATGTCTATACCCGGACTCCTGAGCAATCAGGCTGGTCAAATCTGTTTTTCAATGCCGTCAGTGAGCAGGACTTTATGAGTATTGATGAACTGGAGCCAGGCATCTTTTATGTCAACCTGAAAAAAATCACCAAACAACAGTTTGCTGATCACCTAGACCAACTGGCCAGTGCACAAGGCATTATTTTTGACCAGCGGTGGGATGGTAAACGCAACAATGAAGGACAGCCCCTCTCAGTCATCAGCGACCTGTTGCCTCATTTGACAGACACCACCATCACCTCTGGTAACTGGCAGATTCCACAAATCCATCAGCCGGACCAAAAAGACGTGACATTCAGCATCAATAATTGGGATGTGGCCCCCAAAACTCCCTATTTCAAGGGCCAGAAAGTGTTCATCAATCTTCCGTCCGTGGTCAGCTCAGGTGAGACTTTCTCAGGCATGGTTGACCACTACGATTTGGCTGAATTTGTTGGTGAACCCACCGCCGGTTGCAACGGCAACATCAATTACATCTATATGCTTAATGGCTACCGTGCCATGTTCACCGGTATGAAAGTAGAAAAACACGATGGCAGCCAACTCCACCTGATTGGCTATGAACCTGACCACCCGGTCGAAGTCAGTAAAGCCGGCATCCTCAATGGCAATGATGAGTACCTGACCACTGCACTGGAGGTCATTAAACAGATGTCCAGCAGCAACTGAACAGGATTCACATGAGCACACCACAAGGATGTGGTGATTGCCTTCACCCTTCAGGATCACAGTTACCCGGCATCCTTGCCGGGCTTCTGGGTCAATATGAGGGGTCATCAATCAATGAAGCTGACCGCATTGATCGTCAAAAACTTCAACGTCCGGTCAGGTTACCCGGACAAAAGGTGATGGTGTAATCAACGGCATTGGCAGTGATGGCACCTGATGTTGCGATCGGTTTAGGGTCGGTTTGACAGTTGAAGGTCGAGGTTTCATCATCAAACGGGAAACTGTAGGCCGTCGGGCAGGCGTCCTTTTTGATTTTGGCCGCTGGTTGCGCGATGTTCACCCATTGGGCGTTGCTGCCATTACAGCCATGGCCATTCACCGGTAAATCCCAGTCATCACAGCCGCATAAGGTTGAAGTGATACCAGATGCTGCGGCATATCCTGAGGTATTGTTTACCCCGTTACAGGCATACAGGTTTTCCTGAGTTCCCTGACCGGTAACCGCGGTTTCACAGCCAAACACCGTGCTACCTATGGTGCCTTTGGGATCAATGGCACAGACCTGATTGGCTGACCACCAGCCGCGTGGTGATCCACAAACCCGTTCTATTTTGTTCTTGCTGTTTTCCCATAAACCACATGACTTGCCGCCGGTGACTGCTTTACAGTCGCTGTCCTTTTTACAGGCAGTGGTGGTGGTCGTATTGGGTGGATACACCGAACGCAGGTTGGCATTGCCGTAAGTGGCTTTGGCATCCGGGGCCCAGTTACAGGCAGTCAGGGCAGTGGAGGCTGATGCCGAACCTGGTTCACCACACCAGTAGGCCGATGGATTAACGGTGACTGTGTTACCCAGCCCATCTTTTTGCTGGGTAGGACCGGCTGGCGTGGTTGCATAGCTCTGGCCAGCTGTGGGCTGCATGGACACCGGTACATTGAAGCCGCCAATGATAGAGACATCATAATAATCCTGAGCACTGGCCTGCAAAGTGAATTCGGCCAGGCTCAGCACCCCTTTGGGTCCGGTGAATGGGGTACAGCCACCTGATGGACAAGCCGCGGTTTCACAAACCATGGCAGCCCCGGTGCCGGTACAGTTGGTTGATGCCCAACTGTTTCCGCTCCATTTCACCCAGGCATTCGCTGCATCCTTTTGGTGAATGGGACTGTTGAGGGTGATGTTTTTACTGGATCCACCCTTGGGCAGGTGTAAGCGCTTGATGGTGTTGTCCGTATTGGTCATTGACGGAATGCCCCAGAAACACTGCTTGTTTTTGGTGTCACACACCGCGCCAGTGATCCCACAATCTGAATTTTTCTTGCAGGAAGGCGCGCCATCAATTGCTCCACCGGTATATCCTGCCCAGACATCAAAACCACAACTGTTGGTGTAGGTAATGGTGCGATCGGTGCTGCCAGTCGGTTTGGGGATGGATGGATCCAGCCAGGGCGACTTATCTGTTACTTTGCACTGGGTGGTGCACTGGCTGCTTTTCCAGGGTTTGTTTTTGGGTGAACAACCACCGTAAGGTGTGGATACACAAGCGTAACTGTCGGCGGCACAAAATGCCTTGGCTTTGTTCAGCCCGTTGTATTGTGATGTGGTGCATTCGGCAGGTGTGGTTTTGGCTTTCTTGTTGGCTTCATCGGCCCACAATGACATTGGCAACATCACCCCACACAACAGAATGATTAAAAATACTGGCTTAAAATAACCGGATACAGACGATACTTTCATGGATTTTCCCCTCTCTTTTATGATGAAATCAATACAGCCATATGCACATTGGTAAACAGGCAGACTGTGAAATAATGAATAACATCATAGCGCAAAAAACCTGAATAAAGCAATCGCCAAAGTTTCACTTCACAGTCATGTCCAGCCAACCATGTTCACTGAGTGGACAAATCTCCTGAATAGGCGCCAATACAATGAAAAATAAAAATACTGAATAGCCGTTGGTTGGGCCTGTTGAAGCCCTTTTCAATTGATGAATCAGATGTGATGATTATTCTACAGGTACCATTCGCCAGGTTGAGCAATGCAAATGAGTCTATATGGTCAGGAACGAATGGGTCTCAGTCCCATTGATTCGATGTTCGATGTCTCATTGCTGAACTCAGTTACGGTTCAACTTTTTGCTGCGGTGTATTGACTTTCTGCTGCAGAATCATGGCATTGAATGACGCCACCATCACTTTGATTGCTCATTAAACACTTGAATTGTCTATTGTTGATGATGACTTTGAATCAGTGAAAAAAACCTGTGTTGTTTTTGCAGAAGCCATCGTTGTTACAGATACAAGCCATTCATAAAATGATTATTGGAGCAAATGATGAAAACTAAACTACTGACATTAATGGGGTTATTGCTGATTGCATCTCCTTCCTGGGCTGCCGAGTTTTGTGTGCAAAGCAGCAGTGACTTGACAGCTGCACTGTCATCAGCTGGCAGCAATGGACAGACTGACCTCATTAAAATCAAACAAGGTCTTTACACCGTACCTTCTGGCGGGTTTAGTCTGAACAATTCAGATAACATGGATGTCACCATCAGTGGTGACTGGACTGAATTCTTTGATAATCCTTGTGGCCAACAACTCAATGGCAATGCCTTCAATACAGTGTTGGATGGTGATGGTGTGGAGCGCATCATCAATTTTTTTATGAACTTCTCTGGAGATTTAATCATTTCCAACTTGTTTTTTGCCAATGCGCATTACACCACTACCAACGGTGGTGGCCGAGGAGGTGCCATTGGTTTTTTTCCTGCGCCCAATTACGGTGGTGAAATATTGATTGAAAACAATGCTTTTATCAACAACACAGCCGATTATGGAGCTGCCATCAGTTTAATTGCAGGTCGCCTGGTGACGCTCAAAAACAATTTATTCACCATCAACAAAACCAACCAGTGTTGTGCGGTTGAAGTTTTGGTAAGTGATCAAGCGGATGGTATTTATATCATCAACAATACCTTTTACCAAAACTACCATGTTGGAAATGATGCAGGATACATCAGTGGCCTTTGGCTATCAGCGAGCAGTACAGCTCAGGCATTTGTTGCCAACAACATTTTCTGGGAGAATGATTTTGTTGACATCAGCTTCAACGGTGATGGGTTTAAATATTTTAAAAACAACAACATAGAGGAGTTAGAGGGTACTGTCAACCTGTTTGACAGCAACATTTCAGCCGATCCAAATTTCGAAGTGGGGATTTTTAATTACACCCCTGCGGCTGGATCACTGATGATCAATGCGGGATTAGATTCTCCACCATTTCCATTGCCAATTTTTGATCAAAACTGGGATGTGGGTTCCAGTGACTTGATCGGGGATACCCGGGTAAAAATGGGTGCAGTGGATATTGGGGCTGTTGAGTCAGCTCAAATGGATGTGATCTTTGCCAGTGGGTTTGAAATTATATTGTGATTGGCTGCGTATGAACCTCCCATTTCTGGATTGCCTGAAATGCTGTTAGGAGTTATTTATGAGAATGAACATGCAAACATTATTGGGGGTATTATTGATACTGACGGGTCCAGCATTTGCGGAGACATTTTGTGTTCAAAGCAGCCAGGATTTAAGCGCTGCACTTATCGCTGCAGGAAACAACGGTGAAGCCGATGACATCAAAATAGCACAAGGATTTTACAGCGTGCCAACAGGCGGGTTTTTGCTGACTCATGCAGAAGACTTTGATGTTTCTATCAGTGGTAATTGGATTGAATTAATTGATATACCTTGTGGAATTCAGTTGAGTGAAAATGCATTCAATACTGTATTGGATGGTGGTGGTACCGAACAGATACTGAGGATCACATTAAACAACTTCGGTGACATCCGTATATCAGCTTTGTTTTTTACCAATGCCTTCATCACCGATGATGTCATAGCCGCAAGAGGTGGCGGTTTACGAATATTTTCCAGCCCCAATTATGCGGGTCATGTTTTGATTGAAAACAATGCATTTGTGAATAACACCGCAGATTTTGGTGCTGCGCTGAGTGTGGGTATTGGCGATTTGATTACCATAAGAAACAACTTGTTTACCCAAAACAAATCATTCCAGTGCTGCAGCCTGGAATTACTCAGTGAAGATGCCGAAGGTATTTATGTCATCAATAATACCGTGTATCAAAACACCCACCAGGGATCTGGTTCTGGTGCCACTGAAGGTCTTTGGATAGCTGTATTGGGCACATCCCAGGCACTGGTTGCGAATAACATCCTTTGGGGTAATGATTTCGCCGACCTTGAACTCATTGGAGATGGGGTGACCAGTTTGAAAAACAACAACATTGGAGACGTGGTCGGAACAGCAAGTCTCTCTGCCAAAAATTTTTCAGTGGACCCTGATTTCGAACCAGGGGTCCTGAATTTCACCCCTGCTGAAGGTTCATTGATGATCAATGCCGGTATCGAGCCTTTGTCATTTCCAATTCCTGTTTTTGGTGAAAACTGGAGTGTGGGTGCAGCTGACCTGGAGGGCGATACCAGGGTACAGAAGGGCAGGGTCGATATCGGGGCGGTTGAGTCAGCATGGCTGGACATCATCTTTATGGATGGGGCAGAGCCACAACAGAACTAGTTGCCTGTGTTGAGGCTGAGCTTTTTGAGGACATTGATGTTTTGCCGGGTGTCATTGTGATCTGCTCCCAGGGTTTCGGTTTGGTATTTAATTAATGACTCCAATTCTTGTTTGGCAATGTTGGTTTGAGCTGCTGACAGCAAGGTGTCCACATAGTGTTGGTGGGCCAAAATGGCATAAGGGCTCAGTGGGGTGTGGTGTTTTTGAATGATTGGAAGCAGGTATTGGTGTATTTCAATGGCTGCAGCAAATTGTTTTTGCTGACTTAAACTGACAGCCAGGTTGTCATTGGATAACAAGGTATATAAATGAGTCTCACCCAAAGTGGCGGCCATTTTCTGATTGGTGACTCTTGCCAATTCCTCTGCTTCATCAGGCCGGCCCAGGTTGTTCAACAGTTCTGCCAGGTTGTATTCGAGCTGAAAGGTCAGTATTTCATTTTCACCCAATGATTGTTTCGCTTTAATCAATGTGTCTCGCATCAATTGTTCTCCGGCATCGAATTGCCCTAAGCTGACATGGCTGTTAGCCAGATTCGAAGCAATGGTCAGGGTAATGATGTCATTGGGTCCTATGATAGATTTTGCCAGTACCAAGGATTCTTGTTGGATGGTGTTGGCTTCTTCGGAGCGGCCTAATTCATAGAGAATGGCTGAATGGTTTACCAGGCTGATTATAAAGCCATGGTTTTGTTTGCCATAGATCTTTTCTGATACGGCCAATGCCTGTTTTGAGATGACTTCAGCTTCCTGGTTCCTGCCTTGTTTTGATAATATTTCTGCCAGCCAGGTGTTGGCAATGTTGATGTTTAACAACAAAGCATCAGGATAGTCGTTCAACCATGCGATCATCTGCTTGGCGGTGTGCTCTGCGGCAGAGTAATTACTTTGTTTTGTGTATACATTGGTTAACACCATCAAGGCCAAAAAGTGGTTGTTGTTGGTGGCTGTATAAGGGTCTGGATTCAGTTCTATTATGGGTAACAACAATTGTAAAGCATCATCATATTGTCCCATTTCATTGTGGTTGCCAGCCAACCTGATGTTAGCCAGTTCATTGATTTTTCGATGACTGCCGGCCCGTTCGATGACTTGTCGGTTTAATTGGGTACTCTGATCGAAATCACGAAGCTTGTGGTGTGATAAGGCCAACATCAATTGGGTTTCCAACAATTCGGGGTGATTTTCATTCAGCAACTGACTTTTGATCAGATGGCTTTCGTTCAGTTGCTCCAGGCTCTTTTCGGACATCTCCAGGCTGTTGTATGAACTACCCAAGGCATCGAGAATGGCCGCTTTGGCCAGGGGGTGGTCGGTGTATTGTTCATTGACTTGGTTTTCCGCGATGGCCAGCATGTCTACCACTTTGGCATCTCTTCCTCTGCCTAAAGCTGACGTTAAATTCAACATGTTGCCGAGGAATTCATTGACGGCATCGGTTTTTTGTTTTTCTGTTGCAATTAATTTTTGCGCTTTGTCTGCCCGATAAAAACCCAAGCTGGTAAAAGTGATGCCCAAAATCAACAAAGAAAAAATGACGGCTAAAGCCATGTTCTTTTGTCGTCTTTGTGGCGCGTTGCTGATCCAATCAATTTGTTCAGAAATTTCAACAGCGGTGGGCCTTTTATTGGGGTTTGTGTCAATCATTTGATTGACCAAAGAGTTTAATGCTTTGGGGTGGCCGTGTTCTGAGGGTTTGAGGAGGTGTTGCTGGTGGTTTTTATGTGCATATTTAATATCAGCCAGGTTACTGGCATCGATCGGATACCGATCTGCCATCAACACCAACATCATGGTTCCCAGTGCATAGACATCACTGGCTGCACTTAATGGCTGATCATTGAATAATTCTGGTGCCATGAACAGTGGGGTGCCTTTCAGGAATCCACTGGACTTTTGCTCTGGTTGGCTTTGAAGTCCTGCTCCAAAATCCATCAAAATAATTCTTCCCTTGGCATCTTGCATCACATTATTGGGTTTGATATCGCCATGTATCAAGCCAATCTCGTGGATGGCAACCAAGGCATGACTGATTGATTTCAGCAGGTGTAACAAGTCGTCAGTATGGGTGAACTGTTTGGTTTTGATGGTGTGGCCTTCTATCAGGTCAGACCATAAGCCTGCACGGCCATCATTGACACTGGCGCCATGCACTGCCAGCACATGGCGGTTTCTGACTTTGCCCAAGTGTCTGGCTTCTTGCAGGAATGCCCTGGATTGATAGGGTGCCAGTTTGTCATGTTTCAGCAATTTCAGCGCCACATCACGGTCCAATACTGCGTCATAGGCACGGAAGACCTCACCGTAACTGCCTTCGCCAACCTTTTCTTTGACCTGTAGGTGGCCCCAGGTGAACAGTATCGATTTGGGTTCAGTTTGAACACCGACTTGATGGCCCTGATTTTGGGTTTTGAAAGCGTTGGCGATGCTCGCTATTTGCTTGAGTTTATCAACCAGTTCAATACGTTCATCGCTGATTTCATCGGCCGTGGTGTGCCCATCGACAATGTCTGATGCCAGACGGTCCCATTTGTTTTTTTCGTCACCAGTCACATCATTTCTGCCAGATTTTGCAGTGCTCGGGATACTTTCATGCGGGCTGTATTGGCGGTGGCGAAGTTCATCGCTGTGGCGATTTCAGGGTATGAAAAACCAAATTCCACACGCAGTATCACGGCTTCTCTGGCTTGTTCATTCATTTTTAATAAGGCTTGCTCATATTTATCAATGATTTCAGCACCAACGGCTTGATCCAAAGCCGATTCATTTTGAACAGTAACTGAATCTGATATGGACTGGTATTGATTGCCATGGAGACTGAAGCGACGAATTTCGTCGCGAATTTTATTTAATAAGATCTTTCTTAAATAGGCCAAAAAGGCCCCTTCATGCATGGGGCTGAACGAATCCAGCTTATCCAGCGCTTTGAGCAGTGAGGCTTGCACCATGTCATCCGTCTCAGCCAGGTCCCTGGCATATTCTGGCAGTCGGCCATGGGCCCATTTTTGCAGCAAGGGTAAATAAACAGCGCACAAGTGGTCCCGCGCACCTTCATCTCCTCGCCTTACACGGGCCAATAAAGTTGCTGTTGATTCGTGGTTTTCAGTCATGATCAAATGGGTTCAGGTTATTGATGATAGCCGCTCATTCATGATATCCAAAATAATTCAACACAATTTCGTTGTCAATGGGTATAAGGACAACTGATATGAATCCGGTTTTGCTTGATTTGATGTTTTTGTATAAGGGGCACATGTAAAGCTAATGATCAGTCATACAGATGACATTGACCGAAGTAAATGTTCAATGAGCGGGTTAGTCAGGTCATTGTGTTCTGCAGGTCATCTCGATTGAGTCTAATAAACAGAGCAATCTCCAAAAGAAAACTGATCATTTTGACCGAGTTAAACGAGCGGAGAAATTTTCTGACAAGTGCTCCATATCTGTTAAAAACTCAGCATATAGAAACAGTTGTTGGCTGAGCTTTTCGAAGCAAGCCACAAGGTGCCCAATGATTTTGGGCCAAGATGGTGTTGATCAGTCCTTCATCAGTTGTGCTGAGACAATTACCTGATCGGTAAATCACCTATGCTGACGGTGGTGCCCTGATCAGTGCTGACGATCTTCAAGGTCAGGTTGTGGTGTTCACAGAGCCGGGCGACCAGTGATAACCCAATCCCGAATCCCGGGCTGGCTTTGCCTTTCATTAATGGCTCAGTCACCCGGTTCTGGATGGCGTCTTCAATGCCGGTACCAGTGTCAGTGACGGTCAGTTCTCTGGCATGAAAGGCAATGCGGACGGTTCCCTGGGTGGTGTATTGAAAGGCATTGCCAATCAGGTTTGATAACAGGATCAAAATTTCAGCTTCCTGCATCAACAATTGCACGCCCTTAGCCACCTCGATCTCCACCTCAACGGTTTTATCCCGCAGCAAATTTGCTTGCTGTAAAACGCTTTTTTCAACCAGTGGCAACAGTTTGGTGCCTGGAGTCTGATGGTGGTTTTTTTCCCTGGCCAGGGACAACAAAGTCACCACGGTTTGTTCCATTTGTACACAGGCAAAGTCAATCTGTTTGAGGGTCTTAAGTTGTTCATTGTCCAGTTGTTCAGTATGTTGTAACAAGACTTCCACGGAACTTTTGATGACCGAAATGGGGGTTCTGAGCTCATGACTGACATCGCGGGTAAAATGTTGTTCCCTGTTGATGAAATGGTTCACCCGACTGATCATTTGATCGATGGCTCCGGCCAGCTCCCTCACTTCGTCTTCCGGTTGATTGGCTGGAAAGTGTGCCGGCAGGCTGTCGGGTTTCAGAGAACTCACAGAATCGGCCAGTTGACTCATCGGCCTGGCCGTTCTGTTGGCCAGCTTGAATGCAAAATAAACAGCCAGTAAAGTCACCAGGGCTGCGATGATCGATAAGACCAATACAATGAACCGGGTGTGTGAACGCACCATCAGCATGTCGCTGACTTCGGAGACCAAAAAAGGCCCCTGGTTGCGGTTAAACCGATGGATGTGGAAGTATTTTTCTCCAGTGCCTGGAAATTCAACCCGATCAGGTTCAGTGGCCAAAACCAGGCTTATTTCAGCAGGTAATTCATCAGCCTTTGGGTAAAACTTCATGTAGGAAAAGCGTGGCTCCGGCCAGCTGCCATGGGTGCTGTGCTGGCTGGCTAAATAATCGGCCTCAGCCTGCAGGTGCAAGTTAAAATATTTATCTTCAATCACATAAGCGATCATAAAGTTTACTGCACTGAACATCACTGCGCTGAACACCGCAAAGCCAATGAAGTTACGGACGATCAGGCCGCGCAGACTGGTTGTGTTGCTTCCTTTGGCCATGGTTTATGGATCTGCCTGCAGCGAAAAGCCCACACCGTGGTGGGTTTTAATCATGGCAAATTCAAAGGGTTTGTCCACCACCGTTCTCAGTTGATAGATGTGGCTGCGAATGGCATCTGATTCCGTGGGTTCATCCCCCCACAGTTTTTGCCTGATTTCTGATCGGGTCACTTCCCGGGGATAAGCTTCAGCCAATAATGCCAGGAGTTTAAAACTCATGGCATGCAGTTCAAGTAAGGTGCCAGCCCGATGGGCTGTTTGCTGTTTCAAATCCACTGACAAATCACCAATGGTGAGCACACTGTTTTTACTGAACCCGTTACGCTTGGCCAGGGCCAGACAACGCATGTGCAGCTCCTTGAGCTCAAATGGTTTGGTCAGGTAATCATCGGCACCGTTTTCAAAGCCTTGAACCTTGTCATCCAGGGTGTCCCTGGCCGTCAGCATGATGATGGGGATGTGGCGTTTGGATTTTTGCCGAATCACAGAACACACCATCAAGCCATCCAGGCCCGGCAACATAACATCCAGAATGATCACATCATAATAATTCTCCAGAGCCAAGTTCAGGCCCTGGGTGCCGGTGTAGGCAAAATCCGTCAGGTAGCCCAGCGGCTCAAAATAGCGGCTGATGTTGTGCGCCAGTTCTCTTTGGTCTTCAATGACCAGTACCGATATGTTGTCTTCAGCTTGCATGGAATTTTATTGATGTTATGCCAGGCTCATTGTGCAGGCGCTAGCGGTTACTCGATTCAATGGTATCAATTATAACCCCTGGTCCGGATAATTCATGGCCAATCAGTCATCAACACTCAGAACGTCAGTTCACCCTCGGTTTCGTGAAATGAATGTGAAATCCAGACAACAGTCATTTCACAAGTGACGGCATAAAGTCATTGTTTTTAACTCAAGGGTACACACATGAAATGCACATTCAGTAAAAACAAAAGCACAACCCTGTGGCTTGCCGCGTTATGGGTGGTGATGTTCAGCCCCGCTGATCAGGCCGAAGCCGGACCGCTCGTGGATCAGACAGATCAACCGCAGAAAATTTTGATGGTGCTCAGTGGTTACGGCGTCAACCAGGGCCAAGACCAACCTGGTTATGAATTTGATGAACTGTCTAAAGCCTATCTGACCTTCCGTGACAACGGCGTGCTGGTGGACATCGCCAGCCCGCAGGGTGGTGCGGTTGAAGCCGACCAGTACGACCCTGACAAGAGTTATAACCAAACCTTCATGGCAGACGGGCAGGCCATGAACAAGCTGGCCGATACCCTGGCCTTGTCCGATGTGGACAGTGAGAAATATGCAGCGGTGTTTGTCGTTGGCGGTAAAGGCGCGATGTTTGATCTGCCGTATGATCAAGCCCTGCAACAGATCATTGCCTCCGTTTATCAGGCAGGCGGAGCTGTGGGGGCGGTGTGTCATGGACCGGCCGCACTGGTGGATGTGAAGCTGAATAACGGCAGTTACCTGGTGACCGGCAAAAAAATCAACGCCTTCACCAACATCGAAGAACAGGTGTTTGGTAAAAAGTGGGTCAAGCATTTTGACTTTTTACTGGAAGATAAATTCAATGAACGACAGGCCCACTTTCAGAGCAGTCCCATGATGCTCAGCCATGTGGCAGTTGATCAGCGCCTGGTGACCGGCCAAAACCCCGCCTCAACGGTCGACACCGCAGAGGCTCTGCTGGTTGCCATGGGTGTTATTCCGAACGGAGACAATCAATACAGCGATGATTTAACCTTGAAACTGGTTGCCCGGATCCTGCAGGGAGATGAGCAGGCCATTGAGGAATTTCAGAACAACAAAAGCAGTTATGAACCGATGTTGATGGGCATGTATGGTTACATGTATTTTGAAGCTGCTGACTCCAGTGAAGCTTACCAACAGGCCCTGACCCTGATGCAATTGACCCAAGGAGATGTGAACCACCCCAAACTGAACCTGCAAATCGCCAAAGCCCATCTGAAACTGGATCAAAACACCCAAGCCAGGGCGCTGCTCACCGAGCTCAGTTCCAGCCACCCTGATTTAAGTGAAGCGAAGGAGTTGTTGGCACAACTGCAATGACTTGGTGCGTTGGCAAAGACCCGATATACTGCCATAGGTTAAAGGTGTGGGTAGATGTGTTCTGCCCATACCTGACTTTGTGCTTTGAGCGTTGACTCTGAAATTATGAAGAAAATGATTAAAAAGCCGGGCTTGCTGTTTTTGGCAATGATCGTGCTCCTCATCGCAGCGGCCTTTTTGCTGTACGAACTGCCATTGAAAGGTCCGGAGGTGCGTCCAGCGAAAGGTGATGTGTTCATCACCAACATCCACGTGGTCGATGTGGTCAATGCGCGCATCAGGGAACAGCAGAACGTGGTCATCACCGATGGGCGGATTGCTGCCATATCACCGACACTCAGGCACGTCGATTTCAGTGACCACCGACTGATCGAAGGCAGTGGTCGTTATCTGATGCCGGGCTTGTGGGACATGCACACCCACAGTTTGAAAATCTCGCCCCACATCCATCACCCCCTGTTCATCCGCTATGGTGTGACCTCCGTGCGAGATATGTCCGGTTGTCTGGAGCAGGACGATCCGTATTGGGCGTGTCCCAAAGACAGACAACAATGGTCAGCGCTGGCCGATGCCGGCGAAGTGGTGTCGCCGATGTACCACCAACAAAGCAGCTACCAAACCAACGGAGGCAATGAAGTGCCAGATGGATTTGCTGACTTTTTTCGAATAAATAGCATAAATAATGCTTCACAAATGATTGATTTTTATATGGAACAGGACATTGACTTCATCAAGACCTACAGCGAACTCAGCACGGAACAATTCAGTTGGCTGGCAGAAAAGGCAGCGGAGCAGGGCATGGCACTGGCTGGCCACAAGCCCCTCAAAATTCCCCTGCGAGAGGCCCTGGAAAGTCAAATGTTGAGCATTGAACATGGCCGGTTGTTTGCTTTCGAGTGTTATGCAGACATTGACGACTTCAGGGCGCTGCCTGACCCCATCGCCGCCTACAACGCAGACAAAATCAGAGCCATCATCAACCAACAGGACAAACAGAAATGTAATCAACTGATGCAGGCCATGGCCAACAGCCACACTGCCTGGGTACCAACCCTGACCACCCTGAAGATGAGTGCGGATGCCAGAAAAGAAGACAAGCCTGATGACAACCACCTGCGGTACATCCCATCGGTGGTACAAAAACTGATCTGGCAACCGGACCGCCAACGAGCCGCCACAGGTGAGGATCATGAGGGGCGCTTCGTGCACCAGGATTATTACCAACTGGTCGAAACCCAAATCCAACAAGCCCATCAGCAGGGAGTGAAGATCCTGGTCGGTACCGACAACATAGACACCCACGTATACAGCGGCCTGAGCGTCCACCACGAACTGCAACACCTGGTCGATGCCGGCATGCCGACATCCGATGCGTTAAAAGCCGCCACCTTGTGGCCCGCCCAAGTCAGCGGCGTCGGTGACTCAACAGGCAGCGTCGATCCTGGCAAACGCGCAGACCTCATCCTCCTCCGCGCCAACCCATTGGATGACATCAAAAACACCCAAACCATCGAGGCCGTTCTGCTCAACGGCCACCTCTATGACCACCAGGCCCTGATGGCCCTGGAACAATACACCATCGACATGGCCAGTTCCATCCACCTCAACACCAAATACCTCATGCACATGATCATGAGCCCATTGATGCGGGTACAGCTGGCGGATTGACCATTACAATAGCAACACTGGCTGAAGCCGGTGCTCCTTTACCTGGGGCGTCGATCTCAATGGACGTATACCCACAGAGTAGAATAACAAACGGCAGCAGCCAAACGGCCAGAAAATCAACGACTCTGACCCCATTGATTCATGACGTTACCTCTTGAATTAAAACCGACTACCAATATTTTCAGCCAAAGCCACCGCCACACCATTAAAGTCCGCAATGTTATCTGTGACGCTCACATTAACCAAACTGTCTGCATACAAGGTTGTGACCACCACATGACCAGGCCTGTTGCCTTTCTTGCGCATTTTATTCAACATGGCACCTTCGCCGATCCCGGGAACGTCCACTCCACCAATCTCACGTAAATAATCCCAGGTGTGGTTCTTGCCGTATGACACATTTACCCTGATTTGTGTTAACTCATCGCCTGATTCTGATGACCATTTGCACTCGAGTTTGCCTGAAGATGCGGAAACGGGTGATCCAATGATGGCCGCGATTTCAGTTTCGCTCCATATTGAACACATATTAAATTCATCCGTACGTTCTGCTTGTGGCTCAAGGGATGCACCAGCTTGCATTTGAGCTGAAACTGTTTCAGCGGCAGTGGTCAAAAGTTCAGCATCGGTGGCCATGCCCGTGACATAAATCATCACCAACTGTTGTCCTTGTTCAAAAGACATGGCATAAGCCCGTTCTTTATCCCAAACCGTGTCATATAGAATCGTGGCGTTGTTGCCTGGGCCAGCCTGAGGCTTCAACACCGGTGGACTGTCCATGTTATAGCTGCGTTGTTGCACTGGTTTAGCTGTGGCCAAGGGTTCCAGGGTTAATTTGACTGAAAACCCAGCATTCATAGACCAATAACATTGTGTATTTGACGTGTTCCTGCGTTTTAACTCACGTTTTGATTTGATGATCGCCATCGCCTGTTCATCAGACAGAAAAGGACAAGGCATTGCTGCTTGAACTTCCGGTACGACTTGCCCTAAAAACATCGGCTGATTAATCGCTGTGGTCGATAAGTCGAGTTGAGCAGCCACAATGGCCGATTCAGCAATGGCCTTGGCTGGAACAGCGGTGGAGGTCTGACTGGACTGATCTGCATCAGAACAGGCCGCCATAAACATGAACCCCCCAATAGCCAATACCCGGACGGGTATGTTAAGTAAATGTCTCATTGTGTCATTCATGTTTACCTCAATTATTGTATGGTAGTTTTAAAATCTTCAAAACCGAACTTGATCCAAGTCAGTCAAAGCAACGATGGCCAGGAGTTATCGCCTGAACTCCGAAATGCCAATACTTATGGTTCGTTAAACCCTCAGAACTTATGACATGGAAAATTGAAATATTTTTATATTCGAGCTCTCATACTCAAACGACCACCCCGACTGAACCAAACAAGCAGAGCAATCTCCCAAAACACCCAGATATTCCGACCGAGTGCAACAAGTAGAGAAATCAACATACAATACGTATCATTCCGACCGAGAATAACGAGTTTAGAAGCCTGCATAAAATACGTGTCATACCGACCGAGTAAAACGAGTGGAGGAATCTCCTAACCAGGCTCCAAATCCATCCAAAATCTCAGCAATAGAACCAACCGTCGGCTGATGTCAATGTCCCGCATGATGCGCCAGACTGGTCAATAAGTACATCCATTCGCTCAGCCCGCCAAAAACCAGGAACAAATAATCAATCAGCACTGACCCATTGATTCACAATTAATTCATTGATTGAAATTGTTGTCACTATAGGAATTTGCCAGGCACCTGCCATCATCCCGGGGCGGCGACTTCAGTCGATGTATACCTGCAAAGTCAAAAAACAAATGACAGTAGTCAAAAGGCCAGAAAATCAACGACTCTGACCCCATTGATTCCTGACACCTTTGATTCAGCAAGGTGACACGACAAGTTGAAAAAAAACATTCATTCGAACTGAGAGAAAGTTTCTTTCGGCATCACTTACTGATTGAACCCAATCAAAAGGAGTCAATTAATGCCTGTCAACGGTGGTGTTTTTATGCAAAACTTTCTTCGCTTGACTTACAAGCCTGGAGTCTATTGTTATATCTTCTTCATGATTGCCATTTCATTTTTAGCAGTCAGTATTAAAATTTATCAGTCATTGGACCTGATGGAACCTGACTGGTTCAGGCACATACCTGCTATGTTATCTCCCCTGGCTGATGTGTTAAAAGCTGCTGAGCTTGCAGAATACAGCTTCATTACTTCTTTTCTGACGGCTTTGGCGGCCATTTACATGGGTTATTTTCTGCGCCAGTGTGGCCGCCAGAAACATCAGTTTGAAATGGTCATCGTGATAATTCTGATGGTTTGTTTGTTGTTGCAGATTCTTGTTTTGATGATGTTTCCCAATCAACCCGAATTAAAGTATGAAATGGTTCTGGTAAATGGTGACACCTTGATACCCACATTGGTTGAAACCCTGAAAAAAACCACCAACACCGCCATTGTCATCCTGGCTGCTGCACTCGGTATTCAGCTCAATTCAAAACAATCAGGAGAACGGGATGAACCTCAATCATAAAGCGATGGCCTTACTGATCATTATGCATCCATGGTCATCTTTTGCAGAGTGTGTAGCCGACATCCACATTGAACAATTGGATCACCATTATAAAAGAGGGCTGATAACTGTTTTAGAGAGGGGGAATCCAAATCCCTTGATCAACAGTGCAGAAGTCCAGGCTAACCAATCGATCACAACAACGATTCCTGATCAGTTGTTAAAAACCATTGATGTGGTGATTCACAACACAGGTTCAGACACAGACAGTGAGCTGACATTCCTCTATGTCTGGCCCTGTGACCAGACCTCCACGGTGCTACATAAACTCAAGAACAGCACGGGCAGCGCCAGTGAGGTCAGAAGTTTGTGGAACAGTGACTCCATGAATAACCCGGAAGACGTGAATGCTGCTGCTTTGTCCTTCGCCAAAGCCCTGAGTTCAGCACTGGAGAGACATCATGTAAGGCCAAACGGCCAACATCAGTACGACCTGATATCCACCTATATGGTCCTCAAATCATTCGAGCAATACGCAGAAATGAGTAAAACCCCACTGGCATTGAGTCAACAATTAAGGATGTTCGCCAATAAACTATTGCGACAGCTTGATAACAGAGCCATCAGCAGACACAACCTCAGTGAAATAGAAGAGCAAGGAAAGCGTTTAGCCAGTCGTGTGCTGTATCAGAAAATCTACTACTTAAAAACCTGGAATCAGATCAGTGCTTTTAATGATCCTTTGAAAAAGCATCAGTTACTGGTACATTTTTATGACTCAATCGACAGCGAGAGTGATTCACCTGAGCTACTCAATCACATTGGACAGACTCTTGAATCCATCATGAATCTAAGGGCAAAGGCTCTCAATGTTTTACAAACAGCACAGGCATCAGCGAATGACATATCAAAGGCTGTTCAGCTTGATTTTGATGACAACCGGGAATTAATTAAAGAAAAAATGATGGAATCCCCAGAACAAGCTGAGCAGGCAAGACAAGAACTGAACACCCTTTATTTAAAGACCTTGAAGCAAATCGATGCCTTGAATGATCCTTTAAAGAAACATCAGTTACTGGCTCATTATTCTGACTCAATCAACAGCGAAAGTGATTCAGCTGAAATATACAATCACATAGCAGAGACCCCAATATCAATTATGAACCAAAGGGCAGACGCTCTCAATGATTTAAATACAGCACAAATCTCGTCAAATGAAATGACCAGAGCTGTCCAGCTGGACTTAGATGACACCCGGAAATTGATAGAAGATATGATGATGGAATACCCACATCAAGGTGAGCGGGTAAAACAAGAATTGAATATCCTTCAATATGAACCAATGATCGACAGAATGCCCGACAGAGCCCAAAGTGACTTGCTGAAAGGTGAATTGGCAACGATCAAAAGTCTTGTGGACAAAAAAAAGCATGATCAGCTTTAAAAAAATAAGTCAGTTCCAGGTTTAATGATTCGTTAGGATTAATCTGAATGTGACTTTGATGTTCATCCATGTACCCATTGAATAAAAGCCGGTGAGCAGGTATCATCAATACACAAACGTGTGTACCAACAAAGGAACAAGGGATTCAATGACCGAAGATCAAAAGAAAAACCTCGAGACGCAGCTTTGGGTTCGTCTTGTCTTTAAGGGAGCTAAAAGTAAAATTATCTCTATTCCCGCACACAACATCCTTTCTCATTAAATATAGAATAGTCCGGGAGCAAGTGTGACTGAAACATTGGAAGACCAACAATTCTTAACTGACTTAGAAAAAAAGCTGTGGAATGCAGCTGATAAATTACGATCCACACTCGATGCGGCGCAATACAAACACACTGTGTTGGGCCTGGTGTTTTTGAAATATGTGTCTGATTCATTCAATATTAGGCATGAAGAATTAAAAAAACAATTTCAGGATCCTGATCATGATTATTACCTTGATCCTGATGATTACGGTGGGGCTGGTTCTGATGAGTACGAAGAAGAGCTCAATGCAGAGCTGGAAGAACGCGATTACTACACCGAAGCCAATGTCTTCTGGGTCCCACAACAAGCCCGTTGGAAGTTTCTTCAAGATAACAACAAAACGGTTATTGGCGGTGCTGAATTAACCCTAGAAGATGGTACAAAGAAGAAATTCAGTTCAATCGGTCATTTAATCGACAATGCCTTGGATGCCATCGAAGTGGTCAACCCAAAACTGAAAGGGGTTCTCAACAAACTTTATACACGCTTACAAATCGATCAAACCAAGCTGGGTGAATTGATCGACTTGATCGCGACCATTCCTTTTGAACATAAGTCTTTGGATTCCAAAGACATTCTCGGTCATGTGTATGAATACTTTTTGGGCCAGTTTGCTCTGGCAGAAGGTAAAAAAGGCGGACAGTACTACACGCCTAAATCAATAGTTAGTTTAATCGTCCAAATGCTGGAGCCTTTCAAAGGCCGTGTCTATGACCCAGCCATGGGTTCGGGTGGTTTTTTTGTGCAAACTGACAGTTTCATCGAAGCGCACAAAGGACGCATTGGTGAAGTCTCCATTTATGGCCAGGAATACAACCACACCACCTGGCAGTTGGCCGCCATGAACATGGTGATTCGGGGTATTGACTTTAATTTTGGGAAAGAGCCTGCCAGTACTTACACCAATGACCAACATCCGGATTTGCGTGCAGATTTTGTCATGGCCAACCCTCCTTTCAACATGAAAGAGTGGGATGCAGGTGTCAAAGATGATGATCCGCGCTGGGTATATGGAAGACCTCCTTCGGGAAATGCCAACTTCGCTTGGTTGCAACACATGCTTTACCACCTGGCACCCAATGGCAGCATGGGTTTATTGCTAGCCAACGGTTCGATGAGCTCCAACACCAAAGGTGAGGGAGACATCAGAAAAGCCCTCATTGAAAACGACTTGGTCGAATGTATGGTCGCCTTACCAGGACAACTGTTCACCAACACCCAAATCCCAGCCTGTATCTGGTTTTTGACCAAAAACAAGGGTGAACGCACCAACGCCGCAGGAAGAAAATTCCGCGATCGCAAAGGTGAAGTGTTATTTATTGATGCCCGTAACCTCGGCTACATGAAAGACCGTGTCTTGCGCGACTTCACTGATGAAGACCTCAACCAAGTCACTGATACCTACCACAACTGGCAAACTAAAGAACCTGTCATCCCGAGCGAAGCCGAGGGATCTCCTGACGAAAACAGATACCAAGACATCCCTGGCTTCTGTAAATCCGTCAAACTCCCTGAAATCCAAAAACACGACCACGTACTCACCCCAGGCCGTTATGTCGGTGCAGCTGCCGAAGAAGAGGACGGCGAACCATTTGCTGAAAAAATGGCGAACCTAACCACACAACTAAAAACACAGTTTAAAGAATCTGACCGATTAGAAGCCGAGATTAAAAAGAACTTGTTGGGGTTAGGTTATGACGTTTAAATTTTTTGAGGAGTTGTTTGAGATTCCTCTGCGTAATGGCTTAACCAAGCCCAAGAGAATTCGTGGTGAAGGGTACAAGATGATAAACATGGGGGAACTGTTTAAATTCCCTCGAATTAAAAATATCCCAATGGACCGTGTACCTCTGAATGCAAAAGAATATGCGAACTCATTGGTCGAACCAGGTGATTTATTATTTGCTAGACAGTCACTTGTTGTTGAAGGTGCTGGTCAATGTTCAATTTTTATCGAAGATAAAGAAAAAGTATGTTTTGAATCTCATCTGATTAGATGTCGATTAAATAAAAAAATAGCTAATCCTCTTTTCTTTTATTATTACTTCTCTAGTCGACACGGTAAGCAGGCTATATCTGCAATTGTAGAGCAGGGGGCGGGAGCAGCAGGAGTTCGTGGCTCAGATTTAGCAAAAGTATTAGTGCCTGATATTGATATCGAAATTCAGAATGAAATTGCAAATGTGTTAGACCAATTTGATAACAAAATCGAAATCAACCGCCAAGCCAACCAAACCCTCGAACACATCGCCCAAGCCATCTTTAAAAGCTGGTTTGTCGATTTCGAACCCACCATGGCCAAAATAGCTGCCCAAAAAGAAGGCCAAGACCCTGAACGTGCAGCCATGGCTGCCATCAGTGGTAAGTCTTTAGACGAACTCGACCAACTCAGCCAAGAGCAACAAGTACAACTCAAAACCACCGCTGCTTTATTTCCTGATGCGTTGGTTGATTCAGAGTTGGGAGAGGTGCCTGAGGGTTGGTCTGAGAAAGCTTTGTACGAAACAGCTGAATTTGTGAATGGATATGCCTTCAAGGCAAAAGACTTCTCAAGTGATAGAAGTGGTTTACCTATCGTTAAAATTGTAGAGCTGAAGAATGGTTTGAGTGAAGGAACAAAATTTACAATTGGAGAATTTCGAGAAAAGTATTCAATTAAAAATGATGATGTATTGTATTCATGGTCAGGCAGCCCTAAAACTTCTTTAGAGGTTTTTAAATGGTTTGGAGGGGATGCGTGGTTGAACCAACACATTTTCAAATTGAACTTTGAATCTGAATATCAGAAATACTTCACCTACTATCTTTTAAGGCATATGAAACCTACACTAATTGCCACAGCAGAGAATAAACAAACAACAGGTTTAGGTCACATTACAGTCGCAGACTTGAAAAGATTATTAGTGACCTACCCAGATGAAAATGTACTCGCAGAATTTAGATATACAGTGGGGCCGATGTATGAAAAATGCTCTTCATTGGATATAGAAACTAGAGTTCTGGCTGAGTTACGTGATGCCTTATTGCCAAATCTTCTAAATGGGGAAATAAAAATTGGAAAAGCCTTATGAGTAAAGAGTGGATTCTAATTAGTGAAAAAGTTATCAGAAGTGTTGAGGAGACTTTACAAAGTGCCTACTTAGAAAATAATGATATTCATAACAATTTAAATGGCGAAGAACCAATAAAAATACCAAGTCTGATTCCAGAAAGAGCTCCATATTCCTATGAACGAAGTGAGGCCTTATTTTGGATAGATAGGGATACCTATTACGAAGAAATGGAGTTTTGTTTGTTAAAGCACCACGAGTCTGCAATTGAATTTATCAAACAAAATGACCTTAAGCCAGTTTTTCTAGATCTTGTAGCATCCATTAAGAGAAAGAGGATTGTTCCTTTCATAGGTGCAGGAATTTCATGTTCGTCAAATTATCCTTTATGGGGTAAGGCTTTACATGAAATATCAGAAAGAATAGATGGATTAGATGTGCTTAAAATTGAAGAACAATTATTAGCATGCGAGTACTTTGAAGTGGCGCAAATACTATGGAACGCTGAAAATGCCCAAGTTAAGAGTTATATAAGAAACAAGTTTTCTGATGGCCAAATGCCAATGGAAGGTCCAGTAGGTGCAGTAAATTTTCTGCCTGAATTGTGTGATGGGTGCATAGTCACTACTAATTTCGATGGAATGATAGAGAAAGTAATTGGAAAAGGTCACATTACTGGATATATGCATGGTCTTCAAGAAGGGAATAAATTTTCTACTAAGCTAGTTCAAGGTGAAAGATGCTTGCTTAAACTTCATGGTGATGCAGAAGATCACGAGACATATGTTTTTACTGCTGAACAATATGATAAAGCATATGGGAACCCATTGGACTTTACAAAGCCTTTATCTAAAGCTTTGAGGCAAATCTATGTGACAAGCTCATTGCTATTTTTGGGTTGTAGCATGAGTCATGATAAGACATTAGAGCTGTTTTCTGAGGTGATTTTAGATTCTGACTTTGATGTTCCTGACCATTTTAGTTTACTTCCTCAGCCTAATGATGGAGAAACCAAAAATCAAAAAGAAGCAAGGCTGAATGAATTGAAAATCAGAACACTGTGGTATCCAGATGATGATCACAGTTATGTAGAAAAATATTTAGCATTGGCTCTAGATATGGCTTCAGAAAGATTGAGAGACTTTTAATGAGTTTAATCAATGAAGATAAATTAGAGCAAATGTGTCTGTCATGGTTTGAAGATATTGGATATGATTACATCAGTGGCATTGACATATCCCCAAACGGCATAGCCACTGAAAGGACTGATTATCGGCAAATTATTTTGAATGATCGGTTGTTTGATCGCTTACAGGCTTTAAACCCTCAGATTCCATTAGCCACTCTGGAACAAGTTGTTCTCCAATTAAGCAAAGCTGAAACTCCCATTTTGATAAAGAACAACAAAGCATTTCACCAGATGTTGTTACATGGGGTGAAAGTTGAGTTCAAGCAAAACGATAAATCCAAAACTAAATATATTCAGCTGGTTGACTTTGAGCATGTCAGTAATAATCAATTTTTGGTGGTCAATCAATTCACCATCACTGGTTCAAAAGGCAACCGTCGTCCTGATGTGATTGTGTTCGTTAATGGCTTGCCATTGGCGGTTTTGGAGTTAAAAAACCCAACCGGAGAGAAAGAAGACATTTGGCAGTCTTTTCAGCAATTACAAACCTATAAAGATGAATTGTCAGATCTGTTCGCATTCAATGAAGCTTTGGTCATCAGCGATGGTTTGAATGCCAGAGTGGGTTCATTGACCGCCAACAAAGAACGTTTTATGCCTTGGCGAACCATCAGTCATGAGGATGACAAACCGCTGTTCAAATACGCATTGGAAACTTTGGTTAAGGGATTTTTTCGTCCGGATCTATTCCTGGATTACATCAAGCATTTTATATTGTTTGAATCCGATGGCGATACCATCATCAAAAAAATAGCAGCCTATCATCAGTTTCATGCAGTCAGAGAGGCTGTTAAAGCCACGGTCATCGCTGCTCAGAAGGAAACAGAAATACAGGAAAAAAGGGCCACATATGGTGATGATGTGGTACCTGGTTCTGGAAAGGCGGGTGTGGTGTGGCACACCCAAGGTTCAGGTAAATCGATTTCAATGGTTTGTTATGCCGGAAAGTTACTGGCTCAACCAGAAATGAACAACCCGACTTTGGTGGTGGTGACCGATCGCAATGATTTGGATGGGCAACTGTTCAATACATTTAAAATGGCGAGGGAAACGCTCAAACAAACACCGATACAAGCAGGTGATCGTGATGATCTTCGAGAAATTTTGTCTTCTAGGCAAGCAGGTGGGATTGTATTTACCACCATTCAAAAGTTTGCACTGTTGAAGGATGAGACATCGCATCCTGTGTTAAGCGAAAGAAACAACATTGTGGTGATCAGTGATGAAGCCCATCGTAGCCAATACGGCGACAAAGCCAGGTTGAATCCTGAAACGGGACAATATACCTATGGCTACTCTAAACATTTACGTGACGCCTTACCTCAAGCCTCATTCATCGGCTTCACTGGCACGCCCATAGATCAAGTAGATAAAGACACCCGTGCGGTGTTTGGTGATTATGTGTCGATTTATGACATTCAGGATGCCGTTGATGATGGATCCACCGTGCCTATATTTTATGAGTCACGATTGGCTAAGCTCGATATCAATGTGGATGACATTGAAGCATTGAATGATGATGTGGAAGAGGTGATTGAGGATGAAGAAGACATTGCACAAAGGGAAAAAACCAAATCCAACTGGTCTGCTTTAGAAAAAATAGTTGGCAGTCAGGCCAGAATTGATCAGGTGGCTAACGATTTAGTCAATCACTTTGAACAACGTCAGGCTTCGATTCAGGGTAAAGGTATGATCGTTTGTATGAGCCGGGAAATTTGTGTCGACTATTATGATGCGATCATTGCCCTTAAGCCTGAGTGGCATGATGAGGATCCCATGAAAGGGGCCATCAAAATTGTCATGACAGGCTCTGCTTCTGACAAGGCCAAAATGCAACCGCACATATACAACAAAGAATCCAAGAAACTGTTTGAGCGGCGATTTAAGGACGTCAATGATCCGCTCCAACTGGTGATTGTTCGCGATATGTGGTTGACAGGTTTCGATGCACCCAACTGTCACACCATGTACATTGACAAGCCCATGAGGGGACATAATCTGATGCAGGCTATCGCTAGGGTAAATCGTGTGTTCAAAGATAAGCCAGGTGGCTTGGTCGTGGATTACATTGGTATCGCCAATGAACTGAAAGAAGCCCTCAAAACCTATACCAACTCAAATGGCAAAGGCAAACCCACCCACAGCACAAGCGAGGCTTATGCCATTCTGCTGGAAAACATGGATAAGTTGCATGGCTTGATGCATGGGTGTGATTACAGAGAGTATGAAACCAAAGCTTTGAAGTTATTGCCTAAAGTTTTGGGTCACATTTTGTCTTCAGTTAATAATGATGGTGAATTAGACGGTAAAAAGCGTTTTCTAGACATCATGGCCAAGATCCGATCAGCCCATACTTTGTGTGGCACGATGGATGAGGTCAAAACTCTGCACAAAGAAATCGCATTTTTTGAAGAGGTTAAAAAATCACTTACTAAATACACCTCAGTTGATAAACGATTGTCTGAGGAAGAAAAAAATTCAGCCCTGAAGCAAATCATTGATAACGCCGTTTATTCAGATGGCGTGGATGATATTTTTAAACTTGTCGGTTTAGATAAGCCCAATATAGGACTGTTGTCGATAGAATTTTTAGAAGATGTAGCCAACATGGAAGAAAAAAACTTGGCTGTGAATCTGTTAGAGAAACTGCTGCGTGATGAAGTCAAACACAAAATGAAGTCAGACGTGGTCTCAGAAAAAAAATACTCAGACCGCATCATGGAAACCTTAAGAAAATATCACAACAGGGCCATTGAAACAGCGCAAGTGATCGAAGAACTCATTCAAATGGCCATGGACATGGTCAAGGATGCTGAGATGGCCAAGAACTCTGGCCTCAATTCAGATGAAATCGCATTTTATCGGGCACTGATACAAAATGAGTCTGCGGTCAGGGAGTTGGGGGATAACAACCTCAGAGAACTGGCTATTTTCATCACCAAAAAACTAAGGAAAAGTACAACCGTAGACTGGCAAGTAAGGGACAGTGTCAGAGCCAGATTAAGAAATCTGGTGAGACGCGCGCTGAGAAAATGGAAGTATCCACCTGATAAAGCAGAGGAAGCGATCGAGTTGTGTTTAAAGCAAGCTGAGGCATTGAGTCAGAGTTGGAGTAGTTAGTAATTAATAGAGGAGAATGTAATGGCTTTTGAAGCATCAAGAAGAGCAGGAAGGTATTGGGATGACGCTATCACGTTGGATCAAATGATCAAAGAATATAATTTTAATACCACTGGCAAGAACGAAAGAGATTTTGAGAATGGATTATCTGCAGTTTTAGATGCCAGAAAGAACAGGTTTAACTGCACAGTGATGTCTCAGATTAACAAGGAAACAAAAGTAAGTAGCGTATATTGTTTTGGCAAGAACCACAGGCCAGATATGACTCTGGATGAAAATGGAATTGCTATCGAATTGAAGTTTACGGATTATTCAGGTCTGAAAGATGCCATTGGTCAAGGGTATATGTATAGACTTCAATACAGATTTGTTTTTTTGATTCTAGTTATCAAAGATACAAAAAAAGAATTTTATTCGGATTTGTGTATAGGAAAAGAACACCCCATGGAAGATATGCTTCAGCATTTAGCTGATCATATGAATATTTTCACTTATATTGTCCCAAGTTTTAAAGTTAAACCAGGTATGAAAAAGTGTCATTCATATTTTTTACCAGCGAGTGATTTAGCAGATTAATTATCAAGCCCAGTTGTAAAATATACTAAATTTCCACAGTTTCTAGGCAGATATGCAAACCAACCCCTACACAATCCGACTTTTCATGCCCACAGGCAGTCCCAGTTCTTTGAAAATCATCGAGAAGATGAATTGGACTGGAGTGGGTGTGGAGTTTGCACGCCGGGATTGGAAACTGCACCGTTCTCGTCCGGAATTTAAGAATGCCGGCGTTTATATCCTGGTGGGTTATGAAGAAGGAGAGGATAAGCCAAAGGTTTATATTGGTCAGTCGGATAATTTCAAAGATCGGTTTGATAAGCATGTGCTTGAGAAAGACTTTTGGGACCGGGCCATTGTGTTTGTTTCCAGTAACAATGAACTGAATCGGGCACACATCACCTGGTTGGAATATAAATTGGTGCAGATTGCCAATGAAGCCCAAAGATCGGTGGTGGAAAACGGTAACAATCCGAAAGAACCCAATTTGTCCGAATTTGAGAAAGCTGATATAAACCAATTTCTGCGGGAAATCTTATCTATCCTGCCATTAATCGAGCTAAAAGTATTTGAAAAGCCTGAAAAAATTGTGCTTGACGAAGCTCAGCCCAAAGGCATCACAGATCCACTCAATACCATAGTGGTCCCAGCTCAGGAAGATGGTTTTAATGAAGTGTTTTTGGGGGAAGATTGTTGGTATGCCATTCGGATTGGTGGCGGAAAGCTGGATAAGATTAAATACATCGCCGCGTATCAAACCTCGCCTATATCAGCTGTGACCCATTATGCTGAAGTGGATTCCATTGAGCCATACGGAGAAGGCGACAAATATAAGCTTAATTTCAAAGGCAAAGCCATCAAAGTAGGTCCCATTCATTATGGCAATGCCAAACAAGGAACTATGCAAAGTCCCAGATACACCAGTTTTAATAAACTCATGCAGGCAAAAGTGGTGGATGATTTGTTTTGATCAGAGAGCTCATTCATTTCATAACACTCAACAGACGATCAAAGAACAGATTGTTGAGCTGTCTTGAATCCCTGCATTCTTTGAATGAAATTGATCAGGAGTCATACCAACTGATCCATGATCAAATTGCCAACAAAAAAGTTTCTCAAGCAATCAAGAGTTTGATGAAATATGCTGAAGACTTCAATCAAAGTGCCAATAGTCTTGAATTCTTTTGGAATACGATACACCAAGTGACTGTTGGTCATAAGATGGTGCAATTGCAGATGGAAATTCGGTCGGCAATGAAATCGCACAGTGTTGAACCAAAAAGATAAGATATGAATGGAATGAACATACGGTTGATTAGTTTGGTTGTTGTTTTGATTTTCAGCTTTCTTCCGCAAGTTGCATATGCCTCAGATTTTTCCGGACTGTTTTTCTTTGCTTATCTGGCTATTTTGGTTCCACCTTTGATCATCGCTACATTTATTTATGCGTATCATAAAAAGAATGAAATATCGCTCAAAGTAAAGTTCTTAATGGCCTTACCATTTGTGTTGGTGATGGCTCCGGTACCCAATGATTCCGTTCAGGTTTATTGGCCATTTGTTTTTGAGCTATTTCCAATGGACTTATCTCGGTTGGGTAAGTCTACATTCATTTTATTGATCTATTTGGTAATCACGTATGGGCTGTATTTATTGATGAAGAGGTCTAATGATTCGATTGAACAGCATAGGATCAAACAACAAGAGGAAGTGAGACACGGACAAGAGCATGCCATGCATCAAAAGATCAGAGAAAAAACCAGGGATTTGTGATGGTGATTTTATTCCAGGAAATGAATCACCAAAATAATAACGCCAAAGTCCCTTA
The DNA here is from genome assembly GCF_002000055.1 of Marinicella sediminis. Classification (GTDB taxonomy): domain Bacteria; phylum Pseudomonadota; class Gammaproteobacteria; order Xanthomonadales; family Marinicellaceae; genus Marinicella; species Marinicella sediminis. Next base: position 221,753 of record NZ_MVBD01000002.1, on the reverse strand, counting down.
TGATTTCATGCCACAACATGAGCACTCGTTATTTGATTCAAATTGGAGTAGTTGATGGGAAACGAGTGGAAAATAGTTACTTTAGTTTTAATCACAGCCTTTTGTGTGGGCTGTCAATCAAGCATCGATGAATTTCAGTTCATCAACATGAGTGAAAGAGATATTTATGTCTCAGAAGTCAATGGGTTTAACCACAACCCACCTGTGGGCTATCTTTCCAAAGGTGTTTTCGCGCACAGCCTTAATATGGATTCCAGGCTGATCGGTACATGTGAAATCATTTGGGGTTATCAAAACAATCAAGATGGTGGCATTCCAGATGAATTCTATACTTCTCCATGTGGTTTAGAAGAATTGGGCAGGAAAGATTCTAAGGGAATCAAATTTACTTTCAATTCTGATTTAAGATGGACCGTGTCGAGTTTAGGACAATGATAAGCAAAAGGAGTGGTTTATATTAATTTGGTTGATATGGTTGGTTTTTGGCTTGCCTTTGGTTTATGTGGTGATCGAAATTTTCACCAAAAAGAGTGCCAGAAATAAAAAGCTCAATAAACTTCAGAAAAGATTGAAGGAGTTGGAGCGACAAAAAGCCAGGGAGAGGAGGGAGCAGCAAGATGAGCAGTCTGACACATGAGTGATGTTGAAAACATGGACTTGGCTCCCTTCAGATGGGACTTCAGGAGCCGGGTAGAACTGGGTGAATAGATGGGTGATTTGGTTCAAAGGCCAGTTGTGATTATGAAGTGATTATGTCTGATTGGAAGAATGAAGCACTACGAAAAATTGGCCGAAATCTGGTTAATCTTTCCAAGATTGAAGGCATGCTTAAACTGTTTCTGAGCAGGGTTAATTTTCAATGCCCAATCAATGAACTACAAAGCACACTGGAAGCGAAAAAGAAAAGATATGAAAAGATGACATTGGGACAGGTGATAAAGGATTACTTAAGAACTTACAACTCTGACCTTGAGCAGATACATCAATACCCTGATGACAGAAAGGAGGCTTGGGTGTCTTTTTCATTCACGACTGAAACAGAGGCCCTCGCCATTCATAAAAGGGATTATGATTTTCTGATAAGGCACCGGAATAAGTTGGTGCATGAGCTTTTAATTCGATTCAATCCTGAATCAGAAAAGAACTGTAAAGCATTGATTGAAAAGCTAGATGAACAGCACCAACACATACAAAGACATTCTAAATACCAACAACAGCAATTGTATGTGTTAGATGAGGCCATCAGACGTTACTTCATGAATCAATCGAATCAATGAAGCCAGAATTTTTGGTTAGCTGTTACAATCAAAGGGGTCTGAGTCGTTGATATTGCTTTAAATTAATGGCAATCAATGGGGTCAGAGTCGTTGATTTTACTTTGATCCCGAGTGTCTGTTGATGTCTTCTAATACGATCATGCGAAAAGACAGCTATTTCTATTGATTTATTGACTATATGATGGGGCCATGGCACGTTTACCCAGATTAAATCTTCCTGACATCCCTCAGAATATGCATGGTCAAGTTTTCGACATAATGCGCTTGGCATCCCAATCAAACTAATAACCTCACATAAGTGTTGCCAGCAATTGGGCCAAAACGATCAAGAATGAATTCTGACATACCTCACTGTTGAAAGACTGGAAAGCTGATGTGTATAAAAATCAACGTCTCTGACCCCATTGCTTGATTAGTTTATTTGGAAATCTCATCCCTATCATGGCGCTAAAATTGGGGGAAAGGTCAACACCAGTGATAAATACTTCCCAATAGTGGGAGTTAATCCCTGTTTTCTACACTTCTTATCTCAACACACATTTTTTTACATATGGCCATGTTCAATGGCTGTTGGATGAGAGGAGAATAAAAGTGACTACAATCACCATAACAGTAGATGATAATGTTTCAGCCTCAGGTGAGCATGCCATCGTGGTTTCTGATCTGAAACAGGCTAAATTTTGGGACACCAACACGAATAACAAAGGAAAAGTGGAAGGCTTGGATCCCGGGCCAGGCAAAATCATGTACAGAATAGAAGGGCCCATTGGCGATACTTACCTGATTCATCTTGAAGGGGCGATCACTGCCAGTGGCAAGAAAAACTTTATTTTTGGCAAAATTCCCAAATCTACCCAAGTATCACCAGGAAGAGCAGTGGATATCAATGCCAGAAATTTAATTATTCTTAACTAAGGGGGTGATCATGAAAATCAATAAACCAAATGAGTCAGAAACGATCAGCCCTACAACTGCCTTTGTTCTAATGATTATGATTGTCCTGTTCGGTCAGCAGGCAACGGCCAGTGATGATTTCGACCTGACAGCTGAGAAATCAGCAGTCAAAGAGACATTAACTAATTCTGAAGATAGTACAGGGGTTCAATTTAATGAATCAGCAGTTCAGCAGTTGGCGGAGAAAAAAAAGAAAAACATTGAGAAAATCGATGAAGCTTCAAAAAAACCGACTTCTGTGCTCAGAGAAGAGGAAACAGTGGAGGTCAGTTTCGGAAACGACAATAAGTACGTGACAGCAAAATTGGCGAGAAAATACAAAAATCATAACTGGGGCATCACCGCGACCAGTCCGTTTGACAAAGATGATCCAGGTGCTGTTTTGGGAAATTTAGATGGTCTGGTGGATAAGAACAAGTACAGTTTTTTTTGGAATATCAAGAGAGATACTTCAGATAAAAATCCATGGCGGTCTTCCATTGACTTTGAAGAGAAGCGATCCATTTGTGTCGCTTATTGGGCTCAATACCCCGATAAAAAGATACAGGCAGAAAATGAATACAGAGAAAAAACAGGCACTTCTGAAGCAGAAGAAGTTCCGGTAGATCAAATATGCATATTAGCTAACATTGAAGAAGATCCTGACTTGGCCAATGCATTCATCGATGTGTTGGTCGATAAAAGTAAAATTTCTTTTGGTGTATTTGGGATAGAGGCTTCATTGTCACCTGAAAATTATACTTTTTATGTGGCCGATTCGCTTTCAGATAAAAAAGAGCTGGATGAGACCAGTTACAGCATTGATGTGTTTTATCGAAAAACCTTTGGGGCGATTGCCTACTCAAGTTGGACTGTTGGGTTGACTTTTGAAGAATCTTACAATGAATCACAAGAGGTCACAATTTGTTCTGTATTTCAAGCTGGGGGCACTGATTTGATTTGTGGCCCCAAGCGCATTGGAGCTCCTGATAAAACAGAAAAGAATATTTTATATTTTGACTACGGAAGATTGTTCAATAAACAAAAAGCAGCAATGAGAGTGAAAATATCCAGAGATTTCAAAAATGATGTCACAGGTGTTGAACTGCCGGTTTGGCTTGTGCGTGATGACAATAAAGCATTGACTGGTGGCATTCAATTTGATTGGAACAGTGAGGACGATGATTTTTCAGCATCATTGTTCATCACGAAGCCGTTCGATGCATTGTGATGTTGATGATAAATAAACGCTCAGAAAGGCTGCCATGAGGTGGCCTTTTTTATGTCATGGGAGATGTCTGATCAGCCCTTTGAGCATATGAGACAAACCCCTCACCAATTTGAAAAAAAGCTGCGAGTTTTTTGCTCCTCAAAACACTGGGTTATCAAGGGCATCAATGGATGGGTTCGAATGTGGGCTTGAAGAGGCGTTTGACCTGTTGATTGATGTTTTTTGTATCAATGCTGGATACACACAGCATCTGAGTTTTTTACAATTTCCAGGAGAAATAAAATGACAGAATTAATGATCAATAGCAGTGCCACTGGGGTCACTTTGGAACACGCGCACAAGCAACTACAAGAGTTAGCAGATTCAATTCAAAGAATCTTGGATGGGCACAACAGTCGTGTGCTCGACATCGATTTAACTGATGCCCACAACATAGACGGAAAGTTCAAGGATTTGGTGTTGGGACTGAACGATGGACGCATCACACCAGATGCAAATCCCGATGATTTCCCGCCTGAGTTATTGCCATACATCAAAGCAGCTTCTTTCCATATTAAAAACAAATAAGTCCTTGTTAATAGTCAATTATTCACCGGAGGGCTGATCATCAGCTCTCCAATAAGTAAAGGTGTTTAAAAAGGACTTTGTACATCCCAATAATGTGTCACCTGCAGTCGCAGCTTTTCTCATTTACACAAAAAAACCACATGAGCTTATGTGGTTAAGGTGTGTGTTGTGTTCAATTCAGTGACAGTAATCTGGAAAGTTGGATTTATCACCTGACATGAGTCGTTCAATGGTTGAGCGAATTTTGTCTACGTGCTCCTGAGTGAAAGATTGGGCACGTCCTGTGGTAGAGCACTTGGAAATTACACCAGGATTCCGTGCGAAGTCACCAACATCCTGCAAGGTGCAATTGGGTGATTGGTCGGATCGTTTGCACAAATGACTCAGTAAGCCCACTTGAACTTCCTTGTCGTTTTCAGTTACAGTGACGGCTCCACCACTGTCTTTGGGGCACATACAACCTTGGTTTGTATTGATCAATTGATTGGCGTCCTGGTAACCGTCACCACAGGTCATATCTGAGCTTGGTTCACTGTTTTCTATCATCATCATTGTTCTGCTGTAGTCAGGACTGCCTGTTGAGTAGAGCTTCCCATTCGGTAAGAACTCAAAATCGCTCCAGGCGGCAATATCGATCGGATCCACAGTCGTAACAGGCTGATTTAGTTTTAATATCATGATGTCACATGATTGATCACGACATATTTTACAGACTTGTTCAACTGTCATGGGTTCTTCAAGGTGTTTGTAATGGATGGATGATCCGGTTGCTGCGTTGCAATGGTCTGCGGTTAACACGAAGCTGGGGTGTATCAGACTGACCGTGCACTTGGGATCGTTAAGCCAGTGAATGGAGCCCAGCCATTGTTTTTCATGATCAGGGATCACTGCGGCTACCTCAGTCACTGCTGCAGTAACTGCTGCTTGTTCTGCGCCAAGAATGTCGTGAGAAAGATGGTTTGTTAAAAATAAGAGAATTATAGTTATCATGATTGCTCTCAAGGTAAAGGGTGAATGGTGCCGTCATGTGAGGCGTGGTGGTGACCAAAGTCATTAGAATTGTGGTAGCTGATTTGTAACAGATAATCCTCTAAACCAGTTTCAAACAGCTTCAACGTTAACTGATAATTCACCCCATGAATGTCCCGTTGGCCTAAGTAAACGTCAGCATGATCAACATAAAACAATTCTGTGGTAACTGGGTCTTGTCCATTTGGCTTCATGACCATGACTACACTTCTGGTGGTTTTACCTTTTTCAAAATACAAGGCGTCTCCAGCAGCAATGTGCTCGCCAACCGGAACCTCATGGGTGACGGCGATTTTTTTATAGATGTCATTCGGATCTTTTTTTACTTCCTGACAAGTTAAAACTTTGCTGTTGTCCCGCTGATGTGTTCTGATGAAGGCCTGAACAAGGTTGAATAATGTCATAATTTTCTCCTGTAAAATTGATGGAATCTTCAACGAATGAAGTGACTGAATAGTGTTTATCCCACAGTGATTCTCCCAGTTGTATTCATATTGTCCTTTGAAATTGTCCGATATTTATAGCCATCGACTTCACGTTCAAACCATTCAATTATTAAAGGGTTAGGGCTAACGAGGTAATTCATTTAATGGACTATAGAATTGGTTTTTTTAATGGTAAAAATGATACATTAATGGATGAATTATTGAGGCAACAAAATGACAAGAGAAAATAAAATTGCGCTGCTCATTGACTGCGATAATGTCAGTTCAAAATCAGTTGATGGGGTGATTAGTGAGTTGGCAAAATATGGTGTGGTTAATATTCGCAAGGCTTATGGTGATTGGAAAAACCCTCAATTGAAAGGGTGGGAAGAAAAATTGCACCCTTTTGCCATTGTACCCATTCAGCAATTTGCCTATACCAAAGGAAAAAATGCCACCGATGCAGCGATGATTATTGATGCAATGGATATCCTTTATAGCCAACAAGTTGATGCATTTGCCTTAATGACCAGTGACAGTGACTTTACGCCACTGGTAACGAGAATTTTGGCCAATGGAATGAAGGTTTATGGTTTTGGTGAGAAAAAAACACCCAGCCCATTTGTCGATGCTTGTTCACAGTTTATTTTTACTGAAAATTTAGTTGAAGTAGATGTATCAGAAGCTGAGAATAAAACCGAATCCAGTCAAAGCGGAAATGTCAAACAATCCAGAGCACAATTGAGGAAAGATAATAAGCTAATCAAGTTATTAAGGACTGCGGTTGAACAGTCCGTCGAAGATGATGGATGGGCTCACTTAAGCCAAGTTGGACAATATATATCAAACAACAGTTCTTTCTCACCGGTGAACTATGGCTATAAAAAATTAAGTGATATTGTGAGGACTTGTGATTTGTTCGAAATTGAAATGCGTAAGAACAATTCTCAGATGTATGTTTCAGCCAAGTGAATCATCGGCTCTGACCCCATTGATTCGACCGGAAACAGTTAAATGGCAAGGTTTAAGCCGGAAATAGAGCTGGAATTAGCCGTGCAAAATAATGCAAAAACCGATGGTTTGTGATGTCGATTAAAGCGCTTATGGTTATTGCAATGTTTTGTTCGCTTGATTCCTACGCAGGCTTCCCTCCATTCACGGATGTGCAACCTGATGTTGTGTATGAGGGGCAGGAAGTGTTTGTTGGGTATGACCCTTTGCAAACACCGTGTCTTCGAGCATTGCCCAATTTTCAGGGTTTGACTGAATACATTGTGATGGATGAAGACAATTTCATCGACATCACAATAGTTGCCCTGGGTACATCGCCTTGCCTGAATATCGGAGTAGATAATCCACCATATCAGTATTACAGCTTAGGGCGTTTGCCGATTGGAGAATACACGGTGCAGATGTATTGGGCTGGTAGCTCGACTGCCTTACCAGTGGGCGACCCTTCTGAGCGATTGACCATTGGTGAACTTTTGGAATTTCGAGTTGTGCAGTTGGCTGAAGTACCAGTTTTAGGTTTTGAATTGATGCTGTTATTGGCTGGTTTGTTTTTACTGGTTGGTATTTATAGATTCAGAGCTGTAAAATTTTTTTAAATGGGCTTCGGCGAAATTAGCAGGGTCATAAATCAGAGAATCAATCAATGAGGTCAGAATCAATGGGGTCAGTCATTCAATGTCTCTGCCCACATTGATTTGATTGACTATGACCATGAAACAGTGGTCATTAAAATCATTGAAAAACTTTCTATTTTTTCACGTCAACCAAGTTAGAATCGAATTGATTTTGTTTAAATTTTACTTTCAATTTACCCATTCATGGGTCATTGATCACAACTCAATTGTTTTGACTCGGCGGCATGATAAAAATAAAACCTGACGGCATTGATACCTTGTATTTTGATGGCAATTGTCCGATTTGTACCAAAGAAATGACCCATTTGAAGACATTGAAAGATGACAGTTTGCAGTTACTTGATATTCATCAATTGCCTGTGTCTGATGCCAGGAAGCAAGAGCTGCTTGCTGCTTTGCACCTGGTGACCTCTGAGGGAAAAGAGGTGATTGGTTATCAGGCCAACCTAATGGCTTGGCAACACACCCGATATGCGTTCTGGGCTCAATTGTTATCCTATCCACCGCTGTCCTGGGCTGGAAGCCTGGCATATTCGCTTTGGTTGCGTTATTACCATTGGCGCAGGTCACGCTGTACACTCAAAAAAACCTGATTGTGGCCTTTGTCTTAGAATCAATGGGGTCAGAGACTTTGATTTTTTCAGATGGTTTAATATGGATCCCCGGGTCTCGATCTCTGTTCCCGACTCGATTCTAAGACTTACATCCATGTAAGCCAAGCCTGAGGATGACGTGTGTTATGAATGAACCTGTCGCGGGGACGGTGAAGTCTTGAAATCAATGGGGTCATGGCTATTGATTTTTTGTGTTGTGAATATATGATGGGAACAACAGCAGTGATACGACTGTCGCAAGCACTTATGCTTTTCGTTTTAATGCTGGATAGATTGATGATTTGGATTGTGGCTCAATGGCTAGGAACATTGATTTTTATGAACAACGGTACGCTTAGACCTTTTGAACACTTGGTATTATAAACATGATCGCTGCTAAGAAATTCAATGTTCTGCTGTACCTGGTTGTTTTAACTTTCACGGTCTTATCTGAAGAGCTGGTTTTTCTGTCAGATCATGTTGCTGGTGTTCAAACGGTCACTGTCCAAAGTCAGGGGAATACCGATGATGATCTGGAACTGTGTTTGGTCAACCCAGTCAGGAAGATATCACCGAAATATGTTCAAGCTCAGTATGCTTTTCACCACTCAAACCACTTCTATTCCAATCACCTCCGTCAATCGGCCCGTGCACCTCCGCTTGTGTAATCAAGTTTCTTAAAACGATTCTGTACCCTCAATAATGATTGCCCGCAGGCAGGTTTAAACCATCTGCTGCTGGGTGGCCATATGAAAATTAAGAAACCGCTTGGGACTTCATTATTCCTTAGTTATTCCTGGTTGATTACAGACTCGTTATTCGAACCTGCCTCATTCAATTTAAACCAAGTCAGCAATGCTTATGAGGCAATTGCTGACAGCGAAAAAATCGTCGAATAATGAAGGGTCATAAAGAAGCTGACCCCAGAATGACAACACAACGGAGATTAATATGCTCAACCAACTCAACACCTTTAACGCCACCAATGCAATTGTGGTTTTTATTTATGCTTTATTGTTTACCCAACACGTTTGTTTATTTGTTGACCTTTCCAGGTTCCAAAAATACCCGCTCAGCCATCTGAACTATATGAACGCCGGACTAATGTCAGCACTGGTTACCGCTGGATGCTTTTTTACCCTTGGTTTTTTATCGGGGACGAACAAAATCATGTGTGTGACTGCCATCGGGATTGTGTCTGCCACCGCCATCACATTGACACTGCAAATGTTGTCAAATTGGGTGTTTCTTCGTGAAAAAGTGTCTGCCTGACTCTTATCTGTTATGGGGCAGCGGTAATAATCAATGGGGTCAGATCAAATTGATATCGAATCTGATATGACCTCATTGATACACTTTCATTGTCCTCCGACGATCTGGTAGTGATGTACTATTCAAACCCGTTGTTAAAAATGATGAACGGATTATTGCTCACACCCACTTTTATATCATCAGCTACAAAACTCGCATCAGCTGAAGCGCTGGGCTGAAAACCCATTAAAAACGCACCAATTCCGTCACCTGATGTTACCCCATGAAGTCTGTCTTCAATCAATAACTCATCATCTAACCAGACACTGTAACTGTCATTGTCTAAATGATAAATTGTTTTAAACTTGTGGAGTTGCTCTGCCTGGTATGTGCCTATGGTTCCAGCAAATCCTGTACTATCAGTTAGGGTTATATTCCCATTGCTGAAAAAGCGGACGGTTGAAAATGAAGAAGCTGAGGTCGATGATTCGCGGATATACAAACGATAATCATCAAGCTGATTAAAATAAAGATCAGTCTCAATTGATATGAAGCCTTCTTGGATCTCGATGTTATCTAAAAACTCCCAACGTATCACCCCAACGCCTGAGGTAGGGTTATCTACTAAGACAGCTTTGTTGTCCGTGCCAAACTCAATTATTTCAGTCATTAAATCATCGCTAATTAACTCCGGTTCATTGATGACAGCGCCTCCATTGCCCAAAGCATTACCCAATGGTTTATCTTCTAAATCTGCATCTAAAACCAATGACAAAGGTATAGTCTTGATCACAGAAATATCATCCAGCAAGAAGGGTGTGGTGTTATTAAAATCGGCATACCCAGTCAATAAACTGCCCACGCCACGGTCACTGATACCGTGATTTCGACCGGTAAAGAGTAACTCACCATTAATCATCATATGGCTGGTTCCAGATTCCATATTAAATTCAATGGAAATGTCTTGTTCAGTGTTTGCCGTAAAGCTGTTGTTGGTTAATGATATATTTCCTGCCGCATCAGATGCGCTGAAGGTTCCTGATTCATCATAGATAACTGTTAAAAAATCTTTGTTCGTATCGCCATTTTCCCTGACCTGGAAACTGTACTTATCTAAAGTGGTCGGTGTGAATTTGAAAGCAATGGTTAGTAAGTGATTGGTGACTTCTTCGTCGTCTAAAAACTGCCATACCACATTCATCGGAGTGGTGAGACCGCTGGCGTTAGAAATGCGTAAGTAATTTTCACCAGGCATGTCTTCAATAACTTCATTATCCAACAAATCGAAGTCAATGGGTTCGCCAACAATCGCACCACCTTCTCCCAGAGAATCACCTGGAGTGAGGTCATTGAAATCAGCTTTTAAAATTGTTTTGGTAATCACTGACTCTGAAGAATGAGCTGTTACACAAAAGCTCAACAGGAAGAGCAGGATTAACAGTTGTTTGAAAGACTTTTCTGTCATGGCTACATTCTCAAATTAAAAAACTCATCGTATGTAAACATCAGTTTTTATACCTGAATATCTTTTGAAAATTTCCTGAAAAACACAGATCCACCTGGTGATAGAAAAGCAAAAGGGATGAGCAGGGTAAGAGTAACTGATTTAATCAGGGTTTTTGATGCTGTACAAAATCAATGGTGTCAAAATCTATGGAGTCAGAGTATATGATTTTATATTGGCTGAAATTCGTGATTCGATCAACAAAACATGGTTTTCAGGCCACTTCACAAACCGAAGAACAAACAGGCAGGAGGGCCAGTCCTAGACACAAAGGGGGAGACAGGAAGTAGAAAGCGTATAAAAATCAACGTCTCTGACCCCATTGATTGGACCTCATTGATTGGTTTTACTCGACTAAATCAACTTGTTGAACAGCGGTGTTGGTTTGTAAGCCAAAGTGTCCCAGGTAATAATTGAAACTGGCATCTTCGCCCCAGATGGTTGATGAATGCACGCCGTTGACTGTGCAGCCGCCGGCACAAACCACTTGATCGTACCAGCTCTTGATTGAATAAACCTGGTTAGCTATGTATTGGTTGTTGATGCTGTTTAAGAATGGGCTGTTGATGGATAAGCCCCAGTAGCCGCATGTTGAGGTGTACACATTGAATGGGTAATAGCCACAACTGCGCAAGCCCCTGACAGCACCTGCCACACCGACAAAATCATCCACGTCGTTGGCCAAGCCCAAATCAATGATCTGTTTGATGGCTAACGTGACGCCCATTGAATGACCTATGACATCAATTTTTCCGGTGCAAGAATTTTCATGGGCATCTAATAAGGCATTACCCACCGGGACTTCTTCACTGCCTGAATGGTTGTTACAGGCCACACAGGTACTGCCCCAATTGGGTCGATGTATTTCTGAGCTTGAATACCCACGATTCAGCAGTTCATTGTAGGTATTGTTCCAATCCGATGAGTTGCCACCATTGCCATGAACCAAAACCACAGCATCCCGACAGTTAGCGGATACGGCGAATGAGAACATCAACATAAACAGTACAATTACTTTGTTCATATAAACCTCTTTTTTTATTCAGCATAAGCAGAAATTAAACACATGTCAAATAAAATACAACAAGTGTTTAAATATGGGCAGGAAACAAACTGAGCTTTTTGTCTTATCAGAGATTTGAAGCTGAGGGTCTTTGCTTCAATGTTTAATCAGTAGGGCCATAATTAATCACTGGGGTCAGAGCCGTTGAATTTCATTAAATGGGCTTCAGTGGGCTCAGTCAACGTTTTCTGTTGTTATAAGCTGAGTCCCTGATCAAGTCCGGGCTGGAAGTTACTCCAGGCCACTATCTGCATTCACCACATCCCGGTGGATTGATGACGGTTGGTTGGACGTGAAGTTGATGATTAACAAGTCGCTGGATCCCGGGTCGGGCCTGGGAGGACGAGAACAGAAAATGAGATGGGTATGGCTAAAGCCCACATCCTGAGGTGAGTCAGGAGGTGGGCAGGCCATGGTTTTACTTCTGCTGATGGTGACTGAAGATGCGGACCTTCAGGGGTTGGTGGCCCTTGTTGTGTTTTTGCAGCACGGCTTTGGTGCTGGTGCCGTTGGGCAAGGTGTGTGGCACGGCCAGTTTCAGGGTGCGTTCACCGGCGGGTAAGCCCCAGATCATGGTGCTGGCAACCACGGTTTCACGGCCATCCGGATCTTTGCTGGGTTGGGATACCACCACGTGAACCAGGCCACGGTGATCCTCATCGCTGGTTAAATGAACGGTGGCTTCATGCGTCAGATGGGTGTTTGATTTTGCCGCTTTGCGCACGGCTCTGGGGGCCAGGCTGACGCTGGCGGAGACATGGCCATCAGCTGCCTGGCGGAATGAAGCGGTCGATTGTTCACGCATGACTTGTTCGGCCACCAGACTGGTGGCTGGCATGGCTGCCTGGTTTGAGTTGTCTTTGGGAAACACGAATACACCGGTGTTGTTATAAGGCCAGACACCGCGGTTGTTGCCACCCACATGCGCCTGGTCGCCATGCAGATCGTGATTGTCATCGGTGAGCAGGGTAATCACAAAACGGTAAGGCGTACTGGTGGAGGCGGGCAGTTGGCTGGTGTCCCATAAGCCAACGATTTGTTGTGTGGCTCTGGGGGCAAGTTTCAGCTTGGCGCTGGTATCAAATACCACTTCCTGACCCACCGGATTGAAGGTTTTGGGATCCAGGGCCTGATAGGCAAACTGTACCTGGGTGTCGGCGGTGGGTGTCACCAAAGACAGGTTATACACATCAATCAAAACCCGCACTTTATCACCATGTTCTACGGCTCCTGACAAGTACGGATAGCTGTTGGTCAGTTTGTTGATGGTGTTGGTGGTGAGACTGATGCCTCTCATCCAGTGGTAGCTTTCATCGGTATTCAGTACCCAATCGCTGTTTTGCGGTGGTTGGACCATTCTCAGGGGTAAGTTCAGTGCCGGGTCAGCCTCGGTGTAAGTTTCTGTCCACCAGGCTTTGCCGGTGCTGACATCGAAGTCCACCGCATGGGCTACTTTGATGCCGCCATTACCGGTGATGTAGATCAGGGTCTGGTAGTTATAGGCTTTGGTTTGGATACCGGATACCGATGGTTGGTTGAGGGTGATGCCCTTGGATTCTGACATCGACCGGGAAGCCACGGTGGAATTGCCCCAACTGGATTTGTTGGTGAGGTTGAAGCTGGTATCCACCTTGGTTTCAGAACTGGCGATGCCAATGCCTACTTTGGCTGAAAAACCGGTTTTGATGTCTAGGCTGTTTGACAGGTTGTAGTTATAGCTGCGTTCGCTGGAACCCCCGGACCCGGTGGTGTAGGTCAGGCTGTAGGTTTGGCTGTTGCCAGCGAAGCTGCGTACGGTCTTGTCATTCAAGGGAGTGGTTTTGGATACTTCACTACCTTGTTCATCATAAGTGAAGGTGCCCAGGTCTGAAGGAAAGCCGGGGTCGCCGATGGTGGGATAGCTTAAGGCGTTGTTGTTGATGTGGGTGGGATTGAACCAGCTGACGGTTAAGCCATCACTTTGGTAAGGCAACAGCGGGCCGGGGATGGTGATTTCATAAAACGGATAGTTCTTCGGCTGTTTGAGGTCCTTGCCGTAAACCGGGTAGCGCCAAATGTTCAATATCCTTTGGTTATAGCCCAATTGATCATCGATGTTGGTGGTCGCCGATTTCTCTGTGGTGATGGTTTGGTAGCTCGAGTTCATCTCTTTTTTTGTCGAGTTAGACTGGTATGAAAAGGCATCGGTTACCTGTGCAGTTGCAGATAATTCAGCGATTTCCAGCACGTTGGCTGAAACCGTTTCTGAAACACTGACGGAGCCACCCAGGCCAAAGTCTGTTGAGCTGGTATCAGTAGACTCTTGTTTGATGGTTGATGATGAGGAGTCATTGAGTGTGACATTGAAATTGTTGTAAGCAGAGATATTGATCACGTCACAGTCGGTTTTATTGGCATTGGGCAAACAGTCCACATGATGCGGTGGCATGTACACCACATATTGTGGGTCAATCAGCGATGGTACCTGGATGTGTGCCGGGTTACCGAGGAAAAAAGCCCGGCCTAAACTGTCCATGGCGGCAAGGCCAGGTCCATAAACCAGTCCCTGAACCGCATAAATGGGATCCATGATGGTGTCAGTGGTCTTGATGGTGAATTGGCCTGTGTTGGCATTTTGCGTGACTTTGGCGGTCACCAACTCAGTGGTGATGGCTTGGTTGTTATTGGCGCTTACCGTGGGAATGGCCACGGCGATCTGACTGTTGGGGGTGACGCTGTTGTCTTGTAAGCCAATGAAATTTCCAGCCGCAATGTTGGGGCCGATGGATTGTGATCGGGTGGTGTATTGACTGCTGCCTAAAGTGGTTTTACCTGATTCACTCAGTTGTTTGCCTCCTTGCTCAACAGCCACAATGGATGCCTGGGTTTTGCCGGCGTCATTGACCCAACTGATGGCCAATTGTCTGGTATGGAATCCAGGCGCACCATTTTCAGGTGAGGTTTGGCTGGGATCAAAGGCAAACAGTCCGGGACTCATGTCAAAATAGGATTCTTTGGCGGGTTGACCAGACAAATTCTTTTTGATTTGTGCAGCCACGGGTTGTAATTTGTTATTGAGCTGAAAATAGGAAAGGGTAATCGGTTTGCTTCCATTGGCCAGGTAATAAGCCATCACAGCCTGATCATGGCCTAAAGTAGCGAAATCTCCGGCTGCTGAGACGATGGATTGAGGGATGCCTTGGGTTTGAATTTCCAGGGTGTCGACATGGGTCAGGCTTTGCTTGATCGGATCATACGAAAAAGACAACATGTCGATTCTGCCTGTGGTGCTGGAAGGGGTGCCAGTTGAGGTGTTTGACCAGACCAATAAATCCAGTGCCCCATCACCATTGTAATCACCCACTGCCAATGTGACATCACCGGTGACTTTGCGTCCGCTGTTATCTGTCCAGCTATCGCGCAATGTCAACGATTGCGGCTGCGATTGGGTGGCTGGTACGTAGCCGATGATGCTGATGGTGAGATCGCCGTTGAGGTCGCGGTGCGCTGTGGCAATGTCCATGTGCAACAAATCATCTGTGCCTGCTGTGCGGTTAAACAATCCGGTTTGGGCATCGAAATTTCTGGCATCGGTACCAATACCGGGTTTGGGGAATTGGTAACTGATGAATTCGCCCTGGGCCAGTGGTTTGCTTTGGTAGTACAAGCTTAAACCCAAAGGTGTTGAACATATGGCCTGTTCAAACATGGGAGTGGAGACCCGACCTGAAGTTAAGCGTCTTCCCAGGCTTTGTACGCATGGGTCATTGCTTTTCATGGCTTGGCCGGTTTGTGACCAGGCTGTTAATTCAGCATTGGTGGCGACATAATCAATCAGCGCAGAAGTTGATACAGTTTGTTGAGAACGAAAAGTAGCGATGTCATCAACCGGAAAAACCGTGAGGTTTTTGGGGTTTTCTATGGGGTTGGTGGTCCCCTGGTCGTCAGCCGAAACGGCTGTGGTTAAAAACATGAAAAGACCCATCACGAGTGCCCTCGTGTGGTACTGAATTGATTGTATTTTTGGTATTGAGTTTGGCATGATCATCCCCTTTATTTGATTGAATATTGACGGTGGGTCAATTGAACCTCACCTGTACGGGGTGAGGTTCAATCGAACTGTGGTGGTTACTTGGCCTGGCATAAGAAAGCAGTGTAATAAGGTGCCTGAACTGCGGCATCATATTTGGATACAGAGGTGTCAACACCACTTTTACCGGTGAAGTTGACATTGCCTGAAGCCGCATAGTCATGGGCACAACATCCTGAACCACCGGCAATGTCATGGCTTGGGAAATCCAGGGTGCCACCCATGTCATGTGAATGGGTTCTGATCTCACTGGGTTGTAAGTTTGGACCACCAAAAGTGGCTGCTGGCTGACCGTTGGGGTTCAAACCTACGATGTACCTGCCTGATGCCGCGTTATATGGTGAATAATCGCCACTGCACTCCATCAGGCTGAAGGTCAACAGTCCTGAAGGCATGCTGCCTTGTTTAGGTGAAGCAGTTTTCAGACAAGCGTTGTATTGAATATACGGTAACCCACTGTTGCCGGTCTCTGCTGAACCAGTCATGCTGTGGGTACCACTGTGTCCCAAGCTGTCATTACAACACCCATCGACCAGAATGAATTCTTTGGAAGGGGAATCGATGCTACCGCTGGCAGTGGCATGGGCATGCTCAGGGGCTTGTTGTGATGACAGTGCATCGCCAATAAAGCCACCCGCACCACCACCTCTTGGCGTTGGTAACAATGTTCTACCGGCGGCTGAGGCCAGTGAGGTGTTGTCCCAGCCATCAGGACAGGCGCCTTCAAAATAGGCAATGGTGAACATGGGCATGACGTCATCTGCCATGGCGTCGTTGATGATCAATTGTGGCTGCCAAAAGCAAGTAATGAAAGCCGTCAATAGAGTCAGTTTGAGGTATTGGTTTTTCATGATGTGTGCTCCTTATTTGGTTGTACAAGCCAGTAATTGAATGAATGGCAGGTTGGTGGTTGATGGACCGGTGGTGATGCTGGCTGTGTGCTTACCCTTGGTAGTGGCCTGACCATTACAGCAACTGGATGCACCAGCGACATGATGCTCTGGCAAATTGACCGTCATTGAACCCTTGTGGGTATGGGTGTTGTCTTTTTGGTCTTCCATGGCGTCACCATAGGTCTTGCCTATTTGTGATGTATCTGTGGTCACAATGACAATACGACCGGCTGCATCTTTGGCAGCATTGGTACCGCTTGGGCATTCGGATGATGCCACAAAAAACACCATTCCAGTTGGTAAATCCTGGGCCAGCACAGGATTAAAATATATGGCTGTCAGTAAGACGCCAAGGCCGGTGATGATTTTGTTTCTTCGCATGATAAATAGCTCCTCTTTTTTATTGGTTGATGGTTCAGGATGTCCTGTATCAGTTCTGCGCTCAGCTTACGGCTGTTAATATGCTCATATGAGTACAATGACACTGTCCATAATGCGCCAATATATTATGGAAGTCCTTACCCTTTTATTGAATAGTCTTACTGAAACCTTACTGGCTGTAATATTGTTTAAATTCAATGGGATAGAATGTTTTGCTGAAAACAAAACATAAAGTGACTTGTTTCCCAAACATGGAAAAGACCTTCATTTCATCAATGCTTTCAGCGTCATTGGATTACTTTTGTGGTCATTGTGTGAGGTTTTATGTGGTTCAATTTTTTTGGGGGTTCCATACACTCAATAAACAGGAACATTGAAATTCAATTGGTAAATCCAAACCAATCACTTGATTAGCAACAGAAAATAACACTGTTTTAGGTTTCAGTGGTTTTTCAGCTTGAAATTGAGTTCATATAGGAACATGATTGGGGTGTCATTCTGGATTGAAGTCATAAAACCCAATCACAGTACATTGTTTGGCAAGTGCGAGCATCAAGGGATGATTCTAAACCGGGCTTATTGCCATGATAAGGATTTTGGACAGGAAGCCATTGTGTAATGACGCATTTGAGGATACAGAAAATGCCACGAATTGGGTTCAATTATTTATGCTGACAGATATGCATTCAGTCCTTCAACAAAACTGGTTTCAGTTAATTCTTGTTGCTGTTTTTGGGTTCATTACCGGTCTTGAGTTGCGTGAATATTTGCAACAACGTGCTGCCGAAATAAAGATCAAACCTGGTCTGAAATTTGGCACCAGTCGAACTTATACATTTGTTGCTGTACTGGGTTACTTGTTTTTTATCATAGATCCCACCTTGCTTCTGTATGTGGTGGGTTTAGCGGTTGTTTCGATTTTACTGGCACTGTTTTATTATAAAAAACTGCAGTCTGATCACACCCACAGCATTCAACCCATCATGGTTTTAATGGTTTTCACCTATGGACCCATCACTGTTTTAATGCCTTTATGGATGCTGGTCCTGGTTTTTGTTGTGGTAATTTTTACCCTTAATGCCAAACCATTAGAAACCAAACTTGTTAATGCCATTGAGCCCAATGAGATTTTCACCCTGGCTAAGTTTCTGTTGTTAATGGGGGTCATTTTGCCTTTGATGCCAACAGCGCAAATTTCAGAACACATTCCCACATCACCGTTTAAGATTTGGCTGACGGTGGTGGTCATCTCTGCCATTTCATATCTGGGCTATATCCTCAAACGATATGTTTTCAAAAAACAGGGTTATTTGCTGATGGGGATCATTGGCGGTGTTTACTCCAGCACCGCCACAACCCTGGTGTTGGCGAAGAAAGCCAGGAGATTAAAAAACGCAAACTTCAGTCTCAATGCTGGTGTCGTATCAGCCACTGGCATGTTGTATATCCGATTATTGGTGTTAATCAGTATTTTTAACCCTCTGATCTTAATGCATGCCAGTTTGCCCCTAGGGGTCATGGCTTTTTTAAGTTTTGTGGCTGCTTTTTTAATTAATAATAAAGTGGATAAATCAACCAGTCAAGGCGTCGTTGAGACGTCCAAAAGTAACCCGCTTGAGCTTCAGGTTGCGGTGCTTTTTTCTGTGTTATTCATCGCAATGACAGTCATTACTCAACTTGTCATTACGCATTATGGGTATGTTGGCTTGAACTTCTTGTCCTTCATTATTGGCTTTACTGACATTGATCCTTTTATCTTGTCCGTTCTTACCGGGCATTTTCAAGGCATCAATGCGCATCAAATCACCACTGCGATTCTGATTGCTGCTGCCAGTGATAATTTACTTAAAGCCATCTACTGTTATCTTTTCAGTGGACGTAAAAACACCCAAGCCGCGATCATTTCTTTGTTGGTGCTATCTGCACTCACACTGGCTTTTGCGCTGGTACCTGCTTTTTATTGATCGTTATCAATGGCGTTATCAATGGGGTCAGAGTCATTGATTCCTGCGTCCGATCAATGAATAATAATGGCATGATAAACAAGCCACCCAAGCACGCCGAAAATAACCCTCCTTCCTTGCTTGACGGCATCAGAGTACTGGACCTCAGTCGGGTTCTGGCGGGACCCTGGGCCAGTCAAGTGTTGGCGGATTTTGGGGCGACGGTATGGAAGATTGAAAAGCCCGGGGTAGGCGATGACACTCGCCATTGGGGGCCTCCCTATCTGGATGGTGAGCTCACTGAGGAATCAATGTCAGCTTATTTTCTGGCTGCCAATCGCGGTAAGCATTCGGTGTGCATCGACATCTCCCAAAAAGAGGGGCAGCGCCTGATCATGGAGCTGGCACAAAAAGCCGATGTGCTGATTGAAAATTATAAAGTGGGTGGGTTGAAGAAGTATGGCCTTGATTATCCACGCTTGGAATTGCTTAATCCGGGTTTGATTTACTGTTCCATCACTGGGTTTGGCCAGACCGGTCCGCAGGCCCATGAGGCGGGTTATGATGCCATGATCCAGGCCAGTGGTGGATTGATGAGTGTCACTGGCGAACCGGTGGAACAGGGCGGTCAGGCGCAGAAAGTTGGAGTGGCAGTCACTGATCTGATGACCGGGATGTATGCCACCACCGGTATCCTGGCAGCCCTCAATCACCGCCATATAACAGGGCAGGGTCAATACATTGATTTGTCCCTGCTAGACACCCAAATTGCCATGCTGGCTAATCAGGGCATGAATTACCTGGTCAGCGGAAACATTCCCCAGCGCCATGGAAATGGCCATCCCAACATTGTTCCTTATCAGACGTTCAGTTGCGCTGATGGCGAGCTGTTGTTGGCGGTTGGTAACGATGAACAGTTCAGCAAGGCTTGTGTGGTGTTGGGTCTGGATGAGTTGATGCTTGATGAGCGGTTTGGGACCAATCGTGGCCGTGTAGAACACCGGAACCGTTTGGTCCCTGTTCTGGCCCAAGCGATTTTATCGCAGCCTGTTCATTATTGGCTGGATGCTTTACAACAGGCTGGAGTGCCGTGTGGACCTGTGAATGACATTGCACAGGCCCTTAATCAGCCTCAGGTGAAACACCGGGGTATGGTTTTTGAGTCGACCGGTGAACATGATCAAATCATTCCGCAACTGGCCAATCCGCTGAAATTTTCCAATGCGGAATTGTGTTATCAGTTACCACCACCGCAATTGGGTGGTTCGACCAGAGAGGTTTTGTCAGAGGAACTGGGTATGTCTGATGAAGCGATCATGCAATTAGTTGAGCAGGGTGTGGTGGCTTAGATTCATTGGCTGGCAATTGCTTATGCTCTTGGGAGACCTGGGTACCCGGGCCTCGATTTTAAAATTGGCAGCCATTCAAACCACGCCCGAGGATGAGGCATGAAGCAAGTTGATCGGAATAGAATTCCCGGGTGGGTGTGACATCAGTTCATCATAGAGCGGCTGATGCCGGCGCTTCAATACTGGGAGCGTGGACTTCAGTGCTCGTGTAGGTTGAGCTTATGGCTTTATGTGTGGGATAAATGTTTAAGCGTTCATTTGTCATGGCGGACCGCAGGCACGCATATTCCATCAGTCTAACGAGATCATGAGTTTGCCTCAGTCAGCAATCAACCTAATTGGGTTTCGCTTCGTTACTCGCCATGACTGAAGTCAAAAGGCCTTACCAGCTTTTAAACCCGCGGATGACGTGGGGAGGTCTTTCAACCACGTTTTTTGTAGAGGTGTTGGACGTCATGGTCCCGGTGGTGGTCGAGGATGTCGTCGAGTTTGTGGCCGATTTTGGTGCAGATTTTGATTTGTTGCAGACACGGCCAGGTTGAGCGTTCGCCTTCGAACACCAGTTCATTGATCTCCTCGGTACTGAGTTGCCCCAGGAGTTTTTGTGGGTTGACGAAACTGAAACTGGGAACGATGTTGATGTCGCCTTTGTATTCCTGTGCAACGGCTGAATGAAACATACTCATGGCCTGACCGACCTTGGGCATTTTACGCAGGTAGCGACGGCTGAAGTATTCGCCGCTTTTGAGCATTTCATGGGTGGACAACCGGACCACGTTCTTGACGCCATCGGGGACCGGTAAATAATCTTCACCTTTCATGATGGCCAGAGACAATGGATTGGCCTGGCTGACGATGTAATGATTGACGCCATAGAGTCTGGCCAGTCTTTTGGCCGGTAAGTCATCGGTCACCGCGCCATCCACCCACAATCGGTCGGGCAGATAGGGTTGGGCCTCGCCGTAGACGTTTTTCGCCATCAGCATCACCGGTTCAAAGATGCCCGGTACCGCACATGAAGCCATGACCGCCGAGCGCACAAACACATTGGGTGAGGTGATGGCATTCATCAGCCTGGATTTCTGGTGCTCCTCATAAGGGGCGATGGTGATACTGATCATGCGGCCGGTTTTTTCATAAGCTTCCTGAAAGGTCATGTCCGGAATGACAGCCTCCAGCAAGAGTTTCAATGACTCTGAGTCAGTTTGTTTGCGGATCAGCCGCCTGCGGTATTTATCAATTTCGCCCTGCAGCGGATCCAGTGTGGTGGTGTCATGCAGCAAGGCGGTTAATTCGTCATCCGTCCGGGTCCCCAGTAAAGCTGCTGAGATTGAGCCGGCGCTGGATCCTGAGATGACGTTGGGGATCAGCTTGTGTTCAAACAGGGATTTGATCACCCCGCGATGAAAGTGACCCAGCGAACCCGCGCCACTGAGCATCAGAGCTGAACGCCCAAAACAATGGCTGGCGCGTTCGAAAAAGTCCAGTTTGTCTTGCTGCGTGATTTCTTTGGAGGCAGGAATGGTGGAAATGTATTCCAGGGCTTCGACAATTTCATCGACGTAATCAGTGATCAATTGTTTGGTGCCAAACTTCGCCAGCTGATGGAGCTTGGATGCCCCCATGCCGCCTTGATTACCATGGATACCTTCATTCAATGCAAACAACAGTCCAACGTCGTCCTGTTGGCGTCTGAGTGTTCTCAGGATATCCAGCCTGGTGCGGATGTTCTTATAATCATAACTGTTGGATTCTTCTTTGTGTTTCCAGGCTTCGAAACCGGAGATCGCATCGTGTTTGAGCGCAGACTCCTTCCAGGCTGCATAACTCTGTGCCTGGCGCATCTTGTATTCCAGATACCTGAGCGAAATCGTGTTGTTGAATGAAAACATTGAATCAGTTTTACCTAACCATCAGAAGAGGCCATTATTATAAGCAAAAATAAGCAGTGATTTGGTTGATATTAGTCAATGGTTTTGGTGTATTGGTTCGATTTGGTGGTTGATGTTGTTCCGGGGCAGTGGTCTTTGGTTTATAAGACCCTGGTTTCCGGCTTTCGCCTGGACGTGTTGTGATTTTATTGGGTTATTGACTGATTGACGCGTTCAATATGAAATTTCTGCCAGACAACGGCTGAAGCCGGTGATCCAATTCATTGGAACGTGGACTTCAGTCCACTTCAGAAAGACCTGTATTGCAGGCTGGGGCCTCTGGTTGAGGCCCCGGTGTGCATTTTTCTTTCAATCAATCCAAATCCCTGCCAGGGGTATAAGGAGCACCGGCGTCATCCAGTTCGGACTCATACGATTCCAGGGCATCCAGATAGGTATTCAGGTCTTGCTGGAATTGTGTGAAGTCTGCCTGAGCAATCCGGATGTGGTTTTGCTGGTCGGTGGTAGGGGGTTGGGTGGTTCGCCAATGGCCGTATGCCACGGTACCGATTCTGGATCGAATGGATGGAGCCGTGCTTTCATTGAGGCTTTGTCGTGCGGCGTCACCATTCAGTTGTTGGATCAAGTCGGACAATTGGTCCTCCAATTGTTTCAATGCAGCAAAATGTGTGGCTTTGGCATGTGGGGTTTCCAGCAGCGCGGCTTGCAGATGTTTCAGACGATTTCGGGCTTCCTGAAGTTTTCTGCCGGCAGCCGACACCTGACGTGAGAGTTCGCTGGTTTGCTGTTGGAAAGCGGTGGCGGCGGCGTATTGTGCTGGTGGTACCGTATCGACCACCGGTTTAACGGTGAAGCCTTGTGACTCGCCCTGGGTCTGGAGTTGACCATTGTCGACCAGGTACAGTGCCACCTGGTAGTCACCCGGAGCGACCAAAGGTCCTTCAGGGTCGCTCACCCAGGGTGGCTTGAACGCGGGTTGTGAAAAACTGATGGGATTGGGTGCTGAACGCTTGAGGTCCCAACTGGTGCGGTGCAGGCCGGCACGGCTGGCACCTTTGAGCCAGCGTACCGGCTGACCCTGGGAATCACTGACCAGTAACAATACCTGTGGTGTGTCTTCTTTGCTTTCAGTGGCCAGGGCTTCCCAACCTGGGAATGGCACATTGGATTGTTCTGCTGCCAGTTCTTTTTCGCGGTCCTCGCGTTGTTGTTTGGCGGTTTGTGGAATGTCACTGAGGTAGTAAGTGAAGACCGCGCCAAAAGGCGGGTTGTCGCTGGCAAAGCGGGTGGTGCCTTGACCGGGCATGCCGGTGGCCTGCATCGGCACACTGGGCACATACCACCAGGCATCTCTGACCGGCAGCAGGGTATTTTCTTTGTCCTCGATGACCCGGTTGATGTGTCGCAACGGTGAGTAGTCATCGAGCACATAAAAACCACGGCCAAAGGTAGCCCCGACCAGGTCATGATCGCGGTGGTGAATTTCAATGTCCCGGAATGAGATGGTCGGCACGCCGGCGCTCAGTTTGATCCAGTTTTCTCCCAGGTTGGGTGAAAAATACATGCCAAACTCGGTGCCAATGAATAACAGGTTTTCATCGACATGATCCTGTTTCAAAACCCAAACCAGGGTGTCTTTGGGCAGGTCACCATTGATTGATTTCCAGCTTTTGCCCAGGTTGGTGCTGATGAAAATATAAGGTTGGAAATTGCCGAATTTATGGGCGTCAGCCACGGCAAAAACGGTGTTGGCGTCATGGGATGAGGCTTCCACATCGTTGATGAATGAGCGGGCTGGGATTTTGGGTAATTGACTGGCTTTCCAGTTGACTCCGCCGTCAGTGCTGACATGCACCAGACCATCGTCTGAACCGGTATACAGCAGGCCCTCGCTGAGTGGTGATTCATCAATCGCGGTCAGGGTGGCGTATTTGGACATGGCGCCGGTGTCATACAGTGAATCGACACTCCATACCCGGTTGTCCATGGTCTCCAGTTCATAGCGATTGGTATTGGTGGTCAGGTCGGGGCTGATCGGGGTCCATGAGTTGCCGCGGTCATCGCTTTGCCAGACGCGCTGTGAGCCAAAATAAATCCGTTTGTGGTTGTGCGGGCTGATTTCAATCGGACTGTCCCAGTTCCAACGTTCAGGCGGGTCATTGGGCCCAGCGGCAGGTTGGATGTAAATGACTTCCTCAGTGCGGCGATCATGGCGGTGCAGGGTGCCTTGTTGTATTTGCTGATAAGAAATGAAAGGGTCTTGGGGGTCAAACACGGTGTCTGAACCATCTGCGCCCAACGGCACATACCAGTCCTGATTACGCACCCCTTCGGTGTTCATGGTTCTGGAAGGGCCGTGCAGGGTGCCCAGATCCTGGGTGCCGCCAATGATGTTGTAGAACGGTTCACTGTTGTCCAGGTCCAGTTTATAGAATTGCGCGATGGGCAGGTTGGGGAAGTGGCGCCAGGTGGTGCCTTCGTCCCAGGATTCATACAGGCCGCCATCGGTGCCGGAAATCAAGTGTTTGCCATCCTTCGGATCGATCCACAGGGCATGGTTGTCGCTGTGTTTTTCCCGGCCGGTGCCCAGGTAGTTGAAGGTTTTGCCGCCATCACGGGTGACGTGATAGAACACGTCCATCTGATACACCAGATCAGGGTCCACGGGTGAAGCCTCAATTTCCTGGTAGTAATGTGGCCCTGTCCCCCCTGACGTGTAACTGTTGCGTTTTTCCCAGCTTTCGCCTTGGTTGATGGAGCGGTAAAAGCCTTTTTCCTTGTCGTCTGCTTCAATGGTGGCGTACACCAGCTCAGGGTTGGCCGGTGTCACTGCGAGGCCGATTTTGCCCATGTGGCCTTTGGGCAGACCAGTGGTGACCTGACGCCAGGCTGTTCCGTTATTGGTGGATTTATAAATCCCTGAATCAGGACCTCCAGCGAGGAAAGACCAGGTGTTTCTGCGGCGTTGATAGGCCGCGGCATACACCACATCAGGGTTGCCAGGTTGAAACTCAAGATCAGTGATGCCGGTGTTTTCATCAAGGTCCAGCACCAGTGACCAGGTTTCCCCAGCGTCTGTGGATTTGTACACCCCTCGTTCTCCACCTGCCGACCACAACGGGCCTTCAGCAGCGACCAGGATCACATCGCTGTTACGTGGGTCAATGAGGATTCTCCCGATGTGTTCGGATTGTTCCAGCCCCATGTGCTGCCAGCTATGGCCGCCGTCTTTACTTTTATAAACGCCATCGCCCCATGCCACATGCCGGCCACTGACGTTTTCACCGGTACCTACCCAGATCACCTCTGAATGATTGGGATCGATGGTCACCGTACCGATGGAATAAGATTTCTGGGCGTCAAAGATGGGGCTCCAGGTGGTTCCCCGGTTGGTGGTTTTCCACAGACCACCGGAGCCCACTGCCACATACCAGGTACTTTTATTGGTGTGGCTCACTGCAATGTCAGCTATCCGGCCACCCATAAACGCCGGTCCGATGCTGCGCATGGGAAGGCCCGATGCGGCTTTGGTGATGGCTGCTGTGTGGTCGGTTTTGGCGCTCAATGGGGGGCTGGAGAACAAGGGAAGGATGAACAGTAAGGTGAGGGCAAGTCGATTGTTGATCATGGGTTAAACTCTGTACAGGTGATAAAAACGAAATTATCTAACCACAGATGACTGAGACAAGCAAATGAAGTTCATGATGTTGTGCTCATTTGGATGCTGTGCATGGCTGCTGGCGTGATTGCTGCAACACAGTGTCCCTCGCATGAATCAAATGGTTGGTACGTGATTTGTGCCGGCTGAAGTCGGTGCTGCGGAAGTGGCAGGGATGGAATGACGTCAGTACGGGGCTCCAGTGCGAACCGCAGGTATGGCAATCTCACTTTATCGGTGAACTGGGTGTCATGATTGCCGGCTGGCTTGTTCAGTCCAGGTATCATGGTGCTCAGTCAATCGCAAGGGGTGAATCAAACCCATGGCCATGTGACCTCATCTTTTATCAGTTCAACATACAATACAGTGGTTCATGATCCATATACACAGAGTCATATAAAATTTTCTCATGAGGTGACAATATGTAATGTGTTTTGGGGATACAATCATGGACATGAAAACTTCATTCTCCAGGCGAGCAATAGTTTGGTTCAGTCCGGGCTTGCTGTTGTTATCGACCGACATGGTGGTTTGCCGTTGTTGCAAACCACATCCTGAGGGCATGCGTCGCCTGTCGGTTGAACCTCTGCTGATGATTGCCCTGGTCTGGCTGGAGGCTTATTCGCTGCTGCATCGTTTATCGACAGGAACTCATGTCACATTCAATCATTAAACATCACTGGTTTATTTGGCTTTTTGCGATGTTGTTTGTCGTGGAGTTCACCCTCCTGGCAATCAATCCGGCGAGCAGAAGTGTCTGGTTTTTAGAAAACTTACTGGTCTTTGTATTTGTGTTGTTGGTGATTAAATACCATCGCAGACTGTGCTTTTCTGAACCGGCATGGTTGATGATACTGGTGTTCCTGATGTTTCATGAGTTGGGGGTTTATTACACATATTCTCATGTCCCTTATCAACAATGGTCAGCAGCCATTTTCAGTGATGATATCGTCCGTTCGGCTGCCTGGCAACGTAATCATTATGATCGCTGGGTTCATTTTCTTTTTGGCTTATTGATCGTTTTGCCTGTTCGTGAGTTGTGTGTTCAGATCAGCCAGAGTCACAGTTCATGGACTTCATTTGTGGCGTTCAATGTCATCGTGGCTGTATCAGCTCTCTATGAATTGCTGGAGTGGGCTGTGGCCATTGTATTTGGAGGAGAGCTGGGTGTTGAATACATCGGTATACAGGGGGATGTCTGGGACAGCCACAAAGACCTTTTTATGGCAGTAACAGGTGCTTTGCTGACTTTGTTAGTGCGTTTTATGATCAGGGTCATTGGCCAAACCAGATAAAGCTGGAAGTTTGCGGTGCTTTTAATCAGTACCTGGAATTAAAATACCTGTCAATGTTGTGACATTGTGATGATGTATGGTTGTACAATGGTTGTGGAAGATTGAATACCTCAATTATTGTTGCGGCAGAATACCTATGAATCACATCACTAAACGTAAAATCAAGTGGGCCATTGTTGCTGTGTTCACCATACTTGTCATTATATTCACCTTCCAAAATACCGAAGTCGTGCAGGTCAGATTTCTGACCTGGGATGTGTCCATGTCCCGATCAGTAATGGTCATTGGGTTGCTGTTAATCGGTTTTCTCCTGGGACGCATCACCCGGTTTCGCAAGAATCACCCGAAAAAACCTCCTGGCCAATGAGCTGATGCTCAGGTTCATCCATCCTGGTATTTAAGTTCCTTCTTTCATGTGCACTGGCGTGTCATGACCGGTCAGTCGCAAGAATGATCAATGGGTCGTTAAAACAAGCTTCAAAAGAGGCAAGTGGTCAAGGTCGCATGACCTTGTCTTTACTGACACACAATGAAGCCATTATAAATTACACATTTTGTCCATCAAAAATACTGCATGGCATGATTTGAGGCTACAATCATCAATGATGAATCGCATGACTGTACGTGGCACCATTCGCTGGCTGATCCTGGTTTTTTTACTGGCCTGGATCGTGATGGGCGTATATCACAGTTTTAAGCCACTACCGAAAGGCATTCGTTATATGTCTGCTGCCCAGCCAGCATTGAATGTTCGCTTTCTGGCTGATTACACCTGGGTCGATGAGCAACGTGTGCGGCACACAGATCAACAAATTTTCAAGCGGATCATACAGTTAATCAGTCAGGCGGAACGCCTGGTGGTGCTTGACATGTTTTTGTTCAATGATTTTGCCGGAGATCCGAATGGTGATGACCCAAACATTAGGCCCTTATCTGATGAACTCGCTGCTGTATTGATAGAACGCAAGAGACAGGTTCCAGATCTGCGGGTTGTGCTGATCACCGATCCAATCAACCATTTATACGGCGGTCTGAGGTCTGCACGCTTGACCCGGCTGGCCACAGCGGGTGTCGAAGTGGTGATGACAGACCTGAATCGCTTGCGTGATTCAAACCCAATCTGGTCTGGCTTCTGGAGGTTGTGTTGCCAATGGTTTGGCAATTCGAACTCAGGGGGCTGGTTACCCAATCCGGTTGGTAATGATCAGGTAACACTCAGAACCTGGCTCAGATTACTTAATTTCAAAGCCAATCACCGCAAAGTAATGGTGACAGATTCTGGTGAGGAATTGGTTGGTTTGGTGACATCCGGTAACCCACATGATGCCAGCAGTGCTCATGGAAACGTGGCCCTCGAATTCATGGGCGATGCGGTGACTGATTTATTGGCGGCAGAACAGGCGGTGATGGACTTTTCTGCTGCTCATTCTGCTGCATTGGTGGAGCCGGATTCATTGAGTCATTCAACAGACTCATCAGCCTTGATTCAGGTGTTGACCGAAAGCAACATACGAGACGTGGTTATTAAGCTCCTGGAGCAAAGTAGAGCGGGTGATCGTGTGGACTTGAAGATGTTT
Source organism: Marinicella sediminis (assembly GCF_002000055.1). Lineage (GTDB taxonomy): Bacteria > Pseudomonadota > Gammaproteobacteria > Xanthomonadales > Marinicellaceae > Marinicella > Marinicella sediminis. The sequence goes on along the minus strand of NZ_MVBD01000002.1, from coordinate 193,177 downwards.
TATCTTTCTCACCGGCCCATCATTCAAGCCCTGATCCAGGCGCATGAACGAGGCGTCAGTCTGCGGGTGTTACTGGATCCAAATGAAGATGCATTTGGCAAAAAGAAAAATGGCATTCCGAATCGTCAGGTAGCTGCTGAATTGCACAGGGTAGGGATCCCGGTTCGGTGGTGCGATACCCATGGCGAGCAATGCCACAGCAAAATGATGCTTTTTCACCGGACTCATGCAGCCAGTCAATTGCTGTTGGGGTCAGCCAATTTCACCCGCCGCAACCTGGATGATTTGAACCTGGAAACCAATGTGTTGCTGACCGGAGATGGCCAATTACCGGCAATCGTCAACGCAATGGGGTATTTCGAACGGTACTGGAACAATGGGCCGGATCAAAACTTCAGCCAGCCATATGAATATTACATGGACGAGGGTTGGTTGAGGTATTGGCGCTATCGGTTGATGGAAGCCAGCGGATTATCTACCTTCTGATATCAGTACACCTTTTTCTCAGTAAGTCTTGCCTTATGAATTATTGAAACCAATGTTTCTGAATCATTGGTTTTACCTGTTTTTAAGAATTTTTGCCCTGAATTTAATAACTCAAAATGACACTGTTGAAGGATCATATGTCGTGTAGCGCGTGATATGACTCACCGCTCAAACTTAACCATTAAATTGACTGATAAGGAGATATCAACATGTTAAAACCCAACCTAACCGGCATCGAATCATGCCGATCATTCGGTGCATTACTGCTGGTGATGATCAGTACACCATTGTGGGCAACCGTAGCCACAATTGAACCAGTGACTGAGGATATGATGAATGCATCATTGATCATTAAAGGCACTGTGCTCAACATCGAAACCAGCCATCAAAACACGCCTGTTCAGAACTTTGTAAAATCTGCGGCAATCAAAGATCAGGGTTTTGAAAGTATTTTCACCACATATACATTTGCCAAGGAAGAAGTGATCAAAGGTTCGCATGAATTGAATACCTTTCAGGTCAGTATCAAAGGAGGTTGTGATTTGGATTCCGGGATATGTGAAGAACACTTGTATGAGTATGGTTTACAAGCAGGAACCGAAAAAATCATGTTTTTGGACTACAACCATGATTTACAGGCTTATCAGCCCATCCAGGAGATTGATTCAGCATTTGAGACAACAAGTATCAAATCATTGAACCCCAAAGGCAGCAAGTTCAATCAATTGCCGATTGCAATCATCAGCGGCCTGAATTGCATCTATCTTGATTGTCACGCCAATGCCTTTGCTAGTTGGGACCCTGATGGACAAATTGTGAATTACAGATGGGATACCCCCATTGGTCATTTGTTTGGTCCGAGTCAATTCTTCCGGGTGCCCTGGGGTGGAACCCATTGGGTTAGTTTGTGGGTAACAGATAACAACAATGCCACAAGTTTTACATCTGCAATTGTCACGGCCTTCAATCCGCCAACACCGATCGATGAAGATGATTATGATGACGTTGGTTTACGGGGCTATACCGATGATTATGAGGGCAACGCTGAATCCTTATCTATTGGACAATCCCAGTTGCATAACTTCCATGATGCGGGTGATGAGGATTGGACCATGGTGTGGTCATCTGCTGCCAGGGCCTACGAATTCAGTACCCAGCTCATTGGTGCCAACGCAGACACCATTGCTGAAGTTTATAAAGTGACGGATATTGAGGTCAATCCTAACTTCCCGGGGCAAAACAGATTCATCATCAACAACATGCAGTTGGTTGGCAGTGATACCGGCAGCGGACATTCTTCAGTCATATTCAACTCTGAAGCAGGCTTTCTGTATGTGATGAAAACCCAGTCTAGAACCAACAGTTTTGGTAATGATACAGATTATGAAGTCTTTTTGAATGCTGTGCCTATCGCAGCAGATCAGTATGACGACGTTTCAGTCAGAGGATATGTGGATGACTACGAGGGTGATGCACAATCCTTATCTGCAGGTCAAACGCAATGGCACAATTTCCACGACAATGGCGATCAGGACTGGACCATGGTGTGGTCATCAACGGTCAGGGACTATCGGTTCAGTGCAGAAATGATCGGTGCCAACTCTGATGCCAAAGTGGCGGTCTATAAAGTCACCGACATAGTGGTAAACCCCAACTACCCAAATCAAAACAGGTTCATCATCAATGCGATGCAACATGTTGGAAGTGCGAATAACCCAGGCACTTCATCAGTTACATTCACATCAGAGGCAGGATTCCTCTATGTGATGAAAACAGAATCAAGAACCAACAGCTATGGTGCTGGAACTGAGTACAAGTCTCAACTGGAATTTGTCACAAACTGATTGATTGAATTGGTTAAACCTTACAAGGCCAGCCGTGATATTAACTGCTGGCCTTTTTTCATTGGGTCACATGATCAAACAAGTTGTGGCCTTGCTTATTCTGGAATCATGGAGTGGCTTGGTAAACTGGAGTGATTTCGAACCCAGCTTTTTTGAGCAGATTAATTACGCCGTTTGGCCCACCCAGGTGGCCGGCACCCACAGCAAATAAAGTGGGCTTTTTTTCCATGATGGCAGGCATTTTAGCCACCCATTTCATATTTCTGGCGTCCAGTACTGCGTCACTCAGTTCGGCACTGTTTTCGGCCATTTGCAACTGCTCAATGATTAACTGGTAAATGGCGTCGATGTCTTCTGAATAATATGCACTGAGGATGGCCTGGAACATGTCCGGTAACATGCCAAAAGCTTTCATTTCTTGTTCTGTCCAGGCGCCATCACGTTTGGGTGGCTCCATTGCTTTGAGCACGGAAATTTGTTCTTCGATTGATTCAAGTTCACCAATGGGCATATCTTTTTCTTTGGCCATGGCTTCCAATCCTTCCTCTACACCAACGATCGGACAGTCAAAACTGCTGACCAACAGGGCTGCTGAAATGGCAAACATTTCCATGTTATTGAACAGTTTGATGTCAAAATCAGTGTGCTTTTCAATGATTTCACTGAGTTGTGCATATTGAATTGATGAAAGTCGCTCCACAAGGGGTTGGTCGTTAACCATGGCCGACATCATCCGAGCATTTTTTTCAGGGGTGTCAACGGTGAGTTCAACAATCAATTGTTCCACCTGGTTCATGGTTGATGCCAACCTGGGATCAGCTTTGCGATCGGCTGCACACATGATGTGTATGGTGCCCAGGATGTATGAGGGTTGTGGTAAATCCGGGCCACTGATTTTCCAAAGCAATGAGCTTTCCCCTTGATTGTCAGCGATGGTCAGGGTGGTGAAGAAGGATAACAGCAAAAAGGCAGATGTTTTAATGATTGATTCCATATAAAAATTTCCATGTGATTAACAGTCAGCATTGTCACCGATGAATGTGTTTGTTGGTTCATTCAGCAGCATACGCTTCATTGTAGGTGATTCGCTTCGTTATGCCAAATCCTGAAGCCATTGTTTGATGCGGCTTTGATGGGTCTCACCAATGGGCACTTCAGTTTCTCCCAATTCAATGTCATGGTTGGTGTATGCAGTGATGTGGTCTCGGTTAACGATATAGGAACGGTGCACCTGAATGAATTGTGAAGGCAAACTGCTGAGCAGGGCTTTGAGGGTGGTTTTGGTGATGCAGGTACCGCTGTTGGTGTGGATTTGCAGGTAGTCTTTGAGTCCCTGAATGTACCTGATGTCATGGTAATTAATTTTGATCGACTTGCGGTTGCTGCGGATAAAGATGTATTCAGGTGTTGATTCGGTTTGTTGGGTGACGGATGTATGGACTTTTCTGCTGTTTTTGAATCGCTCAATGGCTTTGAAAAAACGGGCAAAGGTGATGGGTTTGAGCAAGTAATCCACGGCTTCCAGCTCAAATCCATCGATCGCGTATTCGCGGTAAGCGGTGGTGAATATGACACTGGGTTTGTGGCTCAGGCTGTGGTAAAAATCGGTGCCTTTGAGCACCGGCATTTCAATGTCCAGAAACAACAGATCAATGTCATGATCGGTTAAATATAGACTGGCTTCAATGGCACTGGCACAAGAAGCCACCAGTTCAAAGTCAGTGAGCTGCTGCAGATGGGCCTCGATCAAATCACGGGCCAGTTTTTCATCATCCACAATCAGGCACTTAATCGTTGATTCAGCCACCGTCGCCACCTCTGCTGGGGAGTTCAAGGGAGACGAAATATTCGGTATCGGTTTCATTGATGTGTAATTGATACACCCCGGGATACAACAGTTCCAGTTGTTTTTTGAGGTTGTCTGAACCAATGGCCGTTTTGGCTTGGGAGATACCCGGATGATTGGGTTTGGTGTTGCGGATGTTGAATGTGACACAATGATCATCTGCGTTGATGTCGATGTCGATCTCAGCCTGATTCAACGCTTGGCTGGCACCGTGTTTGAAAGCATTCTCTACCAGTGACAAGTACAGTAAGGGGGCCACTTTGGCTGAGGTGTTTTTGGTGTTGTGATGAAAGCTGACCTGAACCCGGTCACCATAGCGCAGGCTTTCCAGGGCAATGTAGTTGTTGATCATGTCTATTTCAGCCGTCAGAGACACATAACGTTCATTGCACTGGTAAAGCACATAATCAAAGATCCCGGATAGTTTAGCAATGGCTTCGGCGGTGTGTGTTGAGCCATTAATGGCCATGGAATAGATGTTGTTCAGGGTATTGAAGATGAAGTGTGGGTTGAGTTGGTTTTTCAGGGCATTCAATTCGGCTTCTTGTTTTTGTTGTTTCAGGGCCAGCAGCTGTTTTTGTTGTTGATAAAAGCTGACTGCAATAAGGATCACTGCAGGAAACGACAATGTGGGGAGTTTGGACAACAGGATGTATTTGATCAGAAATGAAAAGCCCAGTCTTTCCAGCAGTGAGTAATCAGCCAGTTTGTCGAGATAAAAAGCGCCATAAGTGAGCGGATAAGCTGGTTCCAGGTACAGGTAACTGACCAGGATATACAGTTCAGCGGCGAACAAGGCTGAAAGCAAGAAAGCCAGGAAAAACAGCGCGATTTTTTCTTTATTCAGTAATCTGGGTACCCACAGGTTATGTGCCAGTACATACAGCAATCCCTGCAGCACAGTGGTCAGGCCACCAACCTCTATGGCTTCCCGAATGCCGGAGAGTCGTTGCCACTCCGGACCGAGGTTGATCATGAAGACCGCTGTCCAGAACAGCAGTTGCAGCATGAATTTGGGTTTGTATTCGGCTATCAATTTACCAGGCTGAAGAGTTTAAACCGACTCAAGTATAGCTGAAAAACTCCTCAGGACTGCGTTGAAATTAATCAATAGGTTGGACAAGTCGACCAACCGTTGTTTTTTGTCGATGAATCCGGATTTTTACGCAACTTCATGGTTGATAGCAGACTTCAATGGGTTGGTCGACTTTCTGCTTTCGCCGGGCTTTGGCTGGCTATGCTGACACTCATTCGTTCATAACCGGAGTTAATCATGAATCATTTAATCAAGCTGCAACTGTTTATGTGTGCATTATTTTTGTTCTCGCTGAGCTATTCAGACAATGGATACACATTGGATATGGCATCTCACAAGGGCCAGCCCATTGGAGCAGGCAGGGCGGTTTTGGTCACCGGGGCCAGTTCAGGCATCGGTAAACAAATCACCATGACACTGGCAGATCAGGGCTTTTTTGTCTATGCCGGTGCCAGAAAAGACCATGACATCGAAGTATTGAGTGAGTTGGATAATGTGCAGGGAATTCGTTTGGATGTGACACGGCAAAGTGACATTGATGCGGCTCTGACTTTGATTGAGCAGGGCGGTCGCGGTTTGTATGGGCTGGTGAACAACGCCGGGGTGTTTCTGTTTGACCCACTGATTGAAGTCAGTGAGCAGGACATGCGATTCATCATGGATGTCAATGTCATGGGTCCTTACCGGGTGACCAAAGCCTTTGCCCCGATGATCATTGAACGACAAGGGCGGATCACCACCATTGGTTCTGTGGCTGGCTTGTTTTCAGGTCGGTTGTTCGGCCCCTATGGGATGTCTAAATTTGCGGTGGAGGCCTATTCAGAAGCCCTGGCCAGTGAATTGCATAAATTCAACGTGGCGGTCAGTGTGGTGGAGCCCGGCAATTTTCGCTCCAACATCATGAAGAACATGGCCAAACGATTGGAACAGATCGATCAGGGGGCTCATCCGACCCGGTTTCGTGATGAAATAGAGCGCTTTGCGGGATTCACCCAAAGCGATCGTTCACACCATGCGGCGCCTATACCGGTGGCTGAAGCAGTGGTGGATTTCATGACCACTGAGCGCCCGCAATTTCGCTATCTGGTCACGCCCAACCAGGCCGAAGCGGACATGACCATCCGGCAACTGGCCAAACGGTTGGTCGAGATCAACCAGGGCCAGCGCTTTCCAATGGCTTCAGACGTGTTGCTCAAGACCGTCGAACAGTTTTTGGGTGCAGAGTGATGGGCTCAACCATCAAACAAAAGATTGCCTTGGTGACGCTCATGAAGCCAGCTGAACAACGGTCTGCTTATGCCGCATTTGCCATGGTGTTTCTGTTAATGGCGGTGTATTTTGTGTTGCGGCCGGTCAGGGATGCCATGGCCAGTGACTGGTCAGATACGGAAGTGAGTCTGTTGTGGAACATCCAGTTCTTTATCAGCAGCGGAATTGTGATGCTGTACTGCTGGTGCATCTCCAGGATCAGCTTCAAGCAGGTGGTGCCGATGGTATACGGTCTGTTCGCGTTGTCATTTCTGATGTTTTATCTGATCACCCAGACCATGAGTGATCCCATCCTGGTGGAGAAGGCTTTTTACCTTTGGGTGACGGCTTTCAGCTTACTGAACTTATCGGTGTTCTGGAGTTTCATGAGTGAGACCTTCAGCAAAAATCAAGGCAAGCGCTTGTTTCCATTTATCGGGGCAGGGGCCAGTGCCGGGGCCATCATCGGTCCGGCGATTCCGACCATATTTGCCGGGACACTGGGAGCAGCCAATCTGATGCTGTTGTCAGCGATGGGGTTGTTGATGGTGATTCCTTTGGTGCTTTATCTCAGTCGAACCGGTTCAGCCAGACAAACGGGAGCGATCATCAATGAAGGTCGGGATCAACCTGGCATGACCGATTCCTGGTGGAGTGGCTTTACTGCTGTGCTGAATAACCGTTATCTGTTGCTGATCGCAGTTTTTATTGTGTTGTATGTGTTACTCAATGGCTTTGTGTATTTTCAACAGAAAAACCTGTTGGCTGATTTCAGCCGGGCTGACCGGACACGGATTCTGGGCGGCATCGATTGGTTGGTCAATGTACTGACCTTTGTGTTTGCCTTTGCCCTCACCGGACGCATGGTCCGTCGTTTGGGTATGGGCCTGACCCTGGCCAGTGTGCCGCTGTTGATGTGCCTGGGTTTACTGATTCTGGCGATTGCACCGGCAGTGGTGGTGTTGTTGGCGATCCAGGTTACCAGACGGGTGGGTAATTATGCCATCACCCGTCCGGGCAGAGAAATGCTCTTCACCCAGGTCACTCAAGATGAACGATACAAAGCCAAACCGGTGATCGATGTGGTGGTTTATCGGGGTGGTGATGCGGTCAGTGCCTCTTTGTTTGCGCTGTTGACTGATGGTTTGGGCCTGGGCTTATTGGGCATGTCACTGATTGGTTCGATGTTGGCGGCGATCTGGGCGGGTGCCGGGATTTACCTGGGCAGGTGCTTTGAACACCAGCAAACCAATCAGGCAAACGGATACACCGTCAAGGCAGTTGCTGATCAGCAGGCTTGATGTTCTTTTTACATTTCTACAGGAAAAAACATGTTATTTAAATCATTAAAATCAATTATATATATGTCATTGTTGATGTCCGTTCCAGGTATCAACGCTCAGTCAAACAGTCGTTCAGATTCACCACTGACGGGTATTGAGGAGGCCAGGGTGTTTTTTGATCATTACCTTGATGCCTACAATCAACGGTTTGGCAAACCAGCACAAACTGCTGCATTCATTGAGTCATTGTCAACACTGATCCATGATCCATTCATCATGTTACCGGTTAATAATCCGCCGTTTTTACTGCCAACCAGGGCTGATCTAACCCGTGGCTTTGATGGTTTTGTACAACAACTGGAAGCCAAAGGTGCAGTCAAACTGACCTGGCAGGAAGTCAACCTCATGCCGTTGAGCGAACACAAAATCCTGGCCAATAACGTTGGAGTGGCCACCAACAGCCAGGGTGAGGTGGTTTATGAAACCTTGTCTTTATATGTGTTGGTACGGGTGGATGGGGCCTGGAAAATTGCAGTATTTAGTCCGTATGATAAGGCCTATCAGTGGTCCATTGAGTGAGTTGATGAATGCCTGATCATCAGTGGCGTGAACACCCCCGCTGAGAATAAAACACACCGAGACCCGGATTTTTGCCAGGGATGGCATGGTGCAGTATGAACATGAAGTGATGGCAGTGATGTCCTGGATGACGATGTGTGTGTTTATTCGTTGGTATGGAATTTATCTGACATGGGGTGTTCAGATTGTCCATAGCGATCAGCCACCTTGATCATGGAAAATCTAACCTCGTGATTGTGGTGAAAGTCACAACCCAGTGTCTTTGAAAATGGAGGTAATCAATGAAGCAGCCTTGTGTGTATATCATGGCCAATAGAAGGAATGGTACGATCTGTATCGGCGTCACGAACCAGTTAGACTTGCGGGTATGTCAACACAAAATGGGAGTGATCAGTGGTTTCACCTGTCAATCCAAAACCCACATGTTGGTCTATTACGAAGCACATGCTTCGATTGAAAAAGCCATCAGACGTGAAAAGCAGCTTAAAAACTGGAAGCGTTCATGGAAAGTTCATTTGATTGAGCAGTTGAACCCGCTTTGGCGGGATTTGTACACTGAGTTGAGTTGAATGGCAAGACGCTGGTTTCCGAACCCGGTTCGGTCCGACGGTGGTTGGATAGATTTTCAGCGCACAAACAGGCCTTTGCCTGTCATTGTGGCGAAAACCAAAACCCAGTGTCTTTAGAATCCAGCAGACGGCGTGAAACAATCTTCAAGGGTGGCGGGTGTTTATGCTTTGTGTGGAGAGATTCCACGGCTGTTGGAAATCAGTTAAACTATTGATCACTTTTCTGCAGGATATATGCGTGGCTGAATTTCAATCCAAATTACCCCATGTGGGAACCAGTATTTTCACCGAAATGTCGCTGCTGGCAGCAAAACATGCGGCGATTAATCTATCACAGGGTTTTCCTGAGTTTGATACACCTGAGTTTTTGAAACAAGCCATCAGTGAGGCGATTGCGGCTGGTAAAAATCAATATTGTCCGTCGATGGGTTTGCCTGACTTGTTACAGCAAATTGGTGCCCTGATTGAGCGCAGGTACCGGCAGGCAGACGCCGAAGCGTTGAATCCCATGCAGACAGTGACCGTCACATCAGGAGCCACTGAAGCCCTGTGGGTGGCATTTCAGGCCCTGGTGCGACCTGGTGATGAGGTGATTGTATTTGATCCGGCCTATGACTCTTATGAACCTGCGGTGGAACTGGCCGGGGGTCATTGCCGGCACATCGCGATGCATGCCCCGGACTATGCGATTGATTGGCAGCAAGTGAGGGCCATCATCAATGACCGAACCCGGGCGATTGTGATCAACAGTCCACACAACCCGACAGGAACCTTGTTGTCGAAGGCAGATATGGAAAGCTTACAAAACATTGTTTTGGCCCATGATCTTTATGTGATCAGTGATGAAGTGTATGAACACATCACTTTTGATGGCGAGCGGCATGAAAGTGTATTGGCTTATCCTGAGTTGTTTGCCCGTGCGTTTGTGATCTCCAGCTTTGGTAAAACCTTTCATTGTACCGGCTGGAAAATGGGTTATTGTGTGGCCCCCGAAGCCATGACGGCAGAATTCAGGAAGATACATCAATATGTGACCTTCTGTTCGTTCACCCCGGCCCAATTTGCCATCACGGAAATGCTCAAAAGCCATCCAACGCATATCGATGAACTGGGGCCGTTTTATCAACGCAAACGAGACGTGCTGATTCAAGCCCTGGAACCGTCACGATTTGAGGTGTTGCCGGCCAAAGGTACCTACTTTGTGTTGCTGGATTATGCGGCCGTTTCAGACCTGAAAGACACAGATTTCTGTCATTGGCTGACCAAAGAAATTGGCGTGGCGGCAATCCCGCTGAGCCCGTTTTATCAGGCTGAAACCCTGGATGCATACCACCGCAAACACCAAGTGGTTCGTTTGTGTTTTGCCAAAGATGATGCAACCCTACAAAAAGCGGCGGAGCTGTTGTGTCAACTTTAACAGTCGCGGCCATCCAGTATGACATCAGTTGGCGGGATAAGTCAGCCAACTTCAGCACCCTCGAGCACATGATTTCTGCTGTGTTCAATGAACATCAGCACATTGACCTGCTGCTGTTGCCAGAAACTTTTTCCACCGGATTCTGTACCACTGATCCGGCGGTGTCGGTCACCGATGACGGGGGTGAAGATCTGTTTTGGCTCAAACAGATGGCCAGCCAATATGGATGTGTGGTGGCCGGTTCCGTATTTGTCAGACAAGCTGATAAAAAAGCCAACCGTTTTTACTGGGTATGGCCGGATGGTGCAGTGGAGTATTATGACAAGCGCCACCTGTTTCGCCTGGGTAATGAAGGCGATTACGTGGTCCAGGGGAATGATAGAAAGGTATTTGATATCAAAGGCATAAGAATATTTCCTCAAGTTTGTTATGACCTCAGGTTTCCAGTCTGGCAACGCAACCAACAGGACTACGAATTATTGGTGAATGTGGCCAATTGGCCGGCCGCCAGGCGTCATGTCTGGGACACCTTGCTCAAAGCCCGGGCGATGGAAAATCAGGCTTTTGTGATTGGTGTGAACCGGGTTGGTGCTGATGGTCTTGGGGTGGCACATTCTGGTGGAACGGTGGTGCTGGATTATGTGGGTGAACCGGTCGCTACAGCCGTTGATGACAAAGCCGGCGTGGTTGTTGCTGAACTGGATTTTTCAGAATTGGAACGCTACAAAGAAAGCTTTCCGGCTTATCTCGATGCGGATGATTTTGTGCTGAATTGATGACTGTTGAATGATTGATGACTGACATTATTGAGGTTCAAATCACCATCTGCGATGGGCAACAAGATCAGAAGGCTTCAAAAATTCTGGCAGTTGCTTCAGGATTACCTCAGGCAAAACTCAAAGAAGCCATGCACAAGGGAGCGGTTTGGTTGCGGCGTGGCAAGGGACAAAAGCGACTGCGTCGGGCAGGGAAGGCCTTGCGGGTTGGTGATGAATTACTGCTGAATTACAATCCCAGGATTTTGGATCAATGGGTGCCTGAACCTCAGTTGGTCAGTGACCTGGGTGATTACAGCATTTGGTTTAAGCCGTTTGGGCTGGCCTGTCAGGGCAGCCGTTGGGGGGATTTTTCTGCCATGGCCCGCTGGGTTGAAGTCAACCTACCTGAAATCACCGATCATGCACCACGTCCGGTGCATCTGGTCCATCGCTTGGATCGGGCGACCACCGGATTGATGATCCTGTGTCACTCCAAGCGTTCGGCCCGGGCCTTCAGTGAGTTGTTTGCGGCAGGTCAGGTGGACAAGCGCTATCAGGCCATTGTTCGTGGTGACTTTTCGGTCCATGGCTCGCCTCTACAGGTCAACAAACCAGTTGATGGCAAAGAAGCCACAACTGTGTTTTCGCTGGCATCACAATCCGAGAATGCCTGCTTGCTGGATGTGCAACTGCTCACCGGGCGCAAGCACCAAATTCGCAAACACCTCCGTGGGCTGGATTTCCCGATCATCGGTGATCGCCTTTATGGTGAAGGTGAGCAGGATGGGATTGATTTACATCTTCAGGCGGTGAGTCTTTCTTTCACCTGTCCGATGACCGGTGAATCGCGCGCTTTTGTGGTCAGGGATGATCAGCGTCTTATCCTGGATCAAATTATTTGAGTTTAACAGCGATATTGGCTGCAGTCGATTTGGGAGCGTGGACTTCAGTCCACGGCATCATTCAGAAGGCTGATGTCACTCAAAATACAACAGGAATCACAATCCATCGCATTCCAGCGTGTTTTGAGATAAGCTTTTTAAATATTCGATAACCGGAAGCTGAAGATGAACAAAACCGATGTGATGGCATTACTCCAAGAGTACCAAAATGAACGAGGCATCAAAAACTGGGAGGAGATGTATCCTGACAGCCCTTATTCCAGTTTTGGCATTGGTCTTACGGTGTTGCGTAAACTGGCCAAGCAGGTAGGCAAAGACCATACATTGGCACAACAGCTTTGGGATACTGACAATTATGATGCCAAGGTGCTGGGGGTGTTGACAGATGACCCTAAACTGATCACCCGCGAACAGATGGAAACTCAGGTCGAAGATGTGGATTTTGGTATGATGGTACATGTCTATTCAGCCTGTGGAGCACCGGTGGCGAAAACGGCTGAGGTGGATCAGGTGGCCAGACAGTGGGTCCTCAGTGAAGATTCCGTGCGGCGTCGGTGTGCTTATGGGTTTGTTTACGAGTTGTCCAAATCAAGTAAAAAATCGGCTCCGGATGAGGATTATTTTATGTGGTATATCAATCACATCGATGACACTTTTAAGACCGAAGATCCATCGGTGCACCTGTCCATGGGCAGCGCCTTGATGGGCATGGGTAAATGCAACAAGTCCCTGAATCAGGCGGCTTTGAAAGTGGCCAGGCGCATGGGCCCGATTCCGGTGGAGTCTGGTAAAACCCAATGTGATCCAATGGACATCAGCAAACACCTGACCAGTGATTACCTGAAGAATAAACTGGGTATATGACGACCAACAGGATTCATTGACAATGCATAACATTAAACGGCAACAGAGCGACATGAAAACCATACACAATCGATTCATATTTATCATCGCGTGTCTTTTAACGTCGACCCCAATATTGGCAAACCAGGGTGGACCTCCATGGGTCTTCGCCGACCACGATTTCGTCAATCCGTTCACCGGTGGCGTGGCCTGGGAAACCAGCCAGAACAGTGATGTGCTGTCCATGGAGTGGGCTTTTATTGGTTTGAGTGATGTATTGCCGTTGTGTTCAGGAGGCTTTGACTGGTCATCAGTGGATGATTTCCTCAGCCGGGTGGATGGCCGGGGTCATCAGGCCATCTTGCGTCCTGTGGTGTTCGGTCCAGGTTACGGATCCGGTGATTTTGCCCCGTCTGATATGTTAACCAATGACTTTCTTTATGACTCAGATACATATCAAAACCCCGATTGGGCAGAAATAACGGTGCAAAACTGTATCCTGAAATTCATTGATGCTTTTGCTGTGCGCTATAAAGATGATCAGCGAATCGCTTACATACAAATGGGGCTGGCAGGACTGTGGGGAGAACATCACCTTGATGGTGGGCCATACACTGCCAGCAGTTTTCCTTCTTCAGCTTTTCAGGAAACCATGATCAGTCGATACATCAATGGGTTTGGCAATACCCAGGACAGTCTGCTCACGGCATTGTCGCTGGATGCCACCCAGGCGCATGGCTTTTTTGGCAGTGGTGATACCTCATTGGATGGAGAACGGTTCAGTTTCTTTGACGACAGTCTGTTGATCGCCAACCACAATGATGCGCTCAACTGGCGACAGGAAGTGATACCAACTGCTCAGTTGGCTTTGCATAAACAGCATGGTTGGGGAGGGGAAGCCTTCTGGACGGGATGCAACAGTGATGGTTCCTGGGTCACCCCACCTCATGACTGTGGCAATGGAGAATCCCTGGATGACCAGGCTTTGCGGATTGGCTTGAATTACATGTTGGGTTCACCGGCCTTTACCAGCGGTCAGTTTTCAACGGCACAATTGCTCGCGGCATCTCAATTGATGGGTTATAAATTCACCGCCAGGGCAGCGGCCAGGCTGGATGCAGATCACCTGGCCGTAACGGTGGAAAACACCGGCGTGGCCCATAGCCCGTATCCGGTTACGGTCTGCACCAGTGAAGGATGTGCCGGCGATTTGTCTTCGCTGGCTCCTGGCGAACAAGTTGTGATTGATGTTCCAGCCACCGAATCCGGTACCCAAAACCTGTTTTTCAATGCTACAAGGCTGGACCCGTTAAGCCCCTTGAAAATACGTTGGAGTAATGCCGGAGCCAATGGTTTGAATGGCACATTAGTGGTTGAGATCAATCCTGCCGAATTCATTTTTGCAGATGGTTTTAATCACAATTGAATCGATGCTGATCTCAGCAATTGATGGCTTGAGCAGCTGATATTGGCCATTTGAGTGATTTGATCATTCTGGATATGGCCACTGGTTAATGGCAGGACTTATGCATGATCCATGCTTGAAGCTGAAGTTTTTCAGCCGCTAAATTGAGCCATATCAAGTTTTCTGTCAGTACAGGAGGGTACAATGAAAGCAATGATCATGCTGGAGCTGACCCTTGACCACTGTAAAAAAACAATCCACAAAAACTGTGCTGTCAGCACGAAAGCTGACCAAGGTTTACCACACAGGTGCGATTGATGTTTGGGCGTTACGCGGGGTGGATTTTGATTTATATGCCAATGAAATGGTGGTGTTATTAGGTGCGTCGGGCAGTGGTAAGTCGACTCTGTTGAACATCCTTGGCGGATTGGATGTGCCTACTGAAGGTAAGGTGATTTACGCAGATCACGACATCAGTCATGCCAATGACAAAGCACTGACCCGTTTTCGACGGGATCATGTCGGCTTTGTGTTTCAGTTTTACAACTTGATTCCCAGTCTGACTGCACTGGAAAATGTGGCCCTGGTCACCGAGATCACTCCTGACGCACTCGATCCGGCCAAAGCCCTGGACCTGGTGGGACTCACTGAGCGAATGAATCATTTTCCGGCTCAACTCTCAGGTGGCGAACAACAGCGCATTGCGATTGCCCGGGCGATCGCCAAACAACCGGACATTCTGTTGTGCGACGAACCAACCGGTGCTTTGGACATGCAAACCGGGATCATGGTGTTGCAAGCCATTGAAAACATCAATCAGGAATTAGGCACCACCACTGCAGTGATCACTCACAATGCGGTGGTCGGTCAGATGGCAGACCGCATCATTTACTTGTCTGATGGCCAAATTGCCGGCATTGACGTCAATCAACAGCGCCTGCCGGCCAGCCAACTGGAATGGTGATGAAGGTATTGGATCGCAAACTGTTTCGCGTGTTGTGGACCATCAAAGGCCAGGTCATTGCCATTGCCATGGTGATTGCCTCAGGCATCGCCACGCTGGTGATGTCCTTATCAACCATTGAGGCACTCGAAGAGACGTCAGCAGCTTATTATGAACGCTATCGGTTTGCTGATGTGTTTGCGCAGGTCAAGCGCGCACCGGAAAAGCTGACTGCACAAATTCGGGACATACCCGGGGTGCAAACCATACAAACCCGCATCACCCGCTACACCACCGTGGATGTGACCGGATTTTCTGAACCGGTGATTGGTCTGTTGAGTTCGGTACCTGAGGATCGTCAGCCGAACCTCAATCAATTGGTTTTGCGCAAGGGCAGTTGGTTGTCATCACAGGCCACCGATGAAGTGATCATCAATGAGCCTTTTGCTGAAGCCCATGGGCTGGCCATCGATGACGTCATCAGTCTGATCCTCAATGGTCGGAAAAAACCATTCAGAATCAAGGCCATTGCCTTGTCACCGGAACACATTTACAGTCTGGGACCCGGTATGTTGCTACCCGATGATCAGCGTTTTGCGGTGATGTGGATGGGACGCAAAGCCATGGCGTCGGCATTCGACCTTGAATCTGCTTTCAATGACCTGACGCTGACAGTAGAACATCAGGCCAGCATCAATCCGATCCTGGACCAGCTGGATGTTTTGCTGGCACCCTTTGGTGGCATCAGTGCCATTGAACGCAAAGATCAGATTTCCAATTGGTTTGTGATGAATGAGATCGCCCAGCAAAAAACCATGGCGACCATTTTGCCATCCATCTTTTTAGCGGTTTCGGTTTTTCTGACTCACATGATTCTGTCGCGGCTGATCGCCACTGAACGCACCGAAATCGGCTTACTCAAAGCCTTTGGTTATTCCCAGCTGCAGGTCAGCTGGCATTATTTAAAAATGGTGGTGGTCATTTGTTTGTTGGGCATCACACTTGGCAGCCTGCTTGGCCTGATGCTGGGTCGTTACAACACCCAAATGTACGCCGATTTGTTTCGTTTTCCATTACTGGTTTACCAACCTGGCATGCAATCCTTTTTACTCGGTGGTCTGATCAGCGTGGCGGGGGCTTTGGCTGGTGCCATGGGGGCGGTCAGCAAAGTGGTGCAACTGCCACCCGCGGTGGCCATGTCGCCACCAGCACCGCCAAATTATCAACATGGTTTGTTTTCCAAAAGCTGGGTGACCCAATGGTTGGATCAGCCCACCCGCATTGCCTTCAGACAGATTGGTCGCTGGCCGTTGCGGTCATTCCTGACCAGCACCGGCATGGCCTTTTCTATGGGATTGATCGTGATGACCCTGCAATGGAATGACTCACTGGGCTTGCTGGCTCAGGTGAATTTCTTTGAGGCCCAAAAACAGGATTTGATGGTTGGTCTGGCAGAACCAAAAAAATTACGTGCCCTGCATGATCTGGAGCATTTACCCGGTGTGATGCGGGCAGAGCCAGTGCGTTACATCAGTGCCGATCTGCGCTCTGAACACCGCAGCCACCGGGGCAGCATCACCGCGATGGCAGCGGATAACCAGCTGCAAAGCATTTATGATGATGCAGCGCGTCAATCGGTACCGGTGCCGGATGAGGGGCTGATACTGGCTGAGCGGCTGGCTGAAAAACTACAGGTCAGTAAGGGGGATCTGGTGAGGATCGATGTACTGGAAGGTCGTCGTCCAAGCCTGTTGATCCCGGTGGTGGATACAGTGGAAACCTATTTGGGTATGGCTGCATATGCCAACCTGACAGCCATGAATCGCCTGTTGATGGATGGCGAACTGTTTCAGTTTGCCAACTTGAAAACCGATTCACTGCAAGCCGCTGATTTGTTTTATGCCCTGAAAAACACCCCCATGGTCAGTTCGGTGATGGTCAAACAAGCAGCACTGGATGCCTTCAATGAAACCCTGGTCGAACACTTGATGGTGTTCATCACCATGTTCATCGTGCTGGCTGGTATGGTGGCCTTTGGGGTCACCTACAACAGCACACGAATTGCTTTGTCAGAACGGGGCAGGGAACTGGCCACCCTGCGGGTGCTGGGTTTTACCCACGGTGAGACCAGTTATGTGTTGCTGGGAGAAGTGACGCTGTTGATTCTGCTGGGTCTGTTGCTGGGTAGCCTGGTAGGCTGGGGGCTGGTGTGGTCAATGGCGGCGGCCTTTGATACCGAATTATTCCGCGTACCACTGGTTATCAGTGAGGCCACCATAGCCTGGTCAATGATCATTGTGCTGTTGGCAGCGATGTTGTCTTTTACCCTGATCTCTGGCCGCGTGCGGCGGCTTGATTTGATCAAAGTACTCAAAACAAGAGAATGATGTGATGAAAAATATAAACCGTAAAACCCTGTTCTGGGGCTTCGTATCAGCTGTGTTGCTGATTGGTTTGGTGTATGCCTTCAAACCCCGTGCAGTCATGGTTGACTGGCATGTGGTAGAACCTGAACAATTGATCATCAGCATCCGTGAAGAAGGTAAAACTCAGGTGCATGACATTTATACCCTGTCAGCTCCGGTAACCGGAAGGTTGAAACGGGTGGATGCACATGTGGGTGACGCTGTGACCATGTCAGCAACCACTGTGGCGCAGATTGAACCCCTGGATCCTGGGTTTCTGGACCCCCGCAGTGAAGCGCAGGCCAAAGCCGATGTGCAGGCTGCAGAATCTGCCAGACAACTGGCTGAAGCGGAAGTCAGTCAGGCTCAGGCTGAACTGGATTTTGCCTTCAATGAACTGGCCCGAATGCGTGAATTATCAATCAGCGGGGCGATTTCAGATCGGGAGTTGGAAATGGCTGAAAAAGGCTACAAAACCAGGCGGGCTGCCGTGGCCACAGCACAGGCCGCACTACAAATGCGTAATTTTGAAGCAGAACGTGCCAATGCAGCCTTGCTGTCGCCCACAGCCACCCAGATTTTACACGGAATATGTGATTGTCTGGACATCAAAGCCCCCGTGGATGGTCACATCCTGCGTATCCTGCATAAAAGTGAAGGGGTGGTGAATGTGGGCACGCCAATCATGGAAATCGGTAACACCGGTAAGTTGGAAGTGGTCATTGAATTGTTGTCCTCTGATGCTGTGCAGGTTGAACCTGGCCAGCTGGTACTGATCAACAACTGGGGCGGGGATCATCAGCTCAGGGCACGGGTGACCCGCATTGAGCCCATCGGCTTCACCAAAGTCTCAGCGTTGGGTATTGAAGAACAGCGGGTCAATGTGATTGCCGATTTTCTCAGCCCGCCAGCTGATTGGGATAAACTGGGTCATGGGTTTCAGGTTGATGTGAAAATCATCATTGCTGAGCTCAATGATGTCCTGACTGTACCCATCGGTGCTTTATTCAGGGTGGGTGAACAATGGGCGGTGTTTCAGGTCCAGTCCGGAGTCGCCAGGCAACAGATCATACAATTGGGGCTGAGTAATCAATTATCAGCTGAAGTGACTGCCGGTTTGCAAGTCAATAACACCATCATCCTCAATCCTGGAAATCAGATTGTTGATGGTGTCAGGGTGGTTTCTCGAGAGGAACTGATTGAATCCAGATGAATTGACCGGTTATTTGCAAAACACTTTGCCACCAATCATCTTAAAAGCCGGGGTGCCACGTATCAGCGTATCCCGGGCAAAGCTTTGTTCACAGCCCGGGCACACGCCAGGTGTGTTGGTGAAGTCCTTGCTGATGCGTTCTTTGAAACATTTGACCAGCGACCCTTTACCGCCTTTGCGGTAGGTGTACAGCTGGGTTTTGCATTGGCTGCAATAAACGTCCACTGTGGCTGTGGGTGCTTTTTTGTTGGGTTTGGCCATGTCCCATAGCGTAGCAGTTTCATGTTG
Source organism: Marinicella sediminis (assembly GCF_002000055.1). Taxonomy (GTDB): domain Bacteria; phylum Pseudomonadota; class Gammaproteobacteria; order Xanthomonadales; family Marinicellaceae; genus Marinicella; species Marinicella sediminis. The sequence goes on along the minus strand of NZ_MVBD01000002.1, from coordinate 174,112 downwards.
TATCGAGCAACAAACTTAATCAAATGGATTTTGGAACACACAAGTCCAGCGTTAGCGTTTATGATAAGAACACATCTGGTCTTGCAGATAAAGATATCGATTGAATGTCTCTGGTGACAGATGGCCTGATGACTGTTTTCTACATGGATTTAAGCACCAATACAATTAACCAAGACAAATATGAATGATAAGGAAGAAGTGATGAGCGACTGGCAACCAAAGCGATGGCTGGCAGTGTTGCTGACATTTTTGTTTATTCCTTTGGGGATGATGTATATAGGCAAACTTCGTTGGCTGACATTTTATGTGATACTTTTAACTGCCTTGATCTCAACAGCTTTTAGCTTTCCTGGCATTTTCTTTCAACCTGATATCAAGGCATTGTCCTGGGTGTTGCCATTGATGGCGGCTATACATGCCTATTACCTGAGTGGTCAATCCAAAAGTGAACGTCCCTGGTACAGTCATTGGTATGCCATAACAGGGCTGTTTTTACTGTTGTTCATTCCTCACTTTTTGATCAATACTTTTGTGCTGCAATATTTTAGAATGCCATCAGAAAGCATGATGCCAACCATCCATACCGGTGATATTTTTAAGGTCAATAAATGGGGATGTGGAAACCATCAATACTTTGGGTTTGTCATCAAGCAACAGCAACCCACTGATGATTGTCAGGTCCAAGCCGGTGATGTGGTGGTGTTTCAGTACCCGCCCAACCCATCAGATATGTATGTCAAACGAGTGGTCGGTTTGCCCGGTGATCATGTACAGTTCATCGATAACCGGCTGTTCATCAATGGTAAAGTGGTTTGGCTGAAGGTACACCAGGATCAGGGCAGAACAACGGTCTACGAAGAAGTGCTGGGAGACCGGCGATATCAGGTTATGTATATGAACACCGACCATTTCAGGAATTTTAAATTCACCGATGTCAAAGTGCCCAAGGGTCACTATTTTGTGCTGGGTGATAACCGTGACAACTCTTCGGACAGCCGCATTTGGGGGCTGGTACCGGCAAACCATTTAATTGGCCGGGTCGTGGGGCGGTGAAGTAGACATCAGATACAGGGCATGTCATTTAAATGCCGTGTTGATTGGCTTTGGCTAATGATGAACACATTTCAGATAAGCAGATCATCCCCCCAGGTGTCGAATCATCCGTGAGCACTGCCGAGTCATTCAAACCAAGCCACACTGCCATTACAAGTCAGGAAAATCTTCCGTAAAGCTGCGTGTTTATGTGTAGATCACATCCGGATGTGAGACCGGATGTGGTCAATTGATCGTTACTCAACCACGATGTCACGGGTGGTCAGTATACCGCGGGTTTTACCCTGGATGACATAGCGTATGGTGTAGGTACCGGGTTGATCGGGTAGGGTGAGGCTGCCTTGACCGGGATTGTCTTTGGTGTAGAAATAGCTCAACTCACCATAAGTCCTGGTATCCGCTTGTTTGACCAGATCAATGTAATCGCCTGCGCGTCCGGGACCCTGCCAGCTGACATCGATCCGGCTGCCGGCAGTGCCTGAGGCTGGTGCTTCCAGTTGGGTGGTCACTGGCAAGATTTCAATGCTTTGCGTGGCGATGGCTGAGCGTTGACCTTTGCCGTTTTCAATGATCAGCCTGACATCATAGGTACCGGGTACAATGGCGGCTTTCAAGGTGCCGCTTTCCGGATTGTCTTTGAGATAGAAATAACTGAGTTCACCATAAGTTCGGGTATCGCCTGACTTGACCAAATCCACATAGCCGTTCTTGTTATCCGGACCGCTCCAGTAAACGGTGAAATCAGCACCAATTTCTGCAGTCGGCTCAAAAGATAGGTTGGCAGCTGGTTGTTTCACTTCCAGCGACACCCGATGCAAAACCTGACGGCCATCAGCAGCTTCCAGCACATAGCGGATGTCATAATTGCCAGCCGCAGTGGGAGCGGTCATGGTGCCAGGGCTACCCACTTTGGTATAAAAATAGCTCAACTCACCATAAGTGCGGTCATTGCCTTCTTTCACCAGGTCCACATAATCTCCCTGTTCATTGGGACCCCTCCAGTCTACGATAAAGTTTTCACCAGCCATCACCGCCGCTGGTGCGTCCAGTACCACGTCACTGTCAACGACTTCAAAAGTGGTGCGGGTGAGGATGTGTCGTTTGTTATCCGGTCCTTGCCATATATAACGTAGTTCATATTCACCGGGCTCTCCGGGTGCTTTGAGCTGTGCGCTTGAACCGTTTTTGACCCATTGGTAGCTGAGCTCTGCATAGGTCCGCTCATCACCGGGGTTGACCACATCAATGTAGTCCTCATCGCCCGCCGGACCGGTCCAATTGACTTTAAAGGTGGCGCCAATGGCGGGTGTTGCTACCGGTGGATCAATTGTCGCAGTGGGTAGCTCTGGGGCCATTTGTTGAGGTTCATCTTCGATGAGCACCGCATTCAATGCAGCATTCAGGGAGGCAGCATCACTGGCAGGTAAATACCGACCACCGGTGATGTCGGCAACGCATGAAACCTGCTTAGCTTGCTCAGAGGTGAGGTCAAAGCCAATCACATGGGCAGTGAAACCGATACCCAAAGATTCGGCTTCTGCAGCCACCTCACAGGGGTTCATGTCACAGGTTTCCAGACCATCTGTGATCAGCACAACTTCAGCGGTGTTTTCGGTTATTCTCAGTGCATCGGTGGCCATTTGCAGGGCCCGGCTGATGGGTGTTTTCCCTTTGGGTTTGATGCGATTGACCTGATTGACGATCTCATTGGCATTGTCAGAGCCAATGGGTACCACCAATTCGATGTCCTGACAATCACCTTTTTGTCGATGGCCATAAACCATCAGCCCGACTTGATCATCAGCGGTAAATTGTTGACTGATTTCGCTCATGGCTTCACGCGCCATACTTATTTTAGCCTGGCCATTGATTTGTCCCCACATGGAACCTGAGGCATCAAACACGATCATGGTTTGTTTTTCTGCAAAGGCATTTTGGCTGAAGCTGGTGATGGCCAAAGTGGCCCATAATATGTTTTTCATTTTCTCCCCTGAGTTAAAAAAAGGCTATTGTCATGGATGTGAGAACGGCCTTGCAACAGAGATCTGTGAAATTGTTGAGTCAATCACATTTTGCAAACGGCTGTGTTCAGTATGGACTGATTTGAGGCATTGATTGTTATATTGTTGATAAGATTCAAACGTTTTTTTCGTTTTAAGAAGTGAACACACAACAAAAAAGGAAATTAAAATGAAAAATACCAACAAAACCATCATGCTGCTGATGCTCGTGCTGTCAGCGTTTTCAGCTGAAGCCAGGCTGGATCAGTTCCAGGCTAATTATGTGGACCGCTATTACAGTAATGGCTGGCCGCGTGAATACAGCTCATATTTATATGAATTCGAAGCTTATGATTTCATGCGCAGTAATGCAGCCAGTTTTGTGATTGATCATTTTGGTACGGAATACTTTACTTCTGATAACCTGGTCTACTTGATTTCTGAATCAACAGGTAATTTCAAAGGTTCCAATGAATTAACTCACTGGTATTCCCATGAAGTGTATCACAGTGGTTTTTCCAAGCCTCTTGAGCGGGTTAAAGAGGATCCCGCGAGTTGTACCTGGGCTGGATGGAATCAAGGGCAGGTCGATGGCGGTTACCTGTACGGTGGTTCGGTGTATTTCTATGGACCATATGATTTTATGGTTAACTTTGCAGAAAATTATTTTATCAACAAAAATTCACCTGACATTCTTCATGCCTGGAAAAACAATTGTTGGGTTGATGATGAACATTTTGCCATCTTCATCATTCCTGCGGTCAGTGTGGTAAAACTGCACAACGACGGCAAGTAAATATTGCCATCAATATGATCAAGGCCCGGGTTTACCGGGCTTTCATCATTTGGGTCCTGCAATGGCCCAAATTCAGGATTCGAGTTTATCCTGGGTACGTCGTTCAAAATCACTGGCATCATGTCGTTCCCGTAACTGACCGGCCGGATGGCCCCAGCTGCGGTTAACTTTTCGCGCACGGACCACGGCAGGTTTGTCATCGATTGCCTGGGCCCAGCGCAACACGTTTTTGTAGCCGTGGGCTTCGATGAATTCAGCCGCATCATACAGCCGGCCCAGTACAAGGGCACCATACCAGGGATAGATGGCCATGTCGGCGATGCTGTATTCATCACCACAAATGAATTGTTTACCGTCCAGGTGTTGATCCAGCACATCCAATTGACGCTTGACTTCCATGGTGAACCGATCGATGCAATATTCGATTTTCTCAGGAGCATAGCTGTAGAAATGTCCAAAGCCACCGCCGAGATAGGGGGCGCTGCCCATTTGCCAGAACAGCCAGTTCAGGCATTCGGTGCGGGTGGCAGGATCTTTGGGTATAAAAGCATCAAAGCGTTCGGCCAGGTGCAACAAAATGGCGCCTGACTCGAACACACGTAAAGGCTGTCCTCCTGAACGATCAACGAGTGCAGGGATTTTTGAATTGGGGTTGATGTCCACAAAACCACTGCCGAACTGGTCACCTTCAGAAATATCGATCAGCCAGGCATCGTATTCGGCATCGGCATGACCGGCAGCCAGCAGTTCTTCAAACAGGATGGTCACTTTGACACCGTTGGGGGTGGCCAGTGAATAGAGTTGAAAAGGGTGTTTGCCTACGGGCAATGTCTGTTCATGAGTGGCACCGGAAACCGGACGGTTGATGTTGGCAAATTTACCGCCTGACGCTTTGTTCCATTGCCAGACTTTCGGTGGTTGATACTTCGGTTTTGTCATTGTGGTTAGTCCTGAGTGGTCTGTTCTGCAAGTGACCGGATAAATAGAGACTTCATGCAAAAAAATACATGGCTTGTCATTATTCTAGATGAAGGCGCTGAAATATGGGTGAAAAACTGATTGGAAAATGACAGAGATAACCTGATGATCTTCTGCTCTGATGTTCATAGTTTGGTAGATATGGATGAACTAAAAATCTATGAAATCAACATATGAAAATCACCAGGTCATGCTTGGTTACCGTTGGTGATCCGGCGATTCAGATAAACGAACAAAGTGATAAGATTTGATGGCTTCATTGTTCAGTTGATCACTGACCCTGATCCAATAAGTCCCGTTCAGGTCATTCATGCTGACCGGTTCTCCTGACCATGGCTTCCAGGCTTGATCATTCCAGCGGTGTTCAATCGTTGAGATGCCTGATTGTTCATCCATGACGTGGATTTGCCAGGTGGCTTGTGGACCTATAATGATCTGCTGATCCCCGATTATTTTATGGCCCAACAATTGGATCGCAACCAAAGGTGGGCTGTGATCCATCTGGTCAGTGGAGAAACGCAGCATTTGCGGTTCTGACCGATAGCCAACCAGCTTTTCTGCTGATCTGGCTGCAACCCGGAAATAGTGATCAACGGCTGTTCGGGGTTGTTTGTCCTGCCAGCTGTTTTCGGTTTGTCTGGTTTCATCAATGACCACCTGGCATTGGGCATCAGCACACAGCTCAATCACGTAATCATGCGCACCTGACACTGGTTCCCAACTTAAGACAGGGTTGGTATATGTATAACTGCCCGCATTGTCAGGATTCATTACCGGAGCAGGCAATAAGCGTTGAGGCGGTGGAGGCACCTCTCCTTGTTTTACAGCCACCCCCATGCCTTGTTCAACTTGAACTTGATTGCCTGCAGACTCAACGGCACTTTGGCCCTGGTACACAGAGATGACCGAATCACCGTCAGCAGTTAAGCCGGTCCGTAATTCAGTGGCTTTACCCTGACTCAATTGAGGTTTTGACATGGTGCTACCCAACATGATGGTGATGTCTGTGGGTTGCTTTGCCAGGGGTTCCCAGTTTAACTCGGTATCCCCCTTAATCACTTCAATGGTGGCGGAGTCGGTTCCTCGTAATGTGGTGCTGCGGTTTTTTAGGAAAACCTGAGAAAACTCCAGTACTTTCAACGTAGACTCATCGTTAAAAGACAACAGTGCAGTCGATTGCTCATATGTTCTGACACCTTCCTGCTGAACCAATTCATCTCCAGGTTGTGTGATCTTCCAGCCACTGGTTACCGGTTTCTTTTCAACCCTGTTGACAGTGTCTATGATGCGGGCTTTTTCTGCAGGTATGATGCGTTCTTTGATGATTGTCAGCTCTTCACCGATGGTCAACAAATTGGGGTTGTCAATTTGCGGGTTTAATTTCCAGTTTTCTTGCCAGAGGAAATCAGTTCCCAGGTATTGGCGGGTGATGCTGTGCAGGGTTTCGCCACTTTTTACCTGATGTTTGATGGTGATGTCTTTGACTTCTGACTGACCCATGGCTGTGTTAAATGCCAATAGCATCATCCATTTAAATTTTTTCATGATCAATGACTCCTTTTGACTTTGATGTTGAGGGTCTGTTCAGTCGAATTGCCAGCTTCATCACTGGCCTTGACTTTGATTCTGTACCGCCCTTTGCTGGTGAATCTGAAGCTTTTGGGTAGTGGTTTCCAGTGTCTGCTTTTGCCCTGATAAGTTTGCCTTGTAACCTGCAGTGCTTCATCACGAACATACACCTGCATCAATTCATTCACACTCAGGTGAATGGTGCGCTCTGCTGTGCTTTCTCCGGCGGCTGTTTTAATGACAATTTGTGGAGGGGTGTTGTCTGTTTGCCAGTTGATGGTTTGTTGACTGGAATTGCCCAGTGCATCAGTGGCGGTGAGGATGTCATTGGGTTGCACACTGAGGTGACCATTTTCAGGCAGGTCGATGGATTGTGCATTCAGTGACCACTGCAATGCCTGTTGATCAGTACCTGATACTTTGATGTCAGCTATTGATTTCCCCACCCATTGCTGTTTGATTTTAACCATAGGAGGCAAGGGCTGCCAGTGGATAATCGGTGCGTGGAAATCACTGGTTACTGATTGATTCCATTGTGTGATGTTGTTGAAGGCATCAGTTGCGGTCAGGTTAATGTGCGAGATGGGTTTGGTAAAGTTCAATACGCCGTCAGATTGAGGGACTGATTGCCCATCCAGTTGTACCGTACTTAGCACTCCATCTGATGTCTGTATGTTTAAAGCCGAATTCGGCCCAATCACAATGGCTGTTGAATCAGCGACCACAGAATCCCAGGTGGTAATGATGTCAGGCCCCACATCATCAACCAACAGTTGCATGTTTTCCGGGGGGGGATCAGAAGCTTCCAGGTTGACCCATTCAGTGCTTAACTGGCCATCTGGAGACAGTCGCAGCAAAGCATACCGACCGGTTGATTTAACCCGTGGGTATTGCTTAAACGGTTGAAATACCTGACCATCCAGTGACCATTGGTCACCGGTTTTGTGTGACACGCTTTGCGGCCAGTCCCGGGCCTGTGACACCTGGCTAAAGACCACCAGACTAATGATGGGAAATAAGGGTTTTATCGCTTTCATGATCGCTCTCAGTTTTTAAGACTATGACACCCGCAGATTTGGCATCCCAATGAATGTCACCAGGCATATGCTTGACCAACTGTTGTGCAGCATCGGCTGCACTGACTGGTCTCTTTTCAGGGTCTTTGTTAAGCAGTTGTTGAATGACCTTGAATAATTCAGGTGAACCGCTGTGAATCAATTGCTTATGGAATTGAATGTTTTTGTTGATGATGTTTTGTCTTGTTTGAGACAGTTTCTTTCCTTTGAATGGGTTAACCCCCAACAAACATTCAGCAATGACTACCCCCACAGCGAACAGGTCACTGCGTTCACTGACTTGTCCGGTACGGAGGGTTTCCGGTGCCATGTAAGCGGCTGTTCCGGTGATGGAGTCATGGGTCAGGCTACTGAGCAGGGCAGTTGTGCCAAAATCTGTGAGTTTGATGTCACCATTGACGTCCAACAGGATGTTGGCTGGTTTTACATCACGGTGCACAAACCCCATTTTATGCGCAGAATGCAGCCCCCTCAATGTGGCCACTGCAATGGCCAGTGTTAATGACAGATTAAGGTGTTTTTTTCTGGACAACAAACTGAATAATGATTCACCTTTGATGTATTCCATGGCTATAAATGCGGTTGTATCAGTCGAGACCACATCGTAAATGGATACCACGTTGCGATGTGAGATTTTGGCTGCAGTGATGGCTTCCTGAACCAAGGTTTCACTCATGATTTTGCGACTGTCAAATGCACTGTTTTCTCCAATGGGCAGGGTTTTTAGTGCCACTTGTCGTTTCAGTCTGGGGTCCCAGCCCAGAAATACTGATCCCATGCCGCCTTTGCCAATGGGGCTGATTACCTGATAACGATCAACAAAAACCTCACCCAGGGTGTTTCGGTCAATAATGTGACGGGTCAATGCTTCAAAGCTGTGTTCGATCGCTGCCACTTCGCCATCGCGCCATATGGCTGAGTCAGTATCGCTGCCTAAAAGTGAAGTTTGGGCTTTAACGATCTGACGCAATGGTTTTACCCAGGAGAGGTAGGCCAATGTGATCAATCCTGAGGTCACCAGCAACACAACTCCAAAAACCAGCCAAGCGGTTTGCCGCATTTTGGTGGCTGAATGTTCGGCCAGTTGAACAGGTTGTTCTGAAACGATGAACCAGGGCAGGTCCTCTAGTTTGGCAAAAGCTGCAATCATGCGTTCATCATTTTGGAATGCCCTGTTTGCCCCACCCATCACAGTGGCTGTGGCAAATAAATTGAGCCATTCTTCGGGCAGGTTGACTGGTTGCTCACCGGCAAATTCCAGGATGTCACCTTGCTGGTTAACTAAGCTGATGTTAGCAGCCTGGCCAAGAATGGTGGGGTCGAGCATTTGCCTGAAATCAATATTTATCAGCATCACCAAATCAACCTGGGGTCTTGCCGTCGGGACAGCTATGTGGAGGTATTTGTTGCCGTTTGTGTGTTCAATCACAGGCAGATATCCTGTGTTGTGATGCAGTAGTTGCGTGCTTGCCGGGCTGGCCGCATCTTTGCGTGCCACTTGTATCAATGTGCGTTCACTTTGTTTGTTGAGCATCACCGCCATGACTTCAACATCCGGTTGAGAAGAAAGGCTGTTTTTGATGGCTTCTGCGGCCTCTGTTGAGTCAGGCCTGAGATAAACATTGGGCTGGTTACCCAGCGCTTCAGCCAAGGCATGGTATTGCTGAATGGTGGTTTCGATTCGATCAGCGGTTGCCCGGGATATGATCAGGTGATTCTTTTGAGCCTGATCAACGATGGCCTGTTTGGATTGATTGATTTGATACCAGGAAAGCACAAATGGTGTGATACCCAGCACCACCAAAGTCAAAACGACCCAGAACATGATTGACTTATTATTCAATTTCCCGCCTTAAAAATTCACAATCGTACATGTTAGCTGCAAACAGACTTTTTGCAGGTGAACAACTGTAAACTGTGATGACACCAGTCAGAATGACAGAATCCATTCATTATTCGGTGAAGCGCTGATGATCAGCTCGACCCGCCGACTCAGTTAGACAGCGCAAGCAGGTGTTCGATTTGATGCAGTCAGGAAACCAAGCCTTACCGATTTATCAATGGATACAGAAGTCTGAGACGTGACTGGATCAGAGGCCGTAGCCCCAAGATCATTCCTTCATGTCATCATGTATTATTTGCAGTACTTCTCGGGTGCCTCTTCAGCATTCTATATCGAGAAACTCTGCGCTCACTATCTGTGCATTCTGGTTGGGCTCGCCCAAATCAAGCTCTGCTTTTATTTGCTGCCGACCACAGCCCTGAGGACGAATCGGTAAACTGATCTGGTAAACATCGTTGGATTTGATATGGGCAATCATTTCATGGTCCAATAAAGAAGACTGTGATGTTGAACTTGTGACTTGGTAAACCATCAGTTGCATGGCATCATTACTGTGTTGTCCGGCTTTCAAGTTCACTGTCAGGTTTACTTCCTGACCCGCTTTGATGTGTGTCTCACTGAGGGTGAGCTGTTCTATGATCACTGGTTGCTGGACAACGCTGTGGCGATGAATATCAACGGTATCCTGAGTTCGCTTCAGCATGGGCGTTTCATGGTTGTGGATGAAAAACACCTGATGGAAGTAACCCAGGTTGTTGCTGAATGACGTATAGTCATTGTCATTAACCTGCGAAAATTCCATTGCGCCCTGTTTGCTGACTTCAAAAACGGCTTTCATACTCGGATTGGTTTTACCCAGCAGAGCTGTCAAAGCCTCTGAAGACAGCGCTTGGTTCAGTCCATGACCGGGTAATTCTGATTTGATGATTTGTTGTTGACTGTCTTCTGCCCAAACCATGGCCCAGAAGACAAAATATTTATCACCACAACCTGACGAGCCACATTGTGAGGTGTCAAAGCGGGTATGAGCCAGACGCCAGTTGGGCTCGGCGCCTGTGGCAAACCCGGGCAGACTTTGAAAGACATCCTGGCCGATCAGGAAACTGTTGACCCCGGCCATGGGTTGGTTGATTGTTGGGTCCCATTGCTGGCCATAAAAACGGACTTTTAACCGATCACCTTTGGCCATGTCTTTGAGGCTGTGGTTGTAAACCCGGACACTTAAGGTCAGTTGATCTCCTGTATGTGCGGCGGTTCTTTGCGGGCCCTGGCCATTGGACTGTATGTAAAAGCCACGCAACCAATAGAAACTGCTGTTCCAGAGGTTATTTGCATCAGGTTGATCCATGATGGCACATTCACCGCCCAGGCAGGCAGTCTCCTTATCCATCAATCCCTGACTGTTGCTGTTACTGATTTCCCATCTGGCAGGAAATCCGAAGCCCACATCAATGTGTTGTTTGTAAGGACTTGTGGACCACCAGCTGCCACTGCCCGGATCGGTCGGGTCAGCTGCAAAGGCAGTTTGTAATGGCCCTCTGGTCAATATGTCGGCATCTGGTTTGGTGTTCTCAGAACGTTGAAGTTGATCTTCACTGCCAAATATAAATGGTTCCAACAGGTACTGGTAGTAACTGGGATTGGGAAAACTACCGGGTTTTTTGATGGCCACGCCGGTTGAGGTGCCTATTTTACTGGTGTCGGTGTTGAGTGTTTCCAAACCGTTGCTGTAGGACATGTCAAAATTGACTTCTCCTTTGACCCCGCCAGCTTTTTTATAAGTTTCTTCTGGTGTGCCTACGGCCACTGAAACCCCACCCCCCAAAGCCCATGAGCTGTTGAAACCCACACTCTTCTGACTGCCTGAACTGCCTTTCCAGTTGACCTTGCGTGTGGTGGTTGAGTCATCAGTGAAAAAAGCCCCGGTAGCGGTTTGACCCAATGACTGCAGGTCCGGGTTTTGCAATAACAGCTGTTGTTCATTCCAGGGGTAGGTGAATAACTGTCCTGGCACATGTACAGGTTGGTACCATTCCAGATTGCGCCCGGTGGCACTGATGTTGGAACGGATGTTGTCAGGGCCTGAGAACACCACTGTCATGGGTTGCTTCTCATCGTCAGAACAGGTTTTTTTGTTCTGTGGACACTGGTATTTTCCCAGTACAGGATAAATAAACACATTCATCCGCCGGCTGGAATACCAAACTTGGTCACCATAACCCGTGGTGGTGGACGCATCAAAGGATTTACTTTGGAAGGTATCAAAGGATTCGCTCACCGTATTCTTCTCAGCCACATCCAAAGATTGTCTCAATTCACCTGAGACTTCCACTGGTCCAATGGTGGCCTTGCCTTTTAAACTGGCTGATTCTTTCAAGGCCCAACCTGAACTTGTGGTGGACTTGTTGCTGGACTGATTTTCCTGCGATGCCTGTACTGCATAGGTGGAATGGAAATCTTTTTTGATTGCGCTGAAGTTAAAGACTTTGGGTTGGTCAGCGCGTGATGGGGTGATGTAATCAACATGCTGAGGTGGGCTGCCAAGAATGACATGGGGCTGAATATGACTCTCCACCTGAAAGGTGTCCGGCTCACCCAGCAGCAATGAACGCCCTCGTAGATCGCCTACCTGCAAGGGTGCCACCATCTGAAAATTATGTGGGGTGTTAAACTGTTGATTGGCCACCACATGTTCTGATTTCAGAGCCGGAACCGGATCGGCGTTATCACCCACGGTATAAATATGCAGCATGGTTTTGTATTTGGAATCCATAGAAACCGTATCTACGGTGTTGTACAGCACGGCAATCTGATGGTTGAAATCCCTCGAGTTCCCTGACTGTGGAGGATTAAATCGACCGATTGTGATGCCTGTGGCAAATGGAAATGCCCGGGTGCGACCTGTGCTGTTAAAGGCTTTTTGACTGACCTCATAACTGTACCATTTGGCCGTTAAATCTGCTTCAAAATGAACCACTGCCAGGGTGGTTTTATCCAGAACAGTGTCACTGGATGTCACCAGCGCCAATTGATCAGTGGCACTGAATTGGTTAATTGGCCCACTGGTGAGCAAAAACTTCGAAACATTCATGCCCTTAATGATGGTTTTTTTGGCTTTACCTAATGGTTTGAGGTCGTTGCCCAATCGATAAGCGTGTATCTCAAGCTGTTGTTGATTGACCCGGGCAAAAACCAGCTCATCGGTTTGAGCCCCTTCAGTGGAAGTGAATCTGCCATCAAGATTACCACTGGCCAACCAGAATTTATTCACTGAGTTGCCACAACCGGAACATAAGCTGTTGGGCCACTCCAATTGAGCATCGGTTGTGATGGAATGGGCGGCAAATTCAGTGGACACCTTGGGAATGGTCTGAAAAGGCCGCTGACAAGTAACACCATTGATTTTCATGCCTTGCCGTGGGCACACAGAGATCACATAAATTGATAAACCGGCCTGATCTTTGGCCTGACTTGCCAGCCAGGCTATGTCAACCGCCCCGTCACCATTAAAATCACCGGCCACAGGAGGCGTGGTGGTGGCTACCATTGAATCTGGGATGCCCTGGAATTGGGTTCTTTTCAGCCCTTGAGTGGGGTCACTGGTGTCCACAGCGGTGTGAATCGCGTAACCATAGCCATGGTTCTGGAATACGTCAGCATAGCCATCCAGGTCAAAATCAGCCAACAGCATCTGGGTCCACATGGGACTTGAGTTATCGACTTCAGTCCTGGTGTTGTTGTCAGCATTCTGGTGATCGTTGACATACAAAGCCAATGGACCTTCACAACCAAACTGACCGTTTTGACTGGCTGGTGCCAGGGTCACCGAAACATCCCGGTCAAGTTCAAATACCCGTCCAACCCGGGTGTGCATGACATTGTTGATCGGCACGGAGAGAGACAGGCTTCCAGGTCTGGCCAGCGCACATTTGGGTGTTATGATGGTTTGGCTGGATTGTTTGGATATGTGTAACAGATTGGTCTCTAAAGTGACCTGGTTGAACACACTGCCAGATGACTGGGTACCTTTATCCAGGGCAATCACCAGGTCATCATTGCGCAGCAAATGTCGCTGGCCCAACAGTATGTCTTCAACATCAGTGAAATCAGGTGGGGTTTCATTGGCGTACAGTGGGTTAAAAATATTTTGGGCGAGCAGTGCAATGCCCATCAAAATCCTGACAGAATGATTCATGAAATTCCCCTCGGTTGTGTTTGTATTGTTTTATATAATGATAGTATGTATGGCTGATCATGTATATAACAATTTGTCCAATGCATACAAAGGTATTATTAAAATAGGTACAGTCAGATCAGGTTGTCTGGCAATCTATCTGTAAATAAGGGGTATGGTTGATGACAAATATCTCAGTGCTCAAATGCCGCCAGCGATCAGGCTGACTTGTCATCGCTATTTGTCATAAAATATCAACACTCAGCTGTCAAAAACACCGATAATCAGCAACACAACTCAATTTACTACTTCACACCGCACCTTATGGAAATCAAAGTTAATTTTCTCGACAACCTCAGATTAGAGGCCTTGTTTGACGATTTCAAAGTCATCACTGATCAGCCGATACGCTACAAAGGAGATGGGTCAGCGCCCAGTCCTTTTGATTATTTTTTGGCATCATCGGCCTTGTGTGCAGCGTATTTTGTAAGGGTGTATTGCAATGCCCGCGATATCCCCACGGACAACATCCGCTTGTCGCAAAATAACATCGTTGATCCGGAAAATCGCTACAACCAGATTTTTCAGATTCAGGTGGAACTGCCAGATGACATGGCAGAAAAAGACCGCGCGGGTATTTTGCGTTCAATCGATCGCTGCACCGTGAAAAAGGTGGTGCAAACCGGTCCTGAATTCAAGGTTGAGGTCGTAGAAAACATTGACGAGGACGCCCAGGCGCTGCTGATGGCAGACATCGATGCCACTGAACGCACATTTATTCAGGGAAAAGACTTGCCTTTGGAACAAACCATCAGAAACATGACCGGCATCCTGCAACAGTTGGGTATGAAAATTGAGGTTACTTCCTGGCGCAATCTGGTACCCAATGTGTGGTCATTGAATATCCGTGATGCCGCCTCACCGTTGTGTTTTACCAATGGCAAAGGGCCTTCCCGTGAAAGTGCATTGTGTTCTGCACTGGGTGAATTCATTGAACGGTTGAATTGTAATTTTTTTTATAACGATCAGTATTTTGGGGAGCACATTGCCAACAGTGAATTTGTTCATTATCCAAATGAGCGATGGTTCAAACCTGGACCGGATGATGCCATACCAGTGGAGATCCTTGATGCCCACTGTCTGGCCATCTACAATCCGGATGGTGAATTACGTGGTTCTCATCTGATTGATACCAATTCAGGCAATCGCGAACGGGGTATATGTTGCATTCCATATGTACGGCAATCTGACGGTGCAACGGTTTATTTTCCTTCCAATCTGATCGAAAACCTGTTCCTCAGTAACGGCATGAGTTCTGGTAATAATGTGGCGGAAGCAGAAGTGCAGTGTCTGTCTGAAATTTTTGAGCGGGCGGTTAAAAAACAAATCATAGAACAGGAGCTGGTATTACCTGATGTACCACAGGACGTGCTGAATCAATATCCGGGCATTGTAGCGGGTATTGAAGCGCTTCAGGCCCAGGGTTTTCCGGTGCTGGTCAAGGACGCTTCACTGGGTGGTCGGTTTCCAGTGATGTGCGTGACCCTGATGAACCCCAAAACCGGCGGCGTGTTTGCTTCTTTTGGCGCCCACCCCAGTCTGGAAGTGGCCCTGGAGCGCAGTTTAACTGAACTTTTACAGGGGCGTAGCTTTGAGGGACTGAACGATGTGCCACAGCCGACCTTTAATTCATTGGCGGTATCTGAGCCAGAAAACTTTGTGGAGCATTTCATTGATTCAACCGGGGTGATTTCCTGGCGCTTTTTCAGTGCCAAAGCTGACTTTGAATTTTGTGAATGGGACTACTCAGGAACCAATGAAGCCGAAGCAACGATGTTATTTGGCATCCTGCGAAAATTGGGTAAAGAAGTCTATGTGGCTCATTTTGATGTTCTGGGAACCTCTGCCTGCCGGATTCTGGTGCCTGATTATTCCGAAGTTTATTTGGTTGAAGACCTGATCTGGGATAACACCAATAAAGCCCTGGATTACCGCGAAGACATCCTACACATTCATGATTTGGACGATCAGGCATTGACCGCTTTACTGGAACGGCTGGAGGACAGTCAACTGGATAACTATACCGACATAAGAACGCTGATCGGTGTCGAGTTTGATGAAAATACAGTGTGGGGACAATTGACCATACTGGAGCTGAAAATCATGCTTTGTCTGGCATTGGGTAACCCCGAAGAAGCCCTGGACCTGGTGCAGGCATTCTTACAATACAATGACAACACCGTGGAACGCAACCTGTTCTATCAGGCCGTGCAGGCCGTGCTGGAAGTTAAACTGGACGATGCCCTGGAGTTGGCTGATTTCAAGGTGAATTTTGGCCGGATGTTTGGTAAGCAAACCACAGATGAGGTGATTCGGTATGTGCACGGTGAGTTGCGCTTTCATGGCTTGTTCAAAACCAACATGCAACTGGAGGGTATTGATAAACACCTGAGGCTGATCGAAAGTTATCAGAAACTGCGTCAGGCCAGGGCCGAAGCCCACAACCCTTAAGCCGGGTAATCGGTTAATCAGCTCTTGAATTGATCCGCTGGTATTGTTGAGAAATAACTTTACAGTGGCCAGGCAGGTAGCTGATTTGTTAAGATAATTAATCAACAGCAATCAGGCGGAGGTTTTATGAAAACCAACAACAGTTTGCAGCTGCAGCTGAGGTCGCTCTACTTGTTCAGTGGAGGTGGTTTTTCATGGAATTGAGCTGGTTGATTCAGGCCTTGGACAGCTTCATCTGGATTGGCATGACATTCATGCTAGGTTTGTTTGCACAGAAAATCGGCTTGCCTCCACTGGTTGGATTTTTGACTTCCGGATTTATCCTGAGCACCCAAAACATCGTTGATCGTCATTTGCTTGAATTCATGTCGGAACTGGGTATCACTTTGTTGTTGTTCACCATTGGCTTGAAAATCAATGTCAAGAATTTGATCCGGCCTCAGGTATGGGGGGTTACTTTGCTGCATGTTGTCATCACCGTTGCACTGTTAAGTGGGGTGGTGATGACATTGGCGGTGTTGAAGGTCTACATGTTTGCTGACCTGAGTTTACACAATGCTTTGCTGTTGGCTTTTGCGCTGAGTTTTTCCAGTACGGTTTTTGTGGTAAAAGTCATGGAAGAACGCGGTGAATATGATGCCTTGCATGGCCGGATCGCCATCGGCATCCTGATCATCCAGGACATCATCGCGGTGGCATTTCTGGCTTTTTCAGACGGCAAGATACCCACCATCTGGGCATTCAGTTTGTTGTTATTGATCCCGTTCCGGTTTTTGTTGCATCGTCTGTTGAACCAGGTCGGGCATGGTGAAATGTTGGTGTTGTTTGGCTTTTTACTGGCCCTGGGTGGCGCAGAAATATTTGAAATGGTTGGGGTCAAAGGAGATTTGGGGGCCTTGTTGTTGGGGGCCTTGCTGGCCAATCATGCCAAGTCGATTGAGCTGGTCAAAAACATGATGGGTTTCAAAGACTTGTTTTTGTTGGGTTTTTTCCTTTCCATAGGGCTGTATGGGCAACCCGACTGGAACATGTTGATGCTGGCTGCCGTATTAACGCCACTGGTGCTGGTCAAAGGTGTTTTGTTTTTCTTTTTATTCACGCGTTTCCAATTACGCTCCAGAACCGCGCTTTTTTCTACCATTAACCTCAGCAATTTCAGTGAATTCGGGCTGATTGTGATGGCTGTTGGAGTGGCTCAACAATGGATCAATGACAGCTGGTTAATTGTGATGGCCATGATGATTTCTTTCTCCTTTGTTTTGTCAGCCATCCTCAGCCGGTTTTCCAATGATTTGTATAACCAGCGGCGCAAGTGGTTTAAACGGTTTCAGAGTAAACAACGATTGCCTTTTGATCCGGTACTGAACATCGGTAAAGCTGAAGTCGCTGTGGTGGGCATGGGCATCATTGGTACCGGTGCTTATGATCAGCTTTCGCAATTGCATCATAAACTCGTGGTTGGCATCGATGTGAACATTTATAAGGTCCTTAAGCACAAAAAGGCCCATCGCCATGTGGTGCTGGGAGACCCCAGTGATGCAGATTTCTGGGATCGGGTCAAACGCATGCATAAACTGAAATTGGTGGTGCTGACCCTGCCCAATGTGGCCACCACCCTGGAAGTGGTGAAAATGTTCAAAGAAATGGGCTACAAAGCCCGCTTGGTGTCGATAGCCAAGTTCCCGGAGGATATCGTTGCGCTGGAAGAAGCGGGCGTGGACATGGCGGCCAATATTTTCAGTGAAGCCGGTGCGGGCTTTGCCAGTCACATCATAGAAAGTGAACCGGTTTTTTCCGACCTCAGGAATCAGCATAAACCGGTCAGCTGACCCGGCATTGATTGGTCATTGTTCATTCAGGACTTATCTCACTGGTGAGTGCCGGTTTTCTCAATTACAATAAAGGTTTTCTGATTTATGGAGTTGATGATGAAACAAGTTTACCTGATTCTGTTGCTGTTATCAGCCACTGCCACCCAAGCTGAACAAGGACTGAGTCGTGAAGAGCAGGCCAATCTTGAATTGCTGGCCTGGGAGCATGGTTTTTACCGGCATCTGCTTGAACAAAAAAATCCTGAATTACAGGCTTATGGGCTCTTTTTGTTTCACCCAAATACTTTTGATCCACCCGCAGCTGAACGGGTCGAATTACTCACGCCAGTGATGAACTCACTGGTCAAACGTCAGGACCTCAATTTGCACACCATGTGGCTGATCAATGATTTGTGTCGCAGTGATCAGGTGTACCCGGATTGTGACATCAACCTGCTCAACGATCACATGTTTAAACAACATGGTGATCAACTGTTACCCTATATAAGGCCTTTGAATCAGGCCATGCGGGCAGGTATTGAAGGGGAAGTATTTGATTGGGTTAACCGCATGGCTGAAGCGAGCAGTTTTCAACTAAAGATGGATAATTCACCGCTTTTTATTGAGACCCTGGATCAATATGCCACTGATCACCCTTTGCCAACCGGATACCTTTACGAACACCTTGGAGTTGGTCAATTAACAGATCTGGATGATTACTCTGCTGAACAGTTGAAGTACCTGCATGACAACGCCAGTGGTCATCTGTTGTTGGTGATGAAGATTAACTTCTCAATGATCATGCCGGTTCCGGCTTTCAGGGGTCTGCTTGATGCCTGTGATACATACCAAGAACTGAGTCAGGCTTGCGTGACCATTGGCCGTATATTGGCTGGAAATGATGACCAATACCTGAGCACTGCTATTGGCCACAAAATTCAGTCAACAGCCTGGAAACTGGCTGGTCAGAATGACCCCGCCATGCTTGCGGAGCAAACTTACCATGCCTATCAAAAGGAAATCACTTGCCTGAACAACCAATTTACTTTTCAGGTGATTGGCAAAATGGATCTGGACTTTATGCGGGACAATATGAAGATCAAACGCGAGCAGGGCGAGCGGACTGCTTTGATCCACGCTGCCAGGTATTTTCACCAACAAAAAATCCAACAAGGTATTCCTGCTGATGAATTGCAAAGCCCTGAGGATTGTTTATACCAACCGATTGAGCAGCAGTCAGCGCAGCACCCTTGACCAAAACCCAGTGTTTGCCTGGTCAGTTAATTCTGTCGGTGCGTATTGTCAGCCATTGAATTCATTGGGCTGGTTTCGCAGCCACAACATTTGCCAGATCAGCATAATCAGAAACACCGCGGTGATGACCAGAAAAGTTTTGTGCAGCAACGGATCTTTCAATGAACTGACCAGCGGATGATCAGGCGGAAAACGGGTCATGATTTCTGTGGTGGTTGGTAACAAATGAAACAGAATGGTCGCCGAATAACACAGGTTGGTGAAAAATTTGTTCCAGGATTTAAACAACACAGTTTTTTCAATGATCACACCAGCCAGCACAGCCAACACAGTAAGGATTCCCAAGCCATGAGCCACATTGAAACCACCATGATTAAAAATGGTCAGCGAAGAGGCCGCAGTGATGACAGTGGCCAGTAAATAGATTTGTCCCAAACGAGGGCGGTAACTCAGTCGTTTGTGTTGCCACAACACGCAGACTCCGGCAACCAGTGCCATGATTCCGACGATGGTGTGCAACCAGCCTATGGGGGTTAAGTTCATGCGTTTATTCCTCCTGTTGGGTTGATAAAACTTCAAAAGTCAGCCCTGCATGCTGATGTAATCGGTCAATCAGGACATCGCCCATCAATGTAGCGGGGGTCCAGAACCCGCCTGCTGTATGTGCCGGTACATCATTGGCCAGGCACACTGCTGCCTGACTCATGATTTGAGCGGTTGACCCGTAACCCGGATCTTTGTCGCCATATACTTTGGTGGTAATTTGTTGACCTGCTGCGGTTGTACCGATGAAGCGAAAGTCATAAAACCCAGCCTCCTGGGCTTCTGGCGTTGGTCCTTCGCCTGGTTTAGGCAGTAAAAACTTGGCCATAAAGGAGCGGATTGGCGACAGGCTTGCGCCCGTAAAAAATGCCGCCAGACTCCAGTAAATACCCCTGGCTTTGTTTTTTCCAGACCAGCCTTTGCCAGTCATAACACCTTCATGATAGGTGAAGTCAGAACCGTAGCTTTGCTTGCTCAGGGCATTGGACCGGTGAACGATTCGGGTGTTGATGGAAGCCATGAAGAAGGGACCTACCCATGAGTCACAGGATGCATCATATTGGATTTTATCGCGTTGTTGACGCACAGAAAAACCGTGATCTTCAGGGCACAGTGCATAAGGGTTGGCCATGATCTTTTTGACCGATGGATCGGCCTTGATTTGTTTGGCCATGTTCAATGCAGTGGCAACGGTGCCACCTGATGCACTGCCTTTCATTCGGCGTATGCGCAATTTAACATCACAACAGTGAGTCCCAAATATTCGGCGGGCCTCGCGCTGCAGGTGGTGGACACCCAGATCAGAGGGGATGGAATCAAAACCCGTGCAATGCACTATACGTGCACCGGTTTGTTTGGCCTGTTCTTCGTATCGGTCGAGCATCTTACGAATCCAATGCGCCTCTCCGGTCAGGTCACAGTAATCAGTGCCGGTTTCCACACAAGCACGCAATACCGGTTCACCATATAAATCATAGGGACCCACCGTGGTCATCAATACCCGGGTACGTCGACACATGGCCCCAAGGGCCTGTTCATCGGTGGCATCAACCACCAGGACTGCCAGATCCTGAGCGGCTGGACCCAACTGGGTTTTGAGTTGATCGAGTTTGTCAGCAGATCGGGCGGCCATGGCCCAGCTGATGTCCCCGGATTTGAAATGGCTGACCAGATATTGGCAAATGATTTTGCCGACAAAACTGGTGGCACCAAAGACAATCACATCGTACCTTTGTTGTGTCATGATGATTATTACCGTTGATTGACTTATCAGAATAGCATATGTGGTTGATAATCAGACATAAAAAAAGACAGGCGATTGAAGCCTGTCTTGTCAGTCATAGCCTGAGTGGGTTCAGATTTCGTCTGAACCGCTTTCGAAGTCTTCAAACAAATAAGTGCTGAGGTATCGTTCCCCGGTGTCTGGCAACATGGCCAGAATGACCGATCCTTGTGGGGCCTTTTGGGCAGTCTCCAGTGCTGCTGCAAAGGTGGCTCCGGCTGAAATCCCACACAGGATACCTTCTTTTGATGCCAATGCCAGCGAGGCAGCTTTGGATTGATGTTCGTCAACTGGAATCAGGTCATCAAAGATATCCTGGTTCATCACATCGGCCACAAAGTCAGGGGTCCAACCTTGTAATTTATGAGGGCTCCATTCCTTGCCAGCCAACAGCTGGGCTTCGACAGGTTCAGTAGCAACCACCTGGATGTCAGGCCTGGCCAGTTTCAGCATCTCACCAACCCCGGTGATGGTGCCACCGGTTCCGTAACCACTGACAAAATAGTCCAGTTTTTTGCCGGCGAAATCCTTGAGGATTTCTGGTCCGGTGGTGGAACGGTGGTAGGCCGGGTTGGCTTCATTTTCAAACTGCCGGGCCAGGAACCAGCCACGTTCTTCCGCCAGTTCTTTGGCCTTGGCCACCATGCCAGATCCGCGTGCTTCGGCGGGTGTCAGTACCACTTTCGCTCCCAATGCGCGCATCAATTTACGCCGTTCTATGGAAAATGTTTCACTCATTACGGCTACGAATGGATGGCCCTTTGCCGCGCATACCATGGCCAGAGCAATACCGGTGTTACCAGAAGTGGCTTCCACCACAGTTTGTCCTGGTTTCAGTAAGCCTTTGGCTTCAGCGTCGGCGATGATGGCGTGGGCCAGGCGGTCTTTGACTGAAGCCAAAGGGTTAAAGTATTCAGCTTTGACATACATGTCGACATGATCAGGTGCCAGTCGGTTGATTTTAATGATTGGCGTGTTGCCGATGGTTTCCAGAATGTTGTTATAAATCATAAAGTTTCTCGTTATGCTGATTTTAAGTAAGCTTCTTCAGGCTGGTATGCCACGTGCGGGCTGAACCAATCCAGTTGTTCTGCGTAGCCCGCCACTTCACCGATGATGATCAGGGCAGGGGAATTGATTTTGTGTTCATCTATCATAGCAGCTAATTGGTGCAATTGTCCGGTGACGGTGCGTTGATTATGGCGGGTGCCATTTTCTATGATTGCAACAGGAACTGATGGGTTTTTTCCATGCAGGATCAATTGTGTTACCAGGTGCTCGGCTTTAATCAGTCCCATGTATACCGCCAGTGTCTGCTGATTTTTTGCATAGAATTGCCAATCAATCCGATCTTTCGAATCACTGCAGTGTGCGGTGATAAATGCCAATCCCTGGGCATGGTCACGATGGGTCAGCGGAATACCCGCATAGGCCGCACAACCAACTGCTGCAGTGATACCGGGAACAATTTCAAATGGTATCTGGTGCTTGTTCAGTTGCTGGATTTCTTCACCGCCACGGCCAAAAACAAATGGATCACCCCCTTTGAGTCTGCAGACATGTAATCCCTGACGCGCGTGCTCGACCAGCAGTTGATTGATGACTTGTTGTTTGGTCAAGTGTTTACCAGCCTGTTTACCCACATCAATCAATTCAGCATCTTTTCGTATCATGGCCATGATGTCTGAGGAAATCAGATGGTCATGCAGCACCACATCAGCTGATTGCAGGACTTTGATGGCTTTGATGGTCAGTAGATCAGGGTCCCCGGGACCGGCTCCCACCAGGCTGACTCGTCCTGCAGTTTGGTTGACTTCGGAGATCAATTCATCAATGTGTTCCTTTCCGGGATTCATGTGGGGGTCTTTGAATAAACTCAGGCTGGCATGAGACCAATCAAAAAACCGTTGCCAAAACCGCCTGCGGTTATTGAAATCGGGGATGTTCTCTTTAATGCTTTGCCTCATCTGTCTGGCTTTTCTTGCCAAACTTCCGAGGTTTGCTGGCAGCAGGTAACTGATTTTTTGTTTAATCATCCTGGCCAGAACCGGTGAAGCACCTTCGGTACTGATGGCCACCACCACGGGTGAGCGATCGACAATGGCAGGTGTGATGTAATCACACAAAGGCTGATCATCTACGGTATTGATCAGCAAGTCATGGGTTTTGGCGAAGTGATAAACCTGACGGTTAATCAGTGGATCATCGGTGGCTGAAACCACCAGTCGTGGTCTGGGTAATTGTTCCAATACCGACAAATCCTTTAAATCATGTTTGGTCAGCCAAATACTGTGATCAATGGTCAAAGTCCTGATATCAGGGTGAAACCGCCTGGCAACACAATAGACTTCAGCACCGGCAGACAACAAAGGCTGAATTTTCCTGAGTGCTACGGTGCCACCACCTAAGACCCAAACGGGTTGCTGGTGCAATTTGATGTTGATTGGCAAGTGTTTCATGATGGGTCATATTGAGGTAAATGTTCTGCACACTATAGCCAGCTGACCTGATTTCCCAAAATAGTAAATCGGCATGGGCATATAACAAAAAGTTATCAGACGTTTAGACGTCCATATTGCGAATTATTGATGTGGCTGATATGATGCGCTCAAAAGGGCCATTGATTGTGGGACTTAAACTGATTGTACACAGACATGTCATTTATGCGTCAATGTGCGGTCAACTGTATGAATTAACCGGTATTTCAAAATGAAATTACAACAACTGAGGTTTTTCGTGGCGGTCAGCCACAATGGACTCAATGTCACTGCAGCTGCCAAGCAGTTGTTCACTTCACAACCTGGTGTCAGTCGTCAGGTGCGCTTGCTGGAAGATGAGCTGGGATTCAGTTTGTTTGTCAGACAAGGCAAGGCCCTGGTTGCTTTGACCCAGGCTGGTAAGGAAGTACTGAAGAGGGCTGAACGCATTCTCAAGGAAGTGGAGAACATCAAAGCCTTCAGTCATGAGCTGACCAATGACCGGCATGGTCAGCTGAACATTGCCACCACTCACACCCAGGCCCGGTATGTGTTGCCATCGGTGTTGAAACAGTTGCATGAAGTCTACCCGGGAATCAAAGTGAATTTATTACAGGGTACGTCACAGCAAAATCTCAAATCCCTCAGAGAAGGGGAAGTGGATTTTGTCATCAGTTCCGGCAGTACGGAAGAAGCCACCGACTTGGTCAAGTTGGACCTTTATAAATGGCAACGTAAAATCGTGGTGCCCAAAGGTCATGCACTGGCTCAAAAAGAATCCATCACATTGGCTGAACTGGCCAAGCATCCATTGATTGTCTATGTGGGTAATGATCAACAGAATTCATCACTGGTACAGGCTTTTAACCAAGCTGGCCTTGACTATCAAATCGTCTTCACAGCACGTGACTCAGATGTGATTAAAACTTACGTTCGTTCAGGACTTGGGGTGGGCATCATTGCCAGTATGGCGGTTGACAAAAAACTGGATGCAGATCTGCATACCCTGGGCACTGTCGGATTGTTGCCATTGAGTGCCACGTGGCTGGCATTCAGCCCAAGTTTATTCCTGCGTGGATTTATGCATGAGTTTATTCAGTTATTTGCACCTCATGTAAAAAGGGAACAGGTTCAGTCAGCCATTGATAATAAATTGTTGTTGGTGGATCCACAAAAGCAGGTTGAACCGATTGATTCTGCCTGGCAATGAATTCAAAAAAAATGCTTAACATATCAACTAAATCACTGAATAAAAACAGAAAATAAACGAAGTTAATTGATATTTCAAACGTTCGTTTAATTTATTGTTGACAAGTCATTTCCGCTCTGTTAAAAAAATGTAAAAGCCGTTAGAGCTGATGAATTAATAGAGAGGAGTATTATGAACAAGTCGCAAGTATCTGCGCCATGGATCATCGTTGTGATGATGCTTATGGTATTAAGTTCACCAGTTAATGCCTTCTGGTGGAACAGTAATTACACCAAAACCAAACATCCCATTGTACTGGTTCATGGGTTGTTTGGCTTTGATCAGGCCTTTGGAATATTCAATTATTTCTATCGTATTCCGGGTGAATTGGCAGATGATGGGGCAACGGTTTACGTGGCTGATGTATCGGCAGCACATTCCAGTGAAATGCGTGGTGAACAATTGTTGTCTCAGCTTGAAGTCATTCAGGCCATTTATGGTCATCAAAAGTTTAATCTCATCGGTCATTCTCATGGCTCTCCTACTGTCCGCTATGTGGCGTCAGTGCGTCCGGATTTAGTGGCTTCTGTGACTGCTGTTGGCGGCCCCAATACTGGCAGCCCGGTCGCTGATGCAGTACAGACAGTGGCACCTCCTGGATCATTTGTTGAAGCTGTGCTTGCCGGAATGGCCAATGCCCTGGCCACCTTGATTGAAGTGGCTTCAGGTGGTGCAGGTGACCCCCAGGATGCACTGGCCTCGCTCAATGCCCTGACCACTGCAGGTGCCGAAGCATTCAATCAAAATTATCCCGAGGGCATGCCATTGAGCACATGTGGTGAAGGCGCTTACGAAGCCAATGGGGTTAAATATTATTCTTTCAGCGGAACCCGTCCAGTCAGTAACGTCATTGACATCAGTGATGCTTTACTCGGCTTGACGAGTTTGTTGTTCTTTGGCGAAGCCAATGACGGTTTGGTGGGACGTTGTTCTTCACATCTGGGCCGTGTCTTGCGTGACGATTACCCATGGAATCATGGAGATGAAGTGAATCAGGTCTTAGGACTGAGGGGTCTGTTCACTCCCAATCCTGTAAGCGTTTACCGGGCACATGCCAACAGATTAAAAAACGAGGGTTTATAAATGAAAGGTAAAACAACTTTAAGTACAATCATCCTGGCAACGACAGCAGCAGCAGCTTATTGGGCCTATGCTCAAGCCGATCAGCTGAAAGCACCTGTTACAATGGATGTGCAATCATCAATTCCGCAAAGACAATCCATCACAGTGGCTATGCTTTGGGAACATGAACAACGACGGCAATTGCCCAATCAACAGCTGATATATGCCAGCCAGGTCAGTTCGTTGTCCGGTACACATCCTGATGGAGGGGTGAATCTGGATGATCAAGGTCAAGTTATTGCAGACAAAGATTTACATCGTTTATTTGATCATTACCTCAGTGCAAGAGGTGAAATGTCACTACAACAAATCAAACACCGGTTACTCAGCATCAGCAGTGATTTCCTCTCACTGGATCAATTGGAACAGGTAAGGGATTTGTTTGATGAGTATGTTAATTACCTGGCCGAAACAGAAAATTTTGCATTGTCCTTGTCATCAGACTTGTCACTCAAAGATCAACTCATGGCCATTCAGGATCATCGGGAGCAATTGCTGGGAAAGTCCCTGAGTGAAGCATTCTATGGTGAAGCACATGCTTATGCATCCTGGCTCCTTGCCCGGGAGGCTGGAGACATTGGAGAATTGACCAGTCAACAACACCAGTGGTTACTGCAGGAAGAAGCGGCAACAGCCTATCAGGATGCCTGGCTACAAAACCAGCAATATGCTGATACAGGAGTCAGTGATCAACAAAAAATGATCTTGCGAACCATTGATTATGGTGAAGATGTTGCACAAAGACTCGGGGCGCTGGATCAACGTCAGAGCGCCTGGCAGTTAAAAGTCTCTGCTTACATTGAACAACGCCAACAATTACAGGGAGATCCGGAGGCCATGGCCCAATTGGAAAGTCAGTATGATGCACGTTCATTGAAACGATTGCGGTCCTGGTATGATCACCACCTGAATAACGGTTGAGAGCAGGGGATCGGTTCGAGACGCTGGCTTAATTGATGAGCGACGGCGATTCAGCACGTTGCGTGTTTGATCGTTTGATATGATCGACGAGGCCATATTGGATTTTGACAGGAATAAAATTTACTGGCAACTGTAAGGATTCATGACTTAGTGCAGGACTGGATCGGAGGGCGGAGTCCCAGGAACACTCTTTATCATCGGTTACTGCCTGGTTTCATCTGACTTTCACTGACGGTGTTTAAAATAATTGTCTTTTAAACACCGTTTTTCTCATGTCAATCCCTCATAAGCAATACAGCATCCAACAGCAGGGTTTGCAAACTGTTCCGAGGTCTGTGAGGGCCATCAGAAATGCTTTTGTGGCCGATGCTCTGGCCATGCCAGCTCATTGGTATTACCGACGCACAGACATCAGGAAGGATTTTCCTGACGGTTTCAAGCAATTTCATCCGGCTCCTGCCAGACATCCCGGTGCCATCATGTCATTACATTCCAAGCGCCACGGCGGTCGCCAAGGCTCACAAGCAAACAATGTCCCTGAAGTGGTGGGTAATGTGATTCTCAAAGGCAAAGCCCACTTGTGGGATCAATCCGGCATCCATTATCATCATGACATGCAGGCTGGCGAAAACACCCTGAATGCACACACGGTATTGTGGATGTTTGATGCCATCAGAGCAGCTGGGCAACAATATGATGAATCCATTTTTTTAAACCACTATATCCAACAAATGACTGCCGATCCGGCCAATCATCCAGACACTTATGCAGAATCCTATCACCGTGGTTTTTTCGCCCATTTAGCCGCTGGCCGCGCCGCACATCAATGTGCCGCCGTTACCCATGACACACCATCAATCGGAGGGCTGGTCAGGATTGGTCCGTTGGCTTTGTGGGCGATGGAAACGGGACATTCTTTGGTTGAGATCAAATCAATGGCTGCGCTGCACCTGAAACTCACTCATCCGGACAATCAGTTGATCCGTGTGTGTTTTCAATACCTGGATTTATTACATGACCTGTGGCAATCAGATGATCTGGAATCACGTCAAACTCTTCTTAGGAAGGTGCTCATGCAGGTAGCTGGCAAGCATTTTAAACGCCGTCCTGCAGCCAGCTGGGCGGACGATCAAGTCATCGGCGGCTTGTATTCTTCGGCTTGTTACATCAGTGACAGTTGGCCGGGAATTCTCTATCTGGCCAATAAATACCCGGAAGATACCCTGACTGCATTACAGGTCAATACCGAACTGGGTGGCGACAATGTACACCGTGGCTTTGTATTGGCCACCATACTGGCCATGGTCAATGGTCAGGAACTGGATGATTTATACCAACAACTGACCTGTCGGTCGAGTTTGGACCAGATCCTGGAAGACCTGAAGCTGTTATCATGATCAAAAGCCTTAAAGTGCTTGGGCTGATGATTGGCTTGCTGGTGGTGTTGGGTTTGATCAGTGGATGCTGGCGATCTGCCCAATACCTCAAACCACCAGGAGATGCTGCACATCATGGAGAAAAGCAATTCATTTCACGGGCACAAAACAGTTCCCCTTTGCTGTCATACTTGCGTATGCGCTGGCGAGAAGGTACTTTTGTCCAACCAGAAAATGAAATGGTCATGAAGCAACAGCAATCAATTGATATGGCATTGCTTCAAGCGCCTGCTGCGTTGCCACGTTTTACCTGGCTGGGTCATGCCACAGTATTGATACAGTTCCAGGATGTGACAATTCTGACTGATCCACATTTAAGTGCATTGGCATCGCCTGTTGGCCTCGGTGGACCTGAGCGCCTGATACCCCCGGCACTATCGGTTGATCAGCTGCCATCTGTGGATGTGGTGGTGATTTCCCATAACCACTATGATCACCTGGACCATGAAACGGTGATCAAACTCGGCAATCAGGTAACCTGGCTGGTGCCATGGGGGTTAAAACAGTGGTTTTTGAAGCGTGACATCGATGAGCAACGGGTGATAGAGATGGATTGGTGGCAAACCCATCAGTACAATGAATTCACAACTGTTACCGCAACCCCAACCCGACACTGGTCTAAACGAACGCCGTTTGATACCAACAAAACGTTATGGAACAGCTGGCACGTCAACATCGATGGATTCAAAGTCTGGTTTGCTGGAGATACCGGTTATGAAGCCGATTATTTTCGACGCATTGGTGAACAATTGGGGCCACACGATCTGTCACTGATTCCCATCGGAGCATATGGCCCTGAATATTTTATGTTACCTCAGCATGTCAACCCGAGTCAGGCTGTGCAGATTCATCAGGATGTGCGTTCCAACTTGTCTTTGGGTATACACTGGGGGACGTTCCTGTTGACCCATGAACCTTACCTTGAACCCAAAGAATGGTTGGAACGTGAGGTTATGTCAACGCCGGAACTGAAACCTTTCATCACCATGAAAGTTGGTGAAACCCGGATTTTGTCTCCGCCATAAACTCATGGGGTGGTTATTCGCCTTTCAGTTTGCGATCATATGCAGTGTTTGATTTGCTCAGATCTTCATCTGTGGGTAACGGCTGTCCGGTATAGGCATGCAGGAATGCCTCGCAGAGCAATTCACTGTTGGTGGCGTGTTTGAGGTTTGAAACTTGCCGTCTGGTTCGTTCATCGGTCAGTATTTTTAATACATCAAACGGTATGGAGAC
Organism: Marinicella sediminis; assembly: GCF_002000055.1. Taxonomy (GTDB): domain Bacteria; phylum Pseudomonadota; class Gammaproteobacteria; order Xanthomonadales; family Marinicellaceae; genus Marinicella; species Marinicella sediminis. The sequence goes on along the minus strand of NZ_MVBD01000002.1, from coordinate 144,781 downwards.
AGTGATTTTCTTGACCTTCTCACTTTTTTTACCATGGGGTACATAAGGATTGATGTATTTGCCATTCCAAGCCATATAAACGTCTGTTTGTAGAAAATTTATATTTTAGCATGGAAACCTCTGAAATCAATTTGCGGCCTTTTTATAAGACACATAAAACCCCTGCAAGTCACTGTTTTCTGTATAGGGATTGACCTGAATCAGTTCATAACCATATGCGGCGAACTCCTGATGTAACTCCGTGAGGTTTTTTGCAGCGCGGTGTTTACGGGCAATTAAATTGACATCAAGGTATACAGTGACTGCTTTTAAGCCTTTTTGGGCGGCTTCCTGGGCTTCGTTTTTGGCAAGAACAGGGGCTGAAGTCAGGCATAACAAGGTAAACAACGAGGATAACAACAGTTTCATGGGTACTCCGGTTTTGATAAATCGAATTATCCATTGTAATTAGTTCAGGCGGTTGAATACAATAATGCGGTTTTATTAATTTGCGGACACAACATGACCACCGTTTTGACAGGGATTACCACCACCGGAACACCTCATTTGGGCAATTATGTGGGGGCCATCAAGCCCGCCATTCTGCGCAGCCAGGATGAGGCCATGAACAGTTATTTCTTTCTGGCAGATTTTCACGCCATGATCAAGTGCTGGGAACCTGAGCGCATAGCTCAGTCTACCAAAGAAATTGCCGCCACCTGGCTGGCCCTGGGACTGGACACAGACAAAGCCATTTTTTATCGTCAGTCTGACATTCCGGAAATACCTGAACTGACCTGGCTGCTGACCTGCATGACTTCCAAGGGCCTGATGAACCGTGCACATGCGTATAAAGCGGCAGTGGCAGAAAACACCGACCAGGGCGAAGATGATCCTGATAAAGGCATCACCATGGGCCTGTTCAGCTATCCGGTTCTGATGGCCGCAGACATCCTGATGTTCAATGCCAATGAAGTGCCGGTGGGTAAGGATCAGACCCAGCATTTGGAAATGGCCCGTGACATCGGGGCGCGATTCAATCATCATTTTGGTGAGCATTTCACCATGCCCAAAACCATTGTCGATGACAATGTAGCTATTTTACCGGGTCTGGATGGTCGTAAAATGAGCAAATCCTATAACAACACCATCCCTTTGTGGCTGACAGAAAAGCAGTTGCGTAAGCACATCATGAAAATCAAAACCAACTCGCTTGAGCCAGGCGAGCCCAAAGATCCGAACGATTCTTTTGTGTTTGACATCTACAAAGCCTTTGCAACTGAACAGCAAGTGAATGAAATGAAGACCGAATTTGCCAACGGCATCGCATGGGGTACTGCCAAGCAGCAACTTTTTGAGATGGTGAACACAGAATTAAAAGCTGCCCGTGAAAAATACCATGACCTGATGGAGAACCCCGATATAATTGAACAGGAACTGCAAAAGGGTGCGGTCAAAGCCCGTGCATTCGCCTCGCCTTTTTTGGCCAGGTTGAAGGAAGCTGTGGGTATCAGACCGATTAAATAAACAGGGCGTCTGTATCAGACGTCGATTACAAACAGAGGATAACAATGGTTGATTTTAAATTTGGGCAGGTCATGTCCACCTTATGGAAAACCAAAGAGTTTGTGTTGTTCAGATTTCTGATTTATATGGGCATTACCCTGGCTTACATTCTGGGTACCGGTACCGGTGGTGGTGTGGGCTATTTATTTGGCAAGGTAGGAGATAATTCGGAAGCCGGTGTTTTTTACGGCATGGTCGGTGGTTTTACACTGGTCAGCGGGGTGCTGTATTACGTGCGTGAATACCTGTTGTATTTGGTTAAGGCCGGACACATCGCGGTGGTGGTTAAACACCTGGATGGTGAGCCGATGCCGGAAGGTAAAGGTCAGATCAAATACGCTCAGGAAGTGGTAAAAAACCGTTTCAAAGAGTCTTCAGTGTTGTTTGGTGTGGATCAGTTGATCAAAGGGGTTTTGAAGACCTTCAACCGCATCTTCTCCGGGGTGATGTCATTCCTGCCGGTGATTCCACAGCCATTGGTGCAATTCATTAATGGAGTGGTAAACATGTCCTTGACCTACGTTGATGAAGTGATTCTGGCTTATTACATTCGCAATAATTCTGAAAACCCATGGGAAGATTCACGCAAAGCATTGGTGTTGTATGCTCAGAATTACAAAACATTTCTGAAAAACGCTTTGTTTTTGACCATCATCACCTGGGTGTTGTCACTGATTGTGTTGATCATCGTATTTGCTCCGTTGGCCGCCCTGATGAGTTTTGGTGGATATTCTGGCGGCTTCTGGCCTTTCGTATTGGCTGTGGTTACGGCCTGGGGCGTCAAAGCGGCTTTAATTGATCCCTTTGCCATGACTGCATTGATGCAGGTGTTTTTCAAAGTCACCGAGGGACAAGAGCCAAATCCTGAATGGGAAGCCAAACTGGAAAGGGGCTCCAAAAAATTTGTAGAAATGAAAAACAAAGCATTGGGTTGGGCCAAATCCAAAGTCGGTGGCAAAGACGATAAACAATTGCCTGAATGAAAATGAGAGCCGCAACTGAAACACGGATCTGCTGACTGTGCAGCCATTAACCCTGGCCATCATTGACATCATCAGCCGGATACCCGCCGGCAAAGTGGTGACTTATGGTCAGGTGGCTGCCATGGCCGGTAATCACCGGGCTGCCAGGCAAGTCTCACGGGTGTTACACAGTTGCACAGAAAAACATCAATTGCCCTGGCATCGGGTGATCGGTTCACAAGGTAAAATCACCATTCCAATTGACCGTCCTGGTCATTCGGTTCAGAAGAAAAAACTGCAATTGGAAGGCATAGAATTTGGCTTGGGTGATACAATAGATCTTTCTATTTACCAGTGGTCAGGTTCAGGCTGAATGATAACCCCAAAGGAATACCGTAAAAGACGCCAGCAATTAATGAAAATCACCGGCGAGGGTGCCGTCACCATCCTCACCAGCAGACCAGAATATTTGCGTAATGGTGACGTATTTCATGGCTATCGTCAGGACAGTGATTTCTATTATTTGTCTGGTTTCAATGAACCGGATGCAGTGATGGTTCTGCTCCCAGGATTAAAAGATGCTGAGCAGATTTTATTTTGCCGGGAAGCAGATCCGAAGAAAATCATTTGGGACGGTCCCATGGCTGGCACACAGGGTGCTGTGGACGATTTTGGTTTTGATGCAGCCTATGACATCCGGGAAATTGACCGCCGTTTGCCGCTGTTGTTACAGGGATGTGAAAAACTGTGTTTCAAAATTGGTGACAATGATGATTTTGATCACAAAATCACACAGTGGGTCAAAGCCATCGAAACACGCAAAGGTCAGAAGTCCAAAGCGCCTGAAGAGTTCAGTTCCATTACCCATGTTTTGCATGACATGCGTCTGTACAAAAGCCGTGCTGAGATCAAATGTTTACAGCAATCTGCCAATTTGGCAGCTGAAGCGCATATCAGGATGATGCAACGTTGCGAACCAGGCCTTTATGAGTTTCATTTACAGGCAGAATACCAACATCACCTGATGAGTCACCAGTCACACAGTGCCTATCCCCCCATCATTGGTGGTGGAGAAAATGGCAACATCCTGCACTACATCAACAACAATCACCAATTACTTGAGCATGATCTGGTGCTGATAGATGCGGGTGCTGAGTACGACTTTTATGCGTCAGACATCACCCGTACATTCCCGGTAAACGGTCAGTTTTCAGCCCGTCAAAAAGATTTGTATGAGGTGGTTTTACAGGCACAGCTTGACGCCATTGATTGTGTTCAGATTGGTCGTCACTGGAATGAATTTCATGATGCAGCAGTCAAAACCATCAGTCAGGGATTGTTGGATCTGAAGATACTCAAAGGTTCTCTGGAACAGGTGTTGGAAGAAAAGGCTTATGCCAATTATTACATGCACATGACTGGTCACTGGTTGGGTCTGGATGTGCATGATTGTGGTGATTACCGGGTTGATGACTTGTGGGTCGAGTTGGAAGAGAACATGGTGCTGACAGTGGAGCCGGGGATTTATATCAGTGAGCATTCCAAAGCACCCAAAAAGTGGCGAGGTATGGGCATACGCATTGAAGATGACATCCATGTCAGTAAGAAAGGTCCTGTGGTTTTGAGTAAAAAAGCGCCCAAGGCCATCGCTGAAATTGAATCTGTAATGAGAGGCTAAAGATGAAAAAAACGTTGTTAATCCTGTTAATGGCCAGTCCCTGGGTATCAGCCGAGACCATTCGTTGTGGTCACTTGTTTGATGCCGCCAGTGGCGAAATGAAGGCCAATCAACTGATCACCACCGAGGGTGACCGCATCACTGCTGTCAGTGATGACAATGGTGGAGAAGCTGATCATGATTTCAGTAAGGCATACTGCTTGCCTGGGTTGATGGACATGCACACCCACATCACCCATCAAAACAGTGCCACCAGATACCTGGAAAAATTTCAGGACAATGAAGCTGATGTGGCCATTAATGGTGTGATGTATGCCCGCATCACCCTGGATGCTGGATTTACCACCATCCGTGATGTAGGCGATGCCTTCAATGCATCGGTGGCCCTGAGAAATGCCATCAACAAAGGAAAAGTAGTTGGTCCGCGTATTTTCACCTCCGCCAAGTCGCTGGCCACAACTGGCGGTCATGCTGACCCCAGCAATGGATATCGTGATGGCTTGTTTCCACACACCACCCCAAAGCATGGTGTTTTGAACGGTACGGGCGAGGCACGCAGAGCAGTGAGGCAACGTTACCAGGACGGTGCTGATCTGATTAAAATCACTGCCACAGGTGGTGTGCTCAGTCAGGCAGCCAGTGGCGACAATGCACAGTTCTCTGATGAAGAACTGGATGCCTTGATTGCCACTGCCAATGACTATGGTTTTAAAGTGGCCGCCCATGCCCATGGCAAAGGCGGTATGAAGCGGGCCATTGTGGCTGGTGTTTCAAGTATTGAGCATGGCACATACCTGGATGATGAAATCATTAAACTGATGAAGCAACATGGCACATACCTGGTTCCGACTTTGATTGCAGGAGACTGGGTGACAGAAAAATCCAGGATTAAAGGTTTTTTCCCGGCAGTGGTGGCTCGCAAAGCAGCGACCATTGGACCTTTGCTGGCAGGGTCATTTAACCGGGCATATGAAGCTGGCGTAAAGATCGCTTTTGGTACCGACAGTGGCGTCTCAGAGCATGGCCGCAATGGTGAAGAATTCGCCCTGATGGTGGCCAATGGCATGCGTCCTGCTGAAGCGTTGCAGGCAGCCACTTTACATGCGGCAGACTTGTTGGGACAAGCCAGTCAATTGGGACAACTCAAGCCTGGGTATTATGCTGATTTGGTGGTCGTTGAAGACAACCCAATTGAAAACATTACAGTGATGCAAAACATTGCAGTGGTGATCAAAGGTGGGCAGGTGGTCAAACAATGAAGCGAATTTGCCTGTGAACTTCAATGCATTGGTGTTGTGGGTGCTACTGATCTCCTGGATTCCGGTACAGGCGTGTCATACCCCCAGCCGGTCAGCCATCATTGGTAAAAACTATCCAGACATGGATTTTGCCAAATTGATGCATGCCGCTCATGATCAACCTTATACGGGCTACCAATTCAAAGGCAGTGGTTCCTGTTTGGGTGGAATGGCTGATGTCTTCCCCTGTGATCATGTTGATTTACTGGGACATTTGGATTTACCAACCATCGGTGGCGGGCAAGGTTCTGATTCCTGGGGCTGGAAAGATCCCAAAAGCAATCGGTACTTTGCCTTGGTAGGCAGGTCCAATGGCACATCATTTGTTGAAGTAACTGATCCGGCCAATCCGGTTTATATCGGTCAGTTACCCAGCCACGTTTCCAGCAGTTCCTGGCGTGACATCAAAACATATGGCCACCACGCTTTCATTGTGGCTGATGAAATAGGCAATCATGGTATGCAGGTGTTTGACCTGAATCGATTGTTAACAGCCGTTGATTTTCCGGTCACTTTTACCCATGATGCGCTGTATCAACAGGAAAACTTCAGAGAAGCCCATAACATCATCATCAATCAGGAAACCGGTTTTGCTTATTTGGTTGGTGGCAATACCTGTGCCGGCAGTTTGCACATGGTGAACATCAATAACCCAACCAATCCCACATATGCCGGTTGTTTTGACAGTGATGGCTACACCCATGATGCCCAATGTGTCAATTATATTGGTCCAGACCCTGATTATCATGGCAGGGAACTGTGTTTTTTGAGTAACGAAGACACGGTCACAGTGGTCGATGTAACGGTGAAAATCAACCCCACTCAAATTTCCAAAACCAGTTATACCGGACATCGGTATACTCACCAGGGCTGGTTAACTGCTGACCAAAGATTTTTCATCATTGATGATGAGTTAGATGAATTCAGGGATGGCAACAACACCCGAACATATGTGATGGATTTCAGAAACGTTGATGTCCCGGTAGACCGTGGTTATCATGAATCTGCAGGGGCCTCCATTGATCACAATCAATATGTGCTCAATGGGCGAACTTACCAGGCCAATTACTCACGGGGACTTCGCATCCTTGAGTTGGGCGATTTGCGTCATGCTGAAATGAAAGAAGTGGCTTTTTTTGACACCTATCCGCCCAATGACAACCCGGGCTTTCCAGGCGCCTGGAACGTATTCCCCTTTTTTGACAATGGCGTAGTGATTGTGTCAGACATCAATCGGGGGGTATTTATCCTGCGACCCAATTTGCCTGAACCAGACCTGATTTTTATTGGTGGTCTTGATTGATTCATCAGGTTCCGCAATAAGTTTGGTAATTCTGGTCCTGATCTGTAGGCAAATCCTGATATTGACTGATGTGTTTTGATGTTTGATAAGGAGATTTCAGGACTTTTAAAAAAGTTTTCAATTCATTGAGGTCACCATTTTCTTCAACCTGTTTGAGAATTCGTTCGACGTGATGATTTCTGGGGATGACCAGTGGGTTGTTTGCTTTCATCTGCTGTACACTGTGCTCTTTATTGATGTTCCATTTATGCAGTAACTGTTGCCAGCTTGACAACCATGCATTCAATGCTGACAGCGATTTGTCTTTGTCCGGGTCCAACAGGGCAGTCATGGTATGGGTGTAATCCATTTGATTTGCATGCATCAGCTTCAATAATTCATCCGCGCAGGAAGAGACTTCTTCATCGGCTGTGTTGAAACCCAGTTTGTGTGCCATCATCTGACGATAAGCCTGATTATAGCGATCACTGAAACCTTCAATATATGGCATGATTAGATGCACTGCCTGGTCCTGGTCATCCGCTATCAATGGCAGTAAGCATTCGGCCAATCGGGCCAGGTTCCAATGGGTGATGGCTGGCTGATTACCAAACGCATAACGTCCCTGATGATCTATGGAACTGTAAACCGTTTGTGGATCATAAACGCCCAGCATGGCACAAGGCCCATAATCAATGGTATGACCCGAGATCAGACAATTGTCTGTGTTCATTACCCCATGAATGAAACCAACACGCATCCAATTGATCAGTAATTTTATCTGCTTATCAATAACTTGGGAGAAAAATCTCAAGTATTTTTCAGGTCCGCTTTCAGGCGTGTCAAAGTCATGTCTGCTGATACAGAAATCCACCAGAGTACTTAATTCAGCAGGTTGATTCCGGGCCGCAAAATGCTCAAATGTACCGACCCTGATATGAGACTCAGCGGTACGGGTAACCACTGCGCCTGGTACAGGCTGTTCCCTGAACACTGTTTCCCCTGTACTGACCACAGCCAGGGTGCGGCAGGTAGGCACCCCCAGAGCATGCATGGCTTCTGACATCAGGTACTCCCTGACGGCTGGTCTGATGCCACATTTGCCATCACCATTTCGGGAGAATGGTGTGCGGCCTGATCCTTTTAAATGAATATCAACCAGTTGTCCGTTGGCAGATTCATGCTCGCCAAGCAAGTGGGCTCTGCCATCGCCAAGTTGAGGGTTGAACTGGCCAAACTGATGGCCTGAGTAAGCCATCGCCACAGGCCTTGAGCCGCTGGCAAGGAGTTGGCCGGAGAATACCTGTGCCCGTTCTGATGCTGTTACGCTGATCGCAAGTTCATCAGCCAGATCTGTGTTCCACAGCAGCAGTTTCGGCTCCGGGAAAGACTCAGGTAAAACCGGTCTGGAAAAAGCCTGACCCAGGTCGAGGTATTGATGTGTCAGTTGGATGCTCATGTTGATCTGATGAGTTTTTGATACATGGATGGCACCACCAGTAATGACAGGGCGGTAGAAACCAGTAAACCTGAAATGATTGACCAGGCCAAAGGAGGCCACAAAGTCGATTTGGTCATCACCAAAGGCAACAAACCAGCGATGGTGGTCAGTGTGGTCAGGATGATGGGGCGGGTACGTCGTGCCACTGCTAGCTCGATGGCGGTTTTCATGTCCATACCCTGGTCCTGGTGTTTTTGTATCAGGTCGAGCAACACAATGGCATTATTGACCACAATACCGACCAATGCCAGGACCCCCAGGGTTGCGGTGAATCCAAAAGGGGTGCTGGTGAACAGCAAGCCAAAGGGTACACCAGCAAATGCCAGCGGAACGGTGATCAGAATGATCAACATTTTTTTGAATGAGTTGAACTCAATCAATAAAAAGATCAGCAACATGATGATACCAATCGGCAGGGCTTTACCCAGCGACTGATTGGCTTTCCCGGATTCCTGAACGGCACCGGCCACATAGTAATCAACGCCTTTGGGTAGTTCAACCTGAGCCATTTGGGGCAGAAATTTCGCCAACACATCATCGTAGGTATAACCGTCAATGGTTTCCGAGTAAACCGATGCAGTTCGTTGTAAGTTGATGTGATTGATGGAGGCGGGTAACCATTCGATGCGTTTATCGGTGAGGGCATTGAGCGACAACTGGTATTCGCCATTGTGAATGGAGATGTCATCCAGATCCTGAATGTTGAAATTCACATGTTCGGGTGATTGCATGACAATGTTGATGGGATCTTCATCACCCCGGTATTGTCCAATCACCTGTCCTGATGTTCGCAGTGCCAGACCACTGGCAAGTTTATCCCTGGTGATGTCATTTTTATTCAGCAGGTCATCGTGTGGTGTCAGGGTCAGTTTGGCCATACCCAGTCCGATGGTGTTGCGCAGGGTTCGGGTACCTTCTGTCTGACTGAGCAGGTCTTGAATTTTGCGCACCGATTCGGTGAGGTCTTTGCGGTCCTCAGCAATGACTTTGATTTCTATCGGGGCGTCTGATGGTGGACCCTGACCCAGTCTCCTGGCCACAATTTCTGCTTGTGGGTATTGTGGTGTCACTTCGCGGGTGATCCATTCGATGATGCCCTGAGAATTGGCCACGTCATCAATGATCGTGACAATTCGGGCAATGTGAGGTGCCCTGGGTTTTTCTACCAGGTTGTAATAAAACACCGGACCTGAGTTACCGACAAATGTAACGGTGCGTTCCACATGATTACGCTTGGCCAGTTCTGCTGCAATGGCCCGGGTGGTCTGGGTGTTTTGAATGATGTGTGAGTTTTCCGGATACTTGATGTCAATGATCACCTGGTTTCGATCGGTGTCAGGGAAAAAGTCACGTTGAACAAAACCAAACATGTAACCTGAAAACATCACAAAAACCACCGCACCGGCAATGATGATGTTGGTGCGACCAACAGCCAACTGGCCAAGTTTATGGCCCAGTTTTTGGAGTGATGATTCCTGATTTTCCTTGTGTTGTTTAAGGAACATGTGACTGAATGCAGGGGTCACCAGAATGGCATACACGTAACTGACGGTGATCGACAGAATGATCATGGTCGGAATGGCCCGGGTAAAATCAGCTGAATTCCCCTGGGAGAGCAGCATCGGCATGAATGCTGCAATGGTGGTACCGGTGGCTGAACCCAGTGACATGGCCAGATTACGCACCGAAGTCACAGAGGCATCTGAGCCCCGCATGCCCTCATCAATGTGGTACTGTATGTTTTCTACCATCACAATGGCATTGTCCACCAACATACCCAAACCAATGACCATACCAGCGATGGCCATTTGATGCAGCACACCACCACCCATATTGAATAATGCCAGTGAAGAAAAGGTAACCAATGGTATCACGGTGGCGACCACTAAACCTGGGCGCAAACCCAGGAACAAGGCGAGGATTATGGTCACCAGTGCCATTCCAGTCAGCAAAGAACCGCCGAGCTCCTGAATGCGGTCTTTTACCCGGTCAGGCTGAAAAAACACTTCTTCTATGGTTACATCAGGATATAAATCACGGATGTCATCCATGTAATCCCTCAGTGAAGCGCCAAAATCAACCACATTGAGTTGATTGATGGGCACATACAAAGACAAGGCAATGGCCCGCTCACTGTGGTGCCAGAACCCCGAATTGGACACATTTTCAGCCTCCAGGCGGATGTCTGCCAGTGCCGACAAGGGTAATTGTTCACCATTAGTCAGTTCAATGCTGGTGTTTTTAATTTCCTCAATGGATTGAAACTCAGTATGAGCATCCAGGTTGATGCGATTGTTTCCCACATGCAAGGCATTGATCGGTTGCGCTTTGGTGCGTTCATTGATTTGTCTGGCCACTGATTCATGGTTGATGATGGCACTGTTATTGAATGATTCTTTCAGGGTAATGGTGACTTGTTCTTCAGGCATTCCATATAAGGACACTTTACCGATGCCCGGTAAGTTGAACATGCGGTTTTTAATGGACTTGGCGGCATCTCGCAATTGCATGATGTCATTGATGCCAGAAAGCGAATAAACGGCCACAGCCGTGTCCAGTAACCGATCTTCCACGCTCGGCTTTACAACACCGTCCGGAAACTGTACTTCGGCCTTATCTACCGCCCGCCTGACCCGGTCCCATACCAAATCAGTGTCAGTGATGTGATCCAGCATTTTAACGATAACCTGGACAAATCCAGAGCGAACCGTCGCCCTGATTTCGTCAATTTCTTCGATTTGTGCCAATTCTTCTTCAAGGGGTTTAAGGACTTGTTTTTCGATTTTTTTTACATCCGCCCCGGGGTACTGTACGAGCACAAATCCCTGCCGATAGGGGAAGAATGGGTCTTCCTGCCGGTTCATGCTGGACCATGAAAATATTCCGAACAGTGCCAGAAAAATGGCCGTTGTGAGGATCAGTCTTTTTTGTCCAACCAGGACCCTGACCACACTCATGACTGGTTGATCCGTTGATTAGGTGACAGGTTTACCTGGCCAGAAGTGACCACTTCAATGGTGCCTTGATGTGGTAATTCAACGATGACCTCATTGTTTTCGATGTCTATCAGTGTGATGTGTGTCTGAATGACCTGATTATTAACGATCAACAACACAAACGGATCATTGATGCCATCGTCAATCACGCTTTCAATGGGTAAGCGGTAGTACTGACCAATGTGCTCTTTTAATTGAACAGTGACTTTTTCACCCGATTTAATCTGGTGCGCTATGGGTACTTCAATCATGACTTTGAATAACTGTGATTGTGGATTAGCTGTTTGACTGATTTCTTTGACGGTTGCTGTGAGTACATGATTTTCATAACGCACGGGTAATTGCTGTCCAGGGCTGATGTTTCTATGCAGGAAAGAGGGCAGGTAGATGGGGGCTTCGAGCGATGTGATCCCACCCAAAACCATGATGGGCTCACCTGGACTGATGACTTCACCATTTTCCTTATAAATTTCCGCCACATTACCAGCAAATGGCGCTTTCAGTACTGTTTCATCATACATTGACTGGGCTTGTTCGAGTTGAGCCTGCAAGCTTTTCTTGGTGGCTTGCAGATTGTCTTGTTGATTGGTCAGGCGATCCAGTTCATTTTGGCTGACCGCGTTGGTTTTTTTCAGGTTTTTGACCCTTTTTACTTCCGCCCGATTTTGTTCCAATGTGGCTTCTATGGCTTCTATCTGACTTTCAAATTGAGCAATTTGGGGCTCCAGTGAAGGGTTGCTGATGCTGAATAATGGTTGCTCTGGTTCTACTGAGTCGCCAATATTGATCCACTGTCTGGTGATCACGCCACTGACCTGAAATGACAAACTGGCTTGGTCAGTGGGTACCACAAATGCAGCTACCTGATGAACTTTATATTGTTCATTGGGGCTGAATTCAGCTGATCCATAAGTGATTTGTTCTGCATTGTCTTGTTGCTCTGACGCTTGATGATCGCAGCCTGTCAGTAAAACAATAAACATGCCGGCTATGAAAAGGGTTCTGATTTTCATGGTTGAATTCCCTGGATGGTGATTTCGATGAAATCGTTGATGAATGTATCAGGATCTTGATAGAGGCCATTGTCCCAGTGCTTAAAATGGCATTCAGCAATGAAATATTGGTTGATGACAGTAATGAAGTTCATCACCAGCACAACCGGATTAAAGTTCTTTCGCATCAGGCCATGTTCCTGAGCCTGGCGAATAAGTTCACCACCTCGTTGCATGAGTGGTTGGTCAAGACGTCCACAGTTTTCATCATTTTCCAAATGCGCGTAGGCAAAAAACCGTGGAACCATTGGATTGTTTCTGACAAAGTCAAAATAGTAGCGCATCGATTTTCTGATCAGTTCAATGGGGTCTGATTCAGACTCAAATAAATTCATTTGATTGTCAGCGTATTTTTTAAAAAACACTTCTTTAACTGTTTCCCATAAGTGCTCTTTGTTTTCAAAATGATGAAAAATCAGGCTTTTGGTAACTTTGGCTTGTTTGGCAATCATCGATATTGATACGTGGGCAAAACCATGCGTGGCAAATAGAGCCAGGGCTTCATTCAGAATATTGTCTTTTTTTGAAATTTCCATGGGTACATTATAGATTTGACTGACCGATCGGTCAACAATTGGTTGTAAAAAACAAGTAATTCATCCAGCCATTCATTGATCAGCTGGCAATGATCCGTTTAAACGTTCAACAATACCGACCATGGTGGGCACGATAAGCAAAGTGATGAGGGTGGCAAACAATATGCCAAACGCCAGTGAAACTGCCATGGGAACCAAGAACTGAGCTTGAAAAGATTGTTCAAAAACCAGTGGAGAAAGCCCCATGAAAGTGGTCAATGAAGTAAGGATAATTGCTCTGAAGCGAGATTGAGCAGCCATTTTAATGGCATCGTAGTAATTCAGGCCTTCTGCTTTGTATTCGTTGTATCGATTGACCAAAACCAATGAGTCATTGACCACCACTCCGCTGAGCGCGAGGATGCCAAAAAACGATAACAGGCCCAAAGGTATGCCCAGAAACCAATGACCCAAAATAGCACCAATGATACCGAATGGAATTACGCTCATGATAATCAGGGGCTGTACATATGATTTCAAAGGAATGGCGAGCAGGGCATAAATCAAAATCAGGGACAAGCCAAACCCCTGTATCAGTGACGCAGTTGCAGCACTTTGTTCACGGGATTGACCGCCAAAATCAATGTCAATGTCTGGATAACGCTGTCGCATGTTGTCCAGGTAAGTGGCATTAAGATCAGCCAGAATTTCACTGCTGCTGGTGCGTATTTTATCCACGCGGCCACTGACATAAACCACTCGTTTTTTGTTGTATCGGGTAATTTCAGATAAGGCCAACTGCGGAGAGAATTCAGCAATTTCGTATAAGGGGATGGTGGCACCATTGGCAGTTGTGATGCGAATATGGTTTAAATCTGTGAGTTGATCCCGTTCGCTTTCAGGATACCGTACTTTGACCCTGATTTCATCTTTACCGCGTTGGATACGCTGTGCTTCAAATCCAAACAAGGCATAACGGATCTGGCGGGCCACATCAGCTTGATTCAGACCAAGGGACTGACCAAGTTGATTCAAAGTAAATGCAAATTCAGGAGTGCCTTCATCGTAGTTGGTTTTCAGGTCATAAACACCTTGATATTCAGCCAGTTTTTGACGTAATTCACTGGCCGCGGTGGCCAGCGCCTGATCGTTCGCAGATGATAACTCAAGGCGAATGTCAACTCCACTGCCAGGGCCTAGTGCATAGACTTCCAGTGACTTAACACCGGGTAATTCACCCATGTTTTTGCGCCAGGCATTGACCACTTCCTGGCTGCTGTACGCACGATCTGGATCCACTGCCAACTGAATATAAGTTTTGCTTTTCTGATCTGTGGTGTTGAACGCATAAACCGATTGTATGGGGGGATTGTCAGTGCCAAATAAATCATAGGCCTGTTGATTAACCTGCAAAGCAGCCTGTTCAATTTTGCGGGTTGTTTCGTCTGTGATCAAGGCTCCCAGGCCACTTTGCATTTCCAGATCAGCAACGGATGTTTCTTGTTCTACATCCGGAAAGAAGCTGGTTCTTACCAGGCCTCCGGGAACCAGTCCAACGGTGAGTATGAAGAGGGCAATGAAACAACTGAGGGTCAGTGCTTTGTGAGTGATGGCCCGATGCAGGAACGGACGGTATCGTTGTCGAATAAAATGATGTAAGCCCTCATCAATGCGGTTTTGAAACCTTTGCCACCAATGACTGTGTTGATTGTCTGGTTCTGCAATTTTGATGTGCGCCAGGTGAGCCGGTAAAATCCACTTGGATTCGACCAGTGAAAACAGCAAACAAAAAATCACCACCGCTGCAATGGAACCCAGTATTTCCCCAAATTGAGAACTGATCAGGGTCAGGGGTAAAAAGGCAGCCACCGTGGTGAGCACCCCAAATGTTGCAGGAATGGCAACGTTTTGGGTGGCTTTGATGGTGGTGCCTACCGGGTCAGGGTCGCCCAATCCGGATTCTTGCTTGGCAGAATAAATATTTTCACCGATCACAATGGCGTCATCTACCACAATCCCAAGCACCACAATGAAGCCAAATGTGGTCAGTACATTCAGAGAATAGTCAGCCACAGCGGGACCCAGTACAAACAATGCACCGGCAAAAGCAATGGGAATACCCAGCGCAACCCAGAATGCCACTTTCAGGTGCAAAAACAAAGTCAACATGATCAACACCAGCACAATACCGGTCAGGGCATTGCTCATCATCAACGACAACCGATCTCTGATGACCTCTGATTCGTCGTTCCAAATGGCTGTCTGAATGTTTTCAGGAAACCAATTTTGAGATTTTACTTGGGCGATTTTTGCTTTGACATCCGCCGCCGCACGGGTGATGCTGTCGCTGCTCAGGAGTTTAACTTGCAATTGAATAGATGGTTTGCCATTGTATCTGGAAAAGGTACGACGCTCTGCAAAACCATCGTTGATGACGGCCACATCCTCAAGCAACAACGGCTTTCCTGTGGCTGACTGCCCAACCACAAGACGGGCAAATTCAGGGCCATAATACGCCTGTTCGTCGGTTTTGATGTTGATGGTTCTTTGGTCGGATGTGATGCTGCCACCTGACAGGTTCACCGAGTTATTCTGGATGGACCTGGCTATGTCCTGCAGGGTTAAGTTGTATTCCCGCAGTGTGCGTTCACTGACTTCAATGCTGATTTCATAGGCTTTGGCTCCGGTGATGTCAACTTTATTGATGCCATCGGCTTTCATCAATTCATCGCGCACCCGCTCAGCCACTTTTTTCATGGATGAGTGATCACTGTCGCCATACAGTTCAAGACTCAATACCCGACGTTCAAACACCTGTTCCTTGATCACTGGTTTCTCTGCCTGATCTGGAAAACTACTGATGGCATCAATGTTCAGTTTGATGTCGTCTTTAAGACGTTTTAATTCGTAGCCTTCAACGGCAGTGACTGTCACCGACGTACCGCTACCACTGACAGAGCTGCTGATCTCTTTGATCCCTTCAATCCCTTCCAGGGCTTCTTCAATTTTGATGGTAACACCTTCTTCGACTTCAGCCGGCGTACCACCTATGAAGGTCACATCGATGTTCACTGAATTTGGCGGGAAGGCTGGAAAGGCTTCGGTTCTGATATTCAGAGCAGTCATGAAACCTGCCACCAGGATGAAGGCCATCAGCAGGTTAGCGGCCACTGGGTTACGGGTGAACCAGGCAATGAATCCAGTGGTACCCTGATTAATTTGTTTCACCTTATTCACCTGTTTCTGTGGCACTCACAACCGGTATGCCGGAGGTCAGGCTGTTCGGTGGTGAACTGATGAGCTCAAGTTTATCGGTCTCATTGGGTGGCTGGATATAGTAATGACCTGCTCGCTGATAAATGACCTGAGGATTGAGTTTGGCTGTCAGACCATTAAGGATATACCAGACGCTGCCGTCTATGCTGATCGCCGTTTCTGGAATTTTCATCAGTGGTTGATTGTTCTGCACCGAAAACATAACCTGTAAAAATGCACCATATACAGGAGCAGGGCGATCATTTTCCAGTTCGATGATCACTGTTCTCCAGCGATTGTTGCTGTCAATGAATGGTTCAAACCGGACTTCAGTGGCTTGCCAGCTTTGTCCGGACTGATCAGTCAAGGTGATTTTAAACGGTGCTTGCTGTTCAAGCAAACTGGCTTCGGAAGTGGTCAGGGATGACCTCACCTGAAGTTGTTTACCAGCAACCAACTCTCCCAGCACCGTGCCAATCTGAACGGCTTCACCCAGGTCTACATTCCGGGACAGGGAAAAGCCATCATAAGGCGCTCTGATGCGGGTTTTGCGGAGGTTGTCATTCGCGAGTCTGAGGTCTTGCCTGGCGGCCAACAAGTTGTTTTCGGCAGCTTTGAGCTGTGGTTTCCTGAGATTGAAATCGGTAGGCTCCCGGTTGGGGTTGATTCGATACCAGTCTTTTTCTGCCCGGGCTGCTTGTTTTTGTTCTTCAACCAGCCTGGTTTCAGCATCACTCAAATTGGCCTGGGCCCTGGCCAGTTGTACTTCATAAGGCAATGGGTCAAGACTGACCAACACATCGCCTGCCATAAAACGGCGACCTGCCAGGAATTGATCACTCACAGCAATGACGGTACCGCTGACCTCAGCGCTGAGGGTTGTTTGCCACCGGGACGAAACGAATCCCTCGGCTTCAATCAACAACGGATGAGTCGCCGCTGTGATGTCTTGAGTCAATAGTTTCAGTGTGTTGTCCTTCACCGATTCCTGAGTTTCTGGTCGGGGTTTGTTTTTGATCATCACCAGCACAACCAGGACGGCGATAATGATAATGACAGGACCGATGAGTTTTTTCAGCATAAGAATTCAGGCAGGTACAATGTTTGAATTATAGATGGGTGTTGTGAAAAAAATGTGATTCGTTTTGGCCAGCAATTGATGGTCAGAAATGCTAAAATTTTCAGCTTTCATTTGATCAAGGGGACTCCTGATATGATTTTCAAAAAACTGCTGATAAACCACTTACAGACAGTAATTGCCACGCTTTTGTGCATGGGCTCCTTCACAGTGATGGCTGAACATCACGCTGAAGGCAGCACAGCACTGCTGCGCTATGCAGACATCCACAAAGAGCAAGTTACATTTGTCTATGGAGGGGACATTTATGTGGCTTCAGTTCAAGGCGGAATGGCCAAAAGACTGACCGCTCATGAAGGATTTGAAGCTTTTCCCAAGTTTTCCAGAGATGGTACCAAAATCGCTTTCAGCGCTGAATATACAGGCAATCGCCAAGTATATATAATGAATACCGATGGCAGTGAACTCACTCAACTGACCTGGTATAACGATGTCGGTGCCATGCCTCCCAGAGGCGGTTATGATTACCGAATTCTGGACTGGTCGGCTGATGATCAGCATGTATTGGTCAGGGCGAACAGGTTGCCATGGGGTATCCGCATGGGTCAACCTTACCTGGTACCAGTTGATGGTGGCATGGAACAGGCGTTACCGGTGCCAGAAACCGGTGGCGGGATGTTGTCACCGGATGGTAAAAAATATGTGTACACCCCCAAAGATCGTGAGTTCAGAACCTGGAAACGATACCGTGGCGGCCGGGCACAGGACGTCTGGGTGTATGACCTTGAAAACAACAGCAGTGAACGGTTAACAACCCATGATGCCACTGATCATCAACCAGTTTGGGTGGGCGAGGACATTTATTTCCTCAGTGACCGGGACTACTACCTGAATTTGTATCGTTATGTCAAAGGTGGCCAGCCTGTAAAAGTCACCCATCATGATGGTTTTGATGCATTGTGGGCTTCCGCTGGTCCTGACGCCATTGTTTATGAAAATGGTGGACACCTGTGGCGTTTTGATCCGGGTTCCGGTGAAACCAGCAAACTGGACATCACCGTGAGTGCCAATCAGGAGCGCATGCTGACGATGCGCAAAGAGGTCAAAGATCAGATTGATTCAATGGCCCTCTCGCCGGATGGCACAGAAGTCATCATTGCAGCCCGGGGTGAATTATTCAAAGCCAGCACGGCACACAATGAAATCCGTGAATTCAGCCGCACTCCTGCTGCACGTGAAATTGAAGTCAGCTGGTCTCCGGATGGTCAGCACGTGGCATACCTGAGTGATGCCTCAGGTGAATACGAAGTGTATGTCAAAGCAGTTGAATCCGGTGCGGTGACCCAATTGACCACAGATGGCAATACCTGGCGCTATGCTCCAGTGTGGTCTCCTGACAGTCAGCGCCTGGCATATGGCGACACCAACCAAACCTTGTGGGTGGTCGACCTTGGCAAGAAAAAGGTCCGCAAAGCCGACCACTCCGGCCGCAATGACATCAATGATTACAGCTGGTCTCCGGACAGCAACTGGCTGGTATACACCAAAACAGAGAATTCCGGGTTCAGTTCGGTATTTGTTCACAACCTTGACAAAGGCCAAAGCCAACGTCTGACCAGTGCTGCGTTCAATGACTTCTCACCGGTGTTTGACACCAATGGTCATTACCTGTATTTCCTGTCTAACCGGGATTACAACCTGTCATTCTCAAGCTACGAGTTCAACTACCTGTATCATGAAGCCACGCGGGTGTATGCTGCCGCTCTGAATGACAGCGCACCTGAATTGTTCCCATTTGCTGGCAGTGCCGCCCATGGTGAAGAAGTTAAACCTGCAGAAGAGGTGAACATTCAGTTTGCCGGGTTCGATAATCGGGTGCATGCCTTACCTGGTCAGGCCGGTAACTATTTCAACCTGCAAAACAACGGCAATGCGGTGTTTGTGGTCCACAACAACAACGGTAACACCGTGAAAATGATTGACCTCAGAAAGCCCGAAGACCCCCAAACCGTGATTGAAGGTGTTGGCAATTATCAGCTCAGCGCCAATGGTGAATACATGCTGGTGCAAAAAGGCGGTGATTACGGTGTGATCAAAGCTGCTGCTGAACAGAAGCTCAATGACAAATTGGATTTAACCCACCTGACCCTGAAGGTTGATCCCGCCGTAGAATGGCGGCAAATGTACACCGATGCCTGGCGTATCCTGCGTGATTGGTTCTATGACCCGGGTATGCATGGCATGGACTGGCAGGCAATCCACGACAAGTACCTGCCATTGGCCCAAGCCGCCAGGCACCGCACCGACCTGGATTATGTGTTTGGTGAAATCGCCGGTGAAATGAACGCCGGACACATCTATGTGAATTCAGGTGATCAGCCGGCAGTCAAACGCCAGGATAATGGTTTACTGGGTGCTGAATTCAAAGCCCACAAAAGTGGCTACTTTGAAATCACCAAAATCTTTGCCGGTGAAAACTGGACTCCGGCACGCCGCTCACCGATGACTGCGTCTGGGGTGGATGCCAAAGTGGGTGATTTTGTGATCAGTATTGATGGGGTAAGCACCCAATCAGTGAAGAATATTTTTCAATTACTGGAGCATACCGCAGGCCGCACCATCAGTCTGCAGGTGAACAGCAAGCCCAGTACCAGCGGTGCCCGAGAAGTGTTTGTCAAACCCATAGCTTCAGAGAGCCAGTTGCGTTATCTGGATTGGGTGAACAGTCGTCGGGCCATGGTGGATCGCCTGTCTGATGGTCGCATTGGCTATGTGCACTTGCCCAACACTGCTGTTGATGGCAACCGTGAGTTGTTCAAGCAATTGCTGCCACAAATCGGCAAAGACGCGTTGATCATCGATGACCGTTACAACGGCGGTGGTTTTATTCCTGACCGCATGATTGAGATTTTGTCCCGTACCACATTGAACTACTGGAAACGCCGTGGTCTGGATTTAGACAGCAATGCCACTCCACTGATTGCCCACGACGGTCCCAAAGTGATGCTGACCAATGGTCAATCCAGCTCTGGTGGCGATGCTTTGCCGTATTATTTCCGCAAAGCTGGCCTGGGTAAAATCATTGGAACCCGTACCTGGGGCGGTTTGATTGGCATCAGTGGCAACCCCAATCTGGCCGATGGTGGCTCGATTCTGGCATCGACCTTTCGCTTTATGGACACCGAAGGTAACTGGGCGGTTGAAAATGAAGGTGTGACCCCGGACATTGAGGTGATCGATCGTCCAGAACTGGTCGCAGCGGGCCGTGATCCATCAATCGAACGGGCGGTAGAAGAACTGCTCAAGGATCTGCAAACCAACCCAAGATCATTGATCAACGCGCCTCCGGCACCCACTGATTTTGGGCAAAAGTGATGTTTTTATTTGACTTTAATCGTCAAACGTGAAAAATACACATCCCCTGACATGTGGGTCAGGGGATGTTTTATAACCAAGGAGAGCTGATGATCAGCTCGACACGCCGACCCGGTTGGTTTTACTCAGTAAAATCAGAGGTCGCGCGTTTGATTTAATACATGATCGCCGTGGCCGCTTTCAATTTTGTCAGGACAAACTTGAACGAAGTCCCAAGATCATCACTTATTTACCGCATACAGGAGGCTTAAACATGCAACAAACCGAGAAGACAATCCAATAAGCGCCTGCCAACCATATTTTCTGGAAGGCATGTTCGTGATGCCTTTCAGACTTGATAAAGCCTGAAATGCATTGTATTTCAGGCTTTTTTATGCCCCTGACAGGGCAAAGGCCTGATTGAATTACAAGGAATTTAATTATGCCAATTTTTAAACAAATCAACAAAACCAGGGTGCCGGTGAAAATTTTCACCGAGGACATTGCACCCCAGGCGATAGACCAATTGGTCAACATCGCCAACCTGCCGATCGTTCATCACCACGTGGCGGCGATGCCGGATGTTCATCTGGGCATCGGAGCCACTGTCGGTTCGGTGATCCCAACACTCAATGCGGTGATTCCCGCTGCAGTGGGGGTTGATATCGGCTGTGGAATGAATGCGGTACGGACCAGTCTGACCGCCAGTGACTTACCGGATAACCTGTATCAGGTCCGCAGTCGGATTGAATCACGGGTGCCTGTTGGCTTCAACTGGCACAAACGCAGCGTGGTCAACCGTTCGACGGTTAATGGGCTGGACAAACCATTGGATGAACTGGTGGGTAAACACCCGGCGATCATGAAAATGCTCAAAGGCTTTAACCACACCTGGCACCGTCAGTTGGGTACCTTGGGTGGTGGCAACCATTTTATTGAGTTGTGCCTGGATGAAAACGATGATGTGTGGATCATGTTGCACTCCGGATCCCGGGGAGTAGGTAATGTCATTGGGCGTTACTTCATCAACCTGGCAAAAAAGGACATGCAACGTCATCAGCAACATCTGCCCGATACCAACCTGGCTTACTTCAGTGAGGGCAGTCAACATTTCACTGATTATGTGATGGCGGTGAACTGGGCTCAGGAATATGCCTGGGTGAACCGGCAGGAAATGATGAAACTGGTGGTCGATGCCCTAAAAGCCTCGTCATTACCAAACTTCACCCTGACGAAAAAAGCCATCAACTGTCACCATAACTATATCTCACATGAGACGCATTATGGTGAACGGGTGATCGTTACCCGCAAAGGTGCGATCAGGGCCGGGCAGGATGAGTTGGGCATCATCCCTGGCTCCATGGGCGCCAGGTCCTACATCGTCAAAGGCAAAGGTTCAGCCGCTTCGTTTTGTTCCTGTGCTCACGGTGCTGGTCGCACCATGAGCCGCACTGAAGCCAAACGGTCATTCTCAGTGCGTGATCTGGAACATCAAACCAGCGGTGTGGAATGCCGCAAAGACCGGGGCATGCTGGATGAAATTCCAGGTGCTTACAAAGACATTGATCAGGTGATGGCCAATCAGGCCGATCTGGTGGATGTGGTGCACACCCTGAAACAAGTGGTGTGTGTGAAAGGTTAACGATCGCAAGATCACCAACAGGAGCATGATTATGCCAAAAAAACCAATCAGAAACCAGGTGGCTCGAGCCCCCATCATGAGAAAGGGTGGGGTGCACGAAAAATCCAACAAAGCCAAACGACAGCAGGATAAGCAGTCATTCAAACAAAAACTAAGGGCCAGGGATTATGGCCCTTTTTTGTGTTCCACAGAACCGCTTGATAATGATTTTTGTGAACTGGTTGTTGTGGATGTTTGCTATGATAAACAGCTTTCATTGCCTGCTCAACATCCATGAAGTTTCGCTACTGGGTTGCCTTTTTTGTTACATTAACCAGCTACACTGTCCAGGCACAGCAAGACTGTGAACAGGCAATCAGGGCAGGTGACCATCAACTGGCATTGCCAGTATGTGAACAGGCATTGATTGACCATCCGGAGGCCCGGCTTGACCTGTGGTTGCAACTTGTGGAAATTCATCATGTATTGGGTCACCGTCAAAAAGAGTACAGCTATCTGCAAGCAATCAGTCAGCATCCGAAATTCAATGAGCGGACCGATGTGCGTTACAACTGGCATCGCAAACAAGGTCAGTTTCATTATTTCAAAGGTGCTTATGAACAAGCCCTGAAGCATCTGCAGGCTGGTTTCGAACTGGCTGGTCAATTGGGTGATCCGCTGTTGATCAGCAAAAGCCACAACGATTTGGGCTTGGTACATGGCAAACTCAGTCACTACACCGAAGCCTTACACCATTATCAGCAAAGCCTGCAAATCAAATTGAGTCATGGTGATGCCTATCAGGTGGGCAACACCCTGAATAACATTGCTTTGGTCCATGTGGCACTGGAAGATCATGATCAGGCATTGAATTATTATCAACAGGCCATGGACCAATACCTGGCCTATGCCCAGACTGAAGATTTTGATGAACGGGTGCTTGACCGTATTTCACACCTTTACGAAGACTTGACACAAGCCCATTCACGGAAAGGGCAGCCGGAAGCGGCAGCCGGTTATGTGCGCCAAATTCTGGCTACTTTTGAATCCAGGAGATCACCTCAGGCTCAGGCCAGGGCACTGGCCAACATCGGGCAAATGTATCTGGCCGCTGATCAATTTGCAGTGGCAGCACCATTTTATCTACAGGCACAGGCACTGCACCAGCAGTATGACTTACCGCATGAGGCCAGGTTTTATCTTGACCTGGCACGCATCAAAAAGCACCAACAAGCGGACCAGCAAGCCATCAGTTTGATCATCACAGGTATTAGCCTGGCTGAACAGATTCAAGACCATCAAACGCTCAGCCAACTGTATGAATTGCTCAGTGATCTTTACCGGCCTGAGGACTTGGACAAGTCTTTGGTTTACCTGAAAAAATACCAGCAAAACCGGGAACTGTTTTTACAGGAAAAATATGATCAGCAACTCAGCAATGTTCAACACCAGATTGAACTGCAACAAATTGAGCATGATCTGGTTAATGAGCAGTTGATTTCAGCGCGCCAATCAGTTCAGCTACAACAACTCACCAATGCCACCTTGTGGGCAGTGCTGGTCATCCTGTTGTTGGCGGTGACACTGATGATGTATGTGTTCAGAAAACGCAAAGAACGGGCCGCGCTGATGCAATCGATCAAGCATCACCGCCAACAACTGTTCATGATGCAGGAAGAACAGGAAATCAAGCAACACAGTCAATCAGCAGATCCGGCAGAGCGAAAACAACAATTCAAAGTTATGCTGGTTGAGTTGATGGTTGATGCCCTGGCTTGCTGGGAAAAAAACACCGGTCAGGATCGCATTGAACTGGCAGAACAGAGCAGGGCGTGGACCGTTTCAGTCGATAATGGCACCTTGCGAACCCGCTCTCTGGATAAATACCTGGAATTAGAGAAGATGCCAGCCAATCCCCGTTGGCGGCAGGTGGTGAAAACCTGCCATTTTATCCTTTCTCATGAATCATTGGACAACAAAGACCGGGGTGAACTGGAGCACAAACTGGATCAGGTGCTTAACCTGGCCAAGGAAATGTCCCTGTCAGCCCGGTAGGTGCTGTTATTCAGTAGCCAGATTGGAAATCACAGCCACACAATTAAAACTCAGGCCCTGGCTGAAATCATAATCATCATGATGATTGGCAGCTGCAGATCCACCATCTATGAATGTCAAAGGTCCCAAAAACTGGGGAATCAAACCATCTGGATACAGCTCGGCATACGAAACCGATAACCCCGTACAAATATCGATGGCCATGGATCTGGCCTGGTTGAAATGATCAAAAGCCCCGCAGGTTTTAAAAACCACATCCCAATCGTCACATTCGATGAATTTGGGATTAACCTGGCGGTGAGATTTGGCAGCAATGCGTTTGATTTCTTTTTTGACCAACTCTTTGTGCACCCCGGCTAAAAGCGCTTGTTCATCCAGGTGAATGGTTTGAATGATGTCATACGTGATGGCCGGATCATAAGCAATCGTATCCTCAGGATATACCAGCATTTCAGTCAGAAACTCATGTCCCCACAAATTGAATGATGACATGATTAAGATCAGAATGGCGCTTTTTTTATGGTGTTTCATGGTACATAACCCTCTTGTGTGTTTGTTGATCGACATCTTATCGGTAATTGATGTGTTGAGGCGTTTAGCTGCTGGTAAAAACTGGTAAAAAGCATAAAAATGTTAATAAGATCACACTCTAATTTGCCATCCAGGCTGGGTATTTACTGCCGTTGGTCAAAATAAACAGGTTTTGTTCACACGTGTAGCGATTGTCAAACCTACAATGGCGTGTGACAATGAATCATTTCAAGGTGCACAGGTGACTGATGAAAACTGTATTGACATGGATATTGAGTTTATTGACTGGGTTGGCTGCATCTGCAGAGGTGGCCTTTGATTGGCCAGGGGTACATGTCAGGGATTATGCCCTGAGAAATGATCACCAGGAACTGTATGTAACCATGGAAAATGTTGCCAAAGACAGTTCGGTTATCGTGCGTCTTGAACATCACAATGGTCAATGGTCACAGCCTGAAGTGGCGTCTTTTTCTGGTCAATTCAAAGACCTCGAGGCTTTTTTACACCCCAATGGACTGCAGTTGTTTTTTGCCTCCAACAGGAACCTTCAGCAGGACGGTGTCAGTGAACAATTTGATTTATGGGTGGTCAGCAGACAATCCCTCAGTCTGCCATGGCAGAAACCAGTCCGACTGCCAGCAGAGATCAACACCGAACAAGGGAATGAATTTTATCCCAGCGTCACTGCCCAGGGACATCTTTATTTCACAGCATCGAGGGACAATGCACCCGGTAAAGAAGATATCTTTGTGAGTCGGCTGAACAACGGCGTCTACCAACCTGCTGTGCCTTTGCCTGATGCCATCAACACAGCCACGTATGAATTCAATGCGTTCATCAGCCCGGATGAACAATGGTTGTTCTTTTCATCTTTTGGCCGCGCAGATGACCACGGTGGTGGTGATTTATATGTCAGCCAGCAAGTGGCGGGGCAATGGCAACCAGCGCAAAATCTGGGAAACACCATCAACTCTGAACAACTGGATTATTGTCCGTTTTACGATGCCGCATCAGGGCAACTATACTGGACAAGTGGTCGCAGTGACAAAGCTGTTTTGGCAAACAAACTGACGCTCTCAGAATGGATGGAATGGGTCAATACAGGCAGCAATGGCTGGCACAAAGTCTATCACATTGACTGGCCACCAGCAGGTCAGTCATGGCCGGCTGATGATTGAGTCATCAGCCGGTTAACTCAGGGTTTACCCCAATTCAGTCATGGCCATGATGTTGTAACCAGAATCCACATAGGTGATTTCACCGGTGATTCCGGCTGCCCAATCTGAACACAGAAATGCAGCAGCCTTGGCCACGTCTTCCTGGGTAACGTTGCGTTTCAGCGGTGCTGCATGGGCGACATGGTCAAGCATGGCTTTGAAGTTTCCTATACCTGAAGCAGCCAGGGTTTTGATCGGTCCTGCTGAAATACCATTAACCCGGATGCCATCTGCTCCCAGAGCGTGTGCCATGTATCTGACATTGGCTTCCAGGGCGGCTTTGGCCACGCCCATGACGTTATAATTGCTCATTGCCCGAACTGCACCAAGGTATGAAAGGGTCAGCAATGAAGCATCACGCCCCTGCATCATTTCACGGCCAGCTTTACCCAGCGCGGCAAAACTGTATGAACTGATGTCCATGGCGGTTTGGTATCCTTCACGGGTCAGGTTGTCCAGGTAACTGCCCTGCAATAATTCACGAGGGGCGAAACCAACCGAGTGGACGATGATGTCCAGTCCGTCCCACTGTTTTTTCAATTCAGTAAACACGTCTTCGATCTGTTGGTCAGATTGCACATCACAAGGCAAGACAATCTCCGAGCCAGTGACTTCGGCAATTTTATCTACCCTTTTTTTCAATTTGTCATCGAGGTATGTGAAAGCCAGTTCAGCACCTTGCTGGTGCATGAATTCGGCGGTGCTCCAGGCGATGGAGCGGTTGCTGGCAACCCCTACAATCAGGGCTTTTTTACCGGTAAGAATACCCATGTGTTTTCCTGTTAGAAAAGACCAGTATCATACTTTCTTTAACCGACCTTTTCTACAGCGTGACTTCAATTAGCTGCTTTTTCAAACACCAGTTTGAAATCCACCAGAACCTCGTAATTGATGCTGCGCAGACCTGCTATTTTGGTCAGTTGGTTAATCGCCGGATCCAGACCAAAGTCTTTACCATTAACCAGCACCGGTTCGAAGTTGGTCACCACCAGTTGATCTCCAACCGTTTGAATCAACACCTGAGCACTCATGGATTGACGGGTGCCATGCAGGTCGAGCATGAAGTCCACAGCAAATGGTTTGAGCAGTGGCATTTGTTCATCCAATTGACTGGATATGTAAGCCTTGGGAAAGTCTTTTACTTCAAATAAAATATCACGCATGCGTTGATCCCTGATGGGAATCATGGTGTCTACAGTGGTCAAATCCAGTGCCAGTTTTAACTGTCCCTGCTGATCAATGAGTCCCTGATCAAACCGAATGGTGTGTTCTTCGGTGTGGTCACCATTTTTGGTAGACAAAAAACTGAATTGCGATGCAGCCGCCTGTAATTGCCAGTTCATGTAAGGTGGCTCTGAGGGTTTTTCGTTGCTGTGCTGACAACCTGTCATAACAACGAGCCAAAGACAGGCCGTGATGATGGATTTGCGGTTCATGATTCTTCGTTCTCCTGTGGTTCAATGTCAACCTGGATGACTTTGGTGAGTATGCCAAATTGCTGATGATCAAAATAATGCCATTCACCCAGTCTGATGCGGCTTTTCTGATCAATGCTGTATGTCAGTTGCTGGCCATTGTTGTCCTGTCGGTAAAAATTCATTTTAACCTGTATGTGGGTAAACCTTTGCTCTGAGAAGGCCACTGCGCCATCAAAGGCATAATCAGCATAAGTGGTTGCTGCTGGTGTGGACAGATCAGTGGTGCCTGACAAATCGCTTTCATCAACGTTGTAGCCTGGTTCCACACGGTTTGTTTGATCACCGTATGCATCAGTTATCAACTGTTCTTGAGCCGTTGGTTCCCAAACAGAACTGACCCGAACAAACTCTGGATTCAGAAACGGCGTGGCAGGTTGACGCCATTTCATTTGCATCAAAGGCGCCATGCCAGGATTGGTGGCCAATCGTTCAGTGACCGGGTGCTCACTGTTTTCGGCAAAACGGACCCATACCAATGCCTCAGTTTCGGGCTCCTGTTGCCTTTCATCCATCGGCACTTGCCAGTCTTCCGGGTTTTGTTCATTGCGTTGTTCAGTTGATCCATCTGTCTGCAGCACTGTGGTTTGGTGAGGCTGAAACATCAACCAGCTTTCATCAATGGCTGTCACTTCACGATAAGGCAGCTCCAGCGACGTGGGTTTGGGGTTCAATGTACTGGCTTCAGGTTGTCCCAACAAGCGAGCGAAAACAATGACTTCAACATCGTAAACCGGAGTCTCATCAGTGATCAGGTGGTATTCCTGGGCAGGGAGTGCTGTGGTAAACAGCACCAAGAAGGGGATGATTTTTCTCATGTATGCAGTATATCAAATAAATGGTGAATTGCGTCGATGCGTTGTTCTGCCGATTGGAAATCACCCTGATAACGCAGTCCGTTTGCAGGCAGGGGCTTAAAGGTTTCAGGGTGTTTTTGGATCAACTGAATCAGTCGGGCGAAAAAAGCATCGTTTTGAGCTTTGAATTTCACATCGGCGAAATCCTCATTCATGACCAACGACTGAATACCCAACTGTTTTGCTTTTTGCTTGAACTTCAATACATAAAACAAGTGATTGGCAGGTTCGGGTAATGGGCCAAAACGGTCAATCAACTCGACTTTGATCTCATCCAGTGCATCTGCTGTACGGGCATTATTCATGCGCTTGTAAAAAGTCAATCGGGTGAATACATCAAACACATAACTGTCCGGTATCAGGGCAGGGATGTTCAGTTCAATATCGGTGTGCTGTTGGTTGTCATCCAATAAATCAATGTCTTCACCTTTTTTCAATGCATCCACAGCACGTTCTAACATTTCACAATACAAACTGAAGCCAACGCTCTGGATTTGTCCACTTTGTTCCTCTCCCAGTAATTCACCAGAACCCCTGAT
This sequence comes from Marinicella sediminis, assembly GCF_002000055.1. Classification (GTDB taxonomy): domain Bacteria; phylum Pseudomonadota; class Gammaproteobacteria; order Xanthomonadales; family Marinicellaceae; genus Marinicella; species Marinicella sediminis. Next base: position 115,970 of record NZ_MVBD01000002.1, on the reverse strand, counting down.
TTCCATGTCGTGGGTGGCCAGGGTGAAGCCGGCTCCCAGTTCTTCAAGTGATTCAATGGCTTCAAGGCGTTTTTTGGCATCCCGGGAAATCGCTTTCCAACTGGGAATAATCATGTAGGCAAAGGCTTTATGATGTGAGCGACCAACCCGACCTCTCAACTGATGTAATTGAGCCAAACCCAGTTTGTCTGCACGGTTGATGATGATGGTGTTGGCATTGGGAATATCTATACCGGATTCAATGATGGTGGAACACACCAACACATTGAATCGTTGTTTGTAAAAATCCACCATGACATTTTGTAATTCCTTTTCATTCATCTGGCCATGGGCAACCCGAACCCTGGCACCAGGATTGATTTTTTGAATGGTTTCAGCCATTTGCTCGATGGACTGCACATCATTGTGCAGGAAATAGACCTGCCCACCCCGTTGAATCTCGCGGGTACAGGCTTCGTTAATGATGCTGTTCTGCCATTCAATGACCTGGGTTTTGACCGTCAGTCGCGCTTTAGGCGGAGTGGCAATGATGGATAGGTCACGCAGACCGGACAGCGCGCTGTTCAGGGTTCTGGGTATTGGTGTGGCAGTCAGGGTAAGGAAATCCACATCGGCTTTAAGTTGTTTCAGCCGGTCTTTCTGCCTGACGCCAAATCGATGCTCTTCATCAATGATCACCAGTCCCAGGTTGTTGAATTTAATTCCTTTCTGGATGAGTTTGTGGGTACCAATGATGACATCGGCCTGTCCGTTTTCACAGGCCGCAAGGATTTCCCTGGTGGCTTTGCCGGAGACAAACCGTGACAACAGCTCGACTTTGATAGGAAATGGCGCAAAACGGTCTACAAAATTATCATAATGCTGTTGGGCAAGCAGGGTGGTGGGTACCAACAGCACCACTTGTTTTCCTTCATTGGCAGCGATGAAGGCCGCCCGCAAAGCGATTTCTGTTTTGCCAAAGCCCACATCACCACAGATCACACGATCCATGTGGGTCGAAGCCTGCATGTCTTTGATCACTGCTTCAATGGCGTTGTGCTGGTCTTCGGTTTCATCAAAAGGAAAACCATCACTAAATTGAGCATAGTCGTCTTCATTGACCCGCATTGATTCGCCACCTGCAGCTTCTCTCTTGGCATACAAAGACAGTAACTCGGCGGCCACGTCTTTGACTTTTTTGGCGGCTTTCTGTTTGGCTTTGCTCCACACATCAGAGCCCAGCTTATGCCAGGGGGCATTTTCTTCACTGGCCCCCGAATAGCGCGAGACCAGGTGCAATGAGGACACCGGGACAAACAATTTGTCGCCTCCGAGGTACTCAACTTCCAGATACTCTGCCTCACCTTCATAGTCCATCATTTTCAGCCCACGGTAACGGCCCACCCCGTGATCAATGTGGACAATCGGTGAATCCAGATGCAAGTCCGTCAGGTTGCTGATGATGTCTTCTGGGTTGGCTTTGTATTTTTTGACTTTTTGCTGACGGGTCACCCGCTGTCCAAGCAGGCTGCCTTCATCAAGGATCTGCAATTGCAAAGACCGGAGATGAACACCATTTTCAATGGGAGCGATGCACACCCCGCGTTTTGCTTCGCTGTTGATAAAAGCGTGGATGTCAGGAAAAATGGTGAATGGCTGCTGACTGGACTTGAGTTTATTCAGAATCAGATCCTGACGTCCCAGTGAGTCTGCTGTGACCAGTAATCGCTGTTTGAACTGATCAGCGAACTGAACCAGTGAATCATGGGTCTCGGCATTGTATCGGATGGGTAGCTGGCTGTTGAAATCAACTGAAACCCCACTGGCTTGTCCGGGTTGTGGCTGGTTAACCCAGATGTTTTGAAATGACAGGATGTTTTGGTGCGTGGTATCGGCACTCAGGTAATTATGTTCCGGAGCAGGTATCGGTCGTTGCACATCATGCTTTCGCTCCTCGTAACGGGCTTTGATTTGCTTTTCCCAGGTCTGCAGGATGGGAGCGGTCTGTTGACAGTGAATGAACACCACATCCTCTGGCAGGTAACTGAAAATATCAGCCAGTTGTTGGTGAAACATTGGTAGGTATTGTTCAATACCGGAAAACTTCAATCCTTTCCTGACGTCCTGGTACAATGTGTTCTTACGGGTATCAACATCAAACCACTCACGAAAACGACTGAGGAATAATTCCCTGGCTTTGTCATCAAAGGGAAATTCATTGGCCGGCATCACCTGGATGCCCTGCGTTTCACGGATGGTCAGCTGGGTGTCGGTATCGAATATCCGAATGCTTTCAATTTCGTCGTCAAACAATTCGATGCGAAAAGCGTCCTGCCCACCCATGGGAAAGAGATCAAGCACACCACCACGAACCACAAATTCACCAGCCTCACGTACTTCGCTGACATGTACGTAGCCGTTTTTCTCAAACAATTTGCGCCAGCGATGCAGGTCAAAATCATCACCCACCTGAACATTGAGGCTGCGACCGATGATGAAATCCTTGTCCGGCAATTGCTGCATCAGATTCTGTGCAGGCATCACCACCACAGCATCCTGTTTTACCATGCTGATCTGAGCCAGGAATTTCATGCGTTCAGAAACAATCTCCGGATTAGGTGAAAACACATCATATGGCAGGGTGTCCCATACCGGAAAGTGCAACACATCCAGGTGCTTTTGTGTGGAACACAGTTTAATTTCTGCTTCGAGTATACGGCTGTGATGTACCGAGTCTGTTAACACCACCAACAGCCCCGGATGTCGTTCATGAAATTCGGCGATCGCCATTGGCAAGGCCAGCCCTTTGAGGTGTTGCCAGTCCTGTTGTGCAGTATGATCAAATGATGTGGGAAATAGCATATTCATGGGTTTGACTGATCGGGCAGGCATTTTACCGTTTTTAGCAGCACATTAAAACGCCATTGACAGATAAGTCGATGTCAACCGATGGTTCACATGGCTGCTGTCAACTGACAATGGATTCCATTATAATTACATAAACCAAATCAAACGATCTGCATTGTGTCTGCAAAACCACCATACTTCATCTACCTGGCAGTGGCCCTGACTGGCTTGTGTTCCTTGGTCTATCAAACCATCTGGCAGCGCTATCTGTCATTCGCCATTGGTTCTGACGCCAGTGCGTCCGTCCTGATCCTCACCGTTTTTCTCACCGCACTGAGTGTTGGATACTGGTTTTCAGGTCTGCGATCGTCGCATGTTGTTGGTTTGGAATTGAAACGTTACGGTCAGGTTGAATGCATCATAGGTGCGTGGGCCATGTTGTTTCCCTGGATGTTCACCTTGAGTTTACCACTGCTGGGGGCAGCGGGCATTCCTGTGACGGTGATTGACTGGTCATTAACAACTGTCCTCATTGGCCCACCAGCGGTATTGATGGGAGTGACCCTGCCATACCTGACACAAGGCCTGAGTTCCGGTTTCCGCACTGCCAGCCGCACCCACGCACGCATTTATGCCATCAATACCTTGGGCGCTTTTGCCGGGGTGGTGCTGGCGGGCTTTTATTTGCTTGAGCATCATGGCCTGGCCGTCACGTCATATGCGTTGGGTGCCCTGAATCTATTGATTGGCTTGTTGGTGATCATCTGGTGCAGAAACAACCAAGTAAGTTTAAACACGCCGGTTTCAGAGGATGTGGTCAAAGAGGCTGCAGTGGAATCCGACATCCACTCCGTTAATAAAGCCTGTGTGCTGGTGGTGGCGGCCTGTTCGGGCTTTCTACTGATTGCCCTGGAAACCTACTTCATCCGTTTGTTTGCCATCGTTACCGAGGGCTCGCACCATGCCTATCCCACAGTGGTGGGTGCTTTTGTGGCCGCAGTTGGTTTAGGCGCCTGGCTTGCAGGGCGTTGGTTACACCTGGCCCATCGGCTGTTTGCCTGGGTTCCTTGGTGGATGCTGGGGTTGTGGTTGTTGATTTATTACAGCTTAGCCTGGTGGCCGTACACTGATCTGCAGTTAAAACAATGGCTGTTCAGTCACACTGATCAACATCAATGGTTGCTGATTGCCCGATTTTTCTTGACTCTGTTGGTGATCGCTCTGCCGGTGTTGGCCTCCAGCATGCTGTTACCCTGGGCTTTTCATTTCAGCAAACACCAGTCCACAGCATTGGGTAAAACCACCGGAGATCTCTACGCCGTGGCCACAATGGCCACTGTGGTGGGGGGACTGGTGGGTGGGTTTTGGCTGTTCAAATGGTTTGATTTCCAGCAGATTTTTCTGTTTTTTCTGGCGGTCATGGCATTGATGGGTCTGGTTGCCAGTTTGGCCGTTCAGCCACAAAGCATCAGGCGTGTTACCTTGTGCTGTGTGTGTGCTCTGCTGTTGGGTGCGTGGGTTGGCTTCAAACCGCCCCATGATCTGGAGAAACGATTGGCATTAGGGTTTTACTTTCAAACCAATGACAGCGATTGGCAGGCAGTAGACGGTGCTGAAACGGCCCGGCAAAAACTGTGGGCATGGTTTGGTCATGACAGTTGGCTTGCCACAGCGGTGCAGCCTGAAGGCAGGGTTGATGTGTTTGAAAGTTCTACCACGGCTCAACGCATGATCGCCATCAATGGCCGTTCCAACAGTGACACGGCATTGGCAGACTTACAGGGCAATGGCTTGCTGGGTTTGTTTCCCTATGTGCTCACAGAGTCACCCAAAAGGGTCCTGATCATTGGTTTAGGTACCGGAGTGACTGCCGGAATGCTTGCACATCAGCCGGATGTTGAGCAGGTGGATGTCTCTGAAATCAATTCAGCGGTTCTGAATCAATTGTCATTATTTGATGATTTTACCTATCAGGCCAGCCAGAATCCAAAGATCAGGCTGATTCATCAGGATGTGGTCAAACTCCTGCACCAGACCGATCAGGGCTATGACATGATCATTTCCATTCCGTCTAACTTTTGGGTGGCCGGGGTGGAAAACCTGATGACTCCTGAATTTTATGCACTGATTCGGGAACACCTGAATCCGGGCGGTGCCTTTGTCCAATGGGTACCGGAATACCGCTTTTCTGAACAGGGTTTGACTACCTTGGCACGGGCCTTCACCGAACAGTTTGAACACAGCAGTTTGTGGCGTTTGACGCCCAATGACCTGGTTTATGTGTATCAGAAGGGCATTGCCGATCCATTGCAACAATACTGGATTCAGCAACGCAGCAACCTACCGATGCTGAGAAAAACCCTGCGTGAGATGAATGTGTATAACGTCAGATCCTTGTTGCACTCACAACTGGCCGATCATCAACAACTGCTCATCATGGCAGCGCAGGGTGCCAGACACAACCTGGATCGGCCACAACTGGCCAACATGGCTCTGGAGGCTTTGTATGCCAATGATCCTGAGTATAATTCCACCGCCATCATCCAACAATTCACCGGACAAAAAAAAGCACCCCGCTGAAGGGTGCTTTTGATCGCGGATCATTGACTGTGCTACAGACTGATGATGCGATCAGGATTGCCGTCAGGATCATTGCCCGCGGTACCGTCGGTACCTGGGTTGCCGTTGTTCAGCATGATCACAGCACAGGCATGAGGCGCTGCCATTGAGGTTCCTGAGATGGTGTTGGTACCACCGCTTTTCCACAGCGAGAATATACCCACGCCCGGGGCAGCATAATCAACCGGCGGGTTACCATAATTGGACCAGGAAGGCATGTTGTCGTTAGAGTCAACCGCTGAGATGGTGTAGACACGGTTGCCATTGGCCCGTGCAGGCGAATGGTTATTGGCATCATCGCCATCATTTCCTGCTGCCAGCACAAAGTAGGCACCTGACTGACTGGCGGCTGCTTTTACGGCATCATCCAGAACGGTGCTGACGCCACCACCCAATGACATGTTAGCGCAGTCACCCGGATCGGCATTGGCTGCCACATGATCAACCCCGGCAATTACGCCAGATGTTGAACCTGACCCCCTGCGGTCCAGTACTCGAACCGGCACAATGGTGGTGTTGGGAGCGACCCCGAGTGCGCCGATGGTGTTATCAATGGCGCCAATGGTGCCGGCCACATGGGTGCCGTGACCGTTTTGATCATCCATACCACCATTACTGATGGAAGTGAAGCCACGACTGGCATCAACATTCAGGTCAGGATGATCCAGGTCCACACCAGAATCAATGACCCAGGCAGTGTAACCGGTGCCATCCAATGGACCACCCACACGTGGGGTACCATAGGATACCTGTTGGCTGTCACCACCACCGCCACCACCACCTGGGCGACCACGTGAGATGCTGACCACGCTGTCAGGGGTGAATGATTGGATGCCTGACTCGCTGGAAAAGGCTTTTTTGGCCGCATCACATGGCATGTTAATGGTCATGCCTTTGATGGATCTTGAATACACATGTTTTAAGGTGGCGTTGCTGCGGGCAGCCATGGCATTGGCTTTACCCCGCACGTCCGTTGAACGGGTTTGATCATCGAAGCGGACGATACAACGGTTGTGAACATTGACCAGGTCACTGCTGATGCCATATGGCTGCAATTCCTGGGCTGAAACGTGACCACTGATGGCCACACCGATGGCTGAAACCAATAAGGTTTTTCTCATAATTGCTCCTCTCTTCTGTTTGGAATAATAAAATTGCCAGGAGGGACCAATTAATGGTATTTTTTGCGTCAAAATGTGCCGATTATAATTTTAATGTCTGGCATTAAGGTCATGACTAACCCATACGTACTCCCCCTTGAGCACAATCTTTATAGCAAAATGTAATATATATTGCAAGTATGTTCCGGACTTATGTGTGAATGAATGCACAATTACACTCACACGTGTATTCAATTCAGGTTTTCAGAGCGTGACACCCAATACATTCAACAAACAGATGAGAATCATGTTAACTAATGGCTGGTTGACCGGTATTTCTGCAACAGAATCAGTTGGATTTAGCAATTCATCGTTGCATATCAACACTTAAACCGTTAAAATTCGCGCACTTTTCCTTGCTGCACCGATGTTTTTGTCCATCGGGTGGCTTTTTAATTAACCCGAAAGGAGTTACAAATGAGACATTATGAAATTGTCATGCTGGTTCATCCGGACCAGTCTGAGCAGTTACCTGCGATGATCGAAAGATACAGTGGCATGGTAACCAAAAGTGGTGGCATCGTTCACCGTTCAGAAGATTGGGGTCGCCGCCAACTGGCTTATTCCATTGAGCGTTTGCACAAAGCCCATTATTACCTGTTAAACATTGAGTGTGGTCAGGAAGCCATCGACGAAATCGTTGATGCATTCCGTTTCAATGACGCCATCCTCAGACACATGGTATTGGCCAGAAAAGAAGCCGAGACCGGTGATTCTCCTTTGAAGAAAGAAGAAGACGACAAAGCCAAAAAAGTGACTGAAGAAGATGTCAAAGCAGTAGAAGAAAAAGAAACTGCAGCCAAAGAAACTGCAGCCAAAGAAGCGGCTAAGGAAGAAGCCAAAGAAGAAAAACCAACCGCCGAAGCAGAGGAGTAAATCACCATGGCAAAACCACAAAGAAGAAGACGCCCTGCGCAAAGAATCATCAGCCGTAACTGTAAATTCACTGCAGCTGGTATCGTAGAAGTTGATTACAAAGACCTGGACATGCTGAAACAGTTTCTGACTGAAACCGGCAAGATCATCCCAAGTCGCATCACCGGTACCAAAGCCAGATACCAAAGACAATTGTCAACCGCTGTAAAAAGAGCCCGCTACCTGGCGTTGGTTCCTTACTGTGATCAGCACGGCAAATAACAGGAGATCATCATGCAAGTTATTTTATTAGATAAAGTACAAAACCTGGGTGATCTGGGTGAAATCGTAAACGTGAAAAACGGCTATGCCCGTAACTACCTGATTCCTCAGAAAAAGGCTTCACGTGCTACCGAAGATAACATCAAGGCTTTCGAAGCTCAAAAAGCAGAATTGGTTGCCAAAGCCAAAGAGTCCGTGGCTGCTGCACAAGCGCGTGCTGAGTCAATCAACGGCTTGTCATTCACCATCTCTGCCAACGCCAGCCCTGAAGGTCACCTGTATGGCTCTGTGGGTCCGCGCGAGATTGCTGACAAACTGACTGAAAGCGGATACCCGGTTGATACCAGTGAAGTGGTTCAGTCTGAAGGCGTGATCAAAGCAGTTGGTGAGTTCGCTGTTAAATTGAACTTCCACGCTGATGTTGATGCTGAAGTGACCATGACTGTGGTTGCTGAAGAGGAAGAAACTGCTTAATCAGTTATTTTCAATTCACATCAAGAAGCCGGTTGATCATTGACCGGCTTTTTTTTTGCCTGATCTGCCGATCAGAAGCTATAATAATCAACCCTGTTGATGGAACAGGAAAGCCAGTATTCCAATACCAAATGAGCACACAACAGCCTGACCACCTTATGAATGAAATGCCACAACTGAATAACCAACGTGATGAAATCAGCAACCTGAAAGTCCCACCGCATGCAATCGATGCTGAAAAAGCCGTGATTGGTGGATTGTTGTTGGTGGCCAGTGCCTGGGATAAAGTGGCTGGAAAACTGGCTGAGGAAGATTTTTACCTAAAGAATCATCGACAGATTTTCAAGGGCATTGCTCATTTGCATGAAAATCAACAAGCCTGCGATGTCGTTACCGTCAGTGACTGGCTCGAAGCGCATGGCTTGTCTGAACAATCAGGAGGTCTTGATTACCTGGCTGATCTGGCAGCCAATACGCCTGGTGCATCCAATGTCGAAGCGTATGCAGGGATTGTCAGGGAAAAATCTGTTCTCAGACAGTTGATTCAAATTGGCAATGAACTCGCCGAAAAGGCCTTCAATCCAGAAGCACAAACCGCCGATGAATTAATTGAAGAAGCTGAAAAACTGGTTTTTCAAATCCGCGAACAAACTTTAAAATCCCAATCAGGATTTCACGACATCAAGGACGTTCTCAAAGAAGCCATTGAAAACATTGAAGAACTGTCTGAAAACGACAACGACATCACCGGTCTGCCTTATGGCTGGATGGACCTTGACAAAAAAACCTCCGGCTTGCACCGGTCTGACCTGGTAATCGTCGCTGGCCGACCAGCCATGGGAAAAACTTCATTTGCCATGAACATTGCTGAGCGGGCAGCAGTTAAGGGGTCTTCAGTGGCCATTTTCAGCATGGAAATGGCGGCACATCAACTGGTCATGCGGATGTTTTCTTCATTATCACAGATTGAACAAGGCCACTTGAAAACAGGCAAGTTGACCGACACCGATTGGCCTAAGCTTGGTCAAAGCAGTGCCTTGCTCAGTCAATCCAAATTATTCATCGATGATCAGCCAGCTTTATCACCCAATGAAATACTTTCGCGTTGTCGTCGCTTGAAAAACCGAGAAGGTCTGGACTTGATCGTCATTGATTACCTGCAATTGATGCAAGTCAAAGGAAAAACCGAAAACCGGGCGAATGAGATTTCTGAAATCTCCAGAAACCTCAAAGCCATGGCCAAAGAACTCGATGTGCCGGTGATCGCTCTATCGCAGCTGAATCGCTCCCTGGAGCAACGGCCCAATAAACGTCCGGTGATGTCTGATCTGCGCGAATCAGGAGCGATTGAGCAGGATGCAGATCTGATCATCTTTATTTACCGTGATGAAGTTTATAACCCGGATTCACAGGATAAAGGCAAAGCAGAGATCATCCTGGGTAAACACCGTAATGGATCGATTGGCTCAGTTAACCTGACCTTCCGTGGTCAATATACCCGCTTTGATAACTACGAAAACGACATCCTGTTTGATGAGCGGGGGCAAGAGATTCACTGATGGCACAACGTGAACGTGGCACGGAAGCTGTCATACACACTGCCAGACTCAGTCATAACCTCAAACAGTTCAAACAGCTGCATCAGGGACCTGTGATCACCGTGGTCAAAGCCGATGCCTATGGTCATGGTTTGGCAGTGGCGGTCAATCACCTGCATGAAACAGACGCTTTTGCCGTGGCCACCATGGATGAAGCTCTGGCTGTCCGTGCATTGAGCCCGGATAAGCGCATCATTTTGCTGGAAGGCGTGTTCAATCAGCATGAGCTGTCACTGAGCATCCAGCACCAATTGGATGTGGTTGTACACCAACATTATCAAATCGCCTTGTTGAACCAATCATCTGCAACCGAACAACTGGATGTCTGGCTCAAACTGGACACGGGCATGAATCGTTTGGGTTTCGATCCAGTTGATACAGAACAACTGATCACTCAATTGAACGCCGCCAAACCGGTCAGGCAGATCAGGTTAATGAGTCATTTTGCCAGCTCAGATGATCCATCGTGTCCGCAGACTCAAACTCAACAGACATCCAATGAATGGCTTAAGTCATTGGGATACGAATACTCTTTGAGTAACACCGGAGCGATCCTCAATAACCTCTCAGACCGTCAGGAATGGGCACGGGTAGGTATTGGCCTGTATGGCATTTCACCTCTGCCAAATCAATCCGGTAGTGATTTCGGTCTTCAACCAGTGATGGAACTGAGTGCAAAACTGATTGCCACCAAAACCATAGCGGCTGGAGCCAGGGTGGGCTATGGTGGCACATATGAGGCAGCCAGTGACATGAAAATTGGCATTGTCGGTATTGGTTATGCCGATGGTTACCCCTGGACACAGCATCAGAGTCAGGTATTAATTCATGGTACACTGGTTCCGGTGATTGGCCGGGTGTCGATGGACATGTTGGCGATCAATCTGCAGGAAGTACCAACAGCCAGAACCGGAGACCGGGTGCTGTTGTGGGGCAATGGCTTGCCCATTGAGCAGGTTGCGGCGGACATGAGATTGATACCGTACACCTTACCTTGTGGCATAACAAAACGAGTTAATTTTCATGTTATTCAATAAGATAGGGAATTATTTTAAGAAACAGGTTAAAACCAATGAATGGCCAGTTCTGATCTGGTCATTTTTGTATTTTGTGTTTCTGTTAACCGGCTATTTTATCCTGCGGCCAATCCGGGAGGAAATGGGCGTAACAGCCGGTCCTGAAAATTATGGCTATTTATTTCTGACCACATTTGTGGTGATGCTGTTGCTGCAGCCGTTCTACGGCAAAATTGTCTCGACATATTCAAGGAAGCAGTTCATCCCCATTGTTTACGGTTTTTTTGGGCTGATGATATTACTCATCTGGAGTCTTTTTCATTTGGTGGGAACTGAAAGTGTGATTCTGGCCCGTGTATTCTTCGTATTTGTCAGCGTATACAACCTGTTCATTGTTTCGATTTTCTGGAGCTTCATGGCAGATGTTTACAACAAAGAGCAGGGTAAACGTTTATTTGGTGTGATTGCAGCCGGAGGCAGTACCGGAGGGATTCTCGGGGGATTAATCACCAGTCAACTGGTTTATTTGGTTGGGACGATCAATCTGCTATTGGTGTCGTTGTTTTTTCTGTTACTGTGCATCATGGCGGTGTACAAAGTGAGGCGGTTCGCAATTGACTCAGAAATCAATAAAGAAGCCCCGCTTGGTGGGAGCCCCATTGAAGGTATGAAGCTCATGCTGGGCTCAAGATTCCTCCAGCAAATAGCACTGATGACCGTCATTGCCGTGACCATTGGCTCGGTTTTTTATTATTTGCAGGGGCAGTACGTCAGCCAGTTTTTTCCTGAACGTGACCAACGGACTTACGTTTTTGCCAACATCAATACCGTCACCAATGTACTGACTTTGTTTTTTCAATTGATCCTGATTCCATTCTTACTGCAGAAGTTACCTGTACACCGGATTCTTGGCATTTATCCTTCGCTGATGATCATGGCGTTGCTGATGTTTGGCCTGATGCCAGTATTGTACGTGGTACTTGGCGCCATATGTCTGCAGCGCAGCGGTGCCTATGGCATCATGAAACCGCCTACCGACTGGCTGTTCACCGGGTTACCTGACAACATCAAATACAAGTTTAAAAATTTCATGGACACGGTGATCTACCGGGGTGGCGATGTGTTTGCACAGCTGATCTTCGTTAAAACCGTGGTGACCTTCTCCAAAGACCTGAGGATATTGGCGCTCATCGGAGCCGGGTTGTGTGTGATCTGGCTGTGGAATGCTGTCACAGTCGGAAAACTGGCCCTCGAGACATTCGAACATTACAAAGAAAAACAATAGCTTGCGATTAATTTAGCCAATTTTTCTCTGTTCATTTCAGGCGAAATGGTGTATATATTTATACTCATTTTGCGGGTGTGTGACTGAACAGGACAGGTTCAGACAGCAGCACTTCAATCTGACCAACAACCCGTCTCACGGGTAGTTGTCATTCGACCACTTATAAACATCATTTACCTTCGGGGACAATGTGACAAACATCGGAGATGATCAATGAAAAAAATATCAGGTAATTGCCTGGCAGCCGGGCTGCTGATGGCATTTGGTGGTGCTGCTGTGGCAGATGAAACCATCATCACCAACGACTTACTCAGTGCACCGGCCCAGGTTTTTTACAACGACACCCAGATACCCAGCATCACCGCGGCCACAGAAGAAGATGCGTCTTTTGTGCTGGGTTATCTGCACGCCAAAGACCGCTTGTTCCAAATGGATTACACGCGAAAAATCGCCCAGGGTAAATTGGCCGAATTGGTCGGCACACCAGCTTTATCCAATGACATCCAGTTCCGCACCATAGGATTTGAACGGGCAGCCAGGGTTTCGTTGCCTGCCATGAGCAGCAAAACTCAGGCCATGCTGAAAGCATACGCTGACGGGGTCAATTTCTGGTTGGATAACAATGACCTGCCGGTCGAATACAGCGGTTTGGAAATCACTGAGGTAGACCGCTGGTTGCCCATACATTCGGTGGCCATTGCCAAGCTGATTGCCTTTGACCTGTCTAATGATTTGCAGGAAATTGATGCCACCCTGGCGATCAATACATTCCAACAAGTGGGCGCGGCTGCCGGCTTTGATGGTACGGCATTGTTTTTTGAAGACTTGTATCGGGCAGCTCCTCCAGATGACCGGGTCAGTGTGCCTGGCTTTCTGGAGTCCATAGGTGGTATAGGGAAAACCACAGACAACCTGAAACAAACAATGATTGATTTTAAAATGGAACTCACTGACACCCAGCTTGGATTGCTGAACAACATCAAGAGCGAGTGGGAGAGTACCCCTTTGATCAGCGCCCTGAAAAACGACGGTAACTTCGACAAAGGTTCTAATGTTTGGGTGATCGCCGGTGACAAAACCGACAATGGATTTCCACTGATTGCCAATGACCCGCACCTGAGTCTTGATTATCCATCCACATTTTATCCGGCACACATGGCCGCCGAAACCGGTCTCAATGTGGCCGGCGTGGGGTTTCCAGGTGCACCGGTAACGGCTCAGGGCTGTAATGAAAACCTCTGCTGGGGCAGTACGGTTCATCCGGTGGATGAAACAGACTTTTATTTCGAAAGCATCAGAGTCAATACCTTTGGTGTTCCTACGCACACCGTATTTCAGGGTCAGGAAGAACCACTGGTGTGGATTTTCCAGGCATATTTCGCCAACGTCATTGGTGACGGAGTAATGAACAACACCGAAAAACAGGATGTGGGCTATACCTCCGGCGGTCTGACTTTCGTGGTGCCACGAAGAAGCTTTGGACCGATTCTCGATGTAGATACGGCCAATGCTCAGGCGGTTTCGATGCAATACACCGGTTTTGGCCCCACCAAGGAAATTGAATCATTCTTTGAAATGGCCAGGGCTGCTGACATCAATGAGTTCAAAACCGCATTGACCAAGTTCGATGTGGGGTCTCAAAACTTTGGCGTGGTTGATACCGCAGGTAACATCGCTTACTTCACCGGAGCTGAAGTGCCCATCCGTGAAGATTTACAACTGATGATGCAACCGGACGGGGTGCCACCCATGTTCATCCGTGATGGCACCGGAACCCGTATGAATGAATGGATGACACTGACCAATCCTGATATCAATCAGGCAACCAACAGTGAAGTCATTCCCTTTGATCAAATGCCATTCAGTGTCAATCCGGACAGTGGATATGTCGCCAACGCCAACAACGACCCCATCGGTGTATCACTGGATAACAACGTACTCAATCAGGTTCGGCCAGGTGGCGGATTGTATTACATTGCCCAAGGTGGTTATTCAGCCTATCGTCAGGGACGCCTTGACCGGTTGATTCAGGAAGACCTGGATCGGGGCACAGTGAATGCGACTGACATGAAACGTTATCAGGCCAACAATCAATTGCTGGATGCAGAACTGATCATGCCCCACATCATGAATGCCGTGAACCGCGCATCAGCCAGTGATGCATGGCCCGGAATCGCCCAATTCCTGGGAGATCCAAGGGTGGTTGAAGCCGCTGGATACTTTACCCAATGGAATTTCAGTACACCGACTGGCTTGGCAGAGGGCTATGATCCGTTCGAGGATCCTTTTGCGCTCAGTACCCCTTCCCAAGATGAGGTCAATCACTCGATTGCGGCCAGTATTTATTCAGTTTGGCGTTCTTTGGCAATACAAAATACCATTGATGCCACCCTGGCTGGCATTGATTCGGCCATTGGTCAGAACGTAATGTCTGCCAATCGTCCCGGCAGCCGGTTTTCCATCAATGCATTTCAACACTTTTTGGATGCTTTTGAAACCAATCAGGGTTATGGTGCATCAGGCATCAATTTCTTTACTAACCCATCTGCACCAAGCCGGGAAGACGCCCGTGACTTTTTAATCCTGGCCTCTTTACAACAGGCATTGAATCACATGGCAGGTGACGATTTTGCCAGTGCCTTTAGCAACTCCACTGACCTGGATGATTATCGATGGGGCAAACTGCACCGCATCGTGTTCTCTCATCCGTTAGGGGACTCACTGTCCGTGCCAAATGGATTATTTGGACTACAAACTGTTGACGGTTTGCGTGGAGTGGCCCGTGCCGGTGGCTATCAGGTATTGGATGCCTCATCACACAGTACCCGCGCTGACAGCAGTGATGAATTCATGTTCAGCTCGGGGCCGGCCCGGCGGTTTGTGGCTGAAGTTACACCATTGGGTATCGCAGCTGAACAGATCATTCCAGGTGGGCAGAGTGGGGTGGTTACCTCAGGTGCCAATTACGTTAATCAGCTGTTCTTTTGGCTGGTTAACGGCTACCTGCCGCTGATCACAGATCTGGATGTCATTGTTGCCATTGCCAATGAAGTGTATACATTTGAGACCAGATAACACTGAATGATGTCTTGACCATCCAGCGGGCTTCAGGGATGAAGCCCGTTTATCATTCTGATGATGCAGGGTCATCTTCAAGCAGTAATTGCTCTTTGAATGCCAGGAAGTTATTAATCACTTCATCACGACGAATCTGATTTGTATAGAGATTCATGTTGATGATCATGAGCGTTGAATGCTCACCTGGTGCAAATGAAGTCTCAAACATCAACCAGTCATTTTCCAGGCTGATTCTCTTACTTTGCTGATCCCTGATCATTTGTCCTTTCAGAGGTGAGCATAAGCCAGTATTGGTACCTTGATGCCCAAGAACCATGGCTTCAATGGCTCTTTGATCCAAATGCGAAAGCAGCCTGTTCATGACCGTCGTAGTCACTGTGTCTTCAATTCTGATGCATTTTCCGTAAATCAGGTTCATCATGTTATGCTCATTTATTTTGGCCGGATACTTGGTAAACGAATCAAAATTTGTGTCTCCAGTTATGTGGTTTAAACGCTGACTGGGTTGTGTCAACTACCCAGTCAGTCCACCAATGCATTCATGGTGTGGTGAGCTTTTGATGGCGGTACGCCATGCCCATCAGCACAATCAACAACAACACCAAAGCCCATCGGTCGGTTGCCGACACCGCAAAGATCGCACCCAAAACCGTTGGATCTCCCAGTTCAGGAGTTAGTGGGGCATCTGTTGGAATTGGTGTTTGTCCGTCATTGGCATCATTGGTGGCATCACCATCATTGTCTTCATCCCAATTGGCGAATGCCTGGTTTTCGATTTGAACTTCACCACCTGCAGTGATTCTGGTGGAAAACTGAATCACAATTTCATTCATCAAGTCAGCTTGCGCGGCATTGATTGGTGCGCCAAAATCAGGCGCAATCAAAGCGGTGAGCTCCAATTGATTCAGGGCGGCATTGAATACCGGGTTGGTGCAATTACTGCTTCCATCAGCCACACAACTGGCTGATCCTGGCACATACACTGTTCTGTCTGGAATGGGGTCAAAAACAAACACTGGCAGATCACGGTCATTGTTGGGATTAAACCAGTAAAAAGTCCAATGAATCAGTTTGTTGTCATTGGCGTCAAATACTCCAGTCTTGATGCCAACAGGAGGTTCCAAAAACAAGCCTGTGCTGTCGGTGGATACATTGTTACTCATATCCGGATCCACGCCATTGCTGCCATCGTCGGCGATGCTGGTGGTATTAACCAATTCATTGACGCCTGCACTTAAGGGGTCATCAACCACCACAGCAAAATCAGCCATTCCGATGTCACCAACATTCAACGCACCAACACTCAACAGGCATTGGCTTCCGGCAGTGTTATCAGGGACACAAGCCCATCCTGCTGTGCTGCTGCCCGGACTGAAAGTACTGTGGTCTGGTACTGTCTCGGCGATGATCACACCGGTTGCATTCTGGGTACCAATGTTTCCATAATCCAATACATAGACCACCAGTCCTCCGGGAGCTGATGTGATGTCATTATCGGTTTTGTTGATAAACAGGTCTGGCAAAGCGCCAACTGGTGTATTTTCACTGTCTGCATTGTTCCCGGGGTTGGTATCGGCACCATTGTTGCCATCGTCAGTGATACTGACTGCATTGTTGACCAGGTCAACTCCGCTTGGCAAAGGATTAACCACCCGCACAGCAAACAATATTTGCTGTGCAGGGTCTCCGGCAGCCAGATTTCCAATCAGAAACTGACAAGGACTGGCAGCTGGTGCTCCGTCAGCACAACTCCAGCCGATGGTGGACGCCGCGGCATCAAAAGTACTGTGATCAGGTACGGTTTCAGCAATCACCACACCTGTGGCATCTTGAGTGCCGACGTTGGCATAGTCCAAAGCATAAACAATCACATCACCTGGAGCCACCACCGAAACAGCATCGGATTTGTTGATGGTCAGATCCGGAGCAGCATCCACCGGTGTGATTTCATCATCAACATTGTTTGAGGTGTTTGTTTCAGCACCATTTAATCCGTCATCTGCGATTGAAACCGTGTTGTCAATTTGGGTAACTCCTGATGGTTTGGGGTTAAACACATCAACGGCAAATACAACAGACCCGGATTGCCCACCATCCAGGTTGCCAACCACCAGGGTACACGTACTTCCAGCCATGTTGCCTGGGACACATACCCATGGATCGGTGTTGGCTCCGGGATTAAAAATGGTGTTGTCTGGTATGGTTTCAGTGATCACAACCCCTGAACTGTTTTGATCGCCAAGGTTGGCATAATTAATGGCGTATATAATGGTGTCACCAGCCGATGCTGTGATACCACCATCATCTTTGCTGATACTTAGATCATGTTCTGCAACCACTGGTGTTAACGTAGGATCATCCACATTTCCAGTATCTGGGTCATCGGTATCTATTGGCGAAAATTCATTTGAATCCACTGATCCCTGATTGCTGATTTGAGTTACCCCAACTGGGAACGGATTGTTGATCAAAACATCAAATGTGATACTTAAAGAATCCATGGACAGCAATGTTCCGACGTCTATGAAAACGCTGGTGTCACCTGCCGTATTACCCGAAAGAACAACTCCCTGGCTGGTGGTGACACTGCCCACCACCAGTGTGGTATTCATATCCGGTGCGTCACTGAATGTCACACCAGTGGCATCTCCCGAACCGACATTGTTAATCACAACGGTGTACCTGATGGTGTCTCCCGGATTCGCCTGACCATTGTTGTTACCATCAAGCAACAAAGCATCGGTTTTGGTGCTGTCTAAATCTGAAAAACCCAAGACCGCAACATCAGTTAAATCAGAATAATCACGTTCGTTGCTGTCTGTACCTGGCAACGAATTGATTTCCGTGACCGTGGCGGTGTTGTTAATGGGGTTAGGTAACACCACATCGTCCCTCAACAAAGCTGAGAATACAAATACCAATTGTTCGTCAGGCTCAAGCGAATAATCAGGGGAGCTGCCCAGAGGATCACTGCTGATCTCTACTGTGGCAAAACCGGCACCTGCTATCTCGCTGAACACGAAACCTGCGGGGATCACGTCTGCAGTGATGCTGGACAAATCCCAAATGTTGCCATCGAGCACATCGGTAATGACCACATCAAAAGCCGGGGCTGTGCCACCTGTATTCGATAAGGTCAGGGTAATGGGCACCCGTCCATTGACGAGGGGACCCATTTGCTTTTCAAAATTCAGGTTGGGTTCAACCACGTCAACTTCAGCCAAAGACATCAACGGACCAGCCGATCCGGCAAAATCAAAAGATGCATTGTTGATCACTGTATCACCACCGGTATTCAGCGGATCATCCAATAACCGCGCAGTGACCCGCACACTGATTTGGTCATTGATGTCAACCAGACCATCTGGCAGATTTGTGATGGTGCCAAAATCAAAAACCACTTGATCATCTACGGTATCCACATCAGTGTCTGTAATGACCGGTGTTCCTGGCAGACTGGTGGTCACATTGCCACCCAATCGGGTGACTGCTGCTGAGACCACTTCCATCAGCGTTCCGCTGCCTGCCAATGGCAAGTTATCCTGAATGATCGCATCAACTGTATTTCCTTCTGGCAGGGTAATGGTGATGTCATAATCCACCCATTCACCGATGGCCAGGTCAGGCAACAAAGGATTTGCCTGGTCATCACCGGTTTGTGCCACAGAAGTGGCAGTGGTGGTCTTGATTAACGCCGGCACACTGGTATCAAAACTGGCATCAGCAGCATCAATTCCCCGGCGAGACTGACCGGCGACAAACACCGGAGTTGAATCATATTGTAATGCCGCCAGGTTCTGATAAGTGCTGTTAGGGTTGACGGTATTGGTGACCTGAACCTGATAATCAATGGTACAGGAAGCCGTGGTCAAATCGAGGACTGGGAAGGTGAATGTGATATTGGGTTCACCACTGGAGTCAGTCACCAAAGATGGACATGAACTGGTAACTGTGGCGTCATTGATCCACTGAGTCCCAGGAACCGGCAGTATGTCATTGATCACCACATTGAATGCATCTGCTGTGGATGCGACATCATGGCTGATGGACAGTTGATAATTCAAAACATCTCCCGCATCGCCAATGACCACCGCAGGCAAGGTGGTTTTGGTAATTGATAACACGGGTTCAACCACATCTACCAATGCCGTGGCTCGCAACATACCACCATCAAAATCAATCCGGGCGTTGTTAATCACATCATCGGCTCCAGATTGGTTCACTGGTTCATCGACCAACACGGCCACCACTTCAAAAGTCACCTGATCTCCGCCATTGTTCATGCCATCTGGGGTGTTTAACACATCTCCAAGAACCCAGTTAACCTGATCATCATAGCCATCGGCATTGGAGTCCGTAGCGGTGCCTGGGGTGCCTGTTGTGCCCATGCCCAGTGAAATCTGGCTGCCCACAGAGACAATCTGTGAACTGATGACATGGAGTAGGGTGCCTGTTGTGGGAAGCTGATCTGAAGCAATTGCCTGTGGCGTGGTGCCCTCTGGCAATGTCACCGTGAACTGATAGGTAACCAATTCACCAATGGTCAGATCCGGTTCTGCTCCATTGATTGAACTACCAGTACTGGATTCTGAAGTCATTGTAACCAGTTTGACCAAGCCTGGGGCACCAATGGTGATGCTGTGTCCATCGTTGTCACTGCCGGTTCTTTGCTCGTTGATCAAACCAGGCATTGAATCCCACTGAAGCTGAGCCGTGTTTTGTATGACTTGCCCTGGTGTTACGGTATTGGCCAATGTCACATCAAATGAAATCACTGTGTCTTGCCCCAACGGATATACACTCCATTCAGCGTTGATGGTTCCACTGACTTCAGTCAATGAATCAGGCGCCAAACCCGACACCGTTTGCAGGTTTCCGGCGAACAACCACTCAGTTGGCAACACGTCAACCAACCGAGCATCAAATGCCGTGGCGCTGCTGCCATTGGCGGCGAAGTTACTGGCAGTCAGGATGACTGTAAACGTATCTCCAGCATCCCCGGTATTTAACAGACTGGTTTTATCGATGGCCATCAAAGGTTCTACGACTTCCACATCAGCAAAGACAGTCGCATCCACACCTCCATTGAATTGAACCAGTGCCGTGTTACGTAATACTTCGACCCCCATATTGGCAGGAATATCAGTGACCTGGGCGATCACATGAACCACGATCCTGTCTGCGTCATTGACGACACCATCAGCGGCATTGGTCACCTGGCCGAAATCAAAATTGATCACATTATCAGGACCTGTGGTGGGAACTGGAAATGAATTGGTGACGGTCAGGTTGGCACCTTCTGAGATCACAGCTGCACTGATCAATTGCATCTGACCTGCAGCAGAATCTGGTAATGTATCTGTGATGATGACTTGAGGCGACACGCCTTCTGCCAGAGTAGCTATGATTTCAAAGGTCACGGACTCACCAATGGTTAAATCAACCAAAGAACCATCACCCTGACCCGAAACACCTGCCGATTGTTCGGTACTGGTGGCGCCCAGCACTGTTTTACTGGCTGTAGCAGTCGCTACATTGACCTGTGTAGAGCCATTGATTTGTGGATAAACACGGCCACCACCAGGCAATGAATGATAAGTGGTTACTGATGCGGTGTTGTTGATTTGGGTACCCGCAGTTACGCCTCCTCCAATACTGGCATCAAAAGTGATGGTGAGCACATCCCCCGGTTGACCGGTGCGATTGATGCTACCAACGTCAATCAGGATGGTGTCGTCGCCGACGGTATTTCCACTTGTGACAGTGCCTGCACTGGTAACCACAGATCCAGACACCAGGGACAAGTGAACATCAGTCAATAAGTCTTCCACCGCCACATCAAAGGCCGGACTTTGTCCGATATTGGTCACTGTAATGGTATATGAAACCACATCGCCGGCATCTCCGACCATTGGACTTACGCTTTTACTGATGATCAGATTGGGCTCTCGCACCCGTCTGTTCGGGGCATTGGCTCTGACATCACCCTGGGCCAAGTTGGTGGATACAAAATCCACCCGGTTGTTGCGGTTTACACCATTTGATATGGCCGCTGAGTCATCAACCAGCACATCGTATATCAGGGTGAGGGTTTCACCAGTGGCAGAACTGGTTAAGGTACCCAGATCAAGCAGCAAATCCCGGGTGCCGGTTCCGGTGGCTGCAGCAAGTACACCCGGAAAGCCACCAGCCACATCAGTCGCAGCGCCAGCAGAGGCATTCAGCGAAATCACTGAATCAAGCAACAGACCATTATCCAACCGGTCAATGATTTGTGCACCATTGGCCACCCCTTCTGGCAAGGTGACAACCACCTGGTAGCGAATCAACTCACCCACTGTGATGGTATTGTTAACCCCATCAACGTCCGGTGTAACTGAAACCACAGTTTTACTGATACCCGGCATAGCTGAGGTGATGGTGGCGTCATCAGTTTGTGACGGGAATCCGCCACCTCCTGAAGCTCCTGTAAAACTCACAGCAGCAGAATTAACAATGGTTGTATTGAATTCCAGACCTGAATTTAATGAACAATCCAAAGTCACCAGGGCAGTGTCATCAGCAAACGGAGCACCTATTGAGCCATCATTAGCTGCCAAAGGATTGGTCAACATCAAACCAGTGGCGATGGAACCACTGGTGGCCAGAGGGGCTCCCGTACCATCTGTCACTGATGAAACGGTACAACTGTCAAGATTGGTGACCACTGGATCAGTGATGACCACATCAAAGGCCCTGGCTCCACCCGTGTTTTCCACGGTGATCATAAAAAGAACCGAATCATTGGCATCTCCACCAGTGAGATCACCATCTACCGGCAAAACCGATGCCGGAGGTGATATATTGCCCTGGTCAGCGCTGAGTACTCCTTTGGTAATCACCAGTTGGGGTGCCCTGACTTGAATGTTTACTGGAGTGACGTTGGTAACAATGGTGGTGTCGGTGTTTTCCGATTGCACAGCCAGGATGTTCGATAAGTTGAGGTTGTCAGCAAATGGATCCGTGGTGATGGTAACGGTGAGGTCAACAGACAATGTTTGTGCACTTGAAGTGGTGATGTTAGGCCAATTAATCGCCACACTGTTGGTGGCGCCATTTGTACTGATGCTGGTCGGTGTCAGGCCAAGTGTGTCATCTGGACTGTGTATCACATCCACACCAAACGTGGTGCTGACTGTGGTTGCATCCAACACAGGTAGTGGTAAGTAATCCGTGAAAATGATGCCATTGGTGTCCCCAGATGGAATGGCCATTGAAAGACGATAGGTGACCGAATCGCCCGGTTCATAAAAAGGTTGAAGGTTGACCACGTTTTTGGTGATTTCGACAGGCCTGATGGTGGTTGAATGACTGGATGTTTCTGCACAGGCAACGGCTCCAGCAGTGAGGTCATAGGATGATGTAATGAGGTTGTCAAGCACATCACTGGCCAAAATGGGGGCTGAGTTGTCATATGCCTGATCGATGGTGGCCTGATAGGTGATGGTGATCTCAGGTGCACCACCAGTGATGGCACCACCGTTGGCGGCGGTTAAATCAAAAGTAAGCGTTGTGATACCTGCCACCTCGCTGACACCAGCCGTGATTGGGCCGATCGAAGAACTTTCAGATCCATTTACAAAGGTAAAGCCATCATCCATTGTATCGGTGATGATCAACGCATCAACAGTGGTGAATTCTGACAATTGTGCACGCAAAGTGAAGGTGATGGTGTTTCCAGGAGATGCCACTGATGTGTTGGCTGATTTCTGGATACTCAGGTGTTCTATATTGACATCACTGGTGGCCACTAACTGGGGTATGGCCATGCCCATAAACTCACCATCCACAGTGGCATTGTTGGTTTGAGTTGACGCATCACAGGTTGATAAATTCAGGATGTCATCAAAATATCCACTGTATGAAATACTCACATCGTTGCCGCCGGTTCCGTTGATACTGACGCAACTGACATTGATTGGGCTTGTGCTGTTCAACACGCAGCCGGCTGATACCGTAACCGAGGGGAGATCAATAATGAAACCAGTTGGCAGGACATCATTGATCACTAAATTATCAATGGTGTTATTGGGAGCCACTCTGGCAATGAGATCATAACTGACTGGCCAGTCATCCCCCGGAGGTCGTTCGCCTTCGGGTGCGTTGTTGCTCTTTTCGAATTCGATCAGCGTTGGAGTGATGTTGAAGTCAACAGAGGAACCTGTGATGGGGCCGTTGTCTCCAGTCGCTGTATCCCCAAATTCATACACGGGTATAACCTGGACGTTAAGGGGATCATTGACTGTGGCATTGGGGTCTATGGTGTAACAGATTGAAATATCCAGCGGCAAACCACCATCAACCACTGAACCGACCGGCGGCTGAAGTATATACAGCACATCACCTTCATTACCACTCACCTGGCTGCCGGTGATTGGATCGGTCAGTTGATTTCCTGGTGCAGCTGGAAAAGTGCCAACCGGGGTAATCGAAACAGCACCGCCAAACAAAGTGGCTGAATCAAGACTGAGTTCTGCAGGCATAATGACTTGTAGATATGGGCCAAATCCTGGCGAACCGGTGTTGCTCAAAGTCACATCAAAACAGGCACTGCTTCCAGGAAACCCTGAATCATCTGCAACCGGATCCACAACCGGTGTTTGAGCCATGGCCCAACCTGTACATAACAACAAAACCCAAACCAATATGCGTTGCAACATTTCATAACCTCAGATTTAAATGATGCTTCTATCTTGGCATATGTTTTATTTTTTTTTGTGAAAGTACATCCTTATTGAACTGATCTTTGCACTTGTTTACATTTCTCAGCCGTTGATTCGAATCGAGTGAGCTGATTGCGTCGTTGACCGACTCAATAAAACTCATCTGTCAATGATTGTTGGAATTTAGCAGAAAATGATCAGGAAGATTGCCCCATCAGCCGCTTGAATTTGCTGACAGTGGCCCGCAATGGTGTACGTGGCTTGCTGGGCGCTCGTTTGATCAGGTCTGCAAAGTCCCCAGCGTGCATGGTCAGCATACCACCATGTGCAAGTAACACCTGCCGACTGTCCAGATCGGCAATTTTCTGCAGTGACCGTCGGTATTTATTGGGGTGAAATACCGGAAATGGACAGATGAATCCATGACGCAATTTGATCAGCAAATCAGCCACATAAACCTGTTGTGATTCCGCGTGATATACCGATAAATCACGGTCGGTGTGTCCCGGCGTTTCCAGTACCTGCCATTCGGGAAAGCCGGGGATGACCGCGCCATCTGTTAAGCGAACATCAGGTTTGAGTTTTCTGCTGTACCAGACATTTTTTACGCTTTTGTTCAGCCGCCTGGCTACATAGACGGTCAGCACCACATCAAGCCAGTGCATCAACAAACCATTCATCCCCCGGTACCACTGCGACTCTTTATGTGCTGAAATAATCTGGCAAGCAGTGAGTTTTCTGAGTTTATGAGCGGCTCCAGCATGATCAGGGTGCATGTGAGTCACCACCAATGCTTTCAGGTCAGTCAATGGACGTTTCAGGTTGTCTTTGAAGAACCGTTTAAGCATCGGCACATCGGCCCGGCAACAGCCGTCCAGTAAGAGCAAGCCATGAGGATACTCAACCAGGTAAATGGACTGGATGTATCCATTCAGGTGGTGTATTTTCATGACAAACGTTTTTGGATAAAGCCCGCTGCCTGTTGGAGGGCTTCTCTGGCCTGTGCAAATAAACTGGCAGAAAAGTGAAACACGTGCCACATTTCTGGGTAAGTCATCAAAGTCACCGGAATACCTGACCTCATGGCCTCTTGCTTTAGTGACAGGCTGTCATCCAGCAGTACTTCATCGGTACCCACATGAATCAACATAGGTGGCAGCCCGGTCAGGTCTTTATCGGTCATACAGGCTTCCGCTTTAATGGCTTCAGAATCTGACAGGTAATTACGGGCCATTTGTAAGCTCCAGCCCTCATTGATCACCGGATCCACCGCATATTGTGAACGATGACTGGCGGTTTCCCGGCTCTTGTTGACCCAGGGTGAAATCAGAAATAAACAACCCGGTTGTGGGACACGCTGCTGTTGACACCTCAAAGCCAATGCCAGCGCCAGACCACCACCCGCCGAGTCCCCGGCAAATGCCAGGTGTTCAGGCTGAAAACCCTGTTCAAGCAATGACTGATAAACTGCTTGGGCATCATCCAGAGCTGCGGGATAGGGGTGTTCCGGAGCCAATCGGTAAGCCACTGAAACCAGTGGTATGCTGGCATAGGCCGACAAGTGTGAACAAAGGTCGCGGTGTGACTTCGGTGAGCCAATACCATAACCACCACCGTGGAAATAAATGATGGCCTTACGAGCTGGAAATTGCCTGGGCTTAAACCACCATACCGGAACCCCGCCTTGGTCTTTTTTTATGATGGTCATGCCTTTGGGTTTCCTGCCGTAACCTCCCAGCAGATTAAGTCCTTTGCGTTGCAGCCACAAAGGACATTTACTGTTGAGGAACAGCCGGGAAGTCAGTTTGACCAATTTTCTCATGGTGGGTGTTGAAATACTGAGCATATGGGTTCTGTTGGTATTTACTGCTTATTTTAACTCAGTGGCGCCCTGATGTTCAGTGTTCAATGCCCGGCCATGCCATAAGCTGAATAAAACGGGTACCAAGAACATGGTCAGGATCAGCGTACTGACCATGCCCCCAACCATCGGAGCGGCCAGTCGACTCATTACTTCTGAACCTGTTCCACTGCCTGACATGATGGGTATCAGCCCCAAAATGGTGGCAATTGCCGTCATCATCACCGGACGTATCCTGCCACAGGCGCCAGCGATGATGCGTTGAGTTAACTGTGTTTTGTCCCTGATGGATCCATCTGCTATTGCCTGATTCAGGTACAACAACATGATGACGCAGGTTTCCACAGCCACACCGGCCAAAGCGATCATCCCCACGCCCACTGCCACAGACCATTGATGATCAAGCCAATACAGTAACCAGGTACTGCCCACCAACGCAAATGGCAGGGTCAGCATGATCAACCAGACTTCATGCCAACGTTTAAAATTCAGGTATAACAAGACCACGATCAAGCCCAACGTTAAAGGCACCACCAGGTTCATTTTTTGTTGGGCTCGTTGCAGGTATTCATACTGACCGGCCCATTTGATTGCATAGCCAGGTGGTAAAGCCAGGTGTTCGCTGATTTGTTTTTGCGCCTGCCTGACATAGCTACCTACATCGGTGTCCCGTATGTCAATATATACCCAGGCATTGACCCGGCCGTTTTCACTTTTGATTGCCGGAGGACCACTTTCAATATGAATATCTGCTACTTGTCCCAGGGTGATGTGCGCTCCTGCCGGGGTAATGACAGGCAATTCTCTGAGCTGTTCCGGGCTGTTTCGGTAACTTTGTGGAAACCGCAGGTTGATGGGATGTCTTTCGTTGTCTTCAACGGTATAAGTAATCACTCTGCCGCCCACGGCATGGGCAACCAATTCCTGTAACTGTTGAATGTTCAGACCCAGGGAAGAGGCTTGCAGGCGATTGATATCAATCTTAATATACCTGCCTCCAGCCACTTTTTCAGCATACACCGAAGCTGTTCCTGGCAGTTCACCAAGCAGCTGTTCAACCTGGCTGCCCAGTTGTTGTAAGGTGTCCAGGTCAGGTCCGGATATTTTCACCCCTACGGGTGTTTTGATGCCAGTGGCCAACATGTCAATCCGGGTCTTGATGGGCATCACCCAGGCATTGGTTAAACCTGGAATACGGATCAATTGATTCAATTCATCAATCAGGTCCTGCGTGGTCATGCCCTCTCGCCATTGATCACGTGGTTTAAGTTTAATGTATGATTCCATCATGGTCAGCGGGGCAGGGTCGGTGGCGGTTTCTGCCCGACCCATTTTCCCCATCACCAATTCCACTTCCGGGCGGCTGGCAATCAATTTGTCAGTTTGCTGTAATAACTCCCTGGCTTTGCCGATGGAAATACCCGGATCAGTGGTGGGCATATACATCAAATCACCTTCGTCAAGGTCTGGCATGAATTCACTGCCCAATTGTTGCAGTGGCCACCAGGCGCTGAGGGTCAGAACCAGGAAAAGCATCACCACTGATTTGGGAAATTGCAGCACCCACTGCAACACCGGTCGATATACATTAATCAGCCAACGTCCCAGTGGATTGTGTTGTTCAGCCCTGATGCGACCTTTGATGAATAATCCCATCAGTACCGGCACCAGGGTGATGGCCAGGATGGCAGCAGCGGCCATGGCAAAGGTCTTGGTATATGCCAATGGGGTGAATAACCGGCCTTCCTGTGCTTCCAGGGCAAAAATAGGCAAGAAACTCACAGTGATGATCAGCAAACTGAAAAACAAAGCGGGACCCACTTCTGTTGCTGAACGCGCTGTGAGTTGCCATTGAGTGAGGTCTTTCAATGCGGGATTTTCCTTGTTTTTATGCATGTTTTCCACCATCACAATGGCCCCGTCTATCATCGCACCTATGGCAATGGCTATCCCCCCCAATGACATGATATTGGCATTCAGACCCTGCCAGTGCATGACAATCAGGGCCATGACAATGGCCACTGGTAAACTGATGATGGCCACCAGTGAAGAACGCAGGTGGAACAAAAAGGCCACGCACACCAATGAAACCACCAGAAACTCCTGCCACAGCTTATCCCACAGATTAGTGACAGAGCGTTCAATCAGGTCAGACCGGTCATACACAGTGGTCAGTTCAATACCCTCAGGCAGACCTTTTTTCAAATCTTCTAATTTGTCTTTCACGGCATTGATGGTTTTTTGAGCATGTTCTCCGTAGCGCATCACCACAATGCCTACAGTGGCTTCACCCTGTCCATTGATGTCAGCCAGCCCCCTCCTGGCAGCCGGGCCCAGGCGTATTTCAGCCACATCACTGAGCAACAAAGGGGTTTGCTGTAATGACAAACCCAGGGGGATGTTCTTCAAATCATTGATGTTCTGCAAATATCCATTGGTGCGTACCATATATTCTGCCTCGGCCATCTCTATGACCGATGCGCCAACTTCCTGATTAGATTGGGCTATGGCATTTTTGATATGAGCCAGTGGCATGTCATAAGCTTTGAGTTTTTCAGGGTTGACCACAACCTGATATTGTTTGACCATACCACCCAAGGTGGCCACTTCTGACACCCCCGGAACAGACTGTAACTCATACTTGAGAAACCAATCCTGATAACTGCGCAATTCGTGCAGGTCATGCTGACCTGAGGGATCGGTCAAGGCATACAAATAAACCCAGCCAACACCGGTCGCATCAGGACCCAGCTGAGGAGATGCTGTTGCAGGCAATTGAGCGGCCACCTGGTTGAGGTACTCCAAAACCCGGCTTCTGGCCCAGTAAATGTCTGTGTCATCATCAAAAATCACATAGACAAAGGAATCTCCAAAAAATGAATATCCCCTGACGGTTTGAGCACCAGGCACAGCCAGCATGGCTGTACTCAGTGGATAAGTCACCTGATCCTGGACAACCTGCGGTGCCTGTCCCGGATAACTGGTTTTAATGATGACCTGAACATCAGACAAATCAGGAATGGCATCCACCGGAGTGTTTCTGATGCTGTAAGCTCCGTAAACCAACAACATGGCAGTTACCAGTAACACCAATACCCGATTTCTGATGGACCAATGAATGATTTCAGTGATCATGAGCAGGCTCCCCATTCACCGCGTGAATGGCGGTGATGATGAAATCATTGCCCCTTATTTCGAAGGTGAAATCAAGTTGACTGCCAGGTGCCGGCATTGATAAATGCCCGGCTGACTGAAAGTCCATGGTAGCAGGGGGACGGTTCCATTTTTCGATACCATCACGGGAAATGTTGATGAGCTGACCATCTATCCGGTTAATCACACCAGTGGTGCGGGCTGACTGAACCTGCTGAGGGTCTTGGCGCAACTGTTCCGGTGCCGCATAACGCCTTAAGTCAGATTGCTTACTGGACTCAGAATCCAGCAAAAACTGAGCTGAAATCACCACCTCATCACCCGCTGTCAACCCATCAAGCACTTCCACATATTCATCACCCATGCGCCCCAATTTGACAGCCACTGATTTAAACTGACCTCCACCTTGAGCCCATACCACCCGATCTGCTTCAGCCGTTCGGATCACCGCCGATTGAGGCACTGCCAACACCGTTTCACTCATCGCCGGCATCACAGTCACATCGGCAATCATGTTGGGTTTGAGTTGGCCATTTTCATTATCAAAAGTCAGACGGACCCGGGCGGCTTTGCTGCGTTGATCCAAAAACGGATAAACAAAATCGACTTCGCCGCTGAATTGCTGGCCAGGCAGGGCGGCCAGTTGCATGCTCACCTGCGTACCTTCGGAAACCCAGGCGAGGTTGTGTTCAGTGAGTTCGGTCTCCAGCCACACAGATGACAAATCTGCCAGGCTCATGACCTGATCTCCGGGTTGCACATAAAATCCCTCACGAACTGCCAGGTGACTGACCACGCCGTCATGGGGAGCATAAAATGTCATATTTTGCAGTACCTGATTACTACGGGTAATGGATTGAATGGTTTGCTCACTGATTTGCAATGACTGCAGCCTGGCTTTGGCAGCAGTGATGAGCCTGGTTTGTTGACGGTTCACTGCAAGCAAGTATTCTTCCTGGGCGTTGATCAGCTCAGGTGAATACAGTGAAAACAATGGTTGTCCCTCTGTCACAGCCAAACCTTCGGATTTAATGAACAATTGATTGATCCAACCAGTCACCCTGGGGTGCACATGGTATAACTGGTTTTCGTCAAATCCAATATTACCCACGGTACGGATGCTTTTCCGCAGTTGAGTTGACGAGGCCTGAGTGGTGCGCACGCCCAGTTGATTGATGACTTGAGGTTGAATGCTGACCACCCCTGGAGCGGCTTCAGCTGCTTCGTAAACCGGCACCAATTCCATGCCCATTGGTGACAACCCAGGCCCATCCTGGCGAAAATTGGGATCCATGGGGGCCACCCAATACAAGGGTTTACGTTCACCCGGTGAAGCGGTGCGGCTGGTCGAATAATGTGTGGTAAACCACCAGGTTAACCAAACGGTGATCAGCAGGCTGATCAAATATAATACATGCGGGGTCTTAGTCTTCATGGTTATCTCCTTGGGCAGACAATTGATCAAGCAACTGGCGGCTGTCTGAAGCTGTCAGCAGCAGCAGTTTTAATTGCAGTAAACGGGTTTGGGTGTGTAGTTGGTTGAGGGTAGACCGGGCATGATACCAGCTCAGTTGGGCTCGTAATACATCAGCAAAATCAGCCCCTTCATTGGCATAAGCAGTCATTTGAACATCGGCGAGCTGTTTGAGTTGTGGAAGCAATTGCTGCTGATAAAGTGTCGTGCGTTGAAGCTGGCTTTGCAGTGATTGTTGACTGGCCAACCAGGTTTTGTGCAGTTCTCTGAGTAAAGCCTCACGGTCGGCTTCTGCCGCTTGCAAAGCAGATACCTTTGCTTTGATCAAGTCTCCGGATCGCTGTTTGTTAAATCCTGGCAGATCCATGCTGAAACCTATACTGAACAAATCATCCCGATTGAGTCCATTGGGTGCATCATCCCGGTATCCATAACTGGTTTTCAGGGTCACCGCTGGCTTCTTTTGCTGTTCGGCAAGCTCTACAGCTGTTTGGGCCTTGATAAGCCGTTCATTGGCTGCTTGTATACCGGGGTGACGCAACAACGCCTGCCATGACATTTGTTTGGTGTCAACCGAGGGAATGTTAACCGCTGTTGTGGATACCCTGACACGACGGTGTTGGGTGACTGCCTGTGAAGAGAACATCATTGCGGCCAGTTCGGCCTGAAGTTCATTCAGTCTTTGCTCCAGTTGTTGTTGCCGGTCTTCATTCTGTAAAAGCTCCAGTTCTGCCTCAATCAGGTCTTGCTGTTTCACTGCACCGTAGGCATTTCTGTAGGCGGCTTCACTGAGTGCCAACAAATCTTCAATGGCATGCTGTCGCTGGTCGTTCAATGACAGGTCTGAATGAGTTTGCTGAATACCCAGTATCAAAGTTGCGGTTTGCTCCAACAAGGTAAAACGCCTGTGCTCAGCCTGCCAGCGCAGGGCGTGGCCCTGTTGTTGATACAATGCAGTGGTCAATTGACGGCTGTTCCCGCGGGGTAATTGTTGTGCCAGTCCCAATCGCAACTGAGACATGGGCTCCTGATTAAAATCCAATCCATCCAGTGTGAGGTTATTCAGATCTGCTGAGAACATCAGGTTTGGCAATGCCGCTGCCTGTTGTGCCAGCGCTGATGATTCATCCCTTCTGGCTAACAGGCTTTTCAGTTCAGCGTCCCTGGCCCAAACCTCAGAGACGATCGAACTCAGCGTGCTATCGGTGTCACTTTGTGACCGAACCTTCAAAGGAGTCAAGCTGATCAAAAACACCATGAAAATGAAATAAATACCATTATTATTCAATGGTATATCCTTGTTTTTTATAGTAATGTATATGTTGCAATAAGGCATAATGCCTCCCATCAATAAAAGAAGAATGAACAGGCACAAGCCTGCCGATGGCTGTCTTCAGGACGGATTGATCCTGTGATGGTTAACTGATGGGTGGACGAAAAAGAGCGTCCGCGATGGTGCTGAACAGCATGGAAGAGTGGTTAAATCTATGTAGATCCTGTCCCTTTGCAGGAAAGGCCGTCGACTGTTGAGTTAACAACCAATTGCTCTGACACAGCAGTAAGCTGCATTGACAATCCTCACAACAATCCATGGTTGGTTGCTGTTTTGCATTTGACTGTAATGACTGTTGCTCATGAATTGGACCATGGCCCATGGCCGCATGGTGATCAAGTGGTTTGTTCTGGTCTGGGGCTTGACTGTGTTTCATTTCACACGACTGAACCTGTTGTCCGGCCAGCTGGCCAAACAACAAACAAAAAACGGTCAGTCGGTAAATCAAGCTCATTTATTATCCAGTTCAAGACTCTCTGTTTGCAGCCTCTATTGTATGTCCATCACTGTGAAAATTCAATGTATCCTGACCAGGTGACTAACTGTGAGCTTATTAGTTTCTGTGTGATCTTCAATTAGCTGTTTTTATCGCTGCACAGTGGCTTATAATCAAGTCCAGTACAATGATGCAGTGTTCACTGCAGGAAGACCAAAATCGGATCATGACAACGAGAAACCAAGCATCAGACGAACTGATCATAGGTGGCCACCGGATTGAAAAAGGTGATACCAAAAAAATTGAATTACCCACTGTCAGGTTGTACACAGACACCAACATGGCCATTCCCATTTTTGTCAAACGGGGGAAAAAACCAGGACCGACCTTGTTCGTATCCGGAGCCATACATGGAGATGAACTCAATGGCATTGAAATCATCAGTCGTCTGATCAACAGTAAAACCATCAATCCCCTGAAAGGAACGCTCATAGCAGTGCCCATCGTCAATGCCTTCGGGGTATTGAATCAAAGTCGTTACTTGCCTGACCGCAGGGACCTTAACCGCAGTTTTCCTGGTTCGGCCAAAGGTTCTCTGGCTGGGCGCATTGCTCATCTATTCATGCAAGAGGTGGTGGTAAAATGTGATTATGGCATCGACCTGCACACCGGAGCAATTCATCGCAGCAACCTGCCACAAATCAGAGCCAACCTCGACGATCCGCTGACCCTGGGTATGGCCGAGGCCTTTGGTGTTCCGGTGCTGATCAATTCCAATCTCAGGGATGGGTCATTGCGGCAATGTGCTGATGAGCATGGAATTCACATGTTGCTTTACGAAGCAGGGCAAGCATTGCGATTTGATGAACTATCCATCAAAGCCGGGGTTAAGGGTGTCACCAATGTCATGCGCCATCTCAAAATGCTGCCCAAACTCAAGCCCAGAAAAAAACCATTTCAACCATTTGTTGCGACCGAAAGTAAATGGGTCAGGGCCTCTGACAGTGGCTTTGTGATTCACAAAAAAGAACTGGGAGATCACGTCAAGGAAAACGAAGTACTGGCGGAAATCAAAAAACCACTGGGTGATGTCTCAGCACAGATACTCAGTACGGCTGATGGCATCATCATCGGTAAACAAAACATTCCCCTGGTTCAGGAAGGTGAAGCGGTTTATCACATTGCATATTTTCAGAAACCCGGTCGGGTAGAGGCCAGTATTGAACAAATGCAGGAAACCTACGACGAATGATTCAATGATGATGATTGAACATTGCCTTGGCTTCCAGTTGCAATAAATGTTGTTTACGGGATAATCCACCCGCATAGCCGGTCAAACTGCCGTCGGCACCAATCACCCGGTGGCAAGGCACAACGATGGACACTGGATTTTTACCGTTGGCCGCACCCACAGCCCGCATGGCTTTGGGGTTGCCGATGGCAATGGCGATGTCCCGATAACTGGCCACCTGACCATACGGGATGTCCTGCAAAGCCTGCCACACTTGTTTTTGAAATGCCGTTCCATTGACATCCAATGGTACATCAAATGATGTTTGTTGACCCTGAAAATATGCATCCAGTTGCTGTGCGCACATTGAGGTGTGTTCATTTGGACAGTCAGCTTGCTCCGGCGGTTTAAAATACAAGCTGCTGATCCCACGCCTGGTGGCGGTGATGGTGATGGGCCCAAGGGGCGATTCATACGTTTGTTGATGGTTTGTCATTGTTGCCACATTTGAAAAGTCAGATAACTGCGCCAGGGCGCTGCTTGTTGTGCATCAAAATCAGCTGGGAACAAGCGCAAAGCTTTCTTTACCCCGGCGTCCCCGTCCAGATATATATCAGGGGCACCCATACCCCTCAACTGCGTATATTGAATCGTCCAGGGGCCAATGCCTTTGATGGATGCCCAGTCAGCAGGTTCACTGTCAGGGTACCTGAGTAGATGAGCTGCCAGGTTTCTCAGGGTTTGTTTACGGCTGCCAGGCATCCGCAAAAAGTCCAGACTGCGGTTTTCCAGCACCGCTGGCTCGGGGAAATAGGTTCTGCCATGGGCTTTCTGACCCAGTTCATCGATTAATTGCTGCGTTAATTGGCAAGCTGCTGAAACACTGACCTGCTGTCCCAGAATGGCTCGCACACCAGCTTCAAACAGCGACCAGGTGCCAGGCAGCCGCAAGCCTTCATGCCACTGAAAAGCTATGGGCAACAAGGGTTGCAGATGTTGCCTGATGTGTTCCGCATCAGACTCCAGGTCAAGCACCCGACGGATTTGATTCACAACGGTACGAAGTTGTGACAGATCACTCCAATCAAGACGGACATCAAAAGCATGTTGAGTGGGTAAATGAGTGGCAGTGAAAAAACCTTGCTGCCCATTCAGCGATATGCTCCGTCCATAGGCACTTTCA
The DNA here is from genome assembly GCF_002000055.1 of Marinicella sediminis. Lineage (GTDB taxonomy): Bacteria > Pseudomonadota > Gammaproteobacteria > Xanthomonadales > Marinicellaceae > Marinicella > Marinicella sediminis. The sequence continues at coordinate 81,404 of NZ_MVBD01000002.1, read as the reverse complement.
CTGAGCTGTTCCAATCCTTTCAACACCCGGACCGAAAGGAAACGGTGCATGGCAGTCCAGTTGTAGGGTGGGCGGTAAAAGAGCTTCAGACGCAAATCACTGTTCTGAGCCTCCGCCGACCGTCTCCTGATGTCTGAGGGGGTGACCAGCAACATTTTTTTGAAGCAATCATTAAACCTTCTGACACTGTTGAAGCCACTGGCCAATGCCACTTCAGACATCGCCAGGGAAGTCTGGTGAATCAACTGTTTGGCAAACAGGCATTGGTGATACTGCGCAAAGTGCTTGGGGGCTGTTCCCAGGTTTTTTTGAAAAAGCTGTCTGAGGTAACGGTCAGTGATCCCCAGGTAAGACGCCAATTCACCGAGCCCATGGTCATTGAGCCAACCCTGCTGAATCAATCGCATGGCCCGTTGCACCACTGACTGACTGCCAAGCCAGGCAGCTGAACCAGGAGCACTGTCTGGCCTGCAACGCAGGCAGGGGCGATAGCCAGCAGCAGCGGCTTGGGTCGCGGTTCGGAAATAACTCACATTATGTTCTTTTGGAGGAGTCGCCGGACAAATGCTGCGACAATAAATACCAGTGGTTTTCACTGCAGTAAAAAACCGCCCGTCAAAACGGGCATCACGGGCCAATCTGGCTTGCTGAAACAGGCGGGTTTGTTGTTGATCGGTGATGGCTGTCATGGGTTCATTGTAAATCAGCATGGGCTATTTCATAGCCATTATCGGAACAGAATCATTCAAATCATCCTTCAGCGCATGCATCCAAATCCCAAGTATTCGGGCTCTGATTCTGTATCAACGAAAAAAAAGTGGCGGTGCTGTCAACCCAAAAACCTACTCAACCGTTGAATGTATGTAACTGGAGGAGAATTCTGCTATGCATAAACAATCTGTCATCACAATCATGGGGCTTCATCTGCTGATATTCAGTCAGACGGTTCATGGCGTTGGTTTACACCCCGGCTTAAATGGCTCATGGCATAACCCTGAACAAAACGGACAGGGACTGGTGATTCACATTGCACCAGCCAACAACCTGTTGTTTGCTGCCTGGTTTACCTACAGCGAAGCAGGTGGTCAGCAACAATGGCTCACTGCCTATGGTGATTTATCAAGCCAACCAGTCAACCTGACCCTAACCAGCAGTACAGGCGGCGGCCTGAATGTTTCCGATCCAACCCCACAACAAAGCGTGTGGGGCAGTGGGCAACTGACTTTTCATGACTGCATCAGTGCGACTTTCCAATTCAGTGGAAGCAGTGAAGGTCAGATTGAGTTAACCCGCATAACTCCGCCAATCAATTGCATTGAGGATCAGCCATGAAACCGTTGATGGCGATTATTCTGATGCTTTTTTATACGCTTCACAGCCAGGCCACTGAACACCATATCAATGTATACGAGAATCGAATTGATCCGGAAGTTTTGATCATTGAAAACGGTGATCAGATCACCTGGCACATCGTCAATGGGCGTCACCAGCTGATCAGCTCAGAAAACCAGGCAGGATTTGGGTTTTCATCACCAGTGTTGCCTCCGGGTGCGCAATTCACCCTGGACGTAGAAACCGGACAGTCAGGAGAAGTGGCTTATGGCACGACATTGAATCCCTTGCTTTCTGCCGCTTTGGTGATCGAGGGACCTGCTGTTGATTACCTCATTGATGAAGGCATCAATGCCCATTTTTATAATCCGCAAACCGACGGTCAGGGTCTGTTGCTTGAATACGTCCCCAACACCCAAATCGTGGTGGCTTATTGGTTCACTTTTGGTGCCAACAATGAGCAACAGTGGATGCTAGGCACAGGCACACCACAGGGAAACCAGGTCACCATGAACATGTCAGCCACAACTGGAGGTCAACTCAACAGTGATCAGGTGGTTTCTGAAGTTCCCTGGGGCGAGTTAACATTGATTTTCACCGACTGCTTTTCAGGTGAGGCTCACTACAATGGCCGCGAACAGCAGTTGTCTGGTTCCTTTCCATTCCAACGACTTTACCTGGCGGAGCTGTGCCAATGATGAACCTTACATTCAACAACAAAACCATCAACGATGAAACTATCCGCCAGGCAGCCAGCCAATTACAGGCGGCAGGGTTAACTCAACCGCCAACAGCCCGAGCAGCCACGACTCAGAAAAGTCAATCTCAATCAAACCATGAACAACTGATTAACCTGCTGAACAGGATCACTTACGGTTTCAGCGAAAGCGAATTGGCATTGGCAGAACAACTCGGTTTTGATGGTTACCTCAATTATCAGCTCAGCCCGGAAACCATGAACACCAGTAATGTTGAAGCGCTGTTACATCAGGTGTTTCCTTCGCTGAGCATGAGTTATGAGGAAATCATCGACCGGTCACGAACTGACAATGACTTTATTCCTTCATTTGAACTGATTGCAGCAACCCTGATAAGGGCGGCATATCAGCCCAGCCAATTGTATGAAATCATGGTTGAATTCTGGTCCAATCATTTCAATGTCAACTTATTTGATGGGCCGATACAGGTGTTGAAAGTGATTGATGACCGGGACAACATCCGGCCTCATGCATTGGGTAAATTCAGAGACCTTCTGCATGCCAATGCCAAAAGCCCGGCCATGCTGATCTATCTGGATGGTTACACCAACACGGCTGACGGACCGAATGAGAACTATGCGCGGGAATTAATGGAATTACATACGCTGGGGGTCAATGGTGGCTTCAATGAAGATGATGTCAAGGAGGTGGCCAGGTGCTTCACCGGCTGGACCTTGTTCGAACAAGCCGATGACCTGTTTTATTTTTATGCACCCAACCATGACACGGGTACAAAGACCGTGTTGGGGCAGGGCATACCTGCCGGCGGTGGCATTGAAGATGGCGAAACCGTGTTGGATATACTGGCGGCTCACCCCTCAACAGCTCACTTCATTGCCACTAAGTTATGCCGTCGCTTCATCAGTGATGCCCCACCTAAGGAAGCGATCGATGCAGTCAGTGAGACATTTCAGCAGACCGATGGCGACATCCGTGCCATGTTGATCACGTTATTCAGCACCGATGCTTTTGGCCAATCGACTCAGGCCAAATTCAAAAGACCTGTGGAATATGTGCTCTCCCTGTTTCGTTCATTACCACAAACCACGACAGGTCGACCGTTTGAGTTTTTATACCGACAAGTCAACAACCTCGGACAATTGCCGTTTTCCTACCCGGCACCCACCGGATTCAGTGATGTCAGTTCGGCCTGGCTGAACACCAATGCTTTGCTGGACCGCTGGAACCTCGGCTTTGCACTGGCATACGGCGATTTAAACCCCGGCAGAAATGTGGATGACAACAACCCCCAACAAGCGGTTGCAGGGGACTTTCTGGCCATTCAGATGACGGCAGTGATTGGTGATGCCCGAACACCAGCTGCCATCACAGACCTCATCATTCATCGCCTGTTACACCGCAAACTCTCCAGCAAAGACCGCGATGCACTGATTGAACTGGCTGGCGGTGAATTTGCCAGCACCCAACCATTGCCTCTGGATCTGGCCGTAGATGCTGCACGCACCGTGCTGGCGGCACTGCTGGCTTCCAGACACTTCCAACAACGCTGAACAGGAATACTCCATGAAAAGAAGAGACTTCATCAAACTCAGTGGCCTGGCAGCCATTCCTTTAATCAGCCCACGCCTGGTGTTTGCCACCGATGGACAGAATGGCAGTGGGCAGGACATACTGGTGTGTGTGTTTCAGCGTGGCGCTGCCGATGGCCTTAATCTGGTGGTGCCGTACGGCGACAATAATTACTATCAACAGCGGCCTAACATTGCAATAGCACCACCTGGACAAACCGGAGGCGCCATTGATTTGGATGGTTTTTTTGGCCTGAACCCCAATTTGTCAGCTCTCAAGCCGGTATTTGATGCCGGAGACCTCGCCCTGATCCACGCCTGCGGATCCCCGGATCCTTCCAGGTCTCATTTCGAAGCCCAGGATTTCATGGAATTTGGCACACCAGGGGTTAACACCACCACAGATGGCTGGCTGAACCGCTACCTGGCTGGAGCAGGGCAGACAGCCACTTTCCAGGGCGTTGGCATGGGTCACGTGCCCCTGTCCTTACAGGGTTTACAGCCAGTGGTCGGTATGAATTCAATCGCCGGTTATGACCTGAATACCCACGAAAACACCCAAGCCGCATTGCGACAATCCATGATGGATTTATATGACCAACAACAAGACATCGATGTGGTCACAGCGGGCATTTTGTCATCAGTCGACGAACTGAAAGCCGCGGATCCAGATTCCATAACACCCGATAATGGTGCGGTGTATCCATCTTCTCCTTTCGGCAGCGACATGCAACAGGTGGCACAATTGATCAAAGCAGGCCTGGGCTTACAGGCGGCCTGTGTTGACACCGGTGGCTGGGATCACCACAACCAACTGGAAACATCACTGAGTCCATTGTCGGCTGATTTTGCCAACACCCTGGCTGCGTTCTACCAGGACCTGGGTTCACAGATGGGTCAGGTCAACGTGGTGGTCATGACCGAGTTTGGTCGGCGGGTACGGGAAAATGCGTCATTGGGAACTGACCATGGCCATGGCGGCGTGATGTTTGCCATGGGTGGCGCAGTCAATGGTGGTCAGGTTCATGGCCAATGGCCTGGTTTAGATGATGCCAATTTATACAATGGTGACCTGGCGATCACCACCGATTACCGGACCGTTCTCAGTGAACTGTTGATCAAGCGCATGGGAGCGAAGGACCTGTCTATTGTTTTTCCTGATTTCTCAGGCCCTCATGATGCAGGTGTTTTTCAGCAATGAAAGAGCCTTGAGAACATCTGAGTCACCTTGCAACAGGTGTGTCCGGTTTAATGCTTTGGTACTGCATCTAACCTCTGTTGTTCAAAAACAGCAAAGTTCACTGCTTGTTCTAAATCATCATATCTGTAATTTTTATATATATAAATGAATTTCATTTCACATGTGATGCCATGCTTTTTCATGATGTTATTTTTTTCGTTTGTTGTGGTCATGCCTGATGCTCCTGAGATTAATGTGTAGTTGATTTGGAATGATTAAAAACGGATGGCTTTTGCCTTACCTGATGTGGATATTGTGGGCTGCGGTTTTGAAATGACAGCACCGCAGGGTTTTTAACCACCCCGCCATCTATGTTGATAGCTCGCCTGATGGTTTCACTGGCCTGCCAGCCGGCATATCCAGCCTGTACCGTATGCAAATGCACTATGAGTGCTGCTGAAATAGAACGGGTTGCGCTTTCCCACAGATAACTTGGAGTATGATCCACAGCATAATAATCAACTGTGTTGTATTTGAACATGGGTTCTTTGAAAGATGTGGGCCTGGCAAAGAAAAATCCCATACCTTTATCACAACTGACATCAATGATCAGGCTGTTGGGTTTTAAGCATTCAGATTCTGACTCTAGGACGAAATGAACCGGATTTCTGGTGTTTTGAAAAACCCCGTTGACGATGATGTCTGCTTCCAGCAGCAAGTCATAAAGAGGCCGGATACTGCCGTCGTGTTCTACCACAATCATGCGAGCCTGCTGATCCGAACCCGGCATGATTTTCACATAATGACAGTCCAAAACTTCTTCCCTGACTTCATGATCGGGCCGTTGAATACAGATTGTGATGTCTCGAAATCCATGAGCTTTCAAGGCATATATGGCTCCCCGACTCACCGCTCCAAAACTGAATATGACGACTTTTCGTTGATTGCCATAGTGACCATCTATTCCTCTGAGTTGCAGGGCATGCAAGACAGCACAATAACCAGCCATTTCGTTATTCTTATAAAATGTGTGTCTGCCAACCTTGCCTGCAGGGGACCAAACGAACATGTCTTCAAAAGCGATAAGGGTTTGTTGACGATCAATCGCTGTTTGAGTGATCTGTGGTTGCTGAACACAATGGGTATATCCCCATAACGTTCCACCAAAACGAAGCTGCTTTAAATCTTCTGGAATTGGTTTGGCGATGATGACCGTTTCTGATCGACTCAATATGTCTTCGCGTGAAGCCATTCCACCTGTCATGCTGGCGATGGACTGATCCGAAATACCAAATGCATTCCCATAACCGGTTTCAAAAATGAGTTGCTCTCTCAAAGATTGTGGTATACGAGTTAAATGATCAGGGTGTATGGGATAACGCCTTTCATCATCTTTCATTGATGTACCTATGACACCTAATTGAAAATCAGGCGTTCCATTGATGGGCTTTGGGGGAGCTGATCTGTTGTTTTGAAGCGCACTCATGGCCTTTCAATGCCATTCAGAAATTGAAATAAATCACTGTCAGTTGATAACACCAGGGTGGCATTTTTTTCCATGATCACAGGGTAGGCTTGCATCGACCTGGTGAATTCATAAAGCTCTATTGACTGTGTGTTTTTATTATATGCCCGGGCATAAATTTCTGTTGCTTTGGCATCAGCCAATCCCCTGATTTCTTCGACTTCTTTGTAAGCTTCCGATTGAATCTTATTTAACTCTCTGATTCTATTCCCTCTGATGCGAGCAGCTTCCCCATTACCTTCAGACAAGAAGCGTTCTGCTATCTGTCGACGTTCACTGATCATCCTGTCATATATTTTCGGCCTGACACTGGCATTGTAGTTAATCCTTTTAAAACGGATGTCAAGCAATTCAATACCGAACACCTGAACCTTTTCAGCAGCCGCCAAAAAAATCTCTTGTTCTACCAATTGCCTGCCTTTTTGGATGGGAACAAGGTTACCCACATCTGCATCTACACCCGATTCTTTAAGGGAGTCTTGGGCTGGTTCCCGGTCTTTGGTGGTTCTGATGATCTCAATTAATTCATGTTTTGCCACGGCATTTCGTGTTTCACTGCCTAAAATATCATCCAGTCTAGATTGCGCACTACGTTCATCTCTTAATCGCAAAAAGTATTGCAGTGGATCTGTGATGCGCCACCTGGCAAACAGGTCCACTGATATGTAGAGTTTGTCTTTGGTTGGCATGTCAGAGGGTGCTCCATCCCATTCGAGAATCCTTTTGTCAATCGCATTGACCTCTTGTATGTAGGGCGTTTTCAAATGCAAGCCTGCAGCAGTGACCGCCTCACCAACAGGCTTTCCAAACTGAGTTATGATGACTTGCTCAACTTCACTTACTGTATAGAGCGATTCTTTGAGGGAAAGAATGACGAAGGCGAACAGCACAACGAAAACAATTGGTTTCATTTTTGGGCTCCTTTAGGTTGACCATTACCGCTGGTATCAAGGTTCAATAACGGCAATACATGTTTTGTGGTTTCATCGATGATGATTTTGGATTTGATGCTGGGCATTACTTTTTCCATGGTTTCAATGTAAATCCTGCGACGGGTGACCTCAGGAGCTTTGCTGTATTCAGATAACAAGGCATTAAACCTGGCCACATCGCCCAGCGATTCATTGATTCTCTTTAAACGATACCCATCGGCTTCCCGGATTCGCTGATCTTTTTCTCCCAATGCCAGCGGGATGACTTTGTTGTAATCACGCCTGGCTTCATTGATCAGTTTTTCTTTTTCCTGCTGTGCCTGATTGACTTCATTGAAAGATTCCTGCACAGGTTTGGGTGGGTTTATGTTCTTCAGTTGCACTTGATCAATACTGATACCCATTGCATATTTTGTAGACAGCGTTTGCATTTTGACCAAAGCTTCAGATTCTATTTCCTGCCTGCCAATGGTGATCACCTCATCTACGGTCCGATCACCTACCACTTCACGCATCACAGACTCAGATACATACCTCAGTGTTTGACTCGGGTGGCGTACTTCGAATAAATACTTGGTTGGTTCTGAGACCCGGTATTGAACCACCCACTCAACCAGCGCAGCATTGAGATCACCGGTAACCATTTGCGTTTCTTGTAAACCATTCTGTTCGGTTGAGCTTTGATATGGATCTGTAGCACCGGGTGTTTTAAACCCAAATTCCTGCTTCAACTGTCTTTTAACCGGTACGATGGAAACCCGATCAATTCCAAAAGGAAGTTTGACATGCAATCCAGCTGAAACCACAGTCAGGTACTTGCCAAATCGTTGCACAACAGCGACTGAATCACTGGGGATGGTGTAAACAGCACTCCAGACAGTGATGCTCATGACGAACAGGAGACTGATTAAGCCAAAATTCTTCATGCTGCCACCTGGAGGGTGCTTCCCAAAGACTGAAATCAACATTATTTTGAGTCTGTTCAAAGATGATGAAACCTGACTTTTGGGATCCCAGGGGTCCTGAGGGCGATGGTGAGTATTGTTCATTGTTTTGTTGGCATTGTGATGCGTCCGGTTTGTGGCTTATGCCACAGTAAAAGTGTTGCAATCAAACAAACAGGAGATAGCTGTTGTTTTAATCTCAGTATCTGGGTGGTTCATGTGAAACATGTTGTTCCCAAAAGGGTTTGCCTGTGACTAGCAGTGGTGATTTTGAGGTCACATCTGGCCAAATCAGGATGTTTGATGCAGTGTATTTGCCACGACAGTTAACCAAGCCATGATCTTTAAATCGCTCCACAGGCTGGTTTCTGGAAGAACAAGCTAACAACCAATTATTTGGGTAAGTTTGAATAAGTGATCAGAATAAATATGACAAAGAAAAGGATCGTTGAACGGGCCTGAATGTTCGTTCTTTGATTGATTTTATGTGAAAAATTGATGAAGGGATGATCTGCTTCATTTCCAATCGTGAGTGTGCTGTTTTTTGTTTGTTTTGTTTGAGATGGACCTGAGGCCTGGGGAGCGTATCTTTTGCGTATATGCATACATTGCAACCGGTTGTAGGCAAAAGGTTTTTGCCTATACCAGAGATATTGGGGCATATACTGATAACACAATCACTGTGCGCCAAATATTTGATTAGAAGTGCCGGGAGAAAACCTGATACACCATATGTTTCCATGCAACTTCGAAATACTATTCAATCAATTCAACGAGTTGTCTGGTCAGTAGAACTGGTCTATTATGCTTACCATTGGAAAGATCATACCAGCATAATGATGTACCATTTTCCATCAACAACAGGCCCGGCACCTCACCAATCAGTGAACCTAATTAGCTCATCAATCCAACCGCTCATAAGCCATGATCAGAATGGTCTTTTGGTGGTATGATAAGCCCGTTAAATGTTGATTTATGACCCATGGCCTCAAACCATTTGAAGGTACCCACCGGACTCAAGGTCCGCACCCAATTAATGACTGTACTCAAGCCGCTATATCTGTGGCTTGGTCAAGTTGAAAGCTGGTTTTTAAAAGATGAATTGGCAAACACAGTTGTGACCAAGCCAGTGTATGTGAATGCATTGCCAAGATCTGGTACCACCATCATCAGCGAAATCCTCAGTCAACACCATGACACATGCCATCACCAGTATGGTGATTTTCCGAATGTGTTTACCCCTTATTGGAAACGCTGGTTGAAACAAAGAAATCCGGTTAAATCTGTGCAATATACTGAACGCAGTCATGGTGACAGGATCATGGTAAATCAGCAAAGCATTGACGCATTTGAAGAAGTTATCTGGCAGGCATTTTTTAAAAACATTCACCAGCAAAACAGGTGTCAAATACCCGATCCCTGGCAACACCCACCATTCATTGATTTCTATACCGACCACATCAAAAAAATGATACTCGTAACGGGGCAAACCAGATATATTTGCAAAAATAACTACAACATCAATCGTATGTTACAAATACTGGACCTGTTTCCTGATGCCAAATTCATCATTCCAATACGTCACCCAATCAATCATGTGGCATCAATGCTAAAACAACACAACAAGTTTTTACAGGCAGGTAAACACAATCCTGACATAGACCGACAGCTGGCTGCTTCAGGGCATTTTGAATTTGGCCGTTTACGGGAATTGATCTCATTTGGAGATCAAGTGTCAGAACAAAATGTCTTAAACCATTTTGAAGACTTAATGGGGTGGGCCAGATATTGGGCATATTACTATAAACAAGTACACCAGTTGATCAACTCAAACCTGCAATTGCAGTCATCTGTACTGATGTTCCGCTATGAAGATTTATGCTTTGATACGGCTACCACATTGGAAAAAATCTTTGCTCATTGCGCTTTGAACCATTCCAATTACTCAGAAATTCAGTCACAATATGAAAATGTGTTGACTGTACCAACCTATTATTCGGTTGAATTCAGTGATGAACAAAAAACAGACATCATGCACATCACGGAGGAAATGGCCACACTTTTCGGCTATAACCTGAACAATCATTTCTAGAAGGTATTTATGAAATTTAAAAAAATCTGGCTGTTACTTTTTCTGACATGTGTCTGCTTACCAGCCATGGCTTATATTGGTCCCGCTGCTGGCATTCCTATCATCGGAAGCGTTGTGGGCTTTTTTGTCACCTTGTTCCTGGTCATAGTGGCAATTCTGTTCTGGCCAATTCGTAAAATCATCAAAAAACGTAAACAAAAAGCCCAACAAGATCAAACATAATCATGGGGGTTTTTGACTGGTTGACACCAATACTTAATTGGTTTGATGACTTGATTTCTCCAGTCATACCGCTCACCTTCATATTGATTATTTGGGCCTTGATCAGTGCATTACTTGGTGTTCTCACTTTCAGAAAACTCTGTCAGTTCGACCGTTTGACTGATACCAAAACGCAACTCAAAAGTGCTCAGCAAACCATGATTGATCATGATGGCGATTTTGCTGATTTATTACCGCTGGCCTGGCAAAACATCAAATTGTCATTGAAAAGGATGGGCATCACACTATGGCCGGCACTGACGTCAATCATTCCGGTGATGTTTATTCTGGTGTTTTTGTCTAACCGTTATGATTTGCAAGCACCAGCTCAGGGTATGCTCGTGCCTTACACGGTCACTGCTGAAACAGAGCAGGGGGGCGAACCCGACTGGTATTGGCTCAATCAGGATAATATGCAAAAACACAAACAACTGCATTGGCCTGAAAAAACAACGACACTGACCCTCACCAATGGTGACACTGAAGTGTTTTCTGCACCCTTCAAACCAGTTGGTATTATTCATAAAAAACACTGGTGGAATCTGTTGATAGGTAATCCGGCAGGTTATTTAAGTGAGGACAGTCCAATCAAACAAATCACCTTTGAATTCCCCCAAAAAACGGTACCTGACTGGATGCAAAATTATCTGGGTGGGTGGCTTTGGTTTTATCTGCTGGTCACGGTGTTGTTTTCTGTTGTTCTGATGATCAGGCTCAAAATTAAATTTTGATACACCTGCTAATGATATAAAAAAGGCCGGAAATCCGGCCTCATTGCACATATGCAGCGTCTCGGTGCTTATTTCCTGCTCTTACTTCTTTTGACTTCACTGCGTCCCAACTGCATGGCTGCCGGATTAGCAGACCTCACCCACAAACGGGTCAATAGCTTGGGGTATTTTTCAGCAATCATGGCCCGTTGTTGTTCATTCAAGTGACCCACCACATTGATCATCATATCCACTTGTCGATTGATATTGATCACTGCCATCTGACTGACCTGATCCCTTTGGGTACCGGCCTTAGATAAATCAACACCTGAAAGCACTTTGCCTAAGGCATCAAACGCGTCCTTTTGGTTTTTGTGATCATCCTGGTGGTACTGCATGTACGCTACAAAGTCATGATCCATTTTGTGTCGCTGGTCTTCAGTGATGGACAATTCGTCAATTTTACGTTTTTGATTCCACCACATTTTTGACATCAAGGCTTTGGTGGACTCTGTTTCAGCATGAAAATGCCCAGTTCCAGCATGGCTGAATGAAACAGGAACAGTGGCCATCACAGCCAGAACAACGATACTCAAACTGCATTGCCGAAAAGTGAATGGTTTCATTTGTAAATCCTCGTGACAATTCAAAAGACCTCATTATACACGGACATTGCCATGTTGTTTTGTCAAGGTGATTGAATTAATATATCCGTCCAGAAACCACGTTCTTACCCTGAGGAGACTGATCATTAAAACCAAAGTTATTGCCCTTTTCGTTGTTGGCTTGTTGGCAGGTGTCACTTATTATTGGTTCACTCAAGAATCACAGCCTACCACCTCAACAGTCAGCCAAAATACCGCAGATACCAGCGAGCTGAAAAGGCCAGGGCGCTCAATCATGCTGATCACCGTAGACACCACCAGACCGGATCGGTTGGAGCCCTATGGTAATGATCAGGTAGCCACACCTGCTTTGCAAAACCTTGCCAACAGAGGTATTGTATTTGAACAGGCCTGGGCAGTTGCTCCAATCACCCTGGTATCGCATGCCAGCATACTTTCAGGATTGTATCCTTTTCAGCATGGGGTCAGAAACAATGGTACTCAGTATGTCGATGAAGAAATCACTACTCTGGCAGAACGTCTGAAAGATTCTGGATACCAAACCTCTGCATTTGTATCAGCTGCTGTTCTTGATAAAAGATACGGTTTGGCGCAGGGATTTGACGTTTACGACGATGACTTGTCTGACCGGCGAAACGTCAGTCCAAGAATGGTGGCTGACCGGATTGCTGAAAGCACTGTAAACGCCACCATGGAATGGCTGGACAGCATAGCTGAGGACCAACCGTTTTTCTCATGGGTACACTTTTACGACCCGCATGCCAATTATTCACCACCACCTCCATTCAGAGATGAGTATCGCAACCGCTTATATGATGGCGAAATCGCTTATATGGATGCTCAAATCGGACGTTTACTTGAGCACCCAAAGATGCTCGCTGCCGGAGATGAAGCTCCAATCATCATGGTCATTGCTGATCACGGCGAAAGCCTGGGTGAACATGGTGAAAAAACCCATGCATTGCTGGCATATGATTCAACCCTGCACATTCCATTCATTATGCACATTCCAGGTATGACAGGCGGGGTGAGAATCAAAGAGTCAGTGGGGCATGTGGATGTGATGCCAACATTGCTGAACCTGGTGGATTTGCCTGCTCAAGCATCCGATGATGAAATGGCTGGCAGGGACCTGACCCCACTGCTGGCAGGTCAGTTCTCCGAGCCAAACAGGGCATATTACTCTGAAACCTATTTACCATATTATACATATGGCTGGGAAAAACTCAGAGTCATGCGCAAAGGCCGCTGGAAATTAATCGAAGCCCCTGAAAATGAACTGTATGACCTGATGCGTGATCCCAGAGAGTTGAGCAATGTCATTGAGCAACACAGCAATACATCATATGACATGCAAAGAGACCTCACAGAATGGCTTGAAAAGGAGGACTCAGGAACCGATGCCAATTTGAGTCTCAGCGCTGATGAACTGGCTAAACTCAGATCACTGGGATACTTGTCAGTAGGCAGTGGACGGGTTGCTGAACGGGAAAATCGCCCCAATCCAATGGCCATGATTGGTCAACATGTAGGCTTGGAGCGGGCCCGGATGTTATTAGCGGATCGCTTTTACCAGCAAGCCGTCACCCAATTGCAGAATGTACTGCGTAAGGACCCACAAAATCTGGCAGCTTTGATCGATTTGGTAAGGGCTCATGAAGGACTGGGTGAGGTTGAACAGGCCATTGAGCATGCAGAACACGCCCTTGAACTGGATCCAGAGTACACCCAAACTTACCTGACCCTTGCCAGACTGGAATCACAACGCAATGACATGGACAAAGCATTGGAGCTGGTTGAACTGGCCATTAATCTAGATCCCATCAATCCGGAATCAAAAATTCTAAAGGCCACTTTCCTGAATAAAACCAATGACCTCGCCGGCATGGGCAAAATATTGTCAGATGGTTTGAAAGACAATCCAGAACACCCACGTTTAAATGCCGTGTATGCTCACCTGGTTGAAGCCAGGTCAGGAATGTATGAAGATGCAGAAAAAAGGTTAAAGTCAGCCCTGGAAAGAGACCCGTACCTGGATCAAGCCTGGCGGTTCATGGGACAATTACAGGAACGGATGCTTAAACCCAAAGAAGCAGAGGCAAGTTATCGCAGAGGATTGCAAAGCCGACCAGATGATCCGGAGTTGCATGGTGCATTGGGTCACTTACTGGCCAGATCAGGTCGTTTTGAAGCTGCAGAATCACAATTGAGAGAAGCCATCAGGCTTTCTAAGAAACCACGTACTGAACTGCACTTGAGTTTAGGCGGCATGCTGTCTCAGTTAGGCAGGCCCGAAGAAGCCCAGAAAGAGTATCAAAAGGTATTGGCCATCAATCCGGAACACCCTGGTGCCAGAAACAACGCAGCCATTGCGCTGTATCGCTCAGGAAAAACCCAGGCTGCCAAAGAACTGCTGGTTGAGGTCATCAAAACTTTCCCCAATCAGGCCGATGCCCACAATAATCTGGCTGCCATTGCTGTTGACCAAAAAGACTGGCAAGCAGCCATTAAACACAGCCAGGATACCATTAAGCTGGCACCCAATCTGGTTGAATCCTGGAACAACCTGGCGATAGCTCAGGAAGAAACCGGGCTTTTTTCTGAAGCGCGGCAGAACTATGAAAAAGTCCTGAGTCTGGATGCTGATTACTGGCCAGGGTACTATAACCTGGGGCTTTTGATGCTAAAAATGAATGACCATGAGGCAGCAAAGGATGCATTCAACGAAGTGCTATTCCGGGTGCCAAATCATGTAGACTCACACTTAGAACTGGGCTTCTTGTACGCCGATGTACTCAAAGACAAGGGTATGGCGCTGAATCATTTGAATGCATTTCTGCGACATGGGGGTGACCAACATCACAGGGTTGAAGAAGTTAGGATGAAAATCAATGGCTTATAGACATTAAATGTGACATTCGGGTAGATATAACACTTGTTTTTAAATTTCATAATTGACATAATGGAGACCATGATTTGTGGGTCAAATCACATCTTTGGTAGAAGGAAGATGCTTGTAATCTAGTAAATGCTGTGATGAGGGGGGAATCCTGATCTGGTGTTTTGGAGCTGAATCAATGAAGAAACAACTATTACACCTGACATTCACCTTATTAGTTGCTGTGCTGGTCACATCAACCGTTAATGCATCACATATTTCCGGCATTAGAATCACCCAAACAGGGAACACTGGTCTGACCATCAATGTTGACATGACTGTGTTCTATACCACAGGCAGTACCGAAACAACAGCAAATATGGGAACCTATTATAACCAGGTTCCTGCTGCCAACTGGGGGGATGGTAACACATTAGCCCGCTACGGTTATGGACCTTCAACGGGCATACCGCTGGTGGCAACATCAACAGTCGTCAATGGCATACCAGCCCGTGCTTACCGGGGAAGCTTTTCTCATACTTATGGCGCACCTGGTAATTACACCATAGAAGCCAATACATCTTGCTGTCCATTGACCACGCCGACTTACACCCTGGTGACTGGTAGTATCCTGACCACCACAATTGCTACTTCAGGCCCATTTGGACCCACGACATTCACCACCAGTTTCGTGCAAAACACCTTGGATGTGAATGCGGTGGCTCCCGCTTTTGCCAAAGCTTTTGCCCCTGCTGGCGTTCCTGTTAACACCCCAAGCACACTGACCTTTACCATCGACAATACGGCCAGCACGCTGGATGACAATGCCTTGGCTTTTACTGACAATTTGCCAGCTGGCATGGAAGTGGCGGGCACGGCCAACGTGGTTAATACATGTACCGGTGGCACAGTGACAGCCACTCCTGGATCTTCCAGCATATCCTACTCTGGAGGTGTGGTACCGGCAGGCGCAACGTGTACCATCAGTGCCGATGTCATTGTAACTCAGTCAGGAGTCTTCAGTAACACCACTGGCGACCTCACATCTTCTTTCGGTAACAGTGGCTCAGCCAGTGATACCTTGACCGGTTTTTCTGCACCAGTATTCAGTAAAGCATTTGATCCAGACGACATCACCAATGTCACCGAGAGTACACTAACATTCACCATAGACAACAGCGTCAATGCAGTGGACGCCACCGGTCTGACTTTCACTGACAACATGCCGGCCGGTATGACAGTCAACACTCCAGCCAATGCCATAAACACCTGTACAGGCGGCACATTAACTGCCAACCCAGGAGATGGTGTCATCAGTTATTCAGGTGGTACTGTAGGAGCAGGATCAGTCTGCACCATCAGTGTAGATATCACGGTAAGTGGAGTGGGTAATTATGATAATGATGCGGGGGTGTTGGGCTCATCATTGGGTGACAGTGCACCGGCTTCTGCCATTGATCAATTGATAGTGGGCATTACCCGTGCGGTACCCACTTTATCAGTCATCGGCTTGTCACTGCTGTTGCTGATGTTTGTTTTCATGGGCTTTAAAAGATTTAGAAGATCTTGATGAGTCGTGAATAAAAGCAAACATTAGTCATGCTTATTGATGTAACCGGAGTCTTTTACAAAGGCTCCGGTTTTTTTATCTTCCTGACGCTGTGTATACTGACCTCAGACGCATCCAGTCAACCTTCATTCAGTGACGTCACCCTGAACAAAGGCATTCAAACCTGTCAAAACGAACAGGAAGGTTTTGGTATTGGTTCAAGTGCGGCAGATTTTGACAGTGATGGTGATGTTGACTTATTTTTGGCCACACCGGAAGGGGACAGGGATCGATTACTGGTCAATGATGGTGCCGGAAATTTTCAGAACATGGCCAGTCAAGCTGGAATAGATGTGATTACCCGCTCAAGAGGTGGATTGTGGTTTGATCATAACAATGACCGCAGATTGGATCTTCTGGTTACCACCGACTGCTTCAGAACGGCATGCGAAACGTTTACGACCCTTCTGACTTTGTATCAACAAACATCGACCGGGACATTCACAAATGTAACAGCCCAGGCAGGCTTAACAGATCCGGCCTTGTCACGCGACTGGCACCGTTCTGGTGTAGCCGCTGGAGACTTAAATGGCGATGGTTACCTGGATCTGATCACTGGGTATTGGGAAGGGCCTGTCAAGCTTTACCTTAATCAACACAATGGTACATTTATTGAAGTTTCGCAATCTGCTGGGCTTGGATCTTCCACAGAATACCGTGGACATTGGCAGCCTATGATCATCGATTTTGATGGTGATGGCTTACTGGATATCTATTTTACCATCGATTTTAACGTCAATAAATTATGGATCAACCAAGGCAATCAAGACGGAGTCCCAGTATTTGCAGACATGGGTCTGATCTCATCCTGTGACAACAACATGAATGACATGGGTTTGACCATGGCTGATTACGATGAAGATGGCGACCCGGATATCTACGCCACCAATATTTTTCGTAATGGTAATCACAATGTATTACTCGAAAATCAATCAACTCCCGGAAATCCTGCCTGCGTTGATGTCTCTGCAATGGCAGGTGTGATGGAAGGTGGTTGGGGGTGGGGCACCACTTTTTTCGATGCCAACAACGACACCCACATGGATCTGGTTGAAACCAATGGCTGGCACATCAACGGCTGGGAACAACCCATCCGGCTGTTCATACAGAATTTCAATAACCTCAAAACTTTTATAGATCAAGCCCCGTCCAGTGGACTGACTTCACTACAATGGGGCAGTTCATTGTTGGCACTGGACATGGACCGTGATGGCGATCTTGACCTGATAGAATCAGTACCTGATGCCTGTGCAAGAAACAGGCCTTTTGACTTGCCTCTTGGCATCTATGAGTCTACCCTGGACAACACCAATCTGGACAAGAATCACTTGGTTGTCAAACCCCGGATTGACGGGTTAAATCATTTTGCCATTGGTACCAAGGTACAAGTCACGATTGGGAACAGAACATTGACACGTTGGGTCACTGCAGGTACCAGCTTTTTAGGGCAGGAGCCAGCAGAAGTACACTTTGGCCTTGCTGATCTGACTTCGATTGATCAATTGATCATTACCTGGCCAGATGGCATGCAAACCATTGACCATAACCTGGCAGTGAATCAACTCCTGACCTACACCCATACTCCTTTCATTTTTAAAGATGATTTTGAATAACGCCCCCTCACAAGTGTTCAGTTTGGTATTGAAATTGAGCACGGTCTTAGTCCTGATAGGTTTGTTGATCAGTTGCACTGATCCATATGCCCACTTACCTGAAAAAAAATTAATGGTCTTGGGTGTTGATGGCATGGATCACAGCATGACCAAAAGGTTGATGGACGAAGGTAGAATGCCCAATTTCAGCCGCTTGAGCAAACAAGGGATGTTCGGCCCTCTGGGTACGTCTGTACCTCCATTGTCTCCTGTTGCCTGGTCAGATTTTATGACCGGCATGGACTCTGGAGGTCATGGCATTTATGATTTTTTACACCGAGATCCCAAAACACTCAGTCCTGAATTTTCGATGAGTAAAACCATTCCGCCAGAAGACCATATATCCATAGGCTCATGGCACTTACCCACCGATTCTGGCCAATTAATAAACCTTCGTAAAGGACCTGTTTTTTGGGGAACCTTGAAAGAGCATGGTGTTTTCACCAGTATCATGCGCATGCCGGCCAATTACCCCCCAGTTGGAGCAGGGGACCAGGAATTGACTGGTATGGGAACACCTGATTTGCATGGCGGTTATGGCAGATTTACTTTTATCAACAGTCGCTTCGGTGCTGGCAGAAAACAAGTTGACGGAGGTGAAATTCAGGAGGTATGGTCTGAAAACGGTGCCATCATGGCCACCCTGAAAGGACCACTGAACCCATTTAAAGACCCTGAATTGAATGAAACCCTGGAACTACCCATCAGAATCACTGTTACTTCCGAAGGAGGTCGCATAATCATTGATTTGGATGATCAACTCATTAAGCTGTCTCCAGGTGAATGGTCAGACTGGGTTCCTGTAGAGTTCACAATGATGCCTCTGGTGGCTGACTTACATGGCATGGTTCGGTTTTACCTCAGGCAAACCACACCCAATCTTGAATTGTATGTATCACCTATTAACTTTGACCCACTGAATCCAGACACTGCACTGTCTCACCCTCATGATTTTGTAGAAGACCTGGCAGAGGAGGGCGGCAGATTCTATACCCAGGGAATGCCTGAAGACACCAAAGCCTTTGAGTCTGGAATCCTGACTCAGGAAGAATTTTTTCAACAAGCAGAAATCACTGCCAGAGACTCCCTGTTGCAACTCAATGACAGAGTGAAAGAATTGCTTGAGAATCGTCGAAGTTTTTTGTTTTATTACCTTGGACACCTTGATCAGGTCAGTCACATGACCTGGAAGTCAACTGACCCTGAACACCCCACATATGACCCTGAAACGGATCCTGTATGGGCTGCCAAAATCGAACAACTGTATATGGACATCGATCAATTGGTTGGCCAACTGTCCCAACAACTGGGTAAACAAGCCACATTGATGGTTATTTCAGATCATGGATTTGCTCCTTGGCGCAGACAAATGGACCTCAATGGATGGTTGTTACAACATGGTTACCTGACTTTAAAAAATGGCAACACCAGCAGTCCAGAAGGACTTGTATCTGTAGATTGGAGTAAAACCCGTGCATATGCCATTGGATTTAACGGCATTTATATCAATAAGCAAGGACGTGAACAGCATGGGGTGGTTTCAGATGAAGAACTGCCTCAGTTAATTCAATCATTGCGTTCTGATCTACTGGCTACAAAAGACCCTGACAGTGGCCGACAAGCGATCACCAAAGTTTACATCACGGCTGACTATTTCAGCGACCAATCAGCCAATCCACAAGCTCCTGACCTCATTGCTGGCTTTGCCTACGGCACCCGAAATTCATCGTCATCAGCCTTGGGTGCAGTGTCTGCTGTTGGTGATGTTTTTACCGACCATACAGACGCTTGGAGCGGTGATCATTCTATGGATCATGAAACAGTACCTGGCATATTTCTCACCAATAACCCCAACATCCAACCGCCCTTTGACCTGAAGCAAATGGCCAGCACCATACTGACGTTTTTTGATTCCGGAGCGTCAAAACAATAACAATGAAGCAATTACTAAAACATGGACTGACTTGTCTGCTGATAACTACAGGCAATCTTGCCCATGGCGAAATTGCATTCACTGATGTCAGCAACACCGCTGGCATCAGTGGCCACCAATATCAATCTTCCGGGGGTCATGGTTTGGGCATAAATTGGGTTGATTTAAACAACGACGGCTGGGACGATTTATTTGTGGTAGGGGGCGGACCGGGTTTCCCGCCAAAATTATTCATCAATCAGGGTGAGGGTAATTTTCTGAATGCAAGCCATTTACTGCCACAGTTGCCCAACGTAGAGATGTCAGGTTCTCGTTATGCCGACTATGATAATGACGGCGATAAAGACATCTTCATTTACACCGACCACCCCGATTTTCATGTCTTCAGATCCAATGATCCAGATGGACCTCCCAATCTTCTTTTGACCAACCAGTTCACAACCTCAGGAGTGGTTGGATTCATAGAAAATGCCAGTGAAGTTGGACTTGCAGACCTGGCACCGGTACCTTTTGGCCCCCTACCAGCTTACCGTTCCAAAACAGCAGCCTGGCTCGATTATAACCTGGATGGCTGTCTGGATCTGTACGTGGGTCATTTGGTCCATAATGCTGGTGGATTTGATGTTAATCGCGACCGTTTGTATCAAAATCTATGCAATGGAGGTTTTGTTAACATAACAGATTCCAGTGGACTTTATACCGACCAAGACAATGCGGAATACCGTGCCGCACTGGGTTCAGGCGCGTTTTTGATCAATGATGACTTGTGGCCTGACCTCTATGTCATCAACGTGTCAGGAACTGACCCTCAACCCTATTTAAACGATGTGATTTATCTCAATCAGGGGTCAATGCCACCATTACCACCTTTTGTTAATAGCACAGATTCATCACCAGGCGTGGGAAATGATGCCCAGGCCGGCATGGGTATTGATGTTGCTGATATTAACCATGATGGACATTGGGACCTGTATATTTCAGATTTTTTCGTCACAGATTTGGATGAAAACCCTCCCGGCAATGTTTTATATATGGGGCAGGGCAATGGTCTGTTCAGCGATAACATGGCCATAGCAGCAGGTGTTCAGGCCAATGATTCCTGGGGAGTCAATTTTTTTGATGTTAACCACGACACTTGGGAAGATTTATTTGTCGCCACCATTTCCAGTGTTGATCATGATTATTTGTACCTTAACCTGGGAAATGATAATGACAACCAAATTCAATTCACTGACGTGCCTGATGCAGGTGGTATCAATGCAAATAACGCGAGGGGTTCTGCAGTTTCAGATTATGATCATGATGGAGACCTCGATCTTGCCGTAGTTAACCAATCAGGTGATTTGCAACTGTTCAGAAATGATACCGCATCACTGGGTAACTGGTTAATCATACAGCTCGATGCTCGCGACAGCAATTCAGATGCCATTGGTACATTGGTTGAAGTTCGTTCTGGCGCACTGTTATTAAAACGACAAGTCACTGGTGGCTCAAGTGCACATTCACAGAATAGTCTGAACGTACATTTTGGTTTAGCCAACCTTGATGTGATTGAACAATTAAAGATATCCTGGCCATCTGGAAGAATCACATTACTCAATCATGTATCTACCAATCAATACTTGCGTGTTGCTGAAGCTGATGACCTGATTTTCTTATCTACATTCTGATCCACATTAATGCGCATAATATATATTATGTTAAATTGTATTTTATGAACTTTAGCTATATGGGCAGTTTGTGGACGTGCAACTAAACTTGGAAACTTTCTGCAACTAAACTTCAAAATTTACAATTAAAGTTGTCAATTTATTAACCAGAGATATTTCCCGAATTATAAGTGGCCATAATGTGAATATTTTTATAGCAATTTGATTTGATAATTTAAGTCATTTTTTAATCTCAAAATTAATCCAACTTTTACCATTCCAATATAAACAAAACTCGAAGCAAACTAACCAAAAACCTGTAACTGGTTTTGGTAAGTTTGGTTTTTGCATTGGAACTTGATTATGATTAAAAAAATATGACACAAGTTCAAAGGGCGTTTTTTCACCTGGCATTAAATGCATGAACACTTCTCTTTTGGAAGCAGATGACAAAGTTAGTTTATGAAGAACGTCAATACATTTATTACTTGAAAGATAATTGCTTGCCCATTCTGATATTCCGTCACCATTCAAATTCTCAGCTCCAACACTTCCAGGCATTGACATGAATACAGTACCATCTCCTTTACTTCGAAATTGCAAAATCGAGACAATACCTAAGTTTTCCAAATTTTTAAATAATACAGAATCAAATCGCTCCAAGTTCTCATCTACATGAAGAGCAAAATCAGATGGAAGATTTTGACTTTCAAGCTTTACCAAAATCGGTTCTAAATTTTCACGAATGGTTTTCACTCTTGTATTGGATGATATTTGTAAATCCCAATCACCTATTAAATTCCATTTATTCGGACCTCTTGCTGGTCCAAGATTCCATGTTTCGACTTCTTTCTGGCTCATCACTCCAATACATTCAATCGCATATTGTGGGTTGTTCTTGTTTCCAACCCCTAGATCAAATGACCTTTCCCCCAATTTCAGCACCATGACAAGGATGAGATTTCCAATTAAACTAACAAAGAGGAGATCTCAGAATGAAGAAGAAACGTTACACAGAAGAACAGATCATTGGCGCCATCAAGCAGCATGAGTCAGGCGTCAAAGTCGATGACATTTGCCGGCAGATGAACATATCGTCAGGGACTTTTTACAACTGGCGCAGTAAATATGCTGGGCTTGAGGTGTCAGAGGCCAAACGCTTGAAACAACTGGAAAGTGAGAATGCCAAGCTGAAGAAGCTGTTGGCAGAAAAGCTTTTAGAAAACGAAGCCATGAAAGACGTTCTGTCAAAAAAGTGGTAAAGCCTGCCAGTAAGAAGAAAATCGTCACACACTTCAAGAAGACATATCAATTCAGTGAAAGGACTTCCTGTGATTTGGTAGGCATCAGCAGAACGGGATTCAGATACCAGGCAAAGCCCAAGGGTGATCAGGCCATTAGAAAGCGATTGCTGGAGCTGGCTACGAAGCATCCCAGCTATGGTTACTTATTTCTGCATGGGCTGATGAAGTCTGAAGGGCTGGTTTGTAATAAGAAGCGAACCTACCGGATTTACACTGAACTGGGGCTGCAGGTACGCACCAAGAAACGCAAGAAACTGATCAGGCCAAGAATGCCTATGTTTGTGCCCAATCGTCCTGATGTGCGGTGGTCAATGGATTTTGTCAGTGATCAACTGGCCAATGGTCGGCGTTTCAGGGTTCTTAATGTGATTGATGACTTTACCAGGGAAATGGTTGGTCAGCTGACTGCTTTTTCAATCAGTGGTAGGCAAGTAGGTAGTTTTTTAAGTGAGCTTATTGAAACCAGGGGTAAACCAGCTCAGGTTGTCTGTGACAATGGCACCGAGTTCACTTCAAAAGCCATGTTCTTTTGGCAGCAACAAACTGGTGTGAAACTGGGATTTATTCAACCAGGCAAACCAACTCAAAATGCATTCATTGAAAGTCTCAATGGTAAGTTCAGATCAGAATGTTTGGATCAAAACTGGTTCAAATCAATCGAACAAGCCATCGAGAAAATAAGCCAGTGGAGGAACCATTACAGGCAGAATTACTACTTCTACCCAATATCAGTTGCAGAGCAGGGCTAACTAATTGATAATAAATATTATTATTTTGTCCATTTTATAAAAATAAAAAAGCGAAATGAAAATTAGGTAACCTGTTAATCATAAATCTTTAACTTCATCATTTCTCGAACTGTAGTTGTAAATGAACCCGGTACAGCTTGATCAAAGTCGAACTGACCAATCATATTTATGTGATCCCATGCAATTACAGATCCTTTTCTAATAGATTCAATTACCATTTCTTTATCTTCTTTTGAATTCAATTTACTGTAGTAATCGGACAAAAAAAGATAATTCCAACAAATTATCAGGTTTTTGATGAGGGTAGTGCACCCAACAACTTTTTGCATCTCATCTGGAGTACCAACATACAGTTTACCTTTTCTTGCATGAAAAACTGCCCCGGAGAGTTTTTGACCCAATTCAACTCTGTTTAATTGCTTTTGAATTGATACTCTTAAAGGTTTGTTGTCAATGTAATTCAATATGAAATTAGACTTGATTAATCTGCCAAACTCCTTCAAAGCCTTGTATAGTTCATTGTCAGGTGAACTCGATGACAAAATTCTGAAAATTTGCGAAGCTGTGTTAACTCTTAATTTTATTGTTGCCATAAGCCGTAAGATGCTATCCCAATTTTTTAGTATTAATTTTTTATTAATTGCTGTTTTTGGTGCTATTGGGTTAGTGGTATTTTTCTGCAAAGACTTAGCTTCAAATCCATATATGGCTTGTTTATGGATGTTTTTAATGCGTGGGGCAAATGAAACATTCAAAAAGTGTAAACCAGCGAAAATTGCCTCTGTATAACCATGAGTATCGGTTGAATGAACACGGCCCTTTATTTTTTCACCTTCACGAAACAACGAGGCCTCTGAGCTCACGATCGAATCCATCATATATGGTGCCTCTCGGTCAGATGAGGTTAATATATTATAGTGATAAAACCTTTGCTGCTCATCCACAGAAGAATTAACATTGATCCCTTGTTCTTTGTCAAAATATTTATATGAGTAATTTGCCAAAAGAGACTCAACTGCTACAACAATTTTTTTACCATCACTGCTGGTATGTATGATTCCATTTTTATTGTTGTACAGAGTGGGCATGGAAAGTTTTTGAATGAATTTGACTACAATCTCATTGGCTTTCTCAACATTTTCAGCTGAAAACCATTTCAAATCTGTGTCACTTAAGTTTTTACTGGATATGCCTTTAGATGATTTTGCCATGGTGTGATGGCCGTAATTGTTTCCTAAGCTCATCAAAGTTGCATATAACAATTTTTTGTCGATAGATTTATTTGCATGCTTATTGGAGGAATGCTTAAATGCTGATGAAAAGTCAGTGTATGAATCTACCTCTGTTATCAATTCATATAAAAGTTTATATTTAGCATCTGTCAAAAGCCCTGGGATGAACTTAGAAGAATCAAAAGCAGCATCAGGATCTTTCAATTTCCAATTGCCATTGGCATTAACTTTCAGGTCTTCATTTTCTCCATCAAGGAATCGTTTGTTAACTTTTTCATAAGATTCAGTCAGTATCTTGCCCATTGATTGTAAAATTTCTTCACCATTTATAAACTTATCCAACCTTGCTGATTTTAGTAGGGTTTCTTTTTTGGTCTCCCAGTCCTTATCAGATATGAGGTATGAATTTATGTGCCTATACTTATATGAGTATTTAAGTGTCAGGTTCTTATTTCTGATAGCCTGCTCAATATGTGTGAACAGAATTATTTTATATTTAGTGATTTTAGGAATGCCATCATCCAGGTCAAAATTAATATGATCATACTTAGTGAAAAACTCTTTTTCGAAATCTTTATTATTGGTATCTAAAGCGAATTTATTGATGGCACTTATTAGAAGAGGGCATGAATGATCTTCATCAAACATCAGTGTTCTTATGAAAGGTGTAATTGACTTTTGAACCCTGTCTGATGCGGCAAATAAATACTCATAGTATTTCTGCCTATTTTCAATATCGCTCAAGTCGTTTTGAAACAACAATACATTATCCTCAAAATCTGGATCTTCACTAATAAAATATGACTCAATGAGATGCCTGGCTTTTTCATTTCTTTCAGCTTCCATGTATGTTTGATCATTTAGAATTTCACCACACCTTCTTAAAACTTCTCTAGTTGATACAGCTGTAAGTGCCACGGCTTGTCCAGATTCAATAGACTCTTGCTCATTGCTTTCAATCTTATTTCGTTGATAGCTTTTAGCTTGATTAGTTTCATATCTAAGTTTTTTTAATGTGGCATCCACTGAAGCATCTTGGCGTAGGAAAAACTGATCCTGAATGAATGCAGATAAATGAAGTTTAAGTTTAGTTTTATTTTTTAATCTCTTTATTTGGTTCAAATCTGAAGTGTATATCCAGTCAGCAAAGTTTTTTATGCCTTTAGTGGATAGGTCCAATCCATCCAAAAGGGGTTTAATTTCTATGAATGAGGTTTTAAATAAATTAAGAATATCGGCGTTTTTATTTAATTTGGTTTTAGTTTCTCCTTGATTTATTTTTTTTAGTTCAGTAAATGAATCTGTTACATCATTTTGTTCCAATAGATCAGTTAATACTCTTTTCTGATTAACAGAAACGTTTTGATCAAACCTTTCCATAATTTGAGTTTCATATTTCAGAAATGAATCATTAACAATTGATGCAAGTTTGTTGTATCCCGGTATTTCTATTCGCGATTCCCAACAAAAATCGTATAGCGCTTTAAATGCTTCTGTCTTAGACTTCACATGGTCAACTTGAATTAATGCATGACTTTTTAAGATGGTTTCATCATCTTTTGTGTACTTACTCCATCCATATGCATCGAGAATCATCTCTCTATGCTTTACTGCAGTCTCAAAGGCATAATCATTTAAATCCAGTGTTTTCGACAATCTCAGTTCTTTATGAGCTTTTTTAATATCTTTTGGTCTTGACTGAAGTTTGTTTGAGTCAAAAAACATTCCCCTTGAGCCAAAATATGCCCACTGCATGAGGAATCCAAGCTTGTTTATATCGGACTTTAATTTATGAATGATTGGTTGATTTTTGTAATTGACAGCAATTAATGTATTGCGAGCTGGCTTTGAAAACTTGGGAACTTCCTTAAATGCTCGCTCGCGTGATTTTGATAGGATTTTTGGTGATGACATGGTATATTATAAATAAGAATGAGTTTTCAAAAAATTGATTCCTGCTCAATTTTTAGCCGTTTTTGAAACCACATATTACAGTATACTTAGCTCCAGAGGGGCACTTTTTGTAGTGTACACTACAATTTCAACCATCAAATCACCTATGAAAATTATTTTCAATTAACCATTTTGTAGTGTACACAACATTATGATATGTGCACATTTTGTATACCAAATCAGTGTACAATACAATTTGATGACCTCATTAAATAAACCAATGTGATGGAACCAACTTCAGAGTTATATGAATCTTTGCAAATTGCTTATGAGCATTTCAATAAGAAGTTATTTGACTCTAAATTAGTTAAAGTCATTTTCACTGTGCAGAGAAAAAAAGGTGTAATGGGCTACTTTGCCCCTGAACGCTGGGGAAGCTTAACTGGTAAGAAGTGTCATGAAATTGCCATAAACCCTTCCTACCTTGCAAATGCAAGACTAATCGAAGTTATGCAAACATTGGTTCATGAAATGGTTCATTGTTGGCAATTTTGTTATGGGGATCCTGGAAGAAAGTTTTATCATAATAAACAGTGGGCCAATAAAATGATGGACGTAGGTCTTATGCCATCATCCACAGGTCGGCCAGGGGGCAAAATCACTGGTCAACATATGAGCGACTATATTATTGAAGGTGGTGAATTCTTAAAAGCATTTAAGATTTTGGAAAAAAAGAAAAAATTCCAACTTAAGTGGATAGATTTAATGTCTCTACCAAGGCTTTTCGACCCAATAATCGCAAACCCCAATCAGTCAAATCAACCAGTCAAACCAGCACCAAATGTATCTGCTTTTTTAGCTAATAATCCAGAAATAGAAGATTTTGAAGAAACTAAGTTAATTCAATATCAGTTGGATGAGGGCGAAACATCATTTTCTGAAATGCTTCCGGAAAATTTTATCATACAACATAAGCCTGTTCGCAGTACAAGAGTTAAGTATGTATGTCATGGATGTGATTCAAAAGTTTATGGTAAATCAAATTTAAATATCAGATGTGAGGATTGCAATATATTGTTTATTGCGGAATAAATGAATTAGACTATTTCAATGTCATTTAGTATGACATTCATTGGCACAGTATAAATAACCTCAAGCCAAAAATTTTACTTGCTTAAAAACATTGCACAATCAATTTATTGCATCAAAGAAATTTGAGAATCACCAAGTCTTTATTATAATTAAAGGCCTTGTGCCGGACCTACTAAAGTTGTAACTACCGCTGTTACTGTCATAACTATTATAGCAACCAAACCTTCAACTCCTATAGAACGCTTGAGTTTTAAGTCATTTTGTTTTTCCAGTAGCTTTGGCACTATAATCAATTTATGCCAAGCTGCCAGCAATAACATACCAGTCACTAAAGTCAATTTAAATAGAATCAGCTGGCCATAACCGGTAGTAAATATGTGTTCAAAGGAATCAATAAATTGGAACAACAAGATGACACCACAAACCAATAAAACCAGCACTATTCCAACTGCTACACGTCCGAACTCAAACATTAGATCTTTAACATCTGATGGGTTCAAGAAGTGACTGGATTTATAAAGCGGCCATAATGATCCAATCCAAAGTGCCATCGCTGTGACATGCATACCAAGTATGAACTGTATCAACCAACCTGAGTTCACAGAATGGCCAGTGAGTACAAAGCTGAATGTAATCATCAATACTGCAACTACACTGATTAAGCCCCAGCTGATACTGAGCTTTGAAAATGATTGTCGGTTAAACAAAATAACAATAAGAGCCAGAATATAGCCTGTGGTCCTGAGCCAGGTTTGAGTGCCTATAGCTGATTGCCAAACGATGTTTATCATCAAGCCATCAATTAAGCCCTGCCAACCAGTATCAGAAAGTGCAGCTGCTTCAACCGGCAAGTGTAGCAGAGTAAAAACCAATCCAACACCAGCCCAAATTATTTGCCAACTTCTGATGACTTTTAGGTAATTAACTTGCTCAATTGTGTAATTGCTTGATTTTAGAGCCAGTAGGGTCTGAATGGTTAAACCACCAGCTAAAGCAGCCACAGACAAGTAACTGACGAATTTAAAAACGACCAATACAATTGACCAATATGAATATTCCATTCTTTTAAATCCCCGCCTTAGAAATTAATAATTAATCGTGGTTTTAATTGTTGTCATGCTCTGGATGTGATTCTTTGTCTTCGTGAGTGCTTTTGCCTGATTCACACTCACTGAGAGTAAAGTTAAATGTGCCTGACATTTTGTGACCATCAAGACCAAGAACAGTCCAACTAACCGTATATTCACCGGCTTTTAACTTTGGCAAAGTGTGATTGAATTGAGCAGAAGCATTGGCTGATGCTTTGAACTCATGGTCAACATCTTCACCAGCAGCGTTTTGCAGCTGTAGTTTAACTAACCTCACTTCATTGCTGAATGTTAAGTTGAGCTGCTCGGGAGAGTTGTAAAGGACTTCACTTGCACTTGGGCTCGTAGATTTTAAGCCAACGTGAGCTGAGGCCGTGATTGCCATAAACAAACTGGCAATGAATATTAGAATTCGTGTTTTTTTCATGTTAGTAACCTCAAAAATATTAATGTGTTTAAAAGATAATGTTATTAAAACCAAAACCTGATGCCGGCGACAACTTTGGTATCACGGCTCTCGTTGCCTTGTAGCTTGGCAAGATCAGCTGTTTTCCCATATTGATTGACCCATTCGACACCCAAATAAGGCGCAAATTGTCTACTGAATTCATACCTCATTCTGAAACCCAATGCTGAACTTGAAAGTCCGCTACCTAGATCATTTTGTAAGTCATCTTTACCATACAGACTGAGCTCAGCACGAGGTTGAAAAATCAGCTTTTGAGTCAGCAACAGCTCGTATTCAGCTTCAACTGTCAATGCTGTGTTGCCACCTTCACCCACATAGCCAGTCATATCAAGCTCAAACCAATAGGGCGCTAAACCTTGTAGGCCAAAGGCCAGCCATTGGCGGTTCTTTCCTTCGTCATAAGTATCTAGGCGGACACCCAGTTGTGTGTCCCAAAAGGCTGTGATCGCATGTCCCCATAAAATATCCGTTTGGTTTTCCTCAAATTCACCTTCAGTGATTTCGCCTTCTGTTTTCACCACCAATCGGTCATAAGTGGTGCCATACCATCCTTGAAAATCATAGGTAATGGTATTGGCGCTGTCATCAAACTCAAGACGGTCACCTAAGAATGCTGAAAAAGGGTGTTCATCGGCCAGTTTGAGCCGATGTTCTTTGGGTAATGCATAAGGACCTTCTGTTAAAGTGTAGCCATTTGAATATGCATGGGGATCACGTGCATCGGCCGGTGCTTCACCACCTTGCATTTGCATCTGATCATGTTGCATGCCTGACATGTCTGAATCATTGCCAGACATGTCACTGTGATTCATGCCTTCATGGCTCATATCTTTTTGTGTCATGCTTTCATTATTCTTGTCCTCATGTTTCATGTTTTCATGATCCATGCCTTCGTGTTTCATGTCACCATGATTCATAGCTTGGTTTTTAGCTGGACCTGCAATGACTGGTTTTGTAGTTGCAGTAGTTCGATGATTGCTGTGCTGAACTTTTATCTTAGACCATGCAGTTTGTGTACCCAATATCAGCAGCATGGAAACCAACAAGGGATTGGTTTTTAAGGTTTTAATTGATTTATTCATGATACGATCACCTCACGGAACATACCTGCATCCATATGAAACAACAAGTGGCAATGCCATGCCCATCGGCCCACATCATGCGGTGTGGTTAAAAAGCTGATTCTTTGTGCGGGCTGTACCGGTATGGTGTGTCGACGCACTTGAACTTGGCCTTGTTCATTTTCAAGGTCACTCCACATACCATGTAAATGCATGGGATGGGTCATCATGGTGTCATTTTGTAAAATAACCCGAACCCTTTGATGGTGCTTCATATGTACCGGTGTGCTTTTACCAAATTCAAGTCCATCAATTGACCAGCTGTAGCGTTCCATATTGCCGGTTAAGTGCAATTCAATTTCAGCTTCAGGTGACTGCTGATTGACCACGCCATCAATAGAGTGTAAATCTGCCAAGGTCAGTACTTTTCTGCCGTTGTTACGTAAACCAACTCCAGGGTCATCTAAATTGGTTCTGGGCATATCAACACGCATGTCAACAGATGGCCCATATTCTGTACTGGCATGTCGTACTTCATTGCTGGCTCGACTGAGTGGGTTTTGCCCCATGTTGTGTTGTTGGTGGTCCATAGACATACCACCATGCATTGAACTGCCATGGTTCATGCCACTGTGATCCATTTTTTGACCGTTCATGTCCTTACCACCCATGGCCATCGCTGTACCAGCACCATGGGTCATATTACCCATCATATCTTTCATAGCCAACCACTCCACTGGGTCGGTTTCAGGCACGGGCGCTACAACTTCATGATTTATGGCTAAAGTGCCTCTTGCGTAACCGCTGCGATCCATGCTTTGAGCAAACAAGGTATAAGCATCGCCTTTGGGCTCGATCAAAACATCGTAAGTTTCACCAGGGCCAAAACGAAACTCATCAACCCACACTAGTTTCACATTTTGGCCATCGGCTTGAACCACCGACATTTGCAATTCTGGAATGCGAACATCAAAAAACGTGTTGCTTGAGCCGTTGATAAATCGCAATCGAACCCGTTCACCTGCTTTATATAAACCACGCCAATTGGTTGCAGGATTACTGCCATTGAGTAAAAAGGTCAAAGTGGCATCAGATAAATCAGCCAGATCGGTTGGACTCATGCGCATTTGATTCCACATTTCTCGACGGCTCAGCGCTTTGTCTATACCCTTTTTCTCAACATCATTGGCAAAACTTTGGATGGTCGGTTGATTGTAATTGTAATAATCTCCTTGAACTTTCAGTTTAGCGAATACATCCATAGGCTTTTCATCGGTCCAATCAGACAACTGAACGACATATTCACGATCAGCCACTATGCTTTCAGTAGCTCGAGGTTCAATGATCAATGCCCCATACATGCCAGTCATTTCTTGAAAACCACTGTGAGAATGGTACCAATAAGTACCGCTTTGATGAAGCGTAAATTTATAAGTGAATGTTTCACCCGGCATGATGCCTTTGAAACTGAGTCCAGGAACACCGTCCATTTGGTAAGGCAGAATTATGCCATGCCAATGAATTGAACTTGGAACAGACAAACGATTGGTTACTTTGATGGTGACCTCATCTCCTTCACGCAAACGCAGTGTTGGTGCTGGTATAGACTTATTAATGGTTGTTGCCATGCGAGTGACACCTGTAAAATTAACTGGTGACTCTGCAATTTCAAGTTCAATCACATCACCGCTTAATTCAGGTGCAGCTCCAGTTAATGTGCCTAATTCAGCTGCCATAGCAGCATTCAATAAATTAGGAGCAGCTGCTAAAACACCACCTGCGACCAGCCCTTGAACGAACCTGCGACGCTTAAGCATCGCGGGAAAATAATGGTTGTAATGAGTCATCACTTCTCAAAATAATATAAAAAATCCATTGTACAGTTTTGGTGGTGACCAGTAGATGACTCAAAGATGACAACTTTGTAATCTGTTTATCATCTTGTTGTTGGTGGTTATGCGATAGAATTGTTTATTCTGGTGTTTAATTGGATTAGAAGTGCGTTTATTGATTGTCGAAGACGAAGTGAAAACAGGTGACTATTTGAAGCAAGGTTTGTCTGAAGCTGGTTTCATGGTCTCACTGGTCAGAAATGGCTTGGATGGACATCATCTGGCCATGACTGAAACATTTGATCTTATATTACTAGATGTTATGTTGCCTGATATTTCCGGATGGCGCATTGTCAAAGCATTGCGTGATGCCAATAATTCAACACCTATCTTGTTCTTGTCAGCGCGTGACAGTGTTGAGGATCGGGTTAAGGGCCTTGAATTAGGAGCTGATGATTATTTAATCAAACCTTTTGCATTTTCTGAAGTATTGGCTCGAGTCAGAACACTGTTGCGACGTGGGGATGCCAGTGTTGATATGGGTCAACTTGAAGTGGCAGATTTACAACTGGATAATCGCAAAAGAAAAGTCATCAGGGCAGGGCGTCGCATTGCGTTGAGTAATCAAGAATTTAATTTGCTTGAGTTACTGATGCGAAGAGTGGGAGAGGTTCTACCACGCTCACTGATTGCATCAGAAGTGTGGGACATGAATTTTGACAGTGACACCAATGTCATCGATGTGGCCATCAGACGTTTGCGAATGAAAATTGATGATGATTTCCCAAATAAACTGATACATACCGTCAGAGGAATGGGCTACAAATTAGAGGCAGATGATGTCGAATAGAAAGTTAAGACTTCGCCCTATGTCCATAACTTGGAGGGTATTAATGTTCGTGGCATTAACTGTCACGATTTGCTTGAGCTTGATGGCAAGTTTGTTAAATAGTTCGATCAACCACCACTTCTTACAACAGGACGCTGGTGAACTTGAAGTGATGACACATGCCATTGAACACCAACTTCAAGGTAACTTTATCAGTAATGATGAGCTGGCGGTCGAATTAGAAAAAGCAGTTTCAGGTCATCATGGTGTTTATTATCAAGTTCATACAATTGATGGTGCCAATATTTACAGCAACTCTCAATATGACTTCTCAACCTCAGCAGCATCGGCTCAAATGGCTGATAAATTTGAGATTGATAACATCCAGTTGTGGGAATTAGGTGGTAAAACATTTCGTGGGTTGGTGACGGGCGTCGAAGTATCCGGTGTGGCTTATAAAGTCACTACAGCCATAGATATAGGGTTTCATTTAACTTTTCTTGAAGAGTTTAAATACAGCTTATGGACTATCATGACTGGCTCTTGTTTATTGACTTTACTTGCTGCTTGGTTAGCTATTTATCAAGGGCTAAGACCTTTGCGTGGATTAAGCCATGATGTTGAAGACATTCAAACCAATAAAATGAATGTCAGACTTGATACAGGCAAAGTACCAAAAGAGTTGATTGATTTGGTTCAATCCTTCAATCAAATGTTAGACAGGTTAGAAGAGGGCTTTTCTCGTTTGGCTCATTTTTCAACCGATATAGCGCACGAACTCAGAACGCCTCTGACCA
This sequence comes from Marinicella sediminis, assembly GCF_002000055.1. GTDB lineage: Bacteria > Pseudomonadota > Gammaproteobacteria > Xanthomonadales > Marinicellaceae > Marinicella > Marinicella sediminis. Next base: position 47,448 of record NZ_MVBD01000002.1, on the reverse strand, counting down.
ACATCATCACCCAAACTCAAGTCAATTTATCCAGACCCAGAGAAAGTGATAAATACCAAGAAATGTTGTTTTCTAATTTAGAAGAGCTTGAGCAATTAAGTAAAATGGTCAATGACATGCTTGGTATCGCTAAAGCCAGTAATGGTTTAATTAAACCGAATAAACAACTTTTAAATACCGCTAATGAGATACAAGCCTTGTTTGATTTTTTTGATGCGTTTGCAGATGAAGCGGATATTACTTTACAAACCACTGGATCGACTCTGGAGATATATTGCGATCAATTACACCTGCGTCAATCATTATCAAACTTACTTTCTAACGCCATCAGGCATGCACCAAAGGGTTCAACAGTCACAATTGACTGCCATGAGTCGGTTGAAAAAACAGCCAACATTTCAGTTATAAACCCTGGGCAACCCATTCCAGAGGCATCTCTGCCTTATGTGTTTGACCGATTTTACCGAGTGGATAAATCCAGAAAAAAACACAGCAAGGGTACTGGGCTTGGATTGGGGCTGGCCATAGCCAAAGCAATGATTGAAGCCAATGGTGGCCGATTAAGTGTCACATCTGATCAACATAAGACCCAATTTACCATCAATATTCCACTGGCAGTCAAAGACTGACCTGTGGGTTGTTTTTATTTTTTAATTTATCTAGGAGATAATCAATGCAAAAAGCCATCGATATAAAGTTGATTTCAAAGAAAAATATTTTTCTACTCATGGCAATATCACTTTTATTTTTCATAACAGCATGCAGTGCCTCAGACACTGACAAAACCAAAGATAACAATCACATGGCTGAATTAAAAGTATTCAAAAGCCCAACTTGTGGTTGTTGCAGTAAATGGATGGATCACATGAATGCCAGTGGTTTTTCAACGACGTCAAATGACTCACAGACACTTTCTTTGATCAAAGATAAATATGGTGTACCTAAAAACCACAGGTCTTGTCATACCGGTGTTACTGAAGATGGGTTTGTTTTTGAGGGTCATATTCCCGCCAAATACATTGAACAATTTCTCAATCAAAAACCAGAAGGTCAATTAGGCTTGGTGGTGCCAGGAATGCCTGTAGGAAGTCCAGGTATGGAATATCAAGATAAGTTTAACCCTTATACCATCATGGCATTCGATAAGGATGGTGCGCTGACTCCTTTCACTGAGGTCTTATCCTATGAACAACAGTTCGGTTCAACTGCAAATGAATGATACTTGCTGATTCGTTTTTAATAATAGGCGGCAATGACTGTATTTAGGTTATTGCCCTGATACATAACCGAGAAAATTTAATTTAAACCAAGGAAAATATATGAAAACCACAATTTTTAAATCGCTTTTTATCACCTTGTTAATCATGCAATCAGTATCAGTATTTAGTCACAGTAACAAACATGAAGAACCTAAAGATCCAATGTTTTCAGGCCTTGATTCTGACGCTGCAGAAGTAGTCATTCAATTTCGCGATGCTTTAAAGGCTGGAAACGCTGAAATTGTCAATTCAGTATTGAGTAAAGATGTGCTGATATATGAATCTGGAAATGCAGAGAGGTCATCTCTTCAATACGTTTCTGGGCACATGCTGTCAGACATGAAATACCTGGCATCTATTGATTCTGAGATTATTGAGCATCAAGTTAAAATCAGTGGCGATGTGGCCATTTCAACTTCCCAGTCAAAAAATATCAGCACCAAAGATGGCAAAACCACAGAGCGTATTTCTATGGAGACAATTGTCGTTTCAAAAGTTAAAGGTCAATGGTTGATAACTCATATTCACTGGTCATAAAACAAAGAGGAAAAAATCATGTTAAACAAAATAATTTTAGTACAACTTTTATTCATCAGTTCGCTGGACTTAGCCAGTGATAATGACCTGGCAATTAAAACCATCATCAATGACATCAAAACAGGTTGGGAAACCGGCAGTGGAGAACCATTCAGAAAAAACTTCTTGGATTTTGATGGGGCCAGATACTTTGAATCTGGTGGACAGAATGAAGGGCTTGATGACCTCATCAATCATCATGTAGAGCCTGAGAAAGATGCCTTAACTTTTTTATCACTGGAATTCTCAGGTATTGAAATTAATTATGAGAAAGATTTCGCTTGGGCTGTAGCTAACACACGTGTCAAAGGTGAGGTCAGAAAAAGTGAGAAAAAATTTGATAAAGCGGGTTATCAAACATTTCTATTCAGAAAAATAGATGACCAATGGAAAGTGGTACATACGCATTCATCATCACGAGATTACAACCCTGAAAAGCATTCACACTAATTATTTCAACATCAGGTCTTGACCTATGTGTTACACACAGGAGTATGCTTAATAAATTTGTGATGAGAGAGCTATGAAAGTAAGTGAATTGGCAAAATATTTGAACACAACTGCTGAGACTGTCCGTCATTACACACGGATAGGTTTTTTAAAACCAGCAGTAAATAAGTTCAATGGTTACAAAAATTATAGTGACAAAGAACAACACAGGTTGTCATTTATTTTGAGTGCCAGACAGCTTGGTTTCACGGTCAAAGACATTCGGTTGATTCTCAATAAATCAGACAATGGCAAAACACCATGTCCCATTGTCAGAGAAATCATTGAACATCGAATAAAAGAATCAAACATCCTGTTTGAAAAAGCATTGGCTTTGAAAACAAAAATGGAGGCTGCCATGAATAAGTGGAAGAAAGAACCAGACAAAGCGCCAACAGGGTCAATGATTTGTCATTTAATTGAGAACTTTGATGAATAAAGATAAAACAATTATATCGGATGGTAAATCTATGAAAGACCCAGTATGTGGCATGCAAGTAACTGAACATTCAGACTTTCATTTTAACCATGAAAGTGAAGACCATTATTTCTGCAGTGAACATTGTCTCAATAAGTTTAAAGACACACCTGAAAAATACCTTAAAAAAGATTGCTGTGGTCATTGTGAAACACCCACAGAAAATCAAGCTAAAGATGAGTCAAAACCAGGGGCAATATACATGTGTCCTATGCATCCTGAAGTTGAGCAGATTGGGCCTGGAAGTTGTCCCAAATGTGGCATGGCTTTGGAGCCTAAAGAAGTGTCCTTGCCAGTCACTGAAACTAAATATACCTGTCCCATGCACCCGGAAATAATTCAGGACGAGCCAGGAGATTGTCCTATTTGTGGTATGTCACTAGAACCGACTGCCATAACACTAGAGGAAGATGACCATGAATTGGTGGACATGAGTCGCCGATTTAAAATCAGCACAGTGCTGGCAATTCCAGTCTTTTTTCTGGCTATGGTGGGTGATTTTTTACCGCAGTTAATGCCTGAATGGTTAACCCCTAGAATTTCACAATGGATACAGTTTGTCTTAGCGACTCCTGTGGTTTGGTGGGGAGGTTGGCCATTTTTCACCAAGGCCATTGCTTCAGTAAAAAACAAAAGTCTCAATATGTTTTCTTTGATTGGACTGGGTGTTTCAGTTGCATGGGTCTACAGTGTGGTGGCGTTATTGATACCAAGCCAATTCCCACAAACAATGCAACACGATGGTTTGGTGATGGTTTATTTCGAAGCTGCAGCCGTTATTACTGCTCTGGTGCTACTGGGTCAAGTTCTTGAGCTCAGGGCACGTTCACAAACCAATACTGCGATTAAACTTTTACTTGGTCTAGCGCCCAATACCGCCAGGGTCATCAATGAAAAAGGTGAGGAAGTAGACATTCCACTTGAACAGGTCAAAGTGGGTGATCACTTGCGCATCAGACCTGGTGAAAAGATACCTGTAGATGGACAAGTTATATCTGGTACCAGTTCAGTAGATGAATCAATGGTAACAGGCGAACCCATGCCCGTCAGTAAAAATACCGGCGATCACTTGATTGGCGCCACCGTGAATAGTTTAAGTTCAATGGTGATGAGGGCTGAAAAAATTGGGGCTGACACATTGCTTTCTCAAATAGTCAAAATGGTATCAGAGGCTCAAAGGTCACGTGCCCCAATTCAAAAGATGGCTGATACGGTTGCTGGATATTTTGTGCCGATTGTTATCTTCATCGCAATAGCCGCTTTTGCTGCATGGTATGCCATTGGTCCAGAGCCTAAACTGGCTCATGCCACCATAAATTTTGTGGCTGTGCTGATCATTGCATGTCCATGTGCCTTGGGTCTAGCGACACCCATATCAATCATGGTTGGAACGGGCAGAGGTGCTCTGGAGGGCGTACTGATAAAAAATGCCGAGTCTTTAGAGATATTGGAAAAAGTAGATACTTTGGTGGTTGATAAAACCGGTACTTTAACCATGGGTAAACCCAAACTCATAAAAATATTGGCCAATGAAGGTTTCACAGAAGATGAAATACTGACGTTGGTTGGATCTGTTGAAGTTCAAAGTGAACACCCATTGGCAGAGGCAATAGTAGAAGGTGCCAAAGATAAAAATATTAAATTTGTTGATGTTGAAAATTTCACATCAGTCACTGGAAAAGGCGTTTCAGCGGAAGTTAATGGCAAGAAGCTGGCACTTGGAAACAGTAAAATGATGCAACAAGCCAATACCGAAATCACAGCATTCTTCAAACAAGCAGATGAACTTCGAGCAGAAGGGCAAACGGTGATGTTGTTTTCTGTAGATCAACAACCGACTGGCCTGATTGTAGTTGCAGATCCCATCAAAGAAACAACGCCTGATGCCATTTCGATGTTGCATAAGCTAGGTATCGAAGTTGTTATGCTAACAGGTGACAATGCGACCACAGCTCAAGCTGTGGCCAGCGAACTTTCAATTGATCGAGTAGAGGCTGATGTATTGCCCGATCAAAAAGCCAAAATAGTCAAAGAACTACAAGCACAAGGCAAAACAGTGGCTATGGCAGGAGATGGTATCAACGATGCGCCCGCATTGGCTCAAGCTCAAGTGGGTATAGCCATGGGCACAGGAACTGATGTGGCCATAGAAAGTGCTGGTGTGACTCTGGTTAAAGGTGACCTAACAGGTATAGTCAAAGCCATTAAACTCAGTCGTGGAACCATGAAGAACATCAGACAAAACTTGTTTTTTGCCTTTTTCTACAATGCGCTCGGAGTTCCAGTTGCTGCAGGTGTTTTATATCCGTTTTTCGGTATATTGTTGTCACCAATGATTGCTGCGGCAGCCATGAGTTTTAGTTCAGTATCAGTCATCTTTAATGCACTGAGATTAAAGAAAATAAACTTAAATACAAATTTTTAATTTAATTGGAGAAACTATGAAATACAGCAAATTTTTATTAATGATTTTAACCTCAACATTTATCATGTACCTGGCCATGTACTTGAATAACTATGCGATAGACCATGTGTACTGGAGTGAAACCAGGTTTTACATGTCGATTCTCATGGGAGCCATAATGGCCGTTGTCATGCTGGCGTTTATGCTTGGAAAGTATCCAAGCAAGAAAATAAACACCTCGATATTTATGGTAAGTGTCGTCCTTTTTTCAGGCGCTCTGTATCTTGTAAGGTCACAAACCACCATTGAAGATGTGTCTTGGATGAAAGCCATGATTCCACATCATTCAATTGCTATATTGACCAGCTCAAGAGCCAATTTTTCAGATCCCAGAGTGCAAAAGCTAGCCAATGAAATCATTGCAGCTCAAGAAAGAGAAATCAAAGAAATGAAAGCTTTAATTAAAGATTTGGAGTAGTTAAATCGCATGAGCTTATCAATTCATGCCTGAATAAATTAAGAGTTGCCTACAATTGGAACCTGTTTTTAGGGATATTTATGGCGCATTTTTTATTACTGCTTGCAACCGTGCCTGGGTACATAGTTCAAAATGAATAGTTTCATTAAAGCTTTTCAAAACTTTAGTCATTGGAAAAAACAAAAATGAATAATAATGATCAACTAACAATCGGAAAACTGGCCAAGCTAGCGGGGGTTAATGTTGAAACCATTCGATATTATCAACGAATTGAAATGATTAGAGAACCAACAAAACCTATGTCAGGTTTCAGGCATTATGACGCATCACTGGTAAACACCATAAAATTCATCAAGCGTGCACAACAACTTGGTTTTGTTCTTGCAGAGATTAAAGAACTCTTAAATCTCGGTGAGGGAAATTGTCATGATGTCAAAGAGTTGGCGATTGCTAAAAGACAAAAAATCGTTCATCAATTGAAAGACTTAAACGCCATGAAAAAAGAACTGGATGGTTTAATTGATGCCTGTGAAAAAACAGAGGATACCCCAAACTGTGCTCTGATTGACTCTTTAGCAAAATCACCTTGACTCTGGGGCTAGCTACGGAGTTTAAAATCCACCACTTTTATAAAAGAATGAATCCATGATCTCGAACAAAAGAACCATTCTGACAGCGACATTGGCCGCAATTGGAGCCAGTGCTTGTTGTATTGGTCCACTGCTGTTGCTTAGTTTGGGTATCAGTGGAACATGGATCAGTTCATTAACTGCAATGGAGCCATACAGTCCTATATTTGCTGGGATAACGATTATCTTATTGTGTTGGGCATTTTATAGACTCTATATCACCCCAGAGCAATGTGATGATGGCAAGCTATGTGCTGACAAGAAGGTTTTGCGGAATCAAAGAATTATTTTCTGGATCATTTGTTGTATTCTTATCAGCATGATTACTTTCCAATATTATGCTGAATATATTATTGATTAAATCATCAAGAGGTTAAAAAATGAAACAACTAAAATTATTATTAAGCATGGTTTCCATTAGCATACTGATATTTTCAACCAATGCTTTGGCCAACAACCAAGTAGTCAAACTATCGATTGAAAACATGACTTGTAAGATGTGTGATATTACGGTCAGAAAAGCGTTTGAAAAAGTTGATGGAGTTACAGAAGCTACTGTGGATTATGAGACTAAAACCGCTCAGGTCACATTCAATCCAGAAAAAACCACTACAATAAAAATAGGGGAAGCCTCTACAATGGCTGGATACCCGGCAAAAATAATCAAAGAGTGAATCCATGCAGTCAGAACCCAAGCTTAACTCAACCATCACTTGTCCGCATTGTAATGAATCAAAAGCTGAAACCATGCCTACAGATGCATGCCAATGGTTTTATGAATGTTCATTCTGCAACACAGTGCTTGAACCCAACAAAGGTGATTGCTGTGTATATTGTTCTTTTGGAACTGTTAAATGTCCACCCATCCAGTTAGGTGATTCATGCTGTGGCAGTAGTAAGTGATCAACAATCGCACTCTTGCAATGATTTAATAATGCCACAATCACCAACTTTTTGATTATTCGAGCAGGAGTCAGTAAGTGCTTCTAACTGTGTTTTTAGGTGTCTAAGTTCCTTCATTTTAATTTTAACCATCTTGACTTGATCATTGATGAGCTCGTTCACTTCTTCACATACAGCATTGGGGTTGTCACGGAGTTCATTAATTCGCTTGATGTCACTCAGCGATAGATCCAGGTGGCGACAATGCTTGATAAATTCCAGTTGATCAATGACTTTTGAGTCATATACCCTGAAGTTACCTTCTGTTCTGCCTGCTGATTTAATGAGGTTTTGAGTTTCGTAGTAACGAATGGTTTGAACAGGGAGGTCTGTTTTTTTAGATACTTGCCCGATTTTCATATTTTACTCTTGACTCTATAGTGGCTATAGATATTAAACTGCACGCTTGATAAAAACAAGCACATTCAAATGTCAGATTCTTGCGGTAACAGTTGTAACAATACAGCGCAAAGTACAGATCAAGTCACAAAGGTTCCTGATCATGGGTTGGTCAGTACTTTTGAAGTGACCAAAATGGACTGTCCATCTGAGGAAAGTATGATCCGCATGGCGCTGGAGAATTGTCAGTCTTTAATAGCCATGGACTTTGATATTCCTGGAAGAAGGTTAAAGGTCTACCATGAAAATGGTATCGGTGAAATTCAGCAAAAGTTAACAAATTTGAATCTGGGAGCCAGTCTACTTGAGACCCAACAAATTGATTCTGAAGCGTTAACGGATGCCATCAGTAATGCCAATTTAGAAGACAGTAAAGAATTTAAGGTACTTCTCTGGTTGCTGATTATCAATGCAGTGATGTTTGTTATCGAATTTGTGGTTGGTGTTATTGCTCAATCAACTGGGTTGATTGCAGATTCTTTAGATATGTTTGCTGATGCTGCTGTTTATGCCACTGCAATTTATGCCGTTGGTAAAAGTGATCAGTTGAAACTCAAGGCTGCACACCTATCTGGTTGGTTGCAGGTGTTGTTAGGTTTAGGTGCGTTATTTGAAGTTTTGAGGCGATTCATTTATGGCAGTGACCCAGTTTCAACTCTAATGATTGGAATGGGACTGATTGCTTTAGTGGCCAATGTGACATGCTTAATGTTAATAGCCAAGAAAAAAGATTCCGGTGCCCACATGAAAGCCAGTTGGATATTTTCAGCCAATGATGTTATTGCCAATACAGGTGTAATTTTAGCGGGAGTACTTGTGATGATAACAGGTTCTGCCTTACCAGATATAGTCATTGGTTTAGTCATCGTTGCATTTGTATTAAATGGTGCCAGGCGAATCTTGCAAATCAAGTCCTGAAGCATGGACTGTAACTAACTTGAACAAACTGATAGAATATAGGTCTTAAACAAAAATGACACAAAGACACTTAAATTTAATGCGTTTTAAACCATTCATAATTCTGCTTGTAATGGCTGTATCTTTTCAGTCCATTGCTGCTGTGTCTGATGTTCACCAATCGCACCAATCAGGTGCTGAGCATTTAGAGTTTGAACATGAACATGAAGGTGATACCAATTTAAAGCCTCAAAAAGAATTAAATTCATTTGATTGTCACCATTGTTGTCATTGTCACGGTGGCCATGTCTCATCCATGCTTCCACCATCTTTTAGCTTGGCATATTTAGAATTAAACCAAGACATTTACATTTCCGATTATTCTTTTACGAGTAATCTCGCATCCAGGCTTCTTCGGCCACCCCAAGCTTAAATCTTAATAAAAACACAGTTTGAATTGCACCCACTACATGGGCGTGTATTTCAAATGCATTTTAATTTTTAGATTTAGGAAACTTATCATGACTTACTTTAATAAGAACATGCCATCAGGCGTGTTTAAATGGCGTGGAGCCAATAAATGGTTGTTGATGTTGTTATTAATATCATCAAACCAACTTATTGCCAAAGATATCAACTTGGCAACAGCCATCAATTTGATGCTGAAGGAGAACCCATCACTCAAGATATTTGAGTTGAGAAAGCGCTCACTTGATGGAGCACAGTATACTGCTGGCTTGAACCCGGAAATCGAAATGGGTTTAGAGGCCGAGAACTTTTTAGGAAGCAATCCTTACACAGCTTTTGACCAAAGTGAATTAACCGTCTCTGTTTCATCAGTTATTGAACTGGGAGGAAAAAAAGATGCCCGGAAAAACTTTGCATCAACAAAGTATGGCCTCCTTGATGCGCAAAGGAAAATAAATTCATTGGATCTCATATCAGAGTTAACTGATTCCTTTATTGATGCATTGGCCACACAGGAGCGCATAAAACTTGCTGAAGAATCAGTGCGATTAAGCGAGGACATATATGAATCGGTCAAACGCAAAGCAAAAGCTGGAGCCATCAGTGATGTTGAGGTTAAACGATCATTTGCTTCACTCAAACAAGCACAGTTAACCCTTAAAGGCGAACAAAGTAAACTTGAACGACAAAGTGTCAACTTGAGTTTGTATTGGTCAGAAAAGCAACCTCAGTTCAGTCATTTATCAGGTGAGTTATTTGATTTTGGGGTGGTTAAAGAGATTGGCCAACTCCATCAAAACCTTGAGAAATCAATTCTAATCCAAGCACTAACGATGAACCAGCGATTGGCAGAGTCTACGTTGGCAGTTGTTCAGGCTGAATCCAAAGCAGATGTCAATTGGTCTTTGGGTGTTCGCAGGATTGAAGAAAGCAATGATGCAGCACTGACAGCTGGATTCAGTATTCCGCTTTTCAAAAGAAAAAGAAATAAAGGTGATTTGATGGAGGTTGAGGCCGAAATTGATTCATCCCGTGCTGAACAACAAATTGCTCTGCTTGAATTGTATGGACAGGTCAATGAATTTTATTCATTAAGACAAGCTGCCATCGAAAAATTCAATGTCCTTGAGAATGAAATCATTCCAGCATTAACACATGCGCTTGAATTAACTAAAGAGGCATACCTTGATGGTAGGTATGGCTATCTCGAATATTCTGCTGCCAGGGCTGATTTAATCCAGTCTAAAAAATCATTGATTGATACTGCTCAAAGTATCCTGAATTACGGTGTGCAATTGGAGCGAATTACAGCAGAACCCATTTACAACGATACCGCACAAACCCAAGGAGGTGACTCATGAGGTCAATTCTATTTAAATTCCCCATCATTATCGTATTTTTATCCCTTGCTCTAATTACTCATGCATCAGGTGAGCATGAAGAGCAACAAATGGTCACAATCGATGATCATATAGCAGAAAAATCAATGATAGAAACTACCATTGCCTCATCTGGCATCATTAATGAACAACTCAAAGTATATGGGAAAACAGTTAATGATCCAAGCCAAGTTAGCCACATCAGAGCCAGATTTCCAGGTACAGTGGTCAATGTCAATGTTCAAATTGGTGATACAGTTAAAGTGGGTGACACTTTGGCTTTTGTTGAATCCAATGAGAGTTTGAAAAATTACCCAATCAAAGCGCTGATGCCAGGTGTTGTGGTTGCCAGGCATGCTAATCCCGGAGAAATGGCACTTGATCAAGTTTTATTTACTGTGGCCAATTTTGAAAAAATCTGGGTCGAACTGCAAGTGTTCCCAGGTCAGCTGAATCAAATAAGCAGTGATCAGCAAGTACTTATTTCAGGACTAGATAAGACTGTTACATCCAAAATTGAGCACATCATTTCTTCTCAGGATGAAAGGCCATATTCGATTGCCAGGGTTTTGATTAATAACCAATCTCGTGACTGGACCACTGGTTTGTTGGTATCAGGACAAGTGAGTATAAATACTACTGAAGCTGATTTGGTTGTTCCTACCAAAGCCATACAAACCATTGAGAATGATTCGGTGGTGTTTGTGAAAAGTGGGCAATCTTACTTAGTACATGTGGTCCAGATTGGGCGAACTGATGGACAGTTCACTGAAATTCTATCTGGACTTCACTTGGGTGATGAGTATGTCTCTGAAAATAGTTACTTGATTAAGGCTGATTTAGAAAAATCAGGCGCATCACACGATCACTGAAGGTGGATAAAATGATTGAATCTATTATTAAAGCCTCTATTAACAGGCGCTGGTTGGTCATGGTCGGTGTGTTGTTGTTGATTGGAGCAGGTGTCTGGAATTATCAGAAACTACCAATTGACGCAGTTCCTGATATCACCAATGTACAAGTGCAGATCAATACCGAAGCACCCGGGTTTTCACCGCTTGAATCTGAACAACGGATTACTTACCCAGTCGAAACCGCTTTGGCTGGCATTCCAAAACTTTCCTACACAAGATCACTTTCACGTTATGGGCTTTCTCAAGTCACTGTGGTTTTCGAGGAAGGAACTGATTTGTATTTCGCCAGAAACCTCATCAATGAACGATTAGGGGCCATTAAAAGCGTACTTCCTGTAGGGTTGGAGCCTGAGATGGGCCCAGTAGCCACTGGTCTTGGCGAAATATTCATGTACACCGTTGAAGCCAAAGCAGGATTTCTACAACAGGATGGAACCCCAATCGACTCAACAGAACTACGTGAAATTCAAGACTGGATAATCAAGCCACAACTCTCATTGGTGCCAGGGGTCACTGAAGTCAACAGCATTGGCGGTTACAACAAGCAATACCATGTGAACCCCAGTCCTGAAAAAATGTTGAGCTATGAGATTTCATTTGAGGACATCAGTGATGCACTTGAGTCAAACAATGCCAATGTCGGTGCAGGTTATGTAGAAACCAATGGTCAGCAAATCCTGATCAGATCACCTGGTCAATTAAAAACCATCGGTGACATTGAGAATGTGGTGGTGAAGAACATTGATCATGCACCTATTAAAATCAAGGACATTGCTGAGGTTGGTATTGGTAAGGAACTACGCACCGGTGCTGCCACACAAGGTGGCGAAGAGACAGTTTTAGGTACAGCCATGATGTTGGTCGGTGAAAACTCAAGAGCTGTAGCGCAAGCTGTCGCTCAGAAGATCGATGAGATTAAGAGTACTTTACCGGAAGGGGTTGTGATTGATTCGGTTTATGATCGAACTACCTTGGTTGATAAGGCCATTTGGACAGTACAAAAGAACCTGACTGAAGGGGCTTTGTTGGTCATTGTTATTTTGTTTTTGCTTCTTGGTAACTTCAGGGCAGCTCTGATCACAGCTGCTGTGATTCCACTTGCCATGTTGGCAACCATAAGTGGCATGGTTGAGGCTGGTGTTTCAGCCAATTTAATGAGCTTGGGCGCTTTAGATTTTGGTTTGATTGTTGATGGTGCGGTGATCATCATTGAGAATTCCATTAGAAGGCTCTCTGAGGCACAGAAAGAAAAAGGTCTGCTGCCATTGAAAGAAAGGCTGGAAGTTGTTTTCAGCGCAACCAATGAGGTTATCAGGCCTAGTTTGTTTGGTGTGATCATCATTACTGTCGTTTATATTCCGCTGTTTACCTTAACTGGTGTGGAAGGTAAAATGTTTCACCCCATGGCATCAACTGTGGTGATGGCGCTCTTATCTGCCTTGGTGCTTTCATTTACCTTTATCCCAGCAGCGATTGCCATATTTATGAATGGCAAGGTCAGTGAGAAAGAAAGCTTCATCATTCGTGGTGCAAAATCTATTTATCAACCCTTGTTAAAAGCTGCCATTAAATTACGTTGGTTGGTTTTGGTTGGTGCTTTGGTTTTGGTCAGTTTTGCTGGGTGGTTAGCAACTACACTGGGTTCTGAATTTATCCCTGAACTCAATGAGGGTGATATTGCCATGCATGCAATGAGGATACCAGGTACAGGTTTAGAGCAAGCCATCCAGATGCAAAAAGTATTGGAGGAAAGGATTATAGAATTTCCACAAGTTGCAAAAGTGTTTGCCAAAATTGGTACACCTGAAGTGGCAACCGATCCCATGCCACCTAATGTTGCGGATAATTTCATTATGCTCAATCCCAGAGACCAGTGGCCAGATCCAACTTTGACCCAAGGTGAACTGGTTGAGCAAATTGAAGCCGCTGTGCGTGAATTACCTGGTAATAATTATGAATTCACTCAACCCATCCAGATGCGCTTCAATGAACTTATTTCAGGTGTCAGAGCCGATTTGGGCATTAAGGTGTTTGGTGATGATTTGGATCAGCTGCTCGAATCAAGCAATGAAATACTTGAAGTCATCGAGCAGATCAATGGTGTGGCTGATGCGAGGGTAGAACAAGTGACTGGCCTACCCATGCTTTCGGTGATACCAGATCGAGTGTCTTTATCACGCTATGGCATTAATGTGGCTGATGTTCAACATGTTGTTCAAACTGCCATTGGTGGTCAAGGGGCTGGAACCATATATGAAGGTGACAGGCGATTTGAAATCATGGTTCGATTAGATGAGTCATTGCGGCGTGATTTGAGTCGTTTATCTGAGCTTCCAGTGCCCTTAAATGATGGTAGTTACGTGCCTTTGAGTGAAGTTGCCGAGTTGATTCTGGCACCAGCACCCAATCAGGTCAGTCGTGAAAATGGTAAACGCCGTGTGGTGGTTACTGCCAACGTCAGAGATCGGGACTTAGGTTCATTTGTGGATGAGGCGAAAATCAAAATTGCATCAGATGTCAAGCTACCAGCTGGTTACTGGCTTGATTATGGCGGCACTTTCGAACAGTTGGAATCGGCCAGTCAAAGGCTCTCTATTGTCGTGCCAATCACTTTGATCATTATCTTCGGTTTATTGATCATGGCGTTCAGCTCCTTTAAAGATGCATTGATTATATTCACTGGTGTTCCATTGGCGCTTACCGGTGGGGTGATATCACTGTGGTTAAGGGGCATGCCATTTTCAATTTCAGCAGGAGTAGGGTTTATTGCCTTATCAGGCGTGGCTGTTCTTAATGGTTTAGTGATGCTCTCATTCATCAAAGACTTGTGGGAAAAGACAGGTGACCTATACCATTCGGTGATCAAAGGGGCGATGACACGATTGCGTCCAGTTTTAATGACTGCACTGGTTGCAAGCTTGGGATTTGTACCAATGGCCTTGAATACCGGCACTGGTGCTGAAGTACAACGTCCACTTGCTACAGTTGTTATAGGCGGCATCATTTCATCAACATTATTAACGTTGTTTATCCTGCCCATTTTGTTTGAATGGGTCTCTAAGGATAAAAAAGAAAAGGAGAAAAAAGCATGAGCTCACATGAACATACAGAAAACGACGGTCATGATCACAGTCATGAAAACAGCGGTTACCTGCCGGCAATCATATCACTGGTGTTATTGCTCACTGGCTTAGCCATCGAGCATTTACTAAAGTATACGTTTTTTGAAGGCTGGGTATTAGTTACTTGGTACATTGCAGCTTATTTGCCTGTAGCCCTTCCGGTAATTAAAGAGACCATCGAGGCACTCAAGAAAGGAGAGGTTTTCACAGAGTTCTTCCTCATGAGTGTTGCAACCATTGGGGCCATGTTTATTGAACAATACCCTGAAGGTGTTGCGGTTATGTTGTTTTATGCCATTGGTGAACTATTTCAAAACGCTGCTGTTAATCGAGCTAAGAAGAACATCACAGCTTTGCTCGATGTGAGGCCCAAAACTGCACATGTGCTTATTGATGGTAATTACGAAACAGTAGATCCAGAATCTGTCAAGGTTGGCGATACCATTCAAATTAAGGTCGGTGAGAAAGTACCGCTTGATGGCAAGTTAATTTCTGATAAGGCCAGCTTGAATGCAGCGGCGATAACAGGTGAGAGTAAGCCACAAAGTTTAATAAAAGCTGAAAATGTTCTGGCAGGTTCAATTAATCTTGAGTCAGTAATTGAGGTTGAAGTTGAAAAGCTATACAACGATTCATCTGTTGCCAAAATACTTAATCTGGTACAAAACGCAACTGCTAAAAAAGCCAAGACTGAATTACTTATCAGACGACTCGCTAAAATCTATACGCCAATTGTGGTCTATTTGGCCATTGCAATTTGCATTCTTCCTTACTTCTTTGTTGAAACCTATCAGTTTCAGGACTGGCTTTACAGGGCATTGGTATTCTTAGTGATTTCCTGTCCATGTGCATTGGTGATATCTATACCACTTGGGTACTTTGGTGGGCTTGGAGCAGCATCAAAAAATGGCATTCTATTTAAAGGAGCCACTTTCATGGATACTTTGACACAAGTAAACACTTTAGTCATGGACAAAACAGGAACAGTGACCAAGGGAACATTTAAAGTCAAAGAAATCAATATCTCAAATGATATGGCTGAGGATGAATTCATGAGTTATGTTTTGTCACTGGAGAAAACATCAACCCACCCAATTGCCAAAGCCATCATGCATTATGAAAATGCCGGTGATGTTTCAGATGCCAATGATGTTGATGAAATAGCTGGCAAAGGTCTTAGAGGAATAGTGAAGAACAAGACTGTGTTAGCCGGTAATAAAAAATTACTGGATCAATTTAACATCAAAACACCAGATGAAATTGATTCCATTGTTGATAGCATTGTTCTGGTTGCAATTGATGGTGAATATGCAGGCTTTGTAACCATATCGGATGAATTAAAAGAAGATGCCAATCAAACTATTTTGGCAATCAGGAATTTAGGTATCAATGAAATAGTCATGCTTTCAGGTGATAAAGACTCCATCACTCAAAAGGTTGCAGGTGAATTATCAATCAGTCAAGCCAAGGGTGGCTTACTTCCTGAGGATAAGTTGAACCATGTAGAAAAGCTCAAGGAAGACCCAACTAAGGTCATTGCATTCATGGGTGATGGGATCAACGATGCACCGGTGTTGGCAACCAGTCACTTAGGTATTGCTATGGGTGCCAATGGCAGCGATGTGGCTATTGAAACGGCTGATATGATTATTCAAACAGACCAACCCTCAAAATTTGTTACGGGCTTTAATATCAGTAAATCTACTCAAGGAGTCATCTGGCAGAATATCATTCTGGCATTTGGTGTAAAGGTGCTTGTTTTAATCTTGGGTGCAGCTGGTATGGCTACCTTGTGGCAAGCGGTTTTTGCTGATGTTGGTGTGGCGTTGTTAGCTATCTTAAACGCTGTCAGATTGCAAAAAATGAAGTGGTAGTGTTTTCATTAACAGCAAGCTTCCTTTTGGCGGCTTGCTTATATTTAGTGACAAAAATACTTATACTTTAATTAAGCATTGACTCTATAGTTACTATAGGTATTAAAATTGAAAATAACACGTAATTAAGAGTTATTATGCAAACCAAAAAAATGAATAAAATAGACGGTGGGACTGAAGCCATAAACAAAATCTACACATCCAGCACTGAAATTTTGGACTATGAAAACCTAAGTATTCAAAACTTAATCAAATCAAGAGCGTGGATGAAATTGAATGAGTACGAGAAAATTGGGGCAGCTTATACATACGTACGTGATGAAGTGAAATTTGGCTACAACATAAGTGATGATATTCCCGCAAGTAAAGTCCTTATTGACGGGTATGGTCAGTGCAACACCAAAGGTAATCTTTTGATGGCTTTACTTCGTGGTCTTGGTATTCCTTGCCGGTTTCACGGCTTTACCATAGATCAGAAACTTCAAAAAGGTGCGATACCAGGTTATATATTTTGGCTGGCCCCTAAATACATCATTCACAGTTGGGTAGAAGTTTTTTATGAAGGGCAATGGATTAATCTTGAAGGGTTCATTCTAGATCAATCTTACCTAAGTGCTATTCAAGCAAAATTCTCAAGTGAAAAAGGCTCGTTCTGTGGATACGGTGTGGCAACAACTCGTTTGTCAAACCCTGAGGTTGACTGGCAAGGGAAAGATACATACATTCAAAAGGAAGGTATACATGATGATTATGGTGTATATGACTCGCCAGATGATTTTTATTCTGAGGTTGGAACAAACCTCTCCGGAATTAAAAAGTGGCTGTATGAGCGACTAATTCGTCATCTAATTAATAGGAATGTTATGCGGATAAGAGGTTAAATCTTTGGCGTAATCTCTATGAATTTTTTTATTCAATTCTCAGATCTCATGAAATCAGTTGTTTAATACATACCTCTAGTTTTAATCTGTTAACCATTTTGCATAAGCTTCAACATCTATCATTGGTACCGTCCCAGCAAGTTGGAGTTGTGAAATGAGTTTAAACAAAAAGCCAGTGGCTGACTTGCGCTCCATGTCAACAACATACTGATCTGATTTAGTGTCACGGTGATAAAAACCATGAGCAGCCACGCAGCCCAAATCAAGTGAACCATCACCACCATTGTTGATTGAATTATGAAATGAGTCCCCGAAAGGAGGTTTCCAATCAGATTCCAAACACAGCAGTCCACCTATAATGTGAAATGGTGGCTTAGCGGGGTATTCACCACCAGCATGAGGAATTGGTAGGCTTGTTCTATTTAATCGACGAACACTTGCAATCTTTTTATGAGCATAATCTACTAATCCAGCATTCATTGTTTGTTTGGCTTCAAAAACAGCATAAACACTTTCTGCCGGAATTACAGTTGAGTTCTGAAATTTATGAATAAATGGTGAATATTGCCTATCAAATATCACAACATCAATTTGGTTGCTGAAAGTACCTTCACTGTCAACAACATGGGCTTTCAAAGCATGATACCTTGCTGGAAGGTATTCTTGAAAAAGTTCCAACCAAATATCCTCGCTTACATCACCTTTTTCTCCAGGGTGACCTATACTTGATCTTGCCCGGCTTAGATTGCTTTGAATTTCTTCATGCAAATCACCAAGAATTTTTTTTAAGTTCCAAGCAGTCATTTCATTATTTCCTCTAATTAACTATGTTATCTCAATTTGACATTCTATTTCATGCCCAGAAGCCAAAAAAGTAATGGCTGACATTTCAATGAAACTGTCATGGTTAACTTTTAAAATCATAAGCACCAGAAAGTTTGCTACAGTCGATTTATCATTTAGGATAGAGTGCATTGTTTCTATATCCATTTCACTTGGAATTGCGAGGGAGTTTGGGTGCGAGTGCCATTCACCAAGATAATTGAATTGAGCATGCTCATTGCCATATGCTTTACTGAGGTTTTTAAGTGATTTTCTTGCCTCATTTGCTTTCCGACGGAAAGATGCTTTATTGCCTTGCTTTTTTTGTATGGTAAATTCAACTAAACGGAATTCTTCATTATCAATATGCTCACCAAAAAGTATACCGCCAACTTCATTTTGCTTTGCTTCAATTAAAGCCATTCTCCAGCTTTCAAGAATTTCTTTGTCGATCAGTAATTTCATCAACTTTCTTTTTAATTATTTCTTCTATAAAACTATCTTGATGTTTATCTTTTATAACCGCGTTTTCTCGGCTTCGAATTGGTGCATTGACTTCGATAGGCTTAACATGAAACGCTGATTTAAAAATCCATTCTCGCTTAAAACCGATTAAGTATATTGGATAATCGTACTCGGAGGGATCCATATTCAACATAGTGTCAAGAGTTAGACTGCAAATGTGCCCCGCCATCATTGAAACTTCTGAATCAGTAGCTATATAGACTTCATCTTGGTCATGACCATCGTATCCTGAGCCAGAATGAAGGGGAGGGGGAGTGTCTATTTCCTCGTAGTATTGGTTAAGAGCTTGTCTTATATGAAACGGCGTAGGCTCATAGTTTTCCCTTGATCTTGCCATAAAACCACCAATGCCACCTGCAAAGATTCCTCCCCAAATAAGTGTGCTGCCAGAGCTTAGACTAATTGCTGCAAGATGATTGAGAACAGTGGGGTTTGCTGTTGCATCAATGATAACATTACAACTATTTAACGCTCCATTTACTGCTGCCATTTCTGTTGAAGATACTTGTGAACCGATTGCGACCCTCCGCACAGATACCTTGGCTTCTGTTGAAACAAGTTTGATTCGACGTGAAACTGCATTTACTTTATGTAAACCAACATCACGCCAGTCACAATCATGTCTCTCAAGATTTCCACTGTGAATGATGTCATCGTCAATGAGCTCGAAATTTTTCACTCCAGATCGCGCCAGTGAGACGGCAACTTTTGAACCTAATGAACCCAATCCAACTATACCAACTCGTGATGAATTCAAAAATACTGGAATCTCACCATTGCGAGAAGATGTTTCCGTAGGAGCAAGGATTGTATGAAAAGTATTTACCTTATTATCTTGAGTAAGGTCATAAAGTATAGGTAGCCCTTTATTTGGACATATCAAATACACTGCATCCTGCTTTTCGGTATTGATTATTGAATAAAATTCCGTTTTAGTAGCAATTTTTTTTAAATAGTCAATGTCAGCTTCAGTTTTTATTATTATGCAATCGAGTGAAGTTGATTCAATCCCTAACGTAGCAGGCAGTGATTGCTCATTCAATGACCAATCTTCACCTTTACCATCTTTTAAAAATGCTATGACAAACCCTTCACCACACCACTGAAGCCAGATTTTTGCATTTGCCAGGGTAGGGGCTTCCCTTAGAGTCTGCAATTGATTTTGAGACAAATAAAGTCGCCTGCTGGCATTACGTGACGAAATATTACTTGATACATTATGAGCTGAATTAGCAACAACAACTGTCCCGTCTTCTGCAGGTTCCTCAATACTCAATAAATTAAAAGCGCTTTCAATCACTTGTGCACCAGTAAAAGCAGGTAACCAATTATCTGGGCGATATTCTAGACATAAATCTTCTTGCCCATATTGGTGGCTAGATAAGCGCTCAGGATCCATTGGCTTAACTGTAGGGCATGTATTTGGAAAAGTATTGTGGTACGTTAATCGAAGAGGGAATTTTCGATGTGCTAAATGTATCTCGAATACCACCTGCAAAAGAAATTGATCATCGAATAACCACTCAACATTGCGTAGCCAATCGCTCTTTTTCATCAATGCATTGATTTCAGTTCTTTCTAAACTCAAACGTTCCTGGTTTTCTGACCACCATAATCTCACGCAAAATCAGCCGGCTTGTTTGGTGGTGTTGAAGGCGCTGAAGGAAAAGTAAGTGGAGACATGGTTGCAGCTTCTTGCATACCAATTGAGCTATCTGATTTTGAAGCCTTTGTCGAAGGAAAGCGATCACCCAGTATACGCCTCCAATGCTTGGTGGCTATATCTTGATCTTCTGCTGCCAAAGCTTTCGACGCTTCATCACGAAAATATTCAATTTTGTCATAGAATGCAGAAAACACTTCGCCAGTAACGCCATTTAGTAGATCTCCATTTTCAATGGCAGGATCATCAAGAGTAGGGCACAAGTCTAGGTCTCTATAAGTTGAATAATGGTCCACAATTTCATTAAATGTATCATGAAGAATTTGACCATAATGTGACTCATTTCTATCAATGTGCTTAGCTATAAGAGCTTCCAAAGCAATACTTTTGGGATGTTTGTTCTTTGTTGGAAACTCTCTACGGTTCCATTTCACCATTTTAACCATTGGATTGAATCTCATGTTTGCATCTGCATTAACTTTTGCTGACCAATTTGTATGTTCCTCTGGGTCTGTCAGGTACCATTCACCGGTGTTTCTGTTACCTATTCGATAATATCCTTCATCATTACGTTCCAGTATTGGTGAAACATCCATATCTGCTTTATTTGTTGAGATTGCAATTGAGCAACGATTGCGAGTAATTTTCGTTATCCCCAGTGTTTTACGGTTTCGGTTCAATGCAGAATATAACTCCTCAATTAAATCGTCTGGTGTTTTATAGTCAGAACTTGCAGGAGAAGTTGAACCATTTACGACAACATAAATGTCAATATCAGGTCGCTCAGTGTCATCACCTTTTTTAACTGGCCTGATTGCAGTCTTTCTTTTGTAGGACCCACCTAAAAATGTTCGTTTAACTTCATTCTTAAAATCATCGTCACTGGTAATTGCATCTCGTACTGATGTGTGTGCTGAAACAGATCTTGAATTAGTTGTTGCACTGGGGGTTATATCTTTAATGAATTCTAGAAACCTTGCATTTGGGGTCATTTTTTATTTCCTTGCTTTTTTGTAATGTCACCAGGTTATCTAGTAGGGTGTATTGTAAAAAACACAAGTCCGCAAGCTATCAAAGTATAAATAATATGTGAATATTAATGAAAAATGCTATTGTTTCGAGAAAATGTACAATTGCAGTCAATTAAATTGGTTAAGTATTGATGAGCATAAGTTCGATACTTTTCCCGCTATATCCGATACGCTTTAGTATTGGACATAGTGAAACAACCCATATATAATGCCATTTTGGATTGTAAATTTACTATATGGCCATCAAAAAACCATTCCCTTTGTATCCTGTGTACAGCGAATTAAAGGAAATTTCCTTATCTGATTACCCTCAGCTTGAAGCCCAATTAGAACAAATGAATGACTGGCAACGAAAACATTACAGCTGGGGCCAAATGTTTCTTGAGTATATTGGTCGTAATAAATCTGAACACACATATACGAGATTCAGAAATGAAACAGAAAGATTTTTGTTGTGGACAATATTGATTAAAGAAAAACCAATCGATAAATTCAAAAAATCTGATGTTCTTGAGTATGCAGATTTTTGTTGGAAACCACCAGCTTCATGGATAGCTGCCCACAACCACGATAAGTTTACTTGGAATGATGGATTCTTCAAATCAAACAAGTCCTGGAGGCCTTTTAAGCTACAAGCTCCCAAGAGCCAGAAAGATAAAGAAATATCTAAAAAAAAGTACAAACCATCACAGCAGACATTGGCTTCGACATTTACGGGAATTATTTCCTTTTTTAACTATTTAATGGGTGAAGAATTAGTATTAGGGAATCCAGCACAAATTGCCAAGAAAGATTGTAAACACTTCATTACAGAGTCTCAAATCAAGGAACCTAAACGTTTAACCGAAGACCAATGGCAGTTTGTTTTAGAAACAGCGCTGAACATGGCCAATGAAAACCCGTTGTATGAGCGTAACTTATTTATCATTGCATCATTGAAAGTACTGTTTCTTAGAATTTCAGAGTTGTCAGAGCGTAAAGAATGGTCACCTGAGATGGGACATTTTTGGCAGGATTCAACTAAAAACTGGTGGCTTCGTGTATATGGGAAGGGTCGTAAAATAAGAGATGTAACAGTGCCACCAGATTTTACCAAATATTTAAAAAGGTATAGAGTGTCAAGAAACTTATCCCCCTTACCTGATAGCAATGATAAATCAGCTCTGATTGAAAAAATTCGTGGTGTTGGTGGGATGACATCAAGACACCTAAGGAGACTTGTTCAGGACACATTTGACCATGCATATAAAATAATGAGCAACGCTGTGAGCCCCAGCGAGGCTAGAAAGCTAAAAGAGGCCACAACACACTGGTTGAGACACACAGGAGCGAGCATGGAGATCGAGCGAGGTCGTGCACTAAAGGATCTGTCTGAAGATTTGGGGCATGCCAGCATGGCTACAACTGATACTGTTTACGTACAAACGGAAAATAAAGTCAGAGCTGAAAGTGGTAAATCTAGAAAAGTGGATCTAGAAAAGTAATAATATTCAATGATTTAAGCATAGTCTATGACATGATTGGGCTAAATATAGTAAATCTGCCATTACAACACTGTCAGACCGCACAGTTCACTGGACTATATGACACCAGTGGCATTTGCTGAGCAAGCAGCATAAAATGAAATTATCTCATCCAAGCTGTGGTATTAAGTTTGGGGAAAGGTCACAAACATGCTATCTTTAGATCCATCATCATTAATCCACACATGAGTTTTTAGTTGTGACTCAATAACTTTTTTAGCAAAAAACTCTTGAATGTTTTTGGACATACTATCCCCTAAATCCCTTCAAACCTCTTTCTAGCAATTCGCGTGTATTGAACTGTGTTCTTGCCAGGTGATTTTTTTGATGACTCCATTGACTCATAAAAATCATGTCTGTACATCGTGTAAAGAGTGATGTGCTCCCGAATGCCATGTCTCCCCTGCTTTGCTCCCTTTAGTAGTACATCTATTTCAGGGTCATTTAAAAAACCTTTGGGCCTATTATGAAATTCAGAGATATTTTGCTTACTTTTTAAAATGCTCCTGTTGGAGCATACTACAATAATGATTATGAAAATGAGGTTGCCCAAGGATTATTATATTATAAGTCACAGTGTTTAACTGCCAAAAGTGAGAGCTAAGGAGGAAAGGTTTGAATTGTATGAATCAATCATTGAAACGGGATATATTATAAGTTCAATTATATAAAAATGATCATTAAACCTTAGAGTATGAAGATTATTCTAAAACAATATGATTTAATTGAGTAAGATTACGTTTAAATTTGATCAATGATCAAATTATTATTCATAGTTACTATTCTCAAGTTCTGATAATAAAGTTGATATGATTCAGGTTAATATTTGACCTAAATAATGCTGAAATATGAAATCTATTAAGATTAACCCTAATCCTAAAATTAAAATTAATTTGGATGACTCACTTATTCTTGAAGGTGATGCAATTCAATCAATTAAAGCTCTTCCTAAAAAGTCTATTAGTTGTGTCATAACATCTCCGCCTTATTGGGGGCTCAGAGACTATGGAATTGAGGGTCAGATTGGTCTTGAAAAAACACTTCCTTCATTTATTCAGGAACTTGTTACCGTGTTTGGAGAATTGAAGCGAGTACTAAAAGATGATGGTACTCTTTGGATAAACATTGGTGATGGATATACCAGCGGCAATCGAAGATATAGAGCATCTGATAAGAAAAATCCTGCTCGAGCCATGAGTGTTAGACCAGATACACCTGAAGGACTAAAGCCGAAAGATCTTCAGGGCATTCCCTGGAGGCTTGCTTTTGCATTACAAGATGATGGCTGGTATCTTAGAAGCGATATAGTATGGAACAAACCAAATGCAATGCCAGAAAGCGTTAAAGACCGCCCTACTAGGTCTCATGAATATCTCTTTATGTTCACAAAATCAGAAAAATACTTATATAACCAAGATTCTGTAAAGGAAAAAGGTGCTAATGGAAAACTTAGGAATAAAAGAACTGTGTGGAATGTTAACACACAAGGATTTCCGGGTGCTCATTTTGCTACATTTCCAACAAAACTAATTGAACCATGTATACTCGCTTCTTCAAACCCTGGTGATTATATCCTAGATCCATTTTTTGGATCGGGAACAGTTGGTCTTGCTGGAATACAACTCAATCGAAAGTTTGTAGGAATCGAATTAAACCCTGAATACGTCAGCATTGCTTTGAACCGTTTACTCTCTGCTACAGAAAAGAAAATTCAAAATAAATAAAATGAGTAGTATCAATTTACCTAACCCTGAGCTTCAAATTAGCTTCTCATATAAATTAGGGCAAATCAGAGAGGTATATCTACAAGAAGCACTTAGCAAAACAATCAAATCTCTAGATATTAAGACGTTAAATTTCGAACTTGATCAAATTGTGCCCGCTAAAGACTTAAAGCGTCTTGCTATGAAAAGTTTAAGGGCTGAGTTAATGTTTCCTGTTCCATGTTTGTTGATAGAAAATCCCAATTTATTAGGTTACTATCGTCTACTTCTTGGGTTTAGTCAAAAAGAGTTTTACAAATCTGAGTTAGGCCTGTCTCGCTTCAAAAGGATGGAAACAAACCAGTTCTTATCAAATAAGAATAGAGAAGATTTAAATAGTTTATGCAAAGAATTTGCTATAAGGGTTTCTGAGCTTATTGATGGTGTTGGTATAGATAGAATTAGTAAAGAATTTATTGATGATCTCACTTTACTTACCCTTGGCCCACAACTTAGAGGTGGAGCAAATAATAAAAGAGGAATTGATGCTATCACAGTAGTTTTTAAAATTATTAAAGATATAGTTCAACATGCTATACATGATTCAACATCTAGCTCAATTACACTGTTAAATTCATCAGAAAGGAGAGTGCAAATTAAGTTCGCTGCTGATCCTGATATCGTCATTCACGAAATCATGGATGAAGGTTTTGATGGGCACGCTTTACTAGCTATTGAAGTAAAAGGTGGAAAGGACATATCAAATATCCATAATAGAATTGGAGAAGCAGAAAAAAGTCACCGTAAAGCAAAATCGGATGGTTATGTTGAGTGCTGGACAGTAATAAATGTTGATCAAATTGATTTAAATTTATTAAAAAAGGAATCTCCTACGACTAATCAATTTTTTAGAATTAACCATTTAAACAATTTTAATTCTGATGAGTTTAAAAAATTTAGAAACAGTATCCTTTCATTAACCGGAATTAGAAGTGTTTAACTCTTTTTTTGTTTTAGTAGTTCAGACATTATTGGTAGATATCATACAATCCCGACCCAAGGTCGGAAGTGATAATCATGATTATTAACCATAATAAATTTTGTTGCATAATGTTGTAATTCTATAGATTTCCAGTTGTCTCTTTTCTAAATGAGACTCAATTAGAGTCACAAGATATGACACTAAGCTTAGAACTTGCTTGAAGTGCGAAATTATCAACTGAACAGCAAATCTATGACCAATAATACTTGCTCAAGCATCAACCAAAGCGCTATTGTTCCACCTAATATTAAAGTTAATAAACAAATATATTGAGCAAGCCTGTATTTTGTAGAAATTACTAAATATGGTAACTGTCTTTTATTTTGACTATATACCCATTGAGTCAATGAGTAAGATTGAATCTCAGGAGGGCAGAAAAAGGCAAAAATAGATGAACTGAATGCTAATAAAAAACTACCAATTGCTAATAATAACAAACGAAATGATGGGTGAAAGCTAATCTTGAAAGGTTCTGGCCAATTTTGTGTAATTTGAGTTGAAGACATTATTGCAGCAATCAATCCAAGAGTAAAAGCTAAAGTAATCCAAGATATTGAGAACAGTGGGAAAGATGAAATACCCCTGAGATTACTCCAATTTGTGAATGAGTCTAATCCTCTCAGTTCAATCGAGTACTTTCCAAGTTGATCATCATTCTCTCCACTTTCACCAAGATATATTGAATGAAACTTAGGATGAAATAAAAAGCATTCAGAAAATGAAGAACCATTCAACTTCGTGTCTCTAAAATCTACATTTTCGAATTTTACAAACTCAAAGTTACACTCAATAAAATTAGAGTCTGAAATACCAATGTTAATAAACCAACAATTATTAAAGGTGCATTTTTTAAATTTGGAAAAGCTAAAGTTACTAAATTTTTTATTATCACCTAGTGTTAAACCGGTTACTTTGCTTTCAATTAATGAAATTTTGAGTATAGTCTTTGCAAATTTACACCTATCCATGTTTATATTTGTGCCTTTAAAATCCATTTCCGTGTCCTCAGGCAAATTTATAAAACTGGATTTATGACCTACACAACCAGTAAATTTCAAGTTTGCATTTACACTCCCATTAAATAACAACTTTGTATTCTCAAAGACGCAGTCTTCGAATACAACATTTCGGATATTTTTAATTTTGTTATCTTTAAAAAATATGTTTTTAACAACAATCCTACCTTTGTCATCAGTAAGGTCCGATAAGTTATCAAAAAAAGCCTGGTTACAGTCTTTACTAGCTGTTAATACTTTTTTCTTTAGCAATGGATCTATAAATTCCATTCTGAAGTAAGCAACATCACCTAAATCTATTTCCTTTATCAAAATCTTATTCTCTCTATTTCTGATTTAATCGCTTCATGCTTACTTCCGTCATATAACTTTGTGGTTCTCACATCTGCATGTCCAGCTATTTCTTGAGCAATTTCTAAGTCTCCACCATTTTCTAGAAAATTAGTCATTCCAGTACCTCGAAATGTGTGATTCGAGATTAAGTTGGATAGACCGGCTCGTCTGGCTCTGCGTTTTACCATCGCCCAAGCATTTGTCCTGTTTAAAGCATTACCGGACATTGGGAAGCTGTGATCTGAAATATTCAAAATTATTCATCGGTCTCTCCAATATTGACTCTCTTTCCTTCAGGAGTCTTTGCATACATTTCGTCAATCAGCTCTTGCTCAGCAATTCCTTTTTCAACGACCAGGTTCAGAAACAAGAACAAATGCTCAGCAACTGCATCACGATCTTCATCGAGCATTCTTCCAGGATGAACAGATTCATTGCCAACTATTCTCGTCATGTCGATTGCTTTGAGAATTCGACTAGGCAGAATGTCTTTTTGAACAAGAGATTTTAGGTTGGCGTGAATATTTGTTCCGTCTTCACCCAGATGAATCATCATTTTTTGCAAAGCCAACCGCAATAGTGCCGCAGATCCTCTGGGTGAAAGATTAAAAACCTTTCTGGCTTCTTCAAAGTCTAATTTGACATTTTCAGGCATTGACTGATGAGGAGGTACACCTCCACCAACAGGTGGATAAATCATTATGTATTTTCGTACTTGATCACCATTTGCTTTCCAAAGCGAATGACTAAGGCAGTGGCTACACCGACATGCAACAATGTTGTTGATCGTTGCAAATGCTCTACCCCCTCTGTTTTTCGCTTCAATACCTGACAGGTCGAACCATTTCATTTGTGCATATGCGTTACAAATAGGGCAATTAAAAGCTGATGCTTTATGTTTTGGTGGTTTGTATGTGTCCATGTTCAAAATCTAATCCTCTCAATATCTGATTTACTGGCTTCGTGTTTCCTGCCATCATAAAGTTTGGTGGTCCTGACATCAGCATGACCGGCCAACTCCTGGGCAACATGTATGTCACCGCCATTTTCCAAAAAATTAGTGACACCGGTGCCGCGAAAAGAGTGATTTGACAGCAAAGCGGTCAAGCCTGCTTTTCGTGCGCGTCTTTTGATCATCTTCCAGGCATCTTTACGATTCAATGGATGATCAGATAATTCTGATTTGCCATTGATGAATGATCGGAACAGTGGATCTGTGGATTCAGGATCAAAGCCTGCCTGATGAATGTACTCTGAAACATATCGGGCTGCCAGGTGATGAGCTGGTATAGACTTTTCAATGCCACCTTTGTCAATCAGCCTGAATTCGGCTTCATGGCCATTGACATGAAAATCGCAGATCCGCATACCAACGGCTGCGGAAATACGGGCAAAGGAAAACATCATTACTGCCACCAATGCCCTATCCCTGTAATCGATCAACCGGGTACCATCGATGCTGTCAAAAAACTGTCTGGTTTGTTCTTGGGTGAGCTTTGGCGTTTTGCCGGTCCGGTAAACATGCCGTGGTGGTTTAACACCAGCAGCAGGATTGAACGCCATGCATTGGCGCTCAACCATGAAATCAAACAACATTTTCAAGGCTGACAGATGTTGCTTGATCGTTGGAGCTGATAATCCTTTGTCAAACCGTCTTTTGAACACCCCGATGGTTTTCTTATCGACTCCGGATGCTTTAAGGAAAGCCACTTGTTGATCAATGGTTTTTTTCCTCTTGGCCAGCTGAGCTGGCTTCAGGTCACGCCTAGGATTTAGCAACTCACGGTATGCTGCCACATGAACTGGTTCGATGTCAGCCAATGCCAAACTATGCGCATTGGCCCACTGAAAGAAAAATCGGCAGTTGCTCAAATATGCTGCCCTGGTGTTGGGGTTCTCAATGGATGAGGCAAAGAATGTTACAAAAGCCTCCTGAGTGGCTGCTGTGGCCTCGGCAATGATAACCGGCAGATTGGCTTGGCTGTATGAAATTAATTCCATTCTGGTTGATCTGGCTGCGCCCTATTTGGGTAACATAACGTGTTTTATGTTACCCTAAAGCGCATCCAATAACCACCATTAACACCGACCATTTGGGATAAGAAAAAGCCGCCTCATTAAGTTTTTTACAACTTTATTTTATTTGCCAATATATTTGGCATCTATTTCTAAGGTCAGCTCTCCACCGATATTTTTAACTCTAGTCAATGTTCCAATGATGCAGATTCCGCCTTGATAAGCATTCTTAAAATTAAGCTGTGTATTGCTGTCAGTGTATGCAATCAATAGTTTCTTTCCATAGTACTTATTACCGACCACCCCGAAATCAAAACTGAATAATAATGGGTTTTCAGTAGATTCTGACTCAATTGACATGCCCCTAAACTGGTAAGATTTCTCGTTAGCCTCTATGGGTGGAAACAGTAAAAGTCTGTTTCCTTCTATTGAGTTGTAAACTTTAGGGCTACATGATTTTAGTTTTTCTTTCCCTGACAACACATTGTTTTTATAAATTTCGAACTGCCTCGCTTCTTCCTCTTTAGCAGCTTTGGCCTTTTCAATTTCTATTTGTTTGAGTCTTTCAGTTTCTTTTTTCTTTTGTTGCTGTATTTTAGCCAACCTATCTTGCTCTTCTTGTTGTTTCTTCCTTAAAACCTCTTCCTCTTTACGTTGTTTTTCAGCGACTAAATTAATTTGATTGAGTTTTAAATTGGCTTTTTCATGGACCAATTCAGACCAAACCTGTAGACCTTCTAGATAAATACCTATCCATTTCTTGGCATCTTTTTCTGCTTTTTCATATCCCTTCTTTTTAGAATGATTGACGCAGTGATTTGATAATCCACTGTTGATTTCATTTAATGGAGAGCTTACACCAAAGCCATTCAGTGCTTTACAGTAGTGCTCACTTATCAAGTTGAGCGGGTGTACTCGCTTGAACGACCTAAGACAATATGTTGGCAAATCGTAAAATATTCCGTACTTCCTGGTGAAGTTATTATTTACATCATCTGGAAGTTCTTTGCTTGATGCTTGTAAGGCTTGGTAGAACAGTTTTCCATAATTACTATCGATACCGTATCGACATGTATTTTTGTCTAGTTGTATTGGGAATTTTGTCAGCTGCTCCTTGAGATAACTTCTATTCAAATCAGAAGTGGATTTATCAGTCAAAATCAATTCTGGTATTTCATTGGCAAAGCCAGAGTTAGAGAAGATGAATGCCATTGCCAAGAGCAATTTGCTTTTAAAACTATTTTTAAGGTGAATTTCATTTGAAAAATGTGCTGTCATAGTCAACCGTTAATGTAACTGTATATGATTGATCAAAGTTTGTTTTCACAACCTAATCTTTGCTTGCCTTCTTACTCGCCATCCCTGTCCAAACCCTTAAATGCATTGGCTTAAATTAATTTTTGCCACCATCTCCACAAAAAATATCAATTATTGCTAATGCTGTTTCATCAGTTGCAACATCAGCGACTTCTTCAGATGCATAAAACTTTTTGAATCCTGAGTATGCGCCATAACTATTTTTCCCGTTTATTTCGCCACAATATAACCCCCTGTTTGAAACTTTGAGATTTCTATATTTAACGGAAAATGGGTCTTTAAAATCTTTTGTTAGTTCGCTTTCTACCTCAGCTGGAAGCTTTTCAACATCAGTCCAAGTGGTATCTTTTGATTTAGATACTTCTGGATAAGATAACAGCATGGATAACAATGCTGAAGTAGTTATGGCTTTTGTTACTTTCATATGCATGGTTGTTTAGTTTTGATGTGTTCATATTAACACACTGGGAATGTCTGTTATCTCTTTGGATTAATAGTCAAAGGAAGCAGAGGCCTGACCATCATTGATTACCTTGAGGTTTTCAAATCTCACTCCTGCCCCATGTTCATCTTCCCAGTTACAGCCAAACTCTATACCGAATCGATGTTTGCCCAATTCACCAGGCTCCTTTATATGAATTGATACAATACCGCATAATGATTTAAGGTCGCTAGGAATTGTGATTTCTGGAACAACCTCATCTGAATTTTCATCAATCAAACATTCTAAAACATTTTCTCTGTTTTCCCAGTATTGATCTACCATCGCTTCGAGAGCAAATTGAATAATTTCACAGGAGTGATCACTCACCCATTTTGATTCGGCAAGGAATATGCTGCAATCTAACCCTTTGTCTGCACAGAACACAACTGTTCCGTCTGAGGGGGCCTTACTTGAAAGGGCTCCATATGGCCCATTCCTGACGTTTAACCCATCAAATCCAGGTGACTTAATTGTTGTGTAAATGAAGAATTCATCTGATGAAGTATCTGGATAAGTTGGAGCGTTTTTATTGTTCATGGTGTTGCATTTTGTTACAGTGGAGCTTCAACATGGCTAGATATTGACGTTAAGCAACTCATCCTTAAGTCTTTCCCCAACAATTCTTCGAATTCTGTTTGATATTTGATCAAAAGGTTTGTTGCTAGGCATTCCCCAGACCGCTGTTGCTGTTTTCCCTGAGTTAAATTTATATTTTTTGGAGATAACATCATACGGTTTTTTCCTTGCTGTTCCATCCTCTTTGAACTTGAAAGACTCCAGTAAATTAGCTTCACCTGAAAAGAACTTTTCAAACAACTGCCTTGGAATAGATACCAAAATCAAATCAGGCTGTAAATCCTCGATCAGCTTGATCCAGATGTTAGAGCCACTAGAAAAAAGAGTATCGCGCTCGATGTCTGTTAATTTGCTCCAGGTTGGATCAGTGGCTAACGGACTGCACAGGTCTGTATGAATAGCACGATTTTTAAATGCACCATCATAATATGATGATTCAGCGCCATTCAGAATTGGCTCATAACAGCTAAACCATTGCTTCAATGGCTTATTCTTAAAATATGATTTTAAACAATTGGTAAGGCTTTCTATTGAATTGCTCCAATCAGGAAAACGGCAAAAGGAATAAGGGTCATCCTTGTTGATTTTGAATTCATTGTCAGAAGGGTTTTTCCCAACAGTAACTATTTTTAGACTTGAGCGTGAATAGGCATCAATGTCACCAAAGAACAAGATGGGCAGACTTGGAGAAACAACAAACCGGTTTGATTTATGCAGATGAAAATATGCCATGGTTTCTTGAATTAATTCGTTGCTAATCACAATACTTTACTCAACATTTTCAATTTCAAATATTATTGGCGTGGGAATAACTTTAAACATCGCTTTCAAAATATTTATTAACCTCAGCTTTCATATGCATGTAAACGCCAAGAGCTAAGCCACTGTCATATAGAGCTTTGTGTTGTTTTGAATTTGAATTACTAATGCTTACAGTCGAATTAAAAGCAGCGTCTTCTAGTTTATGCCACTTATACCATCCATTCTTGGTATTGCCCATAAATTCAGAATAAGCCAACATAATACAATCCCAGTTCCTTCTTTTATTAACCAGCTTGTTTGCTTTGCACGATTGTTGCATTAATCGTTTATCGAACTTGCTGTTATAGGCCAAGATAGTTTTACCCTCGGTAATAGATAAATATTTTTCATATACCTCAGCCCAACCAGGTGCATTTTTCAGATCCCTATTAGAAATGCCATGAACTGCTCTGGCATTCGGGGTGACTTTTACCGTTGGCTTTACCAGGGAATCTAATAAAATGTTTCCCTCTTCATCAAGAATGGCGATTTCAATAATCTGGTCATGTTTATCAATACCGGTGGTTTCAGTATCCAAAATAACGATGTCTGATAAATTTACAGAATTCCTTGATGTTACTAAAGCGTTCCTTTTTGTTCGTCTTCAACGGCAGCTTTCTTTTTTTATGGCCATCAAAATCCTTTTTATTGAATTTACGCGACGACTGACTTCCCTTTTCGGATGTCATAGAATAAACAACAATCACACCAATCAATACAACGACCCACCACATAAGTCAGTTTTCTTTAATCTAAAAACAATCATTATAAACATTCAGCATTGTATTTTCTGCTCATAACGGTACAAGTACTAAAAGCGCGTTTTAGAAAATGGCATTTAAAATCCAAATTGTACTGCTTGCCAATTATGTTCGTTCAGGTAATTCTGAATTAAAACAAGATGGACATGAGCAGTAGAATATATGCTTAAATATGATATCAGAGTGCATTTTTTTACTGTTTTAATCTAAATAACCAACTTGAAAAATATGAAGAAACAGGAGGTGGCAATGAAAGAGAAATCAATGAAAACCATGTATGGTGGTCTATTTATTTTCATAGGCATTATTATTATGCTGGTATCTTTGTTTGGAAACTTCATGAGCACAGCACCAGCTAAGCCTCTAAACTGGGTTTCGATACTAATTTCAATTGGTTTTATGGTTTTAGGGACGTACATGTTTAGAGATGAGCCAAGCAGTGATGACCAGTGAAATGAGTTACCATCTAAGCTGCATATATGATTGAGCATTGGCGAAAAATAGAAAATATTTTTAAAGAGAACGATGGTTCATTGCCTGACATTGAACTGAATAATCTGTCAGGTGAGGAAGTGATAGCTGGCTATGAAATAATTAGAAATTCCTCAAAATGCATTTCTTCATCAAATCCATACTTTTGGTCCAAGACCAAAGAAGCTGAAATCTCGTTCACATTTTTAGATAACCCTGCCAGAGGTGTGATATCCGGTGAAGCCGAGTGCTTCCATGTTTGTTTTAATGGAATTAAAAGCCCAACTGGAAAAACAATCCCAGAGCTTGGTTTATTTGTTTTCACTGACAGTTTGTCAATAGATTATAGGATGGGGCTACAATGGAATATTGATGCAATCAAAGGCCTCTTTGAGTTATTGTTAAAGTTGTCTAATGAGTTTAAAGATATGAAAATTTCTCATCAAGGCAATTTATTTGATGAAGAAGATGTTTTCGTGAAAGCTTGGATAAACTACTCAAAACCTAATACAGCTGACAAATAGGAGCAATATAGTTTATTGCAGAAATAACCGTTGAATGTATTTCCCTGGCATCAGGTTCAATCTTTCTTACTTGTTACTTCTGCTTCATATTTACTCCCGATTCCCTTCAGTAATTTGTTCACTTTGAAAGACTCCTTCATGTTAGCTAAAATGGTATTGGCCATCTCATCACTTATCTCAATCGACTCTATATCATTGATAACATTTATTGATTCATTGATAGCTGATTCTATGATCAATTCAGATAATGATCGATTTGAAAAAACAGCTGCTTTTTGAAGCAAATCCACAATTTCTTCAGTTGTTGTAATATTGATAGAAGTGAGTTTCATGGTTTATTTCTCATGAGAAATTGTAGGCAGTAAATTTTAGACTCCAAAATTGAACAGTTTGTTAATGTGCTCATTTACTATCTCCTCTAGCTCTGTTTTTCTGCTTGAGCGAGTTTCTTTTATTGATGAATCACCACTTTGATATATAAATACTTTTTTTTCTGCTGGTTCCCATAAAAAAATATATCTTGCAAGTTCAAATGGTGGGAATTTCGAAAGTTCAATGGCAAACTCATCCCAATCCACTCCGCTAAAATCACCAATTTTCTGCCCCTTGAAATGTACAAACTCTTTAATAATTCTTAGGAAGAGCAATTCATATGAACTAAACTTATTGCTCCTACCATCCGGATAAAGAACATCTCTCCAGTAATGTAATGTCTGTCTCCCAATGTTTAACATTTCACATACTGTTTTTATTCCAAAACCTTCAGAATTGTAGGTGACTTCTTTCATTTTTGATTAAGCACTATACTTTTTTTTATAGTTACCAATACATTTATTGACTTCTAACTATAAACATTTTTCAGTTAAACTGCACTATATATGTTATTGATTTTATTGTAGATATCTACTGTAAATCCATAAGGTCGGGCAATATGATTATTCCTAAACAGCAAATTAATTCTGCAAAAAAAATTTTAGTAAGTGCGCAATGTTATTTACAAAAATTCATAAAATTTCCTGACATTGGAATATTTCATTCTTATGCCGAACTATTGCACGCTGCTCTGCTTGAATCCAACCAATTGGTTAATTCATTCATCCCACAACCATGCAAGACCATAATCAATGGCAGAAGATACATTCCTGATTGCTATGTGACTTTCAGCAATAAGCGAGAAGTCATTGAGTTGAAGCCAGCTGGTAAATTTAATGATGCTCATTTTGCACCACTTTCAGAATTCTTTAATTCTGAGCTTGATGCTAAATTCAAAGTCATCACAAACGAAGAAATATTCGCTCAAGAGCAAAAAGCCCTGAACTGGCTATTCATCATCAGAGTTCTGGTTAATAACGCTCATGAAGCTACCGATAACCAGGAATGTCAGTTGATCAAATTACTTTCTGATAAGCCAGAACAAAATCTTGGTGATCTCATTCAAATCGGTAATCGAATGAATTCATCTTTACAAGAACTGGCCCTATTCAGGTTGATACACAAAGGCCAGGTTTCTATTAACAACGATAAGGAGATTGATCTAAATACAGAGGTGTCATTATGAGTTCTCTACTAAGTTGGAAGCAAAGACTTGAACAAGACCCAGCATTGGTTGATACAAGCAACTGGGTCTCGATTGAAGCCAATTCACTTCCTGCGAGTAAAAGACAAGGGTTCATTAAGAACTTGAAAATTGTAAGTATGGTTTGCAAAGGTGAAAAAATTACCGATGTATCAAAACAGCTGAATGTGTCAACTTCAAAGATCTCAAACCTGATGCATAGAACACTTGCCGGGGAAGCCCATACACCCCCTGCCCTCACTTCAGCATTGATTCCATTTAATCGTTTGAACAAGGACAAAAGAAGGTCTTCCTTGAGTCGCATTAAGTCAACTGTCGGTGCCAGATGTTCCATCGGTCATTTGCTCAACACCGTTCCAGGGCTTAATAACTATTTATCGGACACCGTTAAGCTTTTTGTTAAGAAAAGAAAGCATGGTGAAAACTTGACCCCAAAAATATTCCATAGAAAATTTCTGCAGTATCTAAGAGATCAAAACTGGTCATCTGATCAGTACCCTTTCGATCAAGTTCGATTGGGTTATGAATCAATACGCCAGCTCTTTCACAAGCTTGTTGCCAAATACAGCCTGCCCGAGATGAACACATGCCGGCCAGTCAAGAGCAACTTCAGCAATCGGGCATATGATCAGGTCCAGATAGATTCACAAACTCAGGATATACAGGTTTCCATTGTCATCAGTGAACATGGCGAAACCTCACCCTTAAGGCTATCAAGGATGAGTTTGTTCATTGCCATAGATGTGGCCACAGATTGCATATTGGCTTATAAACTTTGCCTCACTGAAAATCCAACTCAGCATGATTTGTTGGATTTACTGATCAATATCAATAAACGCTGGACACCCAGGAAATTGACTACACCTGGCTTATCGTATGAACCTGGAGCTTGCTTACCAACTGCTCTGGGTGAGTATTATGAAAATGCAGGCATTGGAATGATCAGCTTGGATAATGCCTTATGCCATCACTCTATGACAGTGAGGGAATACATGTGCAATGAAATGGGCTCAACCATAGAGTATGGCCTTCCAGCTCACCCCAAAAAACGTAATGTGGTTGAATATGCATTCAAAAGGATTAATGAGCACATCCATCGGTTTTCATGCACCACAGGCTCTCATCCCAATGATGATAAGAAAGAGACATTACTCAACTCAAAAAAGCCCCCTATTCTTACTTTAGAAGCCCTAGAGGACGTTTTGAGCGTAATCATCACCCACCACAATAGCAAACCGCAAAATAGGCTCAGTGGGCATTCTCCTTTGACTTTACTTCAAAGTCACATGAGTAACCGCCTGATCAGAATAAACCATCACCTGGCACATGAAATCAAGAACCCATATCTCAGAGAAAAAAGAGTCAAAGTCTGCTGGTCAAGCAAAGAAAAACGCTGGCCATATGTTCATTTTGAAAAACAGAGGTATTCAGCCCCGGGCGTTCTTGGCCATCACCAGGTAAAACAAGAAATCATCATCAAATATGATTTCAGAGACATTCGTCAAATCGAGGCCGTGACAACGGATGGTAAAAAGCTTGGAATCTTGCGAGCACCTAACAGCTGGCAACTTTGCCGACACAATGTGGATTTAAGGAGATACATCATGAAACTGGTTGACCAAAAACTCATCTCCGGAAAGGATCCGCTTCATGGCCTTTTTGAATATTTAAGGACTCAAAAAGAGTTACCCCAAAAAGCCTTGGATCTGACATCGATGATCAGAAACATGACGGACCATTTGCCTGTCATTCCTCCTAAAAATGATGAGCTCTATTCGAGAAATAACAAACCGTTAAGACAAAGTAGCAAGTCAATTACATGGAATCCACAAGTTCTTAGTGAGAGGAGTCCAAAATGAACGCCGAATTTGACGAGCACCCAATTTTCAACAACAGTCAGTTTTTTATTATGACCCCGATGATACAAACTCTATCGACCCAAATTAATAAGTGTTTGTGGAATGGATCTGCTGGAGCTGCAGTGTATGGAGATTATCGTCTTGGCAAAACCAGAGCATTGGATTATTTAATTGATATCTTAATGAATAGACAAGGTGAAAAAATAGGCGCCAAGTCTATTTCAATAGCCCCCAGGGATCAAAACACGATAGCTGGAATTTTTAAAAATATTTGCCACTCATTTGGTTTTGAATTAAAGGCCAGAGCTACATCTGATGATATGTCAAACATTGTTATGCATCACCTGGGTGATTTGACTCTGATCAATAGCACAAAGCAGGTGGTTCTGATCGTAGATGAGTTCCAGAGACTCAATGTAAACCAACTAGAGGCTTTCGCAGAGCTTTATGATGGTCTGGTTAGATGTGGTGCCAACTTGTTTGTTTTGTTCGCAGGGAATGACTCAGATTCACTTAGGATAAGAAAATCCATTCAGGATGACCAAAATGAATTAATCAGGGGAAGGTTTTTTACCCAAGAGTTTATGTTTTATGGAATCAGGACTTACGAAGAACTTGTTTTTTGTTTAAATGAATTTGACACCAGGCAGTACCCAAAGGACGGACCAACATACACAAAATACTTTGTGGGCAATACTGTGCCTGATAATTGGAGATTAAAATCTTTGGCAGACAATATATGGCCTATATACCTGTCAGATTTCAAATCTCAAATGAATATTAAGTCTTGGCCAATG
Organism: Marinicella sediminis; assembly: GCF_002000055.1. GTDB lineage: Bacteria > Pseudomonadota > Gammaproteobacteria > Xanthomonadales > Marinicellaceae > Marinicella > Marinicella sediminis. The sequence goes on along the minus strand of NZ_MVBD01000002.1, from coordinate 9,419 downwards.
CAATACTTTATTTCGATGATTCGAATATTACTTACAGACTTTCTTCCTAATCACGGAGTGGGTGATGATGGATTAATTAGTGAAATGATTAGAGAAAGCATTAGGGCTTCCGGATTAGTCAAAAATCTTGTCCATTGAAATGAGAATCATGAATGCAGGACTCCTTTTAAAAAAGCCGGGAGAGAGCAAATATTCAATAATGAGGCGATTCCTAATAGCTAACTATGGCCTTAAGTTAGACTTCAGCTCATCTTCCAAGTCAAAGAACAGCATATATCCTCTGCTTAGCAAAATAGCCAGAATTGAAAATAAGTATATTCGGCAGCATAAACTTCCATTTCGGACCAATGGAGCAAAACTTTTCAAAGAAATAATAGAGAGACCTGGGAAGTCCTGCCCTAAGTGTATGGCACTTGGATTTCACTCAGATGCATTTAAATTGGATTGGCTAAACACATGCCCGGTACATAATGTTGAACTTACTTCATTTTGCCCAGAATGTGATTCTCTTTGGAATCAATACTCAGCATTAAAACTAAATCATAAATGCCCAGTTTGCGGGCTCAATATGAAATTAAATAAAATAGATATAAAAGATTTTGATTCCAGCATATTTGGTGTTTTCACGAAAACCCTTGAAAAATGGAGTTTAAAACGAGAGGCTACATTTCACCATCTTGCCAGAAATCAAACTCTAAAACATGAAAGAAACCTGCTTTTCCATTTACTTTGGGAGCATAATCTTACCAATCAGTCTGTACTAATTTTCTCGTTGTTAAAAACCAAAGGCAAACTTAAACTAAACGATTCCTCATTGCTAACCAAATACAATATACCAATCATTGATGTCCACAAGTTAAAGATCGATATTAGTCAAAGTGGTCGTTGTTCTGATGTTTTTGATTCACAGAAGTTAGATGCTATTGGAATTAAACATTTAAATCTGATTTCGAGTTTTTTGTCATTAGATTTGGATGATGAGCAAAACATTAAACAGCATATTTACAATGAGGGCATTTCTCAATCGATATCTCCATATTTCATAACTGCCCTACTCCTAAACAAACACTTTATAACCAGTATTGTCAGCTCAAAATTAAGCCATTCAAGTTTTCAAATTTTAAACAGATTGCACAGCTGGCATTTGACTGATAACAGCCATATTCTGGGCGGGTCTTCCAGATTTGGAAGATGGTCCTTTTTCAAGCAAATATGGAGTGTATTACCTAATATCGAGCTAATAAATCTTATATGCCATGCCGAAGTTTGGAACCTCTCATACAATTCCATATTGATAACTCAATCCTATATTCAAAAACATAAAATAAATGATGGAATCATTGATTGGGGGGAATTATTCAGAATCATACGCAGGTTGACTTTTAGATTAAGAAGTAACCACTTCACATTTGATGCTGAAATTTTCAAATCAAACCTGGAAATTAAAATACCAATGCATTTTTTAAATAATAGTTTTGTTCTCGGTGCTCAAGAATCCAGATTTTGGGAGTTAACTTATAAAGATTATTATTGGGGGATTTTCGATTGATCGATACACAAATTCTGGAGCCACGATATTGAAATATGTTCCATAATGAACATTATAAATTTCTCAGGTCTTACCATAAAACTATACTAAAATTTAAGTGAAAGGCCCAATATGCTTGACTCTCTTATAGTTCAAAGTTAATCAATTCTAGTTTTCACCTCCGTAACCAGGCTTTCGCAAAGCATAATTAGCTTCTTAAGTGATGCTTTACTGATCTTGGTCTCAACTTCACCATGTGTTATGCGATTTCTAATTTCAATCATTTCACTTAGAAATTCTCCTTCTTTTAGAGAAATAAAACCATACATAACTGTGTCCCTAACAATTGATTTTGGGTTACGAAATTGCGTATTAGACTTGACTGAATAATTATACATTCGCAAAGCCCCTTCAATTATTGACCAAGCGTGAAGTAAGATTGCTTGATCAAAATCTCTTCCATAATTTTCTGAGACATTCTTAAGCTTTAAAAGCTTTTTATATGACGTTTGTAGTTCAATCAATTCTGGCATTGGCGATTGTATAGATGTTGCTGAGGACTCTCTTGGGTTTGTCATAACAAGAACAAAACGCCAGCCGTTCTTTTTCTCAATAGCTTTAACTAAATCTGATAACTCTTTAAGACGATTGACAGATTCTTTAGATGAAACTTCTATCACGAAGGTTTCTTCTTGTGATTTTGCTATCAAGTCAGGTACGAAATTGAATTTTTTCATGAAGCCAGGAATGGCCTTGCCTTTTGGAGATATTGAAACCTCAAAGCCTTTACTCTTATAGTCTCGAGCTAAATCTTTGATTTTCTTAAGTTCACGTTGAGTATTAGTTTCAGTCATGGGAGTACACTCATGTCTGGGGGAGATGTAATTAGAATATGCACAAATGTATCTTTATTGGAAAATGCTAATAATAATTCAGCAGAAGCCCCTCTAATTGTAAATGAGCCATCAATTCTTGCTTTTGATGAAACAGCTTGTATTACTTGTGAGTCATCAACATAAACTAAGCCAATGAGGGCGTCCTGAATCGGCTTAATAATGTTATCTACATCTGGCGTGTCACCCTCATAATAGTATGTGATCCTTATTGCAACTTCATCAATTGTAGGAACGTCACCTTGTTTAATTTTTGCTTTAGCGGCAGCTGCAACAGCCGTTTTCCAGCGATTCTTTGATTTGCTTTTCGCTTGATGTGATATAGGCGGTCCTTTAATTGTAAATTCGAAAGGAATCATAATAGTGCGTAATTATACATAAAGTCTTGCTTGTCAGTAGTAAGGCTTTGATATTCTAGACCCTATCACAAGTAAGATTACCCATTTCATAAGAGATAAAAAATCAAAGGTGGTAAGGCGTTTCCAGTCTTCTATATATTTTTATGCAATTCTTCCAATTTTGAATCGATCTTCAAAATATGGTGATTTTATAAATATCGGGGAAAAATACAGATGACATAACAAATCTATCAAAAGCACTGCTATGACACAACTTTTATATTATTATGTATGTATACATTGTTTTTATTAGTGCTTGCAAGATTTTTGAGAATTTATATATGAAATTTATTACCTCTATTTTAATTTTATTTTTTTTAATAATGTTTTTGCTGAGTGTCAAATGTATGTTTTCCGAGGGGTAGTAGAAAATAATAATGGAGACGGCATTACTGTCTCTGCAAACCGAGACTATTATTGGTCGATCGGTTCTGAATATGCCATGACTACTGTTTTTTCAATAGATGAAAATACTCCAGGTCACAAAATATCAGCAGGCAAAGTTATTTACAGGATATCAGCTGAGCATGCTGAGAAAGTAAAACGAATAAAAAGTGCGATAAAAGAAGGAACAGATATAGCAGATATCGATTTTTCAGATCATGTTACTGCTTGCGTTGCTAAAGACCTAACCCTGTATGAGGTTAACAAAAGCAATCTAAGTTTAGCAATAGAAGAAATTCATACTCAAAACAAAATATTACGAAAAAACCTTTCTACAAGCTTGTCACTTCAACTTGATGTAATTGATGCTGAATTAATGTCTTTATTAATAAATTTAGAAAATATCAATCAAACACCAAAACAAAAGTCAGTAATAAAAGAGAAGGTTGAAAATCTCTCAAATACTGTTTTACAAATTAAAGAAAATTTAATGGGAGCAAAACATGATTAAAGTGAAATCACCACTTATTATTATTCTTTTACTTGTTTTTGTTAATTCAGAATCGCGTTGCCTTGGCTATGTTTATGACAATAGATCAAATCACGATTCAGGGAAACAAGACTATCTATTATGGGCCACAGGAACTCAATCAGCACAAAGGCCTTCAAGTCATGGCAGAGGTAGGTCACATATTGATGCTGGAGAATTTTTATTATTAGTAGAATCTGGTGTTGCAAAATGCTATGCAAGAGATAAATCATTCGAGGAGCTCACAAACAATCTTAAAAAATTATTTGAAGAACGCTTAAAACATGCTGCCGATGAAATTAGTAAAGAAAATGACTTATTAAGAAAAAACCTCACTACTAGTTTGTCTTTACAACTTGATGTAATTTCAGCACAGCTTGCTTCATTTGAATTACTTTTACCAAAAGTTGATGAAAAAAAACAAAGTGAATCTGTGATAAATGAAGAACTAAAGAGTTTGATGCAAACAGTTAGGCAAATAAAGGAACAGTTAGACAAGGAAACACCTGCAGAAAAAAAATGAAACTTATTTTTGCCTTAATCTTTCTTTCTCATTGCATTGATCTTAAGAGCCATGATCATGAAGGAATGATGGTTTCTGAAAAATTAGTTGCCCTTAGTGAAGCTGATGAAATGTATAAAGATTTTGAAACATTTGATGATTTCTACAACTCCGACCTGCCAAACACTGTATTAAATACCTCTGAAGCTTTATCAAAATATAGCAGGTTTCTTGATTACAGCGCGAATGAAGCCAGATTAAAATTTGATCATGTAATACAAAATGAATTTGATATTTTTGAAAATGCTTACGATGCAGGAGCACGCGCATCAACAGGAGCTAGCTATTTTAGTGATACATTGACAACTACTGGAATTTGTTTATTTGAAAAAAATTATGGGTGTGCAGTGTCAATGGGTTCATCTATTGTTAGCGCTGTAAATGCAAATTATATATTTCACAATTATTTCAGAGAGAGAGATCTTAGTGACTTTAAGACCCAGATAGAAAATAACTATGCCACTGATATAGAAAAAGCAACTCATACAGCTAAAAATGATGCAACCAACTATTGGAATGAAATCAATAATTTCATTGATGATTCTTCTTTGTCAGATCATAAAGGAAAGGCAAGGTTAGCAAGAGATTTACAAAGGAAAGGTGTTACTGAATCTAATATTGATTCCTTCATCGACAACCTAGAAAAAAATAGATATGGAAATACTCAGCAAACTAAAAAAGCAGCTAAGAAACTTCTTAAAAAAGCTAAAAAGTTTATTAGATCAAATTCCAGAGTCGCCGAAGAGGTAAGCAAGGCCACACAATTATTCCAGGCTTTGGGAGGCAACTTATCAAAAGATGCTATGAAAGCTGTTGAAATATATGGCGGTTTTAGCACAGCAGCCACAAGAGTTGCAAATCAAGATTACTTAGGAGCTGCATTATCAGTTGTAGGTGTTTTCAAGAAAAAGAGACCTGACCCTGCACAGTTGAGATTTAAGGCGATAATGAATGCGCTTGGATTATTAGATAAAAAACTTGACAGAATTTTAGTTAACCAACAGACCATAATCAAAAACCAATTTAAGATTATGTCATCTCTGCGCAGGATTGAAGTTGGCATGTCTGAAGGATTTGATCTAACTTACCATGCTATACAAAGAAAAACAGATGATATTTTAAGAGCTATCTATTCAAATGATGACAGACAACTGGGTGCTTGCAATGGATTCAGCATCTTAGCTAATGCATACACAGCACCTGATTCTCTCTACATTAGAAATCTAAATACATTTAATAAATATACCTATTCAGGAAACACATACAAAAGACTTGTAAATTCAAGTGTGTCTGAAAGGCTTGATTATCTGTTTGAAAAATATCTCGACGAATTTCAAAAATGTGATGAAACATTATCAAATTTACTCAGTGGAATAAGAGACAATCGAGGAATTGATCAATACCTCATTTTGAAAGTATTTAAAGAAGGCCAGCAAGAGGAGAGAAAACTCAACCAATCAAATAAATCTTACCTGTATTATGCAGATGAGTTTGTTAACAATGTCTACCTTAAGCAATATGATTATTACACGAAGTCATTCAACAATTGGATTAATACAAATGAAATTACAAACATAGAAATTGATAAAGCTGACTTAAGTGACCTGTATCTCTTTGAAGCACCTATCAAGTTGCTTAAAAATAATAACTTAGATAGATTCAAAACGTACAAGTATGAGGATCTTAAAAGTGTAGTTGAACTATATTACGGAAGCATGCCTGGACAGAACCAGTTGCGCAATTCAATAAAGACACCTCTATCAATTACTGTATTAAAAACCGTTGCTGAACCAATAAACAGAATACATCATTTATATGGAATGTTTAAACAAGATAAGTACATTGGCATGTCTGGATTAAAAGAAATTGAGGAAACTCAAGCAATTAAAGGTTGGGAACTATTGAGCCAGGCTCATCAACTTGTTCAACTTGCCTTAGCACAACTTTCTATAGCAGATGGTAGAGCTCTAATGCCTTTTTTAATGCACGATTCTTTCAGAGACGATGAAGAAACTCACAAAAATATTGTTACTCTCTTGGAAAATAACTATCAATTAAGGACTAATTTTTTACGTTATTTAATTCATCAGATGCTTACCCGTGAGTCTAGAACTTTACGTGAGTATGCTTTTTACATTGATACTGGGAATACAAAAGTAATTAAGGCTTGGTTCAATGATCTGGCAAATGATGTTTATACCGGTAATACAATCCCTCTTTCATTTAACATTAGATGTTTAAATGAAAATGATAAAGAGTCAGATAAATGTCCAGAAGGTGGCAGCAGGTATTATTCAAACATTGAAATTCAAATCATATATACCGGAAAGGCAGACTCTTACATTACAAGCTGGTTTGAATTACCAGGATGGCAAGACATAATGGATGAAAAAATTGAAATTGATAAATCAGTATATGATTTACTCATCTTGCAAAAAAAAATGGCAAGCGAAATCGTTACTTATAATTTTAATCAAGAACTTATTGAGTCTTTAAAAAACAATAATAAAGAAGAAATGAGTCAACCATTAGCAAAGCTGTATCGTCTTGGTTTGATTAACAGTATGGGAATAGATCATCAAGAATTCATTAAATGAAAATTTATTTCAATAGTAGTTGTTTTAAAAGCAAAAAATTATGGCATTTTCATCTAAGAATGGACAAATAATTCAGCACATTAGTTGTAATGTGAAAAAATGTTGTCTTTCAGACTGGGATTAGAATAATTTTAGGACTTTAGTTGTAAAAATAATTCCTCAAAATCAATAAATTCAACAACTTATAACATTCTGGGTTTTAGTAGTTTAGTTGGACGCCCAGTTTGTGGACGTGCAACTAAACTTGGAAACTTTCTGCAACTAAACTTCGAAATTTACAATTAAAGTTGTCAATTTAATAACCACAGATATTTCCCGAATTATAAGTGGCCATAATGTGAATGTTTTTATAACAATTTGATTTGATAATTTAAGTCATTTTTTAATCTCAAAATTAATCCAACTTTTACCATTCCAATATAAACAAAACTCGAAGCAAACTAACCAAAAACCTGTAACTGGTTTTGGTAAGTTTGGTTTTTGCATTGGAACTTGATTATGATTAAAAAAATATGACACAAGTTCAAAGGGCGTTTTTTCACCTGGAATTAAATGCATGAACACTTCTCTTTTGGAAGCAGATGACAAAGATAGTTTATGAAGAACGTCAATACATTTATTACTTGAAAGATAATTGCTTGCCCATTCTGATATTCCGTCACCATTCATATTCTCAGCTCCAACACTTCCAGGCATTGACATGAATACAGTACCCTCTCCTTTACTTCGAAATTGCAAAATCGAGACAATACCTAAGTTTTCCAAATTTTTAAATAATACAGAATCAAATCGCTCCAAGTTCTCATCTACATGAAGAGCAAAATCAGATGGAAGATTTTGACTTTCAAGCTTTACCAAAAACGGTTCTAAATTTTCACGAATGGTTTTCACTCTTGTATTGGATGATATTTGTAAATCCCAATCACCAATTAAATTCCATTTATTCGGACCTCTTGCTGGTCCAAGATTCCACGTTTCGACTTCTTTCTGGCTCATCACTCCAATACATTCAATTGCATATTGTGGGTTGTTCTTGTTTCCAACCCCTAGATCAAACATGCTATCTTTAGATCCATCATCATTAATCCACACATGAGTTTTCAGGTGTGACTCAATTACTTTTTTAGCAAATAACTCTTGAATGTTTTTGGACATACTATCCCCAAATCCCTTCAAACCTCTTTCCTGCAATTCGTGTGTAGTGAACTGTATGTTTCGGATCTCTATGTCCCAAATAATCCTGAATTAATCGAAGGTCATAACCTTTGTTTGCCAGGTAATAGCCACATGAATGTCTGAGCATATGTGGATTAACTGATCCCACCCCTGCTCTTTTACCTGCAGATTTTATGATGTAATTAACTGACTGCCGGGTTAATGGCTGACTTCTCTCACTGGTAAACAACCAGGGCAATGAATCGTTCCTGGTGCTCAGATATCTTTTGATGGCTCTTAACTCAACACCATCGATCGGTTGTTCTACTGACAACCCGTTCTTCAACCGATTGATCCATATCCTGGACTGTTTTAAATTCAGGTCTGACAACTTGACGTTGATGGCTTCACTAACCCTTAAACCATGTCTGTACATCATGAGAAGAATGAGGTGGTCCCGAATACCATGCCTACCCTGCTTTGCTCCCTTTAACAGCAAATCCATTTCTGGCTCATTTAGAAAATCTTTGGGCCTCTCATGAGCATCAGAGGTGTTTTCCTGCTTACTTTTTACATTTCGCCTGTTGGGCATACTCCAAAACCATTCATGAAAGTGTTGGTTTTATTGTATCACCGAACAAAAACTTTTTACAAAAAGCGCATTATGTATAATCTCAAGAGAAGCATCAATCGATCTGGTAAAATATTCCAATGGACACTGTAGAAGCAATAACTACACTCAAGCACTTAGGTATTCGTACCAGAGTGATTCAAGGCACCCCTCTACATTTACATGTAATGACCGATGAAGAGAAGCATGAACTCAGATATGGAAATTTGAAAACATACAAATGGGTATGTTTTATTGAAGAAATCAATGGGTCATGGCAGGTCTCTTCCCCACCAATTCTTACCCCTGGTCCTGGCCCGACATGCAAAACCATGTCTTTGGCTGATGCAGTCGAGTTAACCATTTCACTTTTTCAACAAAGACACAAACTGCATGGTCACTCCACTAAGCAACAATATGAGAATGCAATTGAAAGCATGAAAAAATGGTGTGATGAAAAAGATTATGATGGATCAATCAGATAACAATGATTGATTTTGTTTAAACCACTTGTTTCTTTAAGCAAACTAATTATTAAATTGAATATGGCAGAAATAGATGAAGAATATCTCTCTGAATTTCTTAATGCAGAATTTGAGAATGTCGATGAACTTACCCTGCGTAAGGACGCCTGGTGACCTTTACCCCAAACTTAATACCACAGCTTGGATGAGATAATTTCATTTTGACCCCTACCCAGAAACAGTACCAGCCAAAACTAGAGATTTCTGACTCTTTCTCTGTTGTTGACAAAACTCCTTGG
>NZ_MVBD01000019.1 GCF_002000055.1 Marinicella sediminis | reverse complement strand
GCATGTGAGTTGCCAGAAGGTGTAGAAATGGTTATGCCTGGTGACAACATCAAGATGGTTGTTGAGTTGATTGCACCGATTGCGATGGACGAAGGCTTACGCTTCGCGATTCGTGAAGGTGGCCGTACAGTAGGTGCGGGTGTGGTAGCAAAAATTATTGAATAATTAAACACAAACGAGCAGTGGCGAAAAGCCACTGCTTTTAGTTAGAGGCAAATTAACATGGCTGGTCAAAAAATCAGAATAAGACTTAAAGCGTTTGATCATAAACTCATTGATCAATCAGCGGGAAGAATCGTAGATACAGCGAAAAGAACCGGTGCCCAGGTTAGGGGTCCGATTCCATTACCGACGAAGAAAGAACGTTTCACTGTATTGATTTCTCCTCATGTGAACAAAGACGCACGGGATCAATATGAGATTCGTACTCATAAAAGATTGGTTGATATTGTAGACCCCAATGACAAAACAGTTGATGCTTTGATGAAGCTCGACTTGTCAGCGGGTGTTGATGTTCAAATTCAATTGAACTAAGGAGTTGGAAAATGTCATTAGGTATTATTGGTAAAAAAGTAGGAATGACGCGCGTTTTCAACGACAAAGGCGAGTCTGTACCAGTCACTGTTATCAACGTTGAGCCCAATGTTGTGGCTCAGGTCAAAACAGTCGAATCCGACGGTTATAACGCCGTTCAAATCACCACAGGTGGTCGCAAAGCTTCTAAAGTCAATGCGCCAGCTGCTGGCCATTATAAAAAAGCAGGCGTTGAAGCTGGTTCCATCACCCGTGAATTCCGTACAGATCAGGAATTTGCTGCAGGTGATACGCTGGCATTGAGCATGTTTGAAGATGGTCAAAAAGTTCGAGTCACCGGCACTTCGAAAGGTAAAGGTTTCCAGGGTGTGATCAAACGTTATAACTTTCACATGCAGGACGCCACTCACGGTAACTCCTTGTCTCACAGAGCGCCAGGTTCTATTGGCCAGTGTCAAACCCCCGGCCGCGTTTTCAAAGGTAAGAAAATGTCAGGTCACATGGGTGCTGAGCGAGTCACTACTAAAAATTTAGAAGTTGTTAAGGTTGATCAGGACAATAACCTGATTTTGATTAAAGGTGCTGTTCCTGGTGCAAAAACCAGTACAGTCATTGTCAGACCTTTGGCTTAAGCAGATAACGGAGAAATATTGTGGAACTGACAGTATCAGGAAAAAAACAAAAAGTTGAAGTTTCAGAAGCTGTTTTTGACAGAGATTATTCTGAAGCTTTGGTTCACCAGGTGGTGACCTCATATCTGGCCACTGGCCGCAGAGGTACCAAAGCACAAAAAAACCGTTCAGCAGTGAGTGGTGGCGGTGCCAAACCCTGGAAACAAAAAGGAACCGGCCGGGCGCGTGCCGGAACTTCAAGAAGTCCGATTTGGATCGGTGGTGGTAAAACATTTGCCGCTCAACCAAGAGACTTCACCAAGAAAGTAAACACCAAAATGTACCGTGCGGCTATGAAATCAATTCTCTCAGAATTGAACCGCAGTGAGCGTTTGGTTGTGGTAGCTGATTTGGACGTGAAAAATGGTAAGACCAAAGAAGCCATCGAGTTGTTGAGCAAGCATGGTGTAGAAAAAGGTTATCTGGTCTCAGCAGAGCCCACTGAAAACCTGGTCCGTGCGACTAACAACTTGCCACATGTAATGGTTTCCAATGCCTTGGGTCTGGACCCTGTGTCATTGGTTTATGCAGACAAAGTCGTGATGACTGTGGATGCAGTGAAACAAGTTGAGGAGTGGTTGTCATGAGTTTGAATAATCTGTACACAACTATATTGGCACCCGTGATTTCTGAGAAATCAAACCGGGTGGGTGAATTGGCCAATCAGTATGTTTTCAAAGTGGCTAAATCAGCAAATAAAGCAGACATCAAAGATGCTGTTGAAAAGCTGTTTAAAGTGAATGTTGAAAACGTATCAGTCATGAATGTCAAAGGCAAAACCAAAAGCTTCCGCATGAAGCCGGGTAAAAGACCCGATTGGAAAAAAGCCTACGTCAGAATTCAAGCTGACCAAATGATTGATTTTGGCACCAAAGCTGAGTAATTAGGAGCATTATCATGGCATTAATCGTACACAAACCAACTTCTCCAGGTCGTCGTGGCACAGTCAAAGTTAAAAGAACCGGACTGTACAAAGGCAGGCCTGAGGCCAGCCTGACTGAAAAGAAATCAAAAACTGGCGGTAGAAATAATTACGGTCGAATCACCACCCGTCATATTGGTGGTGGTCATAAACAAAAATACCGGATCATTGACTTCAAGCGTAACAAAGATGACATTGTCGCCAAAGTAGAACGCATTGAATACGATCCAAACAGAAGTGCTTACATCGCGTTGTTGCATTACACCGATGGTGAGAAACGATACATCATTGCACCCAAGGATTTAGAAGCGGGTATGCAGGTTGTATCTGGTACTTCTGTACCCATCAAAGTTGGAAATGCTTTGCCACTGGATAACATTCCGGTTGGTACTGTTGTTCATAACGTTGAAATGAAGCCTGGTAAAGGTGGACAAATTGCCCGTGCTGCGGGTACATCAGTTCGTTTGGTTGCTAAAGAGGGTGTTTACGCCACTTTGCGCTTACGTTCAGGTGAAATGAGAAAAGTGCCTGCCAAATGTCGTGCGACATTGGGTACTGTTTCTAACAGTGAGCATAACCTCGAAAAAATCGGTAAAGCCGGTGCTTCTCGTTGGAGAGGTGTCAGACCTACCGTTCGTGGTGTTGCCATGAATCCAGTTGACCATCCACACGGTGGTGGTGAAGGAAGGACCTCTGGTGGTCGTCATCCCGTAACTCCATGGGGTGTCTCTACCAAAGGACATAAAACGCGTAAAAACAAGCGAACTGATAAGTTCATTGTTCGTCGCAGAAACAAGAAATAAGGTAGTTTTTTATGCCAAGATCACTTAAAAAAGGCCCCTTTGTTGACATCAGTTTGATGAAAGCAGTTGAAAAGGCCGTAAAAGAGAACAGCAAAAAACCAATCAAAACCTGGTCCAGAAGATCCATGATCTTGCCAGAAATGGTTGGCTTGACTTTGGCTGTTCACAATGGGAAACAACACGTTCCTGTATTGATCTCTGAAGAGATGGTTGGGCACAAGTTGGGTGAATTTTCTCCAACTCGTACTTTCAGATCACACATTGCTGACAAGAAAGCGAGGTAAATGATGGAAGTAGTAGCTAAATTAAGAAGAGCCAATATATCGGCCCAAAAAGTCAGACTGGTTGCCAATCAGATCAGAGGTATGAACGTCGAACAGGCAGAGCAATTGTTGACTTTTAGTCCCAAGAAAGCCGCGCACATCGTTAAGAAAGCGCTGATGTCAGCCGTCGCCAATGCTGAGCACAACAACGGTATGGACGTTGATGAGTTATTCGTCAGTTCCATCTTCGTTGACGAAGGTCCGACCCTGAAAAGAGGTCGTGCCCGTGCCAAAGGCAGAGGTACACGTATTTTAAAAAGAACCAGCCACATCACTGTGAAAGTGGCTGAAGCATCGTAAAGGCAGGATTATGGGTCAAAAAGTACATCCAATAGGTATCCGTTTAGGAATTTCGAAACAGCATAATTCCAAATGGTATGCAGAAAAAGGTCAATTTGCTGATCAGCTTGTTAAAGACATTAAAGTCAGAGAGTTCTTACACAAAGAACTGAAACATGCTTCTATCAGTAAGATTGAAATTGAAAGACCGGCTAAAAACGCCCGCATCACCATCCACACTGCCAGACCTGGTATTGTGATTGGTAAGAAAGGTGAAGACATTGAGAAGCTGAAAAACACCCTGTCAAAAATGATGGGCTTGCCAACTCATGTCAGTGTCAATGAAATCAGAAAACCTGAGCTTGATGCTCGTTTGGTTGCAGAAGGTATTGCTTCTCAGCTGGAACGTCGAATCATGTTCAGACGCGCCATGAAACGAGCTGTAAGCAGTGCCATGAGACTCGGTGCCCTGGGTATCCGGGTGGCAGTTGCTGGTCGATTGAACGGCGCTGAAATTGCCCGTACTGAGTGGTACAGAGAAGGTCAGGTACCTTTGCATACCCTGCGTGCAGACATTGATTATGCAACGGCTAAAGCTTACACAACTTACGGTGTGATAGGTATCAAAGTCTGGATTTACAAAGGTGAAGTGTTCGATCTGGAAGCACACACCAGTGAATCTGATAAGAAGTCGAACAAGAAGAGTCGGGGTAAAAAATAATGTTACAGCCGAAAAGAACTAAATTCAGAAAACAACAAAAAGGTCGAAACCGTGGGTTGTCACATGGTGGCAACAAAGTCAGTTTCGGTGATTTTGGTTTAAAAGCGACCACCCGTGGTTTGCTGACCGCGCGTCAGATCGAAGCTGGTCGTCGTGCCATCACCCGTCACGTAAAACGTGGTGGTAAATTATGGATTCGTGTGTTTCCGGACAAGCCAATCACAGCCAAGCCAATTGAGGTGCGGATGGGTAAAGGTAAAGGTAACATCGACCATTGGGCCGCTGCCATTAAACCTGGCAAAGTCATTTATGAAATCCAAGGGGTTTCAGAAGAAATGGCCAGGGCAGCTTTTGAGAAAGCAGGTGCTAAATTTCCTGTGCAAACAACATTCGTTAAACGTGTGGTGATGTGATGCAAGCAAAAGAATTGAAAAGTAAAGACCTTGCTGAGTTGCAGGAAGAGTTGAACAAATTGCTGCAAAAGCAATTTGATCTGAGAATGGCTCGTGGCAATGGTCAATTAACCAAGATACATCTGTTACGTGAGGTCCGCAGGGACATCGCTCGTGTCAGAACTGTTATGAACCAAGTGAAAGGATAATGTCATGACTACTGTAGAGAAAAATGTAAAAACCAAAAGTGGTGTGGTCACCAGTGACAAAATGGATCAAACCGTAACAGTGATGATTGAGCGAAAAATCAAGCATCCTCTGTATGGCAAATACGTGAAGAAATCAACCAAGATTCACGCCCATGATCCCGGTAACAAATGTCAACAAGGCGACTTTGTAAAAATCGCTGAATGTCGACCCATTTCCAAGACCAAAACCTGGAAAGTGGTTGAGATTGTTGATTCAGCTAAATAAGAGGTACTGACAATGATACAAATGCAATCAAGATTATCAGCTGCTGACAACTCAGGCGCCAAAGAAGTCCAGTGTATTAAAGTACTGGGTGGTTCCAAACGTCGCTATGCTGGTATCGGAGACATCATTAAAGTTTCCGTAAAACAAGCCATACCTCGTGGCAAGGTTAAAAAAGGTGAAGTGTACAACGCAGTGATCGTGCGCACAAAGAAAGGGGTCAGAAGGCCTGATGGTTCTTTGATTCGTTTCGATGGCAACGCAGTGGTTATGCTGAACAGTAAACTGGAGCCCATCGGCACCCGTATTTTTGGCCCTGTGACTCGTGAACTCAGATCTGGTAAATTCATGAAAATCATTTCATTGGCACCAGAAGTATTATAAGGAAACGATTATGCAAAGAATTAAACAAGGTGATGAAGTCATCGTTATTGCGGGACGCAGTAAAGGCCAAAGAGGTAACGTACTTAAAGTGTTGCAAGACGGTCGTTTGCTGGTAAACAACGTGAATACAGTGAAGAAACATGTCAAGCCGAATCCTCAAATTGAGGAAAAAGGCGGCATCAAGACCAAAGAAGCTCCAATTCATGCTTCTAATGTCATGCTGTATAATCCCGCTTCCGGAAAAGGCGAAAGGGTTGGATTCAAAGTATTGGAAAACGGCAAGAAAGTCCGTGTTTTCAAATCCAACGGTGAAGTCGTAGACGCTTAAGAGAATTATTATGGCCAGATTAGAACAATTTTATAAAGAAAAAGTGGTTCCTAAACTGCTTGAATCAGGCAAGTTTGCCAATGTAATGGAAGTGCCGAAAATCACTAAAATCACATTGAACATGGGTGTCGGTGAAGCTGTTGGGAACAAAAAAGTATTGACCAATGCAACTGGTGACATGGCGACCATCGCCGGTCAGAAGCCAGTGATCACACATGCCAAAAAATCTGTGGCGGGTTTTAAAATCCGTGAAGATTGGCCCATTGGTTGTAAAGTCACCCTCAGACGCAAGAAAATGTATGAGTTTCTTGACCGCCTGGTGAACGTTTCTTTGCCTCGTGTAAGGGACTTCCGCGGTTTGAACCCTAAATCATTTGACGGTCGTGGTAATTATTCCATGGGTGTAAAAGAGCAAATCATATTTCCTGAAATCGAATATGACAAAATTGACGCGATCCGTGGTATGGATATCTGTATCACAACCAACGCGCGCAATGACGAGGAAGCTCGCATGTTGCTGGATCAGTTTGATTTCCCATTCAAAGGTAGGTAATAAAGATGGCTAAAGAATCAATGGTCCAACGTGACCTGAAAAGAAAAAAAACCGTTGCTAAGTATGCTGAAAAGCGTGCGGCGCTGAAAAAAATCATTGCCGATCCAAACACCACGTTTGAGGAAATGATGGATGCTCAGGAAGCTTTACAAAAAATGCCACGCAATGCATCTCCTTCGAGAATGCGTAACCGCTGCAAGATTTCAGGCAGACCGCGTGGTTATTACAATAAATTTGGTTTGAGTAAAACCAAATTCCGTGAAGCAGCCATGCGTGGTGACATTCCTGGTTTGAAGAAAGCCAGCTGGTAAAGAGAGAATAGATTATGAGTTTAAGTGATCCAATTTCAGACATGATTTGCAGCATCAAGAATGCGCAAGCGGTCAATAAAGACAGCACTGTCACGCCTGCTTCTAAATTGAAATCAGGTATTTTGTCAGTACTGCAACAGGAAGGCTACATCAGATCTTTTGAAATGGTCGAAAAGGATAACCATCCTTTCATCAAGATCAACATCAAATATTACCGCAATCAACCGGTGATCGAGATGATCAAGAGAATCAGTAAGCCAGGTTTAAGACAATACCGTGGAAAAGACGATCTGCCTCGTGTAGATGCAGGATTTGGTACAGCTATTGTTTCAACTTCAAGAGGCATCATGACCGACAAGGACGCACGTGCGGCCAAAGTTGGTGGTGAAGTCATCTGCGTCGTTAAGTAATTGGGAGAAGAGCATGTCAAGAATTGCAAATAAACCAATTGCCCTGGCATCCAACGTTCAGTTTGATGTCAAAGACAAAGTGGTAACGATTAAGGGTCCCAAAGGCGAACTGAGCATGGAATTACATGAAGCAGTCAGCATTGAGCAAAATGACAACGAATTGCAGGTCACTGCCAACAGTGATGATATGGTTTACATGGCAGGTACCATGCGTTCGCTGGTCAGTAACATGGTTGAAGGCGTGACCAACGGCTTTTCCAAGAAACTGCAACTGGTCGGCGTGGGTTATCGTGTAGCCATGAAAGGTAAAGATCTGGATCTGAACCTGGGATTTTCACATCCTGTGGTTTATCAGGCCCGTGAAGGTATCAGCTTTGAAACCCCATCGCAAACTGAAATCGTGGTCAATGGTACTGACAAACAACAAGTGGGTCAGGTCGCGGCAGAAATCAGAGCGATCAGACCTCCTGAGCCTTACAAAGGTAAAGGTGTTAAGTACGCTGATGAAAGATTGTATAGAAAAGAGGCCAAGAAAGCGTAATGCTTTCCTGTGATAATTATGCATAAGAAAAATTTACAAAGAATTAAAAAAGCCACCAGAACCAGAATTAAACTGCGTGAACTGGGTGTGCCGTCATTGTCGGTACACAAGTCAGGTAAACACCTGTACGCACAAATCTTTTCTGGTGATGGCACTTCAACGATTGCTGCCGCTTCAACCAAGGACAAAGGTTTGATTGCTGACGGTGTTTCATGTACCAACATTGACGCAGCCAAAGCAGTGGGCACAGCAATTGCAGAAAAGGCAAAGAAAGCAGGCGTTGAATCCGTAGGATTTGACAGATCAGGTTACATCTATCATGGCAAAGTGAAAGCTTTGGCTGATGCAGCACGTGAAGCGGGGTTGAAATTCTGATGAATGACAAGAGAAAAAATATGGCAGATAAAGATCAGGGTGATAACCTGTTGGAACGCCTGGTAGCCGTCAATCGTGTTGCTAAAGTAGTAAAAGGTGGTCGTCAATTTGGTTTTGCTGCACTGACAGTGGTTGGTGATGGTAAAGGAACCATTGGTTTCGGTTACGGAAAAGCCAAAGAGGTGCCAGTGGCTATTCAAAAAGCCATGGATCAGGCCCGCAGAAACACCACCAGAGTCGATCTGAATGGTCATACTTTATGGCATGCCACCAAAGCCAAACATTCTGGCTCACGTGTATACATGCAACCTGCCTCAGAAGGTACCGGTGTGATCGCCGGCGGTGCGATGCGTGCTGTCTTTGATGTGGTTGGTGTAGAAAACGTACTGGCTAAGTCTCAAGGTTCCAACAACCCGATTAACCTGGTCAGAGCAACCATCAAAGGATTGCAACAAATGACTTCACCTGAAAGTATTGCTGCCAAGCGTGGCAAGACACCTGAGGAGGTAATGGAAAATCATGGCTAAAGCAAAAAAAGTTGGTCAGGTAAAAGTGACACAAATCAAAAGTACCAACAAATCATTGGCGAATCACAAAGCCTGTGTCAGAGGACTCGGTATCAGAAAAATGCACCAATCACGTGTGGTTGATGCAACTCCTGAGAATCTGGGAATGATTAACGCTGCTATTCATCTGTTAAAAGTTGAAGAAGTTAAATAATCGTAGGTGAATGACTATGAAATTAAACACTATTAAACCTGCAGAAGGTTCAACCAAAGCCGGAAAACGCGTTGGTCGTGGCATTGGCTCAGGCCTGGGTAAAACCTGTGGCCGTGGTCACAAAGGTCAAAAATCACGTTCTGGTGGATTCCATAAAGTGGGTTTTGAGGGTGGCCAGTTGCCCATCCACAAAAGACTGCCTAAATACGGTTTTACGTCACAAATGTCAGACACACGTGCTGAATTGTGTTTGTATCATCTGAATGCCATGGATGCCACCGATATTGATCTGGCTTATCTGATTGACAAAAACCACGTTAAGCGTGGCGTCACAAAAGTCAAAGTGATCAACACCGGCAACATTGAAAAAGCGGTAAACCTGAAAGGGTTGCACGTGACCAAGGGTGCTCAGGAAGCAATTGAAAAAGCAGGCGGAAAAGTAGAATAATATGTCAAGCAGGCAAGAACAAGTAGAAAAATTACTCGGGAATAAAAAAGGCTTGAGTGAGCTCAAAAGTCGGATTTTGTTCGTTATAGGCGCCTTGATTGTTTTCCGAATGGGTTCATTTTTACCTGTTCCTGGCGTTAATCCCGCTGCCATGGCAGCCCTGCTGGATCAAAACTCAGGCGGACTGATAGACATGTTTAACATGTTTTCTGGTGGTGCACTGGGACGTTATTCGATATTTGCTTTGGGTGTGATGCCTTACATCACCGCTTCGATCATCATGCAAATCCTGGGCCACACGGTGCCGGCATTGCGTGAAATGAAAAAAGAAGGTGAAACCGGACGTCGGAAAATCACCCAATATACCCGGTACTTCACCATTGTACTGGCAGCTGTACAGTCATTCAGTATCACTTCTGCTTTGCAGTCGTTTGATACTGGCGGTATTGCTGTGGTACCACAACCTGGTTTTGGCTTTTTGTTTACCGCAACTGTCTCTTTGACTGGTGGAACCATGTTCCTGATGTGGCTCGGTGAGCAAATCACCGAACGCGGCATTGGTAACGGTATTTCATTGATCATTTTTGCCGGTATTGTGGTCGGTTTGCCAGGCGCGGTTGTGTCGGTATTCCAGATGGTCAGTGAAGGTCAGTTGAATGCATTGTGGGCCATCTTCCTGATGGTATTGGCTTTGGGATTGACTGCTTTCATCGTGTTCGTTGAACGTGGGCAACGCCGCATCACCATGCAATTCGCTCGCCGTGGCGGTCGTCAGGCCACCCAGGCACAGACATCATATTTGCCTTTAAAAGTGAATATGTCTGGTGTGATTCCGGTTATCTTCGCTTCTTCTTTGGTGTTGTTCCCCAGCACCATCGCCAGCTTTGTTGGTCAGAAAGAAGGGTTTGGCTGGTTAACCAATCTGTCACAACAGTTGTCTCCGGGTAACACGTTATACATGATATTCTTTGGTGCTTTGATTGTGTTCTTTGCCTATTTCTATACCGCGTTGACTTTCAATTCGGATGAAACTGCAGATAACCTGAAACGCCAAAGTGCCGTTATCCCGGGTATTCGTCCTGGTAAGCAAACCTCCACATATTTGGATGGGGTGTTGAACCGGGTAACCTTCTGGGGCTCCATCTACTTGTTAGGTGTGAGTTTATTGCCGGACGTGGTGAATCAATTCATCACCGTGCCGTTTGCCCTGGGTGGTACCGGATTATTGATTGTTGTGGTTGTTGCCATGGACTTTATGGCCCAACTGCAAAACCATTTGGTTTCTCAACAATATGACTCAGTATTGAAGAAATCAAACATTAAAAACTACCAGCGATCCAATAAGATCCGCAGGTGATTTTTTATCATCATTGATGAGCTATGCCATTGTTTGAAAAAATGATGGCATTGCTTTATTTGTTGATATATAATTTGCGCCCTTTCCCTAAGGGCGAAGAACATAGGTTTCATGCCTATATTTTGTAATAGAAAGGGTAAATAACTGAATGTATTTATCTTTTTGAGGAATCAGGAGTAAAAAATGGCTCGTATTGCGGGTGTAAATATACCAGTGCATAAGCATGCATGGATCGGCCTGACCAGTATTTATGGCATCGGTCGTACCACAGCATATGAAATATGTGACAGTGCTGGCGTTGATCCATCTCACAAAGTGGGACAATTGGATGAAGACGCATTAGACAAATTGCGTGCTGAAGTGGCTAAGTTCAACGTTGAGGGTGACCTCAGACGTGAAGTTGCCATGGACATCAAACGCTTAATGGATTTGGGTTGTTATCGTGGCTTGAGACACCGAAGAGGCTTGCCTGTTCGTGGTCAAAAAACGAAGACCAACGCACGTACCAGAAAAGGTCCGAAAAAACCAATTAAACGTTAATTGATCCATTCATATCATTAGCGATATCAGATTAGAGAATTGTAATGGCAAGACCACAAAAAACTAAAAAGAAAATTAAAAGAACTGTTGTTGACGGCATCGCGCATGTACACGCGTCTTTCAACAATACCATCATCACGATCACTGACAGACAAGGTAATGGTTTGTCGTGGGCAACGGCTGGTGGGTCTGGATTTAGAGGTTCAAGAAAAAGTACCCCATTTGCTGCACAGGTAGCTGCTGACAGAGCAGGCCAGGTAGCTAAGGAATATGGTATGAAAAACATTGAAGTTCGAATTAAAGGTCCAGGTCCAGGCAGAGAATCATCTGTTAGAGCGTTAAACGCCTTAGGTTTTCGTGTAACAAACATCATTGATATTACACCAATTCCTCACAATGGTTGCAGACCACCGAAACGACGTAGGGTGTAAGGAGATATAAAATGGCAAGATATTTAGGACCAAAATGTAAGTTGGCACGTCGTGAAGGCGTTGACTTGATGACCAAAAGCCCGGCCCGTGCCATGGAGACCAAGTGTAAGCTTGATGTCGCTCCTGGACAACACGGTTTGGCTGGTAAAAGAAACAAACCTTCTGACTATGCTTTACAGCTGCGTGAAAAACAAAAAGTTCGCCGTACCTATGGCGTACTGGAAAAGCAGTTTGTTAACTACTACAAAAAAGCCGCCAAGCAAAAGGGTGCCACTGGTGAAAACCTGCTTAAACTGCTGGAATCACGTTTGGACAATGTGGTTTACCGCATGGGTTTTGCAGTGACCAGAAATGAGGCCCGTCAATTGGTGAGCCATAAGTCAATTCTGGTTAATGGACAACTTTGTAACATCCCTTCTTATCAAGTGAAAGCTGGTGATGAAGTGGAAGTTCGTGAAAAATCCAAGAAACAACTGCGAATCAAACAAGCTTTGGAATTGTGGGGTGAAATGAACCTGTTTGCTGACTGGGTCAGCGTAGATGCAGGCAAAATGGTGGGTCAGTTTAAATCTGTTCCTAACCGTGATGAGTTACCAGCTGACATCAATGAAAACCTCATTGTAGAGCTCTACTCTAAATAATAACCCTTTACCAGAGAGAAATATTATGTCTGACATATTAGCGAAATTACTTCGTCCACGTGTGGTTGAAGTCGATGAACGCTCTGATTACAGTGCGAAAATCATCATTGAACCTTTAGAAAGGGGTTTTGGACATACTTTGGGTAACGCTTTCCGCCGTATTTTGCTGTCATCTATTCCGGGTTGTGCCGTGACTGAAGTCAGTATTGATGGCGTACAACATGAGTTTTCAACCATTGAAGGTGTCCGTGAAGACGTTGTTGAGATTCTGCTGAACCTCAAAACACTGTCTTTTATCATGCCTGACCGTGATGAAGCTGAAATCATGATTAACGCCACTGGCGGTACGGTGACCGCAGCCGATTTGCAATTGCCCGATGGTGTTGAAGTGGCCAATCCGGAGCAGGTGATTTGTCACCTGGACAAGAAAGCTGCTATCTCGATGCGTATGAAAGTTGAGAAAGGTGTTGGTTATGATCCATCCACCAATCGCCTCAGCACTGAAGAAAGCCGACCCATTGGTCAATTGGTACTGGATGCTTCATTTTGTCCGGTTAAACGTGTGGCTTACGACGTAGAAAATGCCCGTTTGCACCAAAAAACCAACCTCGACAAACTGATTCTTGACATCGATACCGATGGATCCATTTCAGCCGAAGACGCGGTTCGCACAGCGGCGCGTATCTTGGTTGAGCAAATGGCCATCTTCATTGACTTTAAGATTGAGACAACAGTCGAAGAGAAGGAAGAAGAAGAAAAACTGAATCCTATTTTGCTTAAACCAATTGATGAACTTGAACTAACTGTTCGTTCAGCCAATTGTCTGAAAGCAGAAAACATTCAATACATTGGTGACCTCATTCAACGCACCGAAGTGGAGTTACTAAAAACTCCTAATTTGGGTAAAAAATCATTGAATGAGATCAAAGGTGTACTTTCAGAGATGGGTCTCACTCTGGGTGTACGTTTAGAAAACTGGCCTCCAGCAGCGATCAGAACTGCTGAGCGTCTTATCGGATAAGGGGCAGCATCATGCGTCATAGAAAATCAGGTAGAAAACTAAATAGAACTTCGTCACACAGACAAGCGATGTTTAAAAACATGGCAGCATCTTTGTTTGAGCATGAGTTAATCAAAACAACTGTTCCCAAAGCGAAAGAGTTGCGCAGAGTGGCAGAAAAGTTGATCACATTGGCCAAAGTTGATTCAGTGGCTAACCGCAGATTGGCTTTTGCTAAACTGAGAAACAAAGAAATTGTCAACAAACTGTTCACTGAGTTGGGTGTGCGTTACCAGGACCGCCCCGGCGGATACCTGCGAATTCTGAAATGTGGATTCCGGGCTGGTGACAACGCGCCAATGGCATACGTTGAACTGGTTGACCGACCCATCAAAGCCGCTCCTGTTGAAGTGGCAGATGACAGCGAATAATCAAACGTTGTTAACGATGTGAAAAAGCCCGGGATTCCCGGGCTTTTTTGTGCCTGAAAGATGTCCCAGATCAATACAGAGACATGGTTGAGGTCATTGACTGTGGCAGTTGCGGCGGAATGCCCGGGTGGCTAATAGTATGATCAGGCTTAACAGCAACCAGCCATTGACGCCGAGTGTGGGAACCACAATGGGTGGTGGTAATGTACCAGTGATAACGAAAGGCAGCCCCAAAGGGGTGTTGGTACCACTGTCAAGAACGGGCTGGAAAGTCATGCCATCATCTGCTGATTGTAATGCATTACCTGTGGAGGTCACACCAACAATGGATACAGGCGGCACCCAAGGGCCGGATGTGCCAGAACCAGAACTTTGCCAATCTAGCCAATAGGTGCCGATGTTGAATTCCTGGTCAATCAATACTTCGCTGACGGCTATTTGCCGGTCATTAGAAAGCCCGGAGTCAAGTTCAACCAACCGGTTAATGTTGCTGTATTGTGTACTGATTATGCGATTGGTGCTGGTGTCACCGAACACCACCTGACTTCCGGTTTGACCCGGAGGTCCGTCCCAGATTCGCACATTGATGGCGGTGATAGTGGAAGCAGTCTCGTTGGTTTGATAGGCAAAAAACTGAATGGTTGAAATGGTGGTGTTGTTTTCAGAGATGATGAATTCATCGCTGACCCTCAGATTGAGCCCAGGAAAGTGACCAATGCCTAAGGTACTCATACCCAGGGAAATATCCTGCAGAATGCTTTCATCGGCACCACCCACTCCGCTACCCGAACTGTTTATGATGGGACCATTGTCAAAAATTACGTTGTGACCAGCCCCCATGACATAGTCAGTGGCGTTAAAGGGTATTTGACTGATATCGGATTGAAAGTCTGTGGTTTCATCAACAGCCATACTCATACCAGACAAGCTGATCAGAACGATTGTGAAAGACAGTTTTAGTGAGCGCATTGAGTTGTGATTTGATCTGGTCAAAAAGATATAATAACCCAAATTTAGAGCCGTAACGAGTTAAAATTGTAACTAATAACCAGCTAATTTACGACAGACTTTGAGTGCCAATATGAGTGAACAAAAAAAGCCAAATAATCGATTAATACTGGGGTCAGCAGCCACAATAATCATTGTTTTAATCATCGTTATAGTGATGCTGTATCAGAATAATCAAGCATTGAAAAAACAACAAACTGACCAGTTCAACAGTACGTCGGTTCAGCCTGCGATTGCTGAAAAAAAATCTACAGGCAATGTGGTCATCCTGGAAAAAAACACCAAAAAACCTGACATCAAAAATACCTTAAAGGACCGCAAAAAAGGGACCCTGGAAATGAGCTCAGAAGAAACCGGTATGCGGATGTTTCAAGAACTGAAAACCGTAACTCAGGATCAGGAGCAATTGAATGAAATCATGAATCGTTTGTTGGAAGAAGCAGAGCTGCAATCTGATCTGGAACGTTCACTGTCAAATGGTGACATCACCACAGATGAGTTCTGGGACGAGGTTGAGCAGATGCGCATGGAAACCGATGATTTTGCCTATGATTTGTTGGAAATCAAACAGTATGATCGGTTTCGTGAAGTCAGGCAAAGCTGGTCAAAAGGTCGCATACATCCTGACCGGGATTCCAGGGAATGATTAATCAGTTTGTAAACAACCTTTGATCTGCGGCCTGGCGATCAAGCCGAAATCAACGCTGTCCAAACTGTCCACTGGCTGGTCACTCAAGGCCAAAAAAGAATTGTCCGGGATAATGAAATCTGTGTGCTTGAGCTGTCGCTGCAGCAAAGATGACGCCACCCCGGGGATCGACCATTTTCTTTCTCCAATAATAATTTCATTAGAACTGAACCTCACTCGCTGACCGGGCGTGCCAGCGATTCTTTTCAGCAGCGGATGAGGTCGGGTGGCGATCTTGATGGCCGTGACCTGATGCAACAGGTTTTCTCCCGCGATGAGACATTGGTCGCTGATGGTAACCTGTTGCCCTGGTTTGATCGCCGGCAACATGGAACGTCCCTGAACCGTAAAGGATTGTTCGGCCCCGTGTGCTCCTTGATTAAGCAGACAAAAAAACACCCCGGTCCAGATATGAAGCGGGGTGTGAGTTGCAGTCATTGATGCCAGACGATCAGTAGACAAAATTAGCAAAAGGATGGTCTGAATTGGGTACTGAAGAGATATCACCGCCCACACCAGTCAGATCTACAATGGGCCCCCAATTACTGTTCGCATTGAGCTCAAAATTGTCATCATAAGTGGTGCCATCCGGGCCATCAGGATAAAAATTGCCAGCGGCTTTGTTATTCAAAATCAAACTGCCACTGGTTGTTACCACCAATCCACCATTGTCGTTGTCAGTGATGCTGTTGCCTTCTACCAAAGTATCGGTTGATGAAATCCAGATACCTGCTCCATCGTTTTCGTGTGCTTTGTTGTTGATGATCCAGGAGTTGGCGAATGTACGTATACCGCTGATGTTGTATGGTTCAAGATTAGGGTCTGATGAGCCACCATTAAGTGCCACCACGTTGTTGCGAACGATGGATGCAGAGGCGACATCAATACCAGTGCGTTCATTGTCATATGCCGTTGACATTTGCACTGTGCCGCCTAAAGCCAGATCAATTCCAAAAATCAGATTATCGGAAGCCACGCTGTTGGTCACTGTGGAGCCGGCGCCCACATCGATGCCGTCTGACTCATTGTCGAAACCGGTTGAATGGGCCACGTGGCTGCCTTCACTGGTTTGGATGCCGTTGTCGCCATTACCCATGGCGGTCGAGAACACAATCACCGTGCCATCATCGCCTTCGATGCCATCCAGACCGTTGAAACCTGCGGTGACATGCGAGATCACAGCAGAAAAGTCAGCCACCAGGCCATCGCCGCCATTGTAGGAAACGGTCAGGCGCTCAAAGATGGAATGATCGGCATTCAGGGCATTGATGCCATCACCAGCCCAGCCTTCCACATGGCCATTGAAGATGTGAATGTTGTTTTGAGAACCCAGAATATAGATGCCATCATCACCGGTTTGATTGGGTGGGTCGTTGGTGTCATAACCGCTGATGGTAAAACCGCCGAGGTCCAGGGTCACATTGTCGGTATCAATGATGATTCCATCGGAATTAAGCGTGGTGTTGGACAGGTTGCCGGTCAGGTAGTAGGATCCCGGTTCAGTGATGGTGAATGGAATGGATGAAATGGGAGTGCGGTTATCGCCACCTCCAGCGGCGGCAATGATGTCGCTGGCTTCCAGGCCATCGAGCAAATCAGCATCCAGGCCGGAACCAGCCCCATCAACGGTAATCAGTTTGGCCAGGATTTGGGCACCGGTGTCGCTCAAACCAGACAGGTCAACGGTCAGGTCTCCACCGGCATCGGTCACGGTCAGGGTGGTGTTGGTGAAATCCAGTCCGGTGTTCAATTCATTGGTGGCATCGTTGTCATTGAACAGTGCCGCCAGGCTGACCGCATTGCCACCGCTGATGGACAGGTCGTTGTCCACCAGGCTCAGGGTTTGGGCATCGGTGTTGTCCAGGTAGCCTGACAGGTCCACTGTGGACAGGCTGCCGCTCAGGCCCAATTGATCATTACTGAGGTTCAGGTCCTGCAACTCATTGCTGTCGTTGTTGATCAGTGAAGACAGGTTGGCTGAGTTGCCATCGGAAATGCTCAGTTGGCTGCCATCAAAACTCAGGGTTTGCAATTCATTGTCGTCGTCATTGATCAAAGCCGACAAATCTGCTGAGTTGCCTTCAGAAATACTGAGCTGGCTGCCGTCGAAGCTCAGTGTCTGATCATCGGTATCGATGCTGGCCAGGTCCTGGCTGAGGTCTCCACCGGCATCGGTCACGGTGAGGGTGGTACCGTTCAATGCCAGACCGGTGTTCAATTCGTTGCTGTCATCGTTGTCACCTGAAACAGTACCCAGGTCCACGGTGTTACCATCGCTGATTGACAATTGATTGCCATTCAGGCTGAGCGTCTGATCATCGGTATCGATGCTGGCCAGGTCCTGGTTGAGATCACCACCGGCATCGGTCACGGTGAGGGTGGTGCCATTGAGTGTCAGGCCGGTGTTCAACTCATTACTGTCATCGTTGTCACCAGAGACATTGGCCAGATCGATGCTGTTACCATTACTGATGCTCAGTTGTGAACCAACCAGGCTCAGGCTTTGTTCATCGGCATCGTCCTCACAAACCACGGTACCATTTTGATTGACGGAGGTGATGAAACTGCCGGCAGGGCAGGTGCCCAGCACGCGCAACTGGACTTGAGTGGGGTTCACTTCGACACTGCCTACGGTGCCTGCAGCCACATATTCGGCATGCAACGCATAAGGTGCTGCGGTCAGTTTCTGACGAGGTGAAAGGTCTGAGAATGACCCATTTGAATTACCGTCACGCAAACTGATGGCGAGGTACAATTGATCGCCGACGAAGGGAGACATGCCAAAATCCAATTCCACTGTAAACACCCCTTGAGCCACCTGAATATTGTTCAGCAATACGGTGGGACCCACCTGCAAACCATTGTTTTGCGCATCATACAACTCAAATTCAAAGTCAAAGGCCGCATTGGCAGGGATAACGATGTCATTGCCACCTGGAATCACCTTGAGTTCACCCTGGTAGGTGAATGCGGTCCCAAGAGGAGCTGCCCCGATGTTGTGGCTGGCCAGCAGCAGTGTGGTTAATAGTAAAATAGTGCCTGTCAAATTGAGTTTCATGTTGAGTACCTTATTGCTCTTATCGGATTAATTGGGTTCGAAACCATCAGCAAAAATTAAATCGCTGGGTGCGTTGTTATTGGTGGCATTGGCCCAGAATCCACCGGCGATGAAATGACTGTTGTCAGCAGCGCTCTCAGTGCCTGCATCGGCCTGACCAATGCTGCCGGTCAATACCACCGTGTCACCATTGAGGATGCCCTGTGAGACACCACCACCATTGTCAACAGTGCTTTTACTGATCTCGACGTTGTCTTGCAGTTGTTGAGCCCGGGTGACGGTTGATGTCAGCAGGCCTGATATGATGATGACTGTGATTATTTTGATGTTCACGGTTTTTGGATTCAAAAAAGTTCTTGATCACTGACCACAGCGACCTGAAATAACTGGAATATTGGAATGCTCCACCCTTGTTAATAATGTACCCATAATTTACGGCTGAGTCAATGTTCTGCCGTTGGTTTGCTGGTGATTGTATGGCTCAAGCAATTTGAATTGCTCAGGTTGGTACATGCCAAGATGAGTATGCCTTAAAATGCCAGTTATAAGTACTTGCAGATGGCTTGAATAGGTGGTTCGGGCAGTCAACAAAAAAGACAGATATAAATTGAATAAAGGGTGTTTTGTGTGGTCTATATTTGTTAATCTACACATTCTTATTCACACAATCATGGCTGGCAAATGAATAAATATCACCAGAAAGCCCAGGTGGCTTACATCGCGGTATTGGCGTTGATGTTGGTTCCATTACTGGGATCTTTATTACCTGATCCAATCGGTTCTTATGCGTCCATCTACATGCCTCCCTTTACCTGGACCGGGTTCATTGCTTTTGCTGCTGTTTACATCATTTTGATGGGAATCATTGCAGTGGGTCAGCCATTCAGGTTTTTTACCTTATTACCTGCCCTCGGCTGTGCATCATTGCTGATTTATGCCTTGCATGTTGAATATGTGGATTTTCTCATGCCATGTAATCTGTGTATCTTACAACGGGTGGTATTTTTTGTCGTTGGTGTACTGTTCCTGTTGGCCAGCCTTAAGCCAGTGAAACATGCAGTCAGGAAAGTTATGGGTGTCCTGATTCTGCTGGCCAGTGGGGTTGGCATTGGCATCGCCGGACGTCATGTGTGGTTACAAAACCTGCCATCTGAGTTGGTGCCTGACTGTGGTCCCAGTTTACACATGCTGCTGGAAGACTCTTCTTGGTGGAGTGCGGTATCGTCCGTACTATCGGCTTCAGGTAGTTGTGCAGAGATCAAATGGACCTTTTGGGGCATGAGTATGCCCACATGGACGTTGATCAGTTTCATCATCATTTTTCTCTACACAATCCTCTGGATGGTTGTTAAAGTAGAACCCACAAAACAATAATCATTAATATCCACAAATTATGAAAACCTTAAACAAAAGACAACAACAAGCGCATTGGAGTTTAGACAGCTGGAAGCAAAAATCCATTCGCCAGCAAGCCACTTACCCTGATGAGGTGCACTTGAACAAAGCACTGGAAACCTTGTCATCATTGCCACCCTTGGTGACCTCATGGGAAATCAAACGCCTGAAAAGTTACCTGGCTGAAGTGTCCAGGGGTGAACGGTTTTTGGTACAGGGTGGTGATTGTGCGGAGAGTTTTGCTGATTGCAATTCATCCATCATTTCAAACCGTTTGAAAGTTTTGATTCAAATGAGTTTGGTGCTGATTCATGGATGCCAGATCCCGGTGGTCCGGGTTGGTCGTTTTGCCGGTCAATATGCCAAGCCCCGTTCTGCTGATCTGGAAACCCGTGATGGTGTCAGTCTGCCGTCATTCCGCGGCGACATTGTGAATGAAAACGAATTCACTGAAAAATCCCGGGTTCCCAATCCGGATAAAATGCTGGAAGCTTATCATCATTCTGCGATGACCATGAATTTCATCCGGGCATTGGTGGCCGGTGGATTTGCCGATATCCGCCATCCGGAATATTGGGACATTGCCTGGGTGAAACATTCAAAAAACGCTGATAAATTTCATAACCTGGTGAGCCAGATTAAGGAGTCAATACAATTTGCAGAGGTGCTTGTTGGGCGTAAAGTGAATAACCTGTCCAGTGTTGAGTTCTTTGCTGCTCATGAAGCTCTGCATTTGCATTATGAACAGGCTTTGACCCGCACTGTACCAAGACAGGAGGGATACTTCAATCTGAGTGCGCACTTTCCCTGGATTGGGCTGAGAACCAATCAATTGGACAGTGCTCATGTTGAGCTGCTGCGGGGCGTAGAGAACCCCATTGGGGTGAAGATCGGGACTGAAACCGATGACGATCATTTGATTGATTTATGCCGCACCCTGAATCCCAACAACGAAGCCGGTAAGTTGACTTTGATTCATCGTTTTGGAGCAAAAAACATCGAAGCCAATTTACCGCGCCTGATCAAGACGGCTCAAAAAGCCGACCTTGATGTCATCTGGTGTGCAGACCCCATGCACGGTAACACTGAGGCCACTTCCAATGGCTATAAAACCCGTCGCTTTGACAACATCAGTAAAGAAGTGGAGTTGTCCTTTAAGATTCATAAAGCCAATGGTTCACACCTTGGCGGAGTTCATTTAGAGCTGACCGGTGAAAACGTCACTGAATGTTTGGGTGGGGCCCGGGCTTTACAGGAAGCCGATCTGAGCAAAGCCTACACCACTCAAGTGGATCCGCGACTGAACTATGAGCAGGCTTTGGAACTGGCCTTTTCCATCAAAGATTTTTATCATCAGTAATGCGCTCATCTTCAGCGATCAAAGCCGTGCCCCTGAAGCACGGCTTTTTTTTGTCAGAACAATACTCAAGTCCTGCCAAAAGTTTCCTTTGCCATAACAGATTAACGGCTGTCAAGATCCCTGAACAGTGTTATTGAAATGGTGTTGTTTGCTCAGTATGATGGCTGCATCCTTCATCATTATGGATCAGGCCATGTCCAACCAACAAATCATTCTTAAACTCAGCTGCCATGACCAAATTGGTGTGGTGGCAAAAGTGTCCAATCATTTTGCTGAACAACAGTTCAATATCATTGAGTCGTCACAATTTGAAGATCCTGACACCAGTTTGTTTTTTATGCGCACGGTGCTGGAAAATGCCGGTGATGAGGTGTCGATGGATGACATCCGTGAACAGTTTACGCCAGTGGCTGATACCCTGGGTATGCGCTGGCAGATTCATGACCGTCAGGCCAAACCCAAAGTGCTGATCGCAGTCTCCAACTGGGGGCATTGCCTGAACGCCATGCTCAATGCCTGGCGAAACCAGAGTTTACCGGTGGATGTGGTGGGGGTGGTGTCCAATCACCGCATCATGGAATCGATGACCGACTGGTATGGCTTGCCGTTCCATTATTTACCGGTTGAATCCGGACACAAGGGCGATCAGGAAGCGCGTTTGTTGCAGGTTTATCGGGACGCGGATGCTGATTTGTTGGTGTTGGCCCGTTACATGCAAATTTTGTCACCGGCTTTGTGTGACACCCTGGCCGGCCGCATCATCAATATCCACCATTCTTTTTTACCGGGATTTGTGGGGGCAAGACCCTATCATCAGGCCTACCACCGTGGGGTCAAGCAGATCGGTGCAACGGCCCATTATGTCACCGCAGATCTGGATCAGGGCCCCATCATCGAACAGGCTGTAGAACGGGTGTCACATGCCAATTCACCCCAGGAGTTGACTGACATTGGCCGTGACATCGAAGCCATGGTACTCAACAGGGCGGTGAAATGGCATGCTGAACACCGGGTCTTGATCAATGGAGTCAGAACGGTGGTGTTCAATCGTTGATGACATGGGTACGCCCAAATCCTGATCGGTGAAAACAGATCAGGATTTGATCATTGCATACTGAGGGTCAGAGTTTCTGGCCCAACAAGGTTCCTTGTTTGATGGCGCGCTTGGCATCCAGTTCAGCGGCCAGATCGGCACCACCAATGATGTGGTAGTTGTCTCTATCTTGATACAGCGCTTTGTTGGAAACCTGCCCGGCACAAATGATGACGTGGTCCACATCGAGGATTTGTGGTTTTTCTTTGACGGTGATGTGTAATCCACGGTCGTCAATCTTGTCATACTGAACGCCGGTGAGGGTTTTAACACCTTTCTTTTTCAGGCTCAGGCGATGAATCCAACCGGTGGTTTTACCCAGTCCTTTGCCTGGTTTGGAGGTTTTGCGTTGTAGCATATATATGTCTCTGGCCGCAGGGTCATCATGTGCCTTAATCAGCCCCCCCGGCGATTCAATACTTTGGTCGATGCCCCATTCAGCACAAAACTCATCAATGGTCTGTGCCTTGCTGGGATCGTCTACAGAAAGGTATTCAGAAACATCAAAACCAATACCACCTGCGCCGATCACAGCGACTTTTTTACCGGCTTTTTTGCGCCCACTGAGCAGGTCATGATACAAAATGACTTTGTCATGGTCGATGCCTTCTATACCAGGTACCCGGGGAGTTACCCCAGAGGCAATGACCACTTCATCAAAATCACTGAGGTCAGCTTCGGTGGCTTTGTGATTCAATTTCAGCTTCACCCCATGCTTGTCCAGCAAGTGGGTGAAATAACTGATGGTGTGAACAAATTCTTCTTTACCCGGAATGGCTGCAGCCAGATTGAACTGACCACCGATTTGCGCCGCTGCTTCAAACAAGGTGACCTGATGGCCGCGTTCGGCAAGGGTGGTTGAGCATGACAGACCGGCCATACCGGCGCCGACCACTGCAATGTTTTTGCTGGTCTTGACAGGTTGGGATATGAATTCGGTCTCATGACAGGCAGCGGGATTAACCAGGCAGCTGGCCATTTTATTTTTAAACACATGATCGAGACAGGCTTGATTGCAGCCGATACAGATATTGATGTCCCGGACATCACCAGACCTGGATTTTTTCACCAGATCGGGATCTGCCAAAAATGGACGGGCCATGGAAACCATGTCGGCCTTGCCTGAGGCAATGATGTCTTCAGCAACCTGAGGATGATTGATGCGATTGGTGGTTACCAGCGGTACTTTAACTTCTTTTTTGATCAGTTCGGTGACCCAGGCAAATCCTGCCCTTGGTACCATGGTGGCAATGGTTGGGACCCTGGCTTCATGCCAGCCAATACCGGTGTTGATGATGCTCACGCCGGCTTGTTCAAGTGCTTTGGCCAGTTTAATGACTTCATCAATCGATGAGCCGTTATTCACCAATTCAAGCATGGATAAGCGAAAAATAAGAATGAAATCCTGTCCCACAGCAGCGCGAGTCTGACGAACTATTTCCAGTGCGAAACGGGTGCGATTATCAAACGAGCCACCCCAGTCGTCATCCCGGTCATTGGTGCGGGGAGAGATGAATTGATTGATCAGATACCCTTCTGAACCCATGATTTCAACGCCATCATAGTTGGCTTTTTGAGCCAATTTAGCGCAATTGACGAAATCCCGGATTTGTTTGTGAATCTTCCTTTCACTCAGCTTTTTAGGTTTAAATGGGGTGATCGGTGATTGCTTATCGGTAGCAGATACATTGAATGGATGGTACCCATAACGTCCTGAGTGCAGGATCTGCATGCAAATCAAACTGCCTTCCTGGTGTACGGCTTCAGTGATCAGTCGATGTCGTTTTACCTGAAAGCCATATTTTAAAAATCCGGAAAAGGGTCCGACCCAGCCAGAGATGTTCGGGGCAATACCACCGGTAACCATGATGCCAGCTTCACCAGCTGCCCGTTGTCGGAAATATTCAGCCAGTTTGGGGTAGTTTTTTGCCCGGTCTTCCAGGCCCGTGTGCATAGAGCCCATCAAAACGCGGTTTTTAATGGTTTTGTTGCCGACGGTTAACGGTTCAAAGACGTGTGGATAATTCTGTGCGCTCATTGATGCATTCTCTGTTGTTCAGCTGGTTTCAATCATCAGTGTGACCCAGGCTTTGCGTGCCTGTTGCCAACGGTACTGTTCCCAGAACGGTAATTCGTGGCTGAGGGTGGACTGACCTTTAAGGCTCATTATTTTAATCAATTTACCGGCCTCAGTGGGGACATTTTTCAAACGATTGTTTGAATACAATTCAGTACACAGTTGCGGTTCGCACAGTAAGGTGAGGTCTACCTTGGCATCCACACAAGCCTGGTACCTTTGATGAATGTCCCCCACGCATTCAGCGGCGGCCATACCCAGGTCATCACTGATGGTGGTACCATGGAAACGGTGTTGATTGGTCAATATGTCCTGACACCAGTGCAGGGAATAACCGGTGGGTTGTTCACACACCTGGGTGTAAATCACATGTGACAGCATCATGGCATCGATCACCCCGGCTCTGATGTTCTGAACAAATGGCATCAGGTCCAGTTGTTCTAAGGCGGACATGGACCGATCATCTTTGGGCAGTTCATGATGTGAATCGGCTTTTACAGTACCGTGGCCCGGGTAGTGTTTGGCAGTGGTACACATGCCGGCTGAGCGCATGCCCTGACAATACTGTTCAGCAAGCACACTGACCTGATCTGCGGTTTGTCCCAAAGCCCGGTCCCCAATCACATCGCTGCCGTTGTCTATGTCCAATACCGGAGCAAAACTCAGATCTATCCCAATGCTCAGCAACTCACTCGCCATCAGCCAGGCGTGTAAATGGGTCATGGTCAGACCCAGTGCCTGATCCCGTTGGTAAACCTCACCCAGCCGGGCCAGTGGCGGAAGCTGAGTGAAAGGCAGGCCAAAGCGAATCACCCGACCACCTTCCTGGTCCACTGCCAGTAGAAAGTCTGTGCCTTTTAAGGCACGGATGTGACGTATTAAGCGCACCAGTTGGTGATAATCTTTGAAGTTTCTTTTGAAAAAAATCACCCCTCTGGTCAAGGGGTGTTTGAGGTTGTCCAGGTCTTGCTCAGTGAGCTCGTAACCTTCAATGCCGGTCATAATGTAAGTCATGGCAGAATTATAGCTTAATCTGACTGTGTATCATGACTAATCATGTGGTTTGGTTTTGCGACAGCGTTTGAGTCTGGTGCAGATCGCCGGGGCATTCAGTGGCTTCATGGAATGGATTGATCAGCTCAAAGCAATCAACATCAGATTGAAACTTCAATGCCAAGGTCGTTGAGCAGATCTGTATCCCTGTTGCAGGCGACCTATATAAGCAAAAGATGATTTAAATATACCCTTTGGCGGTGTGCTGGATTTTCTCAATCATGGCATTCAGACCATTTGATCGGGTAGAGGACAGGTGTGAGGACAGGCCAATGGTTTCAATGAAATCCGGATCGGTATCGATGATGTATTGAGGGGTTTGGTCGGAATAGATGGTCAGCACCAGGGCGATCAGGCCGGAAACTATGGCGGCATCGCTGTTGGCCTGAAAATGTAATTGACCGTCTTTGTACTCATGTACCAGCCAGACCTGCGATTGACAACCTGCCAACAGGTTGTCATCGGTTTTCAATGATTCGTCCATGGGCGGTAATTGTTTGCCCAGGTCGATGATGTACTGGTATTTTTCCATCCAGTCATCAAACATATCAAAGGTTTCAATGATTTCAGTTTGGTTGTCCATTAATTCTTCTGTCATTTCATGCTCCAGCGGGTTCCGTCAGCAGAGTCTTCGAGTACCACACCCATGTCATCCAGTTGGTCGCGGATTTCATCAGAGCGTCCCCAGTCTTTATCTATCCTTGCCTGCTTTCGCTCGGCTATCAGCCGTTCCACCTGTTCTTTGATGTCTTCGCCCGCAGATTGTTTATCAGCGAACCATTGGGCCGGGTCGGTTTGCAACACACCCAACAATTCACAGCTGTTCAGCAAGGCTGATTTTATTTGGACTTTTTCGGCATTGCCATTGGCATTGGCCAGCGCTTTGGCCAATTGATTGATTCTGGCAAAGGCTTTGGGGGTGTTCAAATCATCATCCAATGCGGTCAGAACATCTGCGTCAACCGGGATATCTTTATCCACTGGTACATCACAAACGTCATTCAGTGTGCGGTAAATGCGGTCTATGGTCTTTTCTGCCTGGGCAATGGACTCAGGAGTCCAGTCAACCGATTGGCGGTAATGTGCACTGAGTAGGACCCAGCGGGCAACCTCTCCTTTGATTTCAGCCAACACCTCCCGGATCAATTGGATGTTGCCCAATGATTTGGACATTTTCTGATCACTCATGGTGATGAAACCATTGTGGACCCAATAGTTGGCAAAATGCCTGGTGTCATTGGCGCAACAGCTTTGCGCCACTTCATTTTCATGATGAGGAAACACCAGGTCTTTGCCGCCGCAATGAATGTCGATGGTTTTGGCCAGGTGTTTGGCCGCCATGGCTGAACACTCAATGTGCCAGCCAGGCCGGCCACGTCCCCAGGGACTGTCCCAGCCAGGTAAAGTGGGGTCGGAAGGTTTCCACAAAACAAAATCTCCAGGATTTCTTTTGTAGCCAGCAACTTCTACACGGGCTCCTGCGAGCATGTCATCCAATGAACGTTTGGATAGCGCTCCATAATGCTCATAAGTGGTTACATCAAACAACACATGACCTTCAGCAGCATAGGCGTGCCCTTTTTTGATCAGCTCTTCGATCATGGCGATCATTTCAGCGACGTGATCGGTGGCATAAGGTTCAATGTCTGGCATTTTCACCCCCAAACCTTTCAGATCTTCGTTGTATGCAATGGCATACTCGGTTGAAATGTCTTTGATTGAACGACCGGTGTCCTTGGCTGATTGATTGATTTTGTCATCAATATCTGTGATGTTGCGGGCAAAAACCACATGTGGGTAGTGATGTCTCAGCAGGCGATTGAGTACATCAAAAACCACTGCCGGTCGGGCATTGCCTATGTGTGCATAGTTATAAACTGTGGGGCCACACAAGTACATGGTTACACGATTAGGGTCAATCGGGGTGAACAGTTCTTTTTGTCCGCTTAAGGTGTTGTGTAGGTGTAAGGCCATGGTTATGTTAATGCGCTTCATACCAGATCGATGGCTGATCGGGTGATGGACGATATCATCTATTCAATTAAAACGCTTATTCTATTGAATCGTTGGAAAACAGTACACCTTTTTACCACGATACTCAGAAAAATTTTGTCTGCCATTGTTATTAGTGGCTGAATTGACGATAATGTGTAGCCTTTTAATCAGGGGCGACCAACCACTGTTAACGGAACTTTAAGAGCAGAATATAACTGTGAAATCAAACACTTCCATACAAGTATCTTCCACCTTGAGCGAGCACCGGCTGCTGACATTTCAATGGGGTTTACAGCCGCATGAAGCACAGCCATTTGTGGCGCCCGTTCCGCTGGAAGTACTGGCCGAATCACCCGGATATGCAGAACATTGGAATACGGCTGATGACGCCAATTATGAACACAAAGATGGCCATCAATTGATCAGTACTGAAGAGCATTTGGTGATGGTGTTTCAGGCTGATGATGTTAACTTACATGATTGGGTCAGCCAGGTTTATCGTCGTGCTTATCAGGCATCCAAAGCAGCGGGTTATCCACATTTGTTGCGGACCTGGAATTACCTGTATGACATCAATGCAACAGACCAGGGGCTGGAGCGCTATCAGACTTTTTGTGTGGCACGTCACCAGGTGATGGAATCTTTACAACTCTTGAATGATCCCAATCCGGCAGCCACTGCCATTGGAACTCACAACAAAGAAAATAGTCTGGTGTTTTTATTTGCCAGATCTGCAGGTCATGTGATTGAAAACAAGAGACAAACCCCAGCCTGGGAATACCCGCAACAATATGCTCCCAGACAACCCCGTTTTTCCAGAGCCATCATCATTGATGATGTGTTGTTTTGTAGCGGTACAGCCAGTGTGGTGGGTCATGAAACCGCCCATGTTGGTAATTTGCCAGCTCAGTTTGATGAATGTCTGAATAACTTACAGGTTTTGATTGAAAGCAGTGGGGCCCGTCATCGGCTGGCAGATGGTATGTATCGCTTTTATGTGCGTGACAAGGCGCATTTGCCCCAGGTTTCTGAGAAAATTAAAAACAGTCAGATTCAACAATATGTTATCCTGCACGGCGATGTTTGCCGTGAAAACTTATTGATTGAGTGTGAAGTTGTGTTCCAATCAAACTGAAAAGCAGGTAGAATCATTGAATTAAGTTTGTGTGATCGGTTCATTTGGGGGATGAAGTCATACATTGACCTATGAGCCATTGAGAGAGGATAGACCATGTCAGATGCTTTTGACGAAGCCACATTTGATGAATTGTATTTAAGTGAGCGTTTCCAGAATTCCAGTTTTTTCAAACTGAATGTGGAATCCCTGAATCGGTTTTTGTCGATGTGTCACCGACGAAAATTTCCCAACAAAACCACCATCATCAGACCAGGAGATCTGGCCAATACCCTGTACTATATCGTCAGTGGATCAGTGACCATTTCATATGAAAATGATGAAGGCAAAGAGTTGGTGCTGGCCTATTTGAACAAAGGAGACTTCATTGGCGAAATGGGATTGTTCATGAAAACCGAACGCCGTGAAGTCATGGTTAAATCAAAAGAAAAAACCGAAGTGGCTGAAATTGGTTACATGCGGCTCGGACAATTGTTTGAAAATGAATTGAAAGATGATGCCAAACATATCCTCTATGCCATTGGGACCCAGCTGACTCATCGATTGTTACAAACATCCCGTAAAGTGCATCGATTGGCGTTTTTGGATGTCACCGGACGCATTGCCCGTACTTTGCTTGACCTGTGTAAAGAGCCAGGTGCTTTATCTCACCCTGACGGTACGCAGATCAAAGTATCCAGGCAAGAGTTATCTCGCATTGTGGGTTGTTCCCGGGAAATGGCTGGCCGGGTACTCAAAGATTTGCAGGAGCAGGGTAATCTGGATGTTAAAGGCCACACGATTGTGGTTTTGCATGATCGTCAGGATAAGCCGTCCATCAGCTGATACTGTTCCACTGAATTCCACAAAAAAAAGCCTGATGTTTGCATCAGGCTTTTTTATTTCCCGGTTAAGGGTTATGGCTCGCAGACAGCGTCTTTATTTTTTAGCCTTATAAATTCCAGGCTTAATCATTTCAGCTTTGATCGCTGATTCTGATGGTGGCGTGGCTTTGGGTTGCTCAGGTTTCTTCTGCTCAGGTTTCTTCTGCTCAGGTTGCTTCTGCTCAGGTTTCTTCTGCTCAGGTTTTTTCTGCTCAGGCTGCTTCTGCTCAGGTTGCTTCTGCTCAGGTTGCTTCTGCTCAGGTTTCTTCTGCTCAGGCTGCTTCTGCTCAGGTTGCTTCTGCTCAGGTTTCTTCTGCTCAGGCTGCTTCTGCTCAGGCTGCTTCTGCTCAGG
>NZ_MVBD01000018.1 GCF_002000055.1 Marinicella sediminis | reverse complement strand
GTTGAGTATGGTATCGGCAACCGACTGCAGGTCATTGGTGTCATAAGGCAAATCAGCCAGTGCGTGATAGGCTTTATCAATGTGTAGGCTGGCTTGATTGCGTGCTTCATCAAGACCCAATAAACCAGGATAGGTCGATTTGTTGTTTTTGATATCTGAATGAGCGGGCTTACCCAGTGTTGCGGTGTCCTGGGTGACATCAAGGATGTCGTCAATGATTTGGAATGCCATACCCAGGTGATTGGAAAATCTATTGAATAACTGATTATCCTTGAAGGCTAAGGTTGGTACACTGTTTGCTGCCAACATCACAGATGCATTCAGCAAAGCGCCTGTCTTGGCTGCATGTATTTGTTGTAATTGAGATAAATTTACTTGTTCATTCTCTGAAATCAGGTCCAGGCTCTGTCCGCCTGCCATGCCTGATAAGCCACTTTCCCTGGCTAAAAGTCGGATCAGTAAAACCACAATTGATGGGTCCAGTGGTGCCTGAGCCATTGTTTCAAAAGCCAGGGATTGTAAGGCATCTCCGGCCAATATGGCTGTGGCCTCATCGAAAGCAATGTGATTGGTGGGTTGTCCCCGGCGTAAATCATCATCATCCATGGCAGGTAAATCATCGTGGATCAACGAATAGGCATGAATCATTTCTATGGCTGCAGCCAGATAGTCTGCTACATTGTGATCAAGTTCAAGGCTATTGGCCGTGGCATATACCAGGCACGGACGAATGCGTTTGCCACCAGAAAGCAACGAATAGGCCATTGCCTGTTTCAACCTGGAATCCCCGACTTGAACCTCGGACAGGCAAGTATTCAGAAAAGCATTGATTCTGCTTTGCGAATGAACGATGAAATTCAATTGTTTTGTTCCATCAATTGTTTGATTTTTTGTTCTGCATCATCGATGATTTTTTGACATTTTCTGGTCAATTGGACACCTTGTTCATACAGTTTCAGTGATTCTTCAAGACCGACGTCGGGCTGTTCCATTTTCTCGATGATGGCGGTGAGTTCTGCGAGTTGATGTTCGAATGTTTGGGTTTTACTCATGGCTGTATTTTACCTAAGGAATGCGGGTGACCGCCATTCAAATTCGGCATTTAATGTATTCAATTGATCACTGAATGCTTCATCCAGGTAAAGATTACCAACTGCCAACAGACGGTCCCCGTGATAAACGTATGGCAGGACTTGCCTGAGCCAGGGCGCAATGCCATCTTCCTGAAACAGGTTTTTAACTTTTTTACGCGAGTGGTGATTAGCCAGTTTGATTTTTGCCTGGTTCTGACGGTATTTTATGGTGACTGCAAAACTGTGATTTTGATTTGTATGGAGTAACAACACACCCATTCTCTTCTGAAGAGTCACAGGATGCTTACTCAGAACCAATTGTTGTGTGGCTGGCGGATGATCAAAAAAAGCCGAATCAAGACAATAAAGCCGTTCCTTCCAAAACCACAACAGGTGGTCACCAAAAACCATTCTGGGCTGTTTATCATTTCCTGAAGAAAGACAATCTTTGGCAAATTGTTGAAGGCGGTGGTGACTGGGGGCAGGTACGCCCAGCGTATTCAGCCAATGATACAAATATGTAGGTAAGTGCCTGTTATCTGTAACCGTATGGATATTGCTTGGGTTATGCCGACCAATCATCTGGTGCATCAGGTCAGCAGAAGCTGATAAATTTTTAAGGGTCAGGGTAATCTTTTCTTTGACGTCGGCTTGTCTGGACTGGAGAAATGGAACCAATTCATTGCGGATGAAATTTCTGCTGTATTGATTATTTTCATTGCTTGGGTCACATACAAAGGGTAGTTGATGGTGTTTCACAAATTCTGAAATATCTGTTTTACTGCTATGCAAAAGAGGTCGGTAAATATGATAAATTTCATGGTTGGCTAATTGCTGCATGCCACACAAGCCGTCCAAGCCTGTACCACGCAAAAACCTGAATAACATGGTTTCCAGCTGATCATCGCTGTGATGGGCTGTGAGCAAACAATCATCTTTATTCAACTGAGCTCTGAAGACGCCAATGCGAGCATTTCTGGCACTTAATTCACTGTGATCAGATAACTCGACTTCGGCCACATGTAAAGGTATGTTGAGGTTTGCACAGGTGGCTTGGCAGTGCCTGACCCATTGATTGGCTTCTTGCTGCAGACCGTGGTTAACATGAATGGCCATCAGTTTGTTTTTGATTTCTGGTTCCATTGCCAGAAGGTGCAGCAGTGCAGTGGAATCCATGCCACCAGAATAAGCCAACACGTAACGGCTGGCTTGGGGTAACTGACTTAAATCAAGATGAACCGTTTTATTCGCTGAAGGCGCCATAGGACATCAGGCGACGGTATCGTTGGTCAATCAGGGTATGATGATCCAGCTCTTGCAGCCTTCTCAATTCATTTTGAATGGTGGTTTTTAATTGTTCGGCCACAAAATCGGTGTCGCGATAAGCACTGCCTAGGGGTTCTTTGATTACTTGGTCGATCAGCCCCAGTTTTTTAAGTTTACTTGAGGTGATGCTCAGGGCTTCGGCCGCATCCTGTGCTTTTTCGGCACTGCGCCACAATATAGATGCACACCCTTCAGGAGAAATCACTGAATAGGTACTGTATTCCAGCATCAGTGTCACATCACCCACACCAATGGCCAACGCACCTCCCGATCCTCCTTCACCTATGACTGTACAGATGATGGGTACTTTTAGATGAGACATCACTTCAAGGTTTTTAGCGATGGCTTCGGATTGTCCTCGTTCTTCAGCTCCGATACCAGGATACGCGCCCGGGGTGTCGATGAAGGTCAGGATAGGCATATTGAATTGCTCAGCCATGTTCATCAGGCGGAGGGCCTTGCGGTAACCTTCTGGACGGGGCATGCCAAAATTACGTCTGATTTTGGACTTGGTATTGCGACCCTTTTGATGGCCAATCACCATCACTGACTGTCCGTCCAGTTTGGCTGGTCCGCCAACGATTGCAGCATCATCAGCGAAAGCCCGGTCGCCGTGTAACTCTCTGAATTCAGTAAACATTTTTTCAATGTAATCCAGGGTGTAGGGACGTTTGGGGTGCCTGGCAAGTTGCGAAATCTGCCAATCAGAAAGGTTGGAAAATATTTGTTCTGTTTTACTGACCAGCTTACCCTTCAGTCTTTGAATTTCATCATCGATGTTCATGGAATTGTCATCACTGACATTTTGCAGCTCATTGATTTTGGCTTCCAGTTCAGCCAGTGGTTGTTCAAAGTCTAGGTAATCTGTATTCATGGACAGTAAAAAGATTGATTGACGATTGGCTATTTTACGTTGTCAATCTGATTAGTACCAGTCGAAAACCACAAGAAAATGGTAAGATGTGGCGTTTTATCGACAGTTAGCCATGACACCATTCATCCGGAATATGCCTAAAGTGGAATTGCACATGCACATTGAAGGATCAATGATGCCTGAAATGCTGTTGCAGCTGGCAGAAAAAAACCAGGTTGAGATTCCATTTAAAAACCTCGATGAAGTTCACCAGGCTTATCAATTTGCTGATCTGCAGGCATTTGTTGAGCTATATATCCAAGGCACTGAGGTGATTCAGTCTGCCGAAGATTTTTACTTGTTGACCATGCAGTACCTGCGTCGTTGTCATGAAGAAAATATTCTGCATGCTGAAGTATTTTGTGATACCCGTACTTATGTTGACCGTGGTTTAGCGCCAGAGATGGTGCTGGATGGCATCGAAGCCGGGTTCAAAGAAGCTTCGGAAAAATGGGGCATCAGCGGCGGTATGATACCCAGTTTTATTCGCCATTTGGGCCCGGAAAAAGCGCATGAAGATTGGCAATTTCTCAAACGGCACACCAATCGGTTTCTGGGTGTTGGATTGGCGGCTGTTGAGTTGGGTTTTCCCGCCAGTATGTTTAAAACAGTGTTCAATGAAGTGCGGGAAAGTGGTATGCCAGTGGTGGCTCATGCCGGTGAAGAAGGCCCGGCAGAATACATTTGGTCGGCCATTAAAGACATTCGGGTGGATCGCATAGATCATGGCATTCGATGTCTGGAGGATCCGGCGCTGGTGGCTTATCTGAAGGAGCATGCCATACCACTGACGGTGTGTCCCTGTTCCAATGTGAGCTTACATGTTTTTGATGACATGGCTGATCATGTGCTTCCTGAGTTGCTGAGACTGGGTCTGAATGTGACCATTAATTCAGATGATCCGGCTCATTTTGGGGCTTACCTCAGTGACAATATGTGGGCGGTTCAACAGCATTGCGGCATCACCGATGAACAGTTGGTGGCGATGACGCATAATGCCATCAATGCATCGTTTGCTTCTCCTGAAAGGCAATCAGCAATGACCGCAGTTTTGCAGGATTACAGCCATACTCATTTGGAATGAATGAGACAGCCTTTTTTCAGTCCAGTTGTATTGAGCTACGATCATCGTTTTGTGCCTTTGGCCAACAATGACCATCATTGCTGGTTTAGCCTCAGCATGACACATGCGTTGACTGTTGCCTCACCAGTTGCTTTGTCAATAAGTCTTGTGTTCATATAATCAACCCATGAACCGCTGTTTATTGAACAGCTAATCCATGATCTGCGTGAATGCCAACATGCGCTTGAGGTGTTGAACTCAGACAACAACGCACCGTTGCCCGTTGGGATCAATGCCTGTATTGTCATTTTAACGATGTGCACAGCTATTGATGTGAGCTGACGGATTGTTTGAGATGCCAGGCTGCGTATACAATGCGGTATCACTTCTTCAGGAATGACAAAGATGAAAACAAACTTGACCCGCAAAATGCCCGAAACCCTGGTACTGATCTTTTGGTTGGCTCTGCTTGTGTGGTTAATGACCTGGTTGATCCCCCAGGGTTCTTTTGAATCACAGGTCATTGAATACCAGTCAGGCGATAAAACCACCAGCCGGGAAGTGCTTGACGGCGACTCATTCAGTTATGTGGTTGACGAAGCAGGAGAACCACAGGTTGAGGGTTTACCTGTGTTCGGTGACCCTGGTCACCATGGTTTTCTGAATGCTGCCTTTGATGGGCTGACCCGTGGCAGCCGGGATGGTGGAGCGGTGGCAGTGATTGCTTTTTTACTGATCATCGGCGGCGCCTTCGGTATCATCATGGCGCCTCAGTCAATGAACAAGTCACTGGTCAGGTTATTGGCTGTTTTTGGAGACAAAGGCATCCTCGTGATACCCATTTTGTGTCTGGTGTTTTCGCTTGGCGGGGCGGTATTTGGTATGAGTGAAGAGGCGATTGCTTTCGCGTTGATACTGGCTCCTATATTCAAAGCTCAGGGATTCAGTGCCATTACCGTGGTGCTGACCACTTATGGAGCCACTCAAATAGGCTTTGCCACTTCATGGATGAACCCGTTTAATGTGGCCATTGCGCAAGGACTGGCCGGAGTGCCTGTTTTGTCGGGAGCTGGATTTCGATTTACCATGTGGTGTGTGTTCACTGTGTTGTTATGTGCTTTTGCTACCTGGTATGCACACAAAAACCGTGATCATAAAAAAGCGGAAGTGTTCGATTTTGAGGCTGATGACATGTCATGGGGCGATCGCCTGATCATGCTCAACTTACTGTTCGGAATGATATGGGTGATTTGGGGAGTATCGACCCAAGGGTATTACATTGCCGAGATTGCAACCCAGTTTTTTACCATAGGCCTGACTTCTGCGCTGATCACTCTGTTGTTCAAGTTGGATCAGCTCACTGCCAATCAGCTGGCTGTCAATTTTCAAAAAGGGGCTGCTGAATTGCTGCCAGCCGCCTTGATCGTTGGTTTTGCTCAGGGATTGATCGTTATTCTGGGTGGTGCCAGTCCCACTGAGCCTACGGTGTTGAATACGGTTTTACACCATACGGGTGAAGCCATCGGCGGTTTTGGCCAATC
This sequence comes from Marinicella sediminis, assembly GCF_002000055.1. Taxonomy (GTDB): domain Bacteria; phylum Pseudomonadota; class Gammaproteobacteria; order Xanthomonadales; family Marinicellaceae; genus Marinicella; species Marinicella sediminis. Next base: position 56,298 of record NZ_MVBD01000018.1, on the reverse strand, counting down.
AACTGCTGCGTTGCTGATGTTTTCTTTCCAGTCTTGTTTTAATTTTTTTGTGGCTTCCGGTTCCGGGCAGGCAGCATTGACCATGCCATTGATGGCCCCACTTTCTGATCTCGTAGAGGTAACCCGCCAAACTGCTGTGTTGGCTTTTCAACTGGGTGATGGCCTGACCAACCTGATTGTGCCCACTTCTGCCTCATTGATGGGGTGCCTGGGTGTGGCCAAAGTCAGTTGGTCAGAATGGGCCGGATTTGTCTGGAAATTTTTATTGTTCAACATGCTGTTGGCCGGGCTTTTCCTGGTCCTGGCAGTCAGCACAGGGTTTTAATTCGCTGTGTCATCAGAATCGGGCCATTGTGTGGCCAGCTGAGCCGGAAGTTCAGAATGGTGTAAAGAGTGGTGTACAGATCATTGCTCAGGTTATTGCCATTGATGACATAACAACCCATCGCTTACCCAGCTTTGTACTGGTTGAGCAAAAATAAATTTTTGACTGGCGGATTGGTTTTGGTCACAACAGTGACGATATGACGGAGGCAGCCGGCGGTTTCAGTGAACTTCTTTGTTTGCTCCGATGGAACGCAATGGCGCTCACTCCAGGGCCTGATACCAGGTGGCAAAGTCCGCATCAGGCTTGTGAGGTTAATGCCGTCTGGTCATTTGGTCTGAAAAGCGAGGGGTTAACAGGTCATCACGTGGTCATCAAAATTGAGCTAGAATAATCAGTGGTCACAACAGAGGATTCTTATTTGATGGCTCAATTCCAGGTACATAAGCAAGCGCTGAAAAAAAACCGGATCATCGCGATCACCAACGGTGATCTGCAACCAGGTCAGATCAGGGTTCGCATCCAGGCATTTGGTTTTTCAGCCAATAACATCACATACTGGGCCATGGGTGAACGAATGAGGTACTGGCAATTTTTTCCGGCAGCTGATAATGACGGAGAACAGTGGGGAGTCATTCCGGTGTGGGGCTATGCTGAAGTTGAGGCATCGAAGCATGATGAAGTGTCTGTTGGTGAACGGTTGTTTGGATATTTTCCCACGGCTGATTGTCTGGTGATGCGCCCTGGCCGGTTGAGTTCTGAATTTTTGTTTGACGCCAGTGAACACCGTCAGACGTTACCTGCTGGGTACAACCGTTATCAAAGGCTGTCTTCAGGGCAGACAAATGACCAGCAGGAGGCCTTGAACATGTTACTCTTTCCTCTACACATCACTTCTTTTTGTTTGTTTGACACACTGGTCAATGAGCAAAAAACGGAGATGAAACAGTTGCTTGTAACCAGCGCGTCAAGCAAGACAGCTTTGGGTTTGGTTCAGGGATTCAAGAATCTTGAGCATGCCCCTTATCTGATTGGCCTGACAGCTGATAAAAACCTCGGTTTTGTGAAGTCATTGGGCTGTTATGACCAGGTGCTTTGTTATGAGGAGAATGGTGACATCAATGCGCACCACAGTACCGTGATAGTTGACTTCTCAGGAAATGGTAAGCTGTTGGGTCAACTGCACGAAAAATTGCAGGATCACATGCGCCATACCTGGCATGTTGGTTTAACTCACTGGTCCGATAATGACATGGGATCAGGTTACCTGGCAGAACGCAGCGAAGTGTTTTTTGCACCGGCATACATACAGGAAAAGATGGCCGTTTGGGGAGCCGCTGAATTTCAAAAGCGGTCGACACAATACCTGCACCGGGCTGCTCTGGCCTCCAGAGACTGGCTGGTGATTAACAATTTATCCGGATTGAAGGCATTGGCAGCTGTCTTCAAAACGGTGGCAGATGGCGCGTTACCGGCTGAACAAGGTTTGATTGTCCGGCTTTACTGACAGTGCCAATGTTGGCTGGTGCTTATGACCTTAGGTTGTTTCATTTGAGGAGTTGTACACAATTCGAAGGTTGCGGAGAATATGTGGGTTGTGGATCAATAACTTTTTTGCTGGGTCTGCCTTGTTTAATATCCAACAGATTATCGTGCTTGTGGGCATGACAATCCCCGGTAACAATCAGGGAGTGATCATCAGAGCGGCATGTTTTCATTGCTTAACTTCAGTTGTGCTTAACTGAGATGATGCCCGATGCCCAGTTAGGTTGTCTGATCAGTCTGAAGAAGGGCTGAACATCTTCAGAGCAGCGGTCATGCATTCAATGGTCACAGGTGTGTGCCCAATAAATTCACCGTCAGGCATCAATGGCATGGGTTTTTCGGTGTGGATGGTGATGCGTTTGACCTGGTGAGTCTCCACTTCAGGGTAATTGACGTGCTTGCCGGAATAGATGGTCGGAAACAGCCGCAAAATTCTAAGACGGGATATGTTGTTCAGGATCACCACATCCAGTAAACCATCATCAATGCGGGCTTCAGGGGCTATGAGAAAAGAAGTCCCGGTGAAACGGCTGTTAGCGACTTCCACGAACACCACTTCATCGTCCAGGTGGATGACTTGGCCGCTGTGGTCTTCCATGGTGAGTTTAACCGGATGTTTTTTCAGTCGGGCGGTCTCCCACAGTGTGGCCAGTGTATAAGCGGATTTGCCCAGTTTCTTAATCTTCAGTGTGGTTCGTCCGGCGTCCACCACGAAGCCCACGCCGATGATATTGATGAAGTAAAAGTGTTGGTCCCTGGATTGAGCGTGACCAATGTCAATTGATTGGGCATGGTTACCTGTGATGATGCCAATGCCTTTTTCCCAGTCAGTGGGTTGTAGACCCAATTCCCTGGAAAAAGCATTGCCGGTACCCACAGGGATCACGCCCAATGGTGCCCGTCGTTCTGCCGGATGGCTCATCAGACCGTTGATCACTTCAAACAAGGTGCCATCACCACCCGCAGCAATGACCCCACTGTATACCGATAAATCAGTTGCTTCAACGACCTGTTGTGCGTGACCACTGTGGTTGGTGTGAATCAGTTCAACGGGTCTTTGTGCGTTTTTAAGTGCTGTCAGAATAAGTTGCAGGTATTGCATTGACCGGCCACTGCCGGCCATTGGATTAAAAAGGATTAACAGGGGCTTCATACTGGCAGATTGTAGCTGAAAAGAAACAGATTGCCCAATCCAGATGTTGTAAATCCATGTGCAGTTGGTGTGACAAGTCAAATCAATGGTTGTTACAATAGCGCAGCTTTTTAATGATCAGATCATATTTATGGAATTTGTTACTGGACAACGGTACATCAACAATGCGGATTTACAGCTGGGTCTTGGCAGGGTGATGGGCGATAATCACCGCATGGTTAAGGTGGCTTTTGATGCCGTCGGTGAAGAGCGGATTTATGCCAAGGATTCAGCTCCTTTGAGTCGTTTTGAGGCCCGGATTGATGACCGGTTGCAACACAAAGATGGTTGGTACATCACCATTAGGGAAGTCAAAAACCTCAATGGTCTGAATATTTATTTTGGGGTTCGGGAAACGGGTGAGGAAGAAGTCATTCCAGAATCTGAAATCAGTGACAACATTTCTCTCGATCGGCCTGCTGATCGCTTACTCAATGCCCAGTTTGACAAAGCACGCTGGTATGATTTACGGCAACAAACCTGGTATCACCAACAGCGACTGATGGCATCCCCCCTGTATGGACTGACGGGTTGCCGGACGGCGTTATTGCCCCATCAATTGTATATTGCCCATTCGGTCGGACAACGACACGCCCCTCGGGTCTTGCTGGCTGACGAGGTAGGCCTGGGCAAAACCATTGAAGCAGGCTTGATTGTTCATCAGCAATTACTGACCAATCGTGCGCAGAGGGTACTGATGGTTGTCCCAGAAAGCCTGACACATCAATGGATGGTGGAGTTGTTGCGACGGTTTAATTTATCCGTCAGTGTGCTGGATGAAGAAAAATGCCAGGAAACTGAGTCTTCCAGCGGCTTTGCCAATCCATTCGAAGCCAGTCAACTGGTATTGCTGCCGTTGGAACTGTTGGTTAACAACCCCGTCAGGGCTGCTCAGGTGATTGAGGCAAAATGGGACTTGCTGGTGGTTGATGAGGCTCATCACCTGCAATGGTTTGACGAAGCCAGTGGTGAGAGTGACAACCCTGCGGTACAGGCCTATCAGTTGATTGAGTCTTTGTCACAGGTGGTGCCCGGAGTGTTATTACTCACCGCAACTCCGGAACAGTTGGGCAGGAAAAGTCACTTTGCCCGGTTACGATTACTGGATGCTGATCGTTTTGCAGATTATGAATCTTTTATCAAAGAAGAACAGACATTTGAAGCCATCGCCGATGTGATTGAACAGTTGTTAACAGCTGCTCAGCATCAGGAGTTGACAAATCTTTCGGAAATCCGCAAGCAATTAACGGGCGTTTTATCTGCAGACCAATGTGCACAGCTCCCTGAACAAATCACAGAAAACAAGCAGGTTTATGGCTTAATCAATCAATTGTTGGATCAGCATGGCACAGGCCGGGTATTGTTTCGCAACACCCGTCATTCAGTGACGGGCTTTCCCACACGTGAATTACACCCATATCCGTTGCCGGCTCCGGATATTTACTTGAACAATGAGGACAGCCGCCAATCTTTGATCCCGGAAACCACTGTGGCTGATGATGTTGACTGGATGGCAATTGATCCACGCGTTAATTGGTTGGTTTCACAAGCAAAGGCCAACAAGAGAGAAAAACTCCTGGTCATTGCTTCTCAGGCAGGCACCGTCCTGCAGCTGGAACGATGTCTGCGCGAGCAACATGGTATTCATGCGGCGGTATTTCATGAAGGCATGAGTTTGATTGAACGGGATCAATCGGCTGCCTGGTTTGCTGATGAAGAGCATGGTGCACAACTGTTGCTGTGTTCAGAGATTGGTAGTGAAGGTCGTAATTTTCAGTTTGCTCATCACCTGTTATTTTTTGACTTGCCAGAGCACCCTGACTTGCTTGAGCAACGCATCGGCCGACTTGATCGCATCGGCCAGCAACAGACCATTCAGATTCATGTCTGCTATCTGAGCGGTACGGCTCAAGAGCGATGGTTTACCTGGTATGACCAGGGTCTGCAACTGTTTGCCAGAACCAATCCCGCGGCACATCATGTCTTTACTGCCATGTCAGAACGATTGCATCAGCCATTGGATGACCAACAGCTGACAAGACTGATCACAGACAGTCAGGAACAAAGCGAACAGTTGCTGCAACAAATGAACCGGGGACGCGATCGTTTGCTTGAGTATAATTCTTGCCGACCAGAACAAGCTGCAGAGCTCACAGCTGCTGCTTTTGAGTTGGAGCAATCAGCGGCTTTGGAGCAATACATGCATCAGGTCTTTGACCTGTTCGGGGTGCATCATGAAGAGCACAAAACAGGCAGTGAAGTGATCAGGCCAACTGATGAAATGCATGGTTATTTTCCATTTTTATTGGAAGAGGGGATGACCATCACCTATGACCGCGAGGTCGCATTGGCCAATGAAACTTACCATTTCATCACCTGGGAACATCCCATGGTGACTGAAACCATGGATATGTTGCTCAATCAGGAAATGGGCAACAGTGGTTTCATGGTCCTTAAAGGCTCTGGACTCAATGCTGGCCAACTGTTCCTTGAATGTCGTTATTTGGTGCAATCCAGTGGTCATGCCAATATGCAGTTATCCCGCTATCTGCCTCCTCAAATGAAACGATTGCTGCTCGCTGAAGCTGGTGTGAATGTGGCAGAAAAGCTCACTGAAAAACTGGTCAGTCAGTTTACCGGTGGGGTACCCATGAATGTCGCAGTTGAGGTGGTAAAAGCCAAATTACCAGTGATCAAAAAACTTTTGAAGAAGGCAGATGACATGATGCAGGCAGATTTACCTGATCTGAAAGCCGTTGCAGCTCAGCGGCTGAACGATAAGCTCGAACAGGAAATATCCCGGTTGAAACAACTGGCCGCGCACAATGGCCAGGTCAGGTCAGATGAAATTGAATTCCAGGAGAAGCGATTACTGGATGCTCAGAAATCCATCAGTCAGATACAGCCACAGTTGGACTCTGTACGTATTTTGGTTACCATGTAGTCTCTTCAGCAGAAAACAGCATACATGGCAGATTTTCAAAGCATCATTGATGACATCCATCAGCAGATCATTGCGCAAAAAAACTATGGTGAAGTGGCAGGATATATCCCCGAATTGTCAGACATTGATCCGGAAAAATTTGGGGTCAGCCTGATCACCGTCAATGGCGTTTGTTATCAGGCCGGAGACAGCCAGGATTTGTTTTCGCTGCAAAGCATCGTCAAAGTACTGCTGCTGAGTATGGCTTACACTCGGCTGGGTGGCCGGTTATGGCAACGAGTGGGTGTTGAACCTTCCGGCACACCATTCAATTCACTCGGTACCCTGGAATATGATCAGGGTATCCCCAGAAACCCTTTTTCAAACGCCGGAGCAATCGTGGTGTGTGATGTGTTACTGGATTTGTATGAAAATCCCAGGCAGGCATTGCTTGACATGGTCAGACGTCTGGCTGATGACGACACCATTCAATATGATCCAGCAGTGGCCGCGTCTGAAAAAGCAGAAGGTTACCGCAATGTGGCATTGGCCAATTTTGTTCGCTCTCTGGGCAACATTCACAATGATGTTGATGCGGTATTGGCGTTGTATTTTGACTGTTGCTCGATTGCCATCAATACCGAACAACTGTGCCGCTTATTTCTGGTGTTTGCCAATAACGGTCAAACCCTTGATGAGCACTATCAACTGCTCAATGTCAGCCAGACCAAGCGCATGAATGCCATCATGCTCACTTGTGGTTTTTATGATGAAGCCGGGGACTTTGCTTATCAGGTGGGTTTGCCGGGTAAGAGTGGCGTTGGTGGGGGCATCGTGGCGGTGTTACCAGGTCATTTCAGTATTGCAGTCTGGAGCCCAAGGCTCAATGAAAAAGGCAATTCATTTCGGGGTTTACAGTTTCTTGAGCAATTCACCACCAAGACTCAGCTGTCTATATTCTGATGGTTTTCTTTCCCTGATGTTTGGTTTGCTATAATCTGCATATGCAGGAACACATTTTGTATCAAAGTGAGTCGGTAGAGGTGGGACTTTTTGTGCTCTCTCCAAGTGAATCACGTTTTGTTGAAATGGGTTTTGTAAAGGATCCGATCATTGTGTTCCCCAAAAACAGTATATGGATCCAACATGCCGGTTCACAACCATTCGTGGCTGACACCACAGTGGTTAATTTTTATAATCAGGGTCAAAACTACCATCGCTTTGCCATCAATCCAAATGGCGATTATTGTCATTGGTTCCGCATTGCCGATGATCTGTTGGCAGAAGTGGTTAACCGTGAACAGCATCACTTCGATCGAGAAAACATGCCGTGTTCCCCGGCCATTTTTTATCGTCATCTGGGTATTCTCAATCAGATCAATCAATCGTGTACAACGGACCAATTGAGCATAGATGCAGAAGTGCTGGCTGTATGTGCTGACTTGTTCAGTTCAGTAGCAAGCCAACAGAATTCAACTAAGTTGACCACAACCAAACATCGTCAATTGGTCAGTTGTGTCAAAGAAACCTTACAACACGAATTGGGTGTCAATATTTCTTTACGGGTGTTGGCACGTCGCCACAACACGTCGCCACATCATTTGTGCAGGGTTTTCAAAGCCGTCACCGGCATGGGCCTGAATCATTACCGGACCCAACAAAGGCTTCGTGCTTTGATGTTGGAAATACAAAACCCTGATACCGGGTTGGTAGATTTGGCTTTTGATCATGGCTTCTCCAGCCATGCCCATATGTCTGCACAGTTTAAGCGATATTTTGGCCTCACGCCCAGTGCTTGCAGGCAAAAGTTCAGTCATAACTGAGCAATTATTTGATAGCCTTTACTCAGGATCAGCCCGCATAATGAACGCAGCATTGTCATCCACGAGGCGTTTTTTGCGTCATCAATTCAACCCCAAAGGAGCTCATGATGCAAGGGTACCACCACTTGAAAACCAGTCTTTTGACCTTGGCACTGATGATGAGTGCAATGGTTCAGGCCACTGAGGATCTGACGGCTGTAGCAACAGAACATTATCAGCAACAACAATGGCCTGAGGCCATCGAAGCATATCGACAGTTGCTGGCAGGAGATCCTCAAAACGAACAGGCCTGGTACAGGCTGGCACAATCCCACATCAGTCTTCAGCAAGGGTTGCAAGCCCTGCAGGCCAATCAGCAACTGTCTGAAGCTCAACAAATACCCATCCAGTTGGTGTGGTATCAGCAGGCTCAGGCCTGGCAACTGACTGGTGATGAACAAGCTCAGTTAAAAGCCCTGGATCAGGCAGTCAGGTCCGGTTACAGCAACACCCGTGAATTGGAAGAAAATCCATTGTGGTCTGAGCTGCGTAAACATCAGCTGTTTTCAGACATTCTCCAGAGTGCTGATAAAAACCTTCGGCCCTGTATGTATGATGAACGCTACCGACAATTTGATTTTTGGCTGGGCCGTTGGGAGGTTTACGGTGATTCTGAGAAAAGTGGTCCGTTATTTGGCCACAATCACATCACCAGGGCTGAACAGGGCTGTCTAATCATGGAGCAATGGCAGGGAGCCAGTGGCAGTACTGGTACCAGCATGAATTATTTTGATGGCATCCAAAATCAATGGGTTCAGCGATGGGTCAGTGGCGGTGGTACTGTGATTGATTATTCAGGTGGCCTGATCAGCAAGGCGGAAGGCCAACAGGCGATGCAATTGACGGGCAGAATCTATTATGCACAAAACAGTCAGCAACCACAGGTCAGACATTTCAGAGGAACCTGGACGGTCTTGAAAAGTGGCGTGGTGAGGCAATTCTTCGAAGAAAGCACAGACGGTGGTGAGAATTGGTACACCTGGTTTGACGGCTACTACTTTCGCGAGAACAACGGGCAAAAAGATGAATAAATATGGGTTTTTATGGCTTTTCTGGATGGCTGTTTACCCGGCTTATGCTGTTGAGCAACCCGTTGAATTGACCGACCAGCTCAATAACAGCCTGTTCCGCCAATTACTGGGACACTGGCAAATCAAAGATCAAACCCGTGATGCCAGTGGGCAGTGGCTGTCAGGTCCAGGTGCCAGTTGGCATTTTTACCCGATCTTCAATGGTCACGCCATCCAGGATGAGTGGGTATCACCACCCATCAACCAGCCTGCGCCAGAAAAGGGTCGGCAATATGGCACCAATATACGGATATATAACTTCGGTGAGCATCGCTGGGAAATGGCCTGGATGTCAGTCAAAGGACAACAGATTGACACTTTTCAGGCCACCGAGCATGACCAGCAAATTGTCATGACCGGCTTGTTCAATGGCCAGCCTTCGAGGATCACATTTTTCGCCATCAAAGCCCAATCATTTCAGTGGAAGCTTGAATACCGGAATCAGGCCACTGAACAGTGGCAGGAGGTGTATCGCATTCAGGGTATTCGGGCAGTCAAAGCACCCTGATCAAACCATCGGGCAACCAGCCACCTGCGGCTTGTAAAGGTTGCATGTCGCCATCTGCTGTCACCCAACTGATCAGTGCCAGGCGCTCAGGTTGATGACGGTGTATCAATGGCAACTGAAAATGCACCGCCTGTAAGCCTGAACTGCTCTGGTGGTCCAGTACCACAAAGTCATGTAATAATTGTTTGCCCTGGTTTTCACCGGCGTCGACCGATGAGCGTAAGCCGTTGCCTACAATGGCCAAATGAAAAGTGAGTTGTTTGGAAGAATCAAAATACACCACCGCATGTTGCTCTTTGATGGTGACCTGTAATGAGCCGGGTTTTTGTTCGGTTTCAGGCAATGATCGCCAGGCTTTGAAAAAACCAGTCCACTCAAGGCCATTGACCATGAATCCCGGGGTATAGACTGAAGACAACAGACCTTGTTGTTTGAATTGCCTTTGTCGATTGGAATAAGCCGGTGACGCATAAGGGTCCTGCCAACCCAGATAATCCCAGTAATCGACATGAAAAACCAACGGAATATAGGTCTGCCACAATGTTTCAGACTGACTGAACTGGCTGATGAATTGATCAGCCGGTGGGCAAGAATGACAGCCTTCTGACGAATACAGTTCAATCAAAGTGGTTTGTGATTCCGGACTGTTGATGGTCAGTGATTGTGCGCCAAGCCAGGTGGGCAGGAAAAGAATCGGTAAGCAGAATAGTGTGCAGTGTTTCATGGATTGTTATTGTGGTTGGTTAACAGCAGACAGGATCGGTCAGTCATTACTTTCAAAAAAAATGGCTGCGCGAAAATACAAGGTTGAATTCACAACCATGACTAAAGTCACAATTGAATTTTTTTTGTGCCCTGTCTACTGAAAATTCATGTCATTACTGATAACATCATTGATCTTTTTCGTGACGAGAATCAAGATGCAGAAAACCACACTGTTCACCATCCTCCTGGCCTTTAATGTGATGGCCAAAGACACCATGGAAGATCCCTTCATCTGGTTGGAAGACGTTGATGCTGAAAAGTCCATGAACTGGGTCTATCAGCACAATCAACAAACCGCTGATCAATACAAAGCAGATCCGCTTTATCAGGAGTTGTATGATCAGGCATTGTCCACGCTGAACAACCAGTCAAGAATACCCTCGGTTTCGCAAAGGGGTGATTGGGTTTACAACTACTGGAAAGACGACAACAATCCACGTGGTATCTATCGCCGGGCCAAGCTGAAAGACTTCAACAGCAAAGAAGACCCTGACTGGCAAACGGTTTTAGACATGGATCTTTACAATGAGCAACATGAAGGCAATTGGGTGTATAAAGGCATGAGTTGTCTGGCTCCCAAATACCGCAAGTGTCTGGCCTATCTTTCACCAGGTGGTGGCGATGCGGTGGAGATGCATGAATTTGACATGAAAAAGAAAACCTTTGTTACCGATGGATTCAACTTGCCTAAGTCAAAAATGCGGGTTACCTGGCGCGATGAGGATCACCTGTATGTGGGCACTGATTTTGGTCCAGGTTCAATGACAAAATCAGGTTATCCCAGAATCATTAAGTTATGGAAACGGGGTACTCCATTATCAGCGGCTGAAACCCTGATGGAAGTGGCACCTGACTCGGTGTCGGTGTTTGCTTACCGGTCTGGTGAAGGTGATGAGGCCAGAGATTTTCTGATTGACAGCACTTCATTCTGGACCAATCAGTATTACCAATGGGTCGATGGCAAAGCCTTGCCATTTGATTTACCTCAAACAGCCGTGGTCAATGGGGATTTTCAGGGACGCATGATTGTTTCCTTAAAAGAAGACTGGCAGTTTCAAGGTCAATTCCTGAATGCCGGTACCGTATTGATGATCAACCCGGATGTCCTGACTGGTCAAAAATCCCTGGTTGAAGCAACAGATTGGGAAATCTTCCTGCAACCGGCAGCCAATGAAAACATCGAGAGCATCGGCACATCTGATGAGGCTGTACTGGTCAATGTCCTGACCGATGTGGTCAGTGAAATTCGGGTTTACAGTCCCGCTGAACAAGGCTGGACCGTCAGCACCGTTGACTTCCCTGATAACGGGGCCATCGGCATCACTGGTATTGATGGTGAAAGTGGTAGTTTCTTCGCTGAATACGAGTCATTCATTACCCCGCCCACGCTGTATCATGTGGATGGCAGTAAGCTGACCCCAAAAGCCGTTAAATCACAATCGCAAAGTTTTGACCCGAGCCCCTATCAGGTGGAGCAATTTTTTGCCCGCTCCAAGGACGGAACTTTTGTGCCGTATTTCATTGTCATGAATAAGGACACCGTATTCAATGGTAAAAATCCGACCCACATATTCTCCTACGGAGGATTCAGAAACTCACTGACGCCCTCATACTCCGGGTCTTATGAAGCGCTGGAAGGGGCCTATGGGAAATTGTGGTTGGACAGGGGGGGCGTTTTTGTCTCAGCCAACATCCGGGGTGGAGGGGCATATGGTCCCAAATGGCATCAGTCGGCATTGTTGGAAAACCGTAAAAAATCTTTTGAAGACTTTGAAGCAGTGGCTGAAGACCTGATCAAACGTAAAATCACCTCACCTGACCACCTGGGTATTGAAGGTCGTTCCAATGGCGGGCTGTTGGTTGGTGCCACCATGACCAGAAGACCAGACCTGTATGGTGCGGTCATTTGCGGTGTGCCGTTGCTGGACATGAAACGCTACAATAAGTTATTGGCAGGTGCCAGTTGGATGGGCGAATATGGTAACCCCGATGTGCCTGAACAATGGGCCTTCATCAAGGAATACAGCCCATACCAAAACCTCGCCAAGCAAACCGATTATCCGGCCACTTTCTTTTATACTTCAACCCGTGATGATCGGGTACATCCTGGTCACGCGCGTAAAATGGCGGCCAAAATGATGTCATATGGTTATCCGGTTTGGTACTACGAAAACACCGAAGGTGGGCATGGTGGCTCAAGCACCAATGAACAACTGGCTGAGCGGCTGGCATTGGCGTATACGCACCTGTGGACCCATTTAAGGTAGCCCTTATAAGGCTTCTTTCAACTGCGTCGAATACCGCCATACAAGGGACAGTCTTTGATGAACCAGCTGCTGGCTTGCTCCGCGTGCCAACGGCTGGTATGTCACGGTGACCTGAGGCGGTTTTCATTTTACCGTGTGAACAGTCGCCAATTCCAGGATCGTCACTGAGGAACCCGCAGTTGACATTCATTGATCAGACGGGCTGGACATGCATCAAATGATGCTGAATCACCGGTGACAGGAGCGGAAGTGATTACTGGTTCTGATAGATCAGACTGGCGGTTTGGTCGGCGTTGATCTGGATCATCACCCGGCCGTGGTGATGTGACCTGGGAATGTGATTGAATGTCTGAAATGTTTGACTGAACGGTTGCCCGCCTGTTTGCCAACTGACGCTGATCACTTCGCTCAATGGCGGATGTTCAAAGATGGCGGTTTCCTGTTGTCCTGGTTTGAGGTCCCTGGTGGGGAAGGACTGCCCGGAAAAAGTAATTTCGATCTCATTGATTTGTGCAGTGGTGTTGTTGCCAATGACCAGTAAATAACGGTTCTGTTCGCAGGCAGTCAACAGCACCATCAGCCAACTGATGGCAGCCACTCGAATCATGTTAAGTCTTTGCTGGTTCATCTCGCCTGGAGCTCAATTGCCGGATCATCTTAAACACCTCTTTATTTAACCACAGCAAAGATGTTGCTGTGGTGAAAAAGTGACTGAAACCAAAGTAAAATACCCTTTATAATGAAAGTTTTTGTCGAGTTACTGGTCAATTAAGCATGAAACAATCCATCCTTTTAATCATTGCCATGCTGTTGGCTGGTTGTGGCTCTGAACACAACGGTGATTCAGCGTCACCACAAACCAAGACTGATCAGCCAGCTGCCATGCAGCCCAAACCGATACAGTTAGCTGGCTTGTGGCGCGGTGTGCTGGCTTCCCCGGGTGGTGAGCTGCCTTTTGGTATTCAGGTTTCAAAGACTGAATCAGGCTATTCTGCACAAATTCTCAATGGCAGTGAGCGGGCCGATACTTCAGCTGTGTTGGTAGACGGTCAACACATTGAAATACAGTTTGATTGGTACGATGCCCGAATTAAAGCTTCTCTCGATGCAACCGGAGATGTCATGAACGGGCAGTGGAGCAAGACTGCCGCCGGTGCCATTTCTCAGTTACCATTCAAAGCCAGCCGGGGTTACGGCCATCGGTTCAGATTTCCTGCTGACAGTCAGGTCATGTCTTCGGTGAACGGTGTCTGGGAAGCGACATTTGTTGATGAAGATGGAGAATCGGTTGCGGTTGGTGAATTCTCACAAAGTGGTCCAGTGGTTAAAGGTACTTTTTTAACCCCTACCGGTGATTACCGTTTTCTGGCTGGTCATGCCATGAACGGCGAACTCAAATTGTCTGCATTTGATGGCGCGCATGCTTTTTTATTCACTGCTGAACTCAGTGATGAGGGCATATTGGAAGGTGATTTTTGGTCGCGTGACACCTACCATGCCAGCTGGACTGCCAGGCGCAATGACCAGGCCCATGAGGTGTTACCTGACAGTTGGGATATGGTGGCTGTGACCACGGAAGATCATTCTGTATCTTTTGCATTTGAAGACCTGAACGGTCAGTTGGTACAACTCAGTGATGACCGCTTTCAAAATAAAGCGATGTTGCTGAATATCTTTGGTACCTGGTGTCCGAACTGTAATGACGAGGCCCCTGTATTGGCCGAATTCCATCAAAAATACCGTGATCAGGGTTTTGAAATTGTGGGACTTGCTTTTGAATATACGGGTGATAAAGCGCGCGATCAGCAACAACTTGAGCGCTTCAAAAACCGCTACGGGATTGAATATCCGTTGTTATTGGCTGGCACCAATGACAAACAACAGGCTGCAGAGGTTTTGGGCTTTATTGATCAGGTGGTGGCCTATCCAACCAGTGTGTTCCTTGATCGCAACCATCAGGTGGTCAACATACATTCCGGCTTTGCTGGTCCGGGCACCGGTGAGCATTATGAAAAGCTGAAAGCTGAGCTTGAAGCGCAAATCAAGGCATTGATCAATTGATGTGCATCAAAACATGGCCGTCAAAAGTCCATCTGCATGACATCAGGGTACCGAAAAACATAGTTAAGCTTCAGTTTAACTTTTTGGTTACTGATGATTTTGTCTGAACCTGAAATGCTGTTTGCTGGTTCAGGTGGCTTCAGCCCCAAAGATGCGGCCATTGCTGGATAAAACTCAGCTTTACTGGGGTGGGTGTCGGCACAACCGTTGAATACCTCATTCCACGCCTGTTGTTTGATGATGGCAGCAATGATGCCCAGACAATCATCCAGATGGATCAGGTTAACCGGAGCCTGGGGATTGTTCATCACCCCGGTTCTTCTGAAAAACCGGCCGGGATGCCGGTCCGGTCCTACCAGACCGGCGAAACGCAGAATGGTGACAGAAGGCAGTGTGCGGATCAGTTGCTCTATCTGATACAAAGCGGAGTCGGTATTCAGGGCCAGGCTGGATTCATCCTGTAACTGGCCATTGTTCAGATAAACAGAGGTTGAACTGATGAATAGCAGGTGCTGTGAATCTGCCTGTCTGAGTTGTTCAACCAACCCCTGATAAGCTTCCACATCTTTACTGGTGATGGCCAATAGCAACACATCCGCTTGCAATAAGGCTGAATCTGGAGCCAGTTGCTGGCCCAACTCATACACTTCAACTTTATGGCCTTTTGTCTTCAGCTCTCTGGCTTTGTCAGCCTGGGTGGTGGTGAGGGTGAGATGATGTCCCAGTCGCTCCAGTTCGCTGGCCAATGGAAGGGCCAGCCAACCACTGCCGACCAAGGTGATGCGGCTCATGCTTCAGGCTTTTGGCAGGGTGACACCTTGTTGTCCCTGGTATTTTCCATCCCGATCTTTGTAAGACACGTCGCACACTTCATCGGATTCGAAAAACAGAAACTGAGCCACACCTTCATTGGCATAAATTTTGGCTGGCAATGGAGTGGTGTTGGAAAATTCCAGGGTCACATGACCTTCCCATTCTGGTTCCAGTGGGGTGACATTGACGATGATGCCACAACGTGCATAGGTGGATTTGCCCAGACAAATCGTCAGTACATTTCTGGGAATTTTCAAATATTCAACCGTACGCGCGAGACAAAATGAATTGGGTGGAATGATGCAAACATCTGATTTCACATCGACGAAGCTTTTGCGGTCAAACCTTTTGGGGTCAACCACAGCTGAATTGATGTTGTGAAAAATTTTAAACTCATCTGAACAGCGCACGTCATACCCATAGCTTGAGGTGCCATAGGAAATGATTTTATTGTTGCGTGAAGTTGTTCTGACCTGATCTGCCACAAAAGGGGAGATCATGTCTTGTTCTTGGGCCATGCGGCGGATCCATTTGTCAGATTTGATGCTCATAGGTGTCTGTTGTCGTTGAGGGATGAGTGATTCATCCAGGTTATATTTTATGCAACTTCAGGCTGTCGGTCAGGCTGAATTTGATTGGCAATTTGGCCAGGTTTTGCGCGGTCCGCAGTGCCATCATGCTGGCTTTTTCCTGCAGTTTTTGACCAGGGTTCCAAACCTTGTCCGGGGTGCCTTCATCCATGTTGGTGCGGATTTCAATATTCAATGGCATTTGACCCAACAGAGGCACGGCAAACTCTTCAGCCATTTTCTGCCCGCCATGTTGTCCGAAGATGTGAGCTTCATGACCACAATTTTCGCAGGTAAAGGTACTCATGTTTTCAATCACACCGAGAACGGGTATATCAACTTTGTTAAACATGGCCAGGGCTTTCTGGGCATCCAGCAAGGCAATGTCTTGCGGTGTGGTGATCAGCACCGCCGCAGAAACCGGAATCTTTTGAATCATGGTCAGCTGAATATCCCCGGTGCCAGGCGGCAAATCCATGATCAGGTAATCCAGTTTGGACCAGCGCGTGTCTTCGATCATCTGCATCAGTGCTTTGGTGACCATCGCGCCGCGCCAGATGGCCGGGTCTTTTTCACCCAGGATATAGCCCAATGACATGGTTTGTAAGCCATCGGCATCCACTGGCAGGAAAGATTTTTGATCAGGGGATTCAGGCTTTTGGCTGACCCCCAGCATTTTGGGGATGCTGGGGCCGTAGATGTCGGCATCCAGTAAGCCCACATTGGCACCCAATTGCTGCAGGCTTCTGGCCAGCATTACACTCATTGATGATTTGCCTACCCCGCCTTTCCCTGAAGCCACGGCAATGATGTTTTTCACCCCTTTGATGGGTTTGATGCCCTCCCTGACCCGGTGTTGTCGGATGTTTTGCTGAAGGTTCATTTCATCCACACCGCACAACTGTTGCAATCCGGTCTGATAGGCGTCTGTAAATGGGCCCATGGGGAAGCGGCTTTCTACGCGCCGTTTTTTGGCTTGGAAATCCATGGACTTACCAATGACCTGTTGGGTAACCGGGTCTGTCAGTTGGTTGAAATCACTCATGGTTAATGCTCCATAACTTTTTTGATCAATGACAAGGTAGATGGGTCCAGTGCCATGTCATTTAAAGTGTTGTTGGCCACATGTTCGGCAATGTCTCTGGCAATGGCTTTGCCCAACTCGACACCGGGCTGGTCAAAACAATTGATGTTCCAGATCACAGATAAGGAATAGACCATGTGTTCATACATGGCCAACAGTTGACCTACGGTCTGTGCTGAAATGTCTTTCATCAGTAGGGTGGTGCTGGGTTTGTTACCTGGGCAGCCTTTCATGCTGTGGTCTTCCTCTTTGCCGGACATCAAGGCCGCACCCTGGGCGATCAGGTTAAACAGCAGAAAATTCTGGCTGTCAGAGTCTTTTTCCAGTACTCCGATGAAATCCAGAGGCAAGGCATCCACACCTTGATGAAAGGCCTGGAAGAATGCATGTTGTGACAATTGACCATGATCGCCAAATACCCAGGGTGTGGTGGGATAAGTGATCACTTCTCCGTCGATGTTGTGCATTTTTCCGGCGCTTTCCATCATCAGTTGCTGTAGCCATTTGGGAAGACTGCGCAGCCGGGCGTCATAAGGCAGGCAGCCGTATGCATCCAAACCAATGAAATTCCGGTACCAGACTGTCATCAGCGCCATCAGTACCGGTATGTTGCTTGCAAAAGGTTGCTCGCGGTAATGGCAGTCCATTTGGTGGGCGCCTTTGAGCAGTGCCAGGAATTGTTCTTTACCGGCCGCCAGCACAATCGGAAAGCCGATGGCTGACCACAGGGAGAAACGACCACCAATGGTTTCTTCAAATGGCAAAATCATGGACGAAGGGATTCCTGCGGCGCGTGCCTTGGGGGTGTTGGCGGTGATGGCCATCAGTGAACTGTTGTGTTCAGTGGGTTGGTAACCTGGTAATTGTTTTAGTTTTTGCTCAACGGCCCTGGCGTTCATCAGGGTTTCTACGGTGGAAAAGCTTTTTGAGCTGATGCAAAATAAACAGTGCCTGATGTCAATGGACTGAAACAATTGATTGATCAGGGCGTCATCTACACTGGCAGCAAAATAGACTGGGATGAGGCTTTCGCTTTGTAATTCAGTGATTGCTTCCACCACCAACCTGGGGCCAAGGTAAGAGCCTCCGATGCCAATGTTAACCAGCTGTTTAACCGGCTCGCCAAAGGCTGTTTTGATGTGCCCGCCGGTGACCTGGTCGGCCAAAGCAAATAACCTGTCCAGGTTTTTTGAGTAGGCCCGGTTATCCGGATCCCGTAACTGGGTATGGGTGGCTGGTAACTGGTCAGTGGTGTTGACCACCTGCCCTTCAAACAGGGCTTCTATCGCAGGCTTGAGTTTGGCATGCGTTGCCAACTCACACAATAAACCGATGGCTGATGAGTCAATCCAGTTTTTGGATAAATCAAGATAAAGGTTTTCGCATTCATATGTCAGCAGTTGATGACGGTCAGCCTGTTGCCACAAAGCCCGTAAATCTCTGACCTGTGGTTGTTTGGCTTTCTCATGAAGTTGGTGCCAGAGTGGATTGTTGTGCATGGCGTTGTGCGAAGGTCAATCAAACGCATCATTGTAGCTTATATGGCAAAAAAAAACCCATCCAAATTGGATGGGTTAAATACGATATTTTACTTTTGTGCCCTGCTTGTCTTGGAGTTGAATGATTTACTCTAAAACTGTCATCAATAATACAACACGATTTGTATAAATGCAACACCTAAATGCTTATTTGTTTAAAAAAAACAACAAAAACCTCCTTTGTTACATTTGTGTTGCAAAAAAACAACAGGAAATCGGTGTATTCAACCCTTCTGATGCTTTACATGTCTGATTTTAACCAATTGTTCTTCACAGCGATGTCGCTGACAGTGGCTGATGATTTGTTGATGCAAGTGAGTGGGCAGTTGTGGGTTCAGTTCGAGCAATGGTGCCATTACGAAGCATCGTTGCGTGATCAAAGGGTGGGGAACCTGCAGTTCTGCCCTGTTCAGTTGTATTGTGTCATACAGCAGGATGTCAATGTCAATCACCCGGCTGTGCCACCTGGCATTGTGCTGTCTGCCCATGATCCGGTACTCAATGACCTTAATAAGCTTCAACAGTTGCATTGGGGTTTTTTGGGTGTGCATGGAAACCGCTGCATTGACAAAGTCAGGCTGATTTTTGATGCCCCAGGGTTTTGAGCGGTACCAGGCAGATGTGTTGATCACCTGGCAGCCGGGGAGTCTGTTCAGGTAATTGATGGCGAGTCGAAGTTGGCGCGTAGGGTTGTTGAGGTTGCTGCCCAGACCCAGGTAGCAGATTTGGTCTCTGGCCCGGTGCACGCTTATAACAGGTGGCTGACTTTCTGGCGCTTTATTTTCTTTCCAAAAATCAAGCTTTTGACTGCTTCTGGCGCCATGCTCTGGATGTTGGTCCAAAATTCGTCCTGAGCTTCCAGTGAATCATCAACAGAAGCCCGAAGTAACAGAAAATCGTATCCCGCTCTGAATCTGGGGTGATGCAATGTGCCATACACGCCTTTACCATACATTTTTTTAAACCGCAGTTGCAGCATCCACATTTGTCTGACGCCATTTTGGATGGCCTTGGGGATCATCAGCATGTCGCGTTGGTTGACCATTACCTCGGTGGTGGCTTCGTGCAATGCGTCATGGGCATTTTTACCTGCTTCACACAGCTGGTGATAGATTGGAATGAATTGGACCCAAAGCACGCAGGCAGTCAGGAAAACAGGAGTCACCGACAAGCCGTTTCGTAACCGCGTGTCGGTGTTTTTGAATGCATGAATCAAAAAGGCGTCCCACCGGTGGTCTTCTTCCAATATTTCGGCTACCACTGGGAACATCAAATCAAAGATGCGCAGTTCCCGCAATACATGGTAGGCAATTTCCATGTGGCCACAGTGAAACATTTTGACCATTTCATCAAACAGCCGCGCAGCCGGTACATTGATCAGGTGCTGGCGATGCTGAATGATGCTTTGTTGCATTTCTTCGGTCAGCGTCAGACCCAGTTTGGCATGAAACCGGATGGCACGCAGCATCCTCACCGGATCTTCTATAAAGCGTTTGCCGGGATGACCAATGAGCTTGAGCTCGCCGGTTTTGAGGTCTCTGACCCCATCCGCAAAATCAAGAATGGATTCTTCCAACACATCATAATACAAGGCGTTACAACTGAAATCACGGCGCAAAGCATCCTGGTCCACAGTGCCAAAAACATTGTCGCGAATGATTTGTCCCTTTTTGATGACCCGGTCACCAGGATCGCTGCCACGAAAAGTTGCAACTTCATAGATGCTGCTGCCCATATAAATATGAGCGAGCCTGAAACGGCGCCCAATGATGCGGCATTTACCTTTGAAAATATTTTTGATGTCATCGGGTGTGGCGTCAGTGGCGATGTCAAAATCTTTGGGATGTAAGCCCAACAGTAAATCGCGCACAGCGCCGCCAACCAGGTAGGCTTCAAAGCCATGATCAACCAGGCGACTGATGATTTTTTTCGCGGCTTTGTTGATTTCACCTGTGGGCAGACGATGTTCTTCTTTGGTGTATGTGATGAGGTTCTTATTCAGCAACTTTTTTGGCTTCGGTTTATTGGCTTGTTGTATAATTGCGCATTATATCAAATCAAGGAGCAAATGAATGACTTTTGTGGTGACTGAGGCCTGTATTAAATGTAAATATACCGATTGTGTGGAAGTCTGCCCGGTTGATTGTTTCCATGAAGGCCCCAATTTTCTGGTGATTGATCCTGAAGAGTGTATTGACTGCACCCTGTGTGAGCCAGAATGTCCCATTGAAGCGATTTACCCTGAAGATGACCTGCCCGCTGGTCAGGAGTCGTTCATTGAAATCAATAAGGAATTGTCTGAAAAATGGCCGGTAATCACCGCCATGAAAGATGCGCCGGAGGATGCCGACGATTGGGCTCAGGTTAAAGACAAGGCGCACTTGTTGGAGCGGGGAGACGATTGATCCACCGTGCAGTTAAATAAAAAAAGCGCCGCATGGCGCTTTTTTTGTGTCGTGGAACAGGATGAGAATCACTCTGTGGTGGCGGCCTCAAATATATGGGTAAACAAGTCATCCACCACATACGATGAAGGGGCTTGGAAGTCTGTGGTTTGTAACCAGATTTGCTGTTTTTGTGGCAGTTTGAGACAGGTCAGGAGGTAATCTCCAGAGCGATCCACATAGTTACTGTTGATACTGAACAGGCGTTTGAGAAAATTCTTGCTTTCAACTTCCTCAGTGATGGGGTCGTAAAACCGGAAAGTTGCCTGGCAGTTTTCTTTGTCTTCATCAAGCAGTAGCCAATTGTAACCATGGTCCCCGGTCATCAGATCCCAGGCGTCTTTTTCATTGAAAATTTCTATGGTGGGCATGCCTTGTGACTCAATAATGACCACGTTTTCATCTTCGCTTCGTTTGCGGGCAAAAGCCATTTCCGGTGGTTTGGAATCAGGAGAAACGTTGCTGCCTGAGGCGGTGACTTCAGGAATGGAAAGGTTGTTACTGGTTCTTGGCAAGTCCTGATCTTCGGCAGGTTTGAGTTTTGGTGTGCTTTCGGCATCCAGATAAGCCTCTTCTTTAACCATGCGGCCACAACTTGCAGTCAGCAGACAAACGGTGAAGACACAGAAAATTCTGATGAATGAACTCATAGTGTATTAAACTCCTTAAGAATGGGTTCGATAAATGGTTTGATTTGTCGATTGGTCAGTTCGGTCATAACCAAAGGTTTTCTGATGCCGGATGATACCATGTTTGCCAGATGCATGAGGGATTTAACCGGACAGGGGTTGGGTTGGTGAAACAAAAAATCGTAAAGAGGTTGCAATTGTTTGTCGTGTGATTCCGCTTGAGCGACGTCGCCGAGCTGTAAGTGGTCACACATCTCAGCCATGATGGCGGGTCGCACATTGGCCGCCACACTGATCACACCATCGGCGCCGTTTTTAATCGCTTCAACAAAGGTGCCATCATCGCCTGACAGCACTGCGAAGTCTTTGATGCGGGCCAATGCAGCAATTCTCCCCATGTCTGCTTTTGCTTCCTTGATGCCTATGACCTGTTTCAATTTAGCCAGTTTTGTTGTGCTTGCTGTGGCCAGGTCATTGCTGGTACGCGATGGCACATTGTACAGAATGACTGGCAGCTCGCTGTTGCCGGCAATGGTTTTGAAATGTTGAATCAGGGCTTCTTGTGTGAGGGTCAGGTAGTAGGGTGTAACCACCAGCACCGCATCAGCCCCATTGTCTTTGGCTTTTTGATTGGCTGCCATTACTTGGTCAGGACAGATGCCTCCAGTCCCGACAATAACCCGGGTGTTGCTCCCCTGACAATGACTGACTGCTGATCGGGTGAGCAAGTCAACTTCCGCTTGCGTCAGCAAGGCAGATTCTCCTGTGGTGCCAGCCACCACCACTGCTGAGGTGCCGGATTGGGTGTGCCATTGGATCAGGCGTTCCCACTGTGCCATTTCAAGGTTGCCCTGGCTGTCCATGGGAGTGACCATGGCTACCATACAACCGCGCAGGTCTTTGGCTTGTAATTGCCCCATATTATGACTTGTATAAAATCTTCAAAAGCGCATAATTATATGCTTTTTTCAATGGTTGTGTATTAAACAATGGTTAAATTAGACAATAAAATCTGGCAGCACGAGAACAGCCTCACCAATGGCACAGCTCAGCCACTGTCGGCGCTTTGTGATCAGTACCTGGTGGTGTTTTTTTACCCCCGGGCAAACACCCCTGGGTGTACCACTGAAAGCAATGAATTCTCTGCCAGGCTTGGTGAGTTCCAGGCAGCAGGCTGTGAAGTGGTTGGGGTTTCAATGGACAGTCTGAAAAAACAGCAAAATTTCAAAACCAAATATGAAATGTCGCTGGAATTAATTGCCGACACTGATGAAGTGTTGTGTCAGGCATTCGATGTCATCAAAGAGAAAAAAATGTATGGTAAAACCTTCATGGGTATTGAGCGCAGTACTTTTTTACTGGATCGGCAGGGTGCGGTGTTGCATGACTGGAGAAAGGTCAAAGTGCCAGGGCATGTTGATGAGGTTTTGACGCAGGTCAAAGCATTGTAAGTGGCCATCGGTTATAATATTGCGCTTGATCAAAAATAAGAATAAAAAAGGAAGCTAAAAATCATGAGTGAAAAAATAACCATCATCAAAGGAGACGGCATTGGTCCGGAAATCATGGACGCCACCATCCGGGTTTTGGATCATCTGGACCTGGGACTGACCTATGACTATCAGGATGCTGGATTAATGGCGCTGGAGCTGCATGGCGAGTTGTTGCCACAAGCCACCCTCGATGCCATCAAATCAACGGGGATGTGTCTCAAAGGTCCACTCACCACACCAGTGGGCAAAGGATTCAGCTCAATCAATGTGGCCTTGCGACGCTACTTTAACTTGTATGCGAATGTCCGGCCTGTGGTGACTTTTGAAGGCACCAAATCAAAATATGAAGACATTGATATTCTGACCATCAGGGAAAACACCGAAGGTGCTTACCTCAGTGAAGGGCAGACCATCAACGAAGACCGCACGGTGGCTGAATCCAAAATTGTGGTTACCCGTGAAGCCTCAGTCAATATTGTGCGCTATGCTTTCGACATCGCTCAAAAGGCCGGGCGCAAGAAAGTCACAGCGGTCCATAAGGCCAACATCATGAAAACCACTTCTGGGTTGTTTTTGGAAGTGGCGCAGGAAATCGCCAAAGAATATCCTGAAATTGAATTCAATACGTTGATTGTAGACAACACATGCATGCAGCTGGTGATGAATCCCGGACAGTTTGATGTGATTGTCACCACCAATTTATTCGGTGACATCATTTCAGACTTGTGTGCAGGTTTGGTGGGAGGTCTGGGTATGGCCCCAGGTGCCAACATCGGTAATGATGTGGCCATGTTTGAAGCCGTACATGGATCGGCTCCGGACATTGCCGGCAAGAAAATAGCCAATCCGACTGCCTTGATTCTGGCGGCGGCCATGATGATAGAGCACCTTGGGTACACCGTGGAGGCGGGTCGAATTCGCCAGGCCATCAAACAAACGCTGCTGGATAAGGATCGTTTGACCGGTGATCTGGGGGGCACTGCACACACCGCAGAATTCACAGATGCAGTGATCTCGAGGCTCTGAAGATTGTTTGATTTTCTGTGCGCAGCAGGTCGTTGTTGTGCGATTGCAACAAAATGTGGTTTTTTATGCGACTTTTTTCACGAAATGTGTGATGAAAAATTGACTTTTTGTTGTTTTTTTGCCATTATTCGACCTGCGGCGAAATATTAGATAGATGTTAAAAAAACTCAACAAATTCACACCTGCGTTATGCCTGTCCCTGTTGATGTCACCTGTGGTGACGTCCGCATACGTCTATGATGCCGCCGAAAATCTGTCGCAATGGGGCACCACACAAGACGCAGAGATGAACCTGATTGATGGCAAGATGGACCTGGGTCACTGGCGCAATGCCATTGCCAACCGCATTTATCCTAATTTTTACGATACGCTGCAAATATCTCAGCTGGACCAGTTTGCCAGTCAGTTGAGTTTTCAAGGTGCCAAACTGTATTTCAAGACCGACAGCAACACACGTCTGCTTGACTTGAAAGACGGTAAGTCATACTTCTTTACGTTCGACTACGACCAGTCATTCTTGCAAACGGTGCAGTTTCAGGAAAATCCGTTTAAATATGATCAGTTTCTGTTGTCAGAAAAGGATTCTTTCAGACGCAGCATATTTGCCCCTGGTTTTGCCTATCGGGTGAATGACGATTCTGAAGTCAGTCTGGCTGTGGTGTTTGCCCAACAAAACTATTCTGATGTTAATTTTCTGGCCTCAGAAATCAATGGTTTTAATCAGCTTGATCTGTATGCGGTCAGCTTCAACGAAACCAGTAACGGCTTAGGCCTTAGTGCGGGATTTTCTCAGCGTCTGGCGGACTGGCTGATTGTTGATACACAGTATCAGTCAAAAATTGACATGGATGGTTTCAGTCGTTTGCTGGGCGTGCAGGCTGATCCAGCAGATTTTGATGTACCAGAACAAATAGACTTTGCTTTCGGTTTTGGTCTTACTGAACGGGATGCGATCACCCTGCGGGCTACGCACAGCATTTACAGCGACATCAATGCATTCGTCAGCCGTTCATACCCTGATATATTTTTGACATTCCTCAATGACTTCGAAAGTCCGGAGTTTTTGTGGGATGATCACACCGTGTATTCATTCAGTTATGAGCACAGTTTCAAAAACGGTGCGGTGTTGAATGTTGAATACGCCGGAAGACAACAACCGCCTGCCACTGATGAAGACCTGACCACCATTTTGGAAGCCATTTCTGCGCCGTACAGTGTGCGGGTGGGATTGACCACGCCATTGTTGGGTGGCGAGCTTGATATCTACGCCAGTTACGCACCAAAACCGCTGAATTTCGGGCGCACCGATTTTGGCAGTGTCAGCAGTGAGTTGAAAGGCAAGCACACCGAGGCTGTGTTGTCGTGGTTGTTTACTTTCTGATGAACTTTACCAGTTAACAGGACCCCCTTCCTGCATGAACGTTATCTCCAGCTGGTTCAAGAGAAATTTCTCTGATCCGCAAATCGTCATTCTCATCTCAGCACTGATTCTGGGTTTTGTCTTTGTCATCTATTTTGGCCGTCCTCTGGCACCTTTTTTAACCAGTATTGTGGTTGCTTATTTGTTAGAGAGCGTTATCATTCG
Source organism: Marinicella sediminis (assembly GCF_002000055.1). Taxonomy (GTDB): domain Bacteria; phylum Pseudomonadota; class Gammaproteobacteria; order Xanthomonadales; family Marinicellaceae; genus Marinicella; species Marinicella sediminis. Next base: position 30,599 of record NZ_MVBD01000018.1, on the reverse strand, counting down.
CCTGGAACGCCATAAAGTACCCCGGGTTTTGGCTGTTGGTCTGGTGTTTCTGATATTTGTGGCAGTGATGTTTATTCTGCTGATCTGGTTGGTGCCCAAACTCACTTCCCAGCTAACCCAGTTGGCGCAGGTGTTGCCTTCCTATTTATCGGAAGGTCTGGATTTTCTGCGTGAACTCCCGGAAAAGTACCCTGCATTGGTCAAACCTGAGCAGGTGCAATCCATCATCACCACGGCAACCAACGAAATGACTGCGGTGGGGCAGACCATCCTCGGTAAAACCGTTTCCTCAGTTTTCAGTGCTTTTTCGATCGCGGTGTTTTTGGTGGTGATGCCCATTTTGGTGTTCTTTCTGCTCAAGGACAAAGCCATCATAGTTGCCTGGTTAAGACAATTCATACCCAGGGACTCTAAACTGACTTTGTCAGTCTGGCATCAAGTGGATGTGCAGATAGGAAATTATGTCAGGGGCAAAGCCTTTGAAATTGTATTGGTTGGCCTGACGTCATATATTGTCTTTGTGTTTCTGGATTTACAGTATGCCATTTTGCTGGCCACTCTGACGGGCTTCTCTGTATTGGTTCCATTTATTGGAGCGGTGGCAGTTACGGTGCCCATCGCGCTGGTCGCTTTTGTGCAGTTTGGCTGGACGGCACCATTTGCTTATGTGATGATTTCTTACGGCGTCATTCAGATGCTGGATGGGAATGTGTTGGTGCCCTGGCTGTTCTCTGAAGTCAACAATCTTCATCCCGTAGCGATCATTGTTGCGGTCCTGTTCTTTGGCGGTGTCTGGGGTTTTTGGGGTGTGTTTTTTGCGATTCCTTTGGCCACCCTGGTTAATGCCATCATTGAATCCTGGCCCAAAACCATTCAAGCAGCTGAGGATGAATCAGTCGTTGAGTAATTCGCCAAGCTGACCTCTTCGATGCAATGCATTCAAATCGTCAAATCCACCCACATGATGTCCATTGATGAAAATTTGTGGCACGCTGGTGCGGCCTGATTTTTCCATCATTTTTTGCCGTTGATCAAGATCCTGATCAACCCTGATCTCCCGATATGCCAGGTTGAGGCTTTTCAGCAGATTTTTAGCGGCGTTGCAATATGGGCAAATGAGTGTGCTGTATATGATGATGTCATTCATGGTGTTGGTTACATACAATGTTTGGGTTTGGGTAGTCCGGCATGTTTACTGGCCAGTCTGACAGGGCCGTCAGGGTAAAGCCGGTACAAATACCTGGAGTCTATGTGTTCATTCAGTTGCTGCCTGAGGGCTTTGATCAACAGGCGCATGGGCGGTGTTTCACCAGTCAACTCAAAGATATCCCGAACTGCGTCAATCACTGCCCAATGCGCATCAGTCAGCGTGATGTCATCGCTTCCGGCCAGCCATTCAGCGACTGACTTATTCCAGTCTTCACGGTGCTTCAGGTGACCATGTTGGTCGGTTGCTATCTTCATGTTTTCCAGCTACAGGTGTTGTCATGGGCAATGATCAGATCAAGCCACTTGTGGTGGTCGATCACATGGTCTTTCATATGTGGGTCATCATTGGCATTTACAAGGTACCATGGAATGCCTTTGAGCCGCTGGTCCTGCATTAACAATTGGCTTGCCCCGCTTGTGAGCTGACCATAGATCACCAGGCTGTCAGCCGGGCCGATCAGTGCCATTCCACGATCAAATCCCGAAAAGTCCTGCCAGTGATATTGGTGTAAGGTGCTCATGAAATAAAGTCTGCCGAGTCAGCCAGCCCTTGATACCATCCAGGTTGACAAAGGTTGCCGGGATCACCGCCGGATGTCACCAGCTCCCTGACTGATGCAATGCCGTACAGTTCCAGAGCGGTCAGTTTTTTACGCCAATGTTGATGATGTCGCCAAAATTCAGCAGCACCCTCGGTGAAAACCAAGTGGACTTCAAAATCAAAATTGAGCATGGCCAGCATCAACAGATATTGTTGTTCCAGGCGCTCTGGTTTCATGGATTGGTGAATCATGAACAGGCACTTCATCAGGTGAGCTCCACAATGCGATCTGCTTGTTCCATGGCGCTGGCCAGGCTGGCCATGCCAACCACTTCAAAGGCTGGGCTGTCTGGTGGCTCCTGGTCATGGTGATCGAGCATGGTGCGGCATATCATCAGCCGGGTTTGATGGGTGTTTTGAATCGACTGCCAGCATTCCAGCCACTGAGAATCTGTTGACAGTAAAACCGACGACCCGTAAAAAAACACGCTGTGCACAGTCTGCCCTTGTTGATCCATGGTGCTGGCCAAAGCCAGTGCTTCGTGCAGGCATGCCTGCCAATGGTGTGCAGGGTTAATCAGTAAACAAAATTTCATGTCCACATTGTACTCAATCGCTACATCAACTGTACATCCCTGAGCGTTCAATTAAGCATTGGTGGCTTGAAATAAAGCCAGGTAAACACCACCTTAAACCGGTTGCCAATGCATTATTTTACATGAGATCATGCATCAGCACTGGCTGTCAGTTCTTGTGCTGACAATACTGAGGTAAAATCATTGAATTTAACAGCTAATTACTGGTCAGAAAGATACAATATGAACATGCGCAAATATTTGACCCTTACAGGCCTGATGCTGTTGACCACAAACATCACATGGGCTGAATTTAAATTGCCTGATCTGGGCAATCCCGCTGATCGGGTGTTATCCGCTGATGATGAGCAACGTTACCGGCAAAGTATTCGTGAACAGATGTTTCAATTCAACTTTGTCATGACCGACCCGGTGGTTGCATCGTACATACACTATCTGGGTTACCGCCTCGCGGCATTTTCAGATAAACCCGAACAAACCTTTGATTTTTTTATGGTGCCAGCCAATTTCATCAACGCCGCTGCCTATCCTGGAGGGCTGGTGGTGGTTTATTCCGGATTGTTTCTTGAGACCGATACGGAAAGTGAACTGGCAGGGGTGTTGGCGCATGAGATTGCGCATGTGAATCAACGCCATATTTCAAGGATGATGGCCAAACAACAAAAATCGACGGCTCCAATTTTATTGGGAATGCTGGCAGCCATTGCAGCAGCACAGTCAAGCAGCAGCAGTGATGCACCGATTGCCATCGCTGCGAGTGTTTCCGCAATTCAGCAACAGTTGGCGATTAACTTTACCCGTTATCATGAATATGAAGCAGATCGGGTTGGCATCAACACCCTGTACAATGCCGGCCTTAACCCAGAAGGCATGGCCACATTTTTTGGTAAATTGATGCAAAAAAACCGGGTTGACCCCCGCTATCAGTTGCCCGAATACCTGCGCACCCACCCATTGTCTGTCAATCGGGTAACCGAAGCCAGAAACCGGTTGCAAAATTTTTCACCCGCTCCGGTCCGGGAGTCTCACATGTATGCATATGTGAAAGAACGATTACGGGTTCTGACCGCTGATGAGTTCACTGACCTGAATGCTTATTACCAGGGCGCTCTGAGTCAGGAAACCGGCTCGGTGAATGCGTTGTTGTACGGCCGGGCTTTGCATGAGTTTACCAGCAACAAGTTTCGGCAGGCATTGGATACCCTGGCCTTAATTGAACCACAGGGTGGTACCAGGCACGTGGTCGATTTATTGGAAATCCAAGTGTGGTCGCAGCTCGATCCTGTGGTGACCAAAGATAAGATTGATGCGTTGCTGGCCTGGAGCCCTGATAATGATACAGTACTGGAAACCACTGCCAGGGTGTTGATGCAGTACAAGGACCTGGATTATGTGGATCAGGCCATCAGCCATTTAAGAAAGCTGGTGGTGAAGCATCCACATAATCCACACTACTATGATCTGCTGTCCATTGCCTATTACAATGCGTTGAAACCCACTCAATCGGGTGAAGCCATGGCCAGAAAAGAACATTTGATGGGGCGTAACTACCGCGCGGTGCGGATATTGAAAAACCTGCGAAAAAATGAAGACCTGGATTATTATCAGACTGCAGAAATCAATGCCCTGATCGCTCGCTATGAACCGCTGATTACCGAGCGGGAAAGACAACAGGAAATTGCAGCAGATCGTGGCATTGGACGCTGAAAAACACCCGTTGGTGCTGCCTTCAGCGGGTTTTGGCCATTTGCCCTACAGTGAATCAATATTCTTTGATATTTGTGGGCTTTTTGATTACAATGCGCGATTAGCTAAAATTCAGTGAGAGAAACATGGCACGAGTCACCGTAGAAGATTGTTTAGAAAAAGTACCCAATCGTTTTGATTTGGTATTGATGGCTGCCAAGCGCGCTCGTTTAATTGCCAATGGCCAGGAGCCAATGGTTGAAGAAGAAAACGACAAACCGACTGTACTGGCTTTGCGTGAAATCGCCGAAGACAAAATCAATGAAGAAGTACTGGCAGAACTGGAGCTGGAAGCCAAACGTGCCAGAGAGTTGGAAGCTTGGAACGCAGCGGCTGAAACTCAGGACAATGAAGACGCCGAATAACTGTTGTACTGACTGTCAATCGATGAGGTATTGGATGTGAGTGAGTTGTCATTCACATCTGCCACCATGAGCCACAAAGCAGTGGTGGCGGCATTTAAAACGCTGAAAGAAAAGACCAACCTTTACCTCGAACCTCAGGAAAAAACCCAACTCAGAAAAGCCGTTCATTTCGGCGCAGCTGCCCACGAAAAACAAATCCGGAAATCCGGCGAGCCCTACATCACTCACCCCATCACCGTGGCCACTGTGCTGGCTGAATTGCGGGTTGATATTGATACCCTGATTGCCGGGGTCTTGCATGACACCATTGAAGACACAGATGTCACTTTTCAGGACATCAATGAACATTTCAATGAAGACGTGGCAAACCTGGTTGAAGCCGTCACCAAGCTTGATAAACTCAAATTTCGTAACCTGAAAGAGGCTCAGGCCGAGACATTTGTGAAAATGTTGTTTGCCATGGCTGATGACATCCGGGTGATCATCATTAAGCTATCAGACCGATTGCATAATATGCGCACCATTGGTGCCATGAGCGCTTCCGGGCAAAGGCGAATTTCCAGAGAAACGCTGGATGTTTATGCGCCCATTGCCGAACGCATGGGGTTAAAGTGGATTCAGCATGAATTGGAGGACCATGCCTTCAAGGCATTGCACCCCAATCAATACAAAGCCATCAGTGAGGCCTCCAAGAAAATAGCTGGCAACCGCAAAAAAGCGGTGGAAAAAATCCGTAAAACCATAGAAAAAGCTTTGCTGGCATCATCCATGCCAGCCGAAGTCACCGGTCGACAGAAGTCACCTTTCAGTACTTATAAGAAGCTGAAGGATAAGCAGGTTGAAATTGAAGACATCCATGATTTATTCGGCGTCAGGATTGTGGTCAAAGAGTTGCCGCAATGCTATCTGGCACTGGGGGTGATACATAACCTGTACCCACCGAACGAAAATGGTTTCAAAGATTACATTGCCGTGCCTAAACAAAATGGCTATCAATCATTGCATTCTGTGGTCACCGGTCCTTTTGGTATGAAACTGGAAGTGCAGATTCGTACCGAGGAAATGGATCAACTGTCCGAGGCCGGTGTGGCAGCGCATTGGTTATATAAACACAAAAACGCCCAACAGACTCAATCATTAACCAAAGCCAGAAACTGGCTGTCATCATTGCTGAAATTACAGAAAGATTCAGGCAGTTCACTGGAGTTTTATGAAAACCTGAAGAGTGATCTGGGCAGTGATGAAATTTATGTATTCACTCCCAAGGGTGACATTGTGCAATTACCCAGTAAGTCATGTGTGATTGACTTTGCTTTTGCAATCCACACTTCAGTGGGGGCCCATGCCGAAAGTGCTCTGGTGAACGGAAATCCGGCAACCCTGTCACAAGTGTTGGACACTGGAGATACCGTCAGCATTAAAACGGCACACGGATTGACGGTGAATGCAGACTGGTTAAGGGTTGTGGTCACCAGTAAAGCCCGAACCGCAATCCGCAAAGAATTGAAAGCCATCAAAGATGAAGATGCCCTGATTTTGGGTCATCGCATGCTGGACCGGGCGCTGGATACCTTTGGCTATACCTTCGAAAAGCTTGACCCACGGTCTGTTAAAAGGGTGCTTAAACATTACCAGCTCAGTTCCATGGATGAATTACTCAAGTCATTTGCCTTTGGGCAATTGCTGCCATCCATTGTGGCAAGAAAACTCATGCCGTTAATGAAACAACGGAAATTGGATAAGGTATACGAGCCGAAAGAGGCATTGTCTATTGACGGTACAGAAGGGTCCATCGTCAACTACCCCAACTGTTGTTTGCCATTGCCAGGTGATGACATCACCGGATACCTGAGTCCGGCCAAAGGTGTGGTGATTCACCGCAGTGGTTGTATCAATTTGGCTGAAACGCTGAAAAGCTCTCCGGAAAGAAAAGTGGTTTGTCGCTGGAATGTCAATACCACCGGAACCTTTAAAACCTCAATAGAAGTGGATGTCGTAAACCGCACCGGGGTACTGGCCAATCTGGCTTCGGTGATTGCCGGTGAGGATGTCAATATTGTCACCATCGACCAGACCGATAAAGACACCGGATTTTCACAGCTGTTGTTTACCGTAGAGGTGGAAAGTAAACTACATGCCCAGAGCCTGATGGATCAGTTACAAAGTCATCGGGAAGTTCTCAACGTCAATCGAGTTTATCATGAAAAAAATCATCAGCACTGACCAGGCTCCTGCAGCCATCGGAACCTATTCGCAGGCCATTGTTCATAACAACACACTGTTCACTTCAGGGCAGATCCCCATTGATCCGGCGACCGGTGAGATGCTGCCGGCAGAGTTTGAATTACAGGCACATCAGGTGTTCAAAAATCTGGCAGCCATTGCCGCCGCCGCCGGCACTGATTTGCAACATGCCATCAAGCTCAATGTGTTTTTACAGGACCTGGAAAATTTCGCCAGCCTGAATCACATCATGGGTGAATACATTCAGCAACCATACCCGGCAAGGGCAGCAGTACAGGTCGCCAGGTTGCCTAAAGATTCATTGATCGAAATTGATGCCATTATTGCCGTTGACTGACCGTTTTTATGGAGTTGACTCAGCTCAAAGGGATCGGTAAGACAACAGCTGAAAAACTTGAGCAACTGGGTATCCGTGATGTCATGGATCTGTTGTTTCATCTGCCTTTGAGGTATGAAGATAAAACCAAAATAACGGCCATTGATGATTTGCAGGGGTTCAGTCATGCTCAGGTGGAAGGTGAGATCACTCATTCATACGTGACCCAGGGAAGACGGCCGATATTGGTTTGTGAAATCGATGATGGCAGCGGCAACATGCAGCTGAAATTTTTCAATTTCTACTATTCACAAAAAATCAAAATGCGTGCTGGATTAAAGGTTCGCGCCTTTGGCGAAGTCAGGCATGGGATGTATGGCATGGAAATCATTCATCCCGAATTTTCTTTGGGCGAAGATCAGCCACCATTGGCCGAAACCCTGACGCCAATTTACCCCAAATCTGAAGGGGTGTCTCAAAAACTGCTGCAAAAAGCCGCCGCTCAGGCCATTCAGTTGCTTCAGGCCGGCGCATTTGAACTGGACGAATTGCTGCCTGCTCAATGGCTCAGCGCACAACAGTTGCCAACCCTCAAAGCAGCATTGATTCAGGTGCACACCCCGCCACCGGAACTGAATGTGAATCAATTGATGACCATGAGTCATCCTGCGCAAATCAGACTTAAGATTGAGGAAATTCTGGCCCATTTTCTGGCCATGCATCAAGCCCGAACCGCCATCCAGCAACATCAGGCTGTGGCCATGCCAATCAGTGAGGCTGATCATCAGGCCATGCTTGAGCGACTGCCGTTTGAGTTAACCGGTGCCCAGCAAAGGGTGGTGGCTGAGATTCATCAGGATTTGGCCAAACCAATGCCCATGCAACGGTTGGTGCAGGGTGATGTGGGCAGTGGTAAAACTGTGGTTGCTGCATTGGCTATTCAGGCAGCATTGCGTGCCGGTAAACAAGCGGTGATGATGGCTCCAACTGAGATCCTGGCTGAACAGCATCTACTGACCATGAGGGATTATTTTCCGCAAGAACAGCTGGTGTTTCTTTCCGGAAAAATCAAAGGACAAGAGCGTGCTGAGGCGTTGACTGCCATCGCAGGTCAGGGCAACATCATCATTGGCACCCATGCTTTGTTCCAGACTGAGGTGGTTTATCGTGATCTGGCCCTGGTAATCATCGATGAGCAACACCGTTTTGGAGTTCATCAACGGTTACAACTCAAACACAAAGGCAAACAACACGATCAGCTGCCACACAACCTGATCATGACCGCCACGCCGATACCAAGGACGCTGGCACAAATTGCCTATGCCAACCTGGATGTATCGGTGATTGATGAATTGCCACCCAATCGCAAGGTCATCAATACGGTGCTGCTGGAGAACAGTAAAATGCCACAACTGGCTGAACGCATACGCAGTGCCTGCCAGCGTGGAGAACAGGCATATTGGGTATGTACCCTGATTGAAGAATCTGAACACCTGCGTGCCAAAGCAGCACAGGATACCTTTGATGAACTGACCGCATCGTTTCCGGATCTGAAAGTGGGTCTGATTCATGGCAGGCAGAAAGCCGATGAAAAACAGCTGGTAATGGATCGTTTTAAGGCCAATGAAATTCATTTGCTGGTGGCCACCACGGTGATCGAGGTTGGGGTGGATGTTCCCAATGCCAGCCTGATGGTGATTGACAATGCCGAGCGACTGGGCCTCTCGCAGTTGCATCAATTGCGCGGCCGGGTAGGGCGGGGAAACCGGCAAAGTCACTGTGTGTTGATGTACCAGGCTCCCCTGAGTGAAAACGCACAGATTCGATTACAAACCATGCGCTCAACCAACGATGGATTTGAAATTGCCAGGCAGGACCTCAAGTTACGTGGCCCGGGAGAAATTCTGGGAACCCGGCAGAAAGGCAGCATGGAATTTCGGTTTTCCAATCCGGAACAAGATGCTCAGTTGTTTCAACAAGCCAAAATCCTGGCTGCTGATCTGATGAAAGACAACCCTGAAGTCTGCGAACGCATCATCCAGCGCTGGCAACATCAGGCTGGTGAATTGGCCAAAGTATGAAATCGTCAGCCCTGTGAATGACTTGATGTTTTATCGGTTATGAGGAGTCAATGACGCATGATTCAGCTTGCCGGAAGGCAGGAGGGTTCTCCGGTGGGGCATTGGCTCAATCAACAAGCTCATCGTTCAGAGTAGTTGGCTCCATCTGCCGGCATGAGCCGGACTGGACACTGTTGGTTACTGTGCCAGTCCTGAAGCCATAATCATCCATTTCAAGGCATCCCAAAATGCAGGTCATGAAATCTGCTTGGGTTCCGCTCGGTAAATGCTGTGATTGCTCACAACATCATGTCAACACAATGCTAAACTGTGCCCATTCAAAGACAGGAACACAGACATGCTTACCGTACATCACCTGAATAATTCGCGTTCTCAACGAATCCTTTGGATGCTTGAGGAATTGCAACTGGATTATGAAATTAAGTTTTATCAACGCGACGCAGAAACCCAACTGGCACCTGATGAATTGAAGCGCATCCACCCGTTGGGCAAGTCGCCGGTGGTGACTGATGGCAATCAGGTACTGGCTGAGTCAGGCGCCATCATTGATTACCTGGGGCGTGCCTATGGCAAACAGGAGTGGGTGCCCAGACGCAACAGTGCACGTTACCAGGCATACATGTATTGGTTGCACTATGCCGAAGGCTCATTGATGTCTCCACTGCTGCTTAAAATAGTCTTTGATAAAGTCAAAAGCAGCAAAATGCCATTTTTCATCAAACCCATTGCCCATGGCATTGCCAATAAAGTGATGAGCTCATTTGTGACCCCGAACATCAAAACACACTTTCAGTATGTCGAGGATCACCTTGCTGAGCATGAGTATTTCACCGGAGACCGGATAACCGGTGCCGATATTCAGATGTCATTTCCGCTGGAAGCCAGTGTTGCCAAAGGCAGCATCACCGAAGAATCCCATCCGCACATCTGTCGTTACGTCAGGGCCTTTCAGGGGCGGCCTGCCTATCAGGCTGCATTGCAAAAGGGAGGTGAGTACGACTATGCAGATTGAGGCTTCGGATGGGTTGCAAGCCAGGGGGAATCCGTTAAACTATCGGTTCACCATCACACAGTCGTGCCATGAACAAAACCCGCTTTGAACAACTGGCCTCAGCCGGCCATAACCGCATACCGCTTTATCATTGTGTGTCCGCTGATTTGGATACCCCACTCAGTGCGTGGCTGAAGCTGGCCAACGGTGAGCATACCTTCCTGCTGGAATCAGTAGAGGGTGGTGCTCAATGGGGGCGTTACTCAATCATCGGTCTGTCAGCCAGTTTTCGCTTTCAGGTGATGGGAACCCGCTTTCAGGAATTCATGCATGACAGCCTGATTGATGAATATGAGGCTGAAGATGTACTGGCACAAATTGAGCACATCAAAGGTCGTTATTCAGTTCCTGTGATTGATGAATTACCCGCTTTCAATGGAGGATTGGTTGGCTATCTGGGCTATGAAATTATTGAACAGATCGAACCTCGGTTGAAGGGATTGGCGCCGGAAGACCGCTTGCACATCCCGGATGTCAATATGATGCTGGCCGAAGAGTTGGCGGTGTTTGATAACCTGGCTGGCAAAGTCTGGCTGATTACGCATGCCGATCCGGCAGATGACTTTGCATATGAGAAAGGCATGAAACGCCTGCATGATCTGACCCACCGCCTGCGCTCAGGGACCACGGGTTATGCTGAGATGATCAATCAGAACAGCATCAATACCACAGACTTTAAAACCGGTTTCACTCAGGAAGAATTCAATCAGGCGATCGATCAATGTAAAGCCTACATTGAATCAGGTGACATCATGCAAGTGGTGCTGTCGCAGCGAATTTCCACACAATTCAACGCCAGACCTTTGGATGTGTACCGTGCGTTGCGGGCTTCCAACCCAAGTCCTTACATGTATTACATGGACTTTGATGGTTATCAGGTGGTTGGTTCATCTCCTGAAGTTTTGGTCAGGAGGATGGGGGATGAAATAACCCTCAGGCCCATAGCTGGGACCAGACCACGAGGCAAAACCGCCGAAGAAGACAAGGCTTTTGAAATTGATTTGCTCAATGACCCGAAGGAAATTGCAGAACACCTGATGCTGATTGACCTTGGTCGCAATGATGTGGGTCGGATTGCAGACATTGGTTCTGTGGTATTGAAAGACAAGATGATCATTGAGCATTATTCGCATGTGATGCATATTGTCTCTGAAATCAGGGGGCAGCTGCAGGCCGGTAAATCCAATGCCGATGTCATCAAAGCAGTCTTTCCTGCGGGCACCTTGTCAGGAGCTGCCAAGGTGCGGGCCATGGAGGTGATTGCCGAGTTGGAAAAGGTCAAACGCAATGTCTATGCCGGTGCCGTGGGGTACATGGGCTGGCACAACGACATGGACCTGGCCATCGCCATCCGCACAGCAGTGATCAAGGACCAGGAGCTGCATGTTCAGGCGGGCGCAGGGATTGTGGCTGACAGCACCGCTGAGAATGAATGGCAGGAAATCATGAACAAATCCAAAGCGGTCTTCCGTGCCGTTGAACAGGCCATCAAGGGATTCTGATCGGCTGCCAGCCTAAAAACATGATGCCGGTCACATTAAAAAATATCCAATGACGGCATCATGTTGTACAGTTTTGTTTAACAAATAACTTAAATTTAACGTTGCTAAAAACCGACAGTTCACCTATATTTTGTTGGCCAATTGATTTGTTCATAATAATAAATAAGCAGCATTTCAGTTGGTTATTCGTTGGGATAATCATTAAATTCGATACTTGTATAGCAAGTGCACTTTTCAATAACCAGAGGGTAATTCTATGAAAAATAAATTCAACAGGAACCGGCTGTATCAGGCAATGTGTCTGACTGTGGCCTGCGTTTTCACCACACCTGCTGTCCTGGCTCAGGACGACTCAGTAGAGGAGCTGGGCAAGGTTCAGGTGACCGGATCGCGTATCAGGCAATCACAAATTGAGGGCATTGAGCCGACTCAGACCATCACCAGAGAGGACATTGATCGTTCTGGTCTGACATCGGTGGGTGATATCCTGCAACAATTGACACAATCAGGATCAGCCATCAACACCCGTTTTAACTCCAGTGGTAACTTTGGTTTTCCATCCAACGGTGGTGGTATTGGCGCCGGTTCAACCCAGGTAGACATGCGCCATTTGGACAGCAGTCGGGTTTTGGTATTGGTGGACGGTTTACGCTGGGTAGCGGGCAGCTCTGCTTCCGGTGTCAGTAACGCCGTTGATATGAATACAATTCCTGTTGGCATCATTGAGCGCATTGACATCCTGAAAGACGGTGCTTCTTCGATTTATGGTGCCGATGCCATCGCTGGTGTGGTCAACATCATCACCAAATCAGACATGCAAGGCGGCCAGGCCAGGGTATATGCAGGTGCTTTTGATGAAGGTGACGGTGAAACCGGCAGTTTTGATCTGACCGTGGGTACCCAAACCGATAAGATCAACATGATTTTCAATGTTGGCTACACCGATCAACAGGAAGTATCAGCAGCAGATCGTGTGCTTTCTGCATTTCCAAAGCCATTCACCGGCGTAACTCGTGGCAGTTCAGGAACCCCGCAAGGACGGTTTCTGTTGACTGACATCAATGGCAATTCAATCAACTGTACCGTTAATGATGGTGTCACAGGTGTGCCGTTTTTTGATCCGGCCTCTCCTTGTAGTGGAGATGATTACCACCCATTCACTGATAATGACCGGTTCAATTACGCACAGTTTAACTATTATGTAACGCCTTCAAAACGCTCCAATATTTTCGGCCAGGTTGATGTTGAACTCAGTGATAACATCAGTTGGCACATGAAAGGGGTTTACAATAACCGCAAATCAACCAATCAGGCTGCGCCGGAACCGATCTTTATCGGACCATTTGCAGAAGCTGGTGCCATTGCTGACAACATCATCATTGATTCGACCAATCCGTATAACCCATTTGGAATTGATGTCTTCTCTGATGGTTTTGGCTTCATAGGCCGCCGCCCGCTGGAAGCAGGTCCACGGATCTTTAATCAGGATGTGGATACTTTTTACTTTTCAACCGGGTTGGAAGGATCGTTCAATGCTGCAGATCGCAGTTGGTATTGGGACATCAATGGCGTTTATGGTAAAAACCAGGCATCACAACGCAAAACCGGTGCTTTAAACATTGCCCGCATTGCCACTGCACTGGGACCTTTGGACGACTGTCTGGCCACACCGGGCTGTGTGCCACTGAATATTTTTGGTGGTCAGGGCAGTGGTGGTGGAACCATCACACCGGATATGTTGAATTACATTTCTTTCATTCAATCGGATAACTCTGAACAGGAGTTGACGGATTTCACGGCCAATATTTCTGGTGATCTGGTTGAATTACCTGCCGGCCCGCTGTCAGTTGCGGTTGGGTACGAGTATCGTAAGAAATCTGGATTTTTCCAGCCTGATCCAATCGTTGTTGCCGGTGAAAGTAATGGTGTACCTGCCAGTCCGACTTCGGGTGAGTTCAGTGTTGATGAGTTTTTCGCTGAATTCCTGATTCCCATTTTGGCTGACAAAGAGTATGCCAAGTTATTTGATGTCTCGCTGGCATTCCGCAGCTCCGACTACAGTACGTCGGGTTCAGACACCACAGGTAAGGTGGGCTTTAAGTACATGCCTACTGACAACCTGTTGTTCCGTGGTACATTTGCTGAAGGTTTGCGCGCTCCATCGATCGGTGAATTGTTCGGTACCCAGGCACGTTTTGACGCTCAGCTGAATGACCCTTGTAATTCCGATGTCAATGGTGTGGTACCAAGCTTGCCAGGTTGTGCCGGTATTCCAGCCGGGTACCAGCAGACCAATCCACAGATTTCTACAGTCACAGGTGGTAACCCCAATCTGACTCCGGAAGAAGCTGAGACATTGACTCTGGGTGTGGTTTATTCGCCACAATGGGCCGATGACACCAGCTGGTCTTCCAGTTTGGATTTTGAAGTGACTTACTATGACATCGAAGTGGATGGCGCGATTCAGGCAGTTGACGCTCAATTTATTTTGAATCGTTGTGCTCAGGACCCTAATTATGTTTTGTGTTCATCGTTTGGTCGTGACAGCTTTGGTAACATTGAAAACTTCAGCACGCAGCTGACCAACATCGGTGGCATTGAAACCAATGGTGTTGATGTCAACGTAACCTGGACTTCTCCACAATACGACTGGGGCTTCATTCAGGCCAATTGGAACAACTCATTTGTAAACCAATTTGATGAACTGAACCCGGCCAACACAGCATCAGGATTTGCTCCACGTGATTTGGATGGTATTGAAGTCAATGATTCCGGTATTCCTAACTGGAATTCCAATCTGTACACCACATTCAATGTCAGAGACTGGAAATTCATTTGGGGCACCAGACACATCAGTGGTCTGAGAGAAGCCTGTTCAGATTTCCTGGACGGTTCTCCCAATGGTTTGGCTGAGTTGGGATTGTGTTCTGATCCTGCCAACCGGTCTAATCGTCTGGGTAGCACCACATACCATGATATTCAGGTTATCTTCCCTGAGTGGAACCGTGTTCAGTTTGAAGCGGGTATCAACAACGTGACAGATAAACAACCTCCGGCTTGTTTCAGCTGTTCACTCAATGGCTACGATCCATCGACCTATGATGGTGAAGGTCAGTTCGGTTATGTCAGAGCAACCATTGATTTCTGATCTCTGGTCAAACATATGAACGTTTAAAAAACGGCCTCAATGAGGCCGTTTTTCTTTTCACCAGGCATGAAATTTCGTTACAATGCCTGATTTGACCCGGAACAGCCCATGCTGTTGATGATAGACAACTACGACTCTTTTACCTATAACCTGGTGCAGTACTTTGGTGAGCTTGGTTGCGATGTACAGGTGTACCGCAATGATGAGCTGACTGTTGAGCAGGCGCTGGCATTGAAGCCAGATCACGTGGTGATTTCTCCTGGCCCCAGAAATCCTGATATGGCTGGTATTTCTATGGACATGATCCGCGCTTGTGCCGGACAAGTCCCGTTGCTGGGGGTGTGTTTAGGACACCAGTCTATCGGCCAGGTTTTTGGCGGACAAGTGGTGCGGGCCAAGACCATCATGCATGGTAAAATTTCTGCTGTACACCACACCAACACCGATGTGTTCAGTGGTCTGAGCATGCCTTTCAATGCCACACGATATCATTCACTGGTGGTTGATCAAAACACCCTGCCAGAATGCCTTGAAGTCACCGCATGGACGGAGGATGAATCGGGAGAAATTGAGGAAATCATGGGCTTTAAACACAAGGAATATGCCATTTCCGGCGTTCAGTTTCATCCTGAAAGTATCCTCACTGAACATGGCCATCAAATGCTTAAGAACTTTTTGACCCAAAAATAACAATGAATAAAACTCCCATACAATCTGCCCTTGACATGCTGGGTGAACAACAAACCTTGCCACCAGGCCGCATGACCGCCGTGATGAACCAAATCATGGATGGCGAAGCCACCCCGGCCCAAATCGGTGGTTTATTGATGGCCTTGAAACTCAATGGTGAATCAGTGGCCGACATCACTGAAGCTGCCAGGGTCATGCGTGAGCGGGCAGTAAAAGTCTCGGTCAACAAACACCACCTGATTGACACCTGTGGCACCGGTGGTGATGGTGTTGGTATCTTTAATGTATCCACAGCCGCTGCATTCATTGCAGCTGCAGCCGGTTGCCGGGTGGCCAAACATGGCAACCGGTCGGTGTCCTCATCAACCGGGTCAGCAGATGTTCTGGAAGCGGCTGGTTTTGACCTGAGCCTGAATGCGGATCAGGTGGCTCAATGCATCGATGAATTCAACATTGGTTTTTTGTTCGCGCCAGCGCATCACGGTGCCACTAAATACGCGGTAGGACCCAGAAAGGAGCTGGCGGTGAGGACCATGTTCAATCTGCTTGGTCCGTTGACCAATCCGGCAGATACACCTTTTCAGGTGATGGGCATATTTGCCAAACAATGGGTCAGGACCGCTGCTGAAGTATTGCGTGAACTGGGTTCGGAACATGTCATGGTTGTTCACTCACAAGATGGGATGGACGAAATATCACTCAACGCCCCGACTGACGTGGCTGAGCTGAGAAACGGGGTGATCAGGGAATACAGCCTCACTCCGGAAGACTTTGCAGTGAGGAGACAGTCGGTTGAGTCATTGGTGGTCAGCAATGCAGAAGAAAGCCTGGCCTTGATCAAGGCCGCATTAACTGGCCAGGCAGGGCCTGCAGCCGATATGCTCGCTTTGAATGCAGGTGCTGCCATTTATGTCGCCGGTTGCAGTGCTGAAATGAAAGGTGGAGTTGAAAAAGCCCGCCAAATCATGGCTTCGGGAGCAGCATGGGAGCTGCTTCAAAACCTGGCAGCATTCACCTGCAAATTGGGAAAAGCTGATGAGTAATGTACTTGACCAAATTGTTGCAACCAAAAAAGAAGAAGTCAGAAAAGGCCAGGCCATTCATCAACTGAATGATTTATTGGAGCGGATGGCAGCTCAATCGGCACCCCGTGGTTTTCATCAGGCCATTCGTCAACGCCTCCATGCCGGACAATCGGCAGTGATTGCTGAGGTCAAGAAGGCATCACCTTCCAAAGGCATCATCCGGGCTGATTTTGATCCGGTACAGATTGCCCGGTCGTATCAACAGGGTGACGCCACATGTTTGTCGGTGTTGACTGATGCACAGTATTTCAAAGGGCATAACAGCTATTTGCAACAGGTGCGAGAGGCCGTTTCACTGCCATTGCTGCGTAAAGACTTCATGATTGATCCCTGGCAGATTCATGAGTCCAGGGCATTGGGTGCAGATTGTGTTTTGCTGATAGTGGCATGCCTGAGTGATGGGCAGTTGGCTGAACTGTTTGCGGCTGCCACAGAGCTGCAGATGGATGTCTTGATGGAAGTGCATGATGCCGAAGAAATGCAGCGGGCAT
Source organism: Marinicella sediminis (assembly GCF_002000055.1). Taxonomy (GTDB): domain Bacteria; phylum Pseudomonadota; class Gammaproteobacteria; order Xanthomonadales; family Marinicellaceae; genus Marinicella; species Marinicella sediminis. The sequence continues at coordinate 13,534 of NZ_MVBD01000018.1, read as the reverse complement.
TGAACACACCAGCAACATTAATTGGTATCAATAACCGCAACCTCAAGACATTTGATACCTCACTGCAAACCAGTGAGCAGTTATGCACCATGGTTCCGGAGGACTGTACCCTGGTCAGCGAAAGTGGCATCCATGTCAGCGCCGACATCAATTATCTACAGGGTATTGGTATCAACACCTATCTGATTGGTGAGTCATTCATGCGTCATTCCGATCCAGGTCAGCAATTACACAAACTGATGAGTGGTCAGGTATGAAGCGCATCGGCGTGATTGGTGCAATGCACCAGGAATGTGAATATTACCGTGAACAACTGTCCGATACCCGTCATGAGCAGTATCTTGACATCAAAATCACCCATGGCCGGCATGCTGGTCATGATGTGTGCCTGCTGGAATCAGGTATAGGCAAAGTCAATGCCACACTGGCCACTGAATGGCTGGCACGGAGCTTTCAGCCTGAATTGATCATCAACACTGGGTCTGCCGGTGCCATCAAAGGGGGTGCCCGAATTGGCGATTTTGTGTTTGCCAGTCAGGTGTGTCATCATGATGTTGATGTCAGTCCGATCGGCTTTGCTTATGGAGAATTGCCGCGTTTGCCTGTGTTTTATCAAGTCAGGAAAAAATGGTTGAATCTGCTGAATGAAGTGGCCAATGAACTGAATGATGTTCACCACCTGGGAGTCATTGCCACTGGCGAATCATTCATCTATCAACAACATCAGGTCGAGCTGATCAGGCAACGATTTCCGGCAGTCATTGCTTGTGAGATGGAAGCTGCGGCTGTTGCCCAGGTCTGTCATATGCATGACATTGACTTTTTGATTTTGCGTAACCTCAGTGACGTGGCCGGCGAGGATGCCCAGCTTAATTTCATGGAATACATAGAGCAGGCCGGACGGAAATCGACCGAGCTGGTTCTGACGCTGTTGGCGGCAATCAGTTCAGATTAGACAAATCGTACAGTTCCCGGTAACGTTCAAGGTACACGATTTCCCTTTGCATTTCTGCACCTTCTGTCCGCAGCTGACAGTATCCGGTTTTGGTGCATCGATATCGCTCCGAACCGGCAGCAGTCGATACATCAATTAAATAGACAAAATCAAAGTCGGCCTGAGTGCCTGTGGCTTCTACCTGATCAAAGAACATGTCACCAAGATCTTTCAGAGTTGCGGGGTCTGAAGTGTCAATGACCGTGGTGAATCGTTCGTCAAATGCTTTGAAATGTGTCAGTTTAGGATGGCTGCCACCGCAGGCTGATAAAACCAGAAACAGGATGGCTGTGATTGTGAGTTTGGTATTATTGTTGTTCATAACATATCCGTTCACTGAATTAAAAATTCATTGCAGAAAGGCCATGTCACACCACGTTGTATGTTGCGATTGTCATGCCCCCCAGCAAACACGCATAATCAATATAGCACAAAAGATAAGTTAAAACAATTGACACCATTGACGTGCAGTCAGGTGCAATCAAACAGGCATCAATCGGTCGGCTTGTATAATCCATGTAATTCACAGACAATAACCACATGAACCTGATGAAGCGCTATGTAATCAATCTGAAAAACTTTGTTCTGGAAGTGGCCAGAAGATACCGAGATGATGAAACGTCGCTGGCGGCCAGCTCACTGGCATACACGGCCTTGTTATCGCTGGTACCATTCATGTCGGTATTGGTCACTGTGTTTTCAGCGATGCCCTTGTTTGAAGAAGCCTCACAGCAATTGCAGGATTTCATCTTTCAGAACTTTGTGCCCACCACAGGTGCAGTGATACAGACTTACATCCTTGGTTTTGTGGAAAAAGCCAGGGGCCTGACTGTGACCATGTTTCTGGCTGTCTTTGTGACATCAATTCTGATGATGCATACCATGGAAAAGGCTTTGAACCGGATTTTTGACAGCCAATCCACAGGACGATTGAAAATTAAAGTGATGGTGTATTGGGCCGTTTTGACCATGGGACCGTTGTTGGTTGGTGGTGGAATCGCCTTGTCTTCAATGGTGTTTAAGTATTCGGCATTTGCCAGCATCAAAGGGTTTTTGGTCAAGGCCCTGCCGGTATTGGCCTCAACACTGGCGTTTTTCCTGATCTATTACATTGTCCCTAACCGCAAAGTCATCTGGCGTCATGCGATAGTTGGGGCTTTATTTTCAGCCATTAGCTTTGAATTGGCCAAAAAGGGCTTTGCCCTGTATGTCACCTCAATACCCAGCTACCAGAAAGTCTATGGCACACTGGCGACCATCCCCTTGTTTCTGATCTGGATGTTTTTGTCCTGGAACATCATTTTGCTGGGTGGCACAGTCACAGCCACCTTGGGCAGTTCACGGTGGCGTCTGCATGTTCAGGAGTACCAATCTAATCAGCGCCTTTTGCTGATCATGGAATGCCTTTATCAATTATGGAAAGCCAGTCAGCATGGGCGTACGGTGCCTCATGATGAACTCAGTGATTATTTTTACTTTGTGCCCGATGATGAGCTATCGGCACAGCTGGAATGGCTCAGAAAAAAACAATTCATTGCGGTGAATCAGTCTGGAAACTACCTGCTGCGACAAAATTTGTCAGCGATTGACTTCAAAGCGTTGTATGCCCGTGGTGGGTTCAAAATTCCTGTAAAGGCCAGCCGTCATTTTGTACAATACCAGCCCATGCTTGATGAATACTGGCAGCCGGTCGACGACTTGCTAAGCCAGCCCATCGAAAACCTCATAAAAATCAGAGATGACCATGATTCAAAAAATACTTAACCCACTCCTTATGACTTGTGCGCTACTGGCCATCAGTGCCTGCACAGAACAACAGCCCACTTCACTGACTGAGCAGGCAGCTGATGTGGCAGCTTCACAGCCTGCTGCAACTCCGGTGGTTGAAGTCGACCCCGCGGAGGGAGATATCCACCCCGCCAACGATGGCATATCAGCACCTTTGTCTTTTGCACTGATGGACCTGGATGGCAATGAAGTCAAAGCTGAAGATTTCCGTGGTAAGTGGTTGGTATTGAATTACTGGGCCACCTGGTGTGCTCCTTGTCGCGACGAAATACCCGAATTGGTTACTTTCCAGGACAACCATGACAATGTGCAGGTGTTGGGAATTGCTTATGAAGATGCTGAGGTCAGCAAACTGAAAAATTTTGCGGCTGACTTTTCGGTGAATTACCCGTTATTGACCATGGATGTTTATAACCCACCTGGATTTGCTGAAGAGGGTGGTTTGGGATTACCAACCACCATTGTTTATGACCCCCAGGGTATGCGACATGACAAGCACATGGGGCCAATCGATGAGGCTGGGCTTATTGAACTGATTCAGTAAGGTGGAGCTGGGTTTTAATTGACTTCTGTGAGTTGTTGCAGTGCCCAGTTGATGTGTTCCTGAACCAATTCGGAGGCGCCGGAGTGGCGATTTTTCAGTGACTGAATGATCTCTTTCGTGGGGTGGGCATTTCCCAGCCCAACGGCCAGGTTTCTCTGCCAGGACTGATAGCCAATGCGGCGAATCGGAGAACCTTCGGTGCGCTTTAAAAAAGTGGCCTCGTCCCAGTTAAACAATTCTAGCAAGGTGGTGTCGTCGAGGGCATGTCGTGGGCTGAAATCAGGTTCTGCGCTGTGTTGCGTGAACTTGTTCCATGGACAGACCACTTGACAATCATCGCAGCCGTAAATGCGGTTGCCCATGGCTTGGCGGAATTGCAGTGGGATCGGTCCTTTGTTTTCAATGGTCAGGTAAGAAATACAGCGCCTGGCATCCACCTGAAAAGGAGCCACAATGGCCTGTGTGGGACAGTCTTGTATGCACTGCGTGCAACTGCCACAATGGAAACTGGCAGTCTGGTCCACCGGCAAGGGCAGGTCAGTGTAAATTTCACCGAGAAAAAAGTACGAACCGGCCTGATGATTGATCAGGTTACTGTGCTTACCAATCCAGCCAAGGCCGGCTTTTTCAGCCAGGGCTTTTTCCATCACAGGTGCAGAGTCCGTGAATACACGATGGCCGAATTCGCCAGCGTGCTGATCAATGATGGTACAGAGTTTTTTGAGCTTTTGACGCAAAACCTTATGGTAATCACGCCCAAGGGCATAACGGGAAATCGCAGCTTTTTGCGGATTCTCAAGTAGCTGCTCATACGGTTTCAGGTCAGTTTTCATGTAATCCAATCGCACCGAAATAACCCGGATGGTACCTGGCACGAGTTGTTCAGGATGGTAGCGTGCGCTGCCATGTTTTGCCATGTAAGCCATTGAACCATGAAACTTTTTATTCAGCCAGTTGTTGAGGTGTTGTCCTGCCGCTGCGAGGTTGATGTCTGAAATCCCCGACTGTTGAAATCCCAATTCCCGGGCCCAGCCTTTGATTTGCTGTGCCAACTGCTGGTAATCGATGTGTTCCCCGGGTGCAATCACTGTTAAAATAAGGCCTGAATGAAGCGACATTATAAATCAAAATTTGTTAGCCCTTATGAAACTGTTGTACAGCAATAACAAAACCCGGGAAATTGATCAATTGGCCGCTGAGGCATTGGGCATTGATTCATTTGCCCTGATGCAAAAAGCCGGAGCAGCGGTACATCAATACCTGGATACTCACCAGCGTCTGTTGGTGGTGACCGGGCCTGGCAACAATGGTGGTGACGGTTTTGTGGTTGCCGAGCTGGCCAGGCAACAAGGTCAGAAAGTGAAGGTATTGGCATTACAGCCGGTGAGTAAGCTGACCGGCGACGCGGCCAAAGCAGCTGCCGCCTATCGGGGTACAGTGATTGATGAATGGCCGGATGAAAACTTTGATTGTGTGGTTGATGCCATTTTTGGCACAGGATTAACCCGTGAGGTTGAGGGCAGTTATGCGAGCATCATTGGTCTCATCAATAACAATGAATATAAGACGCTTGCCATTGACATCCCCAGCGGTCTGAATGGCACCACAGGACAAATCAAGGGTTGTGCTGTCCGGGCCAGTCAAACCGTGTCCATTCTGGGGCGCAACACCGGGTTATATACCCTGGATGGCCCGGCCTGTTGTGGCGAAATTCTGTTTGCAGATTTGGGGGTTCCGGCAGTGGCATTGCAATCAGTAGTGGCTGAGGCCCAATTGATGAACCGTGAAAAACTGCAGGAATTACCAGCTGCAAGAGCAAACAACACCCACAAAGGCAGTTTTGGTCATGTGCTGACTGTTGGCGGACAGGCAGGTATGTTGGGTGCCGTGTTACTGGCCGGACGAGCGGTGCTTAAATCAGGGGCTGGTCTGACCACCTTGATCACTGACCAGGAGCACCAGGCGTTGGTCCCATTGTATGCACCTGAACTCATGGTCAGTGGCTTTTCCGGTACCAGTGACGATGAGCCTTTGTCTGCTGGAAAGCCTGCTGATGTGGTGGTCATGGGCATGGGTATGGGACAGTCACAATGGTCGAAACAATTGTTTAAACTAGCGCTCAAAACGCCATCGCCTTTGGTGATGGATGCCGATGGGTTGAATTTGTTGGCGCGTTCACCTGTCACACCTGAACACCTCAGGGTCATCACTCCGCACCCCAGAGAGGCCGCCAGGTTGCTGGATGTCTCGGTAGCTGAGGTCCAACAAAACCGCTGGCTTGCCGTCCGGCAATTGGCCCGCAGGTACCATTGTGTCGCAGTGCTCAAGGGTTCTGGTACTCTGGTCAGTGATGGTGAACAAACCTGGTGTTGTCCTTTTGGCAATGCCAACTTAGCTACTGCTGGTTCCGGAGATGTTTTGGCAGGTATGGTAGCGGGCATTATGGCACAAGGCTTCTCGCCGTTGTCAGCGGCACATCTGGCGGTGCTGTGGCATGCCCTGGTGGGAACTCACAGCCGTTATGGATTTACCATGACGGCCTCAGATTTACTGGATGACCTGCATGAAATCATCCATTGAGCCACGTACTTTTCAGATAGACACCCTGGATCAGTTGTCTGCTGTGGCCCGGCAGTTAAGTTGCGAGATCCCTCCGGGGACAGTGGTTTACCTGCAAGGGGATCTGGGAGCTGGTAAAACCACTTTCACCCAGCTGTTGCTCAAATCATGTGGGATTACAGAAGTGGTAAAAAGCCCAACCTACACCATGTATGAAACGTATCAAACGGCCGAACAAACATATGTGCATATGGACTTGTACCGCCTGACTGATCCGGAAGAGTTGTATTTTCTGGACATTGAAGATTTGCTCGATCCTGCACATATTGTGCTGATTGAATGGCCTGGAAAGGGTAAGGGCGTGTTGCCAGCAGCTGATTGGGTACTTGAATTTGTTTTGAATGGCCTGAACAGAACCTTAACAATAACATCAAATAGCTAATCTATCTTGTTGATTTAAATTAAAAAGCTTGATTCAAGCACGGCCTTTGCATACAATTATTCAGAGTTTGTATGGTTTTTAGTTATGAAAAAGCTGATGTACATGGCAATGATGCTGTTGGCTGGCCAGTCGGCCATCGCCACCAATGTAGAAGGTATGCGGGTCTGGACCGGCCCTGAGCACACCCGGGCTGTGTTTGATCTGAGCGACGATGCAGATTACAAATTATTCGAACTGGACAACCCGCCCAGGGTGGTGATTGATCTGAATCAGGCAACTTTGACCGAATCACTGACCATTAAAAACAACAAAGACATCAAAAAAGTTCGCTTCAGCAGCGAGCCGGGTAAAGTCAGAATCGTACTGGACTTACATCAATCCCTGAAACCCAAGAGTTTTCTGTTGAAACCCACGGGTGAATATGGTCATCGACTGGTGGTGGACCTGAATAGAGCAGCCAAGCCTCAGGTGAAATCTGTTGCCTCCGTCACCCAATCCAACCGGGATGTGATTGTGGCCATTGACGCCGGTCATGGCGGGGAAGATCCTGGTGCCATCGGTGCTGCCGGGACGCACGAAAAGGATATTACCCTCAATGTGGCAAACCAACTGGCTAAAAAAATCAATGCCAAGCCTGGCATGAAAGCCCTGATCATTCGTGAAGGTGACTATTACATCAAACATCGCAAACGCTTTGAAAAAGCCAGAAAGCACAATGCTGATCTGTTTGTCTCGATTCATGCCGACGCCTTTCACAGCCGCAAGGTCAATGGCGCCAGTGTATATATCCTGTCTCAAAGGGGCGCTTCTTCAGAAGCTGCTAAATGGCTGGCAGAATCTGAAAACAAATCTGACCAGATTGGTGGTGTGGTGATTGAAGATAAACAAGACATGTTATCAAAAGTGCTGTATGACTTGTCTCAGAATGCAGCCCTGGAAGAGAGTCACAAAGCCGCCAAATCAGTCCATGCTGCCCTGAAACAAGTTGTGAAATTGCATGGTCAGGGATTTGGTCAGGCCAATTTTTTGGTGTTGAAGTCTCCTGATGTTCCATCCATGTTGGTTGAAACCGGTTATATCAGTAACCCCAACGACGAGAAAAAGCTCAAAGACCCAAAACATGTGGATAAGCTGACACGGCAAATTGCTGATGGCATTCGGAATTATTTTTACCAAAGTCCGCCACCTAATACATGGATTGCGGCTCAGGCCAAAAGCAAGAAGCACATTGTACAATCAGGCGACACGCTCAGTGACATCGCAAGCCGTCACGGCACCAGCATGGCTGCCATTAAATCAATCAACAATAAATCGTCTGATCAGCTGATGATAGGTGAGGTCTTGTATTTACCTAATGAGCCCTGATGAACGGACTGTTCGTATCATGGGTTTGGGTTAAAAAGACTTTTTGGCCAGCTTTAAACTCAGTTCGTTGACCTGCATCAAAGCCGCCGAACCGTACCATGGAATCAGCTCCATAACCAGACTGCCAGCCTGTATGGCCGGATCAGATTCAGTCAGTGTACGGGCTTCCTCAATGGTCTGCACATCAAACACATAGATTCCTCGTAAGTCAGCATCATTGGCACCAAACGGTCCGGCAAGAACCAACACTTTTTCGCTGGCCAATCGTTTGATATTTTCCATATGTGCTTGCTGTAATGCCCGCGCCCGATCAACGTCTTCAGGCCTGTTGGGACCACTTTTCAACAACGCCATGACATACATTTTCATGCCATATTCATCAGCCCCGAGTTTTTGGGCCAATTGTTCATCGTATTGGGCTTCAGTAGCCATAACCGGACAGGTCACGATCAGACTTGTCAGCAGGCACCATGTCATGGTTTTATTGAGTTTCATCAGTAATTCCGGTTACCGTATTGTGACTCAAGATATCACATGATTAAGGCTTGCAGCAAGGGCGACTTTCCTGGTTTTCATGACTTTCGTTGGATGTAATAGGCTCTACAATGATTTATGATCGGCCGGCTGATGTCCCCTCAGTGGTGAATTTTCATAGGATTTTCATGTCTGATGGGATAACTTTAATCTTTTGAACAGAGGAGTACTATGTCTCATTTACATAAATACCGGTGGGTATTGCTGATTACCCTGCTTGTGGCTGTTGCGGGTGCGCAAGCCAAACTACCCAAGGGTATAGAATTTGTTACCACTGTAGAAGGTATCACAGAATACCGCCTGGATAACGGTTTGCAGGTTTTGTTGTTTCCAGATACATCTCAGGAAACCCAAACGGTTAACATCACCTACCACGTGGGTTCCAAGCATGAAAATTATGGTGAAACCGGAATGGCTCACTTGCTTGAGCATCTGGTGTTCAAGGGCACGCCAAACCACCCTAACATCACCAAAGAGCTGACTGACCGAGGCGCCGAACCTAATGGTACCACCTGGACTGACCGCACCAACTACTTTGAGACATTTGCGGCTTCAGATGACAATCTGGAATGGGCGATTGAACTGGAAGCAGACAGAATGATCAACTCATTTATTTCCAAAGAAGATTTGGATTCAGAAATGACGGTGGTCAGAAATGAACTGGAAAACGGTGACAACAACCCAATTCGGGTTCTTTGGCAGCGCATGGGATCAGTTTCCATGGACTGGCATAATTATGGTAAGAGTACCATTGGTGCCCGATCTGACCTGGAAAATGTAGACATTTCAAATCTTCAGGCGTTTTACAAAAAGTATTACCAGCCTGACAATGCCACGCTGATTGTGGCAGGTAAGATCGACGTAGATCAAACCCTCAAACTGATCAAAAAACATTTTGGCAAAATACCAAAACCAAGCCGTGAAATCAGACCGCTTTATACCGAAGAGCCTATTCAGGATGGTGAGCGCATGGTCACTGTGAGAAGAGCTGGTGACGTTCAGGTGGTTGGTGCGATGTACAAAGCTCCGGCAGGTTCAGATCCTATTTTTCCAGCGGTTGACGTGTTGTCTCAGATCATGGCGCATCCAACCACCGGACGCTTACATAAAAATGTGGTGAAAGAAGAGTTGGCCGCCAATTCGTTTGGTTTTAATTTCCAGTGGGCAGAGCCAGGTGCCATGTCTTTCATGGCTCAAGTGGCCAAAGATAAAGACCTTGATGCTGCCAAAGAAGCCTTTTTAGCTACCCTGGAAGGTGCAAGCGAACAGCTGATCACCGAAGCAGAAGTGAACCAGGCCAAAGCCAATCTGATCAAACAATTTGAGTTGTCATTCAATTCATCAGAAGGCATTGCCCTGGCCCTCAGTGAATGGGTTGGAATGGGTGATTGGCGCTTGATGTTTCTGAGTCGTGATCGTTTAGAAGCGGTGACGCTTGAGCAGGTACAAACCGCTGCTGAAGAATTTCTGGTGAATGACAACAGAACCTTGGGGTTGTTTATACCGGAAAGTGACTTTGACCGTGCAGACTCCATTGAACGGTATTCTCTGGCAGAAATCAAAGCCATGGTTGAAGGCTATGAAGGTCGTGAAATGGTTGCCCAGGGCGAAGATTTTGATCCCAGCTTTGAAAACATTGATGCCCGTACCAAACGAGTTGAGTTAGGCAACGGTGCTCAACTGGTGCATGTCAATAAACAAACCCGCGGTGATTCGGTGGTGATGAACCTCAGGCTGGATTTGGGCAATGAAGAGGCACTGTACAATCAGTCAGTGCTGGGCCGTCTGGCAGGTAATATGTTGGATCGGGGAACAGCCAACTATTCACGCAATGAACTGAAAGCCAAATTTGATGAATTGAAAGCCAACGTCAGTGTATCCGGTTCTGCCAGAAGTGCCAGTGTGAATGTCAGGACTACCCATGAAAACCTTCCGGCAGTGATTAAATTGTTGGATGAGGTTTTGAAACGGCCGGCTTTTGATCAGGAAGAACTCGATGTGCTGAAACAGGAATTGATTGTTTCGCTTGAACAGCAAAAACAACAGCCAACCACCCAGGTTTTCAGACAACTGGGTCGTCACCTTGATCCATATGAACCTGGCCATCCCCGATATCAAATGACCATTGATGATGAAATTGCGGCCATCAAAGCCGCTACACCAGATCAGGTAAGGGCATTCCATAAAACCTTCTATGGTGGTCAGGATGCGGATGTCAGTATTGTTGGCGATTTTGATCAGGATAAAGTAACAAGTGTCATTCAGGATGTGCTCAATGGTTGGAGCAGTGATGTGGCATATGAGCGTGTTCCTGCCAGGTATGCCGATGTAGACAGCATCAATAAGTTCATTGACACGCCTGACAAGTCCGGCGCCGCTTTTGGGGCCATGATGCGCATGCCAATCAGTGATGACCATCCGGATTATCCGGCTTTGGTAATGGCCAACCAAATGTTTGGTGGTGGTTTTATCAGCAGTCGACTGGCCAACCGATTAAGGCAACAGGATGGTTTGAGTTATGGTGCTGGTTCGTTCTTCAATGCTTCGCCATATGATGAAAATGCCACATTTGGAGCTTATGCCATCTGTGCGCCAGAGAACCTCGAAAAAGTGGCCACTGGTTTCAGAGAAGAGCTGTTGAAAGTCATTGATGAAGGGTTTACGCAACAAGAGCTGGATGATGCCAGAAAAGGTGTCTTGCAAAACAACCGGATTGATCGTGCCAAAGACAACCGATTGGCTGGTCAACTGGCAAATTACATCGATCTTGATCGTACCCAACAATGGAATAAAGAGTACGAAGAAGCCATCAGTAACCTGACTATTTTACAGGTGAATATGGCTTTCAATAAGTATGTCAAGCCAGACAGTTTTTCCATCATCACAGCGGGTGACGCCAGCAAAATTGATGCAGAGTAACTGCTGCCAATGAGCTAAAAGCCGGGCCTGGTCCCGGCTTTTTTTATGTCTGAATGGACAGTCTTTGATACAATCTTTGGTTTTTTAAGATGAGAGTGTTATGAAGTCAGTGGCAAAAGCAGTGTGTTTATTGATGGTGGGATTGGCCAGCGTTATGGCCAGCGAGAATGATGAGCAGCTGTATACTGAGGCATTTTTGCATCAGCTTGGTGAACTCAGGTCGCTGGCAATCAATCATTCACTGGCTTATGAGCTGACTGAATCATTGACCACCGAAGTGGGTCCCCGGCTTGCAGGCAGTCCGGGAGATGCCAAAGCAGTGGCTTGGGCAGAAGCCAAATTCAAAGCATTGGGTTTTGATGAGGTCAGGCTTGAACCGGCACCGTTGAAACGATGGACACGTGGTGTTGAGCAGGCCGAGGTGCTGTCACCTTTCCCCCAACCCATGCACATCACCGCTCTGGGTCGGACCCTGCCGACTCCTGCAGAAGGATTGGAAGGTGAAATCATTCATTTTGCTGATCTTGAGGCTTTAAAAGCCGCAGACCCTGCTTTGGTGAAAGGTAAAATTACGTTCATCAGCAAGCGCATGGAACGGCATCAGGATGGATCAGGTTATGGCAAAGCGGTCGGTGCCAGAGGCGAAACAGCCCAGGTGACAGCAGAAAAAGGCGGTATTGCGGCAATCATTCGTTCCATTGGTACCGATAACAACCGCACCCCCCACACCGGAGCTGCTCGATATGATGAAGCCATCGCTTCGGTGCCTGCCGGAGCCATATCAAATCCTGATGCTGATTTACTGGTTAACATGCTGAAACGAGATGTTCCGGTTAAGGTCCGCATGACTTTGACTTCTCACTGGGATGGTGATTACACTTCATACAATGTGATTGGAGACATGAAAGGCACCACCCAGGCCGATCAGTACATCGTGATCGGATGTCACCTGGATTCCTGGGACCTGGGGACTGGAGCGATCGATGATGCTTCTGGATGTGGAATCACCATGGCTGCAGCTCAATTGATCAATGAACACATGGGTCCGTTAAAGAAAACCATTCGGGTGGTACTGTGGGCCAACGAAGAATACGGCTTATCTGGGGCGAAGGCTTATCACGAGGCGCATAAGCATGAATTGAATAAACATATTCTGGGTGGCGAGTCTGACTTTGGGGCTGGCCGGATTTACGGCTTTGGTACGCGGGTGTCTGAGACAGCCATGCCTGTGGTTATGGCCATTGCTGAGCAGTTAAAACCATTGGGTATTGCGTACAGCAACAACCAAAGCGGATCAGGTGCTGACCTGATCCCGCTGCGGGCAGCGGGTATGGCGGTGTTTGGTTTGAAACAAGATGGCACCGATTACTTTGATTATCACCATACCGCGAATGATACCCTGGATAAAATCGATCCTGCCGCACTGGCACAGAACGTCGCTGCCTGGGTGGTTGTGGTTGCCATGGCAGCCAATGCCGATCAGGATTTTGGTTTTGGCTTGAAAGACTGATTTGATGCTCATTGGATTATCAACAGCTGCATACAACTCCAGTTCTTTACGGAGTAAAATGTTTTGCTCAGTCAAATTGTCCTTTGTTGCACCTGATTGTAAATTTGTTTGATCATCAGTTATTGATTGGTCATGCATAAAAGGCCTGTCAACTGACAGGCCTTTTATGTTGACTCTGGAATAAAAATATCAACGTTTTTGTTGCAACCTTCCTGCCGCCAGACCTGACATGGCTATCAGCAATAATAAGAACAACCATTTATTATCCAAAGGTACCTGTACTGGACTCGGTCCGCTGATGATAACAATTTCAATGTCTGAGTCAGGATCAGGACCCGTCTCAATAGAGTCCCCCTCTGCTACATTGATGATCTCACCGTTGTCAACGTCTGATTGTTGTACCACATAAGTACCAACCAGCACGCAAGTGTTACCTACGGGAACCACTGGGCAAACAGTACTGTTTGGGGTGATCATGTTGTCGGTTACAGTTACTTGGGTCAGGGTGATGTTACCAATGTTGGTAACCACGATCGTAAAGGTCAGGGTATCTCCCACAGTGATGGTGCCCGAGCCGTCTTCATCTGCATTGCTTGTGTAAGACTTATCAGTTTCCAAGGCAGGATTTGAACCGATCAGGGTGATGACGGTGTCATCATCCGGAGGTGTCTCATCTGAATCGCCGGTACCGGTGTTGGTGATTGAGCCATTGTCCACATCAGACTGCTGGACCACATAGGTGCCGACCAGCACACATGTAGCCCCAGGTGCGAGGGTGGCACATGAGTTGCTGTTGGGGGTGATCATGGGATCAGATACGGTGACGTTGTTCAAAGTCACATTACCGGTGTTGGTCACGGTGATGGTGAAAGTCAGGGT